>NZ_PDDW01000002.1:0-88177 GCF_002554515.1 Nocardia sp. FDAARGOS_372 | reverse complement strand
ACACCACGATACCCCATAGGGTATTGTCGTCGCGGGATTGAATATACCCCCAAGGGTATCTAAGGAGGGCTGTATGGTCGAGACGAGACTCGCTGGGACCGCCGCTGGCGGCCAGCACCCGGACTCGAGTCCGGGGCTTCTGGGCCGGTGGGGCGCGTTCATGGCCGGGCGCACCCGGGCAGTGATCGGGATATGGCTGCTGGTGCTGGTCGCGCTGGGCGCCGCCGCGCCGAGTGTGTTCACCTCCCTGGCCGGGGCCGGGTGGCAGGCCAACGGCTCGGAATCGGTGCGCGCCAGAGAGCTGGCTCAGCAGCACTTCGGCGGTAACTCCTCGGCCGCGGTGCAGGTGGTGATCCATTCCGACACCGCCACGATCGGCGACCCGGCGATGGCACGCGTGGTTGAGCAGGTCACGGCGGTCTTCGCCGGGGACGAGCGGATCGGGCAGGTGATCGCCCCGCAACCGGGCTTCACGATCAGCCCTGACGGACACACCGGCATCGTGATCGCGGGCGCCAATGCCTCCACCGATGACATGGTCAAAGCCGTCGACGAGCACAAAGCCGCGTTGACCGCGCTGTCCGAAGACGGGATCGAGGTGTATCCGACCGGGGCCTCGGCGCTGTGGAGCGACTTCAACGCCGCCAACCACGACGCGATGATCCAGGCCGAGATGCTGTCGTGGCCGGTCACCCTGGCGATCATGGTCCTGGCGTTCGGGTCACTGGTCGCGGCCGGGCTGCCGCTGCTGCTGACCCTCGCGGGCTTGGTGGCCTCCGCAGGTGGACTGGTGCTGCTGAACCAGATCACCCCGATCTCGGTGTGGGCGATGAACTTCGCCATGATGTTCGCCCTGGCCCTGGGCATCGACTACGCGCTGTTCCTGGTCGCGCGCTTCCGCGACGCGCTGGCCCGCACCGGCGATCCCCGCGCCGCGGTCGCCGAAACCATGGACACCGCAGGCAAAGCCGTCCTGCTCTCAGGGCTGACGGTGCTGGTGAGCTTGTCGGCGGTGCTGATCGTGCCCGCTCCCGCCGTGCGGACCATGGCGGTCGGGATCATGCTCGCGGTGGTGTTCGTACTCGCCGCGACCCTGACCCTGCTGCCCGCCGTCCTCGGCGCGCTCGGCACCAAGGTCAACGCCGCCGCGCTGCCCTACGCGCGCCGCCAGCAGCACCGCTCGCCGGTCTTCGCGCGGTGGGGCCAGATCCTGCACAAGCACCCGTGGCCGTTCGCCGCGGTGGCACTGGCCATCCTGATCGGGCTGGCCGCACCGGTGTTCGGGCTCAAAACCGCGATGCCCTCGATCGCCGTCGTGCCCACCGACGCGCCGGTGCGCCAAGGCTATGAACTGATCGCCGAGCAGATGGGCCCGGGCGCCCCGGGCATGCTCTCGATCATCACCCCGACCGCCGACGCGGCGGCCACCGCGACCATCGCGCGCGCCAGCGACGGCATCGTCATGCTCACCCCGCCCCAGCCCGCCGCCGACGGCGCCGATCTGGTGATGATGCAGGCCATGCCCGCAGTCGATCCCTCCGCACCGCAGATGGCCGAAATCCTGGACCAGTTGCGCGCCGACCTGCCCGCCGACGCGGTGGTCGGGGGCGCGGCGGCGGAAAACCTCGACCTGCAACAAGCCCTCGACGACTATCTGCCGATCGTGGTGGGCATCATCTTGGTGCTCGGGTTCGTGTTGTTGCTGATCGCGTTGCAGGCCCCGCTCATCGCGGCCCTGGGCACCCTGGTCAGCCTGCTCTCGACCGCGGCCGCGTTCGGGGTGGCCAAACTGATCTTCCAGGACGGGCACGGCGCCGAACTGCTCGGCTTCACTCCACAGGGGTTCCTCGACGGGTGGGGGCCGGTGTTCTTCTTCGCGATGATCTTCGCCATCGCCATGGACTACACGGTGTTTCTGCTGGCTACCGCCAAAGAACACTACGAACGCACCGGCGACCCCCACGCCGCGCACGTCGACGGGCTCGCGCATTCGGGGCGGGTCATCTTCGCCGCCGCGGCGGTCATGGTGGCGGTGTTCTTCACCTTCGCCCTGGCCGACCCACTGCCTCCCAAGGAGATGGGCATCATCCTCGGTGTCGCGGTCCTGCTCGACGCGATCCTGGTGCGGCTGGTGCTGTTGCCGGTCATGCTGCGCCTGACCGGGCACGCTGCCTGGTGGAGCCCGGCGTGGCTGACCCGGGTGCTGCCCACCATCAGCTTCGCTCACCACTGACGTGCGCGAACCCCTCCCGGAATACCCCATCGGGTATCTTGGGAGGGGTACGGCACGAGAACGGAGACACCACCATGGTCGGCGACGAGAACAGCATCGCACCGGTACTGAACCGGCTGCGCCGCGCACACGGACAGCTCGCGGGCGTGATCGCGATGATCGAGCAGGGACGCGACTGCAAAGACGTCGTCACCCAGCTCGCGGCGGTCTCACGCGCCCTGGACCGGGCCGGATTCAAGATCGTCGCCACCGGGCTGCGCGAATGCCTGGCCGGACAACCCGGCGAAGGCGCCGACCCGATGACGGTCGAGGAACTGGAAAAACTGTTCCTCACCCTGGCCTGACCCCTACCCGCCTCGGTCCTGGACCGGGACCGAGGACAAGGAGATAACACGTCATGACGCTGCCCACGCGACCGCGCACCTGGACCATCGACCGAGTGGTGCCGTTGCTGGCGGGAACGCTGATCCTGCTCAGCGCCGCCCTGGCCGCGACCCTCTCACCGTGGTGGCTGATACTGACCGCCCTGGTCGGTGCCAACCTGCTGCTCTACAGCGCGCTCGGCTGGTGCCCGGCCAGCCTGCTCATGGCCCGCCTCGGCCTGCCCGCCGGCACCGCGACCTGCACGGTCGCGCGTACCTGACCACCGGCCACCCCTCAGCGTCACCGAACCGAGAAAGCGAGCCCGCACATGACCGACACCGGAACCGACCTGGGACTGTCCACCACCGTGACCGCCAGCTTCGACGACGCCGTCGACGCCGCCAAGCGCGCGCTGGCCGAACAGGGCTTCGGCGTGCTCACCGAGATCGACATGCAGGCCACCCTGAAAGCCAAACTCGGCCACGACATGGAGGACTACCGCATCCTGGGCGCCTGCAACCCGCCCCTGGCCCACCGCGCGGTCGAGATCGACCGCCAGATCGGACTGCTGCTGCCCTGCAACGTCGTCGTGCGCCGCTCACCCGACAACGACACCGACATCATCATCGAGGCGATGAACCCCCAACTGATGGTGCAGCTCACCAACCAACCCGCGCTGGCACCCATCGCCGCCGACGCCACGACCAGACTGCGAGCAGCCATCGACTCCCTGCACCGCTCCCACTGACCGGACACCGGCCGCGAACAGGACCGATCCGGGCAGACAACCTTCCCGCCGAAAGGAACTCAAGCGATGAAAAAGCTGTCGACAATCAGCGACACCGAGTGCCGGGTCCTGCTGCGGTCGGTCCCGGTCGCCCGCATCGCCTACCTCGAGGACGGGGTCCCGGCGATCCGGCCGATCAACTTCACCGTCGCCGGTGACCGCATCGTGGTGTGGACCGTGCCAGGCGCCCACGGCAGCGCGGTCACCGGCCAGACCGTGGCGGTACAAGTGGACCGCATCGATCCCGACTCCCACAGCGGATGGACCGTGCTGATCACCGGACCCGCCACAGCCATCTCCGACATCGACGAACTCGTCGCCGCCGCCGACATCCCCCGACGCCCCTGGGTCACCACACCCCACGACCAGGTCATCGGCATCGACATCGAACGCATCTCCGGTCTTCGCTTACCACCAGCGCCCTGACCTGCTGCTGATCGGCGACCGAGTTGTTTGCCCGACCGGACTCGCCGAGACTGGCCACCGACGCGCGGTCCACTCTTGCTCGCCGATGCCTGGATCACGCCATGGATGGTTGGCCCAAGGTCGAGCAAGCTGCTGCACAACCTCGCGCAGGACAGATCTCCCACGAAAGGTGATGTCACAGGCGCGCCGTCACGGACGCAGCGGGAAAGGGAGCGAACCGCACCGCAACGCTATGATGAGTCCGCAGGCGATGGATCTCCGCCGAGACGACCGACCTATGGGCCGTCTGAACCGCCCCGGTCCGGGGCTGATGGTTCCTTCCCCACGAGGAAGGAGTCTGCCTGTTGTCCGGTCACCGCGAACCTTCAGCTGGGCCCTACCCCCGGATCTTGGACACGGTGGGTGATTACGCAGCGGTTGGCAGCGTAGCGGCCCGGCGGGCCTCGTAGGTGGACGGGGACAGGTAGCCGCACCAGGAGTGACGGCGGCGGGTGTTGTAGCGGACGAGCCAGCGGAAGACCTCGCGGCGGCAGGTGGCCTCGTCGGGCCAGCAGGCGGCGTCTTGGAGGACCTCGCGCTTGATGGTGGCGTTGAACGACTCGGCCAGAGCGTTGTCGGCCGAGGAGCCGACGGCTGCCATGGACTGGGTCGGGGTTCCGGCAGTAATGGCGCAAAAAACAACGAAGTTCGCGTAGCGCCTGGTCAGCGGGTAGACGGACGAGCCGTTGTTGGCGGCCGCTATCGGTGGCTGCGGTCGGGACCGAGGAGGCTGGTGATTCCGCGCATGGCTGCCGGTGAGGGTTTGAAGTAGCGGCGCAGGTTGTCGGGTTTGCGGTGGCGAGACTTGGCCATTAGCTCGAGCAGGCTGGCTCCGGCCTCGCCGAGATGCGTCAGGCCAGAATGCCGGAGTTCGTGCAGGTCCCAGCCGGTGCCGGGGCCATTCGTCGCTGTGGCGGCATCCAGCACGGCGCGGGCCTGGCCGTAGGACAACCTGGCCAGGCCGGTGTCGGGGCAGATGTCCCGGTCGGCGGCGGCCTTGCCGGGGCCCGGTCGGCGGTGGGTGACGAACAGCGGTCCGCGGGTGCGGCCCTTGGTGAGGCGTGGCAGAAGCCGGGCGGTGCCCGCGTCCCAGTACACGAGCTCGTGCGCGTACTCGTGGTGGGTGGCACCGCGGCGGCGGGTGCGGGGCTTGGCGCCCTTGGACTTCACCGGGCAGCACCGCCCGGCCAGGTCGAGGTCTTCGATGTTGACCTGGAGCAGTTCCTCGGTGCGGGCGCAGGTTTCGTAGAGCATCCGCCACAGCGTCTTCTCCCGCAGGTCGATGTCGCGGCGGGTGATGAGCCGGTCGATCGCGGTGCGCGAGCGCACCGGGGTGGCCGAGTCCGGCGGGGTGGAGCGTTTCACCCACGCGGGGACCGCCGGGGCGAGGTGTCCGTGCTCGCGGCACCACGCCAGCCAAGACGCGACCGCGGCGCGGCGGGCGTTCCAGGTGTTGACCGCCGCCTCGCCCCACAAAGTTTCCAGGGTTTCGCCGATCTCGTCGTCGGCGACATTGGCCAGCGGCCGGGCCTCGCCGAGCCTGGCGGTGGTCTTATCGACGGCGATGGCGTAGGAGCGGCGGGTGTTCGGGGAGCGGATCGAGTCGAGGAAGCCGTCGCCGGCGGCGCGGACGGTGATCCCGGACGACAACATTGTGACCTCCCTGGCCTGCTTGCCACAGATAACAGGGCCGCTTCGCGCACCGCCGGAGCGGAGTCGTCGCAGGCCGGGTTTCATGGTGCCACAGATAACAGGGTGTTATCCGTGGCACGCCCGGGTGCGGTCAGCTGTGCAGCAGGTGCCCGAAAATGGTGGTGCCGAGGTGGTGGGCGTCGGGGAGTTCGACGATAACGCCGCCGATGCCGGGGTGGGTGTCTGCCCAGCCCTGGGCGCTGGCGCGGTCGGTGAAGAAGTTGAGGTAGTGGCAGCAGGTGTCGGCGGACGGGCCTGGGCCGGCCTGTGCGCCGACGAAGACGACCGTGGTGGCCGGGTCGGCGGTGACGTGCCCGCCGTCAACGGTGACCGTGATCGGGTCGGCGGTCACCGGGTCGGCGGAGGTGATCGTCACCGGCGTGTCGAGCATCGCGGCCATACCGAGCGCGTCGACCGCGCACATGGCCGAAACCGTGGCTCCACCAGCGATCCGGACTCGATGCGGCGTCGGTGTGGCCGAGAATGGATACGCCGCCGCGATGCTCCCGGTCGCGTCGAGGCGGACGATGTCGGCGTCGTGCAGGCGGCGCAGTAGCTGCTCGACCGGCACGTCGGGCCCGGCGGCCATCTCGGTCAGATCGTCACCGGTCGGCGCCTGCCCATCGGTGGCGAAGGCACGCAGGATCGCCTGGTGCACAGCCTTTTCGGTGGGGTCTGCCGGTTGCGCGGCGGCGCGCCAGGCGCGGAGCACTGTTGCCGGAGATTCGGCGGCGGGTGGGGTGCAGCATGAGGATGCGGTGTCGTCCCCGAGTGCCGCGGTGCCGTCCGGGACGAGCCGCAACGCGGCGCGCAACGCGGCGACCGAGGGTGCGCCGTCGAGCCGCCCGGTGTCGGAGGGGTAGAGGCGGCACGACAGGCTCGGGACCTGGCCCGGCGTTGCGAACGGGTCGCAGCCGTCGACCAGCAGGGTGGGTGATCCGGTCATACCCGCGGTGGCGGCCCGGCCGGGATCGTCAATCACACGGCGGGTGATCTCGAGCTGCACCGGCTGGCCGGCGGTCGCCTGCCGGATGCGCTGTTCGAGTACCGCCACGTTGGGGCAGTCGGGGACCTGGAGGATTTCCAGTTTCACGGGTGGTCTCCTTCGTGCAGCGAGGTCAGGATCGGACAGGACCGGCGGTTGCGGGGCAGCTCGCACGTCGCGATCAACTCTGCCAGCGAGCCGCGCATGCGCTGCAGGTCCGCGATACGCCGTTCCAGCTCGGCAACCCTCGACTCGGCCAGTGCGCGGGCGGTGTCGCAGTCGTCGGGGCCGCCGTCGGCCAGCCGCAGCAGTTCGGCGACCTCGTCGAGGGTGAACCCCAGCTCCTGGGATCGTTTGACGAACCTGACCACCGCGACCGCCTCGTCGGGGTAGCTGCGGTAGCCTGCCGGGGACCGCGCCGGTCGCGCGAGCAGACCACGGCGCTCGTAATAGCGCAGGGTCTGCGCGTTGATCCCCGCCCTGGCTGCCAGCTCACCGGTCCGCATGCACACATTCTCAACCCTGTACCCGAGTACAGGGTCAAGGCCGCGCAGCCGCCGGATCCTCTCGGCTGGGTGTCTCTCGGTTTCCCCCGGGTCAGAACAGGGTGTCGCGCACGCGCAGCGGCCGGTACCCGGTGGGGCCGAGCTGGGCGAGTTCGGCGTCGATGTCGACCTCGATGGCGCCGAAGAAGTTGATGTTCTCGCTGTGGGCCGGGGAGATGTGCGTCAGCACCTCGTCGTCGATGCGCCGCCCGGCCCGCCGCATCTGTTCGGCCGCCAGCCCGTAATACTCTGTGGTCCAGGCGATGACGGCGTTGGTCGCCAACGTGAGGCACCATGCCTGTTCGGTCTGTCCCTCCAGGTGCCTCGCGCGCACGGTTCCTTCATGCGCGTAGAGCAGGTCGCGGCGGAGCGCGTGCAGGGATTCGCCCTTGTTGAGCTGGCGGGAGATCTTGCGTCGATAGCCCGGGTCGGACAGATACCGGGCGGCGTAGATCGTGCGCCGCAGCGCCCCGTACTCCTTGAGCGCCGCCGCGAGGGCGTTCTGCCGGCCCGACGCCGACAGCTTGCCGACCAGCAGCGACGCGGTGGCGTGCCCGAACTTCAGCGACCCGGCCAGCCGGAGCAGGTCGTCGTAGTGCTCGGCGATCAGATCGAGATTGCACCGCCGGGTCAAAAGCGGGCCCGCGTGCGGGAACGCGGACTCGACCTGGGCTCGCGGCGCCGCCCGGTACAGGGTGATCCGGCCCCCAGAACCGGGGGCATCCTTTTCGAAACTGAAACACTTCATAGTCGCTACCTTGGTGGAACTCTTCACGCCGAAACGGAGCGCACCTGCCATGTTCAACAATCCGACAGCACGCAATCGCACCGTCGCCGCCCTCGCGGCCATCGCTGCGGCGACCATCATGACCACCGCCTCCGCCGGTGCCGAAGGGCAAACCCCCGCCCCGGGTGCTGCAACCCCGCACGTCATCACCGCAGATCCCGGCACCCCCGGGATCTACAAGGACATACTCGCCTGCACCGTGGAGCCGGGCAGTGGCAGCAGCACAGGCAGCACGGGCTTGTGCGGTCCCCGGCCGGTGACTCGCCCGCGATGAAGGCCGAGGCTCAGGACTGAGCGGGCGGGATGTCCTCTGGCCGGGGGAGCCTGATGCGGCCCTGAGCGCGAGGCCGGTGCCGCCGCCGACGATCCCTGTGCTGCAGGGCCTGCCTGAACGCAGCGACAGCTGCACAACGGTCGGGCGGAAGGTGACCGACACCGCGGATCTCCACGCCCGCTGGGCGAGGTCAGCCGGTGGGGGCTGTCTCCGATCGGAAGAAATGTCGATCGGTGCAGCGTCGCCGGATGGGCCGGGTGCTTGACCGCGCCCGGCGACGCTGCCGGTATCCGAACACCACACCTGCGCCGAGCCAGGGCGGCCGAAGGGCAGGCAGGTGTGGCGAAGACATTCAACCAGCTACCGGGCTTGCGACCATCCACGGCACTGCTCATGGACACGCCCTGGGATGCCGGGGCGTGTTCGGCCCGCGCTCCTATCGTGTGGCTTCATGTCGAACGAACGCGTCTACCTGACCCCCGAAGCCGCCGCGTCCTTGCCGCACACGCTCCCGCTCCAGTGGGACAGCAACCGCCCAACGATCTGCCACGTCGATGTCGACGCCGCGGTCCCGCAGGACAACGGCTGGCTCAGGATCGTCCTGTCCCAGAACGAGGGCAACCAGTTCGTCCTCAGCCTGCCGCCGACCGCGGTTGCCGCGGTCGTCTGGGTTCAGGGAGCCATGTTCCCGACCTTCTGACCGAGCCGTCCCCGCTCCGGGGCACGCCTCCGCGTGTCGGAGGTGGCAAAGACTTCGATTACTACGCGGCGGTTATCGTGTTCGCGTACACCTGTCACTGGCCTCCGGCCAGGCACTCTGCCACAGAGGAGCCTGGCCCGAGACCGGTAGTAGAGGCGAACTGCCGACCTTTTCATTACGAGTGTTGCAGACGTTTTCGGCACCCGGTTCGACCGGACCAACGACGCCCTTTCGCTTACAAGGCGAGTAGTTCGGATGGTCGGGGTCGCTGGAGCGCGGGGATAAATCCTGTATCGGACCGCACAGGGGTGTAGCGGCTCGGTAGGCAGGCTCTTGTTGGTGGCGCTGTTGCTGCTGGCCTCTGGCCGGGCGAGATCCTTCTGCTGAGGAGCCCGGATGTCCCGGCACTGCGCGAACTGTCACTTTTCTCGTCGGATCGGTCGCTGCACCCCACCTGTCTACGGTGCCCGCTCATGTCCGATAACGACCGAACACCAGCACCTTCCGGTGATCCCGAGCCTTCTGACGCCAGCCCGGCGAACCCTCATGGCAGGTGGAGGCAGAGGCTGCGCCGAGCGGGACGCGTTGTGATCACCACAGGCACCTTCATCGAGCGCATCGAGACGGTTGTGCGTCTCATCGACCTGTTGAGCGGCCTGCTGAGCTGAGTCCCAAGCCTCTAGGCTGAGACCTGGGATGCGTTCGGTCGGCGTCGAATACCGGGCCGGGCCTGCGTTGGAGCCTCCGGGCGTCGGATCAGGAGTCCGATTGCCTGCGCTGGAGATGGTGGCGGCGGTGTGCCGGTTATTGGCGGCAGACCCAGCTGTGGGGGTTGTCGGTGTCGAGGGCGAGCGCGTGGCCTAGACGGTTGTTGACGCAGAAGGCGTCGGTGTCGAGGAAAAGGCTGGAGAGCAGGCCGCCGCCGGGCAGTTTGGAGGGTTGTTCGCAGCGCCAGGAGTAGGCGTTGCCGGGTGCGATCAGGATGGGGTGGCCGGCGTAGGCGTGGGGGGTTTCGGGGTATTGGGTTGCGCATTGGGCGTGCAAGTCCAGTGGCACGTCGGCGGCGGCCGCGGTGGGGCAGCCGAGAAAAGCTGTGCAGAGGGCGGCCGCGGCGACGGTACCTAAGACGGTCAGGATCTTTGTTCTCGGACGGCTCTCGGACATGTCTGCACTCTCCGTTGCATTGATGAATGTATTACGGTATTGCATGAATGATCTGCTGGGAAGGGGTCGGGCGTTACGAAGACCGCCGACAGGCATGTGACCCGCCACTACTATGGCGCGGTGGTCGAGATGAACACTGCCAAGCTGAAGACGCTGGCACTGAAAGTCCTTGAGATAGTGAGTCTCCCGGACACAGTGACTCATGAATCCATCGATGTGGCGGTGTTGAGCACCGCGATGGAGACCGCACGCTTGAATGCCGGGATGGAGAAGGAGTCGGGCGGGAACCTGCCGGATTGGCCTCTCCTGCTGGGCGGGCACGTGGCGTTCATGATGCTTCGCCGAGGCAATGAGATCGTCTTGGACCCGGCGCTGGAGCTGCGGGATCCCCGATTGGTCGCTCTGGGATTGACCTACATCGAGGGCGCGGCGCTGATCTTGGCCACCCTGGTCGTGGAAACGGCCGCGGGGCCGAACTCGGCGACGATGGAGCCGACCACTCACCCGGCCGCGACCCGGGACTTCCACTGCCTGGCGGAAGTGATTCCCCACGACGACTACAGCGCCCAGACCGCGGTGCCCGCGCTGGTCGATGTCCTGCGCCGTTTCACGATTCCCGAAGCGTCTGTGCCGGACCCGTTCTCCCTGCAGAGCATCCTTCCGCCGGGCCGGATCAAGAACAAGGTGGCCCTGCTCGAGCGGCGCATCAACGGCCTGAGCCTGCCGACAAGGCTCGCCTTCACCGCCGGTCTGGCGATCGCGGGGATTGTCGCTGGCTATCTTGCGGGAAGTTCGCACGGCCCGACCGAGAACCCGGACATCGTCACCGCGACCGAGATCGCGCTCCCACCGGGGTTCCCGGAAACCTATGTCGGGCCGGCGGTGCCGAATGTGGTGGCCCGTGTGCTCGTCCACGAAAGCGAGCAGCAGCCCCATCCCCGCATGCAGTCGGTCGCCGGAGACCTTCCCGACGACGCGTTCGTGACCGGGGTCGATCACCGGCTGAGAGCCGAGATCCACTTGGGCTGGCGTGATCCCGCCCTGGGCACCGATCAGAACATCGAGCTGGCGTTGGGGCTCGATGCGGGACTGACGATCACGCCCGGCACGACGATGCTCGTCAACGACGCCAACGCCGCCCCCGGCATCGGCGCCCTGCAGCTGGCCACGACCTACACCCCCGTCGCGATGGACGAAGAAGGCGAGATCGTCTACCAGTTCGAGCTCGCCGTCAGCTCCGATCCCGCCCTGTTCTTCTGCGGCTACAATCTGCGCCCGATCAACGTTCTGGTCCGGGACGGCAACAGCCCGGTCCTGGTGACGGCCATGCCGGTCTATGTGCTCAAGAGCTGCCCCTGATCGTGAGTATCCCGCCCTCACGATCGTCTCCGTGTCCCCCGTGGCGAGGCTCCTAGCGAGTCGACCGCTGACGGGACCCCGCCGCGACGGCGGCCTGCCTGGACTCCGAGCTCAATTCATCGAGCGCGGCCTCGGCCGCCTCGAACTCCGCCCGCAGCTCGGCCTTGAGCACATCGACATTGCTCTCCGAACTGCGCAGCATCTCCGAGATCGTCGCGCGCAGCAGCTGGGACTCGGTCATCCGCCGCGCCCGCGCGATCGCAGCGAAATGCCGCGCTGTCTCCTCGTCGACGCGGACCTGCAAGGTCTTGGTCTTCCCGGCCGGTTTGCTCTTCCCTTCGCCGCGCATGGCGTCATCCCTTCGTCGAGTCGCCGCGATCACTCGCAAGTGGTCATACGTCCATTATGGCCTACAACCTGCCTGAATATGTACACCCGAGCCGCTTGTCTCATCAACAGCAAAGCATCTTGATAGACACACTTGACGTATATTTGTAATACAAATATGTTGTAGTTCACGGTCGCGCACCGGCGACCGGAACGACGGCGGAACCACACCTCGACCTCCGCCAGAAGGAAGGTAGCCAGCAATGACCAGCGCCATCCGTAAGGCCAGCATCACCGTCGTGAGCACGGCGGCGATCCTGCTCAGCGGCACCACCGCCGCCATCGCCGCACCGACCACCCCCACCGCTCCGGCGGTGTCGCAGGTGGTCGGCGAACCGCTCGGCGCCACGCAGGAGGCGGCCGCGGAGACCGTCGCCGCCCCGGCGCTTGCCAACCTGCGGCCGGAAGTGACTCCGGTGAAGCGGAACTGGGCGGCCGACACGGCCATGTTCGCCGGATGCCTCGGCGGCTTCGGCTTCGTCGCCGCCCCGATCGTCGCCGGCTTCATGTTCGGCGGCCCCGGCGGCGCGGTTGCGGCCGCCAAGGCATGGATCCCGCGCCTGGGCCCGGTCGGCGGCGGCATCCTCAAGTGGTGCATGGCCTCGGTCCTGGGGATCCGCATGTAGCCTGGCCCCACACGCAACCGCCCCGCTTCCGTCTCGGAAGCGGGGCGGTTTTCGTCGTGAAGGCTGGCCGTATGCAGTCTCACCAGGTGGGGGTCGGCTTCGTCGTCGACAGTTACCACGTCGTGCCCGAGCCCGTGCTCACCATCGCCGTGAGTTAGAACAACGGGAGAGACAAGAGGTTGTCGTCCCACTTACCGTTGGCATGGGTCCTCAGGTACGGCTCTTTTCCGGCTTCGCGTACCACTCCGACTTCCACGCGGGAGTGCGGGCCTTGTACGAAGGCTCTGTTGCCATCGTCCAGCCACTCCACCGCTTGCGGCTTGGTCATGAAACCTGTCTCCCCATCGTGCTCTTGGCGCCACTTCACGTGGGGGGGCTGCTGCAGGGGTAGGTGACACCTGATGTGGCTTGCCTTCGGGTGGGCTGGAAGGATGTCGCTGTGCCCAAGCCTTATCCCCGCGAGTTCCGTGACGATGTCGTCCGGGTGGCTCGCAACCGTGATGACGGGGTGACGTTGGAGCAGGTCGCCGCGGATTTCGGGATCCACCCGATGACGCTGTCGAAATGGATGCGGCAAACCGATGTCGACGATGGTGTGAAACCGGGCATGACCTCAAGCGAGGCGGCGGAGCTTCGGGAAGCCAGGCGCCGGATTCGGCTGCTGGAGCAGGAGAACGAGGTTCTCAAACGAGCCGCCGCCTATTTTGCGCAGGCGAATCTGCCGGGAAAATGACCTACCCGCTCGTCCGTGAGCTGGCCGACGACGGGATTCCCGTCGCGGTGACGTGCCGGGTGTTGGGGCTGGCCCGCCAGCCCTACTACCGGTGGCTCGCCGAACCGGTTACGACTGCCGAACTCGACGAGGCGTATCGAGCGAACGCGCTGTTCGATGCTCACCGTGACGATCCGGAGTTCGGGTACCGGTTTCTCGCTGACGAGGCTCGGGCCGCGGGCGAGCCGATGGCCGATCGCACCGCGTGGCGGATCTGCTCGGCACGAGGTTGGTGGAGCGTGTTCGGCAAGAAGCGCGGCGGGAAGGGCAGACCGGGCCCGCCGGTGCACGAGGACCTGGTCCGCCGCAACTTCACCGCCGATGCCCCGAACCAGCTGTGGCTATCGGACATTTCCGAACATTGGACCGGTGAGGGCAAGCTCTACATCTGCGCAGTGAAGGACGTGTTCTCCAACCGGATCGTCGGGTATTCCATCGACTCCCGCATGAAGTCGGTGCTTGCGGTCCGGGCACTCAACAATGCTGTCGCCCGGCGCGGCGACGTTGCCGGATGTGTGCTTCACAGCGACCGCGGGTCGCAATTTCGAAGCCGGAAGTTCGTGCACGCCTTGACTCGTCACGGCATGACAGGGTCGATGGGCAGGGTAGGCGCGGCCGGTGACAACGCCGCGATGGAAAGCTTCTTCGCGCTCTTGCAGCGCAACGTCCTGGACCGCCGATCCTGGTCCACGCGTGAGGAGTTGCGCATCGCGATCGTCACCTGGATCGAACGCACCTACCACCGGCGGCGCCGGCAGACCGGCCTCGGGCGTTTGACGCCCGTCGAATACGAAGTAATCATGACCCCACCGGCCAGTCAGGCCGCGTGACCGAACCTGTCACCGAATCCTGCATCAGTCCCGGGTGATGTGCTCGTTTCTGGTCCCCCCGGGCGACATACGCCGATGAGTGAACAAAACCGCCACCTTCTACTCCTTTGCTCCACACAGGTTCCCGACTGCCCTGTCATAGCAGTTACGTCTGACAACAATGGACACGCTGCTAACTGCGAGCCGACCGCGACCACGCCAGGGGCGGACTGTGCTCCGGTCCGACGATGCCGGTGTGGTGATTGCCGAGTGGGGTGATGCCGACGAGGTGACGGCGCGTGCGGGTGGTGGGGCGCCGCAGGAAGGGGTTCAGGCTGCGTCGTCTCGGCGGTCCGGCAGCGGTGCGCCTCCGCGCGAACTTCTCCCGCCCGAGTCGCTCGGCATTGGCCTTTCCGCGTCCGGCGCCCGGACTCCCATGCTTCTTCCTCCTGTTGATCGGATACGGGCGGGTCTCCACCGCCGAGCAGAACCGCGACCACCAGATCGACGCCCTGCACCGCGCCGGCGTCGCCACCGGCTGTCTGCGGGGCGGATTTGGGACACCGGGCGCCGCGCGATGCCATCGGAGACTGTTGCCTGATAACTATGGTTATCGGGCAAGATAGGGCCCGAACGGGTCGAGCGAGCTGGCACAACGACTCTCGGCGCGGACCGTTCGATTCCTGGTTGGTGGGCAACTCGGCGAAGGAGGAACGAACCTCCGAACCGATGCCCCGCGTCAGTCTTGGTGGTTGCCGCGGCCGTTCTCCTACTCCGCCGCTCGCCCACCGTTAGGTGGGGCAGCCGCCCAGGTCCCGGCGGGCTGCTGCTCGGGATGGGTACGGGTTCCTAGGGGCTTGTCCGCCCTCGGAGCCAGCCGGAAATGACCAGGCGAGCTACCTGTAGCCGCCCGTAATCTCGATCCGTGACCTTCCCGAAGATGACGGATGCACAGAGGCGTGAACTGGCAGAGATCGCCGCGCGCGCTTTCCGGGCCACCGCGCCGCACTGGCCGACGATCGACCTCATGGGGTCCCTGCAGTCGAGCTTGCCGACGGACATCCCATGGCCGCGACTTGAGCCGATAAGGCTGGATCCTGGCCTGTTTCAGCACATGGAAGCCGCCATCGATGTCACCCACTCACTCCGCTCGGCGGTCTTCGACGGAATCCTGGCCGGCGTCCATCTGCCTAGGCTGGATATTCCGACCTTCGATGTCGCCCGGCCGATGCCCCAGCTTCCGGCGGTCGATGTGCAGCGAATGCTTCGCCACCACATCCCGGCGCCGGGCGATCTCATTCCGCCGGGAGTCCAGGAGCTCATCGACTCGCTCTTCGCGCGATACCCGGCCAACTGGCCTATGGGTGAGGAGGCTCTGGACTTGGATCTCGCGCAGCAGATCGTCGAGAACGAGGGCATCCCGATCGTGTACATTCCGCGGGCGGATATCGTCTCCGAACTTGCGCAAGCCCCGGATCGTGCCGGACGCGATGCCATCCTGGTGGCCCGAACATCCGAGATCTTGGACGACTGTGCAGCAGCGGTGGACTCCCAGCTCGACCCACTGGTCGCCGAGCAGCGGCCACTGCTCCTGAAGGCCATCGCTGCCCTCGCCGACGGGCACCACGAAGCGGCGCAAGCGCTCGGCGTAAGCGTGTGCAACACACAGATCGAAGCGCACATCGACAACAAATCCGGCAAGGCGAAGCACCAGTGCAGGGTGACCAACCTGGAAGTGGCATTCCAGGAGGATCGTTTGCGGTACGTGCTCGGTGTTGCGCCGGTCGTGAACCTGCTGACGGACTGGAATCCGAAGTCCGGCAAGCCGAGGCCGGTGCCCCTTTCGCGCCACGTCGTCGCGCACCAGGCGCACCCCGATCACTTCACCCCGGAGAACGCAGTCCTGGCGGTCATGGTGGCCACGAGCCTGATGCTGGCCCTCGACGAGAGGTATTCATGGCCTACTGACTGAAGTAGAGCGATCCGAACCGATTACCGAGCGCCTCGGGAGAGCCTCCCTTGCGGCGCTGGAGCAGGGGCATGTCAGCGAGTATCTGGCCCAGAGTTCGGACCGATCAGCAGGATTGTTGCTGATGCAAATCTTGACGTTGTATAGTCTTCAAAGCTTGACGTATCGCAATATTTAGGCGAGTCTGGAGGGGACAGAAACCGCTTGAACAGTGACATCAGCGACCTTGCGGCTTGGGCGCGCTCTCAGGGCTGGCGGGTAGTGGACACCACGAGGGGATATACGCAGTTCTTTGATCCGGACGGGGAGTACATCGCGCAGTATCCGGCTACACCGAGCAATCCTCGCCGTCGGATGGCTGACCTGAAAGTGAAATTGAAGGCTGCCGGCCTTCAGGTTCCGCCCCCCAGCAAGAAAGAGCAGCGTGCTGTACGCCGCAAGGCATCGACGGAAGGAGCGTGAGATCAGTGATCTGGGTAGTGACCTTGCGCTATAGCTCGGCTGAGATCGACCGAGAAGAGCTCACGATGTGGGAAGAAGAGCTCGCGGATGTCGATGCCACGGCGGGACGGCTCCCCGGTGTTGCGGTCATGTTGAGCGTCTATATCGAAGCAGAGGATCCGGTGGAGGCGGCCGGACTCGCTGCTGCGCTTGTTCGGCCTGTCACCGGCCTGTCTCCTGTGGCGGTTGAAGTGGTCGATGAGGAGACCCACTTCGCCGAGGCGGACGCGCCCAACCTGCCGCAGTTGGTATCTGCGGCGGAGGTTGCGGACGAGTTGGAGGTCTCGCGTCAGCGTGTGCACCAGCTTCAGGGCACTGTCGGGTTTCCTGAGCCTCTGTATCGGCTGAGGACGGGGCCGGTTTGGGATGCTCGTGCGATCAAGGCATTCGCGAGCAGGTGGGACCGGCGGCCCGGCCGTAGGGGTGCAGACGCCAAGGAACCAGAATCTCCATCTCCGCGCAGCTCCAAACCGACGAAGATGCGGGGAAGTTCCACTAAGTACAAGCAGCTCCGTGTCCCGAGTGGAAAAACGGGTGCTTGGGTAGCTGGAGTCTCGGAGGCGGGGCAGACCTCTCGTCGTCGCGCCCGCAAGGCCTAGCTGGGAGGAAACGGCACATCCCGTGCAACGGCCCTCAGGGGTCACTGACGAAGCGGCAGGCCCGGAGTTGGCGGTAGCGAATGTGGTTACCGCCGCCGTCGGAAGTAGAGCTTGTCCGGCTTTCCGTCGACCTTCTCGGTGTGGACACGCTCGTATCCAGCTCTACTGATCGATCTCAGGCTCTGCGGGTTGTCGCCGGCGACAATGCAACCGAAGGTTTGAACTCCGGCTGCGGCGACGTGTTCGCTGATGGCATGTTTCGCCGCCGATGCGTATCCGCGGCTGCGGTGCTGTCGGTCGATGTAGGTCACCGTCCCGAGCAACGGGTAGTCGGCAGGATCATCAAGTTCTCGGTTAAGCGGGCTGTGGCTGCGTGGCTGGTCCTGGATCTGTGCCGATATCAACCCCACGGGTTGCTCGTCGACGAAGATGACCCAGTTGTGGACCCGGCCAGTGCGCGTTTCGGCGCCGGGGACGTGCTTGAGTTCGTGGTCGGGCATCCCGATCCGGGAGATGAACTCGTCGGTGCGCACCCATTCGAGGACTCGTGCCCGGATCGCTTCGTCGCAGTCGGTGAAGTAGCGGAGATGCACCATGGCGGCACACCGTATCGAACAGTGGTGGAGCTGTCCCCATGCGATGGCGGGATCTACCAGGCGCCGCCCAGCGGCCCTACGTCGTCGGAGAGGTCATCGTCGTCAAACGGGTCGGAGCTGTGGACGAGATCGAAGAGCTCTTCGAAACTCAGGTGGTCGAAATCCTCTGGAGTGAGGTCGGGGTTCTCGTCACGAAGTTGGAGGACACGCCGCACCTTGAGCTCCTCGTAGTCCTCTTCTCTCATCCGGCGGCGCTGGTGCTCACGACGGCGTTCCTCCCAGCCCTCAGGGTCGGCAGCCCGCGCAGCGAGTATTCGAGCGCACTCAGGACATGCGTCTGCGCCGTTGCTGTCGAACGGCAGCGGCAGCAGCACACGAACGGGATGGCGGCAGACTGCGGACAACCCGTCCCAACTCTGGATGAAGTCGAGCGCTGGAGGGCGTCGCCAGAAGGCGTGGACGCGGCCGGGCTCCTCGAGTAGTTGTGGCTCCCAGTAGCCGTCGGCGTCGCGCTCGTTGGAGTACTCCTCCAGCGCCGATCCGGTGTCTTCGTACTTCACGACCACCTCCTGCCGCAGATTCGCCGGAACAATAGCGACCACGACCGAAGATGTCGATGTGCCACGTAGGCCGGTGTCAGGCAGTGGCGCGAAGGTAGGCGTAGACGGTTTCGCGGCTGACTCCGAACTCTCTCGCGAGGGCGGATTTCGGCTCGCCGGCTGCCGCGCGCTCGCGCAGCGCCGTCACCTGGTCGGCGGTGAGTGCGGGCTTTCGGCCCTTGTAGGCGCCGCGGGCCTTCGCCGTGGCGATGCCTTCGCGCTGGCGTTCCAGGATCAGGGCGCGTTCGAATTCGGCGAAGGCGCCCATGACCGACAGCATCAGGGTGGCCATGGGGGAGTCCTCGCCGGTGAAGGTCAGTGCCTCTTTGACGAACTCGACGCGTACGCCTTTGCCGGTGAGCTGTCGGACGAGGCGTCGGAGGTCGTCGAGGTTGCGGGCGAGGCGGTCCATGGAGTGCACGAGCACGGTGTCGCCGTCGCGGACGAAGGCGAGCATCTCCTGGAGGGCGGGCCGTTTGGCGTTCTTGCCGGTGACCTTGTCGGTGAAGACGCGCTCGACGTCGATGCCGTCGAGTTGTCGGTCGGTGTTCTGGTCGACGGTCGAGACCCTGATGTAGCCGACGCGCACCGCGCCCTCCCCCTGCTTGTCCGGATCCGGCCGCGACTGCGGCTGGTTGTCAGGTTGGAATCTAAGAACTCATCGGACGAGTGTCAAGAAATTCGGTTTCGGACTCTATTCGGACGCAAGACGTCTCGGTCAGGGGTGTCTAGTTGGGCTCTACCCCAAATTGACGTCGCGACGAACGTGATACGCCTAGCGTCAGGTCAGTGAGTCGCCTCCCGCGCAGCCGCGAGATTTCCACGAATCAAACGGGTGGTGGGGTGCTCCGCCCCAAGAAGCTCCTTGGAGATGGTGAGGGTTCGTTCGTAGAGCGGGATTGCCTCGTCCAGTCGTCCCAGCAACTGGTAGGCGCCGGCAAGGTTGTTGTAGGAGATCAAGGTGTCGGGGTGCTTGACGCCCAGGATTCTCTCCCGATCGGTGAGGGTCTGCTGGTAGAGCGGGATTGCCTCGTCCAGTCGTCCCGCCGACTGATAGGCGCCGGCAAGGTTGTTGCGGGAGATCAAGGTGTGGGGGTGCTCGTCGCCCAATATGCGCTCCCGATCGGTGAGGGTCTGCTGGTAGAGCGGGATTGCCTCGTCCAGCCGTCCCGCCGACTTGTAGATGTAGGCAAGGTTGTTGCGGGAGATCAAGGTGTCGGGGTGCTTGACGCCCAGGATTCTCTCCCGATCGGTGAGGGTCTGCTGGTAGAGCGGGATTGCCTCGTCCAGCCGTCCCGCCGACTGATAGGCGCCAGCGAGGTTGCCACGGGAGATCAAGGTGTGGGGGTGCTCGTCGCCCAATATGCGCTCCCGATCCGCCAGTGTCTGCTCTAGCAGAGGGATTGCCGCCTCCAGTCGTCCCGTTGACTCATAAGCGAAAGCGAGGTTGCTACGGAAGGTCAAGGTATTGGGGTGCTCGGTGCCCAGTATGCGTTCGGAGTCGGTGAGGACCTGTTCGTAGAGCGGGATTGCCTCGTCCAGCCGTCCCACCGATCGGTAGGCGTAGGCGAGGTTGCTACGGGATTTCAGGGTGTCGGGGTGCTCGGTGCCCAGTATGCGTTCGGAGTCGGTGAGGACCTGTTCGTAGAGCGGGATTGCCTCGTCCAGTCGTCCCACCGACTGGTAGGCGTAGGCGAGGTTGCTACGGGATTTCAGGGTGTCGGGGTGCTCGGTGCCCAGTATGCGTTCGGAGTCGGTGAGGACCTGTTCGTAGAGCGGGATTGCCTCGTCCAGCCGTCCCACCGACTGGTAGGCGTAGGCGAGGTTGTTGCGCGCGGCCATGGTCTCGGGGTGGTCGGGTCCGAGAATCCGCTCCTGACCGGTGCGGGCCTGTTCGTAGAGCGGGATTGCCTCGTCCAGCCGTCCCACCGACTGGTAGGCGCCGGCGAGGTTGCCACGGGAGGCCAGAGTGTGGGGGTGCTCGGCACCTAGCACCCGCTCGTATTCGGTCAAAGCTTGGCGATAGTAGATTAGCGCGCTTGTGTGCATACCCTGATCGAGCACGAATTGCCCGGCGCGCGTGAGGATCTGCGCCTTGGCGTCGGTAACAGAGGTGCTTTGGACCTTTCCCGTGAAGGTGTCCACGTGGGTCAATAGAGCCCGCCACGTCAGCCAGGTGCCCGGATCTTGATGATCAGGGAGGCAGGCAAGCAAGACGTCTGCGGCTTGGTCTCGGGCTTGTTCAATCGCGGTCGGGTCACGGTGAGGGTCGGTGGGATCAGGCGTGCACGCTACAGCCTGTACGAGGCGGTGGATTGACACAGTGTTGGTGGTCAGGTCGGGGGTGATCATGTTGTAGGCGGTGAGGACCCCGAGGGCGGTATTGAGTGTGGGTGGGTCCGTGATGCTCTGGCACATGGAAAGCGGGATGGCGTCGGGGGCATACCAGGCCAGGACACGCAGCAGTTCTGCCGCCATCGGCTGGATGGTGGTGATGCGGTCGAGGGTGACCCGCCAGATCTGGGCGATGGTGCGTTCGGCATCGGTGTCCACGCCGCCGTGCCCGAGTGTTTCGGCGGGGTAGGTGTCGAGCGTCTGCAGGTAGGCCCGTGGGGTGAGGAACGGGTTCTGCGCCAAATAGGCGCCGGCTTGTTCGATCGCCAGCGGCAGATGCCCCAGCTCGGCGCACAACTCGACAGCCCCGTCCTCGTCGCGAGGACCGCTGGCGGTGAGCAGACCGGTGAGTAGTTCCAGGGACTCGGTGGGGTCGAGCACGTCCAAACGGATGACTGCGGTGCCCGTCGGCCAGCCGGTCGCGCGGCGGCTGGTGACCACGATCCGCCCACCTGTCCCGGCGCGGGCCAGGACGGGGTTGATGTCGGTGACGTCCTCGACGTTGTCGAGGACGAGTAGCCATCCGGTGTGGGTGGCCAGCCACTGCAGCCCTCGCTCGGCGAGTTGTTCGACCTCCAGCACCGTGGATAAGGCTGGCTGCAGTGCGGCCGCGAAACCCGCGAGACCTTGGGTGATCTCGGCAGGGGTGTCGGCGGTGAGCCAAAGGATCGGGGAGCAACCGTGGGTGCGGGTGGCGGCCCAGTGTGCGACCAGGGTGGTTTTGCCGATCCCACCGAGCCCGTGCACGGCCTGCACCACCACCTGCCCCGCACTCGCGAGCATGGTGTCGAGCTTGTCCAGTTCGGTGGTGCGGCCGACGAAGTTCGCTGGCCGGATGGGCAGGTTGTCGATGCCAGGTGGGGCGTCGACCTCGGAGATGGGGCGGTACGCCTCCGCCGGGAGCTCAACTATCCGGGCAGTGGCGTTGTCTCCGGTCTGAACCAGGCGAGCGTCTCCGCTGACTGCGACCGAGCGCGCACCTTCCGCGTGCACGCCACCGACCACAGTCCCGGAGGGCTTCCGACCGTCGGGGGCAGGCATATTCGAGGCCCGGTCACTATTGGTCGCCGGTGGTGACGCCGCCGGCGTCTCCCCCGACCGCCGCCGAACGCTCCCCGCTGGCTGTCACCGATCCCGGTGCAGGCGAAGCCGTGGATGGTGGTGGTGTCGGAACTGTCTGGGGTGCGGTCGAGTTGTCGCCGGTGCTGATCCAACCCGCGTTACCGCCCACCGCCACACTGCGAGCACCCGATGCTTCGACTGAACGTGCTGGCTCGGCCAGGGGCGTGGACGACTGCTGCTTCCGGTACTGCCAGATCGCGGTCGCGATCCCGACCACGGTCAACACCGCGATCAGCACCCACATCCACCAGGGCCCGCCCCCGGTGGCGAGGTTCACCACTATCGCCACCACGACGTTCACCACCACCGATACCGCGATCGGCACCGCCACCGGCCATAACGACCCCGATCCCGAACTCATAACCGTCTCCCCACATGACACCCGGCCGACCACCAGCCAGAACACCCACAACCTAACCGAGAAACGCCGCACAACAACGTCATACGGGAGACCGACACCACGACCCGGCGCAAAACCCCTCGACGATGTCGACCTGAGGCATGTCCGACCGGCTACCTCCGGTTTGGGCGCCTTACCGGCGGCCAGGAGCGGGGCCCCGTCGCCGTCGAATTCTTGTCGCCTTGGCCGTTGGGGAACGCCTGGCTCTGTTGTCGGCCCGCAGCAAACCCGCCACCGGTGTCGAGCTGGGGTGTACTCCAAATCCACAGCGATGCGCCAGCGCGGGAGGGCGCGGGCCACACTCTACGATTTCGAAGTGACGACCAGGCTGTGGGCTGGAGCAGGGATAAGCGACTGCACTGAGGCGGGGGTGGACTGCATGCCCGGTTTCGGCATGTTTCTGGTGGAACTTGTTGCGCTGGGGTTGTTCCTGATCGTCTGGTTCGTCTCGGTCCCGATAGCGACTGTCTCGATCTTGTCCGTGGCGAATACTGCTGGACGTCGCGTCGCGTGGTTGGCGGTGGTGTGGTTGGTGCCGGTGGTCGGTGCCTTGGCCTGGTACTTCCGTGCCCGTTCTCGCGTGGCGTGCGACGTCGACGACGGACGACCGGTCTGAAGGTCAGGCTGTATTGGTCTCGGTGAGGTAGCGGTAGAGAAGCGCGCGGGAGACCCGAACGCGGCTGCGACCCAGGTCGGGCTCTGTTCGGCGTTCGGGTCGGCCCACGATCGATGGTTCCAAAATTTATAGCTGAGGCGAATAATTGTCTGGATGAGCAGGATGTCGCTACAGCGGTACTTGCCGTGCTGGTGATCGTGACAGCTGGCTGCGGATCCTCTGACACGACCAGTACGTCCTCCGCGACGAGCGCGCCGGTAGCGGCGCCGAGCGCCGGTTTGGAGTCCGGTCCGACGAGTCCTTTGGGCGGGACGCTGAAGATATGGGGTGGGGCGAATCTGTCCGACAAGACGCAGTTGGCCGAGTACACCGTGTCCAATCCTCGGACGCTCGATGGGCGCTGGACGGTGGATGTCGTCATCGCATGCAGGCAGGGAAATGGCTATGTACCGGGCACGTTCGAGGTGTTGACCACGGCTGGACGCCGCCTCGAGCAGTTCAACCCCTACTCTGCGAGCGGCGGGCAGCTCAGCCTCGCCGGAGCCTTGATCGCCGGTGAACGACGTGAGGGCTACATTTCCTTCGAGGTCCCAGCCGACGATCAGGTCGCCAAGGTTGTCCTCTATCACGGCACCTTGAACCCGCCCGCGGCGTTCTGGACTGTTGGCAGCTAGCCGGGCCCGCCGTATGCACTGCTCTGCAGGGTGATGGATCCGGTCTCGGCCTGGGCAGGGCTGGTGGGTCTTGCTTACGGTGTCGGACCGTTCGCTCAGCCCTGCCGGACCGGCCGCAGCAGGCGCCGCCACCGCGACGGCCTTTCCTGCGGTGCGGGGATGTACTCGGTGGTGGCCGGCCACGTGCCGGTGTCGGTGGGGCGGACTGATCCTTCGCCGACGACCCGGGTGCCGATCGTCCAGCGTCCCTGGATCGCGGCCAGCGGGGTCGTGGTGAGGTCTTGCAGGCTGGTGGTGGCCTCGTCGGTGGTCGGGTGCAGCGATAGGTACAGGACCTCACCGGTGGTGTCGGTGACGACCAGGACGGCGACCGCTGCCGCGAGTTTGTCCTTGGCCAGGACAGCGTTGACGGCCAGGCCGCTGCCGGGTGCGGCGCCGAACCGGTCGACGACCTCGGCGCGGGTCTGCGCCAGCCCGAGGATGATCGCCCGGCGGGCGATGACGTCCTGACCGACACCGAACTGCTCGCACAGCTGCTGGATACGCGGGGGCGGTTCGGCGGCCCAGTGGCCGATCAGGGCCTCGTCGGCGGCAGTGTCCCAGTAGGGCAGGTTCTCGCGGGTGTGGACTTCACGTACCCAGGTGTCCCAGTCGAAGTCGGGTGCTTCGGCCAGCCGCCGCAGCATCGGCAGGGCACCCTTCTTGCTGGTGGCGTTGTCCACCAGCAGCAGTGCCCGACTACGTACCCCGCCGACTTCACGGTCGATGTGTGCGGCGATCTCCTCATCGGTCATGCCGAGCGCGAGCGCCTCGAACAACAACCGGTAATCGCTCTCGCACCACACCGCGCCGACACGCTCCCGCCCTGTCCCCATGACTGAATGATGCACGCAGGCAACGACATCTCCGCCGGCGATCGCTGCCGGACCGGCTCCGCCCTGCCTCGAACCTGCCTCTGACCTGTGTTGATTCCGGTTTCGAGCAGGCTGTCGAGACCCGCGCCGAGGTGCTACACCGGAAGGGTAGGGGAACCGAGGAAGGAGAGGATCGTGTCGAAGTCAGACAAGGACGGCGGCAAGATGACCGCTGAGGCGGCCTCCCGCATCCAATCGGCGGCCGCGAAGAACCCGGAATCGTCGTCGGCGAAGTCCGGGTTCGCGCCCCGCGCCCAGTCCAGCGCAGCCAAGGACGGCGGCAAGAAGTAGCCGACCCGGAACGTAGATCAGCCCAGGGGTTCGCGCCCTGGGCTGATCTATGTCACGGGTGGCGGACTACCTGCTTTCGATCACCGTCCGATCTCTTCACCGTGCAGGTGCCGGATGCGCGGTGGGCGGGTCGGGCCGGTGGCCTGTGTGGTGATGGCCGGGCTGGTGGTGCAGGCGCGGGGCCTGGTGGAGTGGCCGGCGGTGGCGGCTTGCCGTTGGGCGATGGCGTCGTCGCGGGCGGCGGCGATCGCGGTGATCCGGTCCTTCCACCGCCCGCGGCGTTCGATCGCGGCCTGCCCGGCCTGGCCGGCGTCGCGGGCGTGACCGTCGACGACCTCACGGATGGTGGTCATGGCCTCAGGGCCGATCCGGGTGTCGCGCAGGTGTTGTCCGAGGCGGGTGCGTCGGGTGAGGAATTCCTCGCGGTCGGAGTCCAAACCCAGCAGCGACCCGCCATAAGCCACGCTGTCCAGGGTGCTGCCGATCGCCGACACCGAGGATGCGAGTTTGCCGTGATCACGGTGGCTCAGGTCGACACCCGCGTCGCTGAGCAGTCGGGTCACTTCCTGGGTGACCGCCTTGGACAGGCGGCGACCAGGTTCATAGCTGCGTTTCTCATCGACAGCGGCTTTGCTGCGTTCGTCGACCCACATCAGCTCCGGCAGTTCGGATTCGCTGTTGATGGTGCCGGTGTCGATGTCGCGGATGACGGCGGTGAGGTGGTGGCGTTCGGCCGCGGTCAATCCTTTGCTGGTGGTGGCGGTGTCGAGCAGTTCGGTGCGGGCGGCGGTCATGCGTTCGATGCGGGCACCGATGTCGTCGCTGACCCCGAGGTTTTCGCGTTCGTCGTCGGTGAGGTCTTGGGTGGCGAGGTAGTCGATGTCGCTGTGATGCTCGCGGGCTTCGGTCGCGTACTCGTGCAGCTGCTCGAAGACCTGGTCGCGGTCGGCCCAGCCCGGCCACACCTGGAACCCGATCTGTTCGAGCTCGTGCACGGTCGCGGCGCCGACCTCCCGCACGGCCTGCTGATCGGCGTCGGTCATCACCGCAATCTCTTCCGCGACCTGCGCGGGGGCGATACGGCCCTCGGTGAACCGTTCCAGCAGTCGCGGTATCCGGCCCCGGACTTCCTGTCCGGGGTCGACGAGCACCGGGGTGTCGAGCAGGTCGACCCCGGCGGTGTGGTCGGTCAGGTAGTCGACGGTGAACTCGATCAGTGCCCGGTCGGTGTCGGCGCACCGCACGCCAGCCAGCTCCCCGCGCAGCTGCTCCCGCCGCGTGGCCAAGTCGTTGCTGCCCGCCGGGGTCGCCTCAGCCCACGCCTGGACCGCCTGGTCGACCGCGGCAGCGGTGTGGTCGGGCAGCGCCAGCCCCGAGACGACGTCGACGATCGCGGCTTCCCGTGCCCGCATCGCGCTGGTTTCGGCGGTGGTCTGGGCGGTGGCCGCGTCGAAGCCGGGATCGATACTCACCTGCCAGGATTCGGGATCGACGTGCACACCCCACTCGGCGGCCAGCCCGCTGGTGATCTGTTCGGCGAGCCGGGCGGCGGTGTCCGAGCCCGGCGACCAGTACAGGGCATCGGCCAGCAGCGCGGTGTCGGTGTAGGGGTCACCGATCCCCCGGACCGCCGACAGTCGTGTTTCGGCCGCGTCGAGGTCACGGCGCAGTCCGGCCAGGTACCCGGCCTCGACCTCACCACCGGCGCGGGCGGCATGGTCGAGGTCGGTGTCGAGGCGGGTACGGCGGTCGCGGGCTTGGTTGGTCGCGACCAGGGCGTGCAGCCACGCCCTGCGCTGACCGAGCCCCTGCGGCCGGACCTGCCCGGTGGTGGATCCGTTGGTGGACATAGTGGTTTCCTCCTGGAGGGTGGGGGTTTCGGACCAGGTCAGTCCGAGGTCGGTGGGGGTGTGAAGGTCGGTGGCGGTGTAGCCGCGGCGTTCGGCGGCGCGGAGCTGGTGGGTGCGGGTGGCTTTCTCGATCGCCGCCAGTTGCCCTGGTGAGGGCACTCGTTTCGGGCGGGCGAGGGCGATGTCGAACAGGTGGGCCACCAGGCGGCGGCCGCGGCGCTGGCGGACCATGAGCGCGGCGACGTCCTGGCCGCCGGGTGACAGGCCGGCGTCGCGGAGTTGGCGGCGGGTTTTCAGGTGGGACGGGGCAGCCCGCCACGGGTAGGTGGCGGGCTGCTGGTCAGGCGTGGTCATCGGCTTCGTGCAGCTCGGGCCTCAGCGGCCGTTGCCCTGTTCGGGGCCGTTGTTCTTGTTGCGGTGGTTGATCCGCTGCATTCCGGCGCCGGGGCTGGTGGTGCGCGGGTTGAGCTTGGGCGGCTTCGCCGCGGCCGAGGGCGGGGTGGCGAAGGAGGATTCGGCGGCCATGCGTTCGGCGATCTGGTCGTCGTCGAGCCCGCCGGCGCGCAGCTGCTCCTGCATCGCTTGGGCTCGTTGCGGGCTGTCGTAGCCGCCATCGGCTTCGATGACGGCGGCGGTGCGGGAGACGATGACCGCTTCCCGGCGTCGTGCCCACTTGAAGGCGGCGTCAGCGACCCCACGGTGGGCCATCTCGACCGCACCGGTGGTGTTGTCGAGGTGCTCACGGACCTGCTGGCGCACCGGTTCGGGTACCGCCCCGGTATCGAGGATCTCGTCCAGGTCGCGGCGCTGGGTCCGGTGGGTGTTGTAGGCGATGCGCTGGGTGCGTTGGATGTCGACGATCGCCGCGGAGCGGTCGTCGGCGAACAACTGCTCCGGCACGGTGGGTTTGCCTGCCTCCACATCCCGCAGCACGGCCTTGATCTGATCGCGCTCCAGATCGTGGAGGCCTTTGCCGTCGGTGAGGGCTTTGCGGATCGCGGTCTTGTGGCTGGCGGCCTGCTTGGCCAGCTGGGTGGCGGTGACATCGTCGAGGTCTCCGGCCTTACCGGCGGCTTGTTCGGCTTTCGGCGCGAGGAGCGCGTAGACGCGGATGTGTTCGTCGAGTTCGTCGCGGTCGACGTGATCGGGCCACATCCGCGGATAGGCCCCGGCGGGGTTGGCGCGGATCGCCTTCCCGCGGGCGCGGGCGGCTTCCTGGTCCTCCACGGTCAGGACCGCGACCTCACGCGCGAGTTCCTCACGCACCTCGCTGGTGTCCGCCCCCACCTTCAGCTGCTCCTGATAGGTCTCGAGCAGTTTGTCGATGCGCGGCTTGGCCTCCTCCCCTGGATCCACCAACGGTGTGGCGTGACGACTCAACTCCTCAGCCGCCGACACCGTCTTGATGTCGGCGTTTTCCTCATCACCGATCGCGGCGGGGGTGCCGAGGTAGGCGGCGACGAACCGCAACCGGGTGCGGGTCTGCTGGGGGACCTTGCGGTCTTTGAGCTGGCGGGTCAGCGCGTCGAGCTTCTCGGCGCTGGGATCGGCGCGCCAGGACTCGATCGCGGCGTAGATTCCCACCTTCGCCGACTCGTCGAGATCGTCTTCACGCGCGACCATCTCGACCATCCGGTCTTGGGCTTTGCGGGCGCGGGCGGCAGCGGCGCGGTCCTGCTCGATCTCGGCCAACCGCTGGGCATCGGTGCCGGGGGCGATACTGGCCTGCCCAGTGTCGAGGTCGAGCTCCACACCCCAACGGCGCGAGACGTGCAGGGCCAGGTGGCCGAGTTCGTTTCCGGCGACCTCGCTCTGATCGCCCCACGTCGCGGCGTCGCGCACCGCGTCGGCGATCTCGGTGCGTGAGGCGGTGTCGTAGCCCTTCTGGCGCAGTTTGCGCAGCCGGACTTCGACAGCGGCCATCTCCGCGGCGGCGCGTTCCTCGGCGTCGCGGGCGGCTTGTTCGGACTTGCGGGCCGCCTCGGCGGCGGCGGCCGCGCGCTGGTGGACGGCTTTGGTCGCCATCAGCAGCATCTGCTGCATCAGCAACTTCATGAACACCGACCACTGACTGTGCATGTGGTCGACCTCGTCGGAATGCGGTGTCGTCTCGGCGGCGGGAGTGAGCAAGGATTCAGGCATCGGATGTCCTTGGGGAGAGGGCGTTTCGGCGGGGAACTCGGGCGCGGGCGACACCGCAGAGGGCGGTGGGGCCGGTCCGGCCACCGCCGCGGTCGTGGTGGCCGGCGGGGTGGGCACGGCGGTCAGGGCGCGGGTGTAGGGGTCCAGGTACGGGATCGGCACCAAATCAGCGATCCGATGCCCGGCCTCGAGATGGTCGGTGAGGTCCTTGCCGGTGGCGGCCTGCACCACCCGCACCCGTCCCACCAGCCCGGACAGGGTGGCCATGACCCGGTCGGCGCGGTGAAAGCCCGGCGCGTCGCGGTCGGCGACGATAACCACGGTGCGCGCCCCACGCAGCCACTCGGCATGCTCGGGCGACCACCCCGAGGCGCCGCCGGCGTTGGTGGTGGCCACCAACCCCGCTGCGGCGGCGTTGAGGGCGTCCTTCTCCCCCTCGACGAGGTAGATGGTGCGCCCGGCGGCGATCGCTTCACGAACCTGCGGCAGCTGGAACGGGATCTTGTCGAAACCGGTGCGCTCCCAACCACCGTGCCGGGAGTTCCAGGAGCGTTGGGAGAACGACTTGTCCCGCCCACCCTCGAAATCGGCCTCGCGGCGGATGACCTCACCGGCGACGGTGCCGTCAGCGCGGACGTAGGTGTAGGTGGCGGTCGACCTCCACGGCGAAACCTGCGCGCCGAGGTCACGTTTGGGTTTGTGCGCCGGGATGCCCGCCGCGCGCAGGGCACGATCGGATCGGGATTCCGCCCGCTTGGCTGGGCGCCGGGCCGGACCGGACCGCGCCCCACGCTCACCGCGCCGCAACGGGGTGTCGTAGAGGTCGGCCACCCGCAGCCCGACCGCGTCGAGAACCAGTTCGTCCTCACACCCGGCCTGGCAGCGGACCTTCGTGCGGCCGGCGTCGCCGAAATACTTCACCGACAACGACGGCCGATGATGACGACCATCACCCTCGTGCACCGGGCAGCAGTACTTCGTCCACGACCCTGACGGACGGCCCGGGCCCACCACCTGCTCCAGCGCGGTGGTGACCCGCACCCACGACCCCCGACCCGCCTCATGTGCTGGGACGGCCATCAGGGAAACTCCCGGATGACCACCCGGCGGGCCTGCCCGGTGGCGGGCGGCAGGTAGAGACTCGTCACCGGCAGCGCCGCCGTGGTGGTGTCGGGCTGCTGGTCCTCGATGTAGCCGTCGGCGAACTTCAGCGCGTCGGGGATCTCCACGACCGGCAGCTTGGTCAGGCGCCGCACATGCCCATCGGCGACCGAGCAGTAGCGGAACGGCCCGTTCTCGGGATCGAGCAGGCGGTCCATCATCGGGTCGGCGTGGTGCAGCCACCACACCGACATCTCCACCCCGTCGCCCTGGCGCATCCGCTCGAAGGACCGCCACAACGCCGCCAACCGGGCCACGGCCTCACCGTGGTCCCACCACACCGGGCACCAGCGAGCCTTCTTCTGGCTCCCCTCCCGGGTGACCTCGCGGCGGTAGACGCGGGCGAGGAACTCGGAGACGAACAGCTCCAGGTTGCGGTACTTCAGCTTCTCGACCGGGTCCTCACCCTGCTGGGGGTCGACCGCGGCCAGCGCGTCACGCACCGCCGCGACCCGCATCTCCTCGGCGACCTCCTCGGTGAGGACCTCATCGAGTGCGCCCTTGGCGATGAGCTGGGCGGCCTCGGCGACCTGGGAAGCGATCGCTTTGCGGACCGCACCGGTCAACGCCTCGGTCAGCTCCACCACCCCACCGACCCCCGCCCCGGCCCCTGCCCCGGTGTCGGTGTCGGTGTCGAGGGTGGTGAGGTCGATGTCGATGTCGCTGCTGCTGGTCGGGATATCGGTGCTGGTCATGCGGTTTTGCCTTTCTGGTCGGACAGTGGCGGCACCACCTGCAACCGCGGCCGCACGGGCTCGGTGGCGTTGGCGAGTTCGTCGAGAGCGGCGGCGATTTGGGCGGCGTAGGGGCGGTCCATCCAGGGCACGGTCTGGGCGAGCGTGGCCCGGTTGCCGGAGGTGAACACCACGCACCGCCCGCGCGGCATCGCCGCCAGATCACTCGGGTGCAGGGTGATTTCGGTGGTCCGCGACACCGAGTGCGAGCGGTGCCCGCCCTGGGCTTTGCTGACCGAGACCGACTGCTCGTAGTGCGGGCCGATCAACTCCGAGCGGGCGCGAAGGAACGCTTCGTCGTCCAGGCCGCCGCCGATGACCTTCACATTCGCCGCCGACCACAGCGCCTTCATGCCGTCCTCGCCCCAGCAGCGCACACCGGGGTAGCCGTAGCATTTGCCGAAAATCGGGCGGATATGGCGTTGTGTCTGGTCGATGATCCGCTCGGCCTGTTGGGTTGAAACGATCGTCTGTCTCGCCACCGGCTCCTGGTGGGCGCGGCGTATCCGCCCAGCTCGCCGACGATCCGATTCGGGTCAGGACTCGTGTGGGACGTAAGGGCCCGCAACCCAAGGGTTGTCAGGAAGTGCGAAGTAGCGGGGTCTTTACGACAGGCTGGTGAATTCTCAGGCTCGTGGTGGAGCATTGCTGACGATGCGGTGGATGGTGGAGCGGCCGACGCTGTATTCCTCGGCGAGGTCAGCGAGGCTCGCGTCGTCGGCGGGGTCGTGGTAGCGGCGGTGGATTGTTTTCCGTGCCGTGAGAGGTAGTTTCGGCTGTTTGCCTTTGAGTCTGCCTTTTGCGCGGGCTTTGGCCATGCCCTCGCGGGTGCGTAGGTGGTTGAGGTTGGCTTCGAATTCGGCGACCATGGCGAGGGTTTGCAGGAACAGCTTGCCGAACGGGTCTGCCCAGTCGTAGATCGAGCTCCCGAGTCCGAACAGCACATCGCGCTCGCGCAGTTCGGTCAGGGTCTGGCCTGCTTCGGCCATGTTGCGTGCGAATCGGTCGAACTTCGTCGTGGTCAGCACTACCTGTCGCTCGTCGATGGCCGCTGCGGCGGAGGTGGCGGCGGCGAGTGCGTTGTCCAGGCCGGCCCGGTTCTTGCGGGTGGTCCCGGAGAACCCTTTGTCGATGAAGATCCGCTCGCGCGGCACTCCGAGCGCCAGTAGTTGTTCGGTTTGGATCTCGACGTCTTGTTCGTCGGTGGAGCAGCGGCAGTATCCGATGCGGAACGGCTCACCCATGCCGAAAGTGTTCCAGATGGCGGGGGTTGACCGGCACAGTTTGCGGAACACCTCTACGGAACACCGGTGTGCTGGGCCGATGTTCGTTCTGCGTGGTGTTCCGGTTACGGATCGGGTTACGGAACAGGTCAGGGGGGTGTTATCGGTGTGTGGGGGTGTGTTGTGGGGTGAGGAAGTGGTTGACGTCGACGATGAGGAACAGGGCGGTGGCGGTGGTGACCACGTGGGCGCGGTCGTTTTCGATGGTGGCTTTCAGGTGGAGTTTGCGGCCGTCGCGGGAGTGGATGTGGGCGCGGAGGGTGTAGGGGGTGTCGAGCAGGATCGGGGCGAGGTAGTCGATGGCGAGGTGGCGGGTGACGGCGGGTTCCCCGACGGTGTAGAGCAGGAGTCCGAACAGTTCGTCGAGGACGGTGGCGACCGCGCCGCCGTGGGCGATCGCTGGGGCGCCGACGTGGCGGGAGTCGAAGCGGTGGTGGGCGTAGACGCCGTGTGCGTCGCGTCGGGCGCGTAGCCGGTGGCCGTGGGGATTGGCCGGTCCGCAGCCCAGGCAGTGGTCGTGGTGGGGCGGCAGGTCGACGGAGTCGGGTGCGAGCACGGGGAAGGCGGGGATCCAGTCCGGGACCTGCCGGGGCTCGGGTGTGTCAGTGCTGGGTGTGTTCTCGGTCATGGGCGCTTTCTGTGAGTGTGTTTAGGCGGTGATGAGGATGTCGCAGTGGGCTTTGCCGTCGAGCTCGATCGGTGGGGTGGACAGCAGCCGGGCCAGCAGCGGTGACCGGCGGTGGTGACAGCCAACTGGCGCAGTACGGGCAGGGCCGGATCCGTCGGTGCCGACGATGCTCGTGCGGTAGCCCATCATGACGGGCGTCTTTCACCAGGAGGGGAGTGCGGTGCCGGTGAGGGCGTCCTGGTGTGCGGGCGCGGTGTGCGGCCGGGGGCCAGGACGGCCAGCACGATCGCTGTGGCGGTGGTGAGGGCGGCCAGTGCGAGCGCGGCCTGGCCGCTGCCGTGCACGAACGCGGCTTGGGCGAACTCGGCCAGCGGCGCGGCCACCGGTCCGGCCTGGTCGGCGACTTGCAGGGCGGCGGCCAGGGAATCGGCGACCGGGCCGCGGGCGGGCTCGGGTAGCCGGGCCAAGGCGGGCTGGATGCGGTGGGTGTAGCCGGCGGCGAGGACGCTGCCGGCCACGGCGATCCCGATCGCGGCGCCGATCTCGCGGGCGGCGTCGTTGACCGCGGCGGCGACCCCGTGTTTGGCCTCTGGGGTGTCGGCGACGATGGCATAGGTTGCCGGGGCGGTGCACAATCCCAGGCCCGCGCTCATGATCAGCAGCGGCCACAGCAGGTCGGGATAGTTTGCGGCGAGGGTCAACCGGCTCACCAGCACCAGCCCGGCGGCGATGGTGAGCAGGCCGGTCACGGTCATCACCCGTAATCCGACCAGGCTCGACAGCCACGGCGCGATCACCGAGATCGCGACCAGCGGCACCACCATCGGCGCCAGTGCCAGCGCCGAGGCCAGCGGCCCGTAACCGAAGATCAGCTGCAGGTACTGCACCAGCAGCAGGAACACTCCGAAGGTGACCAGGAACTGGATGGTCACCGACAGCGACCCGGCACCGAAACCGCGGCGGGTGAACAACCGCACGTCCAGCAGCGGCGCCGCGCTGCGCAGTTCGACGACCACGAACGCCACCGCCGCGGCCACACCGATCCCGGCCGCGGCGGCGACGAGCGGGTCGGCCCAGCCGCGTGCGGGGACCTCGATCGCGGCGAACACGATCGCGGCGACCGCGACCGCCACCGTGCCCGCGCCGACCCAGTCCACCGGCGGATGCTCACGGTGGCGGGATTCGGCGATGGTGCACGCCAGCACCGCCAGCACCGTCCCGGCCACGGTCAACCCGACGAACACCGAGGGCCACGACCATCGTTCGAGCAGCACCCCGGCACCGAGGATCCCCAGCACCGCCCCGGATCCGGCGACCCCGGCCCATATCCCGACCGCCCGGCCGCGATGAACAGGGGCGAACCCCGCGGTCAGGATCGACAGCGTCGAGGGCATCACCAGCGCCGCGCCCGCCCCGGCCAGCGCGCGCGTCGCGATCAGCCACACCGGCTCGTCCAGCAGCAGCGGCAGCGCCGAGGCGGCGGCGAACACCACCAACCCCGCCACCAGCACCACACGGCGCCCGTAACGGTCACCGACGGCGCCGGCGGGCAGCACCAGACACGCCAGCACCAGTGTGTAGCCGTCGACGATCCAGGTCAGCTGAGCTTGGGTGGCCCCGGTCGCGACCGCGATCTGCGGCAACGCCGAATACAACGCCGCCATCGCCGCGACCACCAGCGCCACCGCCAGGCACGACACCGTCAGCATCCACCACTCGGCCCGGGTCCACCGGGCGATCTCGACAGTGTCCGTCCCAGGCGTGTCCACCGGCACCTCCCGACTTTAGAGACCGATAGTCTCTGTGCGAGACCATTCGTATCATAGGGGTCGGGGTGTGGGATAGAGTCCACTCACACCCACAGCCGCACGGCACGAACCGGAGGAACACGCGTCCATGACCGACCCGCACCCCGCGGACGACGAGCAGGCCGATCCGCGGCTGGCACGCTCACGCAACCGGTTGCTCGACGCGGCCACCCATCTGCTGTCCACCGGCGGTGTCGAGGCGGTCACCGTCGAAGCGGTCACCCGCGTATCGAAAGTCGCGCGCGCCACCCTCTACCGGCACTTCGGCAGCACCACCCATCTGCTCGCGGCGACCTTCGAACGGCTGCTCCCCCACGTCGACGCCCCCACCGGCACCACCCCGGTACGCGAGCAGCTCCTCACGCTGCTCACCACCCAAGCCGACCTCATCGAACAGGCCCCGGTACAGATGACCACCCTGGCCTGGCTGGCCATGGGATCCATCGACGACAACCACACCGACCCGGCCGCGCTCACCTCACTACGCGCCCGCGTCATCGAGCAATACCGCCGACCGTTCGACCAGATCCTCACCAGCCCCGACGCCCGCGCCACACTCGGCGAACTCGACACCACCTTCGCCATCATCGAACTCCTCGGCCCGATCGTGTTCGCCCGCCTCACCGGACTACGCACCATCGACCACGACGACTGCGCCCGGCTCGTCGACAACTTCCTCACCGCTCACTCAACAGCCACCGCATCAACCAGCCCGACCGGCACCGGCAGACCGTAACCACAGATCGGCCGCGCAGTCAGAACAAGGTGTCACGCACCCGCAGCGGCCGGTACCCGGTCGGGCCCAGCTGGGCCAGCTCGGCGTCGATGTCGACCTCGATCGCGCCGAAGAAGTTGATGTTGGCACTGTGCGCTGGGGAAAGATGGGCCAGGACCTCGTCATCGATACGCTGCCCGGCGCGGCGCATCTGATCGACAGCGAGCCCGTAATACTCTGTGGTCCAGGCGATCACAGCGTTGGTCGCCAAGGTCAGGCACCAGGCTTGCTCGGTCTGGTCCTCGAGATGGCGCGCCCGAATCATCCCCTCGTGGGCATAGAGCAGGTCGCGGCGCAGCGCGTGCAGCGACTCGCCCTTGTTGAGCTGCCGCGAGATCTTGCGCCGATAGTCCGGATCGGAGAGGTACCTCGCGGCGTAGATGGTGCGCCGCAGCGCTCCGTACTCCTTGAGCGCCGCGGCCAGAGTGTTCTGCCGCCCCGACGCCGACAGCTTGCCGACCAGCAGCGACGCGGTGGCGTGCCCGAACTTCAGCGATCCGGCCAACCGCAGCAGATCGTCCCAGTGCTCGGCGATCAAACCCAGGTTGGCCTTGCGGGTCATCAGCGGGCCCGCGTGCGGGAACCGGGCCTCGGCCTGCGCGCGCGGGCCCGGCCGGTACAGGGTGATCCGGCCCAGATCCCGGATCCGTGGCGAGAGCTGCATCCCGAGCAGGTCGAACAACCCGAAGTTGACCAGGGTGACCCCGTGGGTGTCGGTGGCGTGCTCGGTGATCGGCAGATCCGCGGCGTTGCCCAGGATCTCATCGAGCACGTAATGGGCTTCGCGTTTGGTCGCCACGATCACCTTGGTGCCGTAGGTGGCATGCTGATCGGTGACATGGGTGTAGGTCGACAGGCCCTCGCTGGCGAAATACCGGCTCAACGGCCTGGCCGTGGTTGATTTCCCGCGCGTCGGGAACCGCTGCCCGTCGCTCGACGACAGCGTTCCGGCACCGAACACCGCGGTCAGCGGCAGCCGCTGATGGTAGTCGATCAGCGTGAGGTTGGCCGCGCGCAGGGTCTCCTCGCGCACATACCACTCATCGGTCCAGGCCAGGATGTCGTAGGTGATCCCGCACGCCTCGGCCATCCGGGTCAACCCCAGGTTCGTCGAGTGCGCCAGCAGTACCGCGATCAGATTGCGTTTGAGCTCTGGTGTGCGGGTGGCCTGGCCGCCGGCGTGGGTGAAGCAGTCCAGGTAGCCGGTGCGCTTGTCCAACTCGATCAACAAGGAAACGATCGGCGCGAACGGCAGCATCTCGGTCAGCTCGGCCTTGAGCGCGATCGCCTCGGCGGGAACATCTTCCGCGCTTAGCGGCGAGATCACCAGATCCCCGCCCTCGTCCACCCTGACCGGGCCGTCCCCGCCGGCCAGCACCGCCTCCAGCTCACCGACCGCATCGTGCAGTTCGGCGACCACGGCCGCCAGCGCGACGCCGGGATCGGCGGATCGCCCGACCAGGCGGCAGAACTCTCCGCGTTGCGGTTCCCACTGCCCAGTGGTGAGCAGGTAGGCGGCCGGGTCGGCGTAGCGGCGCGAGCCGGGCACGAACACATCCCCACTGCGCAGCCCGTCACGCAAACCCAGCAGCACGCACAACTCCCAGTAGTGCCGATACGCGGTGGCGCTGCCCGATTTTCGGGCGGCCTCGTCGAGGTAGCCGCGCCATTTCATCGGCACGAACCCGGTCGGGGCGTCGTCGAAGACCTTGCGCCGCCCGGTCGCGTTCAGCTCCCGCAGCATGTTCACCGCGATCAGCAGCTCGGTAGCGGCGGTGCCGCCGGCGAAGCGCACCGCCTCGAGCACTGCGGGGGTGAACTGGCGCAGATAGTTGTAGGAGGAATCCAGCGCTGCCAGATGCCCGTGATCACGCGGCAACCTGGGTTCGGCCTGGGCGATCGCCGCGCGCAGGCGCTCCCACCCGATCTTCTCGCCGCGGATCAGCGCGCCGATCTCCTCATCAGCCACCGTCGGGTCGGTGACGATTTCCAGGAGATCGTCCAGCAGCGCCTGGCGGTCCTCGCCGGTCTTGCCGCGCTCGGCCAGCTGCTGCTGCATCTTCCGTTCGGCGGCACCGAACTTCGCCGAGATCGCCTGATCGAACAACGCCACGACCTCATCGAGCACATCGGTGCCCGACTGGGCCAGCACCGTGAGCAGGATCGGATACCGGCGCTGCGGATCCCGACGCTCCAGGGCTTGCGGACTCAGACGCCGGCCCATCGTGGCCAAGAACCGGCGCCGCTCGGCGGGCAGCACCGACATATCCAGCCGATCAGCACCCAAACCCCGCAGAAACCCCAGCTTGTCGACCTCAGCGCGGACCGCAGCCGCCGACGCCTCCACCGGCCCCGTCGACAGCCACCGCAACCGCGAAATCCCCAGCGACGCGTCGGTCACCAGCAAGCCGTCCAACTCCGCACACCGCGCCGCAGTGAACTCGTGAGCGAGCCGATCATAGGTTTCGGTCTGGGCCTGGTGCCGGGCGTGGGCGACCCGCTCCACCACGGTGACAGGGCCCGGCCGGATCACCTTCGCCGAGATCAGATACTCACACCCCAGCCGGAACAACAGAGTCGGCGAATCGTGCTCCATCGCCCGCGCCAGCAGGAACTCATCGAGCTCCTTGAACTCCAGCGCACCGGCCGCACGCCATCCCAGGTACCGCGCGGCCAGGCGCACATGCTCGGTGCGGGTCTTGGCTCGCCTGCCATAGGCACCGATCACCACCGGATCCACCCGCAACTGCTCGGCGATACGAGCAACCGCCACCGGTGGGGCCGTGACCAGCCGATCCGGCACGAATCCCAGCCACGGCAGCGTACACAACGCGATCGCCAAGCCCAGCCGTTCGGCCGGTCCCCGGCCGCGGCCCGGATCCACGAACGCCAGATCCGCCGACGTGAGCGTGAAGTATCGAAACAGCTCCTCGCGGCTGATCTCCGGGAATCCCCGCAGACGTTCCAATTCCTCGTCCGCGAACATCCGCGTCGCCACGAACCCCAGCCTCCACCAGCGCCGACCAACACCATCACCGGCAGCCAAGCACCAACCAGCCGACAGCGCATGCCGAACCCGAAACCCGATGCCTACCAGGCGGCTACGCCATATCCGCCTGATTTTCGGCGGATGCTACGGCTACCCCTACTGCCCAGGATGCTGGCCGGGCGCAAGTCCGGGCCGGTGTTCCTGACCGACCGCAAGGCCCGGCCCTCGGTAGCGGTCAACGATGTCGACCCGAGTACGGGGCGGGCGCGGCTGTCGTATCGGCGGGCGGCCGAGCTGTTCGAGTCGCACACCCTCGCCTTCGACGACGGCCCCTACACGCTGCACCAGCTGCGCCATTCCCGGCTGACCCACGCCGCGGAGGACGGTGCCTCGACGCCGGTGCTGATGAAACTGTCCGGGCATACCTCGGTGCGCAGCCTGGTGAAGTACGCGCGGGTCTCCGACGAGGGGCTTCGCCGGTTCCAAGCCGACAGCGACCCGTCAGCGCGCCGCCGTTCCGGTCGTTGATGCTCGGGTGGTGAGCGCGACGGCGGCGAGCAGCAGCGCCAGCATGACAGTGGCCAGGAGTAGCTGCGGGTGTAGGCCGAGGAGCAGGGGGTTGTCCGGTCGGGGTTTGTGCAAGGAGGTGCCGGGAAACAGTGGTGCAGCCAGCAGGCCCAGCCATGGCGTGGCCAGGATCGAGCAGGCCGTGATCACGGGTGTTCGTGCCCCGCTTCCGCGCTGCCACAGCAGGACCATCGCGATCACACTGAGCCCGACCGTGACGAGGATGTATTGGGCGGCATGGAGTTTCGCGTGTGGGGGCCATGCGTCGTCGCGCAGCTCGGACAGTGCTGCGGTGAGCGCTGTGGCTACGGCGACGTAGGTGACGAGAATGCGTGCAGTGCTGTGGTGACGGTTGCGCTGAGTGGTCATCTCACGAGTTCCTACAGCCCTGTAGTGGATCGGACTCCCGCCCGGAGGCCGGCAGCCGTGTGTGGCCGCGGCCTCCGGGCGGGGCGGGCCTCAGGCGCGCGCGGGCAGGAGTTCGGCGACGAGGGCTTCCACGCGAGCCTTGATTTCGTCGCGGATCGGCCGGACGGATTCGACTCCCTTGCCTGCGGGGTCTTCGAGCACCCAGTCGCGGTAGCTGACGCCGGGGAAGGTCGGGCAGGTGTCCCCGCAGCCCATGGTGATCACGACGTCGGAGGTTTCCACGGCGTCGTAGGTGAGGATCTTCGGGGTCTGGTCGGAGATGTCGATGCCGAGTTCGGCCATTGCCGCGACCGCGGCCGGGTTGATCTGATCGGCGGGTGCGCTGCCGGCGGAGCGGACCTCGATGGCGTCGCCGGCGAGGTGGGACAGGAATCCGGCGGCCATCTGGGAGCGTCCGGCGTTGTGGACGCAGACGAACAACACGCTGGGCTTGGTGGTCATGTGCGGGTGGGCCTTTCAGTGGGCGGGGAGGTCGAGTTCGGCGAGCAGGAGACGGACGCGGGTTTCGATCTCGTCGCGAATGGGCCGGATGGCGGCGAGGTCGAGGTCGGCGGGGTCGTCGATGTCCCATTCCTCATACCGGCGCCCCGGGTAGAGCGGGCAGGCATCACCGCAGCCCATCGTGATGACGACGTCGGCGGCCTGGATGATCTCCTCGGTCCACGGTTTGGGGAACTCGCCGGTGATGTCGATGCCGACCTCGGCCATCGCGGCGATCACGGCGGGATTGATCTCGTCGCCGGGTTCGCTGCCGCCGGACCACGCCACCGCGCGGTCCCCGGCAAGGTGGGTGAAGAACCCGAGGGCCATCTGGGAGCGTCCGGCGTTGTGGGTGCACAGGAACAACACCGTGGGTGTGCCGGTGTGGGCTTTGCCCTCGACGCGGGCCAGGGCGTGCAGGCGTTGGCGGGCGAAGCGTTCGGCCAGCAGCGGCAGGTAGTTGACCACGGTCGCGCGTCCGGCGAACTGGTCGTAGGAGGAGTGCAGGAACCGCTCGATGGTCTCGACGCCGAAGGTTCCGTTGAACTCACGTTGCAAGTGGGTGGCCGCGGTTTTCAGCGCGAGTTGCTGGTCGATGGTCAGGTCGTGGCGGGTGTGGGAGGGGCTGTCGGTCATGGGTGTGTCCGTTGCTCGATGGGGGTGGTGAGTTCGGTGAGCAGGTTGTTGACGCGGGTGGTGATGTCGTCGCGGACCAGGCGCATGCGTTCGATGCCGTCGATGCCGCGTTCGGAGGGTTCGTCGGTGTCCCAGTTGAGGATCCGCACCCCGTCGACCGGGCCGATGTGGGCTTCGCGGCCGAGGGTGACGACCAGGTCGACCGAGGCCAGCAGGGCCGGGTCGATCGGTTTCGGGGTCTCGCCGCTGATGTCGATACCGACTTCGAGCAGCGATTCGGCCGACAGGGCGTTGATCGCGGTGCCGGGTTTCGTTCCGGCGGAATGGACCTGCACGAGGTCACCGGCGGCGGCGCGCATCAGCCCGGCCGCCATCTGGGATTTGCCGCCGTTCTTCACGCACACGAACAGCACCGACGGGGTCGTGCTCATCGCGGCGCCATCTCCCCGGTGCCCGACGACGCCGCCGGGGAGATGGTGGCGGGGAAGCGTTTGCGCAGCGCGAGCGAGACGTAGACCAGTCCGACCAGGACGGGGACCTCGATGAGCGGGCCGACGACCCCGGCGAGGGCCTGGCCGGAGGTGGCGCCGTAGGTGGCGATGGCGACGGCGATGGCGAGCTCGAAGTTGTTGCCCGCGGCGGTGAACGCCAGGGTGGTGGTGCGCTCGTAGCCCAGACCCAGGACCGCGCCGAGGGCGTAGCCGCCGCCCCACATGATGGCGAAGTAGGCCAACAGGGGGATCGCGATCCGCACGACATCGAGAGGATGGGAGGTGATCTGGTCGCCTTGCAGGGCGAACAGGATCACGATGGTGAACAGCAGCCCGTACAGGGCCCAGGGCCCGATCTTGGGCAGGAAGGCCGATTCGTACCAGGTACGGCCCTTGGCGCGTTCACCGAAGCGGCGGGTGAGGTACCCGGCCAGCAGCGGGATGCCGAGGAAGATCAGCACCGATTTCGCGATCTGCCACGGCGAGGTGTCGATCGTGGTTTGTTCCAGGCCGAGCCAGCCGGGCAGGACCGAGAGGTAGAACCAGCCGAGTCCGGCGAACATGATCACCTGGAAAACCGAGTTCAGCGCGACCAGCACGGCGGCGGCTTCGCGGTCGCCGCAGGCGAGGTCGTTCCAGATGATGACCATGGCGATGCAGCGGGCAAGGCCGACGATGATCAGCCCGGTGCGGTACTCGGGCAGGTCCGGCAGCAGCAGCCAGGCCAGGGCGAACATCAGAGCCGGGCCGAGGATCCAGTTCAGCAGCAGGGAGCTGAGCAGGAGTTTGCGGTCGCCGGTGACGGTGTCGAGGCGGTCGTAGCGGACCTTGGCCAGCACCGGGTACATCATGATCAGCAGCCCGATCGCGATCGGCAGGCTGATGCCGTCGATCTCCACCGCCGACAGCCCGTCGCCCAGGCCGGGGATCATGCGTCCGAGCAGCAGGCCGGCGGCCATGGCCACGCCGATCCAGACGGGCAGGAACCGGTCGAGGGTGGACAGTTTGGCGACCACGGCGGGTTGGTCGGTGGTGTTCACGCTCATGCGGGGGCTCCGATCGCGGTGCCGCTCTCCACGAGCAGGACTTCCGAGAGTCGTTGCAGCGCTTCGGGGACGACGCGGTAGTACACCCAAGAGGCGCGGCGTTCGCTGTCGAGCAGCCCGGCTTCGCGCAGCACCTTGAGGTGATGGGAGATGGTCGGCTGGGTCAACTCGATGCCCGCGGACAGGTCGCACACGCAGGCTTCCTGGCTCTCGCGCGAGGCGATGGCGCTGAGCAGTCGCAGCCGAACCGGGTCCGAGAGTGCTTTGAACACGCTGGCCAGCTCGACGGCGTGGGGTTCGGACAGCGGCTCGCGCACCAGGGGCGCGGCCGAGCACGCCTGCACAGGCGTCACCACCAACTTCGACTTCGACATACGCCAATATTGACCGATATCGATACCGGGAGGCAAACGAACAGCCGGTGAACACCGGCCCGTCCGCCAGGGCTGCGGTTACCGGACCGGGGAGCGGCGTTCGAGCAGGATGGTGTCGTGCCAGACGCCGTCGCGCTGGGCGGTGCCGTTGCTGGCGGAGGACCTGCTGACGTCGGCGACCCACCACTTGCGGCTTCGGACCCGAGGTTGCGCGGTACTGTGCCGTATACCGTCCTGACCGCCTATGCCGCTCTGGCTGTGGGCGCGGGCCTGGGCAAGATGACCGGGTCGGTTGTTGGCGTGGGGAAGGTGTGAGTGGGTTATGGGTTCTGTTCACGAGGTCATCGAGGCGTTCCGGCTGGCGCCGTCGAACTCGGAGCGGGGCACCAAGTTCGAGCAGTTGATGGTCCGCTACTTCGAGTTGGATCCGATGCTGGCCCAGCAGTACGACAAGGTGTGGCGGTGGACCGACTGGCCCGACCGGGCAGGTAAACCGGATACCGGGATCGATCTGGTCGCCCGGGAGCGTGATACCGGGGCGTTGACGGCGATCCAGTGCAAGTTTTACGAGCCCACTCATGTGCTGGCCAAGGGCGATATCGACTCGTTCTTCACCGCTTCGGGGAAGAAGCCGTTCACCAACCGGGTGATCATCTCCACCACCGACCGGTGGGGCCGCAACGCCGAGGACGCCCTGCAGGATCAGACGATCCCGGTGCAGCGGATCGGGCTGGCCGAGATCGCGGAGTCCCCGATCGACTGGGACATCGCCTGGCCGGCTGGTGAGCTGCAGGTCAGCCTGTCGGAGGCCAAGCGCCACGAGCCCCGACCGCATCAGGCCCAGGCCATCGACGCCGTCTTCAACGGTTTCGCCGCCGGCCACGACCGGGGCAAGCTGATCATGGCGTGCGGGACGGGCAAGACGTTCACGGCGTTGAAGATCGCCGAACGCACCGCCGTCGAGAACGGCGGCAACGCGCGGATTCTGTTCGCGGTGCCGTCGATCTCGCTGCTGTCGCAAACGTTGCGGGAGTGGACGGCCCAGACGCAGCTGGATCTGCGGGCGTTCGCGGTGTGCTCGGACAATAAGGTCTCCCGCTCGGCCGAGGACGTCTCGGTCCACGACGTCGCGATCCCGGTGACCACGAGCTCGGCGGTGCTGGCTGCGGAGATGGAGCGCCGCCGCCATGCGGCGGGGTTGACGGTGGTGTTCACCACCTACCAGTCCCTGCCCGCCGTGGCCGGCGCGCAGGCTGAGCATGGGGTGGAGCCGTTCGATCTGGTGATCTGCGATGAGGCGCACCGCACCACCGGTGTCACCCTGGTCGGCGATGACGAGTCGAACTTCGTGCGCGTGCACGACGGCGACTATCTGAAGGCGCAGCGGCGGCTGTATATGACGGCCACGCCGCGGATCTTCGACGAGACCGTCAAGGACAAGGCCGCCGAACACTCCGCCGAGCTGTCGTCGATGGACGACGAAACCCGCTACGGGCCCGAGTTCCACCGCCTGTCCTTCGGTGCCGCGGTCGAGCGGGGTTTGCTCACCGATTACAAGGTGATCGTGCTGACCGTCGACGAAGACCTCGTCGCCGCGCCCTTGCAGCAGCAGTTGGCCGGGCGGTTCAGCGAGCTGCGGCTGGATGATGCGTCGAAGATCGTGGGCTGCTGGAACGGGCTGGCCAAACGTGCCGGGAAAACCCCCGAGGGGGTGGGGTTCCCGCCGGGGCAGCCGCCGATGCGGCGGGCCGTGGTGTTCGCCAAGGACATCGCCGCCTCCAAACAGGTCGCCGAAGTGTTTCCCGCGGTGGTGGATGCCTACCGGGAGCTGCTCGCCGACCGCGAGGACGACGGCCACGAGATCACCGCGACGAACCTGGACCTGTCCTGCTCGGTCCACCACGTGGACGGCACGTTCAATGCGCTGCAGCGCAACGCCGAGCTGGCCTGGTTGAAGGCGCCGGTGCCGGAGGGTGAGTGCCGGATCCTCACCAATGCCCGTTGCCTGTCCGAGGGCGTGGATGTGCCGGCGCTGGATGCGGTGATGTTCCTCAACCCCCGCAACTCCGTCGTCGACGTCGTGCAGTCGGTCGGGCGGGTGATGCGTAAGGCCGACGGCAAGGACTACGGCTACATCATCCTGCCCGTCGCCGTGCCCGCCGGCGTCTCACCCGCGAAGGCCTTGTCGGACAACACCCGCTTCAAGGTGGTCTGGCAGGTCCTCAACGCCCTGCGCGCCCACGACGACCGGTTCAACGCGATGGTCAACTCCATCGCCCTCAACACCAGCAGCGACGTCCAGAAAACCGGCAAAGGCAGCGACATGCTGATGGGCGGGCACATCGGGCCCGTCACCGACGACCACGAAACCCTCTCCAACAGCACCACCAACCACGGCGACAACGCAGCGGAGGGGAGTCCGGCGCCGGATGAGGGTGCTCGGATGGCGCAGCAGATGGCGTTGTTCTCCCTGTCGGAATGGCAGGAAGCGATCGTGGCGCGCATCGTCGACAAGGTCGGCACCCGCGCCTACTGGGAAGACTGGGCCGCCGACGTCGCCGACATCGCCAACACCCTCATCACCCGCATCCGCGCCCTGCTCGCCGGCGCCTCCCCCGAGGTGACCGGCGAGTTCGAGAAGTTCGTCCAAGGCCTGCGCGACAACCTCAACGACTCCATCACCCGCGAGGACGCGATCAGCATGCTGGCCCAGCATCTGATCACCAAACCCGTCTTCGACGCGCTGTTCGCCGAGCACGACTTCGCCTCCCACAACCCGGTCTCCCGCGTCATGCAGGCCATGGTCGACACCCTCGACGGCTCCGGCCTGGAAGCCGAAACCATCAAGCTCGAAGGGTTCTACGCCTCGGTGCGGGTCCGCGCCGCCGAGGTCACCACCGCCGACGGCAAACAGAAGGTCATCGCCGAGCTCTACGAGAAGTTCTTCCGGCTGGGCTTCCGCAAACAATCCGAAGCCCTCGGCATCGTCTACACCCCCGTCGAAGTCGTCGACTTCATCCTCCACGCCGCCGACCAAGCCTCCCGCGACGCGTTCGGTCGCGGCCTGACCGATCAAGACGTCCACATCCTCGACCCCTTCACCGGCACCGGCACCTTCCTGACCCGGCTACTGCAATCCGGACTCATCACCCCGAAGGATCTGGCCCGCAAATACGCCGGTGAGCTGCACGCCAACGAGATCATGCTCCTCGCGTATTACATCGCCGCGGTGAACATCGAAACCACCTACCACGCGATCCTCGGCAAAGAAGCGGCCGCCGAGTACAGCCCGTTCGAGGGCATCGTGCTCGCCGACACCTTCCAGATCACCGAGAACGGCGACAGCCTCGACTCGATGATCTTCCCCCAGAACAACGAACGCATCACCCGCCAGAACGCCACCCCGATCAACGTCGTCATCGGCAACCCGCCCTACTCGGTCGGGCAAACCTCCGCCAACGACCTCAACGCCAACATCTCCTACCCCACCCTCGACGCCCGGATCGCCGACACCTACGCCGCACGCTCCACCGGAACGAACAAGAACAGCCTCTACGACTCCTACCTGCGGGCCTTCCGCTGGGCCACCGACCGCATCGGCAACAAAGGCATCGTCGCCTTCGTCTCCAACGGCGGCTGGATCGACGGCAACACCGCCGACGGCATCCGCCTGTCCCTCGCCGACGAATACTCCCGCATCTACGCCTACAACCTCCGCGGCAACCAACGCACCGCAGGCGAACTGTCCCGTAAAGAGGGCGGCAAGATCTTCGGCTCCGGCAGCCGCAACACCGTTGCCATCTTCATCGGCATCAAGAACCCCGCCCACACCGGCCCCTGCCAGATCTACTACCGCGACATCGGCGACTACCTCACCCGCGAAGACAAACTCCGCATCATCGCCGATAGCACCCTCACCAGCATCGACTGGCAGACCATCACCCCCAACACCCACGGCGACTGGGCCAACCAACGCAACGACGAATACCAGGCCTGGCCAGCCATCGGGGAGAAAAACGCCTCCCGGGAACAGGTCACCGTCTTCTCCAACTTCTCCCGCGGGCTTGAGACGACCAGGGATGCGTGGGTGTACAACTACTCGCGTACCAATCTGGCCGCGAACGTGCAGCGGCTCATCGGCAACTACAACGACCAGCACATCCCGTTCGCTGACTACTGCCGTACCGCAGGGGTCACCCGGCCGAACGAAGCCGCCGTCACGGACTACCTGACCGCCAACCCAACTGCAGCGCAGGCTGACTACATCAAGTGGTCGCGCAGTCTCCGCACCCACCTTGCCCGTCGCACGCAGGTCACATACCGGACCGAAGGCCATACCGTCAGCCTCTACCGGCCTTTCGCTAAACAGCACACCTACTTCGACAAGCACCTCAACCATGAGCGGTCGCAGCTCCCGTCGATGTTCCCGACCCCGCATCACAAAAATCTTGGCTTTTACCAGGTGGGGAATGGCTCCGCTGTGCCGTTCTCGGTGCTCATGCTCAACATGCTTCCTGATCTCCATGTCACAGGAGCGGGAAGCGGTGGTCAGTTCTTCCCCCGTTGGACCTACGAGAAGGTCGTCACCCCCGAGGGGGAGCTCGACTTCGGTGCCGCGACGAGCAGCGATATCGATGACTACGGCTTCCGCAGAATCGACAACATCACCGACGGGATCCTCAAGCTGTATCGCGATGTGCTCGGCGACGAGGTCAGCAAGGATGACATCTTCTACTACGTCTACGGCCAGCTCCACGATCCGACCTACCGGCAGACCTACGCCGCAGACCTGAAGAAGATGCTGCCGCACATCCCCACCCCGACCTCACGGGAGCGGTTCGAGCAACTCGCCGATGCCGGCCGCCAGCTGGCGGACCTGCACACCAGCTACGAGACCGTGGAGCCGTATCCACTGGATGTCCAGGTCAAAGCCGCCGACCCGGACGATCGGGAGACCTGGCGGGTGTCGAAGATGAAGTGGGGCAAGAAGAAGGACCCCGCGACCGGCAAGAACGTCGAGGACCGCACCACCATCGTCTACAACCCGAAGGTCACCATCACCGGGATCCCGGAGGACGCCGACCGCTACGTACTCGGATCCCGGTCGGCGTTGGCGTGGGTCATCGACCGTTACCAGGTCAAGACCGACCCAGCGTCGGGAATCGTGAACGACCCCAACGACTGGTGTGACGAACACGACACCCCCACTTACATCGTCGACCTGATCAAACGGGTGACCACGGTCGCCGTCGAGACGATGAGAATCGTGGACTCGCTTCGCTGAACGACGCCGGTACCTGCCCGTAAGGGGGTGTCAGCTCAGAGGCTGCGATCCCGCCGCCGCCGTGCTGCCCGGATTTCTGTGTCGGCGACTTGGTCGGCGAGCAGGGCGTAGATCTGGGTGGTTTCGGTGGAGGCGTGCCCGAGGCGTTTGCGGACGACTTCGATGGAGACGCCGGCGTTGATGAGTTCGGTGGCGTGGGAATGCCGGAGCTGGTGGATGTCGATGTCCACCCCGGCCGCGGCGCAGTAGCGGCTCCACCGGTGGTGGGCGGCGGAGTAGGAGAGCGGTCCGCCGCGGCCGTTGATGCTGGCGCGGAACATGGGTCCGGCGGTGTAGCCGGTGCGGTCGAGGTAGAGCCGCAGCATGGCAACGTAGCCGCGGTCGTCGAGCAGGACGGTGCGTACGGTGCCGCCCTTGCCGTGCAAGCGGACGTGTTCATCGTCCAGGCGCAGGTCGAAGTCCTCGACGTAGAGCTCGCAGACCTCACTGGCCCGGGCGCCGCAGACGTAGGCGGTCTCGAACAGCACCCGGTCCCGCAGCACGTCGAGGGCGACATCTTTGCGGGGCCGGCGAGCGCAGATCGCGGCGAACACCTTGGCGATGTCGGCCGCGGGCGCCGGGCGGGGCAGGGTCTTGGGGACGGTGATGGTGTCGACCTTGTCCATCGGATTCGCGGCCAGCAGGTCGTGGCGAACGGCCCACCGGCAGAACGCGGCGACCGCGGCCCGCTTGCGCTTGCGGGTGGCCGGCGCCAGATCCGCGATCCCCGACAGGAACCCGCGCACCGCCGCCACGGTCACCCCGTCGATCCCGCCGTCGACGTGTTCGGCGAAGCCGGTGAGGTCGCCGCGGTAGGCGCGCAGGGTGTTGGCGGGCCGGTTGGCGTTGGCGAGGTCGGTGAGGAACTGCTCGATGTGCACCGCCAAGGGCAGTGTCGTCTCGTCGTCGATGTCGGCCGTCGTCGCGCCCATCTCGCTCCCCTTCGCCGAGGTTGCCCGATAACCAGGAATCGAACGTCTCGCGCCGGGAGGTGTTGTGCCAGCTCGCCGGAGCCGTTCCGAGCCTATCTTGCCCGATAACGTCAGTTATCAGGCAAAGTCGGAGACACGGTTGCGTCGACGAGCTGCTAGCCTCCAGCTACCGCCAGCTCGGGCGCGGTTGCCGCCATCGTCGGGCAGCCTCACCGCCACGGCCACTCTGGGCCAGAGCGCAACCCACTAACCTGCCGATTAGCAGTTCCCTACGGGCGAGCTGAGGCGGCCGCCGCCCGGTGGCCTCGACCGCGGGCAGCTCGCACGCTGCGGCGACCGAGGCCAGCAGCCCGGTTGCGCCCCTGGTCTCTACCGTGCGCTCCGCGCGCCCGAGCAGGCTCTGATTCACGGTCCGGCAGATCCACCGTGCGTCGGGCGCGGCCCCAACCGCTGGACCGCACAAGGAGAACAACGTGTTCACATTCGACAAACTGGTGCTGGAATCGGTGAAGGAGTCGCTGCACAAGGTCCTCGCCGACAGCGGGATCCTCGAGGAGGTCGCCAGGGAGATCCAGCCGGAGATCGACCGGAGGACTGCCCAGTTCCGGAAGGGCATACAGTGCCGTGAGATCGAGCTGAGGTTCTTGCGGGGCCACCACGGCGAGTAGTGGGCTGTACAGGTGGTGCGTGTCTGCCTAACTCGGAGCATGCACCACCGGGTAGCTCGGTCCTCGAAGGCAGGCCCGGCGCTAGAGCAGGCCGATTCGCTCGGCGCCGAACGCGACGGCGAAGAGTATCGCGAGAGCGGCCCCCATCCAGAACAGCCCGTGGACGGCCAGGGCGAAGATAGCCGACACGATTACGGTGGTGAGGAACATCGCGATCCCACACCCCGCCGGAAGCCTCTCCGCTTCAGCCGCCCGACCCACCGGTTGAACCGGTGGCGGCTCGGCCGCACGCTCGGAGCCTTCGCCGTCTCGGCCGACATCGGTGGACCCAGTAGCAGTGGATGCTCCCGAGGCCGAAGGCTCAGGCACATCATGGAGTAGCTGCGTCGATACTGCTGGCTGCTGAGGAAGCGGCTGGGAGGTGAAGGCATTGTCTGGACCCCGGGGCAGTGGGCGGCGGATCACCATGTGCTTCACCTGCAAAGGACCCGACGCGACCAGGGTGGTGGCGCCAACGAGTTTCCAATCAGCACGCGGGTCACCAAATCCGCCGTGGTACTTGCCGAAACATGAGCAGACGCACTCGCTGACATCGGTCTCGGTGGCTTCTTGGCAGCGCCGGTCGCACTTCTCGGTCTCGGAGAACTCCATGAACAGGTCGACCTCACCGAACCGTTGAGCCATCGCCTCGGCGAGCACCCACAGGTGACGACGGGCGATTTCCCACCGCCGATCCTGCTTGTTCCACTCTGGCCGCACCCGCCGACCGAGTTCCCCCAGGATCCACTCCCGGTTCGAGCCGCCCTCGTACGGCATCCAAACCCACAACCTCGCTTGGCCGACTTTTCGCTTGATCCACGGCCTGCGCTGTGCCACTTCGCCCCCTACCCCTTTTGCGAACCGACCGACGGAACACCGAGTGTCGCAGTGGATACCGACAACCTGCCCGATTACGGCGGACGAGGAGCCGCAGCGGTCGAGTCGGAAATCGACGCCGGGGTGGCGGCATCTCGAACAGATTTTCGAGGTTTCGGCGTGGCGGTGCGTTCCCGCACACATGCAGGGCCGACAATCCTCGAATGGAGTGTTTCGTGAAGAACTGCCACAGCCCGGCGGCGGGAACCAAGGACCTCGATCCGCAAAGGATCGGTGGCTGGTCGAGCTACCCCTATGAAGTTGCCCTCTGCGAGCCTCACTCAGCCGCGATCGACGCAGGCGTCGACTGGGTCTGCCGTGACCAGGAGGACGGCAGCTCGGGGTGGCTCGTGTTGGTGGGCGACCAGATCAAGAGCCTGGAAAAGTACACGGTGAAGTCGGTGGGCGCCATCACCAGCGGTTCGGTGAACTGGCGCTCCAACGGAGTCCTGCCCTCGGGCATGCACATCCCTATCGAGGTGCAGCAGGTCGGAAACCGCGAGCCGTCCACGATCGGGCTCTACATCGATCCGGATCAAGCGAGGAGGCTCATTGACATCCTGAAGTTGCACATCAGGACTCAGGAGAGGTAGCGACGTCGTGTGATCGAGGTTCAGGGACGGCTGCCGAGCACTGCCGGGATCCGCGTGGTGTCTTCGACCCAGGCCGCAGCGGCTGGGTCGATCCAGGCGAGGACTTGCAGCAAGTCGTTGAGCCGTGCGGTGTGATCGACGCCGTGGATTGGTTCGTGGTGTGCGACTCTGTTGCGCAACTCGTGTAGCTCGACGATTGGATCGTAGACAGCGGTCCGGCTCCGCGGGCGCAGGTGTGGGAAGGCGTGCCGGTAGGCCTGGGCCCACAGAGTGCTCTGGTAGGTGCCGGCGAGGGTGTACCGCCAGAATCCGAAGTTGAGTTCTGCGATGACTTTTCCGTGGACCTCGGGGATGGTCTTGTTCAGGGTTGCACGGCTGCGTGCCTTGCGGATGGACTGTGCCAGCCTGGTGCCTGTGCCCCAAGGCATCTTCGGGTCGGCGTACCAATCACCGTTGCCCTTACGGATGCGCTGGTGGTAGCTGATCAGCTGGGCGTCGAGGGCGTTGCGCAGCACGATCTCGAACGAGCCGAGCGTTTCGTGCCAGGCTCCAGAGGCGAGTTGGTTCCACTCATATAGCTGCTCGCCCGCCGCATCCGAGCCGGCGACCTGCACGTAGCGGTCGAACCGGCCAGCAGACAAGAATCGCCGCAGATCCGCAGCTGACCATCGGGCGGGAATTGTCGTCACGGTCGCTGAGGTTATACTGGGCGCAGAAAACCCCGGAACGATCCCTACCGGCCGCCTCGGCGGTCAGGCACATCACCGGGGTTCCTTTCATTCCGGCACGTGTTGGGGGCACCCCAACGCTCCCTGCCCAGGAGAAACCCGTGCTGTTGCTCGGGCGGATAGTCGTCAGCCATCCGTTGACACCAGTCAGCCCCCCAGGTTCGCGCTCTGGGGGGCTGACTCGCGCCTGCGGGTTTAGGGCAGGTCGGGGATCGCGATGGTGGCGTGGGCGAAGTAGCGGGTGGCGCCGGCGGCGGTGACGCGTTTGCGCCAGGCGCTGGTGCGCCGGTAGCCGGAGGTGGTGAGTGCCTGGTCGAGCGAGTCCAGGCAGACCGGGGCGGCGGGGTCGACGGTCAGCGTCTCCCACATCGCCTCTACGGCGGGTCCGGTTTCGGTCCCGGTGTCGGCGTCGTAGTAGGTCTGGCAGCTGAACAGGTCAGCGACCGCGGTCGTGGTGTCGATGCGGGCGATGACCAGCAGCTCGACGAGGTCGGCGTCGGTCACCGCTCCACCTCGCGGCTGTGCTTCTGCTGAACCCCGACGGTGTAGGAGGGCAGGGCGGTGGCGGTGCTCTGCCCGGTGGCACGGTCGGGTCGGGTGGTGCAGATCCGGGCGCTGGGCGCGACGCTGGCGTTGGCGGCGCGGCGTTGGGCGATGGCGTCGTCGCGGCGGGCGAGGATCTCGGCGGTGCGGGTCTTCCACCGCTGCTCACGTTCGACGGCGCCGCGCCCGAGTTTCCCAGCCTGGCGAGCACGGGTATCGACCAGTTCGCGGATGTCGGCCTTGGTCTCGGCGTAGACCCCGGCGGCGGTCAGGGCCCGCCCGAGTGCGGTGCGGTCCTTGACGAATTGGGTTCGGTGGGCGTCGTCGACGCTGCCGGAGGCGACCGAGTAGAGGTTGTCGCCCACCGTGGACAGCACGCCCTCGAGGGTCTGGGTGTGGGCGTTGCTGGGCTGGGCTTTGCCGTCGGCGATGGCCTGCATCGCCTCGCGGCAGAACGTCTGGGCCAGCACGGCGCCCTGCCGGTGGCTGCGGTCGGTGTCGAGCTGGGCTTTGCTGCGCTCGTCGACCCACATCAGTTCGGGTAGTTCGTAGTCCTCGGCGACCCCGGCTTCGACATCGGCGAGGACTGCCCGGATCTGGTGCCGCTCGGCCGGGGCCAGGCCCTTGGCGGCCTCGGCGGCGGCCAGCAGCTGGTCGTGGCTCAGCGACATCCGCTCGATGCGGTCCTCGATGTCGTCGTTGATGCCGACCAGGGCGGCGTCGAAGGGGGCCAGGTCGGTCTCGGCGAGGTAGTCGGCCTCTCGACCGGCCTCGACGGCGTCGCGGGCGTAGGTTTCGAGCTGCTCGCGCAGCTGGTCCCGGTCGGCGTAGCCGGGCCACAGCCGCACATCGACCTCGTCTCCGGCGCGGATGGCGCGGCCGGCCTCGCGCACGGCCTGCTGATCCGCCACGGTCATCACCGAGATCTCGGCGCCGATCTCGGCCGGGGCGATCCGCTGCTCGGCGAAGGCTTGGAGCAGCTGCGGCACCCGCCCGCGCACTTCCTGGCCGGGGTCGACCATCACGGGGGTGTCGAGCAGGTCGACCTGGCCCACGTCACGCCACAGGTAGTCGACCGTGAACCTCACTTGGTCGCGTTCGGGCTGGGCGAGGTCGAGCGCGGACAGGTCGCCGTGCAGCTCCTCGAGGCGCGCGGCCAGGGCGTCGCTGTCGTGCGGGGTGGCCGTACCGGCGCCCTCGGCGTCGTACCAGGCGGTGACCGCGGCCACCACCCGGTCCTGGCTGGGCTCGGGCATCGGGATCTGCGACAGCGTCTCGGCGACGGCGCGCTCACGGGCCCGCACCACCGCACGGTCGACGGCGAGCTGAGCCGCGGCGGCATCGAAGGCGGGATCGATACCGACGGTGCAGGTCTCGGGATCGACCCCGTCCAGGACCACACCCCAACGGTGCGCGAGCTGCTCACCGATCTGCTGCACCCGCGCGGCGGCGAGGTCCGAACCCGGCGACCAGTACAGGGCCTCGGCGAGGGCGTGGGTGAGCGCGTGCGGGTTGCGCCACGGGTCCTCGGCGGCGAGCTGATCCTCGGCCTCGGCCAGCTGCTGCGCCAACCGGCGACCGAAATCCTCGCTCCGTCCAGCGTTTTCGGCCTCGACGACCAGCTGATCCAGCTGCTCGCGGTGGTATTTGGCCTGGTTGACCGCGGCGACGGTGCGCAGGAAGGCCAGCCGCTGCCCGCGCCCGCTCGGGGTGAGCCGCGTCGGCGCGCCGGGCCCGCCCTCGACGATGGGCACGGTGCCGGTGTTGGTGTCGGTGTTGGGCATGGTGGGTTCCTCCTGGTGGGTGGTGGTTTCGTCCCAGCCCGGGCCGGGATCGGTGAGGGTGGTCAGATCGGTGCGGGTGTAGCCGCGGCGGGCGGCGGCGCGGGCCTGGTGCTCGCGGGTCGCCTTCTCGATCGCGGCCAGCTGGGCGGGTGAGGGCGTCCGCTTCGGCCGCGCCCGCCCCACGTCGAACAGGTAGGCGATCAGGCGGCGGCCGCGGCGCTTGCCGACCATCACCGCGGCGACGTCCTGCCCGCCAGGCGAAAGGCCGGCCGCACGCAGCTGGCGACGGGTCTTCAAATGAGCTGGGGCAGCCCGCCACGGGAAGGTGTCGGGCTGCCGGTCGTGCACGGTCACGGCGAACAGACCCTCACCGGCCCAGGCCCTGCTCGGGCCCTCGGCCCTTGCCGCGGCGGTGGTGGATGCGCTGCATGCCGGTGCCGGGGCTGGTGCGGCGCTTGGCCATCCCGGCGGCGGGTGCGGCCGAGGGCGGCTTGGCGTGCCCGGTGTCGGCGGCCATGCGCTGGGCGATGCAGTCCTCGGACAGGCCCGAGGCCCGCAGCCTGGTTTCCAGGCCCTCTCGCCGCTGCGGGCTGTCGTAGTCGATTGCGCCGGCGGGCTGCGGGGATCGTGCGGTGGTGACGGCCTCGTGGCGGTCGAGCCAGCGGTCGCGGATCCGGTTGGCCTGCTTGCCCGCGATCGCGGCCTCACCGGCGGCGCGGTCGAGGTGGTTGCGGACCTGGTTGCGTACCGGTTCGGGGATACCGACGGCGGTCATGGCGGCTTGCAGCCGGTCCTCGACACCGGACTCGCCGTAGTCGTGCAGGTTCTGCCGCCCGGCCGCGAGCGCGGTCTGGGCGTCCATGACGCGGGTGATCTCGTCGCGGGTGGCCCGCGCCGAGACCGGGTCCACCCGCGCGGTGGACAGGATCTCATCGAGCTGGCGGCGGTGGATCCGCGAGGTTTCCGAGGCGATCTGCCCGGCGCGGTCGGCGTCGTGCTGAGCGGCGCTGCGGTCGTCGACGAACAGCATCGCTGGCGGGCGGGTGCGTCCGGCGTCGATGTCGCGCAGCACCGCGGCGAGCTGGTCGCGTTCCAGGTCGTGCAGGCCTTTGCCGGTTTTGATGGCCTTGACGATGGCGTTGCGGTGCTTGTCGGCCTGCTGACGCAGGCCCGCGGCCTGGGCGGTGTTGTAGTCGCCGGTGGCCACGACCGCGCGGTCGGCCTGCGGGCGCAGCGTGGCGTAGGTCGACACCGTCACCGCCAAGGCGTCGCGGTCGACGTGATCAGGCCACAGCGGCGCGAACTTCCCGGCGGGATTGTGGCGGATCTGCTTGCCTCGCTCGCGTGCGGCGGTGCGGTCCTCCTCGGTCAGCACCGCGACCTCACGGCCCAACTTCTCGATGACCCAGCTGGTGTCGGCGCCGGTGCGCAACCGGTCCTGGTAGGACACCAGCAGGGCGTCGATGCGCGGCTTGGCCTCCTCGCCGGGGTCGACCAGCGGAGCCTCGGTCTGGCGCAGGATGTGGGTGGCCAGGGTGGTCGGCGCCTGGCGGCCGCGTTCGGCGTGCTCGTCGGCGGTCAGCTGGGCGCCGGCGTCGTAGAGGTAGACCGCGGTGAACCGGATCTGGGTCCGGGTTCGTTCGGGCACTTTCGCTGCGGCCAGCTTCGTGGCCAGGACGTCGAGCTGCTGCGGGCTGGGGTTGGTCCGCCACGCCTCGATGTCGGCGTAGAGGGCCTGCTTGGTGGACTCGTCGATCCCGTCGAGCGCACCCACCGCCTCCACCATCCGGGCCTGGGCGGCGACCAGGCGGGCATCGATCGCGCGGCTGCGCTCGAAGTCGGCCAGGTGGGTCACCACCGCGGCGGCGTCGGGGTCGATGTCGACGGCGTCGGTGCGCGGGTCGATCCGCAGCCCGAACCGGTCCTGCAGGTGGTGACGCAGTTCGTCGAAGGTGGCGGCGGCCTGCTCGGAATCCGGCGCCCACGCTCGCGCCTGGGTCAGTGCGTCGGCGATCTCGTCCCGGCTGGCGGCGTCCCAGCCCTGTTTGCGCAGGGCCGCGAGCTTGGTCTCGACGCTCTTACGTTCCAGGGCCAACCGTTCCTCGGCTTCGGCCTTCTCCACGGCGGTGCGGCGCGCCAGTTCCTCGGCGTCACGGCGTCGCTGTTCGGCCACTTTCAACGCGTGCGACAGCAGTTGGTGCACCAGCGCCCGCCACAACGCGGCCATCTGCTGGCCGGCGTGGTCGACCTCGTCCGACTGCGGCGGAGGTGTGTCGGTCGAAGGGGCGAGCAAGTATTCGGCCATGTCGGAATGTCCTCCCGGAGTGGTGTTTTCAGCAGAATCCGAGACGTCGGTGGAGGTCTCGGTCGATGAAGCAGGCCGCCCCGGCGCGGTGGTCGGCGGCGGGGCGGAGACGAAAGGGTCCAGGTACGGGATCGGCTCGAGGTCGGCGATCTCGTGACCGCACTGCAGGTGGTCGTGCAGGTCCTTGCCGGTGGCGGCCTGCACCACCCGCACCCGCTCGACCAGCCCGGACAGGGTGGCCATCACGCGTTCAGCGCGCCGGTACCCGGCCGGGTCGCGGTCGGCGACGATCACCACCGTGCGGGCACCGCGCAACCACTCGGCGTGGCGCGGGGTCCACGACAGCGCGCCGCCGGCGTTGGTGGTGGCGGTCAGACCCGCGGATTCGGCGGCCGCGACGTCCTTTTCGCCCTCGACGATGTAGACGGTGCGGCCCTCGTCGATCGCCTCCAGCAGCTGCGGCAGCTGATACGGCAGCGGGTCGAACCCACCGGCCTCCATCCGGCCGTTCTCGGGGTTCCAGCGGCGCTGATGGAACTGCTTGTCACGACCGGTGTGCTCGAACCGCGCCTCTTTGCGGACGACCTCCCCGGCGACGGTGCCATCGGCGCGCAGGTACGGGTAGGTCGCCACCGTGCGCCACGGCGAAAGCTGACGGCCCGGGTCAGGTTTTTTCGGCTGGGTCAGCGGCAGGCCCGCGGCGTCGATCGCCCGGTCGGCACGCGAGAGCTGCCGGGAGCGGGGCCGGTTCGCGCGGCGGCCCCGCCCACTGCCCTCACGCTCGACACGCCGGTCGAACATGTCCCGAACCCGCAGCCCGAGCACGTCGAGGACCTGTTCGTTGTCGCATCCGGCGAAGCAACGCACCACCGTGCGCTGGCCCGCGTCGTCGTACTTCACGCCCAGCGAGGGCTTGTGCCCGCGGCCGTCGCCCTCGTGGACCGGGCAGCAGTACTTCGTCCACGCCCCCGACGGGCGGCCGGGCCCGACCGCGGTCTCGAGCGCACTGGTGATCGTCTCCCACGAGCCCTGCATGGGCGCGGCGGTGCGCTGCGGCCGGGCTGGGGCGCTCATTCGGGGAACTCCATGACCGTGCGTCGGCGCGGGTGCGTCGGCGCGGGGAGGGTCAACGACGATGCCACCAGCACCGCCGGTGCCGGGTCGTGGGCGTGCCCGTCCTCGAACATCCCCTCTGGTGCGGGCACCAGCGGTAGCCGGGCCAGCCGTTCGTGGTGTCCCTGCTGCACCGAGCAGTACTTGAACGGGCCGGTCGGGGACAGCAGCTCGGTCATCATGGGGTCGGCGTGCTGGAGCCACCAGGTGCTCATCTCCGAGCCCTCACCGTGGCGGGCTTCCTCGAACGCCCGCCACAGCGCCTCCAGGCGGCCGATCGCCTCGCCGTGCTCCCACCAGCGCGGGCACCAGCGGGCGTGCTTGGCCGAGCCGGGCTCGACGACCTCGCGCCGGTACATCATCGCCAGGTAGTCGCGGACAAAGGCATCCAGCGTGCGGTACTCCAGCGGCGGAGGCGCGTCTTCCTCCGCGTCGTCCTCTGCCGCGCCCGGATCCTGCTCGCCGGGAAGCGAAGCTTCGGGGCTGGGATCCAGGGCTCGCACGGCCTCCAGGACCGCGGTCTCGCGCATCCCGGCCACGACCTCCGGGGTCAGCAGCTCACCGACCACACCAGCGGCGATCTTCTTCGCCTCGGCCGCGAGCTGACCACTCACGGCCTTGCGGATCGCCTCGTCGAGCAGCTGGCCCAGGTCCATCTGCGGGATCACCAGCGCGGGCATCGCGGTCACGCCGTCGTCGCCTTCGGCAGTGTTGTCGAACTCGAACGTGGTGTCGCTCATGCGGATTTGCCTTCCAACTCGTCGGGGTAGGCGGGCACCGCCCGCAGGTGCGGGCGGACCTCGCTGGGCTGTGGGTGGGTGGCTCGGGCGGCCCGGTCGAGCGCGGCGCGGACCTGCGCGGCGTAGGGGCGCTGCATCCACGGCACCGCCTGGCCCAACGTCGGGCGATGCCCGGAGATGAAGATGACGACCCGGCCCTTGGGCAGCGCCGCCAGATCGCTGGCGTGCAGGGTGACTTCGCTGGTGCGCGAGGTCGAGGTGGACCGCGACCCGTTCTGGCCGTGGCTGCGGCTGGTGGAGGTGGTCAACTCGTAGTGCGGGCCGATCAGCTCCGAGCGGTCCCGCAGAAACGCCGCATCGTCCAGGCCCGCGCCGAGAACCTTGACGTTGGCGGCCGACCACAGCGCGGTCATGCCCTCATGCCCCCAGCAGCGCACCCCCTGGGCCCACGACTGCAGGATGGTCATCACGACCATCCCACGGGACCCGAAGTGGGAGTACTGCTTGGGCAGATCGGCCCAGCGCACGATGTTGGCGGCCTCGTCGAGCACGATCAGCAGCGGCACCGGCAACCGCCCGCCCAGGTGCCGGGTGCCCTCGGCCTCGCCAGCGGCGGCGATGGCCGCGCACAGGGCGGTCACCAGCGGGCCCGCGCTGCCCTTGCCCTCCTTGCTCAGCGGGTAGAGGGTGTCGCGGCTGCGCACGAACTGCGCGGCGTCGAACGCCTTGCGCGGGGCGTCCCCCTTGGCCGGCGGGCACACCCACGGCTGGATCCGCGCGTACTTCAGGCAGGCCGCCATCTTCTTCGCCGTCGAGAACACGCCACCGCGCTGCTTCTCCGGGGCCTGGTACTGGTCGGCCAGCGCTCCGGCGACCAACCCGAACCCGGCATCGCGCAGAATCCGGACCGGGGCGTCCTCATGAGCGGAGGTGACCCACTCGAACACCTGCGTGATCGGCTTCTTGTCCACCGCGGCAGCCAGGATCAGGCCCGCGAGCAGGTCTTCGCCCTCGGGGTCGAAGAACGCATCCCGCTTGTCGGCCTCACCGCCTGCGGCGAAATGCCCGGCCAGCTCGGCGGCACGCTCTTGGGCACCGGCGCCGCCGTCCTCCCCCAGCACCCACGCGATCGGATCCCAGTACCAGGTGCACGGCTCGCTCGCCACGCCCTGCGGGTCGAACACCCACACCTGGCCCTGCTCACCCCGAGCGCCGCGGGTGGCATCCACGACATCGCGCTTGTTCGACGTGGCGACCACCGCGCCGGGGGCCTCCATCACCGCCGGGATCACCCGCGAGGTGGACTTGCCCGAGCGTGGACCCCAGATGTCCAGGTGCAGATCCTCATACGAGGCATACAGCTCGCGGCCGTCGGCGACCGCACGCCCGATCAGCACACCCGGGGCGTCACCGGCGCGCAGCTGCACCTGCAGATCCCGGGCCTTGCCCAGGATCGCCTCCCGGCTCAGATCAGCCAGCTCCTTGCCCCGCGCCATGTAGCGGGCCTGAGAATCGATCGCCTCCTTGCGGATGCCGCTGCGCCCGAACGCCTTGCCCCGCGCCAGGCGCGAGACCTGGCCGCGCTTGTCGGCGAGCTTGCGGCACTGGCGGCAGGTCGCCCGCCACGCCCACATGCTCCCGGCCACCGTGACCGCGGTCCCGGCCGCGAGGGTGACCGCGCCGCCGGTGGCCGCGCCGGTCCACTCCAGCTGCCCGGTGGCCAGGTGGATCCCGAGCGCGAGCGGGTTCCACGGCACGTCCGTCTGCGGGGTGTCGGCGTAGAGGTAGTCCCCCACCCGCAACGACACCCCCGCCGCCTCGATCACGCCGCCGACCGCGCCAGGCACCAGCACCGGCGCCCACTCCGAAAATCCGTTCTGTCCTGGGGCTTTCACGCTGCGGTCCATGCCGCACCTCCCGTGATGACGGCCCCGAGCACGACGCGGGTGGCGCCGTCGTGGCCGTGGATGGTCTGAATGTCGGCCAGGCACGCGGCCTCGACCGTGGTGCGGACCGGGCCGCGCCAACGCATCGACACCGCCCCGTCGGGCCAGATCACGCCGTCCGCGACGACCCCCGTGCCCGAGTAGCCGGTCACATCCCGATCCCGGTGCAGCTGGAAAACCCGCACCACACCGGCGGTTTCGGAGGCGGCCATCAGGCGGCCCCCTCGACATCGAGACGGCCGGTAGCGGCGATGACGACCAGCTCGTCGGCGGCCGCGTCGCGCAGGCGCCGGGCGGTGTTGTGGTGGCTGGGCAGGTACACCCCGGCGACGACGCAGCCGGTCAACTCACCGGCACGGGCCAGCGGCTCTGCCCACCCGGCGCACTCGGCCAGCACCGGGCACGCCGCGCACAGCGCCCGCGCCGGCGCGATCCGCCGCGACTGCTGGCCCGACGGGGCCGGGAAGAACACGTCCTGATCCACGCCCGCGCAGGCGCGGTCGCGGCGGTAGGCGGGATCGGGGTAGCTGCGCATCACCGCTGCTCACCCCCCACCGGTGCCGGGGCGGTGGTGGTGCGCAGCGAGCAGAACGGCTCACACGGACCGAACTGCCTGGTGACCGGCACGGTCGAGTACTCCCGCGACGGGAACGACAGCAGCACGATGACCATCACGGCCAGACCGGCCAGCACCACACCAGCGACCAGCAGCGCCATCGCCGACACCACACCGAGCCCGCGCCCGCCGGTGTCGGGCACGATCGGCACGACCACATCCACCACACGCTCGCGGGTCATCGCGCCACCCCCACCGGCATGGCCACGAACGCGCGGGCCTCCGCCGCGGTCAGCCCGAGCTTGGCGGCCCACCGCTCGACTTCCAGCTGCTGTGGAGCGACCGCGATCCGCATCGCCGCCCGCGCCTGCTCCTCACTCAGCTGACGACCCGGCAGGAAATCGACCACCCACCAGCCCTGCCCCACGTAATCGGCGTGGTGCTCGGTCGCCTCCGACACCATGTGCCCCTCGACCACCCGCACCACCGGAATCGCCGGAGAAGCTGCGCGACGCCAAATCTCAAGCGTCCAGACCTCGGGGATCCTCATCGCAACCACGCCGCCCACTCGGTAGCCGAGGTCGGCCACTCGCTCTGCTCGATCCGGATCACCGCATCCAGCACGTCCAAGTCCAGGCCCTGCGCCTGACCAGCCATCAACCGCCACACCATCGCGGTGTTCGGCGTCTCCACCCACAGCAGCTGGTCCCACTGGGCCACGATCTCGGCCAGCTGCAGGCCGGCCACGGCCTGCGCGGCGCTGACCAGGCGTTCCGGAACGAAGCTGAGCCGGAACACCCCCTCGGACACCTCATAGGCGACGTGCGCCGACTGCGTCGTTGTCAGCCACTCACCATCTCGACGGATCGTCACTGCAACTCCCTCCAATGTTTGGCAGTAACAAAAACAATGGAGGTATTGTTACTGCCAAACCTGAGTCAGGTCAACGTTTGGCAGTAACAAACCAGGAGGTTTCCGTGTCTTCCGCGAACCCGGCGTGGGTCGACATCGCCGCAGGCCTGAGAAGTCGGGTAGCCGCTGGCGAATGGAGACCCGGTGAGCAACTCCCCTCGATGCGCCGCTTGGCAGACGAGTACGGCGTGGGCAGCCATGCGCCGGTGAATCGGGCGATCATGGTGCTTGTCAGCGAAGGCATTCTCACCACCGACCCTGCGGCGCCACGCCGGGGCGTCCGGGTGCGCTCGACGCAGGTGCTCACCCGCGATCTGTTCGGAAACTCAGTGCTGCCACTGACGTTCGAGGATGAAACGGGCGCTGATGGAGTCGAGGTCACTGTCACCTACGACTGGGTCGAAGCGACAGCCGATCTGGCTACCTCGCTGCAGGTCTCCGAAGGCACTGAGCTGCTCGCGAGGACGTTTCGCTACACCCTGGACGGCACGCCCCACCAGGTGGCGCGCGAGTACATGCGGGCGGACCTGGCTCGCGAGTGCGGTTTGACCGGACCTGACGCAGAAGTTCCAGGTCGTAACACGGCAATGTGGCTGGAGCGGGCAGGCATTCACCTACACCGAGAGCACCTGGTCCTACTCACCCGCAACCCCACAGCCGAGGAACGCGACGCCCTGGCCGTACCTATCGGCGTGCCGGTCTACGAGAAAACGCTCACGACGTACGACGAATCCGACTCGCCACTCGACACCCGGCGCATACTCGTCGTCGCCGACCGCATCATCTACACCGCAGATCGCGTGCACCCCCGCCGCACCGACAGCGCCGACCCCGCAGGAGCCGACCAGTGCTGATCTCCGTCGTCACCCCCGTGCACCACGGACGGCTCGACTACCTCACTGCCGCGTACGAGTCTTTGGCACACCAGGAGATGCCAACAGACTGGGAATGGGAATGGCTAGTCCAGCACGATGACCCGCAGCCGTTGGAGCTGCCCAAGGCAGCTCAGAACGACCCCCGAGTCCGCGCCGGCGCCGCCCGCCATGGAGGCCCTGGAGTCGCACGGACAGTAGCGCTCCAACGCGCACGCGGTGAATACGTCCGCAATCTCGACGCCGATGACGTACTCCCCTCCACCGCGCTCGCCGACGCGATCGAGATACTGACCCAGCATCCCGAGATCGGTTGGACCACATGCCGGGTCCTTGACCTGATGCCCGACGGCACCCTCAAGGAGTTTCCCGGTGACCCTGCCGATGGCCCGATTCCGATCGGGTCCGTCGCTGAGTACTGGCGCGCCCACGACTGGCGCCTCCACGTCCACCCGACCACGATCACCATCCGGCGCGACCTGCTGCTCGCGATCGGAGGATGGATGGCGCTGCCCATCTCCGAGGACACCGGAATGATGCTGACCGCCAACGCATTCGCTGCTGGCTGGTTCATCCACCGCGTCGGGCTCTACTACCGACAGCATCCGGACCAGATCACCAAGGCAGACCCCAATGCCAGCGACCGTGCCGAGCGGATGGCCATGATCGACCAACGGCTCCGAGCAATCGAAGCGCTACGCAGGAACACCGCAGGGACACAGATTGTGTGCTCACCGGCGCGGCGTGTCGGCTAGGTCGAGCCCGAAACTAGGCGTTATATAGCCCGCATGACAGCACGACGTGGAAAACCGCAACTGGTCGAGATCGACGCCGACCTGCTGGCGGCTGTCAAGGCTGAGGCGAAGCGGCGACAGATGACCTACCGGGCGTTCTTCGAGTCCGCCTTGAGCCGCGAGTTGGAGGTCTCCCGGAGGATCGAGGTCGTCGAAGCCGAGCAGCTCAAGATCGCTGGTTAGAAATGTCCATGTAAATGACGAAACGCCCCCGGCGGCAACCGGAGGCGCTTCAAGGCCCTTAAGGACCAACGCTTGTGCTAAGCGGGTCTAAGGGTAGCTCACGAGGTGGTCAGCACCAAAGACCCGGGCGCGATGTCGCTGGTCACGATTTGCTGACAGCGGCCGACGAGCTACCTCCCCCAGACAACTCCATGCCGCCAGCTCAGCCGGGTGATGGCCGTGAGCTGGTGTGGTCGGTGCTGGCTCCAGCGATCGCGGGGTATCCCGCGATCCGGGTGATCGACCCGGCCACCAACACCACGGTGCGGACGCGGTCCCGGATTCCGGCGCGGCCGCCGGCACAGCCTGCGGCGGTGCCCGTCTATGACCGGGCGGCGCGCACCGACAAGCTGGTGCTGGACCTGGACGCCAAGGCACATGGTCCGGTGGCGGTCGCCCGCGATGCCGCCCGGGCCCGTGCCTGGCTGGAAGCGTGCGGTGCCCGGGTGGTCTCCGACCGCAACCCCGGCAATGGCGGCCGCCACCTCCTCGCGTTCTTCGCTGCGGGTGAGACCTATAGCCGGGCCGACGTCGAGCCCGTGCTGCGGCGCCTGGCGGATCGGTTGCCGACGCTGGACCTGACGCCGATGCTCAACGCTCGCACGGGCTCGATCACCCCACCCGGGTCGGCGACCCGCGATGGGCATTTCCGGGTCCTGGACGGCTCGCTGGAGGACGCACTGGCCGCGGTGCGGCAGCGGTCCGAGCCCGGCCTGCTCGAACGCCTGCGGGCCTTCCTCGGCCCCGGCGCGCCGGAAGCGGTGCCGACCCCGGCGGCTCCCCTGCCCGCGACCGCCTCGGCGTCGGCGGATCTGTGGGAGGGCGCAGGGGCTGATGCCCGCCTGCGCGCGCCCTGGCAGTGCCGCACGCCGGTCCCGGCCGCGGTCCTCGCCTTCGCCGAGACCGGTGCCCTGCCCGCCGATGGCCGGTGGCCATCGCGGTCGGAAGCCCGTGCCGCCGTGCTGGCGGCCACCGCGCTGCGCGGCTGGTCGCTCACCGACGTCCGCGCCCACCTGACCGCGTGGCCGGGCATGGCCCAGGCGTATGCGCGCTACCGCGACCCCGAGCGGGCGCTGAGCCAGGACTGGGACCGCATCTGCACCCGGTGGGTCGCACCCCACGCCCACCTATTCCGGTCCTCCGAACACAGGGAACCAGGGCTCACACCCCCCAGGGTCTCCCAACGCTCGAATACCCCGATCTCTGCGACCTCGCACCGTGAATGGCTCGCTCGTGCCTACGCCTGGACGTTCGCGACCTGGCCCGGCCAGTCCTACCGGTGGACCGTGCTGGCAGTCCTCGACGCCCTGGCCTACGCCGCCGCCGTCACCCGCGAGCCCGCCGCCGGCGCCACCGCTCCCGTCGCCGCGGTGGGTGTTCGCAGCCTCGCGTCGTTCGCTGGGCTGCTCTCGGTCGGGACGGTGGCTGACGTACTCGCTGACCTGCGGGACCGGCCCGGTAGCCCGGTGTTGCGGGTGCGCCGCGCCGCGGGCACGCTGGCCGACGCCTACGCCCTGGTCACCCCCCGGCGGGGCGAGGATCTCGACCGCGAGGTCGACCCGGTCCCGCTCGAGCGCGTGCAGGTGCGGCAGGTACACGACGCCTGGCGCGTGCTGGGCCTGCACGCCCGCTACCTCTACGAACTCGTCGAATCCGGTCTGACCCGCACCCAGGACGTGATCGCCGCGGCCGGGCTCGCTCGCTCGACCGCCTACGACAGCCTCGCCGTCCTGGCCCAGGCCGGGCTCATCACCCGCGGCCGCGGCACCGTCACCCTCGGTCCGACCACGCTCGACGACATCGCCGCCCGCCACGGCCTGCACCACCTCCGCACCGAAACCCTTGCCCGCCACCGTGCCCAACGCGCTGCCTGGCATGCCTGGCTCGAAATGCGCTGGCACCTCACCGACGAACCACCCACCGACCCACCCTCGATCCCGCTCGCCCCCTGGGACACCGACGACGAACTACACGAAGCAATCTGGGCCACCCAGATGGCCACCGGACCGCCAGAACCGTAGTGGGCCCCTACTCAGCGGTCTCGCCTGCGGCGCGAGCTCCGAGTGTTACTTGGTGAGCAGGCGGACGACCTCGTCGAGCAGCTGCGGGTCGAGCTGCTTGCGCAGCTGCTCGACGACGTCGTCGGGGGTGCTGTGCGGCGGGATCCGGACGGGTTTGGTGGTGGAAAGAGTCTTTCCACTCTCTGGCTCCGGCGGTTGTGTCTGATCCGTAAGTCGGGCCGGATCGTAGGGCGGTCCCATCTCGAGCAGGGCGGCCTGGTCGAGATGGGGGAGTGCGGCCACCTTGAGGGCCTTGTGCACGGGCAGGGCGAGATCGGAGACGAGGCCCTGGAATTCGGGGATGAGGTCGAGCAGCTGCAGGCGCTGGTTGACCTGGCTGTGGGAGATGCCTATGCGGTCGGCGAAGGCGCGGCGGCTCTCGCCGGTGTGGGCGAGCACCGCGGCCATCTCGCCGGCCTCACGCACTGGGTCCAACGGCTTGCGGTGGTAGTTCTCGATGATCCCGCTCTCACGGGAAAGCCGCGGGTCGGCGAGGCGGTCGTTGCGGTGGAAGGGCAGCTGCCCGATCTTCTTGTAACGGGCGATGGCCAACCGGCGGTTGCCCATGAGCACGACGTAGCGGACCTCGGCGCCGAATGCGTCGTCGGGGTGGTGTTCCAGCCATGCCTCCGCGGAGCAGACGGTCACCGCCTGGAGGATCCCGTACTCCTCGACGGTCGCGGCGAACGCTTCGAGTTCAGGGTCTGCCTGCGGGTCGTACTCGCGCGCCCACCTCGGGTTGTCGGGCCGGTGCGCGAACGCCGACAGCGGCGCCGAGGTCTGCAGATCGGGTGCTGCGATGGTCGCGCTGGCGGTCTCCGCCAGAATCGCGGAGACCCGGGCGGCGGTGTCGCTGTGGGCGGTGGACGGCAGCCCGCTGGCGACCGAGCGGGACCGCGGACGCTTGGGACGTTCCGGGGCCGGCATCAGCTGGTCCTGCTGCGACGGTCGAGGATCTCGTTCGCCAGCGCGTCGTACTCCCCCACGTCCTCAGGCATCAGCCCGTAGAACTCGTCGTAGGCGACGCCGCGGGAGATCTCGGTGTTGAGCACGTCCAGCCCCAACGCGTAGGGGACCTCGGGGTCGAGCTGTCCGTCTTCGCCCACCAGGTTCGAGGTGAGCTGTTCACGCGCCTCCTTCGCCTTGCCCTTGTGTGCAGCCGGGCAGCGGGTGAGCAGCACGCTGATCTCCAGGGGTGACCCGCTCTCGTCGACTGCGGCGGCACTCTGATACGTCGGCACCAGGCGCCGAAGCTCGGCGCGGAACGGGCCCACCGGGGCGATCAGCCAGTCCGCGTACAGGCAGCCGTGCGTGAAGTTCTCCGGCTGCTCACCGCCGGTGTCGATGATCACCACATCCGCGCCGGTCGAACGCTCAACTCCGCGCGCGTATTGCGACAGCGGCCCGTCGCTCTCGTGCCAGATCGCCAACCGGAACGGGACCACATCACCGACCCGCTCGGCCTCCTGCACCCAGTCCGTGGCACCCCGAGTGCGGGTGTCGGCGCAGATGACCACCACGGTCAGGCCACGACGGCTGAGCGCGATCGCGGTCAGGATTGCGCTGGTCGTCTTCCCTGGCCCGCCCTTGAGCGTCGAGAACAACAGACGCAGAACACCATCAGTTGCCATCGCTGCAACTCCACTCGCTATCTCGCCGCGTGCGGTGGAAAGAGTCTTTCCACCGCACACCCTTCGGCGACTGAAACGGCCCCGGTCCGCCTTCACCCACTCGCCCAAAGCGAGGTAAGCGCCCGGATTTCAGCCAGACCCTACCGCCTGCCCGACGCCTCGCCAGCCCACGACCCGCGCCCCGCATGTCCACCATCCAAACGAAGTGGGGACATTCCGGACAAATGTTTTCGTTAAAACGATAGAACGTAATCGTAGAACGATAAACGAAAACGTTTATGGTAGGATTGGAGGGTGACGAATCCAGAGCAGGGCCCCGCTGTCGGGGCAGATGACGGAGCCGACCGGCGCGTATGCCAATTCCCCGTCGCCTACGACCCCGGCTCGGGGGAGTTCGCGGTGGCCGGTCACCCGTTGCCGCCCGCGCCGCCTGGACGGGGACGCAAGGCCGAGTACTGCGGGGAGTTCCACGTCGATCCGGACGGGGTGCGGCGTCGCCACGATCGCGCGGCTGCCTTCCAGCGCAAGCGGGAACTCCAGCTCGAAGCCGCTGGCGGTGCGACGGCACGGCCGGATCGTCCTGTGCCGCGACCGGTGACCTCGGCGCGGGCGTCGCTGGCCGAGCTGCTGGCGCAGTGGGAGATGGTGACCACTGCACACCGCGCGCAGCAGGCCGAGATCGTCGATAGGGTGGCCGAGATCGTGGCCACCGCCGGGGATCCGGACGCCGCTGTCGCCGAGGTCGCCCGCATCAGGGCCGAAGCACAAGCCGAGATCGACGCGGCCCGCGCCGCAGCGGCAGAAGCCGAGAACGAGGCGCTGTCCGCTCGCCGTGAGCTGGCGCGTGCGATCGAGGACAAGACCTTGGCCGAAGGCGCGGCCGAGGACGCGATCGCCGATCGCGACGCCCGCGCTGCCGAAGCTGCCGCCGAGGTGGACCAGGCACGTGCTGAGGCCGCGACCGTGATCGAGCAGGCACGCGCCGACGTCGCGGCCGCGCACGCTGAACTTGAGCACGCACTCACCGACGCTCGATCGCGGATCGCCGCCGCTGAGCAGGCCGCCGCCGAGCGGGTCCACGCCATCCGCACCGAGACCGCGACCGAGATCGAGCAGATCCAGGCAGCGGCCAACGAGCAGATCCGCGCCGCCGAAACCCGTGTTCGCGCGGCCAGCAAGGCTCAACGCGACGCCGAAGCCGAGCGGGCCGGAGCTGAGCAGGCCGCCGCCGACGCGCGCACCGAGGCCCAGCAGCTACGCCGCGACCTCGAGGTCGCCCGCGCAGAGCTGACCGAGCTGACTCAGGCAGCTCGCGCCGAGCGCGAGCAGCTGCGCAGCGAACTCGCCAGCGCGCGCGCCGAGGCGCGCGCCGACCGCGAGCAAATGCGCACCGACCACGCCGCCGAACTGGCCCGCACGCAGGAAGCGGCCAACGCCCAAGTCGCGGCGCTACGCCAAGCCCTCGACACCGCCCACTCGACCATCTCGCGCCTGGAAGACGAGATGGCACGCCGGAAAGGTGAGCAGAAATGACCCCCGACCACACGCCAGCCGAAGCGGTCGCACGGAAGGCCAAGGACCAGCGCAGCGCCAAGATCGAACGCAGCGTCACCCTGTTCACCGCGGGCATCGCCTCGGTCGTGGCCGCGCAGGGCATGTACGTGATGTTCTCCGAGTCGCTGCACATGCACCCGGCCCTGCAGGCGCTGTGCTTCGCGTTCATCGAGCTCATGGTCGTCGCCTCGGCGATGCGGGCGCGGCGTTCCCAGATCGACACCGGATCTGCCGGCGTCGACGGCATCGCGATGTGGGTGCTGACCATCCTGTCCGGCGTCCTGGCCGCCTCCCACGCCACCAACGACGTCGGGCTGCTCGTGCTGCGCCTGGCCGCCCCGCTGGTCGCGGCATGGGGCTGGGAGCGGTCGATGGCGCTGGAGCGTCGCCAGCTCACCGGCCGCGCCGGCGGCATGAACTGGCGGTGGACACCGCAGCGGCTGCTGGTGAAGTGGGGCATCGCCGATCCGACCGACCGCACCGTCGCCGAGGTGGCTGTGGAGCGGCGCCTGGCCGACCTGGCCCTCGCGGCCGACGCCGTCCGCATCGCCCGCATCAACGGCGGCGGCCGGGCTGAGCGCAAGGCCATGCAGCGTCTGCACCGCGCCATCGACAAGGCCACCGCCGACGGCATCGCTCTCGGCAAGGAATCAGTGCGCGCTCAGCTCGCCGAGCATTTGGAGGGCCGTTTCTCGGCGTACACGCTGCCGAACTACCGGCCGGTGACCGACTGGGCCGACCACACCGCCCGTGCGCCGCGGCCGACGCTCGACACGATCGAATCCGACCCCGCGGTGCGTGCGGAGATCGCCGCTCTCGAACGCGAGGTCGAGCGCGAACTGACCGCCCGCGCGACAGCCCCGCTCGCGCGCGGCGACGAGGATCACGCGCCTGTGCACGCGGCCGAGTCCGCGATCGATCGCGCGCGCGAGGCGGTGGCCGGCGGTCCGCGCGCGGACCGATCGCTCGCGCGCGGTGAGGACGAGTCGCGCGCGAGCGATCCGGTCGATCGCGCGTCGATCGCGCGCGAGCCGATCGCGCGTTCGCGCGCGGACATTGGTGACGGACGCGCGGGCGAGGACGCCGTGTCGATCGCAGGCGAGGTCTCGACCGCGCGCGCGGACGCCAGTGTCGAACGCGCGGAGTCCGGCAGCGAGGCGGAGTCGATCGCGCGCGAGGTCGAGGTGGTCGATCGCGCGCCGATCGCGCAAACCGGTCCTGAGCTGGACACCGATCGCGACTCGCGCGCCGATCACACACCCGAGGAGCAGCTGTCGAACGCGCGACCCGGCAGCGAGGAACGCGCGAGCGTCGCGCGCGCGACCGAGGGCGTCGATCGCGATCGGCGCGCGGTGGTGTCGATCGCGCGCGATCCGAAGCCGGTCTCGCCGATCGCGCGCGAGGACGCCGATCGCGCGCGCCCATCGCGCGCGGGCCGCGCGCGATCGACAGTGATCGAGGGGGCGCTCGCGCGCGCGACCGAACCCGCCCCGCGCGCGCGACTCGGTGGGCACGGCCCGTTCGATCGCGCGTTGTCGCGCGCGGAGGCGACGGTGATCGCGCGCGCGGTCGTCGATCGCAAGCTCTCGCGCAAGTCGGTCGAGGAGCTCACCGCGATCTACGAAGCGGCCTCGGCCGGGGCGACCCCGAACGCGATCGGCGCCACGATGGGCCTGCCGCACTCGACGGTCGGCCGCGCACTGGAAGCCGCTACGAAGGTCTCCGGACCCCGCCTGGTCTGAACCCCGGGCAGCACCGAACGCGAAGGACCCCGCCGGCGGGTACCCGGCGGGGTCCTTCTGTGTGCGGAGCCCCTGGCAGCGCGAACAAACCAGGGACCCCGCCGCGACAGTACCGGGGGCACCCACCACCCAACTCGGAAGCGTCACCCGGATCCGCGCCCCGATCCGTGCCGAGAGGCCGTCCGGCACCTGCGCTCCACTCTCCCGGTGTGGTCACCGTTCAGCGACACGGCCTCGTACGGTCCGGTCGGTAGTCTGGGACAAATTGAGTGGGAGCGAGCTAACGTTTAGGTGCACCAATGGTGCACCCCGCCCGGGTGTCGGGTGGTCGCTGCGCTGGCTGTTGGGAGGCTGCGGATGGCAGGGGAGTCGCGGAATCAGCGTGCCGGTGTGCGTCGGACGCGGCAGGCGAACGTGGCCGGCGGGCGGTCGCACCGGTGCGTGGTGAAGCTGTCGGATTCGGAGTACGCCGACCTCACCGTGCGGGCAGAGGCGGCTGGGATGACGGTGCCGCGGCTGCTGGTGGAGACGACGCTGGGCAAGGCGACCCCAGAGGTCGGGCGGGCAGCTGCGGCGCTGCGGGCGCTGGAGGAGGGGGAGCAGGATCGTCGGGCGCTGAACAACCTCAACCAGCTGGTGCGCTACAGCCACCAGAACCGGGAGCTGGCCGAGGGGTTGCCGTTGGCGGTGGCGGCGGTGGTGCGTGCGGCGCTGCAGATGGATGCGTTGGCGCGGTGGGTGATGGGAGAGACGCCGTCGGTGTCGCCGTCGGTGATCGGTGAGGATCAGCTGGCCGCGGCGCAGGAGTGGGTGGAGCGGGTGGACAACCTCGGGGTGCTCGGCATCGACGAAGACATCGACGACGTGGACGGCGGCGGGGTGTGAGGCCGCGATGATTCCGAACTCGACGAAGGGCTCGGACATCAAGCGGCTGTTGTGGTACCTGGCGGGTCCGGGCCGCTACAACGAACACGTCGGCCAGCGGGTGTTGGCGGGGGATGCGGTGACGATGGCGGTGTTCGCCGGCCGGATCAACCAGGCGCGGGCGTGGGAGCTGGGCAAGCTGCTCGACAGTCCGCGCCAGGTTCTGCTGCGCGGTGACCCGGTGTCGGTCACCAGCTATCAGAAGGCTCGCGCGTTGATGGCGGAGGGCATGAGCCGCAAGGCGGCGTTCGAGGCCGCCACCAGCGATGAGAACACCTGGCACTGTTCGCTGGCGCTGCACCCGGACGAGGGTGCGCTCTCGGATGAGAAGTGGCAGGCGATTGCGACCGACTTCATGCGCGAGATGGGGTTCGTCGACGCCGGGGACGCGGTGCCGGATGTGCGGTGGGCGGCGGTGCATCACGGGCCGAACCGCAACGGCTGCGACCACATCCACATCGCCATGTCGGTGGTGCGTGCGGACGGGTCGCTGGTGGACATGATGTATGACCGGCCGCGCTCGCAGCGGGCGGCGGGCCGGGTCGAACGCAAGCACGGGCTGCGGGTGTTGGCGTCGCGGGAGACAGGGGAGACCGAGGCGGCCACGACACCGGCCGAACGCGCGTACATGCAGCGCGTCGGCGCACACGAGACCGACCGGGAGGCGCTGCGCCGGCGAGTGCGGGCCGCGGCGGCGGCCACGGGCAGTGAGGCGGAGTGGCTGCGGGAGTTGCGCACCCAGCAGATCGTGGTGCGGCCGCGGTTCGCCAAGGACTCCACCGAGGAGGTCGTCGGCTACTCGGTGCGCATGCCCGCCCAGCGCAACGTCGAGACCGGCGTGTGGGAGACACCACGCGGGTACTCGGGGCTGCAACTGGGCAAGGATCTGACCCTGCCCGCGCTGCGCAGCTGGGCGGGGTGGGAGACCTCCGAGACCGCGCAGCAGGAGGCGGCAGCAGAGTGGCGGCGGCTGCTGGCGGCCAGCGACCGGCGCGGCGCCCGCGCCGGCGCGCACAGGCCGCTGGATCCGGCGGCCCAGACCGAGGCGCTCGCGGCCGTGTCCCGGTGGTGCCAGCGGATTCAGGCGATCCCGGCCGAGGACCACGCCGCGGTGCGCCGCGCCGCCTCGGCGACGGCAGGACTGTTCGCGGCCGCGAGCGTATCCACCGAGCCCGCGCCGGGCCCGATGGATCGGCTGTCGCGTCAGCTCGCCCGGATCGGTGACACCGACCCCGCTCGGCGGCTGCCGCGCCGAGAGCGTGCCGACACGGCCTCGGTGCGGGCGGCGGCGCGGCTGCTGTGGTCGACGACCTCGCGGCAGGCCTCTCAGATCGCGCTCATCGAGGCGATGATGGACTGCTTCCTGGCGGTAGCGGAGGCACGGCGCGCGGTCGGGCAGGCACAGGCGGCAGAGGCGATGTACTCCCAGGCCCGCCAAGCATTGACCGAGGTCCACATGCGCGCCGCCGGGATCAACCCGGACCGTCCATACGAGTCGACTCCAGGCTCGCCGGCCTGGGTCGCGGCCTACCGCGCCCATGCCCACGTCACCGGGGAAGACCCGGCAATCACCACCAACACGATCCTCAACCAGAAGGCGCTGCACGCCACCAACACCAACCGGCGAGTGCAGAAGCCGATGACCCCGTCACGGCCGCGCCCGTGGCTGCCGATCGAGGACGAACGCGCCGCACGAGATCGCCAAGCCGCTGAGGCGGCGACGCTGCAACGACTGGCCACGCCTCGTCGCACATCCACTCGCAGCACCAAGGCGCCGATAACGCCGCCCCGACCAGCGCGCGGCAACAACCGGGACACCGGATTCGAGCGCTGACCCTGCCCGGGGCCGATGGGCAAGGGGGTGGCGAACGGGCCAAGGACGCAGGGGCGCGGTGGCCCGTCCTCGGGCCCCCGAAAGCGGCGGAACCACCTCGGCTGCCGACTCGCGACGCCGAGCCTGCGGAACTTGCTCGCACCGGCGCTGCGGAACTCGCTGCCGACTCCCTGAATCAACAGGGCGGTCGGAACGGGGTCCCGGCGGTGGTGCTGCCGCACGAGCTTCGCTCGCTTGCCCTCGAGCCCAGCGCGGACGGGTAGTCACCGACCCCCTTCCGCCCGTCCCCGGGCTCACGCCAAAACCCCGGGGTTTTGGGATATCTTGCTCACTCGAACTGCCTGAGTTCACCGTGCGTGAAGCTGTGGACGGGGGAACCCAAGCGCTTTCGCGGGTTGAGTGCGAGAACCGCGGTGGGTTCCGTCCCGCCGCTTCGGAAACGGCGACGGCATCGCGTCCGGCTTCGCGCTGTGCGGCTCCCGGCCGGCGCGCGGCGGGCCGGGCGGGGGTCAGCTTCGGGAATCGCCGGTGTCTTCGGTGAGAGTGCGCGCGTTCATCGCGTAGGTGATGGCTGTGGAGTCGCTCAGTCCGAAGGTGAGGGCCAGGTGCAGGGGGTCGGCGTTGGTGGCGAGTGCTTCGTGCAGGATGCGGTCTGCGCGGATGTGTTCGAGGTCGACGCCGCGCAGGTTCAGGTGCCAGGTGAGGCTGTAGTCGCTGATCGGTGCTGTGCCGGAGGCGGTCTGCGGGTTGATGAGCAGGTGCGGGTTGGTGGTGTGTGGCCAGTGCTGGTGGCGGTGGCGGAGCCAGGTCACCACGGCGTCGTGGGTGAAGTCGGTGAGCTGATGGGTGTGGGCGCCGATGCGGATCCGGCGTCCGGACATGTCGATGTCGTCGAGCTGTATCTGCCGCAACGCGCCGGGCCGGGCGGCATATACCGCGACGAGAGCGACGGCGATCCGCTGCAACGGCGCGACGGCCGTCGCCGTCACCTCGGCGATCTCGGGATCGCTCATCGGCAGAACGACGCGTGCGGGTGCTGTGCCGCCGTGGATGCGGCTGGTCGGGTTCTGGAAGACCAGGCCGCGTCGTTTGGCGAACCGGAACAGCGATCGCAGCGCGACCAGCGTGCCGACGCGGGCGTGCCCGGTCAGCTGGTCCACTACGGCGAGCACGTCCTCGCGGGTCACCTCGCGCAGGTGCGTGCGGGTCGTCGACCACTGTTCCAGCGCTGGAACGGTCCGGCTGAGGTAGGCGTGCAGGGTCGCCTCGCTGCGCGGGCGGGCCCGGGGTTCCCCGTCGGCCAGCGCGGTCAGCCAAGCGCGGACGTCCTCGCCGAACGCCGGCGGCAGGCCGGTGCTGCGTCGTTCGATCCAGCGGTGCAGTCGCGATGTGGTGTCGTCGATGAGCAGCCCGTGTTCGGCCAGAACCTGCGCGGCGACGCGAGCGCGGACCGTGCCGAGCTCGGCGCGGATCCGACTCAGCCGGACCTGTTCTCCCTGTGGTGTGGTGGCCAGCAGCATCCGCAGATCGCTCGCGCGGCGGTGCAGCGTCGGCGCGGTCCAGGCGCCGGAGTGGGCGAGCATCGCCAGTTCGTCGAGCGCGGCCTTGACCCTCGGTGAGTCGTCGACGGTGGCGAGATCGTCGAGCCGCAGCGCGGCCATGGCCTGGGCGCGGGCCTTGGCGCGGGCTGTGTCGGGGCGGCAGGACCGGCAGAACAGGCGCGGGCGGCCGCGCCTTCGGTCGTCGCGTTCGACCTCACCGCCGCAGTTCCGGCAGGGATCATTCCAGCACCGTGGGCGCTGTCCGGCGCGGCGAGCGGCATTCGTCGAGGGACGGCAGCTCAGGCAGTACTGGCGCGGGCGGCCGCCGCGCGGTCCCGCCGCAGGCGGGATCGGGCCGCCGCATTCGCGGCAGCCCGTGGTCGAACCGGTGCTCATCTCGGTGGCAGGGACCGGCCTGTTCTCGGCTTCGGCGTCACGCGCCGGGGCGGGATCTGCTGTTCACCGACCGCGGTGCGATGCTCCGTGCCCGCCGTGGCGACGGGTTCGATGGTGATCAGCTCGCCGATCTCGCAGCCCAGCACCGTGCAGAAGATGTCGAGTTCCTCCGGCCGCAACACTGCCGGGGTGCCCGACCACAGCCCCGACATCTTCCCGACGCTGACTTCGAGTCCGTGTTCGGCGAGACGGCGGCGCAGCTCGCTGGCCTTCCAGATGCCACGGTTGGCCGCGACCAGTCGCAGGTTCCACTTCATCGGAGCAGTCCTTCCCAGCGATCACCGGCGCGCCGGTGCCCGGCAACCACCGCGTCCTCGACGCGGGTGCCGTGAATGTGGATGTAGCGCATCGTCGTCGCGACCCAGGAGTGGCCGAGGACTTCCTGGATCGCGAGAATGTCGACGCCGGTCCGATAGAGCTGGCTGGCGCAGTAGTGACGCAACACGTGCGGAGTGAGCCGCCCGGCCCAGCTCGGCAGGTGCCGTTCGACCGCGCGGCTCAGCGCCCACCGCGCCGCGCTGTTGCTGACCCGCAGGCCTGCGCCGCCGCCGGCGTGCCGCTCGGACGGGAACAGCGGTGCACCCGGCAGAGACTCGTCGGCGCCGAACTGCGACCACACATCCTCCACGTACCAGGTCAACGCGGCATCGGCTCCGTTGACCAACGGGACCAACCGCTGTCGCGGGCCGCTGCGATGCGCGCCCTTGCCGTGGCGGACGTTGAGCTTGCCGAACCGGCCCAGCTCCCAGCGGACATCGGCCAGATCGAGCCGACATGCCTCGTTGATCCGCAGGCCGACATCGGCCGACAGCCGCGCCAGCATGTAGTTGCGGGCGTTCGGCGCGAACTTGCGGCACGAGATCAGATCCTCACGCCACCCACCGAACAGCTGTTCCAACTCCTCCTCGGTCGGCGGCACCCGGATCATCGCCTCGGCCGACATCCGAGGCCGGTTCATCTCATCGATCGGGCACTCGACAACGCGGCCAGTCAGCTCATGCAACAGCACCTTGTAGCGCGCTTCCAGGAACGCGAAGTAGGTCACCACCGCGCGAGCTCGCGCCGCTCTCGTCGATGCCGAGACCTTGCGCAACACGTCACCGAAGTAGCGGTCGGCATCGCGCGGTTCCAGCTCCCACAACGGCCGGCCGAACCAGTTCCGCACCTGCTCCAACTGCCCGGTGTCACCGCGGATGGTCGCATCGTTCACCCCCGACGCCGCACGCGCCAACACGAACTCCGCAAGCAGGTCGACCTCGAAGTCGAACAGCTCCTCCTCGGTCGCCGGGCCTCTCGGCTCGCGCAGCGACCGGACCACCGCCAGCCTCAACCCAACCCCTCAATGTTCACCACCGATGAAACTTCTTCACCACAGGCGCGAATCCAACGCCTGCGGTGAAGAAAGTTCATTCTCCACCGCGAGCTCGCCGAACCAGAAACCGCGCACCTCAACGGCGCTACAGGGCGGTTCTCATCACGGCCGCCGACCACGAAACTCACTCGTTGTTGGACTGTTGCTGGACTGAATCCGGGCGTCAGCGGCGTGGGAAGCGCCGGCGCGTGGTCAGGTAGGCGATGGCGTTGAGGATCGCTTCATCGCGCCCGCTTCGTAGTTCTCCTGCGTCGAGCCGGTCGGTGACGCGGTTGATGACGCTGGCCGTCGAGCGAGGTGAGGACAGAACGCGTTCGACGGCCGCGCGCTGTTCAGCGGCGACGGTCGGGATCTTCGCCGGTGGGTGCTGGGCGGTGTGCGGGTCGATGCGGGCGTGAAATGCCTGCCACAACTCCAGCAGCGTCGGGGCGATCTGCTGCCGGGCGGCCGGGTCCGGGGCGGTGTGACGCCACCGGTAGGCCAGGGCGCGCAGCAGCTGCTCGGTGGCCTCTGGATCATCGAGCAGTCGCGCGATCTGCTGCTCGCGGGAGACCCGCTCCGGCCGGTACACCACCCGTTCGCGTTCGCGCACGACCTCATGGACCTTGAGGCCCTCTTCGTCGGCGCGGCGCCGGCAGTAGTCCGAGCACCACTTGCGGCGGCGACCCAACGGAAGCTGCACGATGGGCTCGCCGCAGCGCGGGCAGAGTTCGGGAGCCTCTGGACGGGTCATTCTCCCCACCGTACCGAGTTTCGGCGGACGAAATACGCGCCTGGAGGGGATGGAGATGCAGAAGGTGTGACGGGATTTGGGGCCTGTTGCGCCGGACGAATACCCCCGCCGCTCACGCGTGGTGGAAAAACGGTGGTCAGGCCCGTTATCGGGCCGTTGTCTTGGATGCAAGACCGTTACGAGATAAGTAGTAGTAGAGGTGTGCGAGCGAATTGAACCTGACGTTGGGGCGCGCTGAGGCGGGTACACGGCGTAGATGAGCGAGGATGTCGAGGGCAGCGATCGAGCGGACTGGCCGGGTTGGGCGGAGGTTCTGGAAGGGGTGCGTCGATCGCGCGGGCGCGTCGAGCAGGCCAAGGGGGCGCTGATGCTCGTCTACGGCCTCGACTCCACCGCGGCCGAGCAACTGCTGCGCCGCCACAGCCGTGACCGCGGTCTTCCGACTGCGGTGCTGGCCGACCAGTTCCTGCACACCGTCGCCGCGCTCGGGGGTGCCGCCGGCCCGGAGCACGCCCGCTTCGACCATCTGCTGCTCACCGCACATCAGCGCCTGCCCGCCGACACCGACTGTCCCGACGTCCTGGAGCAGGCCCTGGCGCCACACGCAGACTGGACGCCGCCTTCCTGCGACCGGCCCACCAGCTGAGCCATGACCCAGGGGTGCATCGACCTCGAAGTGCGCCCAGGGTGTCGGCCTGTCGTGTCACCCTGAGCGGCGAAGGCACACTCCGTGGAGAGGAACGCATGGCTGCCACCGAGGGACCCACGGTGCGCTTGGTCGCGCACTGCCGCCGCTGCCACGGCTGGCTGCTCTCGCCGGAGTCGGTCGCCCAGGGGATCGGGCCGACGTGCGCGATCCGTGAACGCGCCGAGCAGCGAGCAGCCGAAGCCGCGGCCGCCACATCGACGTTGACTCTGTTCGAGCTCCCCGCCGGCAACAGCGACGGCGATGGGCCCCACGATCTGCTCGAGCTGCTCGGCCTCGCCAGCTGAACCCCGCCCATGCCAGGCGGACACCCTCAGGGCATCCTCGTCGCCGGGGGAACCTCGCCGTGATCGTCTGCGTCGAACACGACATGACCGATGAACAGGTGCGGGCGCGGTGGGCGGCGGCACGGTTGCGGATCGTGCTGGCCGTGCACGGGCAGCTGTACCTGCGCCGCCGAGTCCGGCGCCTGTGCCCACGCGAAGCGCTACGCTCACACCCCGACCCCGGGGAGAGAGGGTGAGCACGCGATGACGTACTACCCGCCGCCGAGGTACCGGTGTCTGAACCTGCGCTGCCCGGAGACCTACCACCCGCTGCCGACCTGCCCGTACACGCCGCTGACCACCGTGGTACCGCCGCGAACACGGCCGCTGACCCCACGCGAACGCGACGCCGTCGACCACATCTACCGGCTCGGCCAGGCCGGCGAGCTACGCATCCTGCCCACGCACTGGAAGTGGTGGGTCACCGCGGCCGTGGCCTTCGTCCTGCTGCTCATCCTCTTCTGACCGCGTCCCCTGGCAGCAACTGCGCGCTGGCCGGCTGCTGCCACGGGCGCTAGCGCTGTCCGCACCACCAGGCGATGCCAGAACGACACCCCAGATGCAAAAGGTGTCACCGGTTGATGTGACCTGCATCACCGGTTCGCGGCTGGGAGTCTGTGTGGTTCGCGCGCTGATTCCCGCGCTGCGCGAGTGGATCTGATCGGGGTTGGTCTGTCGGTGGTCGGCGTCATCATGGGTGTGCGCCGGGAACAGGATGTGGCGCAGGGGATTCGGTCAGGGAGGGATCTGTCGATGCCGGAAACACCGAGACGACGCCGCCGCAGCGGTGAACTGTGGACCGACGAGTGCAATGCCGAGCTGGTGGAGTTGCTGCGTGCCGGGCTGCCGGTCGAGGCGATCGCTGAGCAGGCCGGTCGGAGCGTGAGCGCGCTCGCCACGCAGTGCCGCAAGATGCTCCCGCCGGACTTCGACACCAGACCCACCGCTGTCGAGGCCCTGCGCGGGGTGCTGGCCGACCCGGACTACGACTGGCGGTCGCCGCTGCGCGAGCTGGCTCGCCGTGCCCGCACCGTCTACTGGGACGCGGGAATGGTGGATCGACTGCGGCAGGGCTGGGAGCGGGCGACACCGCTGGATGATCTGTGCGAGGAGTTCGAGGCCTCCGAGATCGACGTCGCGCGCCAGCTGCTGCGGCTGGGAGCGGCCGAGAGCATGTTCGACGTCGCCGAGCGGCTCGGCTGCGACCCGCACGGCACCCTGGCCGGGCGGCTGCGGATCGCGGCGGACCGTTGCGCGGCCGCGGTGTGGATCCTGATCGTCGATGGCGCGCTCACCGGCGCCAAGACCCAGTTCGGTTCCGCCGGTCCGGGTCTGCGGCACGTCTCGGTCCACCACGACTACGACACCGCCGATCTGCGCCTGGCCGAAGTCCTGCTCGACCACGTCGTCGCCGGCGGCCGCATCCAGGACGTGACCACGACCATCGTCGAACGCACCATCGGCGACGGCGCCATCGGCTTCAACCGGTTCCTCACCGGCTCCGAAGCCCTCCCCACACCCGCGGTAGCGGTTGTCGACCTCGACGACTCCACCCCCACCATGTAATCCGCGAACGCGGTCCCGCTCGGACGCCCCTGCGTCGAGCCACGATGCAGGTGTGACGGCCCTTCGTGTGGCGCCTGGGCGGGTCCGGTGAAACACATCGGCCGCGGATGCGCTGCCTCTATCCTGGGCGGTGACGGCGGGCAGAGCTCGCCCTGATCTTCCCGGGGGACAGTATGGGAGCACCCGTTCCGCCGCCGAGCGCAGGCTCGCCGGGCCCGGCGAGCCTGCCGCCGGTCGACGCGGTCGAGGTGACCGCTTTGGCTGCGCTCTACCAGGCCGATCGGGCTGATCAGTCCCAGCACAACACCTCGGCGCTGACCCTCATCGCCGGTGCAGTCGCCTACCTGGGCTTGGTCGTGACCGCGTGGAAAGACGTCAAAGCCGCGGCGATGTGGCCGGTCCTGTTGCCGGTGCCGCTGTGGATGGTCGCTGCCTTCCACGTGCTGATCATGGGCGCGGTCCTGACCCGCAACCAGTCCATCCGCATCCTGGAAGTTCGCCTGCATTCGGCCACGAAACTCCCGATGCTCGGCGTCGCCTCCCACGAACTCGGCGGCGCCCGTGCCCGGCAGGTGATGGACCTCGACCGGCAACCGATCCTGCTCAAAGTGCAGACCCTGGTGACCTACATGGGCATCGGCTGCGTGCTGTTCGGCTTCACCGCCTACGCGGTCTGGAACACATGGCACCACCACGGCTGGGACGCGCAGGTCCGCATCGCCGCCGGCGCCTACAGCACCGCCTCAGCCCTGGTACTGGCCGCCTGGATCCGCATCCTGCTCTACCTGGAAGAACCCCTGCCCGCATGGGCGCAGCTGCCCTAACGGGCCGAAGGCCGTCCCGCCGAACCATTCGCCTCGTAAGCGAAAGATCGTTGGTTCGGCGACACCGGACTCACCTGCCAGGCCGAGTTCGGCGCCTGGCGTCACCGCGGGCTACCCCCGAATGTCTTTGGGCCCCTTGCCATCGCGGATGCGGGCGATGTACTCGCGGGTGAAGTCGCTGTATCGGGCGATCGCGGACGGGCCGACGCCATCGTCGAGGGCGGCGCGGATGGTGGCGAACAACTCCGAGCGGGCCTGGTCGTAGGCCGCTCGCGCGGCGCGGATCGCGGCCGCGTGGTCGGTCTCGTCGCTCATGCCCGCCATCATCGCATAACACTGTTCGCGAACATAGTTGACAAACACTCGGCCGAGCCTCAATGTGAACTGAGTACGCGAATTTTGTTCACATGATGGGGGTTCGGATGTCTCTGAGATCCACGGTCTACTTCGCCGGTTGGGGTGGCGATTCGCTGGGCTGGGAGGAGGTTCCCGGCATCGAGTTGCGGCTGGCGGCCAACCACAACCCGGTGTGTGTGGAGGTCCACACACTGAACTTCCCGGACGCCGAGCATCTTCCGCCCGGCGACGTCGAAGCCATCGACCTGGCGACCTTGCCCTATACCGAGTTGTTCTGGGCGTCGCCGGCGTGCCCGGCCTGGACCGACGCCAAGGGCCGCAAACGGTACTTCGACAAGTCGAATCAGTACACGCTGCTCAGCGACGACGAGCTGGGGACGGTGATCGAGGATCCGGCTGAGGCCCGCTCGCGCGGGCTGGTCGAGCAGATCCCGCGCTACCTGCGGGCGATGGCCGGGCGCGGCACCCCGGTGCTGGCCGGGGTGATGGAGAACGTCATCCAGTGCCGTCGCTGGGATCAGTGGGACCGCTGGCTGCGCGCGATCGAGTCGATCGGCCCCGGCTACGAGACCCGGGTGATCGCGCTCAACAGCATGCACGCGGTGCCGCGCCGGTGCCTGCCCGCACCGCAGAGCCGCGACCGGCTCTATGTCGCCTACTGGCTCAAATCCCTGGGGCGACGCCCGGACTGGGACAAATGGTTGCGCCCGAAAGCCTGGTGCCCGACTTGCGATCGGGTGGTGGACGCGGTGCAGTCCTGGAAGCAGCCCGGCATCGACATGGGCCGCTACGGCGCCCGCCACGGCCAGTACGTCTACCGCTGCCCGGCCAAGTCCTGCCGCTTCCAGATCGTGGAGCCGTTCACGGTCCCGGCCGCCGCCGCCATCGACTGGAGCCTGGATCCGGGAGAGAAGATCGGCGAGCGGGCCCGCCCGCTGGCCGCGGCCACGATGGAGCGGATCCGGATCGGGCTGGCGAAATTCGCTGGTGAGTCGTTCCTGACCCCGGCCGGGGGCACCTGGCGCGCCGACCCCACCGCGCTGTCGGCGCCGATGCCCGCCCGCACGACCCGCGAGAGCGACGGCCTGGTGGTGCCGCCGCTGATCGTGCAGACCAGCAAGCGCGCCGACCTCACCGCCCGCAGCACCGGCCAGCCGCTGCCGACACAGACCACCCGCCGCGAACTCGCCGTGGCCATCCCGCCGTTCATCACCAGCCTGCGCGGCGGCGGCAGCAGGAAGACCGCCCGCCACGTCGGAGAACCGCTGGGCACCTTCTCCGCCAGGGGCTTTCACCACGGCCTGGTGCAGCCGCCCGGATCGACCGCGGTCGTCGAGCAGCTGGCGGGCACGCGTGAGCAGCTGCTCGTGCCCTACTACCGCACCGGCCTCGCCCGCCCGCTCACCGAGCCGATGGGCACCCTGACCACCCGCGACCGGCACGGCCTGCTCGGCATCGACCCCGACAGAATCCTGGCCGAGTGCACGTTCCGGATGCTCGAACCCGACGAGATCCGGGCCGGGATGGCATTCCCGCCCACCTACATCCCCATCGGCGACAAGCGCACCCAGGCGGCCGGCTACGGCAACGCGGTCACCCCACCGGTGCCCGAGGTCATCGGCTGCGCCCTCGTCGAAGCCATCACCGGAGAACCGATCGAAAGGACCGCCGCATGAGCGCCACCGGTATCGAATGGACAGAAACCACCTGGAACCCGGTCACCGGCTGTGACCGGATCAGCGCGGGCTGCGACCACTGCTACGCCCTGGCGATGGCCAAACGGCTCAAGGCGATGGGCTCGGCGAAGTATCAGCGCGACGGCGACCCGCGCACCTCCGGGCCCGGGTTCGGCGTGAGCGTCCACCCCGACGCCCTCGACATCCCGCGGCGGTGGCGGGCACCGCGGATGGTGTTCGTCAACTCCATGTCCGACCTGTTCCACGCCCGTGTCCCCGACGCCTTCGTCCACGCCGTCGTCGAGGTCATGCGGCAGACGCCGCAGCACACCTACCAGGTGCTGACCAAGCGCCCGTCGCGGGCGCGGCGGCTGACCGAACGCGGCCTGGTGCTGCCCGACAACGTCTGGATCGGCACCTCGGTCGAGCACGGTGCGGTCACCCACCGCATCACCGACCTGCTCGCCATCGACGCCGCGGTGCGTTTTCTGTCGTGCGAGCCGCTGCTGGGCCCGATCGACCTCGACCCGTGGCTCTTCCCCGACCGGTGCCCGGACGGCTGCTCGTGCCGGTGGCCCGACGACGGCGACCACAACGAATGCGCCTGCGGTGGCGCCTGTGCGGACTGGGCGCCGCGCCCGGCGATCGACTGGGTGATCGTCGGCGGGGAATCCGGCCCGGCCGCGCGGCCGATCGACCCGGAATGGGTGCGCGACCTGCGCGACCAGTGCGTCACCGCGGGCACGGCGTTCTTCTTCAAGCAGTGGGGCGGACGCACCCCCAAGGCCGCCGGCCGCGAACTCGACGGCGTGATCTGGAGCCAGTTCCCCACCGCCGCCAGGAGGACCGCATGACCGGCGCGGCGGTGTTCGCGGCCGTTCTCGGCACCTACCTCGTCGCCCACCAGGTCGGCGACTACTGGGTGCAGACCGACCACCAGGCCCAGACCAAAGGCCGACCCGGCTGGAGCGGGCGCTGGGCCTGCACCAAGCACGTCGCCACCTACACCCTCACCCTCGCCCTGTGCCTGGCCACCGTCGATTGGTGGCTCGGCATGCCGGTCCAACCGGCGTGGGCTGCGGCTGGACTGACGGTCTCGGCGGTCACGCACTACTGGGCCGACCGCCGCGCCACCTTGGCCTGGCTCGCCGACCTTCTCGGCTCCGGCGGCTTCTACCGCGCCGGCACCGGACTCGCTACCGGCGCCGCCCACCTCGACCAGTCCTGGCACTGGCTCTGGCTCGGCATCGCCGCCCTCATCACCACCGGACCCTGACCACCACAACCCGCGAGGGCCGGGGCATCGGCTACATGCCCCGGCCCTCGCGCATACTCGCACACGACCAACCGGCACCCAGCACGGAAACCAGTTCTGCCGACCACCAATTCGCCGGAATGCCGCGCCACCTCGAGGAGCCCTGGATGAACCACAAGCACGGCGACGAGACCCTGGACAGGATCGTCCACCCCGTCGAGGTCACCGCCGCCAACGCGATGCGCGCCGAGGGACAGCTGATCGACGCCGTGCGGACCGCCCGCGCCCAGGGCGCCAGCTGGCAGGCCATCGCCGCCGCGGCCGGCGTCTCACCGCTGGAAGCCGAACGACGATGGGCCACCCGCACCCACACCCCGCTCGCCGAACTCGGCGCCGCGGTCATCGAGCCCTGGAAGACCCGCCTGGCCAACTACGACCACGCACAGGTCGAGCGACCCGAAAACCCCCGCGCTCTCGTCGCCGACCTGCTCCTGGCCACCACCCACGCCCGACAACTGCTCGACGAGATCACCGCAGTCACCGACCGGCTCGCCGACACCCAGGACACCGTCGTAGCCACCGCAGCCGACACGGCATCGACCGCACTCGCTGCAGGTGCCGACACCGCCGACCAGCAAGCCCGCCACCTGCGCACCGCGCTCACCCAGCTCGGCACCATCGACAAGCACGACCGGTAGCGTCCGAGGTGCCCGCGAACCCCACCGGAACCCTTTTCACTTCGGACACCCGGTCCTGCCGCCCTATGATCGCTCCAGCATGAGCCGGACTGGGCGGGCGTGCCATACAGCGACTGGGGGTGCGAGGTGGCTCGCAAGAAGCTGACCATCGAGTTCGACAAACCGCTCCCGTCGGAGCTGTACGCGAACATCATCTCGGCGACGTGGATGAACATGCGCGCGATCGCCGATGCCGCAAACTTCGAGTTCACCATCCACCACGATGGTGAGTCCTCATTGAGCGTGGAGTTGAACAACCACTGGGACCGGTTCGCCACGGAAGCCTGGTGGGACACGGAATAACCCGGCGCCACCAGCTCCATCGACGCGGGACCCCCAGAGCGCACGCCCTCTGGGGTCCCGGCCGGTTCGTACCCTGCCCGGCGCTGCTCAGAACGGAGGCTCGGCGATGCGTCGTCCGTCCCGTCCGGGCGACTGCTTCGTCGTCCAGATCCGTGCCTCCATGTCCGCGTTGTACTCCGAACACGAGTACCGGTGGAGGTGGAGACATTCCGCCGGCCAGCGATTGCTGTGGATGTCGTCCAGGTCGACGACCGATCCGTTGCGCTTGGCTGCGAACCGATTACCCCGAGCTGACTCGGAGGTCGGGTACATCTTCGCGTCGAACAGCTTGTTCCCGCCGTAGATAGTGGGCAGCCACACCACTTCCATCGAGCAGTACTGGCAGATGATCGTTTCAGGTTTCCAAGACCGCACAACATGATTGTGCTGCTGGGCACCGACGCCGAGCAGCACAAGGGCGCACTAGGGCATCGACTCCAGCACGTGGCCGACCCAATCCATGAACTGTCCGACCCAATCCATAACCGACCCGACATGGAGCACGAACTCCAGGACTCGACACAGCTGCCGCAGCAGCGGGACGACGGTGTCTTCGACAGGTTCCGGGCAAGGTGAAGCTGTCGGTTCGTCGTCTTCACATCGTGCGGGCGCACGACCCCTCTCGGTCGAGAGCGGGCACCGCGGACTGGGAACAGTTCCGGGGAGATCCGGCGAGAGGAAGTGGCAGTTCGCGCAGCGACCGAGCATCCCAGGCTCCTCATCACCTAGAGAAGAGTTGCCCGGCCCGAGGCCAGCAGCGTGCTGCCATCGACGATAGCGCGCGCGGCTCCACGCTGCACCACCGCCGCAGACCTGTCGGTCCCCTCCAGTAGAATCGAGGGCACTGCGAAGGTTGCGGGTTCGAATCCCGTCGGGTCCACCACGAGGGCCCGTAGCTCAATGGTTAGAGCAGCGCACCGTCCGTAAACAGGAGTCGAAAGGTCTCGCCCTCCGGGCGGGACCTTTCGACGTTCCAGATCACGGCACCTGCTGTCACACCGATCCTCGCCCGGAGATGGCGATGAGGCCCAGGCCAGGACAGCTGGGTACCGACCCACACCGACGTGACGTCGGCGCGCCCGTCTGAGTAGGGCGGAGTAGCTGTCGGGGTAGCTGTCGGGCGTGCATGAGATCGTGGGCCATCGAACTATTCGTGTCGAAGGAGGACCTGTCCATGAGCGGGTTCAAGATCAATCGCCGTGGCATCCAGCAGATGAGCCGCGAGATCCAGCGGGAGTTCGCCAAGAACCCGGTCCGCGTGCCGATCGAGATGGAGGCGGGCGGGGTCTACCCGCCCGCGGCGAACATCACCAACTACAACGGTCCGATCGTCACGGTCCACGGCTCGCACGCCCAGCTGGCCTGGAACAACGGAACCGTGCACCAGGGACAAGCCCACAGCGATCAGATCGCCCCCGGGTACGAAGAGCTCGCGGCCACTCTCGCCGAGCTGCTCGCCACACTGCCGCGGTTCCCCCTGGCCGACGACGAGACCACCGAGGTTCGCGAGCACACCGAGACGATCCTGGCCGAGGTCGTAAATGAGGAACCGGATCCGGGAATCGTCAAACGTGGCTTGACCATGATCAAGGGCCTGCTCTCCCCCATCGCGGCAGGGGTGACCGCGGCCGCCACCGACGAAAGCGCGCAGGCCGCCCGCGAAGTCATCCAGCGCCTGGGCGAGGCCGTCCCCTTCTGAACTCGCTCGGGCAACCGCACGCCCGAACATCTCTGGCGCGCACACTGCTGGCGCGGCAGGCGCCGGGTAGGCGAAGGGGATTGAGGAACATCCGCGCGGAATGTTCCGCTAGCGGTCCCCCATTGCTCTCCGTGAGTCGACAGGCGAGTCCTACCGCACATAGTTTCGCGAGTCGACCACTGGCTGCTCGGCCGCTTCTCCAGCTCGGCCGCCGCGATGCCGCACATAGTATGTCACTATGTGCGGTAACTCCTTAGCGTGACTTTTCTCGTGAATGTTCCCGGACCCCCGATCACTGCCGAGCTCAACGACGGCGCCGACGGCGCCGAAGCAGCGAGGGACGGCGTTTCTCGCGGGGTGGGCGGTCGTTGGCGATCAACACCGCCATCCACGACAACGGCAGTGTCACCCCCATGATCGCCGCGGCCACCCAGCCGGGACCACCAGCGGCGTACACGGCGGTGGCCAACAGCAACGACGGCACCCGACACGCCATAGGACCACGTACTTGCGGACCCTACGGCGATGCTGTTCGGGGTAGGACAAGCCCACGGCGGTGATCAACGCCGCCTGCCGCTCGTCCCCGCCGCCGGCAAAGCCCGGCGCAGAACGTTTCATGCGCAAGCCTTACCCTTCTGCGCCGCAGGCAATCGGCGTCGCGAGCTCGATACACACCGAGGTGCGGGACCGGGGTCACTGTCGAGCGTGTCCGCTCCGGCAGGGGTGAGGTGGTCGGTCAGTTCCTGCGCAGGCGCCACCAGGGTTGGCCTGCTTGCTGGGTCGGGTGGCCGGGGCACCAGTCGTCGGGGGCGACCCGGGCACGGACGGCCTCGATGTGGGCGCCGCAGCCGGACCAGGTGGTTTTGCCGCAGGTGCGGCATCGGGTCGGTGAGCACATCAGTGGGTCTCCTCGGTGGCGGCATCGATTTTCGGCGGGCCTTGATAGGGGCGCTGCAGGGCAGCGAATCCGGGGGTGGTCGCGGCGGTGACGAGCGCGTCGAGCAGATCTCGGCCGCGGTCCGGGCGGGGTTGTTCGGTCAGGACGGGACCGTTGAACCCGCGTCCGTCGACGACGACGATCGGACTGCCGCCGCGGCCGCCGAGCGCAGCTTGGCTGACCTCGTGGGTTCCGGTGATGTCGTCGTCGAGGCTGGTGCTGTCCAGGTGCTCGGCCAACCCCGGATCCAGGCCCGCCTCGGTCAACGACTTCGCCACCTCCTGCGGCCCGAGATCATCGCCCTGTATGTGCAGTCGGGTGCCGATGACGTCATAGAGGCGTGCGAACGCTTCGGCGCCGCCGGTGCGGGTAGCCGCGGCGAACACCCGCCCCAGGCGGCGCGAGCGATCGATCATCGGCTTGTGGTCGGCGGCCACGTCGTGGCCGTCGTTGAGCACGGCCAGGCTCATCTGGCGTAGCCGCACCGTGTGCGCACTGTCCTCGGCGGCGGTGAGCAGCCACTGCGAACTCACCCACGAGAACGGGCAGACGGGATCGACAAACAGCTCGATATCGGCCATCGACAAACTCCTGCGTGTTGTGGCGCATCGCTACAACGGTGCGGTGTCGGCGATGCGCGGGACGGATCGGACTCGGCGGTTGTGTGACCGGCCCGAGTTCAGTGACCGGCCTGGCGGCGTGGCTGACCATGCAGGTCCAGGCCGAGGACGGGGCCGAGCAGGCAGAAGTTGAACGCTCCTGCCGCGATCGGGATCACTCCGATGACGGCGACGAGGATGCCGACGGGTCCGCCGATAGCGGCGAGCCCGATCAGGATCAGCGCGATCCCGGCGATGATGCGGGCGGCCCGGCCCGCGGTGCCTCGCATGAATTCGACGATTCCCATGACGGTGAAACTCCTCTGCTCGGCGGACGGACTTGC
>NZ_PDDW01000001.1:4800000-6376570 GCF_002554515.1 Nocardia sp. FDAARGOS_372 | reverse complement strand
ACGGGCGGTCTATGGCGCCGTTGACTTCGTAGGCAGCCCACACCGGATCACCGGCGGCTCGGAGTGGCAGCCCGGCGCTGGACACGGTAGCGCCGCGGTGACTGCGGCGTGAACCTCGGCGGCGGTCTCGCGTTCGGCGCGCTGACGGCGGGACTCGCGGGCGTGGTGGAGCAGGTCGCCGATGCCGATGTGCGGCCCTCGGTCTGGCCCTGTAGTAGCGAATCACGCCCTCGAGCAGGTCCGGGGCGTCGAGCTTCCACCGCTCGATGCCTCGGCCCATGCCGCGAGCCGGGCCTTGTCCGGGTCGCCGAGCTTGTCGCGTAGATGCGTGCCCGGGACATGCTGCGGCCGCAGCGCGCACGCTGCGTCACTCGCTGCGATCTCCAAGGGTTCTCACTCCCGTAGCAGTTCCTCGGCGGCGGCGTGGGCGTCGACCGCCTTCTCGGTGGGTTTCGATCGGCCGCGCCGACCGCGGGCGTTGGCGGCCTTGTGGACGAACGCCGGTATCTGCGTGGACTCCACGAATCCGATTCCGTCCACGCTGAGTCCGGCGGCGATGGCGGGCGGCGGGATACCGGCCGCGAGGCACGAGTCGATTTCGAGCCGACCTTTGCGAGCACGCCCGCCTCGGTGGCACCGACAGCGCTTCGCTGAACGCGACCGCGATGTGCGTGCGCCGGTGCGCTGCGCGCGGTCGCATTGAGCCGCGCCGCGACCTGTGCGCCACCGCGCGGCGCACGCAGCGCGACCACACCCCGCTCGCGCGCGCGCCCGCGCGGTCGTGAGTTACGTCGAAAACTGGGGACGTATATCTGTTCCCTGTCCCCTGTTCCCTGTTCCAGGCGCGACACCCTCGCGAGGGCTCGCGACACCTCGCGAGGGCTCGCGACACTCTCGCGAATGACGGACTCGCGATAGTCCATTGTGCCGTCTGGCCTGGGGAAACGTCTTGCCGGGCTTGTCGATGCGCTGTACCGCCTCCCACACGAGATGTAGAGGAGGCGGGTCCCATCCACCTCGTAGCGATGGATGAAACCGTGCCGGTGAAGCTCGGAAACGGCTTCGGAAACCCTCGCGACGGTCTCGCGAGGTTCGCGAGCATGTCGCGAGGGAACACGTCGGCGACGATCAGAGCCACGTCGTCCTTGCCGACGCCGTTGTCATCGACGTAGGACTCCAGGCCCTTGAGACCAGCCGCGAGTCCCACGAGAGGCGGCGATTCGCTCGGAACGCCAGAACTCAGGCTTGGTGCTGCGGATGCGCATCAGCCCTCCTATCCGGGGGATTCGTGGGTGACTCGGAATCGCTGAGCGACCGGACATCCGCGGCGGGCTCGACGTAGCGGCGGCCGTGTCGGGCTGTCCCAGAAGCCGGCTTGATCGTGCGGATCGGGCACTACGCCACTCCAACACGAACTGCTCCCGCACTCTGTCGGGACGACAGGGGTTCTGGTTCCCCGTGGACCTCGCGCAGGTAGGCGCGCGCCTCACGTCCGACGAGATCGGTTCGGGCGGCGTCGGTCTCGGCGTACTCGTAGCGGGTCGGCCAGCGGCTGTGGTCGCCGTCGCGGATGACCGCCCGCACAAGCACACGTCTTGTCATGGACCGGGTTGTAGGTGACGGGCTCGTGGCGGGCGTCGATGCACCGATACCGGGCCTCGATCTCCCGGCCCGTGGGCGGGGAGGCCACGCCGGTGCGGCACTGACGGAAGGTGATCAACGCACCTCCTCGTTGATCACGTGCGCCAGCGCGGTGGCCAGCCCTTCGATCACGTACGCCTGGCCGTGGCGGCCGCCGCCGGGCGGGACGGCAGGTAGTCCAGCGCCTGCCGGACCGCGCCGCCCCACTCCAGGACGAGACGCAGGTCCACCACCGCTGGAACCGGTTCTGCCGGCGCGCTGGATCAGCGCTTCACCCCACGCCCGCGCCGCGGCCGGGACCGGATGGAGTAGTAGTCGAGGATGTCGGGCAGGGTGCGCAGCGGCGAGCCCGCGGCAGCGCGGTGATCGGGTCTCGCTCGGCGGCGGCCCAGAACGCCGGCAGGCCGTGGACCGGCCGCTCGCCGACGATGCCGTACCCGGCGCGGCCGGGCGGCCAGGGATGCCCGCGCCGCGCGGGCGTTCCGGGTCGGCGATGAGCGCGCAGGCGAGCAGCTGGCGACGCAGGCCGGTCAGCTCGCCACGTCCGAACTCGGCGGCAAGTCCGCCCGCGATCCCGGCACCCTGCGAGTAGCGCCGATCACCACCCGGTTCTCCGTGGCGCACATGGCGCCGATGAGCGCCTCGCGGCCAGCCGCCCGGCTCTCCGCCACGAGGGCTGGCCGCCGCCGAAGGTGGCCGGGTAGGCACGATGCGGAAACGGAACCGGTCGGGTCGAGGGCGCTCGCGAAGGTCTCGGAGACGCCGTCACCGCCGCGCGGGATCGGTGCCGCCCAGCCAGAGCACGTCGATCTGGTCGCTCATTGCCTGATCTCCGTCGCCTCGGCCACGCTGTCCAGCCGCATCCCCTGCTCGACCAGCTCGGCGAGCCTGGCCTCGATGGCGAGCAGCGCGTGCGCGGTGGCGGCCTGTGCGGCGAGGCTCATCGCGATCGGGTCGGACGGCAGCGCTGTCATGCCGTCGATGCGCAGGCGATCCGGCGAGCAGCTGCTCGGCGTCGGTGCGGTGGTGGTCGGTGCTCACTGGCTCCTCCGGTATGTGGTCGTACAGGCGCATGGCCCAGCGGGCATCGCCCATCGCGGTGTGCCGCTCGTCCTCGCTGGGCGGCCGGACACGAGGAAGGTCGACACGGCGTCGGACTTCCACGGAAGGGGGACGCTGCCGACCTGGCGGGTGCCGTGGAGGTAGCCACGGCCAGCGCCTCCACGTCGATCAGGTGGTGGTGCCAGGCCGGGCACAGTCCATGCCGCCGCAGCATCGCGGCCAAGCACTCGGTATCGAAGTTCGGGACGGCGCCGACGATGTGCGCGCCGCGGGTCCAGCGCTCGACGGTCACGGCGGCGTGCTGCTCGGGGTACAGGCAGTGGTCGACGCCGAGCTGGTCGTCAGCGGCCCACGGGTCGACGGTGTCGTCCGACTCGGTGTCGATGTCGAACGCGCCGCCGACATCCTTGCGGTACATCGGGTGGCGGTCGTGGAAGCGGCCGACCCGCAGCCCGATCAGCTCGGCGGACGACAGGTCCACGTCGGAGACGTAGATGGTCAGGCTCCGCTGCCGGTCGCCCTCGCGCGGATCATGGCGATCTCCACGGGCGGCGGTCGGCGTGCAGGCCGGTGGTTCGCAGTCCAAAAACACTATGGGCGTGCTCACTGGTCCGCCTTCGTCTCGGCCTCAACCTGGCGGCGCAGCTCGGCGATCACGTCGCGGCCGTCTTCGGTGCTCAGCTCGCGCGGGTCGTCGAGGTCGGGCCGGTCGAAGTACCCGCGGTAGTAGGCGAGCCGCGTCTCGGTGGTGTCCGCGCCGAGCTGCTCGAGCAGCTGGCGCGCTTCGCCGAGCTGCTCGGCGGTGATGGGTACCGGCGCGGGCTCGGCGGCCTTCGCGCGGGTGCGGCGCTGGCGGGCCGGCTCTCGGCGGCCTGCTCCTGGCGGCCCGCTCAATCGCCTCGTCGATGCCCTCGGACGGGGCGCGGAATCGGATTCAGGGTTTCGGGCGCGGCCTGCTGCTCGTCGCCGGCCGGGCTGCTGGCTGGGGTTCGTCGGCGGGGTCGCGGTCCGGGTTGCGCTTGCTGCGCCCGGCTGCGGTGATCTCGGCCGCGGACACCCCTTGCTCTGGCTCCTTCTCGGTCGGGAACTCGGCGGCGAGGCTGGTCTCGCCGCGCTTGATCGAGGAGTAGATGACGCCGAGCTGGCCCACGTCGTGCCCGGACCACTCTGCCGAGCTGCGGCCGAGCTTCGCCTCGAGCTGGGCGGCGCTCACGCCGATCTCGTCGAAAACGCGGATGGCGTCGGCGACCCGCTGCGGCAGCGGCTTGCCGCCGCCTTTCTCCAGCGTGGCGTCGACGTTGGCCTTGGCCTCCTCGACGAACCAGCTCGGCAGGACGGCGAGGATCTGCTCTCGCAACCTGCGTGCGCCGTTGTTGGCGTTGTTCTCGTAGATGTCGCGGGTCTCGGTGAGCTGCCTGCGGCCCTTCTTTGTGTCACGGATGTGCGGCACGATGAACGTCGTGGATGCCCGCGCGTTGGTCTGCATGTCCCAGGCGTGGCGAGCATCTCCGACTCGCCCTTGGCATCGTCGCGCCGCATCTCCTTGATGCCGTAGTCGATGTTGCCCCAGCAGCGGGCAAGCTCGCGGGCCAGATGGATGGAGACGCCCGTGACGTTCTCGCCGCCGCGCGAGTACCGGAAGTACGCCTTCGCCGCGACGGAGTGCTGCCCGGTGGAGTCGCGCATCTCAGCGATCGCGGCGGCGGTGTTCCGGGGCCGCTGCTGGCGACGAGCACCGCGGCCTGGACCTCGGCGATGGCGCGGGACTGCTCGATCGCGGTCGCCTGTGAGGTCGGGGCGATCCGGGTCGCCGGGCGAATTCGGTCGGCTGATAGCGGTCGGGGTGGGTCATGACAGCAGCTCCTCGGCCCGGTAGCGGGCATTGGCGGGAATGGACAGGGTGTGGATCAGGTGGCTGTCGTCGGGCCAGCGGTCCTCGGCCATGCACTGGGCGAACAGCTCGATGGCCCGCCGGTTGAGCCGGTGCCCAGCTCCACATCGCGCGGATCGATGCGGGCGACGGTCAGCCGGTAAGGCGGCTTCTTGCACTGGGAGATGAAGACGAAGTCGGCGATGTCGAACCCGAGCGCCCGCAGGACAGCGAGGTAGAACGGCTTCTGCATGAAGTAGCCGTAGTCACCCATCGCCTTGGCGAGCGCACCGGCGCCAGACGACCTCGAGGTCTTGTAATCGACCGCGACCATGCGGCCATCGGGCAGACGGGTCAGCCAGTCGACCCGGATGCGCAGGCGTACGCCGAACTCTTCGTCGACCCACCACCCGACATCTCGGCCTCGCCTTCGGCGAAGTACGCGCCGACGAGGTCGTGCTCGAGCGCGACCCTCGCCATCGCGTGCGCCTGCTCGTCCTCCTTCGCCAGCAGCGGCACGAGCCCGCCCGCGCGGGCCTCGGCCCGATGCTCCTTCGCCCGCTTGGTCTGCCAGCTCGGCTCGTCGATCACCGCGATGCGCGAGCCCTTGCCGAGCACGTACAGGTGGGCGGCGTGCCCAAAGTCGTACTCGGCCTTGTCGACCCGAGGCCCGTACCGAAACTCGCTCGGGCTGTCGAACAAGATCGTGCGCGCCCCGACGACGACAGGCTGTCGCGGTCGGAGTGATACACCTCGTCCGGGATGTCGGCGTACAGGCCGGGCTCCGTGGGATCCGGGTCACCGGGCGGCAGTGCGGGCACACCTCACGGTCGAGGTCGGAGATCTGGCAAACGTCGTTGGGGCCGCTCACGACGCCACCGCCGTCCCGATTCCGGCCACCGCGAGGATTGCCCGCTCGGTCTCGGGCCGGATCTGGCGGACCTTGCCGCGCATGATGCCGATGAGCGAGCTGCGCGCCAGCCCGGTCGCCTCCTCGAGGCCTTCCACGACGCGCCCAGGTCGCGCATCCTGGCGATGCGATCTGCGGCGCGTGCGGGCGAGACGAACTCAGCTCGCGGCGCACCCCCTGACGATGGACCCGCGAATAGCACAGGTCGCACATGCCGTGCGCGCCTGTGCGCCGCAGCCCCGCCCCGCCGCCGGTTTGTATGCCATCGGGCTCCCGCACTCGAGGCAGACCTGCGGCGGTGCCGCCTTGCTCGGCCCGGCGCTGCGGCACTTGCGGCTGCAATAGCCCGCGGTGCCCCACTTCGGGGAGTGCGCCTCGAGGGGCAGCTCCTTCCCGCACGCCGGGCAGGTGCCGGCGTGCGCTTGTGCACCTCGTCATCGATCAGCCCCAGCATCGCCAGCAGGGTGGACGCGTCGGCCACATCAACGGAGTTGGCGGCCACCACCCGGCGCGCCGCGGCGCGCGCCTGCTCGTCATGCGGCAGGCCCGGAATCCGGTCGATCGCGTCAGGCTTCGCCATCACAACACCCCAGCTGGTCGGGGACGTGGATCGACATGATCCGGTGAGCGATCTCGGGCTTCACACCCTCGGTCTCGCCACGCGCGATCCGCCCCACGGTCCGGCGGCTTACATCGGCGAGCTCACCGATGAGTGTGTGGTCGAGACCGGCACGGCTCAGCGCGATGATGTGCTCTCGCACTTCGGTGTCGTCGATGAGGCCCAGTCGGCAGGCGGCGCACTTGGACTGCCGCAGCCTGCCGGCGTGGACGATGGTGCGACCGCATGCGCAGTGCGAGGTGGGGAGCGCTTCGGCCTCGGCGTATGCACGCAGCGCGCCCTTCTCCTCCGGCAGCCGGAATCCTGCCCAGATGCCGGCGCTGTGCCCTTCTCTCAGCGCAGCCACCGCGCACTCCTTTCGCACGACGCAGCCGTGGCATGCGCGGCGCGCTTGTGTCGCTGGGTCGTCCGCCGATACCGGCCACCACAGCTCGGGGTCTTCGGCGTCACGGCATTCGGCGCTGTGGCGCCAGTCGCTGGTCAGGTTGTCCACTCAGAGCACCCCCAGCTGGTCGGCGACGCGGCGGTCGTGGGCGAGGTCCGGGTCGGGCTCGTCGTACTCGTCCGCGGTCTCGTCGACATCGGCGTCGACGGGATCGAGGGCCGCGGCCGGCAGGACGCGGGTGGCGCCGAAACGACCGCAGTAGCAGGGCCGCGCCTGCTCGACGGCCTCGACCATGCACGGCAGCGCCGTGCCGGTGCGCGGGATCGGGCTGCGCTCGAACGAGCCGTCCTCGTGCTCGACCAGGACGTATCCACGGCGGGCCCAGTCCATGAGGTCGGACAGGCAGGCGGCGGGGATGTCGCCGAGGCGGACCGCGATGTCGTAGCGGCGAGCCTCGTCGGTGATGCCGAGCAGCTGCGCGAGGGTCAGGTACTCGTCGTTGGGTCGGTACTCGGAGAGGTGGATGCCGAGGCGGACGAGCGCCCCGGCGATCTGGTCGGCCTGTTTGCTCGCGCCGTTGAATCGCAGCTCGGCGAGCGCCTCGACCAGGTCGCCGAGCGCTTCATTCCGGTCGGTGTCCATGCGGGAGTCGGTAGGCATCGGGTGCCCTTTCGGTAGGGTGCTGGTGCCCTGGCCCGAGCGACTGGCTTTCGCTCGGGTCCGGGGCCCAAGGGTCAGTGGTCGGCGAAGTAGATGAGCCAGGCGGCGACAAGCGGGGCGTTGAAACTCGCGATCACCACCAGGTAGGCGCGCCAGAACGCCCAGTCGATTCGCGAGGCGGGGGCGCGGTGGCGGCCGGTCATCGGGTGGCCGCCTTCCGTCGCGGCCGAACCGTGCGGCCGAGCGCGGTCGGCGCGGCGCCGGTGCTCACCTCGCACAGGTGGCGCGCCGAGAGGAAGCCGAACGCCTGGGCGATCGTGTCCAGCTCCCCGGAGGTGGCGGGTGTGCCGTCCGCGTAGCGCGGTTCGGCCTGCTTGCGGTCACGACGCCAGCCCCGTGCGCTCGATGGGACGACGCGGCTTGAGCACGCGGCGGATCAGCTGGGCTTGCCGGTCCGACAGCGGCGGGTGCTTGGCGCGCACGGCGTCGAGCCAGGCGCGCTCGGCCGCGGAGAAGGGTGGCTGTGGCTGCTGGTCGGTCATCGTGCACCTCCGATTCCCGAGATGTCGGTCTCCAGCGCGTCACGGGCGTCGGTCAGCGCCACGATGAGGTCGGTGACCTGGGCGGCGGTGAGGTGCGCAGAGCCGTGGGTGATGTCGCCGGATGCGCTGCGGGTATGGACGACGAGAGCGACGCGCTCGGCACCGTCGTGGCGTCCGCCGTCGACTTCCCCGGCGCCGACGGTGATCGTGGCGTCGCTGGTGGAGAGCACGGCGGGCTCGGCCCAGAAGGTCAGCGAGCTCATGCCGCACGCTCCCGCTCGATGAGACGAGCGACCGCCTCAGCGCCGGCCGGCGTGATCTTCAAGGTGTGCATGACCTCGCCCTTGAAGCGCGGGGCCTCATGCACCTCGACCGGCCGGAAGTACTGACGCTTGTGCGAGTACGCCGAGTAGCGGCGGCGGATCTCCATGCAGCCCTTGGTGTTCGACCAGCGGCGCTCGGTCTCGACGTAGATCCAGTTCTTCTCGAGGAGGAGGTCTCGCAGCCAGTCCTCGCCCACGTCGTTCGCCGCGGCGACGGTGCGAAACTTCAGCAGGTCCGAGTCCGCCACATACAGCTCGACGTAGTGCACCTTCGGCGCATCCTCGGCGACCTTCTCGGTGAGCGCCTGGTTCTCGGCGGTGAGGGCGCGGATCTTGCCCTGCTGGATCTCCAGCGCCCGCAGGACGATCTCGTCCTCGGACAGCTCGGCCGGACGGGACTGCGCCTCGACATCGAGCAGCATGTCCCGAACCCTGCGAGCGACGGCGGAATCCCGCAGCAGCATCCCGACACGGAGGACGGCCCGGCGCGGGAAGAGGCTCATCGTCGGCGCATTGCGCGGCATCCCCAGCTCATCGGGAGTCCTGGACAAGATGTCCACGACTTCCCGACGCCCGATCACCCGGAAGCCGTCGTCGTCCAGCTCGTCGCGGTTCCGCTGGACAACCTTCAGTACGGTCTCGCGGTCCACTTCGTAGAAGTCAGCGACCATGTCGGTGGTGACGTGCATGTCGTCGGGCAGGGTGCGCAGCACCCCGACCTCGCCGAGCACATCGACCCGCGCCGCGAGCGCATCACGCCGCGACCGCGCGTCTGGAGTGGTCAGGTCGACCGGGGTGGGGTAGTTTGTAGAGTCGTTCATCGACGAGCTCCTTTCGTTGTCATGGCCCTCACCTGTTCGCCCAGGTGGGGCCTTTTTCATGCGGAGACCAAGTCCTTACGGCATACATTTCGCCCCCACTGGGGACGCTCGCGGCTCGAAAGAACTTCGACCGGAACGTGAAGCGCCTCCGCGATGCGCTGAGCGAGCTGCGGTGTGCAACTCGATCGACGGCCCATCAGCAGGTGCGAGATGAAGCCCTTCGAGCAATCCGCGTAACGCGCCAGTCGAGCCAGGGAGAAATCGTCCTGGTTCATCAAGGCGCGCAGGGTGTCGGGACTTCGGAGTTTCATCCAGGTCCCTTCGGGTAGTTGATTCGCTTCCGCATCACTGTCCCCAGTAGACGGCTATCTGTCAAGCAGTACGGGACGATTGTGCGGATACTGGTAGCCGGTTGTCAACCCCAAGGGAGTCGAAATAACGCAACGACATTGGCATCCGACAAGGGGTGCGCGCTGATTTGGTAGCCGTTCGACTAGCCTGGGCGCGTCCCTGCTGGTAGACGGTTGGAGTTCCCGCATGGTTGCCGCCGCGCGTGATGGCTCAGACGATCCCTCCATGCCGACAATCAGTCAGCTGATCGCTGATCACATAGCCGCGACGGGCCGCTCATATCGCGACCTGACACATGCGTCCGGCGACCGCGTCAAACACCAGACGTTCCAGGAGCTAAAGAGCGGCCCGCCCCGGTCTTGGCCGAAGAGCACTGAGACAATCCGTGGGATTGCCCAGGCATTGGGGTTGAGCGAACGGGCCGTTGTGCTGGCGTTCGCGCGCAGCCTCGGCGTCGACGTTGAGGGCGCATCATTGTTTGCGCAGCAGCTACCGCCGGGCGTGGATGACCTCACGCCAGAAGAACGACGGGCCGCGATCGAGATGCTGCGCGTGCTGGTCGCCCAGCGCAAAGCCATCAACGAGCGAGCACCCGAACTTCATGCGACCACCGCCGCGCCACGGAGCCGCAGGCGAAAAGGAGAACCGGACTCCTCACTGCCCGAACAACCCAAGTTCGACCGCTCCAGCTGCTGGCGGCGATGGCCGAGCCGGAGGGCGACCGCGAGCCCGAGGACGAGTTCCCGGTCGATCCGCCGAACGACGATTTCGAGGGGCGATGAGGTACCGCGAGCCCGGCGTCCAGGTCCACAGCCTCGAGTCGGTCCCCGACGAGTTCGGTGGCGCGAATCAATCATGGTGGGGACTGGCCACAATGCACGTCAAGGCGCAGGACGGCGACTGCCCATTCATGATCGCCAACGAGCTCATCTGCAGTCGCCTCGCTGCCGCCATGGGCCTGCCCGTGCTGCCGGGCGAGGTTGCGACTCTCGACGATCACACGAAGGGCTGGGCCACGCCGCAAATCAAGCATGACGGCGTCACCCCTCCGCCGTTAGCCAGAACCGACCAGATACTCGGACTCTACGGCGCGACGATCGCAGGCGCCTTCGTGTTCGACTGTTGGGTGCTGAACGAGGACCGTCACATATCCAACTTCTTGTTCCATCCGCGGCTCGGAATTTGGCTCATCGACCACGAGCACAGTCTCGGCGGGCGCCAAGGCGAGAGCATGAGCTCCTCGACCGCGCAATCAACCCCTCTGCGCTACCACGCCTTCCAGGATGTTGATCTTCCCCAGGAGGATCTCAACTATTGGATTCGGCGTGTTCGACATCTGCCAACGATGGTGGTGGACCTCGCCTTGGACGAGGCTCATGCGCGAGGTCTACTCGGGGCGAGAACGAACGTCGTCTCACTCCAGAAGCTCCTGATCTCGCGGCGCGACGCGATAGAGTCACTGGTGAAGGCATCGAAAGGCAGCGCAACCAAGGGCGCGAAAGTACTACCCTTCCGGCCCGCAAGCGACGGCCAGCTTGAGTTTCCCCCGTCCTGAGGAGGTGCCCCATGAACGCCACCTGGCACCTGATCCAGTACACAGCCGACATGCGCCGGAAAGAGCCCCGCAACATCGGCGTCGCGGCATTCGTGGACGGGATGTGGGCGGTCAAGTTCTTCGCCGTCGACGCTCAAGGACAGATCAACGGCAGGGCCCTACGACGGTTCGGGGTATCCAAGGAGGGCTACGCGGACTGGGTTGAGTACTACACATACATGATCGAGTACAAAAGTGACCCCGACCAAGTCCTGCGAGTCCAACAGAAGCGACCGAGCGAGTTCCGCATGGTCACCGGCGGCCTGACCCAGGTGCAGTGTTCAGCGAACGAGTTCGCCGAGCAGCTATTTGTCGAACTCGTGGCAGGTGACGACTCGCCCACGGCGGAGCCGTGGGCGAAGCTACTGAAACAACGAGTCGAAACGGTTCTGAAGGTCGCCGAAGTCCATCCGCAGCCCGACGTCGAGGTGCCAGCGGTGTGGGGGCCCCAAGTCGCTGCGGACGACGCCGTCCGGTTTGATTACCGGTACACCAACGGTCAGGTCCACTTAATGGATAGGCTCCAGTTCCATCGGGTGACCGTGGACAGTGCCAAGAGCGTGGCCAGGGAGTTTCACGCTCGCGTCGCTGCGGCTCGGGCCGCGGGCGCGTCCGAGAGCTTCATCGCCTTCTACTCCGGCGAGGCTGTGGAAGCAATGAACTCGGACTCAATGCTGTCGCCCATCTTCAATCACGCAAAGATCGTCGATGTCGATGAACCGGAGCGGGCGGCAGGCCAGCTCCGCCATTTCGTGCACCTAAGTGCATGATCACTGGCTAGTGTCCAGCACACCCCTGGGCAAATCTATCGAACACATGTTCTAATGCGGGTATGCCGAGACTACGAGGGTGGCGCACGTCTGGCATCCGTGGCGGCATATGCGCGATGCCTACCCGCACATCCGCATCAGCTGCCGCGAACACCTACCACCAGATCTGCGCGCCGCATGGACGACAGACGGGATCTACCTCGATCGCGCCCTCGGGCAGGCCGCCCGCCGGTGCGCGCTCACCCACGAGATCGTGCACCTCGAGCGCGGCCCTGTGCCCCGCAACCCCGTGTTGGCCGCGGCCGAAGAGCGGATCGTCGCCGACATCGCCGCGCGCCGGCTGATCCCACTGCGGTCGCTGCTGGACGCGTTCATGTGGGCCAAGCCGACCAACCACCACGACCTCGCCGATGAGCTGTGGGTCGACGTGCCGACCCTGCGCATCCGCCTGAGCGGCCTCGACCGCCACGAGGTCGCCGAGCTGAATCGGGCCATCGATCGGCGGTGGCCCTGGCATATCGACTGAAGCGGCGGCGCTCATCGACGCGTCGGATTCGGATTCAGCCGCAGAATCCGGCCGCGGGCGTACCCGGCGCGCTCGGCGTCGAGTACGCGCTGCCGCTCGGCGGCGTCGGCGCTGGACATGTGCGCGAGCACCTCGGCGATCGTGTAGTCCAGCGGGTCGCCGCCCTCGGCCAGGGGCAGGGGCGGGACCGGGCCGGTCGGTACGGGCTCGTCGGAACCGATCCACCGCAGGTGTATGTAACGCGGATTCACACGTCGCATCCCCTTGCGCGCCTTCCAGATCCGAATCTCGACCAGGGCTCGCACGACCTCGCGCTTCTGCGGCATCGTCAGGGTCTGCCAGGTACTCCGCGCGTGCGGCCCGGCAAGCTCGGCCACGAGCGGCGACGAGATCGCCGCTCGTGCCCGCCGTTCCGCCGCCGCGATCTGCGGCCGCAACTTCGCCTCGATCCGCGCGAGCGCATGCGCCGACAACGCACCCTCGGCGGCCTGGTCGATGAACGCGTCGAGGCGCTCGCGCAGCGTCCGCGCCTCCTCGTACGCTTCCGAGGCGGCCTGGTCGTCGCTCGACATCAGCGCCAGCACGTCAGGCGATTCGAGCCGCTGAATGATCGCCTCCTCGACCAGCTTGTCGACGTACGAGACAGCCCGGCCGACGCACTGATTCGTGATGCACGTGTACATGTCGTGCCCGCGTGGCTTGAGCCGGGCGATGGTGCCGCCGCACTCACCACAGGTCGCGATGTAGCTCAGCAGCCACCGCGGCGAGGTGCCGCGCTGCGTCCGCCGGCTCGGGTCCGACAGCAGCGCGACGATGCGCTCGTGCTGCTCGCGGGTGAGGATCGGCTGCCAGGTGCCCTCGCGCACCACCTCGCCGCGCACGGTGCGCAGGCCGGCATACGTCGGGGATTTGATCAGCGAGGTGATGGTCTGGGTGATCCACTGGCCAGGCTGCCCTGCCCGCGGGCCCTTCCGAATCGGCCGCGGCGCCGGGATACCTCTGCGGTTGAGGTCGGTCGCGATCGCGCGGATCGCCTCGCCAGCGAGCACCCGCTCGGCGATCTCGCGCACGATCGGTGCCGTCAGCTCATCGGGCACCCGGTCGATCGCCCGGCCCGAGCGCTGATCTCGCACGATGCGGTAGCCGAAGGCGACTTTGCCGTGTGGACGCCCGGCCTCGGCATTCGCGCGCATGTCGCGCAGGACGCGCTTGCGGGTCTTCTCGACCTCGAGCTCGTCGTCGAGCGCGTCCTGTCCGGTGCGGTGCCGGTCTCGCGGGTCGCGCATGTCGTAGACCTGGCCGTCGTAGCACCACAGCGCCCCGGTCTCCTCGCAGATCTCGCGCAGCCGGATGTACGCCCGCAGATCGCGTTGCGCGCGCGACGATTCCCACGTGACCAGGACTCGCCCCGGCCGCAATTCCTGCTCGAGCAGCGCCTCGTACCCGGTGCGCTTGGCCCGGCTGTAGCGGCTGGCGCCCTTGTCGTCGTCGATGATCTCCTTCGCGATCACCCAGCCGCGACGCTCGCACTCCCGGCGGCCGGCCGCGAGCTGCTGATCCACAGAGCGGGACCGGCCACCCCGGTTGTCGGACACTCGGGCGTACACGATGGCCTCTAGCTGCGCATTTGTCCCCATCGACCAATAGTCGCATAAGTACACCTAAAAAGTGATGAGTCCGCTGACCACGCAGAGGTGTTGCAGCCCCGCGGCTTCGAAGTGCGACCGTACCGGATCCGGCAGCCGCGAGGTGTCGCCGAGCACCAACGCGGGCAGCAGCCCGGCGGCGTCCGGCGGCAGCGCCCGCCCCGCCGCCCCGGCCAGACCGGCCCGCACCGCACTCGCCGCCCGTTGCCACCACGGCAACGCCCCCACCGGCACCGGCGGCCCGTCCGCGATCAGCACCGCCACCGTCAGGTCTCTGCTCCGCGGTGCCTGCACCCGTGCGCGAAAGGCCGTCGCCTGTCCCGGCACCACCTCCGCCCACGCCGGACCACTCGCCAGCACCACCACCGCCCCGCCGCCGCGCACCACGGCATCCCCGCGCCGGAACTCCCGCAACTCCGCCCGCACCACCCAGCGCGATCGCCCCGCGCCCGCGCCGGTCCGCACCGGCCGGGGATCGTCCACCGGCGTCACCAGCACCTCCACCCACGCCTTCTCCCCCAACTGCCGCAGCGGGTGCGCCCCCGCCCGGTGCTCGCGCCACGCCGCCGCCAGCGCGAACCCGGCGGCCAGCCCCATCGCCGCCACCAACACCATCGCCCAGCCGCGCCGACCACCCGCCCTGCCCGATCCGGCCGCCCTCGGCTCCGCACCGCCGACCACCGCCCGACCGCCCCCCACACGGTCGCCCGCCACACGACCATTCAGCTCGCGGCCCACCGCGCCGCCCGTCCACACCGGCGGTCCCCCGGCCGTCGCGGTGCCGGTCCCGCGGCGAATGGCAGTGCCGCTGCGTCCGTCCGGCGGCATCGAGAACCTCCGACTCGGTCTCCGCGCGGCGCCCGGTGTCGGCCGCGCCGGACGAGGGCCGGGCCGGTGGACTGCGCCGATCCACGCGGCCGCTCCGGTCGCGGCGCACACGACCGCGACGGCGACCCCGACCAGCCAGCCACCGCGCACCGCCGCGATCGTCGCCAGCCAGCACGCGAGCGCGGTGGGCAGCAATCGGACATCCAGGAGGTCTCGGGCGGTCCCCCGCTCGCCGGTGTCCGCCGACGCATCCCCCACCCGGGTCCCCTCGGCCCGCGACCGGACCACCTGTGCTCGGGCCATCAGGGCGGCGATCATTCCGCCTGGCCGGGAGCGGACCGCGCGCCACCCACGCCCGGATCGGCCACGGCCACCGTCGATTTCCCCGTCTCGGCGGCCCGTCCGGGAGGCCGCCCCGGTGCCGGGGCCGGTACCACCGGGCGGCCGCACCGCCGCTCGAGCCGGCCGCGCGCGCGACCCCCTCATACCGTCACCAGCTCGCGGAGGCGGGCGAGGCGGGCCGGGCCGATGCCGTCGACCTCGGCGAGTTGGTCGACGGCGGTGAAGCGGCCGTTCGCGGTGCGCCAGGCGAGGATCGCGCGCGCGGTGACGGGTCCGACGCCGGGCAGTGCGTCGAGTTGCGCTTCGGTGGCCGTGTTCAGGTCGATCTTGCCCGCCGTCCCGGGTACCGGAGCTCCCGCGGTGGTACCCGCCGCACCTCCCGCGCCGCCCGCGCTGATGGTGGCGCTGCCGAGCCGGGGACCGTCACCGGTCGGCGCCGCCGCGCCGACGAGGATCTGGTCGCCGTCCTGGACCCGCTGGGCGAGGTTGAGACCGGTCAGGTCCGCGCCGTCGCGCGGCCCGCCCGCCGCCGCGAGTGCGTCGGCCACCCGTGCGCCCGCGGGCAACCGGACCAGACCACCATGATGTACCAGGCCGACCACGCTGACGACGAGTTCGCCTGTCGCCGGCGGGGTTTCGGGCACCGGCACGCTGCCCGGCGCGGCCGCCTGCGTGCGGGCCGCTCCGGACACCGGCACGCCGGGAGGTGCCGTGGTGGTGCGCACGGAGGCCAGCGGCGGCACCGGGTGGGTGACCGGCTGCGCGCGGGTCAGCACGAACGCGGTGACCAAGACCGCCAGCACCCCGACGAGAACCAGGGTGACAGCGCCGCGCCGGCCGGGGTCGACTCGGGCGCCGCGGAAGCGCTCGGGCACGAGCCGCCGCGTCCACGGTTCGGGGGCCTGCGGTTCCCGGAGCCACTCCGGTTCGTCGACCTCGGCGAACTCGTCGGCGGCGATGTCCGCCGGTGCCTGCGCGGCACCCCACGCCGCGTCGCGCCGTGCGGCCGAACTCGCCCGCGCGGTGGACGTGCGAACCTCGGGGCGCGCCGGAGCGACGTGCCCGTCGGGGTCCGGCGGGCCGGTGTCGTCGCCGAGGTCGAGCGCCGACCCCGCCGCCGCGACGCTCCCGCGCCCGTCGCCGCTCCGCCCGTCGCCGATCCGCCCGACACCGGTCCGCCCGTCACCGCTCCGCCCGTCGCCGATCCGCCCGACACCGGTCCGCCCGTCGCCGACCCGTCCGTCGCCGCTCCGCCCGTCGCCGATCCATCCGTCGCCGCTCCGCGCGTCGCCGGTGTCGGACCGCCGTCGCGCGGTATCGATGAGGCCCGGCCGTGCCTCGTCCTCGCCGAAGGCTCCGGCCACGGGCACCTCGGCATCACGCTCGAGGTCGTTGTCCGGCAGGTCGTCTCGATCCCATCGCGCCGGCGCGGCGGCCCGCGAGCGGCCGGGCCGACCGCTGCGGTGTGGTGTGGACGCCGGAGATCGATGACCGGTGTGCGCGACCACCGCGGGACGTCCGGGCGGAATGGCCGCCGCTCGGCTCGCACCCACCCGCTCGGTCAACACCCCCAGCCGCCGCCGGATCCGCTCGCGTTCGTCGTGTCGTGGCATGGCGGCGACGCTAGGCCGCGGCGCACGCCGGGCAGGCGCACCGACCAGCGAGAACAGCGCCCCTGTGGACCAATCGCGGGCTGTGCACAACCACCCCGGGGTGGCTCGCACCGCCCTCCCGCACCGCCTTCGGCTCTGCTACCGTCGTTCGCATGCAGCACGCCCACGTGACGACCACGCCGGAATTCGTCCCGGCGCGCTGACTGATGTTCTGACGACAAGGCCCCGGGCGAGTGCCCGGGGCCTTTCGCTGTGGTCACTCGTCCGTCGACGCGAGGAGACCCATGTACGACCATCGCAAGCTCGGTCGCGAGCTCGACCTGTTCGACACCGATCCACTCATCGGCTCGGGACTGCCGTACTGGCTGCCGTCCGGCGGCGCACTGCGGCACGCGCTCGAAGAGTACATCCGCACCGCGGAACACCGCGCCGGCTACCGCCACGTGCACTCACCGGTACTCGGCAAGCGCGAGCTCTACGAGATATCCGGGCACTGGGCGCACTACCGCGAGGACATGTATCCGCCGATGGACGTCGGCGGCGAGCAGGTGGTGCTGCGCCCCAGCCTGTGCCCGCACCACGCGCTGATCTACCGGTCGCGATCACACAGCTATCGCGAATTGCCGTTGCGGATCGCCGAACTGGGCGCGATGTACCGTGCCGAGCTGTCCGGGGTGCTGGGCGGGCTGAGCCGGGTCCGGGCCATCCACCTCAACGACGCGCACATTTTCTGCACCGAGGACCAGGTGGGTGCCGAGGTGCACGCGGCGCTGGCGATGATCGCCCGCGCACACGCCGCCCTCGGCATCGCGCCGCACCGGTTCCGGCTGTCGCTGCCCGGGCCGGGCGGGAAATACGTCCCGAACCCGGCGATGTGGGAGCGCGCGACCGGGGTGCTCGTCGAGGCGTTACGGGCGGCCGGGATCGACTACGAGCCCGCCGACGACGAAGCGGCCTTCTACGGACCCAAGATCGACGTGCAGTTCCTCGACAGCGCGGGCCGCGAATTCACCCTGTCCACCGTGCAGGTCGACTTCCATCAACCCGAGCAGTTCGACCTGTGCTACATCGGTGCCGACGGTGCGAAACATCGTCCGGTCATGGTGCACCGCAGCATCATCGGCAGCGTGGAACGCGCGGTCGCCCACCTGGTCGAGGTGCACGGCGGGGCGTTCCCGGTGTGGCTGGCGCCCACCCAGGTGGTGGTCCTGCCGCTCGCGGGCGAGCAGCACGCCGCGGCCGAGGACGTGGTGCGGGTGCTGCGCGCGGCCGATGTGCGAGCCGAACTCGCGGGACACGACCAGGGCAGTCTCGGCGCACGGATCCGAGCCGGTCGGCAGGTGCCGTACCAGGTGGTCGTCGGGCCGAAAGAGGTGGCGGCGGGGACCCTCGCCGTGCGGTTGCGCTCCGGAGAGCAGCTCACACCACTACCGGTTTCCGACTTCCTGGCACGGGTGGACCGGGTGGTGCGCGCGCACGCCGCCGAGCTCTGACGAATCCCGGCGAGTACCGGGCGGTTTCAGTCGCAGCCGCCCGGTATCACCAGCACGCCCAGCGCGCCGACGCCGAGATGCACAGCGAGAACGGGGCCGAACTCGGCGACGACGAGTTCTTTCAATTCCGGCAGCCGCTCTCGCAGCTGACCGGCGACGATCTCGGCCGCCTCCGCCGCGCCGAGGTGCTGGACGGCGACGGCCGCCCCGTCCGCGCCCGCGGCCTCCACCGCCGCGGCGACCAGGCGCGCGTACGCCTTGGACCGGGTGCGCGCCTTCTCCCGCAGCTCCAGCTTGCCCTCGACCAGTTGCAACAGCGGCTTGGTGACCAGTTCGCTGCCGAAGAAGGAGGCGGCGGTGCTCAACCGGCCGCCGCGACGCAACTGTTCGGTGCGGTTGACCAGGATGAAGGTCCTGGCCCGGGTCGCGGCGGTGACGGCGGCGTCGTAGACCTCGTCGAGCGTGCCGCCGCGTGCCGCGCGGCGGGCCGCGGCCAGGGCAGGCAGACCGGTGGCCAGGCCCGCGCCGAGCGAATCCACCAGCCGCACCTGGCGACCGGCGTCCATGTCACGCACCGCCTGTCTGCCCGACTCCCAGGTGCCCGAGAGCTGCCGCGAGACGTGCACGGCCACCACGCCGTCGCCGCCGCTGCGCCGCAGCGCCTGTTCGTAGATCTCGCGCATCTCGCCGGGTGAGGCGGCGGAGGTGGTGACCGTGTCCGAGGTGTAGTCGATCTCGACCGGCTCCACGCCCTCCCGGATCGCACGGTCACCGACCAGCACGTGCAGCGGGACGACGGCGATGCCGAGCTCGTCCACCGTTGCGGTGGGCAGGCCGGCCGACGAATCGGTGACGACCACGACGGCCACGGACTACCGAACCTCCTGCAGGGTTTTCACCATCGCGTTCGCCACCGCGGTGTGGCCGTCCCAGCCCCAGTGGATGCCGTCGGGGTTGGCCTCGCCGGAGAAGATGTTCTCCCGCACCGCCTCACCGAGATCGACCAGCGGCACCGCGGTGCGCGCCGACCACTCCCGCAACGCCTTGACCGCGCGCGGCCGGCCCGAATGTACCCGCCCGTAGGCCTCGCAGTTGTGCACCGACGGCAGCACGCCGATCACCGGCAGGTCGGGACGCAGCTGGGCCAGTGCCTGCCGGGACTGTTCGAGGTAGTCGATGCTCACCCGCGGCGGCAACGCCACGGGCCTGCCCAGCTTCGAGAGCCGGGGTTGCAGCCAGTTGTAGGTGGCGCGCACGCGCCTGCGCAGGGCGGGCGGGCGCACGTAGCGGATCAGCTCGCGCAGCGCCGTCGGCAACGGTGAGGGCAGGGTGTCCATGCCGCCGACGGCGAACACCACCGCACCCGCGCGCGGCACCGCCGCCCACACCCGCGGGTCGCCGATCAGCGCCCAGTAGGCGTCGCGACACGTCCAGCCGATCCGCCCGACCAGCTCGACGTCCCAATCCAGTTCGGCGGCCACGAGATTCGGCCAGATGCGCGGATGGTCGGCGGGCAGCCCGCCCTTGGGCCCGAAGTAGGCCAGCGAATCGGCGATCACCAGCAGCACCGGGCGCTTCGACTCGGCGGACGCGACAGCGCCGGCGGCATCCTGCGCCGGCGCGGGGACATCGGCCAGGGAGTCGGCCGCGGCCGATTCCGCCGGAGCTTGCGGCACGGTAGGGGCGGATGGTTCGGCATCACCCGACTCGACGGGGGACGCCTCGGTAGGCGGATCGGCGGCGGGCGAAACGGCCTCCCTCGACGAGGCATCGGCCGTGGCAACGGTCACGGGCGCGGCGGCCGCTTCGTCCTCCGAAAAAGCATCCGTGACGCCGTCGGCCTCCTCGGTGCCGGAATTCGCCGGATCGTCCGGCTGCGCGGTGGGGTGGTCGTTTCCGGCATCCGTCGCGTCGGCGGTGGTGCTCGCGGGCGGCCCGCCGAACAGCGCGTCCGGCAGCTGCCGTTCCGGTTTGGCCGAGACCTTCTGTTTGAACAGTTCGTCCGGCACGGTCCGCGCCGCGTCCTCGCGGGCGCCGCGCCGCTCGGGCTCGGCGGGTTCGGGCGGCGGGCCGAACAGCGCGTCGGGCAGCTGACGTTCCGGCTTGGCGCTCACCTGCCGGAACAGTTCGTCCGGGACCGACCGGACCGGCTCATCAGAGGACATCGGGTGCTACCTTCGCCGCTGCGTTCCACACATCGAGACGCCAGCCGGGCTGGTCGATGCCTGGACCGTGGCTGCTCAGCTGCACCCAGCTGGTGTTGGCGAGTCCGCCGAGGGCGGGCCAGTTCTGCGGCGGCAGTTCGAGCAGCGCGGCCGTCAAGGCGGCGATCAGCCCGCCGTGCGCCACCAGGATGATAGTCCGGCCGGGCCAATCCTGCCGCTCGTTGTACAGCTCCCGGACCACGGGCAGCGCGCGGGCACCGACCTCGAGCTTGCTCTCCCCGCCCGGCGGCCGGTAAGTGGCGTCCAGCCGCCACGCCACCCGGGCGCCGGGATAGTCGGCGTCCACCTCCAGGTGGGTCAGGCCCTGCCAGTCACCGAGATGGGTTTCGCGCAGCCGCGGATCGAGCGCCACCGGCACGTCGGTGTGCTCGGCCAGCGCGAGCGCGGTGTCGTGCGCGCGGCGCAGATCCGAGGACACGATCGCGATGGCGTTGCGGGAGACCAGTTCGCGGGCAGCCTCTTTGGCCTGCCGACGGCCGAGTTCGGTGAGGTCGGTGTCGATCTGGCCCTGCATCCGATCGGTGGCGTTCCATTCGGTCTGCCCGTGCCGCAGCAGGATCAGCGTGCGGACCCCGGCGTACTTGCTCACGCGCGGTTGTCTCCCTCGCCGGCCGCCTCCGGCCGCGGCTCGCCGACGCCCTCGACCGGGACCACCGGGCAGTCCTTCCAGAGCCGTTCCAGCGCATAGAAGTTGCGCTCGTCGTTGTGCTGGATGTGCACCACCACATCGACGTAGTCCAGCAGCGCCCAGCGCCCCTCGCGGGTGCCCTCCCGCCGCACCGGCTTGTGCCCGGCCCGGCGCAGCTTCTCCTCGACGTTGTCGACGATCGCGTTGACCTGGCGCTCGTTGGGCGCCGACGCGATGACGAAGCAGTCGGTGATCACCAGCTGCTCGGAGACGTCGAGCACCACCACGTCGGAGGCCAGCTTCTCGTCGGCGGCCCGCGCGGCCACCTCGGCCATCTCGATCGCCTCGGCCGACGCGCTCACCCGCGCACCTCCGCGCTGCCCCACTGGACCTCGAGTCCGTTCACCTCAGCTACCTTCCGCTGCGTCCGGCACGTACAGCTGCCGCTTCGATATGTACTGCACCACGCCGTCCGGGACGAGGTACCAGACCGGCCGGTTCTCCGCGGCGCGGCGCCGGCACTCGCTCGACGAGATCGCCAGCGCCGGGATCTCGAGCATGGTCACCGCGTCGGGAGGAAGATCGCGCAGATGCTCCTCCAGATGATCGGTGTTGAGCTCGTACCCCGGTCGGCTCACCCCGACGAACTTGGCCAGTTCGAACAGTTCGGCCCAATCCTGCCACGACAGGATGTTGGCCAGTGCGTCCGCACCCGTGATGAAGTACAGCTGGGCGTCGGGGTACTGCGCTTTCATCTCCCGCAGGGTGTCCACGGTGTAGGTGACCTTGCCGCGATCGATGTCGGCGCGGCTCACCGTGAAACTGGGGTTGGAGGCGGTCGCGATCACCGTCATCAGGTACCGGTCCTCGGCGGGGCTGACCTTCTTGTGCGCCTTCTGCCACGGTTGCCCGGTGGGGACGAAGATCACCTCGTCCAGATCGAAGCGGTTGGCGACCTCGCTGGCGGCGACCAGGTGGCCGTGGTGGATGGGATCGAACGTGCCGCCCATCACCCCCAGCTTGCGTCCGGTCGACCCTGTCTCGTGCATGAGAGCCGAGCTTAACGGTCGCCGCACGCGGCGCGGAGTGCTGCCCGCCACACCGGCCGGTCACTCAGTCCTGCATGTCGGCGAGCTGACGGCGGGTGTGGTCGAGTTCGTTGGCGACCTCCGGGCTGGGTGCCAGCCCTTCCAGATCGGCGAGCAGGGCGCGCAGTGCGTCGATGCTCGGCTGCCGTTGCGCGCGGGTGCCTGCCGACCAGAACCGCAGCCAGGCAGCCGAACGCAGGCAGCGGGCGCGCGGGCCGATCCGCCCGAGTTCGCCCCACAGGTCGGCCGCGCGGAGATAGGCCAGCGCGGCCGGACCGTCGGCGCCACAGGCGTCCAGCGCCGAGGCAGCCGACCAGGTGAGTTCGGCGCGCAGACACGCATGGTCGGCCGCATCGCGGACCAGGTGGGCGGCGGCCAGGTAGTGGCGGGCGGCGCGGGCATGCTCACCGAGCAGGCGCAGCGAGCGACCGTACTGGCCGCGCAACACCGCCATCTCCGCGGCCGGATACGGCGCGGGCGCGGCGATCGCGCGGGCGAACAGTTCGGCGGCGCGCCGGTGCCTGCCCGCGCGATGCCAGGCACGGGCGGCGACGAACACGAGGTGGGTGACGGTGTCCCCGGACAGGTCCGCCCAGTGCCCGGCCGCCGCCAGCGCGGCGGCGGCCAGATCGGCCTCGCGCCCCGGCAGGCCGGACAGCACGGTGACCAGCTGCGCGTGCAGGCGGGCCAGGTGCTCGGCGGGCAACGCCCCCGCGCCGGACTCGAGCGCGGCGCGCAGGTAGCGCTCGGCCTCCTCGGGCTCACCGAGCAGCCGCGCCGCGGCCAGCTCCCCGAGCCGGATCGCCTCCGCACCGCGGCGCGACGGCTCGACCGGCTGCGCACCCGGATCCATCCGCCAGGACACCACCGGCGCGACACCCTCGGTGCCCGGCCTCGACCAGTCGTCCCCACCCGTCGATGTCACGCCGTCCGGCGTCGCACTCCCCATGCCGGCGAATGCTGGTGAGCAGCGCCAACGAAACGCTTAACGAATCCTGAAGAAGACAGGCGGAACCGGCGGACCGCTCAGGGCCGCTTCGACTTCGGCAACTTGCGCACGATCTCCTCGTAGGAGAAATCGATGAGCTCGCGTAGTTCGTTATCCGAGATGCCGCCGTCGATGCGGACGGCGTTCCACCCGTACCGGCCGATGTAGGCCGAGGGCGTCACCTCGTCGGGATGGATGCGCACCAGTTCGTCGGCCTCGAGGCGGTCGCGGCCGCATTTCAGGCCGACCGATTCGGTGCCGAGGAAGGCGAAGATCTTGCCGCCGACCTTGGCGACCAGATCGCCCTCCCACGGTTCGTCGGCGACCGCGCCGGGTTTGGCCAGGCAGTACCGCACCAGTTCCGCGTGGTCCATGCGCCCTCCTCACACCGGCAGCAGCCGGGACACCACCTCGGTCAGTTGCCGCGCCGAGCGGCATTCGTGCATCTCGATGACGGTCCGGTACTTCTCCGCCGCGGAATCACCGGAGCCCCACTGGTTGGTGGGTTCGGGATTGAGCCAGTGCGCGTGCTTGGCGACCTCGACCAGTTCGCGCAGCGTGTCCAGCGCCGGGTCCCGGTAGTTGGTGCGGGCGTCGCCGAGGATCAGCAGCGAACTGCGGCTGGTGACCGCGTCGGGGAATTCCGCGGCGAACGTGCGCAGCGCGGTGCCGTAGTCGGAGTGCCCGTCGTAGCCGACCACGTCGGCCTCGGTGAAGATGCGGGTCATCGCCTCGTCGAGCTGGGTGTGCGGGTCGAAGAAGCGGGTCACCTCGTCGGTGTTGTCGACGAAGGCGAAGATCCGCACCCGGGAGAACTGCTCGCGCAGCGCACTCACCAGCAGCAGGGTGAAGTTGCTGAACCCGGCCACCGAGCCCGAGACGTCGCACAGCAGCACGAGTTCCGGGCGGCCCGGTCGCGGTTTGCGGTTCACCAGGTCGATCGGCACACCGCCGGTGGACATGGACTTGCGCAACGTCTTTCGCAGATCGATCTCGCCGCGGCGGTGCTTCCTGCGCCGCGCGGCCAACCGCGAGGCCAGCACCCGGGCCAGGCGCTGGGTGCCGCGGCGCAGTTCGGCGAGCTCACGGTCGGAGGCGCGCAGGAAGTCCACATCCTCGGCCTGCCTGGCGACCCCGTAGTTCGCGACCCGTTCGCGGCCGATCCGCTCGGCCACCCGCCTGCGTGTCTCGGCTTCGACGGTGGCGCGGAAGCCGTCGATGCGCCCGCGCGCGGCCCGCCGGGCGATCTCGGTGTCGAACTCGCTGGTGTCCGGTCCGACGGCCAGCCCCGCCAGGATCTTGGCCAGCAGCGTCTGCGGCTGCACCTCCTTGAGCGCCTGATACGCCGAGAAGGACGGCCCCCGCGCCGACTGGTACTGCCCGAGCTGTTCGACCAGTTGGGCGGCGACCTGCTCGAGCTGGCGGTCGGAGTCCTCCCGCACCAGCAGATCGGCCAGCAACTGGCGCAGGGCCGGGATGTCGACCTCGCCGGAAGGCTTGCGCGGGAGCTCGAGGTCGGCCTCGTCCTCGGCCCGCTCCCCCACCGCGACCGGGAACCACAGGTCGAACAGGCCGTCGAAGGTGGCGCGATGGGTGGTGCGGCGCAGCAGCGCACAGGCCAGGCCCTCCCGCAGCACCTCGCGGTCGAGCAGATCGAGCACGGTCACCACCCGCCCGGCGTCCACCGTCTCCGAGGGACCGACCGGGATGCCGCGCGCCCGCAACGCCTCCACGAAGCCGACGAGGTGTCCCGGCAGGCCGTGCTCGGACCGCAACGACACCGGCGCCTCGGGGTTCATCTCAGGCCAGTTTCAGCTCGGACAGCGCGCGCTCGTGATCGCTGCGGTGTTTGAGCACCACGCCCAGCGTCGCGCGCACGGTCGTGTCGTCGAGATCCTTCATGCCCAGTGCGAGCAGCGTGCGGCCCCAGTCGATCGATTCCGCGACCGAGGGCAGCTTCTTGAGCTGCATGCCGCGCAGCACGTGGACGATGCGCACCAGCTGGGCCGCCACCGCCGCGGACAGCTCCGGCACCCGGCTGGCCAGGATACGGCGCTCCAGGTCCTCGTCGGGGAAGTCCAGGTGCAGGTAGAGGCAACGGCGCTTGAGGGCCTCCGACAGCTCCCTGGTCGCGTTGGAGGTCAGCACCACGAACGGCTTGCGGCTCGCGGTGATCGTGCCCAGCTCCGGGACGGTGACCGCGAAGTCGCTGAGCACCTCCAACAGCAACCCTTCGATCTCGACGTCGGCCTTGTCGGTCTCGTCGATCAGCAGCACGGTCGGATCGGTGCGGCGGATGGCGGTGAGCAGCGGCCGCGAGAGCAGGAACTCCTCGGTGAAGACGTCGGCTTTCGTTTCGGCCCAGTCGTTCTCGCTGGCGGCCTGGATGCGCAGGATCTGCTTGGCGTGGTTCCACTCGTAGAGGGCACGGGCCTCGTCGACACCCTCGTAGCACTGCAGGCGCACCAGTTCCGCGCCCGCGGTCTGCGCGACGGCGCGGGCCAGTTCGGTCTTGCCCACACCGGCCGGGCCCTCGATCAACAGCGGCTTGCCGAGCCGGTCGGCCAGGAACACCGAGGTGGCGGTGGACTTGTCGGCCAGGTAGCCGGTGGTGGCGAGCCGCTCGATCACGTCGTCGACCGAGCTGAAGATCGGCTCCTGGGTTGGGTCGGCCACGGGTTGTTTCCTTCCTCCCGGGCGCACGGACTCCCCCGCGCGCTCGGCGAACTGCTACGGCGTCACACGGGCCGGATCTGGCCCTCGCCCCACACGATCCACTTGGTCGAGGTCAGTTCCGGCAGCGCCATCGGGCCGCGGGCGTGCAGCTTCTGGGTGGAGATGCCGATCTCGGCGCCGAAACCGAACTGCTCGCCGTCGGTGAAGGCGGTGGAGGCGTTCACCATGACCGCGGCGGCGTCGACCCGGCTGGTGAACTCCCGGGCGGCGGCCAGATCACCGGTGACGATGGCCTCGGTGTGGCCGGTGCCCCAGGTGTTGATGTGCTCGACCGCCGCGTCCAGGTTGTCGACCACCTTCAGCGCGATGTCGAGGGTGAGGTACTCCTCGCCCCAGTCGGTGTCGGTGGCGGGCACCAGGCCCGGCAGGTCGCCGTGGATGGTGACGCCGTGCTCGCGCAGGGCGGCGGTGAGGCGGGGCACCGCGGTGTCGGCGACGGCCCGGTCGATGAGCACCGTCTCGGCCGCGTTGCACACGCTCGGCCTGCGGGTCTTGGCGTTGATCAGGATCTGCTCGGCCATGTCCAGATCGGCCGCGGCGTGCACGTAGACGTGGCAGTTGCCGGTGCCGGTCTCGATGGTCGGCACGATCGCGTCGCGCACCACGGCGTTGATCAGGCCGGCGCCGCCGCGCGGGATCACCACGTCGACCAGGCCGCGCGCCTGGATCAGGTGGGTGACGCTGGAGCGGTCGTGGCTGGGCAGCAGTTGCACCGCGTCGGCGGGGATCTGCTGGGCGCGCAGCGCCTCGCGCAGGATCTCCACCAGGGCCGCGTTGGACTTCGCCGCCGAGGAGGAACCGCGCAGCAACGCCGCGTTCCCGGACTTCAACGCCAGGCCGAAGGCATCGACCGTGACGTTGGGCCGGGCCTCGTAGACCATGCCGACCACGCCGAGCGGCACCCGCACCTGGCGGATCTCGAGCCCGTTGGGCAGGGTCGAACCGCGCACCACGCCACCGACCGGATCCGGCAGCCCGGCCACCTGACGCAGCCCCGAGGCGATGCCGTCGATGCGGGCCTTGGTCAGCCGCAGGCGGTCGAGCAGCGACGCCTCGGTACCCGCGGCCTCGGCGGCGGCGATGTCCTCGGCGTTGGCGGCCAGCACCGTGTCGGCGGCGGCGAGCAGGGTGTCGGCGGCGGCGTGCAGCGCGTCGTTCTTCTGCGCGGTGGTCAGCTGCGCGAGCGCGCGGGAGGCCACCCTGGCCCGTCGCGCGGCCTCGTGCACCGCCTCGCGCACATCGAATTCAGCCGTTGTCTCCACCGTCATGGGTTACAGCCTACGCACCGCGTGCGCGCGGGTTCTTCCGCGCTACGGTCTGACGGTGACCACGCCCGTGATCGCCGTGCTCGGCAGCATCAACATGGATCTGGTGACCACCACCGCCCGCAGGCCTGCGCCGGGGGAAACCGTGCTGGGCAGCGGGTTCGACACCGTCCCTGGCGGGAAGGGGGCGAACCAGGCCGTCGCGGCGCGTCGGTCCGGCGGCCGGGTGGAGTTCCTGGGCGCGGTGGGCACCGACGTGTTCGCCCCGCAGTTGCGCGGCGCGCTCGAGGCGGCCGGCGTCGGCACCGCGGGCCTGCGCACGGTGCCCGGGCCCAGCGGGGTGGCGTCGATCGTCGTGGACGAGTCCGGGGAGAACAGCATCATCGTCGTGGGCGGCGCCAATGCCGCGATGACGGCGTTGCGCGAGACCGACCGGGCGATGATCGCGGCGGCGGACGTGCTGGTGTGTCAACTGGAGATCCCGGTGCCGACGGTGGCCGCCGGGCTGCGGCACGCGCGGGCGAACGGGACCACCGTCCTGCTGAATCCGTCACCCGCACAGGATCTTCCGCCACAGCTGTGGGCGGACGTCGATGTCGCGGTGGTCAACCGGGGTGAGGAGCGGCAGCTCGGCGCGGTACTGGATCGGGTGCCGCACGTGGTGGTCACCCTCGGCGGTGCGGGCGCCCGGTATCGCGGCCCGGACGGGGCGGAACTGGCCGTGCCCGGCGTGCCCGTCGAGGTCGTCGACACCACCGGCGCCGGTGACGCGTTCACCGGTGCGCTGGCGGTGGCCTGGCGGCACGGGCCCGCCGCGGCGCTGCGCTGGGCGTGTGCGGCCGGGGCGCTGGCGACAACGCGCCTCGGCGCGAGCGCGTCGATCCCCGAGCGGGCCGCGATCGAGGACCTGCTGGCCCGCTGAGCCGCAGCGCTCGACCGCGCACCACCCGACCGGGACGAGGCCGCGCTCACGACGCGGCAGTCGGCGCCGCCCGCCGTCGCGCGACCGGAAAATCGGGTGCTCCCGGGACGTTCGCTGCCTACCGTGGACAGCACCGGCACCTGTTCGCCGGTGGAATCGGAAGGAATCGCGACATGTTTCCCGTCGAGTTGTCCGGTGCCCGGGCACGGACGTTGATGTGGGCCCACGAGGACGAGATCGAGGCGGCCGCGTTGCAGCAACTGCGCAACATCGCCCGGCTCGACTGGGTGCACGGCGTCCGTGTCATGCCGGACGTGCATCTCGGCAAGGGCGCGACCGTCGGCTCGGTGATCGCCATGCGCGACGCGGTGGCACCGGCGGCGGTCGGCGTCGACATCGGCTGCGGCATGGAGAGCGTGCGCACCGACCTCACCGCCGCGGACCTGCCCGACGACCTGCGCTCGCTGCGGTCGCGGATCGAGGCGGCCGTGCCGGTCGGCTTCGCCGCGCACAAGGACGCGGTCCAGGTGCGCAAGCTCGCCGCGCGCCCGTCCGGGGTGACCACGGCGACCCTGCGCACCGGCTGGGAGCGGTTCTGGGCGGAGTTCGGCGCGCTCGACGAGCGGGTGGCCGGGCGCGAAGCCAAGGCCCACAAGCAGATGGGGACCCTGGGCGGCGGCAACCACTTCATCGAGGTCTGCCTGGACCAGGACGACCAGGTGTGGATCCTGCTGCACTCGGGCAGCCGCAACATCGGCAAGGAACTGGCCGAGCGGCACATGGAGGTGGCGCGGCGGCTGCCGCACAACCAGCACCTGGTCGACCGCGATCTGGCGGTGTTCCTGGCGGGCACCCCGGAGATGGCGGCCTACCGGCACGACCTGACCTGGGCCCAGGAGTACGCCGCCCGCAACCGGGCGGTGATGCTGGCGCTGGTGTGCCAGGCGGTACGGGAGGAGTTCCCGGCCAGGGAGGTCCGCTTCGACGAGCCGATCTCGTGCCACCACAACTACGTGGCCGAGGAGATCGTCGACGGGATGCCGATGCTGGTCACCCGCAAGGGCGCGGTTCGCGCGGGCGCGGGCGATCTGGCGCTGATCCCCGGCTCGATGGGCACGCGCTCCTACGTGGTGCGCGGTAAGGGCAATCCGGCCTCCTTCCAGTCGGCCTCGCACGGTGCGGGGCGGCGGATGAGCCGCAACGCCGCGAAGCGCCAGTTCAGTGTCGCCGATCTGGTGGCCCAGACCGAGGGCGTGGAATCCCGCAAGGACGCCGGTGTCCTCGACGAGATCCCGGCCGCGTACAAGAACATCGACGAGGTGATCGAGGCGCAGCGCGATCTGGTCGATGTGGTGGCGACCCTGCGTCAGGTGCTCTGCGTCAAAGGCTGACCCCGGTGGGGCCGCGGTGTCAAAGCCGCGGCCCGGCCGGATGTGAACGACGGGGTGTTCACTACCTGCCCGGCCGAGGCATCGTCGCTGTCGGCGGGGTGCGGCACGATGGGACGCGTGACTACCGCGAGCGGACCTGCTGCGATCGACCTCACCGCCCCCGACCTGCGGGAGCGGGCCGAGGAACTGCTGCGTGAGCTGGCGGGCGGCCATGCGCGGCTTCGCGAGGACCAGTGGACCGCCATCGAGGCGCTGGTGGTGCGCCAGCAGCGCGCGCTGGTGGTGCAGCGCACCGGCTGGGGCAAGTCGGCGGTGTATTTCATCGCCGCCAAACTGCTGCGCCGGGCCGGGCGCGGGCCGACGGTGATCGTGTCCCCGCTGCTGGCACTGATGCGCAACCAGGTGGCGGCCGCCGAGCGGGCGGGGGTCGTGGCCGCGACGATCAACTCCGGCAACGTCACCGAGTGGGACGAGATCCACGACCGGGTGGCCGCGGGCGAGATCGATGTGCTGCTGGTCAGCCCGGAGCGGCTGAACAACCCCGACTTCCGCGATCAGGTGCTGCCGAAGCTCGCGGCCGACGCGGGACTGGTCGTCGTCGACGAGGCGCACTGCGTCTCGGACTGGGGCCACGACTTCCGCCCCGACTACCGCCGCATCCGCACCCTGATCGCCGATCTCGGCTCCGACGTGCCGGTCCTGGCCACCACCGCCACCGCCAACGACCGGGTGGTCACCGACGTCGCCACCCAGATCGGCACCGACACCCTGGTGCTGCGCGGCAGCCTCGACCGCGAGTCGCTGCACCTGTCGGTGGTGGCGTTCGACGACGCGGTCGAACGCACCGCGTGGCTCGCCGCGCGGCTGCGCGAACTGCCCGGCTCGGGCATCATCTACACCCTCACCGTGGCCGCCGCCCACGATCTGGCCGACGTGCTGACCACGCACGGGCACCAGGTCGCCGCCTACACCGGGCAGACCGATCCGGCCGAGCGCGAGGCGCTGGAGAACGCGTTGCTGCGCAACGAGGTCAAGGCCCTGGTGGCGACGTCGGCGCTGGGCATGGGGTTCGACAAGCCGGACCTGGGTTTCGTCGTGCACGTCGGCGCGCCCTCCTCCCCCATCGCGTACTACCAGCAGGTGGGCCGTGCCGGTCGCGGCACCGAGCGGGCCGAGGTCGTGCTCCTGCCCGGACCGGAGGACACCCGGATCTGGGCCTATTTCGCCTCGGTGGCGTTCCCCCGCGAGCACATCGTGCGCGGGGTGCTCGACGCCCTCGATGCCGACCGGCCGCTGTCCACGGCGGCGTTGGAGCCGATGGTCGAGCTGAACCGGTCACGACTGGACATGGTGCTCAAGGTGCTCGACGTGGACGGCGCCGTGCGGCGGGTCCGCGGCGGCTGGGTGGGCACCGGCCAACCCTGGGAATACGACACCGAGCGCTACGAACGGCTGGCCGCCGCCCGCGAGGTGGAGCAACAGGCCATGCTGGACTACCAGCGCACCACCGACTGCCGGATGAACTTCCTGCGCCGGCAACTCGACGACCCCAGCCTCGGCGCGGACGCACCCGGCTGCGGGCGCTGCGACAACTGCACCGGCGCGCGCCCCGACCGGTCGGTGGACGCCGAGGCCGTCGCCGCCACCCGCGCCCGGCTCGACCGTCCCGGCATCGACCTGGCCCCACGCAAGCAGTGGCCGACCGGCATGGCGAAACTCGGAGTTCCCTTGTCCGGCAAGATCACCGCCGGCGCCGAGACGGGACGCGTCGTCGGGCGGCTGACCGATCTCGGGTGGGGGCAGAGGCTGCGCGCGCTGCTCGACGGGCCCGACGGTCCGGTGCCCGACACCGTGTTCGATGCCTGCATCGCCGTCCTGCGGGAATGGGATTGGGCGGCGCGGCCCACCTCGGTACTGGCACTGGAATCCGCCAGGCACCCGGTGCTCACCGCGAGCCTGGCCGCCCGGCTGGCCGAGGTCGGCAGGCTCCGCGATCTCGGCACCCTCGCCACCCGGCCGGACCGGCCGCCGGTCTCGGCCGCGAATTCGGCGCACCGGGTGGCCGGGCTCCACGACTCCTGGCTGATTCCCGACCTCACCGGCGTCGACGGCCCGATCCTGCTGGTGGACGCACTCACCGACACCGGCTGGACGTTCACCGTCGCGGCGCACGCCCTGCGCACGGCGGGCGCCGCCGCGGTCCTGCCGTTCGCGCTGGCGAGCGTGACGTGAGGCCGCGCTACAGGCTGAGGGTGGCGCGCAGGCTGGCGTCCAGCGATTCGGTCTCGGCCGGGGTGAGCCTGCCCACCGGCGCGCTCAGCCACGGGCGGTAGGCGCGATGCAGGCGCATGGCGTCGACCCAGCCGTGATCGGTGTAGACGCCGAGGACGTGCCCGGGATCCTCGGCCACCACCGGCACCACGTGGACCCAGCGGTACGGGGAGGCGATGACAGCGGGGTCGGAGACCAGCACAACCGTGCTGCGCCTCGGGAAGGGCGTGCCGTCACGCAGTGTCGGTGTGTAGCTCCAGATCTCGCCGCGCCTCATGCGTCTCCGCGGGAGCGGCGCCTGGCATCGGCGGCAGCCGAGTCGAGCAGGTCGAGTTCGTCGTGGGCGGCGGCACGTTCGGCGTCCTCGTCGACCGGCAGGTCGGTGAGGCTCTCGCGCACGACGGCGGTGCGGACGGCGGCCGCCACGAACGCGTCGAGACTTCGATGGTGGCGCGCGGCGGCTTCCCGTGCCCAGGCGGCGATTCGCGAATCCAGGGTCACCGTGACGCGCGCCGCCTCGCTCATGACGCTATGCATACCAGAGCGGTGGCGTCCGATGGAACCGCGCGCGGCGCGTCGATGCCGCGCCGCCACCGGGCCGGACGGCTATGGTCACAAGGGTGGCCAGCAAGTCGTCGAGCCCGGCCGTCGAGTTGGATGTCGGCCCCCGCCGGGTGCGCGTGACGAACCCGGACCGGGTCTACTTTCCGGAAACCGGGGCGACCAAGCTCGACTTGGTGCAGTACTACCTGAGCGTCGGCGACGGAATCGTCAGCGCACTGCGGGAACGTCCCTGCATGCTGCACCGGTTCCCGAAGGGATTGGCCGGGGACAAGGTGCACCAGAAGCGCCTGCCGGCCGGGGCGCCGGACTGGGTCTCCACGGTTCGGGTCTACTTCCCCCGCTACGGCCGCCACGCCGACGAGCTGTGCGTGCGCGAACTCGCCGAGGTGATCTGGGCCGTGCAGATGTCGACCGTGGAGTTCCACCCGTGGAACTCCCGCAGCGCCGACACCGAACGCCCGGACGAGTGGCGCATCGATCTCGACCCGATGCCGGATTGCCCTTGGTCGCGCGTCCAGCGAGTGGCGGGGGTGGTGCAGGAGGTACTCGGCGAGCTGGGCGCGGTGGGCTGGCCGAAGACCTCCGGCGGCAAGGGCCTGCACGTCTACGTGCGCATCGCACCGCAGTGGAGCTTCACCGAATTGCGCCGCGCCGCCCTGGCATTCGCCAAGGAGGTGGAGCGCCGCGCGCCGGACGACGTGACCACCACCTGGTGGCGGCGCGACCGCGACCCGAAGTTGTTGTTCGTCGATTACAACCAGAACGCCCGCGATCACACCATCGCCGCCGCCTACTCGGTGCGCGGGGTGCCGCAGGCGACGGTGTCGACCCCCGTACGCTGGTCGGAGATCCCCGACGTGGATCCGCGCGACTTCACCATGAAGACCGTCCCGGCGCGCTACGCCGACCTCGGCGACCTGCACGCCGGGATCGACGATGCCGTGTTCCTGATCGACGAACTGCTCGAGTGGGCCGACCGGGACCGGATCGAGGCGGACCCGCCGACGGATCGGGAATAGTCCGCAGAGGTCGGGTGTCGGAAACCGGCGAGGAGGTTCGCACCGTGAATCAGACAGTCGTGCCGATCGCGATCGGCCCCACCGGGCACACCCCGGCGATGCTGGAGAAGGCGATCAGCGACGGCGGGGCGAAACTCGTCGACCTCGACGCGGCCCGCGCCCTGATCTGGGTGGGCTCGGCCGCGGAGTTCCCGCAGCGGCTGCCCGAGACCGTCGAGTGGGTGCAGTTGCCCGCCGCCGGCGTGGAGGACTGGTTCGCCCTCGGCGTCTTCGACCGGCACCCCGGCGTCCGGTTCACCTCCGCGGCAGGCGCGTTCGCCGCCAGCGTCGCCGAGCACACGCTGGCGCTGCTGTTGGCCGGCGTGCGCTACCTGCCCGAGCATCTGCGCGCCACCAGCTGGCGGCAGCAGGACTTCTTCCCGCACGTCGGCACGCTGCGCGGCAAGACCGTCACGATCGTCGGCGCGGGCGGTATCGGCCGCGCGCTCATCCCGATGCTGGTGCCGCTCGGCGCGCACATCATCGCGGTCAACCGCTCCGGCCGCCCCGTGACCGGCCCCGGCATCCCCGACACGATCGAGACCGTTCCCGCCGAGCACCTGGCGAAGGTCTGGCCGCGCACCGATCACGTGGTGGTGGCCGCCCCCGCCACCGCCGACACCCGGCATCTGATCGACGCCGACGTGCTGGCCCGGCTGCGGCCCTCCTCGTGGCTGGTCAACGTCGCCCGCGGCTCCCTCGTCGACACCGATGCCCTGGTCACCGCCCTGACCGACGGCACCATCGCCGGCGCGGCCCTCGACGTGACCGACCCCGAGCCGCTGCCCGACGGCCATCCGCTGTGGTCCCTGCCCAACGCGATGATCACCCCCCACGATTCCAACCCACCGCAACTGCGCTTCGCCGCGTTCGCCGATCACGTGGCCGAGAACGTGACGCGCTTCGTCGCGGGCACTCCCCTGCTGGCCCCCATCGACACCGACCGGGGCTACTGACGGTCGCTCGCACGGCCACGACCCACGCACTCCCGCGACGGAGCGGTACTCTGTCCCGGCATGAGCATCCGTGACCGAGTCCTGACGGCGGCCCTGGCGTGCTTCGCCGAGGACGGGTACGAGCGCACCACCATCGCCCGCATCCGGGAACGCAGCGGGGTGTCCAACGGCGCGCTGTTCCATCATTTTCCGAGCAAGGAAGCGATTGCCGGGGCGCTGTACGTCGACGCGATGGGTTCGGTGCACGAGGAGTACCGACGGGTGCTGGCGCGCCGCCCCGCGACCTTGGCCGACGGGGTGGGCGGGGTGCTCGAGCGCCACCTGTCCTGGGTCGAGGCCGATCCGGTGCGGGCGCGCTTCGTCTACGCGCAGGGCAGGCTCGACTGGGCGAGCGAGCCGGGTGAGCGCCTGCGGGCGATGAACGCGGAGATCGGCGCGGCGTGGCGGGAATGGCTGGCCCCGTTCGTGTCCCGGGGAGAGGCACGGGATCTGCCGATGACGGTGGTGGTCGCCGTGGTGACCGGGCCCGCCCACGCCCTGGCCCAGCAATGGCTGGCAGGCCAGTTGCCCGGATCGCTGCTCGCCTTCCACGCCGCGCTCACCGAGGCGGCGGTCGCCGGCCTGTCGGGCGACCCGGCCCGTGGGTCGGCGCCGGCGTCGCGGCCGGTCGCGGGCCGGCTCCGGCTGCAACTCGTCGACGCCGACGGGGCGGTGGTGGCCGAGGGCGAGGCGACGACGACGTTGACCCGTCCGGACCACTGACCCCTACCGAGCAAAACTCCGGAGTGTTACTCTGCCCCGGTGGCCGTCGAACGAAGCGGCCGGAGCAGGAGCAGGCGATGACCCACGCCGAGATGACAGCACCGCCGTTCGAGCCGACGGCGGAGCACCGGACGCTGCGGGAACAGGCGCGGCAGGTGGCGGCCGAATTCGCGCCCCGAGCGGTCGCCGTCCGGAGGCACACCCTCGAGCACGGCGAGATGCACCCGGAGCTGTGGCGGGCGTTCCGCGCGAACGGACTGGCCGGAGCAGCGCTCTCCCCGGAGGTGGGTGGCCGGGGCGCCGGCGTACTCGGCGCCGCGCTGGTCCTGGAGGCGTTCGCCGAGCACGGCATCGTGCTGTGGATGCCCGCGCTCACCACCGCGATCGCCTGCGCGATGGAGCGTCTCGGCCCGGCGCCCGCCCGCGACGTGTGGTTGCCGCGGATCGCCGCGGGCACCGCGCAACTGGCGATGGCGGCCACGGAACCCGAGTCCGGGCACAACCTCTTCCGCGTCCGCACCGAAATCCGTGCCGACAGCGACGGTTTCGTGGTCTCCGGCCGCAAGCGGGTCAGTTCCGGTGTCGATCTGGCCGAGCGCGTCCTGGTGTTCGGCCGGGCGACGGAGGGATTCACCACGGTCCTGGTCGATCCCCGGGCTCCCGGCGTCACCGTCACCGAGGTGCCGATGGGATTCCGGGAAGGCGTGCGGCAATTCGAGCTCGACTTCCACGAGGTCGCCGTCCCGGCCGCGGACGTGGTCGGGCGCGCCGGTGCGGGGCTGCTGACGCTGTGGCCGTTCACCCATGTCGAGCGGGTGCTCACCGCCGCCATCTGCACGGGTTCGGCCCGGCACAGCATCGAGCGGGCCGTGCGGCACGCGAAAACCAGGACGGTGGTCGGCTCGGCGCCCATCGGCGCAAACCAGGCGCTGGCCCACCCCTTGGCCCGGTTGCACGCGCGGACCGCCGCCGTCCAATTGCTGGTGCACCGCTGCGCGGCCCGGATCGATGCCGATCACCCCGACAGCGCGGCCGAGGCCGCCGCCGCCAAACTACTGGCCGCCGACCTGGCCTTCGACGCCGCCGACCACACCACCCAGGTGCTCGGCGCCGAAGCCTGGGACGAGCGATCCGGCTGGATCGACCTGTATCTGGACGCGCGGCTGGCCCGCTCCGGACCGGTCAGCAACGAGTTCGCGCTCAACCACCTCGCCGAGCACGTGCTGGGGTTGCCGCTGCACCGGTGAACCGCATGCGCGAGCGGGGGCCGCGCCGCGCGGCGGACGGGAAGCGGCATAATCGTCCCGGTGCACTGGATTTTCACGCCGGACGAGTTCGTCCATGTGTGGCGTGAGACCGATGTCGACCGGCCGCCCTATCCGCTGCGGTTGCTCGAGTCGCCGCGCACCGAGCAGGAGGCCGAGGTGTTGCGCGGCCGGATCGCCGAGCGCTTCCCGCCGGGCGCGGACCCGGATCTGACCGCCTGCCTTCGGATTCTGGCCCACCCGCACACGCGGGTGGTGGCCGTCGGCACCGGTGCGCACCAGGGCGAGGAACTGCGGTTGCTCGGTTGCACGGTGTTCGATCGCGCGGTGTTGGTGCGGCAGGATCCGCCCGCCGCGCCGGGTGCGGCCGGGTCGGTCCGGGTGTCGATCGGGCACGCGGGAAAGTTGGGGGCGCGCATCGCGAGTCTGCTGCCGAAGGCGCCGCCGGGCCGCGAGCCCGCGCGGGCCGCACCGACCGCCGAGGTCTACGACACCGAGGCGGTGCGCCCGGCGCCGGCGGTCGCCCGCATCCGCCGGCTGCTGCTGGCTCCGCACACGGGCGAGGGGCACATCCGCATCGAGCCGCGACTCGACCGCCCCCAGCCGCCCGCGCCGATCCACTACACCTGGTTCGACGTGGCCGACGACGGCCGCTACCTGGTCAAGGCGGACGACACCGTGCGGGTGGTACCGGCCTCGGCCGAGCAGTTGGCCGCCCAGCTGCAGAAACGGGTTCCGGCGCAGGCCGGTTGACGGACCGGCCGCGGCGAGCGGGAGACGCTGTCGGCGGCACCGGTTAGGCTGAATCGGATCCGGCCGGTGGGCGTTCCGGTCGGAGGCGACGATCTCAGGGGGTGCGCATGACGATCGAGACGAGCCGGGCCGATATCGCGCGGTTCACGGAGCAGGCGCGTACCGGCACCGTCCGGTTCGATCCGGAGGCGGCCCGGCGCTGCGCGCAACTGTACGAACAGCAGGCGGATCGGCTGCTGCACCTGCGGGAGCGGCTCGAATCCGTCGCGCACGTGCAGGGTTTCGGTGGGTTCGAGTCGGCGCGGCAGTTGCAGGCCGGGTTCGGGCACAAGGCACGCGACGCCGCCGCCCTGCTGGACCACTACATCGAAGCGGCCTACCGGATGAAGGAGGCCTACCTGATCAGCGCGGGGCTCTACGAGGAGGCCGACGCCGCCCACGCCGCGGCCCTGCGCGCGGTGGAGACGAGGTTGCCCCGATGAGCGGCACCGACCCGACCTACATCAGCTCGATGGAACATTTCGAGTCGATGTCGCACGAGGAGATCCACGCCAAGACCCGGGAGATCGACGCCGGCGAGATCCTGCGCGCCTCGGGTGTCTGGCTCGAGGCGGCGGCCACCCTGGCCTCGGCCATGCCGTTGACCCGCGCGGCGGCCGACCGGGTGATGAACTCGATGGAATGGGAAGGCGCCGCCGCCGAGGCCGCCTATGCCAGCACCCGCAGTTTCGCCGCCTCGGTGGAGGAGCTGAGCGCGGTGATGGGCGAGGTGGGCGCCCGGCTCGGCGCCGTCGCGGCGGCGGCCGAGACGGTGAAGCTGGCCGTGGTGCCGCCCGGCGACTCCGGGCCGGTCGGCGCGATCGCGCGACTGCTCGAGGCGGCCAAGGTCATCGATGCCCAGATGATGCAGGAGGCCCTGCGGCAAGAGGCCGTGCTCGCGATGAACATGGTCTACAAGCCCGCCTATTCCGCCGCGGGCACGGGGGTGCCCGCACTGCCCGTTCCGCCGGGGACGATGACCGTGCCCGACGCGGGAGACGCACTGCCGCAACCCGGTTCGACGCCCGGGGGAGACTACTCGTCGCCCGGGGCGGCACCGGAGCCCGACGGTGCGGAACCGCCGCTCGTGCCGGAGGGATCGATTCCCCCCGAGACGGCATCGCCGGAGGCGGGTTCGCCGGCCCCCGCGCCGGACGGAACCGGCACCCCGTCGCCCGAGTCCGGCACGCCCGCCCCGTCGCCCACCGAGGAAGTGCCCGCGCCCGACGGCGCAACCCCGACGCCGGAGGCGCCCGCACCGCCGAGCGCCGATCCCGCACCGCCCGTCCCGCCGGACCCGAGCCCGCCGGCCACCGAGGCTCCGACGCCGGACCCCGCCCCCGAATCACCCGGCCCGGCGCCGGAGCCCGCGCCCTCGACGCCGGATGCGCCACCGTCGGCCGAGACCCCCGTGCCACCTCGAGCCGAGGTCCCCTCGCCGCCCCCGGCACCAGAGACACCACCTGCACCCGAACCAGCGCCGGAACCCGCACCGGAGCCCGAACCGGCGCCAGCGCCGGCACCCGCGCCGGAGCCCACACCGGCACCCGAACCGGAGCCCACACCAGCACCCGAACCCGCACCCGCACCCGCACCCGCACCGGAGCCCACACCAGCACCCGAACCCGCACCAGCACCGGCACCCGAACCGGCACCACCGCAGGAGGTCCCGCCGCCGGCGCCGGATCCGCGGGCCCCGCTGCCCGACCCCGGTGGGCAGCCCGGCGTCACCGGTCCGATTCCCGAGGGCGAGCAGGGCGCCGCCCACCAGTCGGGCACCGACCAACCCGGCGTCATTCCCACCCGCACCTGACCGGCGGTGACGCCCCGGCGGCGAATCGGTCCCCGGCGACCCGGGGATTCCGCCGCCATTAGCCTCGACGGGGTGAAGTACCTGCGCCCCGCCGATCTCGCCCGGCGGCACGGGCTGTCCACGCAGGCCGTGCGCAACTACGAGGCCGAGGGGTTCCTCCCGGCCGCGGGGCGCACACCGTCGGGGTACCGGATGTTCACCGAAGTCCACGGCGCCGCGTTGAGCGCCTTCCTGGCGCTCGTCACCGGCTACGGTCACGCGACGGCCGGGCGGATCATGAACGCGCTCAACGCCGGTGATCTCGACCGCGCCCTGCGGCTCATCGACGAGGGCCATGTGCGGCTGGTCGAGGACCGGCGCACCCTCGACAGCGTCCGCCACGCCGTCGAGCATCTGACCGACACCGGGGCGGAACCACCACGGCCGGAACCCGGCGCCGCCGCGCGCACCATCGGTGAGCTCGCCCATCTCCTGCGGGTGACCCCGGCGACGCTGCGCAACTGGGAGGAGGCGGGCATCCTGTCCCCGGACCGCGAGCGCGGCACCGGCTTCCGGCGCTACGGTCCTTCCGACGTGCGGGATGCCCGGCTGGCACACCTGCTGCGCCGCGGCGGCTATCCGCTCGAGCGGATCGCCCTCGTCGTCGCTCAGGTCCGCACGGCGGGCGGCACCGACGAGCTCGCCGACGCGCTGGCGCAGTGGCACGGCAGGCTGCTCGCCCAGGGCGCGGCGATGCTGGACGCGGCCGCGAAGGTCGGGGAATACCTACGGCTGCGGTCGGATTCGGGCACCGATACCGCGACCGTCGGCTCAGGGTGAAGATCCGGGACGTTCCCGATGGCCGGAACTGCTTGGCGGCCAATAGCTTCGACCCATGCGAACTCGAAGGATGCTGGTCGGGCTCTGCGTCGGGAGCACGTTGCTGCTGGTGGGTTGCTCGACGGTACAGCGGGCGTCCGCGCTACAGCGCGACCTCGACGCGGTGACCGCCGCGGGTGTGGCGGGCGCGGTGGCCACCGTCGACGACCGGACGACATCGCTGGTGATCACCAGTGGTGTCGCCGACCGGTCGACGGGGGCCGCGATGCCCGAGCACGGCCGGGTCCGCATCGGCAGTGTCACCAAGACTTTCACCGCCGCGATCGTGATGCAGCTGGTCGCGGAGGGGAAGGTCGACCTGGATGCCGCCATCGATACCTACCTCCCCGGCCTGCTCACCGGCGACGGTGTGGACGGGCGGGTGATCACCGTGCGACAGCTCCTCCAGCACCGCAGCGGGCTCCCCGAGTTCGCCGGACGACCGGGCGCCGACGAGCTGATCGCCGCCGCCGAGAACCGGACGCTGGCCCCGGCCGAGGCGGTGTCGACCGCGCTGGCGCACCCGGCGCAGTTCGCGCCGGGCACCCGGTACGCCTACACCAACACCAACTACATCGTCCTCGGCCTGTTGATCGAGCGGGTGACCGGACGCTCCTACGCCGACGAGCTGCGCGACCGGATCATCGCCCCGCTCGGCCTGACCGACACCTACCTGCCCGCGCCCGGTGAACGCGAGATCCGCGGCGAGCACCCGCACGGCTACCTCGACACCCCCGACGGGGTGATCGACGTCTCCCGGATCGAACCGTCGATTCCCTGGGCGGCCGGAGCACTGGTCTCCACCGGCCGCGACCTCAACACCTTCTGGCGGGCTCTGGTGGACGGGCGTCTCGTCCCCGCACCGCAGCTGGCCGAGATGACCACTCCGCAGGACGGGGCGAGCGAGGACGAGGGGCGCGGCTACGGGCTGGGGGTCGGCGCGACCGAACTGTCGTGCGGCGTCCGCTACGTCGGGCACAGTGGCGGCATCCCCGGCTATCACACGATGTCCGGTGCCACTCCCGACCGCGCCGCGACCATCACGTTCACCCAGGCGCCGCGGACACCGCCGGACAGCAAGGCACTGCTCGAACACGCCCTGTGCCCGTGACCCGCGGGCCGGTCGGGTCAGACCTTGACCAGGTCGTCGGCGTGGATCACCGGCCGCTGCATGGTGTCGGGCAGTTCGGTGGTGGACCGGCCGAGCATGGTGGACAACTCGGTGCTGTCGTATTCGACCACACCGCGCGCGACCAGCCGCTGGTCGGCGGCGAGCAGATCCACCACGTCACCGCCGTGGAAGCGCCCGCGCACGGCGGTGATCCCGGCGGCGAGCAGGGACCGGCGCCGCTGCGCGACCGCCTGCACCGCGCCGTCGTCGAGGACGAGCGCGCCGCGGCTGTCGGCGGCGTGCCGCACCCAGAACTTGCGCGCCGACAACCGCACCGGGCGGGCGGCGAACGCGGTGCCGACGGTGCCGCTGCCCAGCGCGGTCGCAGCCTGTTCGGCGGCGGCCAGCAGCACCGGGACGCCCGCGTCGGCGGCCAGTCGCGCGGCCGAGAGCTTGGAGGCCATACCGCCGGTGCCGAGCACGCCGCCGCTGCCCGCGATCACGCCGTCGAGGTCGGCACTGCTGCGCACCTCGGGGATGAAGGTGGCCGCGCCCTTGCGGGGGTCGCCGTCGTAGAGGCCCTCGACGTCGGAGAGCAGGATCAACGCGTCGGCGCCGACCAGGTGGGCGACCAGTGCGGCCAGCCGGTCGTTGTCGCCGAACCGGATCTCCTCGGTGGCCACCGTGTCGTTCTCGTTGACGACCGCGACCGCGCCGAGCGAGCGCAACCGGTCCAGCGTGCGCTGGGCGTTGCGGTGGTGCTCGCGGCGGGAGAAGTCGTCGGCCGACAGCAGCACCTGGCCGACGGTGCGACCGTAGCGGGCGAAGGAGGTGCCCCAGGCGTGTGCGAGGGCGAGCTGCCCGACGCTGGCGGCGGCCTGCTTGGTCGCCAGATCTCGTGGCCGGCGGGACAACCCGAGCGGGGCGAGCCCGGCGCCGATCGCGCCGGAGGAGACCACCACGACATCCGATCCGGCCCGCATGCGCGCCTCCACGGCGTCGGCGAGCCGGTCCAGCCGGGTGGTGTCCAATCCGCCTTCGAGACTGGTCAGCGCCGACGAGCCGATCTTGACGACCACGCTGCGCGCCGACGCGATCGCCTGCCTGGCCGCGCTCAACTCCGACGCCCCGAGCGAATTCACCTGCGTCACAACAGAACTCCTACCCCACACCCGTGCGCCGCCGCGGCGGCGCTCACCGCTGTTCGTCGTCCTCCACCAGGCCGCGGCGGACCCGGGAAGCGTGCTTGCGTTCGGCGGCGCTGACCCGGTCGCTCTGCTCGAGCCGCACGTCGGTGCCGCGGCCGGTGCGCACCATGTCGACACCCGCGCTGATCTGCGGCTCCCAGTCGAAGGTGACATCGCCGATGGTCACCGGCGCACCCGGCTCGGCGCCCAGCCGCACCAGTTCCTCCTCGACACCGAGGCGGGCCAGCCGGTCGGCCAGATAGCCGACGGCCTCGTCGTTGTCGAACTGGGTCTGGCGCACCCAGCGCTCGGGGCGGGCGCCGCGCACGATGAACCCGCCGGGCTCGTCGGGGTCGGGATGCACGGTGAACCCGGACTCGTCCACCGCGATCGGACGGATGACCGGACGCTTGGGCGCGGCCTTCGGATGCGCCTCGCGGTATTCGCGCACGAGATCGGCCAGCGCGAAGGTCAACGGCCGCAGACCGGCCCGCGAGACCGCCGAGATCTGGAACACCGGCCAGCCGCGCGCGGTGAACTCCGGGGTCACCATCTCGGCCAGCTCGGCGGCGTCGGGCACGTCGGTCTTGTTGAGGATCACCACGCGCGGGCGGTCGGCCAGATCGCCGAGCCCGGCGTCGGCGGCCAGGGCGGGCTTGTAGGCGGCCAGTTCGGCCTCGAGCGCGTCGACATCGGAGATCGGGTCACGGCCCGGTTCCAGGGTGGCGCAGTCGACCACGTGCGCGAGCACGGCGCAGCGCTCGAGATGCCGCAGGAAGTCCAGGCCGAGGCCGCGGCCCTGGCTCGCGCCGGGGATGAGGCCGGGCACGTCGGCGATGGTGAAGGTGGTGTCACCGCTGGCCACCACGCCCAGGTTGGGCACCAGGGTGGTGAACGGGTAGTCCGCGATCTTGGGCTTGGCCGCCGAGAGCACCGACACGAGCGAGGACTTGCCCGCGGAGGGGAACCCGACCAGCCCGACGTCGGCGACGGACTTGAGCTCGAGCACGAGGTCGCGTTCCTCGCCGTCCTCGCCCAGCAGGGCGAAGCCGGGGGCCTTGCGCGCCTTCGAGGCCAGCGCCGCGTTGCCGAGACCACCGCGACCGCCGCGTGCGGCGACGAAGCGGTTGCCCGCGCCGACCAGGTCCACCAGGACCTCGCCGTCGCGGTCCAGCACGACGGTGCCGTCGGGCACCTTCAGCAGCAGGTCGCTGCCCATCTTGCCGTCGCGGTTGCCGCCCTCGCCCGGCTTGCCGTTGCCCGCCTTGGCGTGCGGGTGGAAGTGGAAGTCGAGCAGGGTGTGCACGTTCGGGTCGACCTCGAGGACGACGTCGCCGCCGTTGCCGCCGTTGCCGCCGTCGGGGCCGCCGAGCGGCTTGAACTTCTCGCGGTGCACCGACGCGCAGCCGTGACCGCCCTTCCCGGCGCGCACATGCAGCACGACACGGTCGATGAACTTCGACATGGTCGAATCATCCTCCTTCTGGGCTGGTCGGTGACGGCGCCGCTCGGTGCGGCGGGATTCACCGGGACGAGAACACGAAAAGCGGGTCAGGGTGTGGCACCCTGACCCGCTCGGCTCGAGTCCGGATCGGCTCGGCGGTCAGGCCTGAACCGGCTCCGGGGCGACGATGTTGACCGTCTTGCGGCCACGCTTGGTGCCGAACTGCACCGCGCCCGCCGCGAGGGCGAACAGGGTGTCGTCGCCACCGCGCCCGACGTTCACGCCGGGGTGGAAGTGGGTGCCACGCTGGCGCACCAGGATCTCGCCGGCCTTGACGGTCTGACCGCCGAAGCGCTTGACGCCGAGTCGCTGGGCGTTGGAGTCGCGTCCGTTCCGGGAGCTGGACGCGCCCTTCTTGTGTGCCATAGCTGTGTCTCCTCGGGATGTCTTACTTGATGCCGGTGACCTTCAGGACCGTCAGCGGCTGACGGTGACCCTGGCGCTTGTGGTAGCCGGTCTTGTTCTTGAACTTGTGGATGCGGATCTTGGGGCCCTTGGTCTGCTCGACCAGCTCCGCGGTCACCGAGCGCTTGGCCAGAGCCTCCGCCTCGGTGGTCAGTTCGGCGCCGTCCACCACGAGGACGGGCGACAGCTCGACGGCGGCACCCGGCTCGCCCTCGATCTTCTCGACCTTCACCAGGTCACCGACCGCGACCTTGTACTGCTTTCCGCCGGTCTTGACGATCGCGTACGTTGCCATCGGTCGGCTTCCTCCACTCGATGTATGTCTAATCGTGCTTCGTGCACGTCACAGGTCGTGACGCGACGTGTCTTGGCTGGTTGCTGCACGGGGGCGCTTGCTCCTGCTTCCCGCTCATACCGTCCCGGAATTCTGTCGGGAAGCATCTCGGGCGCGTCAGCATGATGCGCATCGCCAGGCAGCGACCGGTCAAGGCTACCAGAAGGGTTCCGTGCGACCCAATTCGGTCCCCGGCGCCCGGCCGGGAGCGGCGCCGGTGCGCGCCGCTCCCCCGGCTCGGCTCAGTTCGCTTCGTCCGCGGGCGGCCCGGCGGGACGGCCCACTGCCCGGCGGCGGGGCCGCTCGCGCGGCAGCACCACCGGTGCGGGTTCGTCGGCGTCGAACACCGGTGCGGCGGGCTGCTCGGTGCCCGACACCACGAACACCGCGGCGCTGCTGTCCGCGGCGGGCGCGGCAGCCGACCGCGCGACCCGGCGGCGGCGCGCGGGCCGCTCCGGCGCGACACCGTTGGCCTCGGCGGAGGACGCGGGCACGTCGGCGGACGACTGCGACTCGGCGGACGGCGCGGGTGTGGCGGCGGCCGGCTCCGGCGCCTCGTCGGCGACCTGGCCGGGCTCGACCTGTCCGGCGAGTTCGGCCACCGCCGACTCCGCAGCCGCGACCTCCTCGGTGACCGGGACCTGCTCGGCGACCCCCGGCTCGGCGCCGGACTCGGTCACCGCGACCGCACCCGCGTCGGTGGGCAGGGTCAGCACGGCCTCGGCCTGCTCCTCCAGCGCCTCCGGCGTGGCGGCGCCGGTCTCGTCCCGTTCCTCGTCGGCGGCTGCCCGCTCGGCGGCATCCTCCGGCTGCGCGGTGTCCGGCCGGTCCGCGGCCTGCTGGGCGGCCGCCTCCCGCCGGGCGGCCTCGCGCTGGGCTCGACCGGCCCGGCGCCGCGACCGCGAGGGCCGCACCTCCACGGTCTCGATGTCCTCGTCCTGGGCGACGGCGTCGGTGTCCGGCCCGGCCGCCACGTCGGCGACCTGATCGGCCACCGACTCCTCGGCGGCGCCCACGGATTCGGGGTGCGCCTCCGGCTCGTCGTGCTCGCCGCTGCCGGACTGGTGCGCGGCCATCGCCAGCGCGACCGGATGGGCGCGCTTGACGGCCGCGTCCTCCACGGTCTCGGTGGGCGCGGCGCCGTTGGCGGCGGGCGCGGCGGCGCCCTTGTCCCGCCCGCGGCGCCGGCGCGAACCGCTCTCGCGGCGGCCGCCGGACTCCTCGGCCTGGCCGGGTTCCACCGGGTAGTTGTGCACGATGATGCCGCGGCCGTGGCAGTGCTCACAGGTGGTGGAGAAGGCCTCGACCAGGCCGGTGCCCAGCTTCTTCCGGGTCATCTGCACCAGGCCGAGCGAGGTCACCTCGGAGACCTGGTGGCGGGTGCGGTCGCGCCCGAGCGCCTCGGTGAGCCTGCGCAGCACCAGGTCGCGGTTGGACTCGAGCACCATGTCGATGAAGTCGACGACGATCATGCCGCCGATGTCGCGCAGCCGCATCTGGCGCACGATCTCCTCGGCCGCCTCCAGGTTGTTCCTGGTGACCGTCTCCTCGAGATTGCTGCCACCGGAGCCGGTGAACTTGCCGGTGTTGACGTCGATGACGGTCATCGCCTCGGTGCGGTCGATCACCAGGGTGCCGCCCGAGGGCAGCCACACCTTGCGGTCGAGCGCCTTGGCCAGCTGCTCGTCGATGCGGTAGGTCTCGAAGACGTCCACGCCGTTGTTCTCGTGCCGCGAGACCCGCGCCAGCAGGTCGGGGGCCACGGTGCGGATGTAGTTCTGCACCGTCGTCCATGCCCGCTCGCCCTCGATGACCAGCTGGGAGAAGTCCTCGTTGAACAGGTCGCGGATGACCTTGACCAGCAGGTCGGGCTCCTCGTAGAGGGTCTTGGGCGCGCCGCCGTCCTTGTCGGCCTGTTCCTGGATGCTGCGCCAGGTGCTCTGCAACCGCTCCACGTCGCGGGCCAGCTCGGCCTCGCTCACGCCTTCGGAGGCGGTGCGGATGATCACGCCCGCGTCGGGCGGGACGATCTCGCGCAGGATCTCCTTGAGCCGCTTGCGCTCGGTGTCGGGCAGCTTGCGGCTGATCCCGGTGGAGGTGCCGCCCGGCACGTACACCAGGAAGCGGCCCGCCAGGCTGATCTGGGTGGTGAGCCGGGCGCCCTTGTGCCCGACCGGGTCCTTGGACACCTGTACCAGCACCTGATCGCCGGGCTTGAGCGCCTGCTCGATCTTGCGTTCCTTGCCGCCGAGACCGGCGGCCTCCCAGTTCACCTCGCCCGCGTACAGCACGCCGTTGCGGCCGCGACCGATGTCGACGAACGCCGCCTCCATGCTCGGCAGCACGTTCTGCACCTTGCCGAGATAGACGTTGCCGACCATGGACGGCTGCCCGGTGTCGGTGACGAAGTGCTCGACGAGGATGTTGTCCTCGAGCACCGCGACCTGCGTGATGTTCGGGTGGTCCGGGAAGTTCTTCTCGCGCACCACCATCACCCGGTCCACCGCTTCGCGGCGGGCCAGGAACTCCGACTCGGTCAGGATCGGCGGCCGCCGCCTGCCCGCCTCGCGGCCGTCGCGGCGGCGCTGGCGCTTGGCCTCGAGCCGGGTGGAGCCGGTGATGCCCTGCACCTCGTCGACGCTCGCGCGCCCGCGGGCCTTGTTGCGCGGCTCGCGCTCGTGCACGACGGTGTTCGGCGGATCGTCGTCGGCGGGCTGGGCCTCGTCGCCGTCCCCGCCGACCTTGCGGCGGCGGCGACGGCGCCGCCTGCGGGTGGAACCCTCGGGTCCGCCGTTCTCCTCGGACTCCTCGGTGTCCTCGCCCTCGCCGGCGTCCGCGGTCGCGGCGGCGTCGGTGGTCTCGGCGGATTCCTCGGCCTGCGCGGACTCGGACTCGCGCTCCTCGGTGTCCGAGTCGGCGTGGTCGGTGTCCTCGCCGTCGGTGTCGGTGTCGGTGTCGTTCTGCTGCTCGCCGCGGCCACGACCGCGGCCACGACGACCACGCCTGCGCCTGCGCGGCTGGCCGTCGCCCTCACCCTGATCGGCGTCGGCGCCCTGCTCGCCACGGTCCTGCTCGCCACGGTCCTGCTCGTCGGCCTCGGCGGCCTCGGGCTCGGTGGTCGCGGTGTCGGCCTCGTCCTCGGGCGCGGCCTCGGCCTTGCGGGCGTCGCGTTCGGCGCGGCGCTTGCGGCGCAGCTGCTCGGCGGCGGAGGCGTCCGGCGGCAGGAACAGCGGTGCGGCCACCTCGGCGGGCGGCTGGAAGACCACCGGTTCGGCAGGCGCCTCGGCGCGGACGGGATGGGTGAACAACTGCGCGGTGGCGGGCTGGTCCGCCGGCGCGGGGGCGCTGGTCTGCAGGGGATCGGGTGCGGAGAACAGCAGCCCCGGTTGCGCGGGGGCGGCCGGTTCCGGCTCGGGTTCGGGTTGCGGGGGCGGGGCGGGCGCCGCGGTGGCGGTCGCGGGCTCGGCGTCGCCCGCGGCGAGGGCGTCACGCACGGTCTCGGCGACCGCCCGATCGACGTTGGATTGCGCACTGCGCGCCTCGGAGCCCAACTCGCTGAGTTTGGCGAGGATGCGTTTGCTGGTCACTCCCAGCCGCTTGGCAAGTGCGTGAACTCGGATTCGCTCCGGCAATTGATCGGCATCCTGTGATGTTGTTTCCAGCGGCTCTTGATCGGCCACGAAGTCTCCTCGGGCCCCCGGGCGCGTTCCAGTCCGTTGACTGTGACGCGGCCGGCGCGGGGGCGCTGTCTGTAACACCTCACGTCGTCGACGCGAGGTCCTGTGGTCTCGCCCCGCGTGCCCGGTTGTCACCTGGTTCTTCGTCGTTCGGGCTAACTGGTCACGCGGCGCCTGGCTGTTGGCTGAACTCCACGGCACGAGCGCTCATCCAGCGTGCCGACGCGAACCCCCACGCCCTCAGCAACCGGGCGTGAGCATCCGTGGCAGCGATGATCGGCATCGAACCGCGGTGTCATCCGGTCACCGTCGTCACCCACGTTTCGCGTACCAGCGCGAACAGTCGGTGTCGACGAGGACCACTGCCAGTATCCCATACACCGCGCCGGTAACTCGCCATCGGCGCACAGGTGAGCGAATGCCCAGGAGTTGCCGGGTGCCCCGGCGTGCCGCGGAGACGACGGTGGCGGCGGGGAAATCCCCGCCGCCACCACCGGACGATGCGGGCCCTACGCGGCCGGGAACTCCGGGAACCAGAGACCGATCTCACGCTTGGCCGACTCGGGCGAATCGGAGCCGTGGACCAGGTTGTACTGGGTCTCGAGGCCGAAGTCGCCGCGGATGCTGCCGGGAGCGGCCTTCTCCACCGGGTCGGTGCCGCCGGCGAGCTGACGGAAGGCGGCGATCGCGCGCGGGCCCTCGAGCACCGCCGCCACGACCGGGCCGGAGGTGATGAACTCGATCAAGGAGCCGAAGAACGGCTTGTCGGCGTGCTCGGCGTAATGCTCGCGCGCCAGCTCGTCCGACACCTGCTTGAGCTCCAGGGCGGCGATCTTCAGGCCCTTGCGCTCGATCCGGGCCAGCACCTCGCCGACCAGGCCGCGCGACACGCCGTCCGGCTTGATGAGTACCAACGTCTGCTCAGTCACGGCGCACAGCCTAACGGCCCTGGGGGCGTACCCGCTGACTGGGCAGCAGCCCCCGGTCCATCCGCCGCTTCACCTCGTGCCGCAGGATCAGGATGAACGCCCAGACCAGCACGAATACCACCCCGATGACGAGGATGGAGAGGTGGATGAACCCGCCGAGCAGCACCAGCACCTGCAGGCCGAGGTTGAACGCCAGCGCCCAGGACCGGCCCTGCAAGCCGGCGCCGAGGATCATCGCCAGCGCCAGGATCACCAGGTAGCTGCCGGAGAACCAGGTGATGCCGCCGCCCACGTCGGCGACCACGGGCAGCGCGAGCAGCACCACGATCGACTCGAGCACCAGCGTGCCCGCCATCACGCCGCGCAGGCCCTTCCACGGGTCGGGCGGCGCGGGCACGTCCGCGGGGCGTTCCTCACTCATCGGGTGTCCTTTCGCCGCGTCACGCGGGGTCCTTGCCGAACAGCGCGCGAGCCGCCCCCGCGGTGACCACCGAACCGGTGACCACCACGCCGGCGCCGGAGACCATCTCCCCGCTCTCACCGACCTCTTCGGCGAGCGCGATGGCGGTTTCCAGCGCGTCCGGCAACGTCTGGGCGGTGACGACCCGTTCGTCGCCGAACCGCTGCACGGCCAGGTCGGCCAGCGCGTCGATCTCGAGCGCGCGCGGTGAGCCGTTGGTGGTCACCACGATCTCGTCGAACACCGGCTCCAGCGCCTCCAGGATCCCGGCCGCGTCCTTGTCGCCGAGCACGGCGATCACTCCGACGAGCTTGCGGAAGTCGAACTCGGTGCTGATGGTGGTGGCCAGGGCGCGCGCCCCCGCCGGATTGTGCGCGGCGTCGACGAAGATGCTCGGCGCGCTGCGCATCCGCTCCATCCGCCCCGGGCTGGCGACCGCGGCGAAGCCCGCGCGGACCGCCTCGACGTCGAGTTGCCGCTGCGCGCCCGCGCCGAAGAACGCCTCCACCGCGGCCAGCGCCAGCACCGCGTTGCGGGCCTGGTGCTCACCGTGCAACGGCAGGAAGATCTCGTCGTAGACCCCGCCGAGGCCCTGCAGCTCCAACTGCTGCCCGCCGACGGCGATGCGCCTGCTCAGCACCGTGAACTCGGCGCCCTCACGGGCGACGGCGGCGTCGACCTCGACGGCGCGGCGCAGCAGCACCTCCATCGCCTCGGGCTCCTGCTGGGCGATCACCGCGACGGTGTCGCGCGGCACCAGGCTCTCCGGCGCGCGCTTGATGATGCCCGCCTTCTCCCCGGCGATGCTCGCCAGATCGGGCCCCAGATACTCGGTGTGGTCCAGGCCGATGGGGGTGATGACCGCGACCTGCCCGTCGATGACATTGGTCGCGTCCCAGGTGCCGCCCATCCCGGTCTCCACCACCGCGACATCGACCGGCGCCTCGGCGAAGGCCGCGTAGGCCATGCCGGTGAGCACCTCGAACTTGCTCATCGCCGGTCCGCCCACGGCGGCCGACTGCTGGTCGATCATCTCGACGTAGGGCTGGATCTCCCGGTAGGTCTCCACGTACTTGGCCGGGCTGATCGGCGCGTTGTCGATGCTGATGCGCTCGGTGGCCAGCTGCAGATGCGGGCTGATGATGCGGCCCGTGCGCCGGTGCAGCGCGGTGAGCAGGGCATCGATCATCCGGGTCACCGAGGTCTTGCCGTTGGTGCCCGCGATGTGGATGGCCGGGTAGGCCTGCTGCGGCGAGCCGAGCAGGTCCATCAGGGTGGCGATCCGGGTGAGCGAGGGCTCGATCTTGGTCTCCGGCCACCGCTGGTCGAGTTCGGCTTCCACCAGCGCCATCTCGGCCAGCTCGACCGGCGACGGCCCGGAGCCCAGCCGGGCGCCGGTGCCGTCGTCGCGGTACTGCCGCTCCGGTTCCGGGTTGGCACCCGGTGCGCTGTCCTCGCTCACCGGGCGCCCAGTTCGGCCAGCCGCGCCCCGATGCGCGCCACCTCGACGGCGGCGACGTCGCGGCGGGTCCTGATCTTGTCGACCACCTGCTCCGGCGCCTTGGCGAGGAAGGCCTCGTTGCCCAGCTTGCCCTCGGTGGTGGCCAGTTCCTTCTGGGCGGCGGCCAGATCCTTCTCCAGGCGCTTGCGCTCGGCCTCGAGGTCCACCGACCCGGAGGTGTCCAGTTCCACCGTGACGGTGGCGCCGCTGAGCCGCACCTCCACCGAGGCGGTGGCCGCGAAGTCGGGGCCTGCCTCGGTGAGGCGGGCCAGCGCGGCGATCGCGGGCGCGAGCGCGCCGAGCTCGGCGCTGTCGACGCCGATCAGCTTGGCGGCCACCTTCTGCTTGTCGGCCAGTCCCTGGTCGCTGCGGAAGCGCCGGATCTCGGTGATCAGGCGCTGCGCGTCGGCGATGCGGCGGGCCGCGTCGGCATCGGGGGTGACGCCGCTCGCGGTCGGCCAGGCCGCGACCACCACGGATTCGCCGCCGGTCAGCGCCTGCCACAGCGACTCGGTGACGAACGGGATCACCGGGTGCAGCAGGCGCAGCACCGCGTCGAGCACGGTGCCGAGCACGGTCCTGGTCGATTCGGCCCGCGCGCCGTCGGCGGCGAACTGCACCTTGGCCAGTTCCAGGTACCAGTCGCACAGCTCGTCCCAAGCGAAGTGGTAGAGCGCCTCGCAGGCCTTGCCGAATTCGTAGGCGTCGAAGGCGGCGTCGACCTCGGCGAGCACCTCGTCGAGCCGGTCCAGGATCCAGCGGTCGGCGTCGGTGAGGCTGCCCCGGTCCGGCAGCTCGCCCGGTGCGGCGCCGTTGAGCAGCGCGAACTTGGTGGCGTTGAACAGCTTGGTGACGAAGCTGCGCGAGGCGAGCGCGTGCGGCTCGCCGACGGAGAGGTCACCGCCGGGCTGGGCACCGCGGGCGAGGGTGAAGCGCAGCGCGTCGGCGCCGTAGGAGCGGATCCAGTCCAGCGGGTCGATGCCGTTGCCGCGCGACTTCGACATCTTCTTGCCGTGCTGGTCGCGGATCAGGCCGTGCAGGAAGATGTCCTTGAACGGCACCTGCACCTGGCCGGGGTCCTTGCCCGCGGTCAGCGCCGGGTCCTCGGCGACGTACATGCCGAACATCATCATCCGGGCGACCCAGAAGAAGAGGATGTCGTAGCCGGTCACCAGCACGCTGGTCGGATAGAACTTGGTCAGCTCGGGGGTGGCATCGGGCCAGCCCATCGTGGAGAACGGCCACAGGCCCGAGGAGAACCAGGTGTCGAGGACGTCGGGGTCCTGCACCCAGCCCTCGGGCGGTGTCTCGCCGGGGCCGAGGCACACGACCTCGCCGTCGGGGCCGTACCAGATCGGGATGCGGTGGCCCCACCACAGCTGGCGCGAGATGGTCCAGTCGTGCATGTTGTCGACCCACTCGAACCAGCGCGGTTCCTGGCTGGCCGGGTGGATGACGACCTGGCCGTTGCGCACCGCGTCGCCCGCCGCCTTGGCCAGCGCCTCGACCTTGACCCACCACTGCATCGACAGGCGCGGCTCGATCGGCTCGCCGGTGCGTTCGGAATGCCCGACGCTGTGGATGTAGGGCCGCTTCTCGGCGACGACTCGGCCCTCCCTGGCCAGCCGCTCGCGCACCTTCACCCTGGCCTCGAACCGGTCCATGCCGTCGAATTCGGTGCCGGTGTTCGCGATCCGGCCGCGCTCGTCCATGATCGTCGGCATCGGCAGGTTGTGTCGCAGGCCGATCTCGAAGTCGTTGGGATCGTGGGCGGGGGTGATCTTCACCGCGCCGGAACCGAATTCGGGATCGACGTAGTCGTCGGCGACGATCGGGATCTGCCGCCCGGTGATCGGGTGCTCGAGGGTGGTGCCGATGAGGTCCCGGTAGCGGGGATCGTCCGGGTGCACCGCGACGGCGGTGTCGCCGAGCATCGTCTCCACGCGGGTGGTGGCCACGACGACATGGGGTTCGTCGTCGTCGAGCGAGCCGTACCGCAGCGAGACGAGTTCGCCTTCGACGTCCTCGTGCTTGACCTCGATGTCGGAGATCGCGGTGCGCAGCTCCGGCGACCAGTTCACCAGTCGCTCGGCCCGGTAGATCAGGCCCGCGTCGTAGAGCCGCTTGAACATGGTCTGCACGGCGCGCGAGAGGCCCTCGTCCATGGTGAAGCGGTCGCGGCTCCAGTCGACGCCGTCGCCGAGCGCGCGCATCTGCCACTGGATGGCGCCGCCGGATTCGCGCTTCCAGTCCCAGACCTTCTCGACGAACAGCTCGCGGCCGAAGTCCTCCTTGGTCTTGCCGTCCACGGCGAGCTGCTTCTCCACCACGGTCTGGGTGGCGATGCCCGCGTGGTCCATGCCCGGCAGCCACAGCACCTCGTAGCCCTGCATGCGCTTGCGGCGGGCCAGGGTGTCCATCAGGGTGTGGTCGAGCGCGTGGCCCATGTGCAGGGTGCCGGTGACGTTCGGCGGGGGCAGCACGATCGAATAGGCCGGCTTGCCGCTGGCGGGGTCGGCGGTGAAGTAGCCCGCCGATACCCAGCGCTCGTACATCTCGGCCTCCACCGCGCTGGGGTCCCAGCTCTTGGGGAGGGCGTCGGCACGATTACGTGAGTTGTCAGGGGCTGTGCTGGTCACTCCGTGATCCTATCGGGCCGCGCCGGACGCGATCGGCCCCCTCCGGCCCCTCCGCGCGGGTGTGGTCCGCGCGATCGGCGGGGCGCCCCGAACCGGGCGGAGACCCGGGCAGAAAAGAAGGCGGAGCCTTCGGTGGATGAGGGACACCGAACACTCCGCCTATGACCAGAGCTTACCGCCTCCCCGGGACCGGATCCGGAATCCACAAGCAATTCTCAGCTTCTGTTCCGCGGGCTGGAAAACCCTGGTCATCCGTCCAGGCCGCCCCGGGCCCCGACTGTGGCCGAGCACAACCGCGCCCTGCTCACGACCAGGGGAAACACCCGTGCGTGCCGGTCCGTTCGGTACCGCGGCGCGACCGGCTGCGACCCCGCTCACACCGCGGAAGACCTTGCCGCGACGAAGAACTCGCCCGAACGCGGGCGAAACCCGTTGGCACAGGTGGAGTCACAGCGGAAATCAGGGTTTTCCCTGTTGCCGAACCGGGCGGTGGCCTGGAGTCTGGAAGAGGTGAACCCCCCGCTCGATGCTCTACCCCTGCACTCCCCCGCACCGATGACCTCGGTCGCCGGATCGGGCGTGCTCACACCCGCGGCCGTGCACGATCTGCGCGACCATGCGATCCGCGCGCTGCGCTACCCACCCCGGGCCGCCGTGGTGTTCTCCGGCGTGCCAGGGGCGGGGAAGAGCACGGCGCTGCGAAAACTGTTCGGCTCCACCGCCGATCACCGGCGACCGCCGCGCGGCCCGGCCGGCTCGGTCGTGCTCGACTCGCTGCACGCCCGCAACCGCCTGACACCGCGGCTGCGCATGCTGCCCTATCCGCTGTGGCGGCCGGTCGTGCACCTCGCCCACTACACCGCCATCCGCCGCGCGCTGCGCACCGCGGACGGGCCGGTGATCATCCACGATTGCGGCACCTTCGCCTGGAGCAGGCGGTTGATCGCCCGCTGGACCGCGGCCGCGGGCCGTGACCTGCACGTCGTCATGATCGACGTGCCGCCGACGGTGGCCAGGGCCGGCCAGTACGCGCGCGGCAGGCGCAGCAACGGGCTGTTCTTCACCCTGCACTGCCGGCGCTGGGACGAGCTGATCGCGGCGATGGCCGATGCCGCGCCCGCGGTCGCCGCGTCGGTGGTGATCGTCGACCGGGCCGCGATCAACCGCGTCCAGGAGGTGCGATTCGACGCGGACGCCGCACCGTCCGTGGCCGCCGGCGAGGCCACCGCCTGAGCGGGTCGGCGGCCGGAGGTGGTTCGGCTCAGGGCACCAGCACCGTCAGCGCCCGCGGTACCGCCCGCGCCGTGATCGGCAGGGTGCCCGCCGGCTCGCCGTCGGCGGTGGCGGGCGCGCCCGGTGAGCTCAGCGTGACCTCGGCGGCCCGGTACTGACGCACCGCGGGGTGGTCGACCCGCTTGCCTGCCGACAGCGCGGGCAGGAAGCGCAGCATCTCCAGTCGCGACACCGCGCCCACCACGGTGACGTCGAGCAGCCCGTCGTCGGATTCGGCGTCGGGGCAGATGAGCATGCCGCCGCCGTAGGTCCGGGTGTTGCCGACGGCGACCATGACCGCGTCGGTGTCGAAGGCGCCGTCGGCGGCGGGGTTGTCCAGCGCGCCGGGCGCGATGCCCGACAGCTCGATGCGGTAGGGCAAGCCGATGCCGCCGGTGATCTCCGCCAGGGCCGCCACGGTGTAGCGCAGCGGGCCCCGGGGCCAGCGCATCCGGTTGGCGCGCAAGGTCACTCGCGCGTCGAATCCGGTACCGGCCACGGTCGCGAACCACATGGGCGCGGCGCCGGGCGCGGTGATCTGTCCGAGGTCCATCACGGCCGTGCGGCCGCGCAGCAGCAGATCGACGGCCGCGGCGGTGTCGTCGGTGGGCACGCCGAGCGCGCGGGCGAGATCGTTGCCAGTGCCGCTGGGCACCAGACCCAACGGCACGCCCGCGTGCGCGAGCGCGTCGAGCAGCACACACACCAGGCCGTCGCCACCGACGCAGACCACCGCGCCCGGGCGGGCCTGCGGATCGGCGAGCGCGTCGCGCACCAGCCGCACCGATTCGGCCGCGGAGTCGGCGCGGACCTCGGTGACCTCCACCCCGCGCGCCGCGAGCCGGGCGACGGCCGCCGCGGCGGTGTCGTGCCCCCGGCCCTGCCCGGAGAGCCGGTTGGCGACCACGAGCACCGAACGGACGGCGGGGGTTTCGCGGGCGCTCATCAGATCAGTTTTCCAGGATTGAGGATGCCCGCGGGGTCGAGTTCCCGTTTCACCGCGGCCAGCACCCGGACACCGAGTTCCCCGATCTCGTCGGGCAGCCAGGGCCGGTGGTCGGTGCCGACCGCGTGGTGATGGGTGATGGTGCCACCCGTGGCCACGATCGCCTCGCCCGCGGCGGTCTTGGCGGCCTGCCATTGGGCGATGGGGTCGTCGAGTTGCTTGGCGACGACGGTGAAGTAGAGGGACGCGCCGGTCGGGTAGGTGTGCGAGATGTGGCACATGACCAGCGGCGGGGTGCCCTGCCCGGCGAGCGAGTCGGTGAGCGCGGCGGTGACCGCGGTCTTGAGCGCGGCGATGTTCGACCAGGTGGTCGCGGTCTCCAGGGTTTCGCACAGCACGCCGACGTCGAGCAGGCTGTCGCGCAGGTAGGGTGCGGCGAAGCGGCCGTGCTCCCATTGGGCGGCGGGGTCGGGGCCCAGGTCGCGCCCGCCCGCCGCGCGCAGCACCGCGTCGGCCTCGGCACTGCGCGCCGCGGTGTGCGCGGCGCTGCCTTCGAAGGTGGTCACCGCCAGGCAGCCCTGCACGGGTTCGCCGCCGACGTCGCGGGATCGGGCCAGATTCAGGCCCGTCTCCGCCTCGTCGGACAGGCGCAGCACCGTCGGCGCCGCGCCCGCCTGCACGACCGCGCGCAGTGCGGCCGCGCCGGTGGCGAAGTCGGGGAACGACCAGGCTCGGTACACCACGCTGTCCGGCCGTGGATGCACCCGCACGGTCACCTCGGTGATCACACCGAGGGTGCCCTCGGAGCCGAGGAACAGTTCGCGCAGGTCGGGTCCGGCGGCCGAGGCGGGCGCGCGGCCGAGCTCGAGCGGCCCGCTCGGGGTGGCGATCCGCAGACGCTGGACCATGTCGTCGAAGCGGCCGTAGCCCGCGGAGGCCTGGCCGGAGGAGCGGGTGGCGGCGAATCCGCCGATGCTGGCGAACTCGAAACTCTGCGGGAAGTGCCCGAGCGAGAGTCCGTGCGCGGCAAGCAGTTCTTCCGCGCGGGGCCCGGTGACACCGGCGCCGAAGGTCGCGGTACCGCTGACCGGATCGACGTCGAGCAGCGCGTCGAGGCGACGCAGGTCGAGGGCGACGACGACGGGGAAACGGCCGCGCACCGGATCGACGCCGCCCACCACGCTGGTGCCGCCACCGAAGGGCACCACGGCGATGCCGTGCTCGGCGCAGTGGGCGAGCACCGCGAGCACCGCGTCGTGGTCGGCGGGGAAGACGACGGCGTCGGGAGCGTCCTGGGGTTCATCGGCGCGGCGGCGCAGCAGATCGAGGGTGCTCTTGCCGCCGGCATGCCGGAGCCGGTCGCGGTGGTCGGTGCTGATCCCGTCGGCCCCGACCACCGCCGCCAAGCCGTCCCGCTGGTGCGGTGTCAACGCCGACGGGCGCAGTGGCACGTCACCCTCATCGCGGCGCGCCACCGCCTCACCCGACACTCCGAACACCTGCTTCAGCAGGCCACGGATCTGATCCGACAGGGGCTGACGCCCGGCCGGATCGCCCCAGGCATCCCACACCATACTCGTCGCCCGCTCGGGCGTGCCGGAATTCGCCGGGAGAATGCGGTCCGCGCCGGTGTCCTGCGTCTCAGCCATGCGTTACAGTCTTACATAGAATGTCAAGCAGTAATCTTCCGGTGGTGAATTCCGTGCCCGACCCCGACCCCGATCGCTCGCCCACTGTGCTCTCGCCCACTGAGCTCTCGCCCATCGACGCGGCGATCTTCGACGCCGCCCGCGCCTGCGTGGCGGAGTTCGGCGTGCGCCGCACCACCCTCACCGAGGTCGCGCGCCGCGCGGGCGTCAGCAGGCCGACCGTGTACCGGCGCTGGCCCGACACCGGCTCGCTGGTCGCCGAACTGCTGGTGCGCGAACTGCGCGAGATCCTCGACGCCACCACCCCCGTCGCCGGCGACGGTCGGGCGCGCCTGGTCGGCTCGGTGGTCACGGGCGCGGCTCGCATCCGCGAGAATCCCTTGTTCGCCAAGATCTTCCGCACCGACACCGACCTGATGCTCACCTACGTCTTCGGCAGGCTCGGCCGCAACCAGCGCGCCCTGATCGACCTGTTCGCGGCGGGTATCAGGGCGGGCCAGGCGGACGGGTCGATCCGCCCGGGCGAGCCCGTGCAGCTGGCGGCGATGCTGCTGCTCATCGCCCAGTCGGCCGTGCAGTCGGCGGGCACCGTGGCCGGACTGCTCCCCGCCGATCGGCTCGACGCCGAACTCGGGCGCGCGATCGAGGGCTACCTCGCGCCGGACGGGGCGGATTCATGACCGGGTGCACCGGCGGGTCGCGGTCGCGGCTCCCCCAGCGAGCAGGCGTGCGCGGTAGCGCCGCCGGAGAGGCAGTGCGATGACCAACCACCCAGATCGATACGGGAATTCGGCGCTCGACGCCGCGCGCAGGACGCGGGAGCTGCACCAGCTCGGCGATCTCGGCACGGTCGACGTGCTGGTGGTCGGCGGCGGCGTGACCGGTGCGGGCGCGGCACTCGACGCCGCCTCGCGCGGACTGCGGACCGTGCTGGTGGAGCGGCACGACCTGGCGTGGGGCACGAGCCGGTGGAGTTCCAAACTCGTGCACGGCGGACTGCGGTATCTGGCCGGCGGCCGGGTCGGCATCGCGCGGGAGAGCGCGATCGAGCGCGGCATCCTGCTCGGCACCGTCGCCCCCCACCTGGTGCGTCCGCTACCGCAGCTGGTGCCGTTGCTGCCCGGGATCGGCCGCGCCCAACAGGCGCTGATCCGCGCGGGCTTCCTCGCCGGCGACGCACTGCGCCGCAGCGCGGGCACACCCGCCTCGACCCTGCCGCGCGCCCGCCGGGTGGCCGCCGCCGAGGCCCTGCGGCTGGCCCCACCGTGCGGCGCGCCGGGCTGCGCGGCGGCCTGCAGGCCTGGGACGGGCAGCTGGTCGACGACGCGCGCCTGGTCGTCGCGCTGGCCAGGACCGCGGCCGCGCACGGCGCGCTGGTCCTCACCCGGGTGGCGGCCGAGGCGATCACCGGTGACTCGGCCGTCCTGCGCGACACCCTGACCGACGAAACCCTCACCGTCTCCGCGAAGGCCGTGATCAACGCGACCGGCGTCTGGGCGGATCAACTCGACCCGAGCATCTCCCTGCGTCCCAGCCGCGGCACCCACCTCGTCTTCGCGGCCGAGGCCTTCGCCGGCCTGTCCGCCTCACTGACGGTGCCCGTGCCCGGCAGCGTGGGCCGCTTCGTCTTCGCCTTCCCCGCCGCGCACAACCGCGTCTACCTCGGACTCACCGACGAGGACGCGCCCGGACCGGTGCCCGACGAACCGCAGCCCACCGACGCCGAGGTCGACTTCCTGCTCGACACCGTCAACCCCGCCCTGCGCGAACCCCTCACCCGCGCCGACATCCGCGGCCGCTACGCGGGCCTGCGCCCGCTGCTGCGCACCGGCGACGGCAACACCGCCGACATCTCGCGCGAGCACGCCGTCCTGCACTCGCCGTCGGGGGTGTTCACCATCGTCGGCGGCAAGCTCACCACCTATCGGCGGATGGCACAGGACGTGGTCGACGCCGCGGTGCGGGCATACCGGCTCCCCGCCGGGCCCTGCCGCACCCACACCCTGCCGTTGGTCGGCGCGGTGGCCGGCGCGGCGCGCGACCGCATCGCCGCGCCGCCGCTGCTCGTCGACCGTTACGGCAGCGAGGCGCCGCAGATCCTCGCCCTCGGCGAGCGCGACCCCGCGCTGCGCGAGCCGGTCGCCCCCGGCCTCGACGTCACCGCCGCCGAGTTCGCCTTCGCCCGCAGCCACGAGGCCGCCCTCACCCCCGACGACCTGCTGGACCGCCGCACCCGCATCGGCCTGGTCGCCGCCGACCGCGCCGCCGCCCTGGCGGCCGCCACCGCGGCATTCGAGGGGTAGGCGACGGGGGCTACCACCTCCGGCCGCTCAGCCGAAGGTCCAGGTGGCGACGTCGGCGCGCATGCATTGGCGCGGCCAGCGGTCCAGGCCGTGCGCGGCCTCGGCGGCGCGGAGGGCGCGCAGGCCGGGCGTCTCGGTCTCCGGGGTGAGTGCGCGGAAGCCGAGCCGGGCGTAGTAGGGACCGTTCCACGGCACATCGACGAAGGTGGTCAGGGTGACGGCGGGCAGCCCGTGGTCGCGGGCCCATGCGACGGCATGGTCGATCAGCTGCTTGCCGAGCCGGTGGCCGCTGTGGTCGGGGTGCACCGACACCTGGTCGATGTGGGCGTTGCCGTCGACGAGGTCGAGCACCAGGTAGCCGATCGGGCGGTCGCTCGCGTCGACGCACACCCAGGCCCGATCCTCCGCCAGATATTCGCGCAGGGTCGCGAGAGTGGGTGGTTCGTCCTCGGCGACTTCCGTCATGCCCACGTCGGCGAACGGTTTCCCGGCCGCCCGTTCGATGTCCTGGAGAACGCAAAGGTCGGCCTCGACGGCCGCTCTGATAGACACCACGCACTCAGTGTGAACCTCGCGCTCGCGGCCACCCGCACCAGCCCGGCCGCGGGCCGACAGCCACGACTCGGGGAAACCCCTGTCCAGGGGGCTGACACCCGACCGCCGCACGCGCCGTCGCCGGGGAAAGCCACCGGTCCCCTCGGGGTTGCCCACCCACCGACCGGGAACGCGCAGGTATGTTCGCTTACCTTCACGCAGGCGAAGTGGTCGGTGACACAACCTGGTTCGGTCCCGGCACCATCGGATACGCGCATCCGGTGCCGGAAACAGCTTGTGCGGTCGGAGAATTCGTCGCGAGACCGGTCCTCGCACGCTGATCCCGGTCCGGTATGACCGATCTCGGCCGACGGGCGGCCGGAGTGCGCGAAAGTCTCTATCCTGGACGCCGTTGGCGCGCGGAGAAGGAGGTTGCCGGGTGGGTAAGAGCCCGTCGACGGTAGGCATCGCACCGGGTGAGGGACTGATCGCACGCTTCGGCGCGGCGCTGGTCTACCTCGCCGAAAGCGATTCGGGCGAGCGGATTCTCGATGCCGTCGAGGCCGAATCCGATGGCGCGCATCCGGGCGCGGCCATCGCCAGGCGGCTGGCCGGTGTCGTGTTCGGCGGCGGCGCCGAGCCCCCGGCGTTCGGCGTGGTCGCCCCCACCGAGGACGGCACCGTCATCCTGCTCCGCGGCCCGGTCCGCGCCCGGATCCACGGCGCCGAGGGCGCCCGCGACCTCTCCGGTGCGCGCGCGTTCACCTGGGTGGACGAGATCGTGCGCGAACCCGTCCGCCGCATCCTCGTCGGGCGGGACACCGGCGCCTGGCCCGCCGTGCACCCGCACACCGACCTCCGCGCGGGCATCGTCCCCGGTGCCGCCTTCGAACTGCGCGTCGGCGTTCGCCGGACCGACCCGGTCACCCCGGCGTCGGGCGCTGCGACTTCCGCGCCCGGCGCCGCCCCCGCACTCCCCCGCCCGGATTCGCCCGCCACCGGCCGCCCCGTGGCAGCCGGGGCGGTCTCCACCGGTGATCGGGCGAGTGGAATCGCCGGGGCGCCCGGCTTGCCGGTCCGGCGACCGGGCGCATCGGCGAACTGGCGCGCCGCGGCACTACGCCCGGGTGTCTCCGGCTTCGAGCGCGTGGGCTCCGCGGCCGTTCCCGCGGCGGGTGACCCCGGACCGAACTCCCCCGCGCCCGTCAGCCCCGCACCCACCGCCGAAACCCCGGCCACCTCGGACGGAACCCCCGCGGATTCCCGCGACGGACGCTCCACCGCAACACCGCGTCTCCCCGCCACCGCCGGATCCGCACGGGGCGCAAGCCCCACGACCCCCGCCGAACCCGAAGCGACCACCCCGCCCGCCTCTGGCATGAGCACCGCGGCTACGTCCACCGCCGGAACAAACCTCTCCGGTACCGGCGGGGACTCGGGCGCGCGCGCCACTACCGACACCAGCGCCGCCGCGCACACCGACAACGGCACCGCCGCCGGCAACGGCAACGACGGCAACGACGGCAACGACGGCAACGGCGGCAACGGCGGCAACGACGGCAACGACGCAGGCAACGACACCGACGCCGGCAACGGCAACGGCAACGGCAACGGCAACGGCACCGAAGCAGGCAACGGCAACGGCAACGGCGGCAATGCTGCCGGTACCAGCCCCGGCACCTCCGACGACAACGGCGCCGGCACGAGCACGAACACCAGCAGCACGAGCGCGGGCAGCACCGGCACGGGCACAGCCACCAGCGCGGGCAGCACCAGTCCCAGCCCGAGCCCAAGCAGCGCGAGCACGGGCGGACGAACCGCCGACACCGCCGACGATCACCGCACGCCCGCCGCAACCGGGTCCGACAACCCCACCGGTGGCACGCTCGGGACCGCCCCGGACACGGCCGCAGCACCCCGTGACACCGCCCTCGGTGAACGACCTGCCGCCACGAGCCGCCCCGACATCACCACCGGAACCACGCCCCCGACCGCCCCGGCACCGGACGGACCACCCCACGCCGTCCCCCTCGGTCAGGGATCGACCCATCCAGACCGACCGGGCCACGCGACCCGCCCCACCCCCGCCCTGACCACGGATGCCCCCGGCTCCGGGACGCGCCCCGCCGACGTAGCGCAGGCCGATTCCCCCTCGGCGCCGTCGTCCGGGCCCACCGCGGCAGCGGGTACGCCCGGCACGGCGGAACGGACGAACACCCCGGGCGGCACCGCCGATTCGACCGCGGGCGCCGGACCCCGTCCCGCGCCGGTCCCGGACCGTCCCACGCCGACCTCGTCCGAGGCGACCCGGACCCGCTACCCCGCTCCCACCGCAGCCCGCACCCAGGCGCAGCCCGCCCTGCCCGGAGCGGCGGGGAACACCGGATCCGCCCAGCGACCCACGACCGGGCAGGCGACCACGGCGGACCGACCGACGCCTGCCGCGACCGAGAAGCACGTGACCGGTACCCCGGCGGGTGTGACCCCACCGGTGCCCGGCGGCCCGGGTGCGGCCGGACCGGGCGAACCGGGCCCCACCGTCTTCCTCGGTCCCGGCGATCGTCCCGGTCCCGAGCCGTCGGCACCGGACAACCCCAGCACCGCCGACCTGCCCGCCACCGCGCCCGCGGGCTTCGACGCCCTGTCCGAGGACACCGACCGGCCCGAGGACGCGCCGAAGCCCGCCACGAAGGTGATGCCGCTGGCCTGGTCGGAGGTCGAGGAGCCGGCCCGCCCCGCGCCGTTCGCCCCGCAGCCCGACCGGTGGGGCCGGGTGGTTCCGCTGCGTCCGCAGAGCGCGGCCGAGCCGCCCGGGGCGCTGATCTTCGAAGACGTCATCTACCCGCTGGACCGCGCGTACGTGGTCGGACGCAACCCGTCCGGCGACGAGGCCGTGCGCAACGGGCTGGCGGCGCCGCTCACGCTGCCGCGGGACCGGCACGTCTCCCGGGTACACGCCCACGTCACCCTCGACGGCGGACGGGTGCTGGTGCGCGATGCCGGCACCCCGGCGGGCACCTTCCTCGCCGGTCCGGGCAGCGACCAGTGGACCCGGGTCGGTTCCTCGCCGGTGGAGCTGCCGCCGGGCTGGCGGCTGCGCATCGGCCAGAAGATCCTCACGCACCGGCCCGCCACCCGGCCGCTGGCGGCGTTCCCGCGCCGCTACTGAGTGCGACCGGCCGGTCTGTTTACGATGCATCGGGTGGGATCACCGCGAGTCCCACCCGTCCGGAGAGGACAATGAACGCATGCATCGTAAGGGGCCGACCGAGGACATCGACGAGTCCGCGCTGACCGTCTCGCCGCCGAAGGAGCAGGCCGCGGGTGTCACCGCGGTCGCCGTGGCGCTCAAGCGCTCGGTGGAGGAGATGGGTGTGCTACGTACGGCGCGCACCTTGACCCGGGTGAACCAGGCGCACGGCTTCGACTGTCCGGGGTGTGCCTGGCCGGAGCCGAGTGGGCATCGCAGGCCCGCGGAGTTCTGCGAGAACGGCGCCAAGGCGGTGGCCGAGGAGGCGACGCTGCGGACCGTCACCCCGGAGTTCTTCGCCGCGCATCCGGTCGCCGAGCTGGCCGGGAAGTCCGGGTACTGGCTGGGTCAGCAGGGCAGGCTCACCCACCCGATGGTGCTGCGCCCCGGCGGCACGCATTACGAGCCGATCGGCTGGGACGAGGCATACCGCCTGATCGCCGCGGAGCTGCGCGCGCTGGACTCCCCCGACGAAGCCGTCTTCTACACCTCCGGCCGCACCGCCAACGAGACCGCTTTCCTCTACCAGCTGCTGGTGCGTAGTTTCGGCACGAACAACCTGCCCGATTGCAGCAACATGTGCCACGAGTCGTCCGGCACGGCGTTGATCGGGTCGATCGGCATCGGCAAGGGCTCGGTCACCATCGACGATTTCGCCCGGGCCGACCTGATCATCGTCGCGGGCCAGAACCCGGGCACCAACCATCCGCGCATGCTCAGCGCGCTGGCCGGCGCGAAGGCCAACGGTGCGCGGATCGTCGCGGTGAACCCGCTGCCCGAGACCGGCCTGCTCGGTTTCCGCGACCCGCAGACGGTGCGCGGGCTGACCACGGGGGTGGATCTGGCGGACGACTTCCTGCAGATCCGCCTCGGCGGCGACATGGCGTTGTTCCAGGGCTTGGGCAGGCTGCTGCTCGAGGCCGAGGACCACGCGCCCGGCACCGTCGTCGACCGCGAGTTCGTCGAACGCGACTGCGCGGCTTTCGCCGCCTACGAAAAGCACCTCAGGCAGGTCGATCTGGACACCGTGCGGACCGCGACCGGCCTGACCCACGAACAGTTGCATCACGCGGCCGGGCTGCTCGCCAAGGCCGAGCGCGTGATCGTCTGCTGGGCGATGGGGTTGACCCAGCACAAGCACGCCGTCGCCACCATCGAGGAGGCCACCAACCTGCTGCTGATGCGCGGCATGATCGGCAAGCCCGGCGCCGGCCTGTGCCCGGTGCGCGGGCACTCCAACGTGCAGGGCGACCGCACGATGGGCATCTGGGAGAAGATGCCCGAGTCATTCCTCGATGCCCTCGACCGCGAGTTCGCCATCACCAGCCCGCGCAAGCACGGCTACGACACCGTCGAAGCGATCCGCGCCATGCGCGCGGGCCGGGCCAAGGTGTTCGTCGGCATGGGCGGCAACTTCGTCTCCGCCACCCCCGACACCGAGGTCACCGAGGCGGCATTGCGCAGCTGCTCGCTCACCGTGCAGGTGTCGACGAAGCTCAACCGCAGCCATGTCGTGCACGGTCGCACCGCGTTGATCCTGCCGACCCTGGGCCGCACCGACGAGGACATCCGCGGCGGGGTGCGCCAGCAGGTGTCGGTGGAGGACTCGATGTCGATGGTGCACCTGTCCACCGGCCGGTTGCGGCCGGTGAGCGAGCACCTGCGCAGCGAGGTCGCGATCGTGTGCGAGCTGGCGCTGGCGCTGTTCGGGCCCGAGCACCCGGTGCCGTGGGCCCGGTTCCGTGACGACTACGACACCATCCGCGACGCGATCGCCCGGGTCGTGCCCGGCTGCGCCGACTACAACGTCCGGGTCCGGCAGCGCAACGGCTTCGTGCTGCCCCACCCACCGCGCGACCAGCGCGAGTTCCGCACCGGCACCGGCAAAGCCAACTTCGCCGTCAACGACCTCACCTGGGTGCCGGTGCCCGAGGGCAGGCTCGTGCTGCAGACCCTGCGCAGCCACGACCAGTACAACACCACCATCTACGGTCTCGACGACCGCTACCGCGGTATCCACAACGGCCGCAAGGTGGTGCTGGTGCACCCCGCCGACATCGCCGAATTCGGGTTCACCGACGGCGACCTGGTCGACCTGGTCTCGGAATGGACCGACGGCGTCGAGCGCCGCGTGCGCGGCTTCCGCCTGGTCGCCTACTCCACCCCCCGCGGCAACGCGGCGGCCTACTACCCCGAGACCAATCCGCTGGTCCCGCTCGACCACGTCGCCGAGCGTTCCAACACCCCGGTCTCCAAGGCCGTCACGATCCGGCTCGAACCGCACGTGCACGCGGAGGCACCGGCGTGAGTGGGCGCGTGACCGCCCGCCGCCGGGTGGTGCGGCTGACCCCCGCCGGCGAGATCCGCCGCCAGGACACCCTGGCGGTGGAGGAACCGCTGGAGATCCGCATCGGCGGGCAATCGCTCACCGTCACCATGCGCACCCCGGGCAACGACATCGACCTGGTCCACGGATTCCTGCTGAGCGAGAACATGATCGGCGCCGCCGAGGACGTGGTCTCGGCCCGCTACTGCGCGGGCACCGACGAGCAGGGCCGCAACACCTACAATGTGCTCGACGTCGAACTGCGCCGCCCGGTGCCGGTGCGCACCCGGCACGTGCTGACCACCGGGGCGTGCGGGCTGTGCGGCAAGACCGCGCTGGACGAGGTACGGGCGGTCACCCGGTTCCCGCTGCCCGCGCACGGCGTGACCCTCGCCGCGGACGTACTGGCTGACCTGCCGGCGACCTTGCGGGCCAGGCAGTCGGTGTTCCAGGCGACCGGCGGGCTGCATGCGGCGGGGCTGTTCACCGTCGACGGCACCCCGTTGGCGGTGCGCGAGGACATCGGCAGGCACAACGCGGTGGACAAGGTGATCGGCTGGGCGCTGCGGGAGAACCGGGTCCCGGCGCACGAGCTGGTGTTGATCGTCAGCGGCCGCGCCTCGTTCGAGCTGGTGCAGAAGGCGGTGATGGCCGGGATCCCGATCCTGGGCGCGGTCTCGGCGCCGAGCTCGCTGGCGGTCGATCTGGCCGAGGAGGCCGGACTGACATTGGTGGGCTTCCTGCGCGGCGAGACGATGAACGTCTACAGCGGCGCGCACCGGCTGCGCAGCGTCTCCGCCGGTACCCGGACCGCCTGATCCGGGCGCGCCCGGCCCGCATTCCCCGCCGGGCCGGGCGGCGCGGGCGACTCAGACCTTCAACGCCTCGAGCAGCGCGGCCCGCTGCCGGGCGCCCAGGCCCCCGATGCGACGGTCTTCGGGGATCTCCGCCTGGTCCATCAGCTTGGCCGCCTTGACCGGTCCGACGCCGGGCAACGCCTTGATGACGGCGGCCACCTTCGTCTTCTTGACCAGATCGTCGGAATCCGCCTTCGCGAGCAGGTCCGCGACGGAGACCTTGCCGGCCTTGACCTTCCCGATCAGTTCCGAGCGCGCCTTGCGAACCGCGGCCGCTTTGGCCAACGCCTCGGTGCGTTGTTCGGCGGTCATCGTGGGCAGTGCCATTTCTCCTCCGCTTTCACTCGTCACTCGAACATCTGGTTGACCGCACCGAGTAAACATCACCGCACCGACAGACGGCCGCCGACACACCGGGCGGAGCGGCCCCCGAGTTTCACCGGACCGACCGGCCCGAACAGCCGAAATGCTTCGGGGGCCGCGGCATTCACACACCGCCGACCCATCGATCCCGGCACAGGCCGCAAACCGGACATCGGAAATCGCAACCGAACAGCAACCTTTCCGGCCCGAAAAGACCCCCGACCGGGTGGTAACAGAACATGCGTTCGGGACGACAGATCAGTCAGCAGTACCCCGCAGGATCAGGTTCAACGGCGAACCGAGGGAATCGACGACGCTTCCCGAACACATCCGCCGCGCCGTACTGCCCAACCACACACCGGCACCCTGCTAGCCTCCGAACTGAAACACGTTTCAATTCTGCAGAGGTTGCCATGACACAGAAGATTCGCGACACCATCGAGCGCTACGTCGAACTCGTCGGCTCGGGCCCCACCCAGGGCATCGTCGACCTCTACACCGAGGACGCCACGGTGGAGGACCCGATCGGAACGCCGCTCCGGCGCGGGCACGAGGCGATCCGGGAGTTCTACTCGGTGTTCGAGTCCCTCGACCGCTCGACGGAGCTGCGAACCGACACCGTCCGCATCGCGGGCAATCACGCCGCGTTCATGTTCGACGTCGTCACCGTCCACGGTGACCAGCGCTTCACGGTCACCCCGATCGACGTGATGGAGTTCGACGAGGACGGCAGGATCGTCCGCATGCGCGCGTACTGGAACCCCGAACAGGACATGCGGGCCGAGCCCGCCTGACACCCCGGACGCCGCGCGCCCCTCGGGTCGCGCGGCGTCGCGCGTCTCGGAGCCGGCCCGTCCCGGAGCCGGTCAGCGGGTCTCGAGCAGGGCGTCGGCCAGGCTGTGGACCACCTCGAAGCCCGGTTCGGGCGCGTGGGCCAGCCGCCGCGAGATGTCCAGTAGCCGGGTCACGCACGGCGGCCCCGTCACCACGCGCACGCGGATGTCGGCGTCCTCGGCCAGCGCCCGCGCCTCGAACAGGGCGTGCAGGCCCGCGACACCGAAGAACGCCACCCGCGACAGGTCGATCACCAGACCGGGCACGCCGGGGCGTAGCGCGGTCAGCAGCTGGGCGCGGAACTCGTCGGCGGAGAAGTGGTCGACCTCCCCCGCCACCGCACACAGCGTCACCGCATCACTCGGCGTGGTCACCGACACCCGCACGCGGGGAGTAGCTGCCATCGACATGAGGATCCCGTGGCCGTGGCGCCGGGACGAACCGGCGCGGCTGAACGCTTCGGGCACCGCGCCCGCAGCCGGGCCGACCCCGGCCGGCCCGCGCACGGAGTACCCGATCGAGCGACGAGTTACACCTCGAAATTCGTTCGGTCCCAGCGATATTCACCGGGACCGAACGGTAGCGCACGCGCCGGGCTCAGGCCGACTTGTCGCGCCGCTCGGGGCGCTGCGGCTTGCGGGGCACGATGGTGGGCAGCACGTTGTCGTTGACGGTGTCGGCCGTCACGACCACCCGGGCGACGTCGTCGCGGCTGGGGATGTCGTACATCACCGGCAGCAGGACCTCTTCCATGATGGCGCGCAGGCCGCGGGCACCGGTGCCGCGCAGGATGGCCTGATCGGCGATCGCCTCGAGCGCGTCCTGGGTGAACTCCAGTTCCACGCCGTCCATCTCGAAGAGCCGGATGTACTGCTTGACCAGCGCGTTCTTCGGTTCGGACAGGATCTTGACCAGCGATTCCTTGTCCAGGTTGGTCACCGAGGCGACGACCGGCAGGCGGCCGATGAACTCGGGGATCAGGCCGAACTTGATCAGATCCTCGGGCATCACGTCGGCGAAGTGATCGGTGGTGTCGATCTCGGCCTTGGACCGCACCTCGGCACCGAAGCCGATACCCCGGTGGCCGGTGCGATCGGAGATGATCTTCTCCAGACCGGCGAACGCGCCCGCCACGATGAACAGCACGTTCGTGGTGTCGATCTGGATGAACTCCTGGTGCGGATGCTTGCGCCCGCCCTGCGGCGGCACGCTGGCCTGGGTGCCCTCCAGGATCTTCAGCAGCGCCTGCTGCACGCCCTCGCCGGAGACGTCGCGGGTGATCGACGGGTTCTCGCTCTTGCGGGCGATCTTGTCGACCTCGTCGATGTAGATGATGCCGGTCTCGGCGCGCTTGACGTCGTAGTCGGCGGCCTGGATCAGCTTGAGCAGGATGTTCTCCACGTCCTCGCCCACGTAGCCCGCCTCGGTGAGCGCGGTCGCGTCGGCGATGGCGAACGGCACGTTCAGCATCTTCGCCAGCGTCTGCGCGAGGTAGGTCTTGCCGCAGCCGGTGGGCCCGAGCATGAGGATGTTGGACTTGGTCAGCTCCACCGTCTCGCCCCGGCTGTCGCGACCTTTGTCGCCGGCCTGGATGCGCTTGTAGTGGTTGTAGACCGCGACCGCCAGCGTGCGCTTGGCGGCGTCCTGGCCGATCACGTAGTTCTCCAGGAACTCACGGATCTCGGCGGGCTTGGGCAGCTCGTCGAGCTTGACCTCGCTCGATTCGGCGAGCTCCTCCTCGATGATCTCGTTGCACAGATCGATGCACTCGTCGCAGATGTACACGCCTGGTCCCGCAATGAGCTTCTTGACCTGCTTCTGGCTCTTTCCGCAGAACGAGCACTTCAGCAGATCGCCGCCGTCTCCGATGCGCGCCATCTCGTGGGTCCCTACTTCCTTGTCCGCGTGCAACCGTCCGTCCGGGCCGCCCGGCCATCCGCCCGGCTCGGGTGTATCACAACACCACGAAGCTGTTCCGGCGGGGGCGAGCATGCCGTCGACCCAGAGCAAAGGTCCCTAGGTCGACCGTACCCGGTGTGCGCGACGGAGGTCGACAACTCGAGCATGTTTCTCGCCGGGGTTGTGCGAGTTCTCACGGCGGCGGCGATATTCCACCGTTCGCAGGCCGTTTCCGGCACCGGCCGGGCGGCACGCCACACGGCGTGTCGCCCGGCCGGATGCGCGGCGACGGCGAGCCCGGCTCACTTCTGTGCGCTGAGCTTGCGGTAGTCGAACACCGTATCGATGATGCCGTATTCCTTGGCGTCCTCGGCGGTGAGGATCTTGTCCCGGTCGGTGTCCTTGCGGATGGTGTCGGGATCCTTGCCGGTGTGGCGGGCCAGCGTGGTCTCCATCAGCCTGCGCATGCGCTCGATCTCGGCGGCCTGGATCTCGAGGTCGGAGACCTGACCCTGGATGCCGCCCTCGAGGGAGGGCTGGTGGATCAGCACGCGGGCGTTGGGCAGGCAGGCGCGCTTGCCCGGGGTGCCCGCCGCGAGCAGCACCGCCGCGGCCGAGGCGGCCTGGCCGAGGCAGACGGTGGCGACGTCGGCGCGCACGTACTGCATGGTGTCGTAGATCGCCATCAGCGAGGTGAACGAGCCGCCGGGCGAGTTGATGTACATGGTGATGTCGCGGTCGGGATCCAGCGACTCGAGCACCAGCAGCTGGGCCATGATGTCGTTGGCCGAGGCGTCGTCCACCTGCACGCCGAGGAAGATGATGCGCTCCTCGAACAGCTTGTTGTACGGGTTGGACTCCTTGACACCGAAGCTGGAGTGCTCGATGAACGAAGGCAGGATGTAGCGCGCCTGCGGCGAGGACGGCGCGATGCCGGACAGCCCGGCGCGGGGGTCGATCAGAGCCATTTCGTCTCCAAAGTCTGTGTGTTCAATCGACGGCTGTGAGGGGCGGTCCGGCCGCCGCCTATCCGCCTATGCCGTTGGCCTGGTTCGCGTGGCTGATCACGTGATCGATGAAGCCGTACTCCAGCGCCTCCTGCGCGGTGAACCAGCGGTCGCGGTCGGCGTCGGCGGTGACCTGCTCGACCGACTTGCCGGTGTGCAGCGCCTGCAGCTCGTTGAGTTCCCGCTTGGTGTGGGCGAACTGCTCGGCCATGATCGCGATGTCGGCCGCGGAGCCGCCGATGCCCGCCGAGGGCTGGTGCATCATGATGCGCGCGTGCGGCAGGGCGTAGCGCTTGCCCTTGGTGCCCGCGGTGAGCAGGAACTGGCCCATCGACGCCGCCAGACCCATGCCGACCGTGCGGATGTCGCACTCGGCGAACTGCATGGTGTCGTAGATGGCCATGCCCGCGGTCACCGAGCCGCCCGGGGAGTTGATGTAGAGCGAGATGTCGCGGGTCGGGTCCTCGGCCGAGAGCAGCAGAATCTGCGCGCACAGCTTGTTGGCGATGTCGTCGTCGACCTGGGTGCCGAGGAAGATGATGCGCTCACGCAGCAGGCGCTCGTACACCGAATCACTGAGGTTGAGACCAGCAGTCGCGGATGTCATGACCCCTGCCTGGTTCTTTGTCACGGATACCTGCCTTCTCTTCTCACCGGCTCGTGCAGCCGTCCGGCACAGCCATCACTGGTTCGTCGTCACACACATTAACGAAGCGGGGCGGCACCGAACTCCCGGTACCGCCCCTCTTCGCTCACAGCGGAACGTGGCGCGTCATCGCGCGCCACCTTCGGTCATTCCGAATCGGCCGCGGCCTTCTCGGCGTCGCCGGCCTGCGCGGCGTCGGCCTGCTCCGGCTCGGCGGCGGGCTCGCCGAACATCTCGGCGGTGTCGACGGTGTTGCCCTCGGAGTCGGTGACCTTCACCTTGCCGACCACCCCGGCCAGCGCCTTGCCGCGGCGCACGTCGGCGAAGACGGCACCCAGCTGGCCTGCCTGCTGCACCTGCTGGATGAACTGCTCGGGAGCCATGCCGTAGCGCTGGGCCTGGAACAGGATGCGCTCGGTCAGCTCCTCCTGGCCCACCTGGGTGCCCTCGGCCTCGGCGATGGCATCCAGCAGCAGCTGGGTCTTCACCGACTTCTCGGCCGCCTCCTTGGTGTCCTTGTCGAACTCCTCGCGGCTCGAGCCCTGCGCCTCGAGCGCCTCGGCCAGCTTGGCCTCGTCGTGGTCGAAGCCGTGCACCGCGTCGTGCAGCACGGCGTCGATCTCGGCCTGCACGACCTTCTCCGGCAGCGGCACCTCGGTCTTCTCCAGCAGCGCCTCGAGCACCTTGTCGCGGATCTCGCCGGCCTGCTGCACCTTCTTCACCCGCTCCACGCGGCTGCGCAGGTCGGCCTTCAGCTCCTCGAGGGTGTCGAATTCCGAAGCCAGCTGGGCGAATTCGTCGTCGGCCTCGGGCAGCTCGCGCTCCTTGACCGACTGCACGGTGACGGTGATGACGGCTTCCTTGCCCGCGTGCTCACCGGCGACCAGCGTCGAGGTGAACTCCTTGGACTCACCGGCGGACAGGCCGATCAGCGCCTCGTCCAGGCCCTCGATCAGCTGCCCCGAGCCGACCTCGTGGGACAGGCCGGTGGTGGACGCCTCGGGCACCTCCTGGCCGTCGACGGTCGCGGACAGGTCGATGGAGACGAAATCGCCTTCCTGCACCGGGCGCTCCACGCCGGTGAGGGTGCCGAAGCGCTGGCGCAGCGAGTTCAGCTGCTCCTCGATGTCCTCGTCACCGATGGTGAAGGCGTCGACGGTGACCTCGAGGTCGGCGTAGTCGGGCAGCGCGATCTCGGGCCGCACGTCGACCTCGGCGCTGAAGGCGAACTCCTGGCCGTCCTCGATCTTGGTGATCTCGATGTCGGGCTGGCCGATGACCTTGACTTCCGAGGTGGTCACGGCCTCGCTGTAGCGCGCGGGCAGCACGTCGTTGACGACCTGCTCGAGGATCGCGCCGCGGCCGAGGCGGGCTTCGAGGAGCTTGGCGGGGGCCTTGCCCGGGCGGAAGCCCGGGATACGAACCTGCTTGGCCAGGGCCTTGTAGGCGCGATCGAAGTCCGGCTTCAGTTCCTCGAAGGGCACCTCGACGTTGATCCGGACCCGGGTCGGGCTCAGCTGCTCGACGGTGCTCTTCACGGACATGCTCCTTGGTTCGTTGTTCGTTCGGGGTTCCAGGCGCGACTCCCGGCCGGGGTGCGCGTGACGCATCCCGACCAGGGTAGTTGACCGGGGGCGGCGGGCTGCAATCGCCCGCCACCCGGTGCGCTCCGGCGCGCGCGGGTCACTGCCCGACGCGCACCGCGTCGGTGACGAAGACCAGCGTCTCGTTCGGCGCGACGCCGTTGCCGCCCGCGCCGTAGCCCAGATCCGGCGGGATGATCAGCAGCCTGCGCGCACCCTCCTGCACGCCGACCAGGCCCTGGTCCCAACCGGGGATGACCTGGCCCGCCCCCAGGGTGAGCTGGAAGGGCTTGCCGCGATCGAAGGAGCTGTCCAGCTTCTGCTTGTCCGACCAGGTGACCAGGGAGTAGTTCATGGTCAGCTCCTGGCCCGCGGCCGCGCCGGGCCCGCTGCCCTCGACCAGGTCCTCGACGATCAGCCGGGTGGGCGGATCGCAGTCGCCGGGGATGGTGATGGTGGGGTTGTCGCCGAAGCCGCCAGTGACGCCGATGTCGGCGGCGGTGCATTCGCGCCCGTGCTTCGGCTGGGCCGCGTTCGGCTGGGCCGCGTTCGGCTGGGTCGCGGTCTGCGTGCTCGCGGCGGGCGCGGTGGTGGCGGAGGTCGCGGCGGCGCTGTCGTCGTCGGAGCCGCACGCGGTGAGGGCGCAGGCGGCCACGGTGACGGCGCCGATCCCGATGATCCTGGCGAGAGTCTGCATGCGGCGGACCCTAGACCACCGCCGCCCGCGGTGCCCGCCCGAGATGTCCGCGAGTGGCCCCGCGCCACGTCGCGAGCACTGCCCGGCACCGGTCCGATGGGTACGCTGGCCGGTGCGCGCCGCCGACGCCGACGGCGCGATCAGGCCAGCCAACCGAGACGTGCACGACCGTGATCGCGGTCTCGGCCGGGATCGCGGGGCGGTGGTGGTTTCCCACGTGAGGAGAGTCCGCGAATGACCCAGATGGCCAGCGCCGGGGGCGACACCTCGGCCGACAACGTCGGCGCGCACGGCGGACGGACCGTCGCGCCGGTGCCCTACGAGCTCACCGAGGCCGCCGGGCCGCTGGACCGCGCGGAACTGGCCGCGCTGGACGCCTGGTGGCGCGCGGCCAACTACCTGTCGGTCGGCCAGATCTACCTGATGGCCAACCCGTTGCTCACCGAGCCGCTGCGGCCCGAGCACATCAAACCGCGGCTGCTCGGGCACTTCGGCACGGTGCCCGGACTGAATCTGGTGTGGACGCACGCCAATCGGGTGATCCGGCAGCGCGGGCTGGACGCGGTCTTCGTGGCCGGGCCCGGTCACGGCGGGCCGGGCCCGAACGCCTGCGCGTGGTTGGAGGGCACCTACTCCGAGCTGTACAGCCACATCCCGCGCGACGGCGAGGGGATGGCCGCGCTGTTCGCCCAGTTCTCCTTCCCCGGCGGCGTGCCGAGCCACTGCGCCCCGGAGACGCCGGGCTCCTTCCACGAGGGCGGCGAACTCGGGTATTCGCTGCTGCACGCCTATGGTGCGGCGCTGGACAATCCCGACCTGACGGTGTTCTGCGTGATCGGCGACGGCGAGGCCGAAACCGGCCCGCTGGCGACGAGCTGGCACGGCAACAAGTTCCTCAACCCCGGTCGCGACGGCGCGGTGCTGCCGATCCTGGCGCTCAACGAGTACAAGATCGCCAACCCGACGCTGTTCGCCCGCATCCCGGAACCGGAGCTGATCAACCTGCTCGAAGGCTACGGCCACGAGCCGATCGTGGTGGCCGGCGACGATCCGGGCGTGGTGCATCAGCGGCTGGCCGCGGCGATGGACACCTGCATGAACCGGATCGCGCAGATCCAGCGGGCCGCCCGCGGCGGGGCCGACGGCAGCCGCCCGGCCTGGCCGATGATCGTGCTGCGCACGCCGAAGGGCTGGACCTGTCCCCCGGTGGTCGACGGCGACCGGGTCGAGGGGACCTTCCGCGCCCACCAGGTGCCCCTGCCCGCGGCCCGCACCGACGACGGCCACCGCGCCGTCCTCGAGCAGTGGCTGCGCTCCTACCGTCCCGAGGAACTGTTCGACGATCGGGGCAGGCCGGTGCCCGAACTGCTCGCCCTGGCGCCCGAGGGCGACCGCCGGATGAGCGCGAACCCGGTCGCCAACGGCGGGGCGCTGGTGCGCGACCTGCGGCTGCCCGACTGGCGCGAGTTCGGTGTCGAGGTGAAGACGCCCGGCGGCAGCACGCACGAGGCCACCCGGGTGCTCGGCGGCTGGCTGCGCGAGGTGACCCGGCTCAACCCGCACAACTTCCTGACCTTCGCCCCCGACGAACTGGCCAGCAACCGCCTGCAGGACATCCTCGAGGTGACCGGGCGCGATTGGCAGGCCGAGGTCGGCGAGTACGACGTGGCGCTGGACCGGTCCGGCCGGGTGATCGAGGTGCTCTCCGAGCACATCTGCCAGGGCCTGCTGGAGGGCTACCTGCTCACCGGCAGGCACGGGGTGTTCACCTGCTATGAGGCGTTCATCCACATCGTCGACGCCATGTTCAACCAGCATGCGAAGTGGCTCGACGCCAGCGCCGCGGTGCCGTGGCGGCGGCCGCTGGCGAGCTTGAACTACCTGCTCTCCTCGCACGTGTGGCGCCAGGACCACAACGGCTTCACCCACCAGGACCCGGGCTTCCTGGACGTGGTGCTCAACAAGAAGCCCGAGATCGTGCGCGTCTATCTGCCGCCGGACGCCAACACCCTGCTCTCCACCTACGACCACTGCCTGCGCTCGCGCCACTACGTGAACGTGGTGGTGGCGGGCAAGCAGCCGCAGGAGGACTGGTTGTCGGTGGAGCAGGCGGCCGTGCACTGCGCGCGCGGTCTCGGCATCTGGGAATGGGCCTGCCACAACGACGATCCGGGCACCACCCCGGATGTGGTGCTGGCCTGCGCGGGCGACGTGCCGACGCTGGAGACGCTGGCGGCGGCCGCCATCCTGCGGGATCGCCTGCCGCGGTTGCGGGTTCGGGTGATCAACGTGGTGGATCTGATGCGGTTGCTGCCCGCCGAGGAGCATCCGCACGGGCTGCCGGACCGGGAGTTCGACACGCTGTTCACCACCGCGAGCCCGATCATCTTCGCCTTCCACGGCTATCCGTGGCTGATCCACCGGCTCACCTACCGCCGCACCAACCACGACGGCCTGCATGTGCGCGGGTACAAGGAGGAGGGCACCACCACAACGCCTTTCGACATGGTGATGCTCAACGATCTGGACCGCTACCACCTGGTCATGGACGTCATCGACCGGGTGCCCGGGCTGCGCGAGACGGCGGCCGGGCTGCGGCAGGAGATGGTCGACGCGCGCTGGCGGGCCCGGGCCTGGACTCGCGAGCACGGCGCCGACATCCCCGTGGTCGCCGACTGGACCTGGCCCGAGCCGAGCCGCTGACCGCACCGCTGACCCAGGCGCAGAATGGCGAACGCAAAACTGCGTTATCGAACCGATGCACAACAGCGGTGTCCTCACCGCCCCCTCGGCCATTACGCTCGACGTGTCCGAGCGAGCCTCGGATCCCTGAGGCGGTACCGGTAACGCCCAAGCCGGCCGCTTCGCTGTACGAGGCGGTGAGACCGCGCCAGCGGCCCTCACCGCCTCGCCACATTTCCGGCCCCCTCACGAGGACGAATGCCGCCGGAAGAACCCCGAGGAAGAACGCCGGGAAAGAACGCCGCGTCCGGCGAGAATACGCGAGCCTGCCGCCCGATCCAGGCGGAATCGAAAGATGGTCGGGGTGACAGGATTTGAACCTGCGACCCTCCGCTCCCAAAGCGGATGCGCTACCAAGCTGCGCTACACCCCGTGGCCTCGCGGTGGCCGCGGCCGCCGACGAGGATGAAACGTTCGTGGAGCGGGCGACGGGAATCGAACCCGCACCATCAGCTTGGAAGGCTGAGGTTCTACCATTGAACTACGCCCGCGAGCATACGACACCGATGGGATCGCCACGATGTCGTGTGCGCACCGACTGTACCGAATGCCGATCGGCTTGCGCCAATCGCCCCTGCCCCGGCGCGCGACCGCTGGAACAGGTGTCAATCCGCGCGCCGCTGCCGCGCCCGCGCGCGGCACCGGGCCGGCGCGCACGCGAATCGTCGACCCGACGCGGTGAATCAGCACATTCACGGCGTGTCCGCGGCGACTCTCCAGCGAATGCGTCATCGGATGTAACGTCCGCGCCGCTGTGACGATGTCATACCGAACGTCATCCCACATCAAGGAAAACTCGTTGTAGAACGGCGTTTTTCAGGGGCGGGCGGCTTGCTAGGATCCTTTTGCCGGACGGGGGTATCTGGAAAGGGGGCGGTGAACGTGCGCCAGGCTTGGTGGACACAACCGCGTAGCAGTACTGAACGGGGTGAGACCGGCACCTGTGCGCGCACAGGGCACCTGGGTACCGACGTAACCAGCAGCCGGTGAGCGCGATGGCGACCGACATGGAACCGCCGGTGGCCGCGATGTGTCGTGCCTGGGCGCGGGCGGTCTGCTCCGAGCCGGGCTCGCACACCACGCCGCAACAGCTCGAGCCCGTCCTCATCGAGATCGTCGAACACCTGCTGCACCTGGCCAGGAGCGAACCGTTCCCCGTCCCCGCCGCGCGCCTGCTCGGCGCCCGGCTGGCCGAACCGCCGTTCGAGCGGACCAGGATGCTGGCCCAGGCCAGCCGCTGGCTGCTCGGCTTCCCCTCGGGGCGGCCGGGCTCGCTGGTCGCCACCCGCTGGCCCTTCGTGGCCAGCCAGGCGATCGACAGTTATGCGCAGGCGCTGCAGGAGCGGGCGCTGGCCCAGCAGGAGCAGAACCTGTCGGCGAAGGTGTCGCGGCGGGTACAGGAGATCGCCGCACTGCAACATCGGCTGCGGCACGAGGCCACCCACGACGCGCTCACCGATCTCGCCAACCGCACGCTGCTCCAGGACCGGGTGCGTCAGATGGCGGCCGATCCCACCAGCTGTGTCGGCCTGCTGTTGATCGACCTGGACCGGTTCAAGCAGATCAACGACTGCTACGGGCACGCCGTGGGCGACGAGGTGCTGGTGGAGCTGGCCAACCGGCTGCGCGAGGTCTGCCCGCCCGACACGGTGATCTGCCGCTACGGCGGCGACGAATTCGTGCTCGCGGTCAACCGCGACGGCGACTCGCTGGCCGAGATCGCGCACCGGATCGTGGCGGCGCTGCGGGATCCGGTGTGGTCCTCCGCGGGGCCCGTGCCGGTCTCGGCCAGTGTCGGCACCGCCTTCGATCCGCCGGGGGTGCCGTGTGATTTCACCGATCTGCTGCGGCGCGCCGATCGCGCGATGTACTCGGCGAAGACGGCGGGCGGGCGGCGCTTCGTCTTCTCGGGCACCGACGAACCGGGGATCGGCGCGGCCGTCGCCGGTTGAGGGGCCGGACGACCGGCGTGTCGGAGGGCGTGGCACGCGGCTCGCCGGCCCACGGCGCCCCCGTCCCGCGCGCCGGTCAGCGCGGCTGACAGGTGGGGCACCAGAACAGATTCCGCCCGTCGAGCACCGCGTGGGCAATCGGTGAGCCGCACACCCGGCAGCCCGCGCCCGGGCGACGGTAGACGTAGGTGCGCGGACGGTCCGGTGCGTACGAGGGCTCGCCGTGATCGTGTTCCGGACGCACCACATGCATCCGGCCGGTCTCGACACCGATCGGCATGAGGTCCACGAGGTCGGCCCAGATCGCCTTCCACTCCCCGGCGTCGAGGTCGACGCCCGGGCGGTAGGGCGAAATGCCGTGCCGGAAGAGCACTTCCGCGCGGTAGACATTGCCCACCCCGGCGAGTACCCGCTGGTCCATCAGCAGCGCCCCGATCGGCCTGCGCGAGCGACGGATCCGCTGCCAGGCCCGATCCGGATCGGCGTCGGCACGCAGCGGGTCGGGGCCGAGCCGCGCGAGCAGGGCGTCGACCTCGGGCGGGGTCAGCACCTCGCAGGCGGCCGGACCGCGCAGATCGGTGCCCTCGGTGGCGCCGACCATCCGCATCCGCACCTCGCCGACCGGCGGCCCCATCGGCACGGGCGCGTCGTAGAACTTGCCGTACAGGCCGAGGTGCACGTGGACGACCGGCCCGTGCTCGTAATGGTGGAGCAGGTGTTTGCCGTGCGCCTCACAGCGCGCGAGGACGCGCCCGTCGACCAGCGCGGCGCCCTCGGCGAAGCGGCCCTGCGGGCTGGACACCCGCACCGGCCCGCCGGCGAAGACCCGTTGATGCCGCTCGGCGAGCCGGTGCAGGGTGTGCCCTTCCGGCATGTCGTCGCGGCGGTGCTCAGTAGGCGGGCACCGCGGGGGCCACGCCGGTCTTCTCGTACTCGGCGAGGATGTCGATGCGGCGCTGGTGGCGCTCCTCGTTCGACCACGGGGTGGCCAGGAAGGCGTCGACGATGGCCAGCGCCTCCTCGGTGGAGTGCATGCGCCCGCCGATGCCGATCAGCTGCGCGTTGTTGTGTTCGCGGGCCAGCTTGGCGGTCTCCACGCTCCAGGCCAGCGCGCAGCGGGCGCCGGGCACCTTGTTGGCGGCGATCTGCTCACCGTTGCCGCTGCCGCCGAACACCAGGCCGAGGCTGCCCGGATCGGCGACCGTGCGGCGCGCGGCCTCGATGCAGAAGGCCGGGTAGTCGTCGAGGGCGTCGTACTCGAGCGCGCCGCAGTCCACGACCTCGTGGCCCGCCTGCTCCAGATGAGCCTTGACGTGATTCTTCAGTTCGAAACCGGCATGGTCGGCACCCAGGTATACGCGCATGGCAGGGATTGTGTCAGGTCGTCGGCGGCCGGTTTCGGGTGGGGATCGGGGCCGGGCGCGGACGTCGGCGCCCGGATCCGCCCGCCCGTCGTGAATAGAGTTCGACGTATGCACCCGCACGAACCGACGCCGCAGCCGCACGCCGGACCGCCCGCCGAGCCCTTCGCCCCCACCGGCGCATGGGGCGTGCCGTCCGCACCCACCGGGTATTCGCCGTACCCGAACACCTACGGCGGCCCGCCCGTCCCGCCCGCGCAGCAGCCGCGCGGGCTCTCGCCCTGGGGCAGGCCCGCCCTGCACAGCTGGGAGATCCCGCTGCTGGTGGTCGTGGTGGTGGTCACGGCGCTGGTGTACCTGATCGCGCTGGCGTTGTTCGTCGACGCGGTCCTGTCCGGCGCCACCTTGAACGATTACCTGCTGCTGCTGGTCTTCGCGCCCGCCCTGGTCTGGGCCGGGCGCGGCATCAACTACGCGACGCAGCGGGTGAACGGGGTGAAGATGTCGCCGACCCAGTTCCCGGAGGGCTACCGGATGGTGGCCGAGGCGGCGGCGCGGTTCGGCATGACGACGGTGCCCGACGCGTACGTGGTGCTCGGCAACGGCCAGATCAACGCGTTCGCCTCCGGTCACGGGTTCCGCCGGTTCGTGGTGGTCTACAGCGATCTGTTCGAAATCGGCGGTGCGGCACGCGAACCCGACGCGCTCGCGTTCATCATCGGGCACGAGGTCGGCCACATCGCCGCGGGCCACACCTCCTACTGGCGCCAGCTGGGCATGTTCCTGGTGCCGTTCCTGCCGATCCTGGGCAACGCGCTGATCCGGGCGCAGGAGTACACCGCCGACAACCACGGCTACTGCCACCGGCACACCGGCGCGCCCGCGGCGATGGGCACACTGGCGGCGGGCAAGTACCTCAACACCGTGGTCGGCTTCGACGAGATGGCCGACCGGGCCGCGACCGAGAAGGGCGGTTTCGTGTGGCTGGTCAACGCGCTGTCCTCGCATCCGGTGCTGACCTGGCGGATGTGGGCGCTGCGCGACCGCAGCAGGCACGGCAAACTGTTCTGGCGGCCGAGCCCGCGGCCCGGGCACCAGCCACCGGTCCCGGTGCCCTACGGCGAGGTACCCGGTCTGCCGCCGAAACCGGTTGGCTGACAACGGATGCCGCCGGGCGGGCGGCACCCGCGGGCGCGTCAGTCGAAGGCGGGGTCCTCGGTCCTGGTGCGCTTGAGTTCGAAGAAGTGCGGGTAGGAGGCCAGCGCGACCACGCCGTCCCACACCTTGCCCGCGTCCTCGCCGCGCGGGATGCGGGAGAGCACGGGGCCGAAGAAGGCCACGCCGTTGACGTGGATGGTGGGGGTGCCCACGTCGGGGCCGACCTTGTCCATGCCGGCGTGGTGGGAGGCGCGCAGGGCCTCGTCGTAGTCGGTGCTGTCCGCGGCGGCGGCCAGCTCGGCGGGCAGGCCGGTCTCGGCGAGCGCGTCGGCGATCACGGCGCGCAGCGTCTCCTCGGTGCTGCCGCGCTCGTAGTCGGCGCGCCGGTCGTGGATGCGGGTGCCCATCGCGGTGTAGAGCGGGGCGAGCACCTTGTCTCCGTGCTGCTGGGCGGCGGCGATGGCGACCCGCACCGGGCCCCAGCCGCTGCGCATCAGCTCGGCGTACTGCTCGGGCAGGTCACGGCCTTCGTTGAGCACGGCCAGGCTCATCACGTGGAAGCGCGCCTCGATGTCGCGGACCTTCTCGACCTCGAGAATCCAGCGGGAGGTGATCCAGCACCAGGGGCACAGCGGGTCGAACCAGAAATCGGCGACGTCTTTCTTGCCCGTCTCGGTCACGAGTCGATTCCTCTCGATCAGTGGGTGGACGCGGCGGAGCGCGCCCGCGTCATCCGGTGCCAACCATCGCGGGCCGCGTTTCGTTCCCGGCTGCTGCTCGGGCGAACCGAGCCGCCGAAAGCCCTGGTGACAGTACGCTCATGAGCACGAGTCCCAGCCGGCGGCGAAGGAGTTCGCGATGACCTCGGATCGGCGTTTCGTGATCGTGGGTGGCGGTCTGGCGGCCGCGAAGCTGGCGCAGGAGCTGCGCGCGGCCGACTTCCCGGGCAGCATCACCCTGATCGGCGCGGAGGAACACCTGCCCTACGAGCGACCACCGCTGTCGAAGGAGTTCCTGTTCGGCAAGAAGCAACTACCCGATTTCACGGTCGAGCCTGCGCAGTGGTACCGCGATCACCACGTCGAGTTGCTGCTCGGCACCACCGTCACCGGGCTCGACCCGCGCGCGCGAACGGTGACGCTGCCCGATGGTTCGGCCCTGCCGTACGACAAGCTGGCGCTGGCCACGGGCTCGACGCCGCGGCGGTTGCCGGTGCCCGGCGCCGACGCACCCGGGGTGTACACACTGCGCACGATCGACGACGCGCGGGCGCTGGCCGGGCTGTTCGCGCGCGGCAGGCTCGCGATCGTCGGCGCGGGTTGGATCGGGCTCGAAGTGGCCGCCGCGGCGCGGGCCGCCGACTGCGCGGTCACCGTCGTGGAGACCGCGCCGCAGCCGCTGATGGGCCCGCTCGGCCCGGAGATGGGCGCGGTGTTCGCCGACCTGCACCGCGCGCACGGCGTCGACCTGCGGCTGGGCGCGCGCCTCGACGCCGTCACCACCGGGGCCGACGGCGCGGTGACCGGACTGGCGCTGGCCGATGGCGGCACCGTGGCGGCCGACGCCGTCCTGATGGCGGTGGGTGCGGCGCCGAACATCGCGCTCGCGGCGGATGCCGGGCTCGCGGTGGGCACCGGCGTGCTGGTGGATGCGAGCCTGTGCACCAGCGACCCCGACATCGTCGCCGTCGGCGACATCGCCGAACAGGACCACCCTCGCCTCGGGGGCCGGATCCGCGTGGAGCACTGGGCCAACGCGCTCAACCAGCCCGCCGTCGCCGCCGCGACCATGCTCGGCCGGGCGGCCGAATACGACCGGCTCCCCTACTTCTTCACCGATCAGTACGACCTCGGCATGGAGTACACCGGCTACGCCACCGCCGACCGCACCGCCCGCGTGGTGGTCCGCGGCAGCCTGGCCGACCGCGAGTTCGTGGCGTTCTGGCTCGACGCGGAGAACCGGGTGCTCGCGGGCATGAACGTCAACGTCTGGGATGTCACCGACCGCATCAAGGAACTGATCACCTCCGCCACCCCGGTCGATCCCGACCAGCTCGCCGACCCCACCCAACCCATGTGATTCACGTCACGTCAATGGTGTGCTCGGATGTGTCGATGCGCGGCCGACGGCACCGACCGAAGGATGGACGCGCCGCGGGGGCGTGTCCGGCAGTGAGGAGACGAGCATGAAGTACATCCTGATCAAGACCTACGGGCCCGCCGAGTTCTGCGATACGCCGATCACCGAGTGGGCGCCGGAAGACGTGGCCGCGCACATCGATTTCCAGCGGGCGCTGACGGCGGAGCTGGCGAAGTCCGGCGAGTTGGTCGATGCCCAGGGACTGGCGGGACCGGAGCAGGCGCGGATCGTGTCCAGCGACGGGCGGACCGCGCCGGTGGTGACCGACGGCCCTTTCCCGGAGACCAAGGAGTTCCTGGCCGGCTACCTGATCGTGGACGTGGACGGTCCCGAGCGCGCGGTGGAGATCGCGGCGAAGGCCTCGGCGGCGCCGGGACCGGGCGGGCGGCCGATCGGTGAGCGCATCGAGGTCAGGCCGGTGATGAGCGCGCCCGCGCAGTGAAGCCGGACGCGGATACGCTCGCGCTCGAGGACCTGCTGCGCACCGTGGCGCCGCAGGTCCTGGGCGTGCTGGTGCGCCGGTTCGGCGATTTCGACACCGCCGAGGACGCGGTGCAGGAGGCGTTGCTCGCCGCCGCGACCCAGTGGCGCGAGGCCGGCATCCCGGAGAATCCGCGCGGCTGGCTGATCCAGGTCGCCCAGCGCCGGTACGTCGACACGGTGCGCGCCGAATCGGCCCGCAGGCGCCGGGAGACGGCGGTGTTCGAGCGGGAGGTGCCCGACGCGGCGGCCGTCGACCGCGACGACACCCTCGCGATGTTCTTCCTGTGCTGCCATCCGGCACTGCCCACGGCGGGCGCGATCGCGTTGACCCTGCGCGCGGTGGGCGGGTTGACCACCGCCGAGATCGCCAACGCCTTCCTGGTGCCGGAAGCGACCATGGCGCAACGGATCTCGCGCGCGAAGAAGCGGCTGGCCGCGGTGCAGCAGCCGTTCGCCCGACCGGATCGGGCGCAGTGGCGGCAACGGGTCGGCACGGTGCTGCACGTGCTGTACCTGATCTTCACCGAGGGGCACGCCCCCAGTTCCGGCGACCGGCCGCAGCGCGCCGACCTGTCCGCCGAGGCGATCCGGCTCACCCGTGCCATGCACCGGCTGCTGCCGGAGGACACCGAGGTCGCGGGTTTGCTGGCCTTGATGCTGCTCACCGACGCCCGGCGCGCCGCCCGCACCGGGCCGCACGGCGAGTTGGTCCCGCTCGACCGGCAGGACCGCGCGCGGTGGGACCGGCGGCAGATCATGGCCGGCATCCGCCTCGTCACCGCCACCCTGGCCCACGGCCTGTCCGGCCCCTACCAGGTGCAGGCCGCGATCGCCGCCGTGCACGCCCAGGCGCCGCGCGCCGAGGACACCGACTGGCCGAAGATCCTCGCCCTCTACGACGTGCTGCAACGGCTCTCCCCCGGCCCGGTGGTGGCGCTCAACCGCGCGGTGGCGGTCGCGATGGTGCACGGCCCGGAGGCGGGCCTGGCGATCACCGAGACGCTCGCCGCGGATCTCGCCGGTAGCCATCGGCTCTCCGCCGTGCGCGCGCACCTGCTGGACATGGCCGGGGCCGACGAGGACGCCGTCGCGGCCTACACCGATGCCGCCCGGCGCACCACCAGCATCCCGGAACGGGACTACCTCACCCTCCGGGCCGCCGAACTGCGGCACCGCCGCCGCGACTGAGCGTGCCCGCGCGCTACCGGCCGGCCGCGACCGCCTGCACCGGGTGGTACGGGCTGCGGCCGTCGGCGGACACGACCAGGTAGCGGCCGGGTGCGGTGAGGACGGCGAAGCTGGAGTGGACGTGCCGGATCAGGGCGACACCGACGTGGGAGTCCGCCCCGCTGCGCAGGTCGGCGGCGCCGAGGCCGAGGACCCTGGCCTCGTCGTAGCAGACCAGGACGCGGTCGCCGTCGAGGGCGAGGGCGTCGGGGTCGTCGGCGAGGAGATCGCCCGTCCACAGCCGGGCGCCGGTGGCCAGCTCGTGCGCGACCAGGCGGTAGCCGCGCCCGCCCGCGGGACGCGCGACGGCCACGAGGGTGGTCGGGGTGACCACCGTCCTGGTGATCGGTGTGGCGGCGAAGGCGGTGCCGCCGATCGACGAGATCGGGAGTTCGGGGTCGTCGGTGGGGATGGTGGCGGTGAGCCGCCCGGTCCGGTCGAAGGCGGCGAAGGCCGAGCGGGCGCGCTTGCCGCTCTCGGCGACGTGCACGACCAGCGGGTCGGCCGAGACGGGGATGACGGTGCGGGCGCCCTCGAACGGGACGCCGGCCTGCCAGGCGAGGTTGCCGGTCCGCGGGTCGAGGGCGTGCAGTTCGTGGGTGTCGGTGTCGCAGCGGTGCACCAGGACGACGGCGTGGCTGCCCGCCAGCAGCCGGGGGCTCCCGCAGGTGCGCTCCGGCAACGGGTACTGCCATCGCGGCGCGCCGTCGCCACGGCCGACCGCGCGGATCTGTTTCTCGCCCACCAGGATCGCCGCGTCGTCGAGCACGGCGAGCACGTCGGCGCCGTCGGCGAGTTCGGTCTCGCGCAGTTCCCAGAGCGTGCCACCGGTCGCGAGATCGACGGCGGCGACGCGGGCGCAGGGCGCGGTCTCGGCGTGGGTGGCGACCAGGCCGACGCCGTCCGCGCCGCGGCTCATCGCGCACACCACGTCGCGGCCGGGGAAGGTGGTGGTCCAGCGTTGCGCGCCGGTCGCGGTGTCGTAGGCGGTGAGCCCGGCGGCGGTGGCGCGGACCACGGTGTCGCCGGTGTGCCAGAACCCGGCGGTCTCGGTGTCGGCGGCCCGGTCGGCGGGCGCGGACCAGGCGACCGGCAGGGTTTCGCCGTGCAGGGCGTCGAAGATCAGCACGCCCGGGTACACGGCGACGACGGCGGCCACCACCGCGGCCGACGCACCGCGTCTCCTGGCCCGGATCAACGCGAAGATCAGCACCGGGACGGCGACCATGAGGGCCGCGAGCGAGGTGCCGAAGAGCGTGCCCCAGTAGCGGGGACAGTCGCCGTAGCTGATGCCGCGGCTGGTGCCGCAGGAGCCACCGGTCTCGCGGAAGATGGCGATCCAGTCCAGGACCTGCACGGTGACGGCCAGCCCGAGGACGGCGCCCGCGGCCGTTCCGACCAGCAGCCACGTCCCGGTGCGCGTGCGGTTCATGTACCCGCCTCCCTGTGTTGTGCACCGGGAGTATCGCACCGCCCGCCGCTATTCGCCCGCCGCGTCGGGGGGTTCGCCGAGGGCGGCCGCTGGAAACTCCAGCTCGCCTGGGCCTGCCAGATGCTCGCCAACGCGCAGGCCACCTCCCCGGCGTGCGGGACCTGACACCGGGGTGCGGCAGACTGCCGGTGTGACGGACAGACACAGCGCGGGGGTACTGGTGTTCCGGCGGGACGAGCACGGCACGGTGCTGGTCCTGCTCGGGCACATGGGCGGGCCGTTCTGGGCGCGCAAGGACGCGGGCGCGTGGTCGATACCCAAGGGCGAGTACGAGCCGGACGCGGAGGAGTCCACGGTCGCCGCGCGCCGGGAGTTCGCCGAGGAACTGGGCGTCCCGGTCCCGGAGGGACCCTGGATTCCCCTCGGCGAGGTGCGCTACGGCAGCGGACGCGGGCGCAAGGTGCTCACGGCCTGGGCGGTGGCCGGCGACCTTGACCCGGCCGAGGTGGTGCCCGGGACGTTCGAGATGGAGTGGCCGCCCCGGTCCGGCCGCACCGCGACCTTCCCGGAGATCGACCGGGTCGACTGGTTCGACCTGCCCACCGCGCACGACAAGCTCGTCGCCGGGCAACGCCCCTACCTCGACCGGCTCGCCGACCGGCTACGCGGCGATCAGGACCATTCCCGTCCGGTGATCAGCTCGTAGGCCTCCTGGTACTTCAACCGGGTGGCCTCGACGATGTCGGCGGGGATCTCCGGGCCGGGCGGTTCCTTGTCCCAGCCGGTGGACGTGGCCCAGTCGCGCACGAACTGCTTGTCGAAGGAGGGCTGCGGGCGGCCCGGCTCCCACTGATCGGCGGGCCAGAACCGCGAGGAGTCGGAGGTCAGCACCTCGTCACCGAGGGTGAGCACGTCACCGTCCCAGCCGAATTCGACCTTGGTGTCGGCGATCAGGACGCCGTTGCCCGCGGCGTGCTCGGCGCCGCGGCGGTAGATCTCGAGGGTGCGCTCGCGCAGCAACTCGGCCACCTCGCGGCCCTCCTGGTTCACCACGTCGGCGAAGGTGATGGGCTCGTCGTGGCCTTCGGACGCCTTGCTCGTCGGGGTGAAGATCGGTTCGGGCAGCTTGTCGCCGTCGCGCAGCCCGGGCGGCAACGCCACCCCGGAGACGGTGCCGCTCGCCCGGTACTCCTTCAGGCCCGAGCCGGTGAGATAGCCGCGCGCGATGCACTCCACCTGCACCATGCGCAGCGGCTTGACCCGCACCGCGCGACCGGCGAACTCGGCGGGCACGTCGGTGGCCGACACGATGTGGTTGGGGATGTCGGCGAAGAACTCGAACCACCAGTTGGACAGCTGGGTCAGCAGCGCGCCCTTGCCGGGGATCGGCGTGGGCAGCACCACGTCGTACACCGAGACCCGATCCGAGGCGACCAGCAGCAGGGTGTCGCCGTCCTCGTACAGGTCACGCACCTTCCCGGCGTGCACATGCTTCACCGTCGAGCCTCCGCATCCGTGGGTTGTCGCCCGGCCTCCGGGCCGCAGAAACCATACCGCCCGCACCGGCGTGGGCCCGGCGGCCAGGTCCACGACCCCGCCGTCACGCCCGTCCGCCGCCTCGGGCCGATAGGGTTGGCCGACAAGTTCCGCGCGGGTGGACCGGCCCCCGGCCCGTCCCGCCACGAGCTCGCCCGTGCCGTGTTCGTCGAAGAGCGAAGGAGTTCCATGTCTGCCCCGAATCTCACCCGCGACCAGGCGATCGAGCGCGCCGCCACGGTTCGCGTGGAGAACTATCGCATCGAACTCGACCTCACCGACCAGTCGGCGGACGTGTCGGGGGTGCGCACCTTCGGTTCCCGCACGACGGTCACCTTCACCGCGACGCCGGGGGCGAGCACCTTCATCGACATCGTCGCTGCCCGGGTGCGCTCGGCCGTGCTCAACGGCACCGCGCTCGACGTCAGCGGCTACGACGAGTCGACCGGTATCACGCTGCCCGGCCTGGCCGAGCGCAACGAGCTGGTCGTGGAGGCCGACTGCGAGTACTCGCACACCGGCGAGGGCCTGCACCGCTTCGTCGACCCGGCCGACGGCAAGGTCTACCTGTACTCGCAGTTCGAGACCGCCGACGCCAAGCGGATGTTCGCCTGCTTCGACCAGCCCGACCTCAAGGCCACCTTCGACATCACCGCCACCGCGCCGCTGGACTGGGAGGTCGTCTCCAACGGTGCGGGCGGGCGCACCGAGGTCGGCGAGGTCGCCGTGCACACCTTCGCCACCACCCCGCGAATGAGCACCTACCTGGTCGCCATGATCGCCGGCCCCTACGCCAAATGGACCGACACCTACCGCGACGAGCACGGCGACATCCCGCTCGGCCTGTACTGCCGCGCCTCGCTGGCCGAGCACATGGACGCCGAGCGGCTGTTCACCGAGACCAAGCAGGGCTTCGGCTTCTACCACCGCAACTTCGGCGTGCCCTACGCCTTCGGCAAGTACGACCAGCTGTTCGTGCCGGAGTTCAACGCGGGCGCGATGGAGAACGCGGGCGCGGTCACCTTCCTCGAGGACTACGTCTTCCGCTCCAAGGTCACCCGCGCCTCCTACGAGCGGCGCGCCGAGACCGTGCTGCACGAGATGGCGCACATGTGGTTCGGCGACCTGGTCACCATGAAGTGGTGGGACGACCTGTGGCTGAACGAGTCGTTCGCCACCTTCGCCTCGGTGCTGTGCCAGGCCGAGGCCACCGAATACACCAGTGCCTGGACCACCTTCGCCAATGTGGAGAAGTCGTGGGCCTACCGCCAGGATCAGCTGCCCTCCACCCACCCCATCGCCGCCGACATCCCGGACCTGGCCGCGGTGGAGGTCAACTTCGACGGCATCACCTACGCCAAGGGCGCCAGCGTGCTCAAGCAGCTGGTCGCCTACGTCGGGCTCGAGCCCTTCCTGGCCGGGCTGCGCGCGTACTTCGCCGAACACGCCTACGGCAACGCCACCTTCGACGACCTGCTGACGGCACTGGAGAAGTCCTCCGGCCGCGACCTGTCCACGTGGGGCGCGCAGTGGCTCAAGACCACCGGCCTGAACATCCTGCGCCCGGAGTTCGACGTCGACGCCGACGGCCGGTTCACCTCGTTCGCGGTGGTGCAGGAGGGCGCACAGCCCGGCGCCGGGGAGCGCCGCGTGCACCGGCTCGCGGTGGGCGTCTACGACGATCAGGACGGCAAGCTGGTGCGCACGCACCGCGTCGAACTCGACCTCGACGCCGCCGAGCGCACCGAGGTGCCCGAATTGCAGGGCGTCGCGCGCGGCAAGCTGGTGCTGGTCAACGACGACGACCTCACCTACTGCTCGGTGCGGCTGGACCCGGAGTCGCTGGACGTGCTGGTCAACCGGATCGCCGACATCGCCGAGCCGCTGCCGCGCACCCTGGCCTGGTCGGCTGCCTGGGAGATGACCAGGCAGGCCGAGTTCCGCGCCCGCGATTTCGTCGCGCTGGTGCAGCGCGGGGTGGGGGCGGAGACCGAGATCGGCGTGGTGCAGCGGCTGCTCATGCAGGCGCACACGGCGCTGGCCGGCTACGCCGACCCGGCCTGGGCCGAGGGCGTCGGCTGGACCGAATTCGCCGACCGGCTGCTCGAACTGGCGCGCGAGGCCGAGCCGGGGTCGGATCATCAGCTGGCCTTCGTCAACGCGCTCACCGGCGCGCGGCTCGAGGCCCGGCACACCGAGGTGCTCACCGAACTGCTCGACGGCGACCCGGCCGCCGTGGGCCTGGCCGGGCTGACCGTCGACACCGATCTGCGCTGGCGGCTGGTGACCGCGCTGGCCGCGGCGGGCGAGATCGACGCCGACGGGCTGGAGACCCCGGTCATCGACCGGGAGCTGGCCGCCGACCCGACCGCGGCGGGCAAGCGCCAGGCCGCCGCCGCCGCGACCGCCCGGCCGCAGGCCGAGGTGAAGGCCGCGGCGTGGGCGACCGTGATGGAGGACGACACCGTCCCCAACATCACCGCGCGCTCGATCGTCGGCGGATTCGCCCCGGTCGGCCAGGGCGAGCTGCTCGCACCGTATGTGGAGCGGTACTTCGCCGACATCCCGGCGGTGTGGGAACGCCGCTCCAGCGAGGTCGCGCAGACCGTGGTGGTGGGGCTCTACCCGGCGTGGGCGATCAGCGCCGAGGCGGTCGCGGTGGCCGACAAGTTCCTCGCCGGTGACCATCCGCCCGCGCTGCGGCGGCTGGTGTCGGAGGGCAAGGCCGGTGTCGAGCGGGCGCTGCGGGCCCGCGCCTTCGACGCCCGGTAGGCCCGGGAACGGCGGACGCCGGACAGGCCCCGGAACGGCGACGGCGCGCCCACCCTCGCGGATGGGCGCGCCGTTGTGCGCGAGTGTCGATCAGCGACCGATCGCGGCCGCCATCACGCGCACCGCGGAGACCAGTCCGTCGACGAGCTTGCCCTGCCGGATCGAGCTGAGCGCGGCGGTGACGCCGAGCTGGCAGATCCGGTCGTTGGCGCGGTCGGCGATGTCGCGGCCGGAGCGCACCTCGATCGCCTTGTCGTTGGGCGAGACGGCGATGAGCACCGAACGCGCCGCCTCGGGGGTGGTCGGGAACAGCTCGTCCACCGCGGCGGCCGGGTCCAGGCCCAGATCGCCGATGTAGATGTTGAACCGGACCTTCGTCGCCCGGGTCGCCTCGGTCAGCGCGTTGTCCACGGCCAGCCGCTCGTCGTCGCTGAACGGCGCCTCGCGGAACACGTCACCGGCCTCGTGCACGCCGGAGACCCGGCCGCTGCTCATGAGGGCGTATCCGTGCGGAAGGTCGGCCTCGACCACCGCGGGCCACTTAGAACTTGCCACTTGCCCGGCCTCCGATCAGCTCCTGGGCGGATTCGATAGCCGCATGGCTGCCATGCGGTGCGGTGTCGTGGTGACCGTGCCCGGTCACCTCGTCGGTGGCACTCCACAGCACCGGCGCGTGAGTCCACTTCTGACCCAGTTCGAAGTGAACCGGCTTCTCGCCGGGCAGCGGCTTACCGAGAAACGACAATCCGGCGATCGCCGCGTAGATCACCAGCGGGATGCCGACGAAGATCAGCACTGTCTCGAGAATGCTCACGGATCAAAGGTAGACGATGCTGTGTAGTAGACGCGCGTCCGGTCGGCAGACTGCATCGGGTGTCCTGGTCAGACGAGCCAGGCGGCGGCGTCCGGGGGGAGGTGGCCGTTGTCGAGGGGGGTGCTGGTGAGGAGGGGTTCGCCCGGGGGAAGGGGGATGGGTTCCTCGGTGGTGTTGAGGACGCAGACCAGGCCGCCGGGGCGGCGGAAGGCGAGGCGGCCGGGTGGGGAGCCGTACCATTCCAGGCCCTCGCCGGCGAATTCCGGGCGGGTACCGCGCAGGTCGACGGCCATGCGGTACAGGCACAGGGTGGAGTCGAGGCGTTCGAGCTGGGCTTCGACGGTGAGGTCGGCCCATTCGGGTGGAATGGGCAGCCAGGACCGCTCGGCGCGGGTGAAGCCGAACGGCGGCCGCTCCCCTTCCCAGGGCAGCGGCACCCGGCAGCCGTCGCGGCCGCGCTCGGTGTGGCCGGAGCGCTCCCACACCGGGTCCTGCAACACCTCCTCGGGCAGGTCGTCCACATTGGGCAGGCCCAGTTCGGACCCGTTGTAGAGGAACACCGCGCCCGGCAGCGCCAGCTCGACCAGGATCATCGCCCTGGCCCGCGCCACCCCGCGCGCGCCGCCGCCGTAGCGGGTCACCTCGCGTTCGATGTCGTGGTTGGACAGCGTCCAGGTGGGTGGGGCGCCGACCTCGGCCACCGCGGCCAGCGAGTTCTCGATCGCCTCCCGTACCGCCTCGGCCCGGAACGGGGTCTCGGCCAGCCGGAAGTTGAACGCCAGGTGCAGTTCGTCGGGGCGCACGTACTCGCCGAAGCGGGTGTTGTCGTCCACCCACACCTCACCGATGGACACCGCGTGCGGGTATTCGTCGAGCACCTTGCGGATGCGGCGGTGGATGTCGTGCACGCCGGGGTTGTTGAACCGCGGGTCGCTGTCGTCGTGGATGAGCATCTTGGTCGAGACCTCGGCCATGTCGGGCAGGTCGGCGGGCTTGGCCATCCCGTGCGCGACATCGATGCGGAATCCGTCGACACCCCGGTCCAGCCAGAACCGCAGCGTCTTCTCGAAATCGGCGACGACCTCGGGATTCTCCCAGTTCAGGTCGGGCTGTTCGCGGGCGAACAGGTGCAGGTACCACTGCCCGGGGGTGCCGTCGGGTTCGGTGACGCGGGTCCAGGCCGGGCCGCCGAAGATGCTCGGCCAGTTGTTCGGCGGCAGCGAGCCGTCCGGGCCGCGGCCGTCGCGGAAGATGTAGCGGGCGCGGGCCGGGCTGCCCGGCGCGGACCGCAGCGCCTCGGCGAACCAGGGGTGCCGGTCGCTGGTGTGGTTGGGCACCAGGTCCATGGTGACCTTGATGTCGCGCGCGTGCGCCTCGGCGATCAGCGCGTCCATCGCCGCCATGCCGCCGAAGAGGGGGTCGATGTCGCGGGGGTCGGACACGTCGTAGCCGCCGTCGGCCATCGGCGACCGCATCACCGGGCAGATCCACAGGGCGTTCACCCCGAGCAGTTCCAGGTAGCCGAGCTTCTCGCGCACGCCCCCGAGATCGCCGACGCCGTCACCGTCGGAATCGGCGAACGAGCGCGGGTAGACCTGATAGAACACGGCGGACCGCCACCAGGAACGACGAGGATCATCCGGCACGGCAGGTGTCGCTGTCACATCGCCATAGTGCCAAAGCCCGCCGACGAATTCGCAACGGAGCGGAGCCGCGGCACAGTCAGATCGGCGAATTCATCAGCGAGTGCGCGGCCATCTCCAGGTAGTCCAGCAGCGCCTTGCGGTGCTCGTCGTCGAGGACTTCCGGCTCGAGCTCGGCCACCGCGATCCGCATGCAGCGCAGCCAGGCGTCCCGCTCGAGCGGGCCCACCTTGAACGGCATGTGCCGCATCCGCAGCCGCGGGTGTCCGCGCTCGTCGGAGTAGGTGCGCGGGCCGCCCCAGTACTGCTCGAGGAACATGCGGAGCCTGCGTTCGGCGGGACCGAGGTCCTCCTCCGGGTAGAGCGGGCGCAGGATCTCGTCGGCGGCTACCTCGCGGTAGAACGCCGCGACGAGGCGCCGGAAGGTCTCGGCACCACCGACCGCCTCGTAGAAGGAGGTCGCCGTCTGTTCGCCGGAACTCATCAGATCCTCTCGCTCGCACTGCTCGGCCGCATCCCATTGTGCCCGCAGCCGCGCACCGCCCGCCGTGCGGTGACCGGCGCGCGGGTGGCGCGAGGGCGGCTCTTCAGCGGCAGTTCACCGAACATTGTGCGAAATCACCGTGCAAACGGGCCGGTTCCGTGGTCATATTGGTGGCAGTCTTTCCGCCTCGAGACGACGAAATCGGGGTCAACCATGAAGCAGCGGCACGGCCGATCACATGAGGCCAGGACTCACCGACAACTGAAGCCCGCCGACGTCCACAATCGTGGGTCGGGGGCTACTCCGCTGCACATCCTGTCCGATTACGATCCCGGCGCCCACCCGTCCGGTGCGCCCACGCGCCGTCCCGAGCACGGCCCCCATCTGACGGCCGTCCACTCCCCGACGACCGACACCCCCTCGATCAACTGGTCCAAGCGCCGGGTGCTGCTGTTGAACGCCACCTACGAGCCGCTGACCGCCCTGTCCGCCCGTCGCGCGGTCGTCCTGCTGATCTGCGACAAGGCCGACACCGTTCACCACAATCCCGAAGGTCCGGTCGTGCATTCGGCGGGTGCGGAGGTCGCGGTACCGTCGGTGATCCGGCTGCGCACCTACGTCCGGGTGCCCTACCGGGCCCGCGTGCCGATGACCAGGGCCGCGCTCATGCACCGCGACCGGTATCGCTGCGGGTACTGCGGTGGCAAAGCCGAGACGATCGATCACGTCGTGCCGCGCAGCCGCGGCGGTGAGCATTCCTGGGAGAACTGCGTCGCCAGCTGCGCGCCCTGCAACCATCGCAAGGCCGACAAGCTGCTCAGCGAGCTGGGCTGGTCGCTGCGGGCCCCGCTGGTCTCGCCGAAGGGCCCGCACTGGCGCCTGCTGTCCACCACCGCCGAACTCGACCCGGTGTGGTTGCAGTACCTGGGCGAGGGCGCCGCCTGAGCGGGTCGGCGACCGGAGAGGCAGCGGAGAGTCGCCACGCAGGCCGCCCCGCACAGGCGCAATCAGGTACCGCCCAGGACTAGGCGTACTCGATGACCAGGGTCGCCCAGGTGCCCGGTTCGAGTGCCTCGAACACGTGCGGGGCGTCGCCCGGGTAGGCGATGTAGTCGCCGGGTGCCAGTTCCACCGGTTCGCCGGTCGGTCCGACCAGGGCCCGGCCCGCGGCGAGCAGGATGTGCTCGATCACGCCGGGGATGTGCGGCTGGGATTCGCGGGGCTGACCCGGCTCGGCGGTGATGCGGAACAGGTCGCGCCGGGTGTTCGACGGTCCCGCCGCCAGCAGTGTCGCGTGGTAGTCCGAGCGCTCGGCGGCGACCGCGGGCCCCTCCCCCGCGCGGATGACGTGCACCACCGGCCGCGGCGGATCGAGCAGGCGCGAGAACGGCATGTCCAGCGCCACGCACAGCGCCCACAGGGTTTCCAGGCTCGGGTTCCCGCTGCCCGATTCGAGTTGCGAGAGTGTCGATTTCGCGATGCCGGCGCGCGCGGCGACCTCACTGAGCGACAGGCCGGCGCGGGTGCGCTCGCGGCGCAGCGAGGCCGCGATCACCGCCTGCGGTGTCGCCGTGTCGTCGTTGGCCATCTCTCTCCCTCGGGTCCCGGTCGGCCAACAGGAAATCACATTGACGAACCGGCCCGCCATGTTCACTATAAAAGACATGCGTTCGATCTGGCGAACACTCGATCGGGAGACCGGCCTCGGCATCGCGGCGGTGTGCCTCGCCGTCGGCGTCATCGGCATCTCCTACGGTACGACGGCGGTGGCCGCGGGCTTCCCCGCCTGGCTGCCGATCGTGCTGGGCACCGTCGTGCTCGCCGGTGGCGCGGAGTTCCTGTTCCTCGGCATCCTCGCCGCGGGCGGCAGTCCCGTCGCCGCCGTGCTGGCCGGGCTGCTGGTCAACGCGCGGCACCTGCCCTACGGGCTGTCGGTGCCCGACGCGGTGGGCACCGGCTGGCGGCGGCTGATCGGGGTGCACGTGATGAACGACGAGGCCGTCGCGATGGCGCTGGCCGAATCCGACAGCCGCAGACGCCGGGCGGTGTACTGGGCGTGCGGACTCGGCGTGCTGCTGGTCTGGCCGGTCGGCGCGGCGCTCGGCGTGCTGATCGGCACGCTCGTCCCCGACACCGGCGCGCTCGGGCTGGACGCGGTCTTCCCCGCCGTGCTGCTGGCCCTGGTCATCCCCGCGCTGCGGGACCGCACGACCTTCGGTGCGGTCGCCGTCGGCACCGCGATCGCCCTGCTCAGCGCGCCGTTCCTGCCCGCGGGCCTGCCGGTGCTGCTGGCCCTGTCCGGTGTGATCTATGCCGCGCTGCGGCTGAAGTCCGCGGAACCCGCGCCCGCGCGGGCCGAGTCCGTCGCGGAGGCGTCATGACCCTCGTCGCCGGAGTCGTCGCGCTCGCCGCGGGCACGTACGCGTTCCGCTGGGCGGGGCCGGCGCTGCGCAGCCGCGTGCGTTTCCCCGAACGCGCCCGCCGCGTCCTGGAGATCGGCGCGGTGGTGTTGCTCGCGGCCCTCGTCGCCGTCACGACGCTGCCGTTCGGCACCGACAAGGTGGGCGTGGCCCTGCCCGCGGGCGTCGCGGTCGCGGGCGTGCTCGCGTGGCGACGCGCCCCGCTGCTCGTCGTCATCCTGGCCGCGGCGGCCACGACGGCACTGCTGCGGGCCCTCGGCCTGCACTGACCGCACGCCCGCGCTCGACCTGTTCCCGCCGAGCCCGCTGCCCCGGGCCCGTCGGCGCGGCCGGCCGGGGTGACGGCTCGTGCTCAGCCGGGCAGCAGCGGGATCCCGCCGCCGCGCCGCCGCGCGACCGATCCGTATCGGGCGTCCAGTCGCAACCAGGTCGCGGTCGCGCGCACCCGCACGATCTCCGTCGCCGGGATCCGGTGCGGCTCGGCCTTCTCCCCCGAATGCGGCACGAAATCCATGGCGGTGAGGGCGAACACGACCCGCATCGGCACCTGCACCTCGAGACCGGCGCCCGAGACGGTCAGCACCGTCTGGTCCAGCAGCCCGGCCGGCGGACCGTGCCTGCTGCCGTGCTCCCTGGCGACTTCGACGCCGCGCTCGGCCAGTTCGACCAGCGTGCGGGCGGGCACGTCGTCGACGTGGGCGAATCCGTCCTGCGGCGGGAGCGCACCACGCCAGGCCGAATCCATCGAGTAGCCGAGGTCGACGGGACCGCCCCCGGACAGACCCGCCAACACCACGTCGGCGCCGACCGTCACGTCGTCCACGCCGAGATCGGCGGCCACGGTGCGCGCCGCCAGCGTCTCGAACCCGGTGGCCACCCAGGCCGCGACGTGCCGCTGCCCGCGTCGGCGCAGCCGCACCGGCGCGGCCTCGTCCAATCGCAGCGCGTGGCCGAGAAACGTGGCCAGGTTCTCTCGCTCGGCCGGATCGGGGACGTGCAGAACCCGCTGCGCGGTCATCGGCGGGCGGCCCGCCGCACCGAGCTCACTTGTCCATCCACTCGGACAGGTACTCGCGCTCGGGCGCGGTGAGCCTGCGCAGCCGCTGGGTCTTGATGTCGAAGGCGGCGATCTGCGTGGACGCCACCACCGCGGCGGGCGAATCCGGCGCGGCGCCGTTGGCCCGCACCTCGTACCCGACGGTGAAGTCGACCGCGCGCAACTGCTCGATCCACATCGCGATGTCGAGCGGGGTGTCCTCGTGGCGCAGCTGACCGCGGTAGCGCACCCGCAGGTCGGCGAGCACGCAGCCCTCGCGCATGCCCGCGGTGGGCCTGCCGTCCTCGAACAGCCACGGGATGCGCGCCTCCTCCAGCAGGGTGACCATGCGCGCGTGGTTGACGTGCTGGAACACGTCCATGTCGGACCAGCGGATGTCCACCTTGGCATGGAAACGCTTGGGCAGCACCAGGGTGTCGCGGTGCACCTGCCCGTTGCCGTTGGACGAACTCGTCACGTGTGGTACCTCCGTGGGGCGCCCGCATCCGGCGCACCGGACTCCGTGCCGACGCGTCATGGGCGGCGTGCCGAGACCTACGGCGGTCTGCGGGCGAAACGAACCGATCCCGGTCCGGCCGCATACGGGCCGGACCGGACTGTCGGCATCAAGGGTAGGGCACTCGCGCGCCCCGCGGCCGCTCCGGGGCGCGCGATTGTGACATCTACCCAGTCCGTCAGGCGCCCGGTGACTGCGCTCCCACACCGCTGACCATGCTGCGCACCTGCCGCGAGGCCACCGACAGACTGGCCAGATCGTGCGCGCCGGATTCGAACAGCTCGGCCAGCGCCGCGCGCGCCCGGCCCAGCCTGGACTGGTTCTTCGACTCCCAGTAGGCGATCTTCTCGTCGGCGGTCTCCTCCGGATCGCCCGCGGAGAGCACGTCCAGGGTCAGCGAGCGCAACGAGCCGTACATGTCGTCGCGCACCGCGAGCCTGGCCAGCGCGTGCCAGCGGTCGCCGCGCTCGAGATGGGTCACCGCCTGCAGCAGCCAATCGATCTTGAGGTGATCGTTGAGCGCGTAGTACAGCGCGCCCACCTCGTCGCCGTCCCGGTCGGTGATGTCGGCGATGTCGAGAATGTCCAGCAGCGGGAACAGATTCAGCAGGCCGAACACCTCGGTGGCCAGCTCCAGCGGCGCCCCGCGCGCGACGAGCTCGGCCGACTGGTCGGTGAGCGTGGCCACATGATGGCCGCGCAGCCAGGTCGGCACCTTCGGTGCGAGTTCGCGCACGCCGTCGCCATAGCGGTTGATCTCCGCGCCGACCGCGATCGGCTGGGGCCGGTTGTTGAGCAGCCACCGCGAGGCCCGGTCCAGTGTGCGCTTGGTCTCGAGTTCGAGCTCGTCGCGCACCGCCACCGGGATGTCGGCCGAGCGGATGCGCTCCCACATGGCGGGCAGATCGAAGATCGCACCGGCCGCGGCGAAGGCGCGCACCGCGTCGGTGGTGCTCGCGCCGCTCTCCTCGTTGAGCCGGAAGGCGTAGCTGATGCCGCCGTAGTCGACCATCTCGTTGACGATCATCGTGGTGACGATCTCGCGGCGCAGCCGGTGCTTCTTGATGGCACCGCCGAACCGGGTGCGCAGCGGCGTCGGGAAGTACTCCGGCAGCCGCGCCGCGAAATACCCCTGATCGGGCAGATCGGAGTCGAGCAGGTCGGCCTTGAGCGAGAGCTTCACGTGCGCCATGAGATTGGCCAGCTCCGGGGAGACCAGCCCTTCGCCGTTGTCGCGGCGGCGCTTCAGCTCCGCGTTCGACGGCAGCGCCTCCAGCTCGCGGTCCAGGCCGCGACGCTGCTCGAGGTCGGTGATCAGGCGCATGTTCACATTCGTCATCCGCGGCGCCTCGAACCGCGAGATGCCCATCAGGAAGTTCTGGGACACGTTGTCGCGCAACACCATGTCCGCGACCTCGTCGGTCATCGAGGCCAGCAGCGGGTTGCGTTCGGCCGCGGGCAGCAGTCCCGCGCTGACCACACCGTCGAGCAGCACCTTGATGTTGACCTCGTGATCGGAGCAGTCCACGCCCGCGGAGTTGTCCAGCGCGTCGGTGTTCATCTTGCCGCCGTTGCGGCAGAACTCGATACGTCCGCGCGCGGTGGCGCCGAGGTTGCCGCCCTCACCGATCACCCGGACCCGCAGGTCTTTTCCGTTCACCCGCACCGGGTCGTTGGACTTGTCGCCGACCTCGGCGTTGGTCTCGTCGGTGGCCTTGATGTAGGTGCCGATACCGCCGTTCCACAGCAGTTGCACCGGCGCCAGCAGGATCGCGCGCACCAGTTCCGGCGGCGCGAGCGAGACCACGTCGTCGGGCAGGCCGAGCGCGGCCCTGGCCTGCGGGCTGATCGGCACCGATTTCACCGTCCGATCCCACACGCCGCCGCCCGCGCTGATCAGCGAGGTGTCGTAGTCGGCCCAGGACGAGCGCGGCAGCGCGAACAGGCGCTGCCGCTCCCGGTAGGACCGGGCGGCATCGGGGTCGGGGTCGAGGAAGATGTGCCGGTGGTCGAACGCGGCGACCAGCCGGATGTGCTCGGAGAGCAGCATGCCGTTGCCGAACACGTCGCCGCTCATGTCACCGATGCCGACGACGGTGAAGTCCTCGCTCTGGGTGTCGATGCCCATCTCGCGGAAGTGCCGCTTGACGCTCTCCCACGCGCCCCGCGCGGTGATGCCCATCGCCTTGTGGTCGTAGCCCGCCGACCCGCCGGAGGCGAAGGCGTCGCCGAGCCAGAAGCCGTAGCTGCGGGCCACGTCGTTGGCGATGTCGGAGAAGGTCGCGGTGCCCTTGTCGGCGGCCACCACCAGGTAGGTGTCGTCGCCGTCGCGGCGCACCACCCGGGCGGGCGGCACCACCGCGCCGCTGGCCAGATCGACGTTGTCGGTGAGGTCGAGCAGGCCGGAAATGAACGTGCGATAGCAGGCCACGCCCTCGGCGGAGAGCGCCTGCCGGTCGGCGGCCGGGTCGCCGGTGCTCTGCGGCGGCTGCTTGACCACGAACCCGCCCTTCGCGCCCACCGGCACGATGACCGCGTTCTTCACCGCCTGCGCCTTCACCAGGCCGAGGATCTCGGTCCGGAAGTCTTCCAGCCGGTCCGACCAGCGCAGGCCGCCGCGCGCAACCGGCCCGAAGCGCAGGTGCACGCCCTCCACCCGGGGCGAGTACACGAAGATCTCGAATTGCGGTTTGGGCTTGGGCAATTCGGCGATCTCGCGCGGCTCCACCTTGATCGAGACGTAGTCGCGCGACACGCCCGCGTCGTCGAGCATGTAGTAGTTGGTGCGCAGGGTGGCCTTGATCAGGCCGAGGATGGCGCGCAGGATGCGGTCGGCGTCCAGGCTGACCACCCGGTCGATGCGTTCGCGCACCGCGGCCTCCAGCTCGGTGGCGCGTTCGGCGGAGACGGTGTCGGGGTCGAAGCGGGCCGCGAACAGGTCCACCAGCAGCCCGGCGATGTCCGGGTAGGCCAGCAGCACGCGCGCGATGTTGGCCTGGCTGTACGGAAAACCGGCCTGTTGCAAGTATTTCGCGTAGGTGCGCAGCATCGAGACCGCACGCCACGACAGCCGGGCCCGCAGCACCAGCTCGTTGAGCCCGTCGGCCTCGGCGCGCCCGTACCACATCGCCGCGAAGGCCTCGGTGAACCGGTCGCGCAGGCCGTGCCCGGTGTCGGCGGTGACCGACTCCAGCAGTTCGGCGTCCAGATCACGGTCGAGCGCGGTGCGCAGCAGGTCCGGGCGGGCCAGCAGGCCGAAATCGTAGATCCAGCACTCGGCGTCCAGCGCCACCCGGTAGGGCCGCTCGTCGACCACCTCGACGCCCAGGCTCTGCAGCAGCGGCAGCACCTGGCTCAGCGAGATGCCCGCGCCGCCGATGTAGAGGGTGAACCGCCAGGAGCCGGGCTCGGCGTCCGGGCTGCGATAGAGATGCTGGTCGATGGCGCCGGCGGCGAGCCGTTCCAGCCGGGCGATGTCGCGCAGCGCGCGGTTCGGGCTGAAGTCCTGCTTGTAGGCCTCCGGGAAGGCGCCCGCGTAGCGCTGCACGACCGCCGGATCGAGCATCGAGCTGGCGTTGACCTCGTCGTTGAGGTGGTCGGCCCAGGTGTGACTCGCCTCGGCCAGCAGGCGCTCGATACGTCTGCGGTTCTCGTCGGCGGTGTAGGACAGGATCGCCGCCCGGTCCGGGCCGCCGGTGTGGGTGTCGCGCATCCGCACGGTGAAATACACACTGGCGAGCTCGCTTTCGCTCACCCTGGCGGAATAGTCGATGGATTCGCCGTCGAGTTCGCGGACCAGGATGTCCTGCATCCGCAGGCGCACCTGCGTGGTGTAGCGATCGCGCGGCAGGTACACCAGGCAGGCGACGAACCGGCCGTAGGTGTCCGCGCGCAGGAACAGCCGCACCTGTCGGCGCAGGCCGACGTTGAGCACCGCCTCGGCCGTGCGCCGCATGGTCTCGGCGTCGGCGGAGAACAGTTCGGTGCGCGGGAAGGACTGGATCACCTCGAGCATGGCCTGCCCGGAATAGGACTCCAGGTCGAACCCGCTCTTCTCGATGGCGGTGCGCACCCGGCGCTGGATCACCGGGATGTCGAGCACGTTCTCGTGCACCGCGGTCACGGTGAACACGCCGATGAACAGGTGCTCGCCGACGATCGTGCCCGCGGCGTCGACATCGGCGACCCCGACGAAGTACGGGTAGACCGAGCGGTGCACGGTCGCGGGCACCAGACCCTGGGTGAGCATCAGCAGCGGCCGGTCGATGCCGTTGACCGGGACCCGGAAATCGGTGCCCACATCGGGCCGCAACACCCCGAGGCAGGTGCCCTCCACCGGTTCGGACACCGTGTGCCCGCCGACCGAGTGGATGCGGTAGCGGGCGAAGCCGAGCACCGTGAAGTGCCCGCCGGCCAGCCAACGCAGCAGCGCGGCGGTGTCGGCGAGATCCTCGACGGGGAACGGCGGCTCCGGCGCGGCGGCCAGCCGGTCCAGCTCGTCGGCCAGCCTGCTCTGCGCGCGTTCGATCGCCTCGCGATCACCGATCACCTGGCGCACGTCCTCGACCACGGCGGCCAGCGACTGCTCGATCCGCTCCAGCACCGCCCGATCGGTCGAGGGGTGTAGCTGGACGTGCATCCACGATTCGCGCAGCGTGCCCGCGGGTTTGCCGTCCACCTCGTGCGGAGCGGCCGCCAGCAACCGCCCGTCGTCGTCGCGGTCGACCTCGAAGATCGGGTGGATCACCTCGCGCACACTGGCGCCCTGACGGTTCAACGACGCGGTGACCGACTCGACGAGCAGCGGCATGTCGTCGGTGACCACCTGCACGGCGGCGCCGAGACCGCACTCGTCGTCGGGGTGGTACACGCGGATGCGGGCCCGGCCCGGTGACCGGGTGCCCCCGAGCTCGAGATGCCTGCGGAAGATCTGCGAGACCCCGGTGACCGCAGAGTCCACATCGTCCGCGTCGACGTGGCGGAAATACGCCCGTTCGAGGGTTGCCAGACCGTCGCGCAGCGACTGTGGCAAACCCGCGGCCCACGCCGCACCGGACAACTCGGACGAGACCGTCATTTTCTTCGCCAACTCCCTCGGATCGGATTTCCGCAACAAAGTGACGCAGGTCCGAAGGGTAGCCGTGCCGCGCCGACGCGGCGGCGGAAACAGTGTTCCGCCGCTGGATCACCGGGCTCTCACGTGCCCGGCACAGCACCCGAACGGACCCCGGTTACCTCACGTCGAGGCGATCGCGGTGAGGACGACCGGGCAACCGGACAGCGCCTGCGCATGCACGCGATCCACCCTAGCCACTTCCATCCGGGAATGTGACCGACCCACGAAAACGACAGCGGGCGAGACGGTTAACCGTCTCGCCCGCTGTGCGGAACTTCGCGTGCCGCCGCGGCGCGGAACTCCCCGTGCCGCCGCGGCGACCGCGATCAGTCGCGGGTCAGCTTGCGGTGCGTCACCCGGTGCGGCCGGGCCGCCTCCGGGCCGAGGCGCTCGATCTTGTTCGCCTCGTACGCCTCGAAGTTGCCCTCGAACCAGAACCACTTGGCCTCGTTGTCGGCGTCACCCTCCCACGCGAGGATGTGGGTGCAGGTGCGGTCGAGGAACCACCGGTCGTGGGAGATCACCACGGCGCAGCCGGGGAAGTTCTCCAGCGCGTTCTCCAGCGAACTCAGCGTCTCCACGTCCAGGTCGTTGGTCGGCTCGTCGAGCAGGATCAGGTTGCCGCCCTGCTTGAGGGTCAGCGCCAGGTTCAGCCGGTTGCGCTCGCCACCGGAGAGCACGCCCGCGGGCTTCTGCTGGTCGGGGCCCTTGAAGCCGAAGGCGCTGACGTAGGCGCGCGAGGGCATCTCCTGCTGGCCCACCTCGATGTAGTCGAGCCCGTCGGAGACGACCTGCCACACCGTCTTGTTCGGGTCGATGCCCGCGCGGTTCTGGTCGACATAGCTGAGCTTGACCGTCTCGCCGATGCGGACGGTGCCGCTGTCGGGCTGTTCGAGACCGACGATGGTCTTGAACAGCGTGGTCTTGCCGACGCCGTTGGGGCCGATGACGCCCACGATGCCGTTGCGCGGCAACGTGAACGACAGATCCTTGATCAGCTGACGGTCGCCGAAGCCCTTGTCCAGGTGCTCCACCTCGACCACCACGTTGCCCAGCCGCGGGCCCGCGGGGATCTGGATCTCCTCGAAGTCGAGCTTGCGCATCTTCTCCGCCTCGGCCGCCATCTCCTCGTAGCGACCCAGGCGCGCCTTGTTCTTGGCCTGGCGGGCCTTGGCCCCGGAGCGGACCCAGGCGAGTTCCTCCTTGAGCCGCTTCTGCAGCTTCTGGTCCTTCTTGCCCTGCACCTCCAGGCGCTCGGCCTTCTTCTCCAGGTAGGTGGAGTAGTTGCCCTCGTAGGGGTAGGCCCGGCCGCGGTCGAGCTCGAGGATCCAGCCCGCCACGTTGTCCAGGAAGTACCGGTCGTGGGTGACGGCCAGCACCGCGCCCTGGTACTGGGCCAGGTGCTGCTCGAGCCACAGCACCGATTCGGCGTCGAGGTGGTTGGTCGGCTCGTCGAGCAGCAGCAGATCGGGCTTGCTCAGCAGCAGCTTGCACAGCGCGACGCGGCGGCGCTCACCACCGGAGAGGTTGGTGACCGGCTCGTCCGGCGGCGGGCAGCGCAGCGCGTCCATGGCCTGCTCGAGCTGGGAGTCCACGTCCCACGCGTCGGCGTGGTCCAGGTACTCCTGGAGCTTGCCCATCTCCTCCATCAGCTCGTCGGAGTAGTCGGTGGCCATGAGTTCGGCGATCTCGTTGAAGCGATCCAGCTTGACCTTGACCTCGCCGAGGCCCTCCTCGACGTTGCCGCGGACCGTCTTCTCCTCGTTGAGGGGGGGCTCCTGCTGCAGGATGCCCACCGTCGCGCCCGGGGCGAGGAACGCCTCGCCGTTGTTCGGCTGGTCCAGTCCGGCCATGATCTTCAGCACGCTGGATTTACCGGCGCCGTTCGGGCCGACGACGCCGATCTTGGCGCCGGGAAGGAAGTTCAAGGTGACATCGTCGAGCACGACTTTGTCGCCGTGCGCCTTGCGAACCTTCTTCATTTGATAAATGAACTCAGCCATATGCGAGAGCCTATCGGTCTAGGGAACGGTGGAACGAAGCAGCGCCGTTCCGGTCACGGGCGCGGATGCCGCGCTGTCGATCGTCGTGGTACCGGGCGCTGGAGAAGCCGCGTCCGCGGTATCGACCCCCACCCCGTCGCCGACGCGTGCACGATCTTCAGCGTTCGATCCCTCCCGAGTATTCCGCATCCCCGGACTCGCGCCGTGCCCGGTGTCGGCGTGCCTGCGGGGCTGCGCGACGCAGCGCGACAGGTCTGGCCCGACGGCGCCGGCAGCTCACGGTGAGATACAGCGTGCCGCTGTCGAGCCACTCGCCGGTGGCGTGGTCGAGCCTGCGGGCGGTGCTGGCCGTGCGGAAGGTGAGCACCTGTTCACCGTGGGCGAGCTGGCGTGTGACCGGCAGGCCCGATGCCCGGATCGGGGACAACCGATCGGCTGTGGACGAACCGGTGCACGACGACCCGGTGCACTCAGAGACCGGTCGCGTCGGTGTTCGCCCCGCACAGCACCACCACCGGCCGCTCACCCGGGGCCGGGACGTAGGCGCCGCTGAGGATCGCGGCCAGCGCGGTCGCGCCGGCCAGTTCCACCACGATCCGGAACTCACGCCACAGGTACTCGCGCGCGGTCGTGATCGCCTCCTCGGTGACCAGCAGCGCGGGCACGTCGTAGCGGCGCGCCAGGCGCAACGCGAGTTCGCCGACCCGGGTGGCGCCCAGCGGATGCAGCACCGGCCGGGCCGGGCCCACGTCCACCGGGCGTTCGGCCGTCAGTGCGGCGCGCAGCGCGGGCATGCCGACCGGCTCCACCCCGATCACCCGCTGCCTGCGCCCGAACGCGGCGGCCACGCCCGCCAGCAGACCGCCGCCACCCACCGAGACCAGCACCGGCGGCCTGCCGCGCACCTGCTCCTCCAGCTCGAGCGCGAGCACGCCCGCACCGGCGATCACGTCGAGCTGGTCGTAGGCGTGCAGCACCAGTGCGCCGCGGTCGGCCGCCAGCTCGGCGGCGTACCGCTCGGCCTCGCGGTAGGTGGTGCCGTGCCACAGCACCTCGGCGCCGTGCGACCACATCGCGGCCACCTTGGTGTGCGGCGCCGACTCGGGCACCACCACCGTGCACGTCTTGCCCAGCCAGGCCGCCGCCAGCGCCGCGGCGATGCCGGAATTGCCCGCCGAGGCGATCACCACGTGGTCCTCCGGGTCGGCGGCGAGCAGCGCGTTGAGGGTGCCGCGCACCTTGAAGGTGCCCGCGTGCTGGAGATGCTCGAGTTTCAACGTCACCGGGACCGGCCCGGCGGGCCCGGCCACGCTCGTGTGGAAGACGGGCGTCTTCCGGATCCGCCCGGCCAGCCTGCGCCGCGCGAGGCGGACATCGGATCGATACAGCCGGGCGTGCTCCCCCGCGACCAGCGCGCCGTCCCGATCGGTCAAGACCGGGCCTCGCGCTCGCCGCCGTCGCGGCGGGCCAATTCGGCGAACATGGCGTTGTGCGCGGCCAGCTCGGCGTCGTGGTCGCGCTCGGCGGCCCGGTCGTAGCGCTTGGCCATCCGCTCGTCGCTGCGCGACCACTGGATCAGCAGCGCCAGCATCACCACCACCAGCGGCACCTCGCCGCTGGCCCAGGCCAGGCTGCCGCCGGTGCGCTGATCGCCGAGCAGGTCGCCGTTCCAGCCGAGATCCAGGCTGCGGAAGAACCAGCCGCCCATCACCGTGGTCATGCTCATCAGCGCGACGCCGAAGAACGCGTGGAACGGCAGGGAGCCGAACACCATGCCCAGCTTGGTCAACGGCTCGACCTGGCGAGGCTTGGGGTCGATCCCGATCACCACCCAGTAGAACAGGTAGCCGCTGAGCAGGAAGTGCAGGTTCATCAGCAGGTGCGCGCCGTGCGAGTCGACGAAGGTGTCGTAGATCCCGCCCATGTAGAGCGCATAGAACCCGGCCACGAAGATCACCGAGGCCACGATCGGATGGGTCAGGAATCGCGACACCGGATTGTGCACCGCGGCCAGGATCCACTCGCGCGGGCCGGGCACGCCGCCGCGGCCGGCCGGTGGCAGCGCGCGCAGCGCCAGCGTCACCACCCCGCCGAGGGCGAACAGGATCGGCGCCAGCATCGACAGCGCCATGTGCTGCATCATGTGCACGCTGAACATGGCCGGGGCGTACCGACCGATCCCCGAGGACGTGGTCACCAGCAGCAGCGCGCAGGCGCAGAGCCAGGCGATGGTGCGGCCCACCGGCCACGAGTCGCCGCGGGCGTGCAGCCGCCGCACACCGAGCAGGTACAGCACGGCCAGCACGATCGCGAGGGTGCCGAAGATCAGGTCGAAGCGCCAGTCGAACAGCATCCTGGCCACCGTCGGCGGCCCGGCCAGGTCGTAGCCCAGTTCCACCTCCGCCGGGGTGGGCACCGAGACCGGCGGCGGGGGCGGGGTGCGCCCCAGCCCGACCGCCAGGCCCATGGTGGCCGCGAAGACCAGTGCCTCCACGCCCGCGAACCGGATCAGCGCGCCCCGGTCACGCGGGTCGGCGGCCAGGGCGGGCAACGCCGCGCGCCGCTGCAGGTAGCCGATGACGCCCAGGATCGCCAGCGCGGCGGCCTTCGCCAGCACCAGCCGCCCGTAAGTGGTGGTGACCAGCTCGTCCCAGGGCACCCGCACCCAGGAGTTGATCACGCCGCTGACCCCGATCACCACGAAGGCGACGGTCGCGATCGCCGAGAACCGCCGGGTCGCGACGTCGGTGTGCGCCCCACCGCGCAGCGCGTGCGCGAGCACCGCGAACAGTCCGCCGACCCAGACCGCGGCCGCGACCAGGTGCAGGATCAGGCTGTTGGTCGCGACATCGTGCGAGCCGCCCGAGGCGGAGTGCCCGGTCAACGCCAGCGGCATCATGGTCAGGATCGAGCCACCGAACAGCACCGGCGTCCAGCCCCAGCGCAGCGCCAGCCGTGCCCCGACCGCCACGATCAGCGCGAACACCACCGTGGTGCGCCAGGCCTCGGCGATGTCGACCTGTCCGATCGCCCGCCACAGCTGTTCCGGCCGCCAGATGTCGGCGACGGGTTGGCCGGTGGTGTCCGACACGGTCAGCGGCACCAGCAGCGCCGCGCAGACCGCCCACGCCAGGGCGAAGTTCGACCCCATCCGGACCGCGCGGTAGCCGCCGACGTCGAGCACGCCGTTGGCCTGCGGCGGCACCAGGAAGGCCGCGCACAGCAGCGCGCCGACGGTGAGGGCGGCGAACAGGTCCGCCAGCGCCCGGACGGCAGGCAGGCCGTAGGTGGTGAGGGCGCCGGGGTCGGGGATGCCGAGCAGACTCAGCGCCTGCGCGGCCGACAGACCGACCACGAGCGCCGCGACGACCGCCGCGATCGCGCCCGCCACCACCGTCACGGCGGCGAACGGCCCCGCCGACGCCGACCGGGCGCCCTCCGGCGCGGCGGTGGCCGGGGCGGGGTCCTGCGGTGACGACATACGACCCAGCGTAGTTGGACGGCCGGGCCCGCGGCGCGCCGGGTTTGCGACCTCGGAACGAGTTCGGTGAAAAATGTGTTTGGCCGGTTCGCGGCTCGGGTACACCTTCGGGAGACCGGTGCGCCCTGGGGCACCGGTCGTCGTTGCGCCCCCGGCAGGAATCGAACCTGCGACCTAGGGATTAGAAGGCCCTTGCTCTATCCAACTGAGCTACGGAGGCAGTGCGTCCACCATGGCCGACTACGGCCGTGGTGTCCAGCGTGCGCAAGTATAACGATCGTCCAGATCCGGGGACGGCGCGCGTGGCCGGACGCGCTCGGCGCGGCGGCCTACCAGTCGATGATCCCGAGGTCGTAGAGCCGCTGGAACACCAGCAGCGATCCCGGAGCCACGTGGCGCATCGCGCCGTACTCCCCGACCGTGAAATACCGCAGTTCGGCGATCTCGCCGCTGGGTGTCGGGTCGCCGTCCAGCACACCGGTGAAGCAGGTCATGTGCAGCTGCACCCCGGGCTCGTGACCGTAGGCGGCGGCCCGGAAGATGCCCAGCTCGGTGTAGCTGACGACGTCGACGCCGAGTTCCTCGCGCACCTCGCGGTGCATGGCCTGCTCGGGCGTTTCGCCCGCGTCGATCTTGCCGCCCGCCATGTAGAAGACCTCTTTGCCCGTCGAGCGCGCCTGGAGCAGTCGGCGGTCGCGGACGTGGGCGAAAGCGGCTGTGCGGATCACCGGCCCACCCTACTGAGCAGACGACGGCGGCCGGCGGGTCACCCCGCCGGCCGCCGTACCGCTCGGTCAGCTCTGCGCCTGGAACATCCACCGCTGCTTCTCGAGTTCGGCGGTGATCTCGATGAACAGATCCTGGGTCACCGGGTCCGCCGTGTCGGTGGCCTCGATCCGCTCGCGCATCCGCCGCACGGCGGTGTCCAGCGTGGTGACGATCGCCGGGACGACCTCGGCGTCGGCGACGTACCCAGCCGGGAATTCCGGCAGCCCGCTGGTCGCGGCGACGGTGGCGAGGCGACCGTCCGGCGAGACGCCCAGCGCCGCGGCGCGTTCGGCCACCGCGTCGACGAAACCGCGGGCGGCATCGACCAGTTCGTCGAGCTGCAGGTGCAGCGCGCGGAAGTGCGGTCCGACGACGTTCCAATGCGCCTGCTTGCCGAGGAGCGACAGGTCGATCAGATCGGCGAGCGCGTCCTGCAGGACGATGCCGACGGCCTTCTGTTCGGCGGTGCCGAGGGTGCTCGTGATGGGGCTCTTGGTCAACGTGGAAGTCATGACTGCTCCTCTCGTGCAGAACCTCCGGAGTGCTTTTCTGGAATGATTCCAGATTACAGCGGACGGTACCGGGCTGCCACCGTCGCGGCCATGACCTCACTCACAGGGCGTCACCCCCGGCGCATCATCAGCCGCAGACCGCCTCCACCGCCGCGCCCAGCAGCTCCAGACCGTGCGCGAGCTCGTCCTCGGCGACGGTCAGCGGGGGGATCAGCTTGACCACCTCGTCCATCGAGCCGGAGGTCTCCACCAGCAGCCCGCGGTCGAACGCGGCCCGGCACACCTTCGCCGCACGCGAGGCATCGGCGAAGACGAGCCCCTGCACCAGGCCCCGCCCGCGCACGCCGAGACCGGGCACGGCCGCCGCGATCCGCTCCAGCGCCGCGCGGGTGGTCGCGGCCTTGACGGCGGTGCCGCGTTCGAGGGCGTCGTCGGACCAGTAGTGCTCGAGCGCGACGCGCGCGGTGACGAAGGCGTGGTTGTTGCCACGGAAGGTGCCGTTGTGCTCACCGGGCGCCCACTGGTCCAGCTCGGGCCGGAACAGCACCAGCGCCAGCGGCAGACCGTAACCGCTGATGGACTTCGACAGGGTCACGATGTCGGGGGTGATGCCGGCGGCCTCGAAGGAGAAGAACGGACCGGTACGCCCGCAGCCCATCTGGACGTCGTCGACGATGAGCAGGATGCCGCGGGTGCGGCACAGCTCGGCCAGCGCCCGCAGCCACGCCGCCCCGGCCACGTTGACGCCGCCCTCCCCCTGCACGGTCTCCACGATCACCGCGGCGGGCCGGTCCAGCCCCGAGGAGGGGTCGTCGAGCATCCGCGCCATCCACGCCAGCCCGTCCCCGTCACCGAGGTAGCCGTCGTAGGGCATCGGCGTGGCGTGCGGCAGCGGCACGCCCGCGCCCGCCCGCTTGGCGGCGTTTCCGGTCACCGACAACGCGCCGAGGCTCATACCGTGGAAGGCATTGGTGAAATTGAGCACCGCGGGCCTGCCGGTCACCTTGCGGGCCAGTTTGAGCGCGGCCTCGACGGCGTTGGCGCCGGTCGGGCCGGGGAACTGCACCTTGTAGTCGAGCCCGCGCGGGGTCAGCACGAGATCGCGCAGCGCCTCGAGCAGGCCGCGCTTGGCCACCGTCGACATGTCCAGGCCGTGGGTGATGCCGTCGCGGGCGAGGTAGTCCAGCAGCGCGCGCTTGAGCACCGGATTGTTGTGGCCGTAGTTGAGCGCGCCCGCACCGGCGAAGAAGTCCAGGTACTCCCGGCCCTGCTCGTCTCGCAGGACGCAGCCGCGGGCGGTGTCGAACACCGCGGGCCAGGATCGGCAGTACCCGCGGACGTTCGATTCGAGTTGGTCGAAAACGGTCGTCTCGGCGACAGACATCGACGATCCTTCCTGCCGTGCGCGCGAGCGATCCCCGCATGTGAAGCGCCTGCGTTTCTAACACCGCCGAGGGGTGGTCCGCAGCACTTTCCGGGAAAATCCGCGACCGCGGCACCGGCGGCGCACCGGTCGGTGCACGCGTGTACTCCCGGCCGGGATCAGGCGGGGGCGTCGCCGTGCGCCGAGTACAGGCTCACCTCGCCCTCCTCGCTGAGGAAGGCGTTGACCAGCATCGTCCGGTTCTCGCGCAGCGTCTCCGGGTCCGGTGCGGTGGTGGTGATGTCGATCTGCGGAATGGCGGCCCAGTTGACCACGTACCGCTGCGGCGGGCCGTCGTCATCGGACAACCGCGCCAGCCGGAACACCGACACCGTCTTGCGGACGATCAGGTTACGGACGACCTCGGCGATTCGCTCCGGGTCTTCCAGCGCGAACAGGAAGCCGAAAGTCAGCTCCGGCGAGGACACGTAGGCGGGCACGAATATCGAGGTTAGTGCATGTGCGCGAGGCACGAGCGCCACCGCGCCGAACCGGTTGCCGCACCGACGCCGGACCGCACCGGGCGTTGCGTGCCGATGACACCGCGGTGCCGCTCGATAACAATTCGCCCGCACACCGACGAATTCTGCGCCGATACCGTTGCACCGCTTCGCCGATCGCGCTTTTCTGGATACGGCCCGATTGCCGGGGCCGCGCTCGCAGCCGCACCGTCGCGGATTTCTTCGTCGTCGCCTCCGGCGGCCGAGGTGCGCGAGCGGTGGCCCGCACGGGCAACCCGGACGAGCACCGACACCAGGGGGCGCGAGGATGCCGACAGACGCAGCGGACTGGCTCGAAACGCGTGCGTTGCCACCGCGTTCGGCGCTGCTACGGGCGCTGCGCGAACCACCGCTGGAATGTACGCAGGCGCATCCGGTGCTGGCCGCGGCCCGGGCGCTGGCCGGCTGCCACGAACGCAGGCGGCGAGCCCAGGCCGCCACCGGGACCGTGGCGCCCACCGCGGCCGTGGCCGAGATCGACCGCGACCGCGGCCTGCTCGTCGACCGGATCAACGCATGGGTGGCCGCCAACGTGGTGCACCGCCACGGCGCCTCGCTGCACACCGAGACGCTCGGCGCGGTGATCGACCGGATGGCGGCGAAATGGGTTGCGGCGCAAGCGGCATTGCGCGCGGACGACACACGGACACAGCGCGAGCCACTGACCGGCGGCGCGGCCCACCTGGAGTGGACGCGGCTGGCCGAACTCGCCGACGGCTACCAGGACCTCGTCACCGAGGTGGGCGAGCACCGCAGGCGGCTGCCGGTGTACTGACCCGGGCCCGCCGCGAGGGCGAGCCCGGGGTCGGCACGCGGCGCCGACTCAGCGCCGGTCGTCGATGTCGGTGTCGACCACCTCGGCGTCGACGAACGACGCCGCCGGATCGGCGGGGGTCACGATCTCGGTCTCGACCGGCCGCTCGGCCGCGGCCGGGGCGGCATCCGACGGATCGGCGTCCCCCGCCGCGGCGGCGTCCCGGCGCGCGGCCGCCGCCGCCTCGTTCATCTCGATGGCGTCGGTGATCCACTCCCCGATCTCCCGGGTGACCTCCGCGACGGTGCCGGTGATGATGGTGGCGATATTGCCGATGTGCTTGGCGCCCGAGGAGGTCAATTCCTGGATCAAATCCTTGTTGCTTTCGAATTTCCCGATCATCACACGCCCACTTCGGTCGCCGTCCGCTGACGCATCACGATAACACCGGGAGTCGGCTCGGATTTCACCAAGCGCGGCGGCAGGGCGAGCACGAAAATCTTGCGCCACACGTCCAGGACCTGCTTGCTCAGCGGGCCGGTGTGATAGGGCAGACCGTACTTCTCACACAGCGCGCGCACCTCCGGCGCGATCTCCGGATACCGGTTGGCCGGAATGTCCGGGAACAGGTGGTGCTCGATCTGGTGGGAGAGGTTGCCGCTCATGATGTGGAAGAGCTTGCCGCCGCTGATGTTGGCCGAGCCGAGCATCTGGCGCACGTACCACTCGCCGCGGGTCTCCTCGGCGGTCTCCTCCTGGGTGAACGTCTGTACGCCCGAGGGGAAGTGCCCGCAGAAGATGATCGAGTACGCCCAGACGTTGCGCACCAGGTTGGCGGCGGTGTTGCCGGCCAGCGTGCTCAGGAACAGCGGGCCGCTCAGCGCCGGGAAGATCACGTAGTCCTTGAGCGCCTGCCTGCCCGCCTTGCGCCACCAGCCCTTGATCAGCGGCTTGAGGTCGGACCACTTGCGCTTGCCCTTGACGATGTTGTCGGCCTCGGCGTCGTGCAGCATGACGCCCCACTCGAACAGCATCATCAGCAGGAACGCGTAGAGCGGATTGCCCAGGTAGTAGGGGTTCCACTTCTGACCCTCGTCCATCCGCAGGATGCCGTAGCCGATGTCGCGGTCCATGCCGTGGATGTTGGTGAAGGTGTGGTGCATGTAGTTGTGCGAGTGCTTCCACTGGTCGGCCGGGCACACGGTGTCCCATTCGAACTCGCGCGAGTTCAGCCCGGGCTCACGCATCCAGTCGTACTGGCCGTGCATCACGTTGTGGCCGATCTCCATGTTGTCCAGGATCTTGGACACGCTCAGCGCGCCCACCGCCGCCAGCCACACCGGCGGCAGGAAGCCCAGGTACATCAGGCTGCGGCCGGCGATCTCGAAGCCGCGCTGCGCCTTGATGATCGAGTAGATGTACTCGCGGTCCCGCTCGCCGAGATCGGCGACGATGCGGGCGCGCAGCGCGTCGAGTTCGCGGCCCAGTTCCTCGACCTGGTCCGGCGTGAGAACCAGCGGCCCGTCCTTGGTTTCGGTCAGAATCGTCATGTCGTCCCCTAGTCGTGTGTGTCGGATGTCCGGAATCGCCGGATGTCCGGTCGTCGGATATCTCCGGTCGTCAGATGTCGATGTCGACGTCGCCGACCGGCGCGCTGACGCACAGCTGGATCGGCTGATCCGGATCGCTGTCGGTCTCCCCGGTGCGCAGATTGCGGGTGCAGCCGGAGCGGCGAACGGCCGTGCAGGAGAAGCAGATCCCCATCCGGCAGCCGTACTCCGGGCTCAGCCCGGCGGCCTCGGCCTGGTCGAGCAGGCTGGCGCCGGAGTTGTCCGCCCGCACCCCGCTGGCCGAGAAGTGCACCGTGCCGTGCGCCTGGTCCGGGTCCACCGGCGCGGTGGTGAGCACGAACTCCTCGCTGTGCAGCCGGTCGTCGAGCCGCTCGGCCTCGAAGACGGTGCGCACGGCCGCCATCAGCGGCGGCGGCCCGCACAGGAAGGTGTGCCCGTCGGCGAACCAGGGCGCCACCCGCTCGAGTTCGTCGTAGTCGAAGTGCTTGTCGCCGCGCTCGGGATAGCGCAGCTCCAGCCGCAGGGCCGGATGCCGCCGCGCCAGCGCGTGCAGCTCTGCCCGGTGCGGCACCTCCTCCGGCGAGCGGGCGTAGTAGAGGAAGGTGATCTGCCCCGGATGCCCCTCCTCGACGAGGGTGCGCAGCATCGACAGCACCGGTGTGATGCCGCTGCCGCCGCCGATCAGCAGGATCCGCTCGGGCCGCTCGTCGGGCAGCCGGAAGACGCCCTCGGCGGGCGAGAGGTCGACCACCATGCCGGGAGCGGCGTGGGCGTGCAGGTACTGCGAGACCAGCCCCTCCGGATGCGCCTTGATCGTCAGCCGGATGCGCCGGTCGCGGGCGCCCTCGGGATCGATCGGCGAGTAGCAGCGGGTGTGCCGCACGCCGTCGATCACCACGCCGATCTGCACGTACTGGCCGGCCGCGTGACCGCGCCACTGCCGTGGTGCGCGCAGGGTCAGGGTCACCGAGCCGGGCACCGAGCGGTCCACCTCGGTGATCTCCGCCCGCATCTGCCGCAGCGTGAGCGTGGGGCGGATGAGTTCGAGATATCGGTCCACCGGGTGCGGTGTGGTCAGGGTCTGCACCAGATTGATGAGATCCACCATGCGGGTTCTCCGTACCGTTCGTCGGTCTGCTCGGTCGCGTGCTGGTCGCGGATCCGATCCCCCGGTACCGCAATTTCAGTGCACGCTTGTACACTCACCAGTGTGACGGATGGCCCTGGGCCGGTGTCAACCGGCGACAACTGTGACCCGAACTACACCTTCTGGATCGACACATGGTGAACGGACGTATGCTCACCGAGATGACTGAGCAGGCAGCAACCCGGATCGAGCGCAAGGAGCGCACCCGCCAGGCGCTCCTGGAGGGCACCCTCGCGCTGGCCGCCGAGCGCGGTTTCGCGGCGCTGAGCCTGCGCGAGATCGCCCGCTCGGCCGGCATCGTGCCCACGGCCTTCTACCGGCACTTCGCCTCGCTGGAGGATCTGGGCGCGACCCTGGTGGACGAGGGGGTCACCGCGCTGCGGCTGGCCCTGCGGCAGGTGCGCCGCCGGCCGGATTCCGGGCTGGCCGACACGGTCCGCTTCGTCTTCGAGCAGGTCGACGCCAAGCGGGCGCTGTTCGGTTTCCTCACCCGGGAACGGCACGGCGGGTCGGCGGCGTTGCGCAAGAACATCGCGCTCGAGCTACAGCTCATCGTCCGGGAACTGGTGGCCGACCTGTCCCGGCTGCCCGCGCTCGACGACTGGAGCCCGCGCGATCTGGAGATCGCCGCGGACCTGATCGTCAGCACCGTCGCCGACGGCGTCGCCGCCTATGTCGCGGCCCCGGACCCGCGCGAGCAGGTCGCCATCCGCGAGACCACCGTGCAGAAGATCCGGCTGATCGCGCTCGGCATGGACAACTGGTGGCCGCCCAAGGACCGCTAGGCCCGGCCGGTCCTCACGCCGTGTCCTCGAGCGCCTCGACGGCGGTCGGTTCCGGCCCGCGCACGGGCAGCAACACCAGCAGCCCCGCGCCGAGCACCACGAGCAGCCCGACGATGCCCGCCCGCTCGGCGTCGAACGCCCAGACGAAGAACCCGAACAACGCGGGGGCGAGGAACGACACCGCGCGGCCGGTGGTGGTGTAGAGCCCGAACAGCTGGCCCTCGCGTCCGGGCGGTGCCAACCGCGCCAGGAACGAGCGGGCCGAGGCCTGCGCCGGGCCGACGAAGATCGTCAACAGCAGGCCGAACACCCAGAACAGCACCGGCCCGGAGACCACCAGCAGCGCCAGTCCGCACACCAGCATGGCCGCCAGCGAGCCGACGATGACCGCCTTCGGCCCCACCCGGTCGTCGAACCGGCCCGCCGCGATCGCGCCCAGCGCCGCGACCACGTTGGCCGCGATGCCGAACAGCAGCACGTCGGCATCGTCGATGCCGTACACCCGAACCGCCAGCACGGCGCCGAAGGTGAAGACGCCGGCGAGGCCGTCTCGGAACACGGCGCTGGCCAGCAGGAACCAGACGGTGCGGCGATCGACGGCCCAGAGTTCCCGCAGGTCGCGCCACAGCACGCGGTACGAGCCGAGCAGCCCGGCCCGTTCGGCGCCGGGATCGGCGGTGGTGCGCGGCAGCTCCGGCACCGCGAACATCACCGGCAGCGCGAAGGCGGCGAACCACACCGCGGCCAGCACCGCGATCAGCCGGATGTTGAGCCCGTCGTCGGTGGGGATGCCGAGCAGTCCGCGGGTGTCACCGTCCCCGGCGATGAAACCGAAGTAGCAGATCAGCAGCAGGAAAATGCCGCCGAAATACCCCATCGCCCAGCCGAATCCGGACACCCGCCCGACGGTGGCCGGGGTGGAGACCTGGCGCAGCATCGCGTTGTAGGGCACGTTGGCCAGCTCGAAGGCCGCCGAGCCCACCGCCAGCAGCGCCAGGCCGAGCCACAGGTCGCGGTGGTCGTCGTGCACGAAGAACATCGCGGTCATCGCCGCGACGACCACCGCGGTCAGCACGCCGAGCGCGCGTTTGCGTTTGGCCGCGGCGTCGAACCACTGCCCGCTGATCGGCGCGGTCAGCGCGACCACCAGCCCGGCCAGGCCGAGCGCCCAGCCCAGCCAGGCGCTGGCCGAGACGTCGCCCGGCAGGTCGTCGCCGACGGTGTCGGTGAGGTAGACGCTGAAAACAAAGGTGAGGATCACGGCGTGGAAGGCCGAGGAGCCCCAGTCCCACAGACCCCAGGCGACCACCTGCCCGCGTCCGGCGGCCTGTCCGATCGTCTCCCGCGCGTCCGTCATGCGCGCAGCCTAACGGCCGGAGCGGGGTGCGGCGCGATTTCCACCGCCTATGCACCCAGTTGCATATCGGTGCACCGTGCCCTTACCCTGACCGCATGGCCCTCGAGCACGCGCTACTGGTGTCGCTGACCGAGCGCTCCGGTTCCGGCTACGAACTGGCGCACCGGTTCGACAAGTCCATCGGCTTCTTCTGGAACGCCACCCATCAGCAGATCTATCGCGTGCTCAAACGCATGGAGGAGGCGGGCTGGGTCGACGTGGAATCGGTGGCCCAGGAGGGCAGGCCCGACAAGAAGGTGTACTCGGTCAACGCCGCCGGTCGTGCCGAACTGGCCCGCTGGATCGCCGAGCCCTCCGACAGCGAGACCCCGCGCAGCGAACTGGGCGTGAAGATCCGCGGCGCCGCCTACGGCGACTTGGACGCGGTGTGCGCCGAGGTCGCCCGCCACCGCGACCAGCACGCCCACCGCCTCGACGTGCTGCGCCTGATCGAGAAACGCGACTTCCCCGACCCCGACCGGCTCACCGGCACGGCCCTGCACCAGTACCTGGTGCTGCGCGGCGGCATCCGGGTGGCGGCGGGCCATGTGGAGTGGTGCGAGGAAGTCCTGCAGGCCCTGCGGCCGCCCCGACCCGAGTGATCGAAGGGAGAACCGTCCCGTGAGTTCCTACCCCCATCTGTTCGAACCCCTCGACCTCGGTTTCACGACGTTGCGCAACCGCGTGGTGATGGGCTCGATGCACACCGGCCTCGAGGACCGCGCCTGGGACATCGACAAACTCGCCGCCTACTTCGCCGAACGCGCCCGCGGCGGGGTCGGCCTGATCATCACCGGAGGCTACGCGCCCAACCGCACCGGCTGGTTGCTGCCCTTCGGCGCGAAACTCACCACCACCACCGAGGCCTACCGGCACCGCACCGTCACCCGGGCGGTGCACGCGCACGGCGCCAAGATCGCCCTGCAGATCCTGCACGCCGGCCGCTACTCGTACCTGCCCGGTAGCGTCTCGGCCTCGTCGATCAAGGCCCCCATCAACCCCTTCCGTCCGCGCAAGCTCTCCGCCCGCGGCATCGAGCAGACCATCCGCGACTACGTCCGCTGCGCCGAGCTGGCCCGGCTCGCGGGATACGACGGCTGCGAGATCATGGGCGGCGAGGGCTATTTCCTCAACCAGTTCCTGGCGCCGCGCACCAACAAGCGCACCGACGAGTGGGGCGGCTCGGCGGCGAACCGGCGGCGGCTGCCGCTCGAGATCGTGCGCCGGATCCGCGCCGCCGTCGGTCCCGAGTTCATCCTGATCTTCCGGCTGTCCATGGCCGAACTCGTCGAGGGCGGGCAGACCTTCGCCGAGATCCGGGAGCTGGCGCGCGAACTGGAACGGGCCGGGGTCACGATCATCAACACCGACATCGGCTGGCACGAAGCCAGGGTGCCGACCATCGTCACCTCGGTGCCCCGTGCGGCCTTCGTGGAGTTCACCGCGAAAATCGCCCGCGAGGTATCGATTCCGGTGTGCGCGTCCAACCGGATCAACATGCCCGAGGTCGCCGAGGAGATCCTCACCCGCGGCGACGCCCAGCTGATCTCGCTGGCCCGGCCGCTGCTCGCCGACCCGGACTGGGTGGCCAAGGCGGCGGGCGGACGCGAAGACGAGATCAACACCTGCATCGCCTGCAACCAGGCCTGCCTGGACCACGCCTTCCAGCGAAAGACGGTGTCCTGCCTGCTGAATCCGCGCGCGGGCCACGAGACCGACCTGGTGCTCGCCCCGACCCGGCGGACCAAGCACATCGCCGTCGTCGGCGCGGGGCCCGCCGGACTGGCGGCGGCGGTGAACCTCGCCGAGCGCGGCCACCGCGTCGACCTGTTCGAAGCCGAGGACCGCATCGGCGGCCAGTTCGACATCGCCCGGCGCATCCCCGGAAAGGAGGAGTTCGAGGAGACGCTGCGCTACTTCGACCGGATGATCGCCAAGACCGGCGTCCGCCTGCACCTGAACACCCGCGCCACCGCCGAGGACCTCCTCGCCGCCCGCTACGACGAGGTGGTGCTGGCCACCGGCGTGCGCCCGCGCGTGCCCGACATCCCCGGCATCGGCCATCCGATGGTGCTCACCTACGCCGAACTGGTGCGCGAGGCCAAACCGGTCGGCCGGCGGGTCGCGGTGATCGGCGCGGGCGGCATCGGCTTCGACGTCGGCGAATTCCTCACCGTGGACGGCCATCCCACGCTGAAGCTGGACGAATGGAAGCAGGAATGGGGCGTCGACGCCGACGACGAGCGGGCGCCCGGCCAGTTGCGCGCGCCCCGGCCCGCCCCCGCCGCCCGCGAGGTGGTGCTGTTGCAGCGCAAGGACTCCCCGTTCGGGCACAGCCTCGGCAAGACCACCGGGTGGGTGCACCGCGCGGCGCTGCGGGCCAAAGGCGTCGAGCAGGTGGGCGGGGTCAACTACGAGCGCATCGACGACGATGGCCTGCACATCAGCTTCGGTGAGCGGCGCGCCCGCCCCCGGGTGATCCGGGTGGACAACGTGGTGGTGTGCGCGGGCCAGGAATCGGTGCGCGAGCTGGCCGAGCCGCTGCGGGCGGCCGGGGTGCGCGTGCACCTCATCGGCGGGGCGGAACTGGCCGCCGAACTCGACGCGAAGCGGGCCATCGACCAGGGCACCCGGCTGGCAGCCCGGCTGTGAGCGCGACGGCGGCGTGGCGCGGGTCCGCCGCCCGTTAGGCTCGGACGGGTGAGCTTGCCCTCCCCCACCACCGACAATCGCGCCGTCGTGACCGGCGCTTCCTCCGGCATCGGCACCGCGCTGGCCGCCGAACTGGCCGGGCGTGGCTATTCGCTGATCCTGGTCGCGCGCCGCGGCGATCTGCTCGACGAGCTCGCCCAGCGCCTGACGCTCGCGCACGGCATCACCGCCGAGGTACGCGCGGTCGACCTGGCCGATCGCGAGCAACGCGCCCCGCTGGTCGACGAGCTCGCCGGTCGCGACATCGCCATCCTGTGCAACAACGCCGGCGTGGCCACCTTCGGCCCCGTCGCCGAGCTCGACCCCGCCTACGAGCGGGCGCAACTGGAGCTGAACGCGGTCGCCGTGCACGATCTCACCCTCGCGGTGCTGCCCGGCATGCTGGCCCGGCGCGCGGGCGGCATCCTGATCAGCGGCTCGGCCGCGGGCAACATGCCGATCCCCAACAACGCCACCTACGCCGCCAGCAAGGCCTTCGCCAACACCTTCTCCGAATCGCTGCGCGGCGAACTGAAGGACACCGGCGTGCACGTCACGCTGCTGGCGCCCGGCCCGGTGCGCACCGAGGCGCCCGATCCGGCCGAGGCATCGATCGTGGACCGCATGGTTCCCGACTTCATGTGGGTCTCCTCCGAATACACCGCCAAGGTCTCCGTCGACGCCCTCGCGCGGAACAAGATGCGCATCGTGCCCGGCGTCATCAGCAAGGGCATGAGCGTGGCGGGCCAGTACAGCCCGCGCGCCCTCAGTGCCCCCATCGCCGGGGCGTTCTATCGCAAGCTCGGCCAGTGATAGCCGCCCGGCGTGGTTGTGGTCCAGCCTACACGGCCCGGATCCGCTGCCGCGCCGGGGTTCCTGGACACTTGACCCGGAACATCAAGCGGTAGAGCAGTTTTCCCGGTCAGAGGCCGATTTTCCGGCTCGATTTGGTGATAGCGAGCAGCTGTGGTTATGTTCTCAGCGGTCCATGCAAGCATCAACGATGAAGGAGAAAGTTTCATGCTGCTCGAATTCGTCTCGAACCTGCTCGGTGCGCTGCTCGGCCTGATCGGTCTCTGATCCATCAGGATCATCTGCTCGCCCCACCCCACCGTGCTCGCCACGTCAGGGTGGGGCGAGTTCTCTTTTCGCCCAACGATTCCCGCTCGACCCACGCCGGGCCCGGCGCCCGTCGACGCCGCCCCGGTGCCGAGCCGGCGCCTTCCGCTTCAGCGCCTGCGGCGTGTTCCGAACAGACTGCGCGTGATCTCCCGGCCCGCCGCCGAGGCCGCCGATCGCAGGAAGCTCTTGACCGCGGGATTCTTCATGATTCGCTCGGCGGCCGACTCCTGCTCCTGGGCGCTCGGCGAACGGCCCGGCGCCGCAGCGGTTTCGGGCTGCTCCGCGGGAACGGCGGCCAGCTTGGCCGCCAGGATCTCCGAGGCCGATTCCCGATCGATGGTCTGCCCGTACTTGGAGTAGAGACCGCTGGTCAGCGCGCGGGACTTGATCGCGTCGACGCCGATGGTGTCCATCAACGAGCGCGGCGGCACGATCCTGGTCCACGCCACCGGAGTCGGGGCCCCCTTCTCCGACAGCACGGTCACGATCGCCTCACCGGTGCCCAGTGCGGTCAACGCCTTCTCGAGGTCGTAGGTGTCGGTCTCGGGATAGGTCCGCACCGTCTTCGACAGCGCCTTCTGATCGTCGGGGGTGAAGGCGCGCAAGGCGTGCTGGATGCGCGCGCCCAGTTGCGAGAGCACGGAATTCGGGATGTCGGTCGGCAGCTGCGTGCAGAAGAACACCCCGACGCCCTTGGATCGGATGAGCTTGACCGTCTGCTCCACCTGTTCGAGGAACGCCTTGGACGCGTCGGCGAACAGCAGGTGCGCCTCGTCGAAGATGAAGACCAGCTTCGGCTTGTCGACGTCACCGACCTCCGGCAGGGTCTGGAACAGATCGGCCAGCACCCACATCAGGAAGGTGGAGAACATCACCGGCCGCGCCGCCTGGGCGCCCAGCTCGAACAGCGTGATCACGCCCTGGCCGCCGGCGGTCCTGATCAGGTCCGCGGGATCGAGTTCGGGTTCGCCGAAGAAGGTGTCGCCGCCGTCGGCCTCCAGATTCACCAGGGCCCGCAGGATCACCCCGGCGGTCTGCGCGGAGACCCCGCCGATGCCCTTCAGGTCCGCCTTGCCCTCCGGGCTGGTGAGGTGGGTGATCACCGCGCGCAGGTCTTTGAGGTCCAGGAGCGCAAGCCCCTGCTTGTCCGCCCAGTGGAAGATCAGGCCGAGCGTCGACTCCTGGGTCTCGTTGAGTTCGAGCACCTTGCTCAACAACACCGGGCCGAACGAGGTGATGGTGGCCCGGATCGGCACCCCGATGCCGCCGGTGCCGAGGGAGACGAATTCGGTCGGGAAGCCGCTGGGTGACCAGTCGGGAACCCCGGTCTCCGTCGCGCGGGCGGCGATCTTGTCGTTCTGCTCACCGGGGACGCTGAGGCCGGACAGGTCGCCCTTGATGTCGGCCAGCACCACCGGCACTCCGGCCCGGGACAGCTGTTCGGCGATGCCCTGCAACGTCTTGGTCTTGCCGGTGCCGGTCGCCCCCGCCACCAGCCCGTGCCGGTTCACGGTGCGCAACGGGATGCGGACGCGGGCGGTCGGATCGACCGCGTCGTCGATCACCACCGTGCCCAGTTCCAATGCCGGGCCGTCCACCGCGTAGCCGGCGGCGATGCGGTGCGCCGCCGCGGCGGTCTCGGCGTCGGCCGCGGCGGGTGCGCGTTCGGCCGACGCCGGCGACACCTGCGCGGCACGCGCCTCGGCCAGTTCGCGTTCGGCGGCTGCCGCGGCGGCTGCCGCCTCGGCCGCCACCCGGGCCGCCTCCTCGGCGGCCCTGCGCGCCGCGGCCGCCTTCTCCTCGGGGGTGGTCATCGCACGTCCTCCGTCTGTTCGGACTCGAAACTGCACACCTGGCCGATCTCTGCGGAAACTGTATCCCCGCCGACCGGCGTGCGGCGGGCCATGACGGGCGTGGTGTCGCAGGCGGGGAGCAGTAATGTTGCGCTGGTGTCCGACAAACTTGTGGTGTGGATGGATTGCGAGATGACCGGGCTGCGCCTGGACAGCGACAAGCTGATCGAGGTGTCCGCGCTCGTGACCGACAGCGATCTCAACATTCTCGGTGACGGCGTCGACATCGTCATCCACGCCGACGACGCGGCGCTGGCGGCGATGCCACCGGTGGTCGCCGAGATGCACGCCCGCTCCGGGCTCACCGACGAGGTCCGCCGTTCCACGGTCACCGTCGCCGAGGCCGAGCAGCAGGTGCTCGACTACATCCGCCAGTACGTGCCCACCCCGCGCACCGTGCCGCTGGCGGGCAACTCCATCGCGACCGACCGCGCCTTCATCGCCCGCGACATGCCCGCGCTCGACGCGCACCTGCATTACCGCATGATCGACGTCAGCTCGATCAAGGAGCTGTGCCGCCGCTGGTATCCGCGCATCTACTTCGGCCAGCCCGAGAAGGGTCTGACCCACCGCGCCCTCGCCGACATCAAGGAATCGATCCGCGAGCTGGAGTACTACCGCCGCACCGCGTTCGTCGCCCCGCCCGGCCCCTCCACCGCCGAGATCGCCGCCGTGGCCGCCCAGCTCGGCGGCACCGCACAGACCGCCGAATCACCGCAGGTGGAGGGCACCACGCAGGCCGATTAGGGAACTTCGGGGTGGACACGCTAGTATCTACCGCGCCGGTGATTACCGGCGATGGTGAGTGTAGTTCAGTTGGTAGAGCACCAGGTTGTGATCCTGGCTGTCGCGGGTTCGAGTCCCGTCACTCACCCTGAGAGGCCGGGCCCCGGAACTTCGGTTCCGGGGCCCGGCCTTTTTGCCGTCCCGCCCCAATGCCGAGGTTCCGCTGTCCGGGACTGTCCCTGGCCACCTCCCCGGGGCGCGGTCAAGCTGGTCGCATCCGAGTCCAGGGACGGAAAGGACGGCAGATGAAGCAGACCGACGGGCGGGTGGCGGTGGTCACCGGAGCGTCGCGGGGTGCGGGCAAGGGCATCGCGCTCGCGCTGGCCGAGCGTGGCGTGACGGTCTACGTGACTGGCCGCACTCGACAGGAGGGGCACAGCGCCGACGGCCTGCCGGGCACGGTGTTCCGGACCGTCGAGGAGATCGCCGCACGCGGCGGCACCGCGGTGCCGGTCGTCTGTGACCACGGCGACGATGCCCAGGTGCGCGCGCTGTTCGAGCAGGTGCAGCGCGAGCAGGGGCGGCTCGACGTCCTGGTCAACAACGCGACCGCGCTGCCCGCACCGCCCCAGTCGCCCACGCAGGGCTTCTGGGAGCGCCCGTTGGCCGAGGAACTGAAGCCGCTCGAGGTCGGCCTGCGCTCACACTTCGTCGCCGCCTACTACGCGGCACCGCTGCTCGTGCGCACCGGCGGGTTGATCGTGCACACCTCATCCCCCGGCGCGCGCACATACCTGCCCGGCGTGCACGGCCCGGTCTACGGTGCGGGTAAAGCCGGCTCGGACAAGCTCGCCTACGACATGGCGCAGGAGTTGCGTCCGCACGGCGTCGCGGTGCTCTCGATCTGGATGGGCGTGCTCGACAGCGAGCAGCTCAACCGCTCCGGGCTGGGCGCCGAGGCGCTGATCGGCACGGTCTTCCCCGGGGTGGAATCTCCCGAACTCACCGGCCGCGTCATCGGCGCGCTCGCCACCGATCCCGATGTGCTGACCCGTACCGGCCGCACCTACTGGGGCTCGGAACTGGCGGCCGAATACGGGATCACCGATGTGGACGGCTCCGTACCGCCCTCCTACCGCGAGTGGCTCGGCGCACCGTCGGAATTCACCGAGGTGGCCCCGACCTACGCCGATTTCGTCGCCCACCGGGACGGCGGACCGCGATGACCGACGAACGGACCGCAGGCACGGGCGTGTCGGTGCAGGATCTGGCCCGGCTCGAGGCGATCAAGCGCCTGAAGTACCGCTACTGGCGGGCGTGCGATACCAAGGACCCCGCGGGTATCCGCGCCTGTTTCGTCCGTGCCGGCGCCGACATCGATTTCGGCCCGCTCGGCCGCTTCGACGCCGACGGGCTGGTGCGCGTCTTCGAAACCATCGCCTTGAGCAGGCACGAGGGCCGTCACCGCATCCTGGACATGCACCACGGGATGATGCCCGATCTCACCGTGCACGGTCCCGCACAGGCCGGCGGCCGGTGGACGCTGCGCTTCACCCAGCTCGACCTGCTGGCCGGCACCCAGACGCTGTCGGCCATCGAATACGACGACGACTACGTCGTCGAGGACGGCGAATGGCGGATGCGCAAGAGTCACGCCCGCACCCTCTGGTCACTCACCCAGCCGCTGTCACCGGACGCGGTGATCACCGACAACCTCCCCTGACCCGGTCCGCGGCCACCGGCGGCAGCGCGGCGTCACCACGCAGGCCAGCCGGGCAGGCGCGCCCAGCACCGCCGGTGGGGTCAGCGGCCGCCTTCTGCCTCGCGGCGGTGGATGTAATAGGTCCACACGCCGTCGGCGGACCGGGCCGACAGGGGGAAACCGCCGTCGAATCCCGCCCAGGTGAGGGTGTCGGCGGCGTCGGCCGCGGCGAGGGCGCGGGCCGCGTCGAGATCGGCGACGTCGCCGAGATGCTCGTCCTGGGTGTCACAGAACTCGCAGTTGTGCACCTTGCGGACCTCGAAGTGCGGCACCGATTCTCCTGTCTCGTGACGATTCGCGTCCCCGGTGACGAGAAAGGCCCCCGGGGGCACGCTGCCGGGGGCCTTTGTCGTTCGGGGCCTCTGTCGTTCGGGGCCTTTGTCGTTCGTACTCAGCCGATGTCGGCGTTGCCCGCCTTCCACACCGACCAGGGGATGTTCCAGTCGCCGAGGCCGTCGGTGCCCGACAGTGTGCCGCCGACGGTGTTCTTGATGATGGTGATGTCGCCGCGCTTGGCGAAGTTGTACACCCACTGGGCGTTGGCCGGGCTCAGGTTCAGGCAGCCGTGGCTGGTGTTGCTGTTGCCCTGCGCGCCGACCGACCACGGCGCCGAGTGGAAGAAGATGCCGCTGTAGGAGATTCGCGTCGCGAAATCCACCGGCGTGCGGTAGCCGTCGGGCGAGTTCACCGCGACGCCGTAGGTCGAGGAGTCCATGATGATCTTCTCGTGCTTGTCCGCGACGATGTAGATGCCGTTGTCGGTGGGCGTGCTGTCCTTGCCCATCGAGGTCGGCATGGTGCGGATCACCTGACCGTTCTGCTCGACCACCACCTGCTTGGTGTTGTCGTCGGCGGTGAAGATCACCGCGTCACCGACGATGAAGTGCGAGGTGATGTTCTCCTGGCCGTAGAGGCCGTTGCCGAGGTCCTTGCCGTAGACGTTGACCTCGATGTCCACCCGGGTGCCCGGTGCCCAGAAGTGCTCGGGCCGCCAGCGCACCTCCCGGTTGTTCAGCCAGTAGAACGCGCCCTCCACCGGCGGATTGGTGGTGATCTTGATCGCGTCCTGCGCGGCGCGGCGATCCGGGATGTTCTCGTCGAACTGGATCGCGACCGGCTGGCCGATGCCGACGACCTCACCCTCGCCCGGGATCAGGTAGGGCTTGGTCTGGTTGTCCGGCGAACTGGTGGTGAAGCTCAGCGTGGTGGAGTTCACGCCGCCCAACCCGATGGCCTCGGCGGTGAGCCGGTAGGTCTTGCCGTAGCCGAGGACCTCGGTGGTCTCCCACGTGCGACCGTCGGCGGCGAGCTTGCCCTGCACCGCCTTGCCCTGCTGGTTGACCAACGTCACATCGGTGAACCGGCCGTCCTCGACCTGGAAGGTCATCGGCGCGGCGGGCGAGACGCCCTTGTCGCCGTCCTTGACCGGCGAGAGCAACTTCGGCTTGATGAGTTCGGTGATGGGGTTGCGATCGATCGCCACCGCCGATCCGCCCCCGTTGGAAGAGGTGCACGCTGTCAGGGCGAGCGCGAGCACAGCGAGCAATAGCGCAGGTAGGCTCAGGGTACGCAGTACTCGACGCCGTCTAGGACCAACGCTCATCATCAACCCCGTTTCAAGTCTCGGCGCCATTCGGATAGAACACGCCGATGGCTTCGGATCCCGACCGTGGTAGCTCAACCCACCGCGCGGCGGGCCCGGTCGAGACCACGTCTGACATTGTGCCAGCCGGGTCCGACGCGTCCAACGACCGCGCCCGCGAGGCGAGCGAACTCCACCGGGTTAGATCCCTCGCCGGGCCCGCGGCGTTACGGTCGGCTCCGCCGCGCCGATACGGCTCTGACCAGCCGATTTCACTTCTACGGCCCCGGCCTGTTACTGTTTGTCCCGCACCGGAACACGGAGCACGCGCCATTAGCTCAATTGGCAGAGCAGCTGACTCTTAATCAGCGGGTTCGGGGTTCGAGTCCCTGATGGCGCACAGTTTTTCACTCACCAGGTCGGCACTGCGCCACCGGTTGTTCTTTCTCTCCTCATCCACACGGTCGCCGTCGCGTGGGCGACGCCTGGCCTCGGCGTTCCCCGACGCACCCGTTGACCACGTCGCCGCTACGACTCGGCGGTGACTCGGAGTACCGCATGCCGACACACCGCCACGTAGCGAAGCGGACCGAGTCGGCTGCCCTCGGCGCAAGGGCCGGTGATACCCGATTTCGGGGCCTTCAGTCCTGGATCACGCGAATGTCACGAAATATTTCTGTGACCTGCCGCACAGAGTGTTTCATGGCAAACCCCCAGGACAGCGCGGGTATCCGAGCGTCCGAGCTGCGGTTTTCAAGATCGCCAACACGTATCATTCCCGGTTCGTTCACCTTCTGTTAACCTTCCGTGACCATTCTGCAATCAGGTCAAGAAAGCGACCTGAAGTTCGGAAAACGCGCCGAGTTGCTGACGAAGGTTCAGCAGTCCCGGTCCCGGACTTCCCTGTCGCTCCACCCGATGTGGAGTTCCGCGCGATGCCCGCGGCCCGGTTCCGCAGTGAACCGCCCCGCGCCGCCTGCGTCGTGTCCCGCGGACCGGAGAGTCCGTCACAACAGAACCGACAACAGCACATCGATCTCATCGGCGAACGGGCCGTCGCCCGCGCCGCAGGATCCGCGCTGCCCGTATGCGACTCGGATCTCCCTCGTCCCCCGAACAAGGAATCGAATCGGCAATGCCTGACAGACGCCTGCCCACCTTCCGGCGCACCACCCTCCGTGAGGGCATCACCTTCGCGATCGCCGCCGCCGGCCTCGTGGCCGTGACCGCCTCCTCGGCCGTGTCCGTGGCCGACAGCAGCCCGACCGCCCGCGTCACCCTCGCGGCCGAGCAGCAGCCCGCCGCCCAGCAACAGGTCGAGGCCGCCCCGGTCGCCGAGGCCGCGCCCGCGGCCGAGCCGGCTCCCGCTCCCGCACCCGCTCTGGAGCCGGTCGCCGAGGCCGTCGCGCAGCAGGCCCCGCCGCCGCCCCCGGTGTACGAGAACAACCTGGACGGCTGGATCCGCCAGGCGCTCGACATCATGGCCGCCAACGGCATCCCGGGCAGCTACGAGGGCATCTACCGCAACATCATGCGCGAGTCGACCGGCAACCCCCAGGCCATCAACCTGTGGGACTCCAACGCCGCCGCGGGCATCCCGTCCAAGGGGCTGCTCCAGGTGATCGACCCGACCTTCGCCGCCTACCACGTGCCGGGCACCGCGTTCGACGTCTGGGATCCGGTCGCCAACATCGTCGCCGCCTGCAACTACGCGGCGCACCGCTACGGCAGCATGGACAACGTGAACAGCGCCTACTGAGCGCCGCCACCCCCGCACGCCCCGCGATCGGTCCCGGACCGGTCGCGGGGCGTGCGTCGTAGGATGCGCGGGTGGCCGATTACGCGCACACCGACGCGTCGGTCAGCCGCCGCGCCGAGAAGGCCCGACGTTTGGCCGCCTACCTGTGGGACCGTGACATCAGCGGCGCCGAACTCCGCACCCTGCCCGCCGCGACCCTGCGCAAGCTGGCCAGGGCCGCCGACACCAATCCCCCGAGCACCGGGGAGACCTGGCAGGTGGTGGCGCGGCTGCTCGACGAGAAGGCCGCGTGGGCGGCCCGGCACCCCGGCCATCCGGCCGCGCGGCGCGCCCATCGGGAGGAGAAACTGCTCTGGGTGAAGCCGCCGATCACCCCGTGGTCGTGACCGGCCGCCCGGCGCGAATCAGCTTGCGGCGCGAGAGCTGTCGTCTTCGTCACAGCTCGCGGCCAGATCGGTGGCCTCCTCGGCCTCCGGGACCACCCGGTCGGCGAGTTCGCGCAGCGCCCGGGCCTGCTCCGGGGTCATCGGGTCGATGAACAGGCTGCGCACCAGCTCGACGTGGTTGGGCGCCGCCCGCTCGAGCACCGCGCGGCCGGCCGGGGTCAGTTCCACGACGATGCCGCGCGCGTCCTCCGGGGAGGGCCTGCGCTCGACGAGTCCGCGCGCCGCCATCCGCGCCAGATGCTTGGACAGCCTGCTCTTCTCCCAGCAGACCTCGGCGCCCAGCTCCTTGGCGCGCATCCGCCCGCCCGGCGCGGCCGAGAGCGGCACCAGCAGGTCGTAATCGGCCAGCGAGAGACCGTCGCGGGCCAGCCCGGCCGCGATCGCGGCATCCATGCGCTGCCGGATCCGGATGTAGGCCTGCCAGGTCTGCTGTTCGTCGTCGCTCAGCCATCGCACCACGTCATCCAGTCTAGCGCATTTGGTTGACATGGACACTAGATCCCGCGCCGTGCCCGACACGCATCGGGAACCACCCCCTAGCGGGCCCGGATCCCCCTACGCGCGGTTGACAACTCAGCGGCCCCTCGCAACAGTGGGTGCGGCGTCGCACTCCCGGCGCCGATCCACCGCAGCAGACACAGAGGAATACATGAACGTTCGCCGGCTCACCGTCAGCGCCGCCGTCGCGGGCCTGACGCTCCTTGCGGCGCCCGCCGGACAGGCCGCCGCCGTCCCCACCGGTTCCGCGGGGACCGGCTCGTCCGCCATCGACACCGGGTTGATCATGACCGGGTCGGCCGGTCTGTCCCAGACCGGTTCGGCGGGCGGCGCCTTCCCCAACTGCGATGCCGCCCGCGCGGCGGGACGGGCCCCGATCTTCCGCGGGGAACCGGGCTACGGTCCGCACCTGGACCCCGACGGCGACGGATTCGCTTGCCCGACGGTCTGATTCGACCGCACCGACGAAAAACACCCGGACCGACCACGGTCGATCCGGGTGTTTTCGCGTTCGCGGTCAGCGGAAGAGCTTCACCAGCACCAGGCCGACGACCAGCGCGCCCGCGCCGATCAGGCCGTACTTGATCTTCGGCTCGTTGAGCTTGGCCACGACCATGCTCTTGGTGTCGTCCGCGATCCGCTGCGGATCGGCTCGCACCGCGATCTCGTCGAGCGTGCTGGCGAGCCGGTTGCGGGCATCCTCGATCTCCCGCTCGATCCGCTCGGTATCCCTACCCACGTGAAAGTCCTCCTCCTCGATCGGTGTGCCGCCGGGCGCGAACCTGGCCCCGGGCGCCGCCGTGCCACCCGATCGTTCGCGAATCACCAGGGCTCGCGCACGAGTGTATCGGTCCGGTGTCCGCCCGTTCGGTTACCGTGCAGACGTGACCAACCAACGACTCGCCCCCGGTGACCTCGCCCCCGCGTTCACGCTGCCCGATGCCGACGGCAACGAGGTCTCGCTCGCCGACTACCGCGGCCGCAAGGTCGTCGTCTACTTCTACCCGGCCGCGAGCACCCCGGGCTGCACCAAGCAGGCCTGCGATTTCCGCGACAACCTGGCCGAGCTCGAGCAGGCGGGCATCGACGTCGTCGGCATCTCCCCCGACAAGCCCGCCAAGCTGGCGAAATTCCGCGACGCCGAGCGGCTGACCTTCCCGCTGCTGTCCGACCCGGAGCGCACGGTGCTCACCGAATGGGGTGCCTACGGCGAGAAGACCATGTACGGCAAGAAGGTCACCGGCGTCATCCGCTCCACCTTCCTCGTCGACGAGGAAGGCCGGATCGAGCTCGCCCAGTACAACGTGCGGGCCACCGGGCACGTCGCCAAGCTGCGCCGCGACCTGTCGGTCTAACGCTCGTAGGCGCGGATGAGGTTCTCGTAACCGTCCAGCATCCGCTCCAGTCCGAACTCGAAGTCGGCTCTGGCCCAGTCGATCTCCTCGTTCTCGAAGGCCCGGTGGGCGAACGCCGACACCAGGTGCGGGTAGCGCGCCGGGTCGAGGACCGTGCGCATCGCGACGTCGTAGTCGGCGTCCTCCCCGGTGTCGCTCAGGAAGTCCCGGACCGCCCAGGAGCGCCCGATCACATAGAGCGACAGGTTCATCACCAGCTGTAACCGCACCGACTCCGGCACAGCCGTTCCGGCAAGGGCGGACAGGCCGGCCTCCAGCCATGCCATGTTGTTGGGCCCCGAGGGCGGACCGGGCACCGGGACGTCCAGGAACCACGGGTGGCGTGCGATCGTCTCGAACTCGGCCGCCGCCCAGGCGCGCAGCCCGGCGCGCCATCCGGCGGCCGGATCGAGCTCCGGCGGAACGCCGATCACCCGGTCCAACATCAGTTGCAGCAACGTGGTCTTGCTGTCCACGTAGCGGTACAGCGACATCGCGGTGAACCCGAGTTCCTTGGCGACGCGGTTCATCGACAGCGCAGCGGCCCCCTCGGCGTCGGCGACGGCGATCGCGGCCTCGACGATCTGATCGAGGCTGAGGCCGCGCTTGGGCCCGCGCTCGCCGGGCTGATCCAGACCCCACAACAGCGCGACGGCCCGGGGCAGCGCCGCGTCCTCCGACGTCGTCATCGTTCCTCCTTCGCCCCGACTCTATCCGTGCCCCGTCTTGCGCCGAACAACTGCTTACTCTATAAACTGTATTCATCATAAACAGTTCTTGGGAGCCTTTCATGACCATCCCCCGACTTCCCGCGCTCGCGGTGCGGGATCTGCACAAGTCCTACGGCGATCACCAGGTGCTCACCGGCATCCACCTGGACGTGCCTGCGGGCACGATCTTCTCGCTGCTCGGGCCGAACGGGGCGGGCAAGACCACACTGGTCCGCATCCTGGCCACGTTGGCCAGGCCCGATGCCGGCGAGGTGCGCGTGTTCGGTCACGACCTGCTGCGCGAGGCCGACACCGTGCGCGGCCTCATCGGCGTGACGGGGCAGTTCGCGGCCGTCGACACCGTGCTGACCGGCACCGAGAATCTCCGGCTCACCGGCAGGCTGCTGCATCTGCCCGCCGCCGAAGCCCGGCGCCGCGGTGACGACCTGCTCGAGCGCTTCGATCTCGTCGACGCCGCGGGCAAGCCGGCCGGTTCCTACTCCGGCGGCATGCGCAGGCGCCTCGATCTGGCCATGAGCCTGATGGGCCGTCCGCGCCTGGTCTATCTCGACGAGCCCACTACCGGCTTGGACCCGCGCAGCAGGCGCGACCTGTGGTCGGTCATCCGGGAACTGGCCGCCGAGGGCACCACGATCCTGCTGACCACGCAATACCTCGAGGAAGCCGATCAACTGGCCGATCGCATCGCCGTGCTCGACGGCGGCACCATCGTCGCCGAGGGCACCCCCGACGAGCTCAAGCAACGCGTCCCCGGCGGTCACCTCCGCCTGCGTTTCGCCGACGCGGCCACCCTCACCGCCGCCGCCCGCGCCCTCGGCGACCCCGCCGCGGCGCAGCCCGATCCCGAACAACTGGCCCTGCGCATCGCCTCCGACGGCAGCGCCGGCGAGATCAAGGCCGTGCTGGATCGGCTCGCCGAGCACGGTGTCACCATCGAACAGCTCGCGGTGCACACCCCCGACCTCGACGACGTCTTCTTCGCCCTCACCGGCCACCCCACCCAGGTCGAGACCGCTGCCTAGCGGCCCGTTCCCACGAAACGAGGCACCCGATGACCACCGCGACACTCCCCCGGCCCGCCCTGCCGCAGCGGGCCCTGCGCATCGCGCAGGACAACCTCACCATGCTCGATCGCAACATCCGGCACACCCTGCGCAGCCCGGACACGATGATCATGACCCTGGCCCTGCCGATCATGATCCTGCTGATGTTCGTCTACGTCTTCGGCGGCGCGATGAACGTCGGCGGCGGCGCGTACATCGATTACGTGGTGCCCGGGATCATCCTGCTCTGCGCGGGATTCGGCGCCTCCACCACGGCCGTGAGCATCTCCACCGACGTGGCCGACGGCATCGTCGACCGATTCCGCACCATGTCCATCGCCCGCTCGGCCATGCTCACCGGGCACGTGATCGAAAGCGTCATCCGCAACATGATCACCACCGGACTGGTGGTCGTCGTGGCGGTGGCGCTCGGGTTCCGGCCCACCGCCGACCCGGTGCGCTGGCTGGGTGCGACGGCGCTCATCGCGCTGTTCGTCTTCGCGCTGTCCTGGCTGGCGGCGGCCCTCGGCCTGCTGGCCCGTAATCCGGAGGCGGCCAACGGGTTCACCTTCGTTTTCATGTTCCTGCCGTATGTGAGCAGCGCCTTCGTGCCGACCGAGTCGATGCCGACGGCCCTGCACGCCTTCGCGGAGAACCAGCCGGTGACACCGGTGATCGAGACCGTGCGGGGGCTGCTGATGGGCACCGAGATCGGCGGCAGCGCGGCGCTCGCGGTGGCGTGGTGCGGCGGGGTCGCCGCGCTGGGCTACCTCGCCGCGCGCGTACTGTTCCGGCGGCGCACCGCGAACTGACCGGGCCCGCGACGTCCCGGTACCCGCGGTGCCGGGACGTCGCGGTGGGCGGTGCTCAGGCGCCGAGGAACTGCTGGGTCGCCCACCGCGCGATCAGCCGGATGTGGTTGTCCCACCAGTCGTAGAACTCGGGGGTGAAGGGGGCGGGCGGCGGCGCCTCCCCCGGGAACATCAGGGTCGCGTCGGGGTTGCCGATGGCCGGACGGGTGGGCACGCCGGTACCGGGCACCGGACCGGACGGCAGATCCTGCGCCGGGGTGGCCTCGGCGGGCTGCAACGGCAGGGGCGCCTGTTCGCCCCACCGGCCCAACGGTTTCCCGTATCCGAACAACTCCACCTCGGTGTCGACCGCGGCGGCCGGTGACGGCCGGAAGCTCGGCGCCCGATGCTCACCGGCGACCGGACCGGCAGGCCCGCCCTCGGGCGCGGAGGCGCCCGGCGCGAGCGTGGCACCGCCGCCCGGGCCGCCGGGACGGGGTGGGGCGAACGCCTGCCCGCCCGCGGTGACACGGGTGTCGTCGGTGACCGCGGGCACGCCGGTCCACATCCCGCTGCTGACGTACACCCCCGCGGTCACCAGACCGCACGCCAGCGCACCCGCCGCCGTCAATACGGCGGGCGCCGGCCTGCCGCGGGCCGGCCTGCTCGTGTCCGCGAGACCCACCACGTCGTCCATCACCCACAGCGCCGCGCCGACCGCGGTCGCCTCGGGCGCGATCGGGCACGGCAGCACGGGCGCGCCGAATCCGTCGGCGGCCGCGCGCACCGCGGGATCGTCGGCGGTCGAGCCCACGAGCACCACGGCGTCCGGGCGCGCACCCGCCGCCTCGATCTGATCCCTGGCCGCGCGCACCGCCTCGGCCAGCGTGGCGGGCGAGCCCGGCCGCGAAACCGCGGCCAGCACCCGGCTGCGCGCCGCGTCCACGAGCGTGAACGCCTGGTAGCCCGGCACCACGTCGCACACCAGCAGATCGTCGAACTCGGCAAGCCACGCCATCGCCGCCGCCACCCGCAGATGCGCGGAGGTGGCCGACACCAGCGACGCGCCGTGCCACGGCCCGTCCGCCAGTTCGGAGACCACCGCGCGGCGCTGCGCGGGCTCCCGATAGACCACCGCCGCCCCGGCGATCGCGCCGGTGTCGGGCCCGGTCTCCGCGACCGCGGCGGCCACCGCGTCCAGGGCCGCGGACACCGCCGCCGCGAGTTCGGCCGGAGTCGTTCCCGCGGGCACCACCGTGTGCGCGAGCACCCGCTGGGGTAGCCGCGCCCCGGCATCGGTCAGCGCCACGGCCTGCACCGCGCCCCGTTCGATCGACGCGCCGAGAGTCACCACGTATCGAGCCACCACACCCGCCTTCCCCATCACAGAGACCTGCCGGATCCACGTATGCTCGCGTTCGGCGCGCGGCACCACCCGCACATGCCACCCGCGCTGCACCACCCGCGGGTCCCGGCGCCGAATCCACGCCTGTTCGGTTATGTGTTCGGTACCGGTCGCGGCGCGGATGGGTGGTGAAAAGTGACCGAAACGCGACCCGCGCACGGAGCGGGCGTGTCGGTACGGCGGCGGTACCGCTAGCCTGGACGCGTGGAAGTGCAAGCGCAGGCCAGGGCGAAGCCGAAGAAGCGTCACCTTGACCCCGCGTTGGAGATGCAGGACGACCCGCGGGAGCTGATGCCGCGCCGCCGTCCGACCCAGGAACGCAGCAAGCGCAAGTTCGACGCGCTGCTCCAGGCCTCCCGGGAACTGCTGGTCGAGGTCGGGTTCGAGTCGTTCACCTGTGAAGAGGTGGCCGCCCGCGCGGAGGTGCCGATCGGCACGCTCTACCAGTTCTTCGCCAACAAGTACGTCATCGTCTGCGAACTCAATCGCCAAGATCTGGTCGCCGTCTCGCAGGAACTCGCCGACTTCCACGGCGAGATCCCGTCACTGGACTGGCTGCGGCACATGAACCAGTTCGTCGACCACCTGGCGAACCTGTGGATGACCGACCCGTCCCGCCGGGAGGTGTGGCTGGCGATGCAGTCCACACCCTCCACCCGGGCCACCGGCGCCATCCACGAGAAGGAGTTCGCCGAGGTCGTCTCCCAGATGCTGCGCCCACTCACGCCCCGCACGCCGCGGGCGCGGCGCACCATGATGGCCGAGGTGCTCGTGCACGTCGTCTATTCGATGCTGAACTTCTCGGTGCAGGACGAGCAGTCGCACGCCGACGCCGTCGCCGAGCTCAAGCGCCTGATGGTGGCGTATCTGCTTGTCGCCGAGAAGGAATCGCGCACCGGCGGCGGCCGCTAGGTCGATCGGCGCCGGCCACCCCGGCAGCCGGTCACGGTGTCGCTTCGCGGCCCTCGATGAGATCGGCCAGCTCGCCCGGATCCTCGAGCACCACCATCGCGGCGGCGGTGTCGCCGTCGTGGGTCAACGACAGGTGCACCCGCACCCGCGGCAGGAATTCCGCGGCCAGACCGTGCAATTTGATGCTGGGGCGGCCCCAGGCGTCGTTGACGACCTCGATCAGCGGATAGGGGTTGTCACCGATCTGCGGCCTGCGCGCGAATCGCGAGGAGGCCCACGCCTTGAGCACGGCCTCCTTGGCCGCCCAGCGCGCGGCGTAACTGCGGGCCGGGTCGGTGCCCTTGCTCTGGCAGTACCGGCGCTCCCCCGCGGTGAAACTCTCCCGCAGCATGGTGGTGCCGGTGCGCTCGAGCTGTTCGGCGAACTCGGAGATGGTCACCAGGTCCAGGCCGATCCCCAGGATGGTCACAGCGTCGCAGCTCCCTCATCACTCGGCGTGCGGGCACCGGCGGTGACCGCACTCCCGTTCGGCAGACCGCATGTCGAGCGGTCGCGTCGTTCGACGAACGACTGCCGTGCAGCGTACTGGTTGACGGACACGCGAGAAGCCGGATCGTCCCCCGCATCGGGGACGATCCGGCTTCCCTGTGGTCAGCCCTGCTCGCCGGTGAGCCGGCCGACGATCACCGCACCGGTGCCGCAACCGGAGCCGTCGGTGCGGTAGGTGCCGTCCACGCCGAGGCGTGCCTGCGGCGAGAGCAGCACGTCGGCCTCGAGCTGACGCACGCGCGTGGCGGGCGTGCCGTCGCCGCCGAGCCTGCGGTCGACCGGGCGCTCGTAGAGCGGGGCGCCGCCGCACATGGCCTCGGCGATGCGCTGCCGCCCGGCCAGCTGACGCTGCTGGGCCCGCTGCTGGTACTCCTCACGCCGTCCCGGCTCGATGGCCTGGATGAAGGCCTGCGGATGCACCACCGCGAGCAGACCCGACACGTGACCGAAGCCGAGCGAGGTCACCAGGCCCGCCTTGAGCGGGAACCGGTCACCGAAGCGCAGCGCCTCGCGCAGCCACACCAGATGCGGGTACTCGCGCATCTTCTCGTCCACGCAGTCCAGGCTCCGGTTCGGCGGCACCACACCGGTTTCCAGCACCTGGCACAGGCCGATCAGCTGGAACGCGGCGGCACCACCCTTGGCGTGCCCGGTCAGGCTCTTCTGCGAGACGACGAACAGCGGGGCGCCCGCAGAGCGGCCGATCGCGGCGGCCAGCCGCTCGTGCAGCTCCGACTCGTTCGGGTCGTTGGCCGCGGTCGAGGTGTCGTGCTTGGAGATCACCGCGATCTCGTCCGGCGCGACACCGAGCTTGCGCAGTTCCGCGGCGAAGCGGGACTCGCGGCCGCCGCGGCCCGCGCCGAGCGCGCCGAGGCCGGGCGCCGGGATCGAGGTGTGCACGCCGTCGGCGAAGGACTGGGCGTAGGCCACCACGCCGAGCACCGGCAGGCCCATCTCCAGCGCCACCGAACCGCGGGCCAGCAGCACGGTGCCGCCGCCCTGCGATTCCACGAAGCCGCCGCGACGGCGGTCGTTGGCGCGGGAGAAGTACCGGTCGCTGATGCCCTTGGCGCGCATGGCCGCCGAGTCCGCGGTGGCCGACATGTCACCGAAGCCGACGATGCCCTCGATGCCGAGGTCGTCGTAGCCGCCGGCGACCACCACGTCGGCCTTGCCGAGCCGGATCTTGTCCACGCCTTCCTCGACCGAGACCGCGGCCGTGGCGCAGGCCGCGACCGGGTGCACCATCGCGCCGTAGCTGCCGACGTAGGACTGCACGACGTGCGCCAGCGCCACGTTGGGCAGCGCCTCCTGCAGGATGTCGTTCGGGCGCGGCTCGCCGAGCAGGTTGTCGACGTAGAGCGAGCGCATCGAGGACATACCGCCCATGCCGGTGCCCTGGGTGTTGGCCACCAGGCTGGGGTGCACCCACTGCATCAGCTCGGCCGGGCTGAACCCGGAGCCGATGAACGCGTCCACCGTGCAGGCGATGTTCCACAGCGCGACCCGGTCCACCGATCCGGCCATGTCGGCCGAGATGCCCCAGACCGTCGGATCCCAGCCGGTGGGGATCTGCCCGCCGACGGTGCGCGAGAGCTTCGCCTTGCGCGGCACCCGGATCTCGGTGCCCGCCTTGCGGGTCACCTGCCAGTCGCCGGAATCCGGCACCGGCGCGATGACGGTGTGCTCGGGGTCGGCGGCGTGGAAGGCGCGCGCCTCGGCCTCGCCGCCGACCGTGAAGGTCAGGTCGCGGTCGAGGAACACCGAGGTCATCAGCGGCGCGCTGTTGTCGACCATGGCCGCGTCGTCCTCGTAGCGGCGGATGCCGCAGCGGGCGACCACGGTGTCGTGGTAGCGCTCGGCCAGTTCGTGCTCGGGCACGTACTCGCCGGATTCCGCGTCGTACCACCCCGGCTTCGGGTCGTTCTCCCACTTCACCAGGCCGGTGGTCCAGGCCAGCTCCAGCACGCCCGCGGCGGAGAGCTCGTCGGAGACCTCCATCTCGAAGCGGGTGCGCGAGGAGCCGTACGGGCCCAGCTCGGCCGCGCCGACGATGACGACCATGTCGTCGAGATCGGCGCTCACCTCGCCCCATTCGGGCACCGGCAGAGCCGAGGTGGCGGTGGGCGGCGCGGGCAGCGCCGGGATGGTCGCCTCGGCCGCGGCGTCCTCGGCCGCGGCGGCCGCCGCCTCCTGCGCCTGCTTGGCCAGCTCGGGCAGGTCCAGCTTGGCCCGGGCGAGCCCGCCGGTCAGGTCGATCTGCTGGGGACCGGCCGCGGTCACCTGACGTGCCCGCGCGGTGCACCACTTGAGCAGTTCGTCGGCCATCTCGGTGGTCGACCAGGTCTGCACACCCGCCTTCTCGACCGCCTCGACCATCGGATCGTTGTGGCCCATCAACCCGGTGCCGCGCACCCAGCCGATCAGCGCGTGCACCAGGGTGACCCGCTTGGACCAGGACTTCTCCGACCGCCACTTGGCGATGACCGCGTCCAGCGCGGCCTTGGACTCGCCGTAGGCGCCGTCGCCGCCGAACATGCCCCGGTTGGGCGAGCCCGGCAGCACCACGTGCAGCGAGGCGTCGACGTCGTGGTCGGCGCCGAGCTGGGACAGCCCGCCGATCAGCCGCTCGACCGACCACAGCAGCACGCGCATCTCCAGCTCGGCGCGCGCGCCCGCGTCGGCGAGGTCACCGGCCACCCGCGGCGCCGCGAACGGCAGCAGCAGGGTGGGCGTCATGGCGTCCTTGATCTTGATCTTGGCGCCGCCCGCGTTGTCGACCTGCTCGCTGCCGACCCATTCGATGAGCGCGTCGACGTCCTGGTAGGAGGCCATGTTCGCCGGCAGCACCCACAGCGCGGCGCCCGCGCGGGCGTGCTCGCGGTAGAGCTGCTTGTAGAAGCCGAGCCGCTCGTCGTTCAGGCTCGAGGTGGTGACCACCACGGTCGCGCCGCCGCCGAGCAGCCGCCCGGTGACCGCCGCCGCGATGGAACCCTTGCTGGCGCCGGTGATCACGGCGACGTCGCCGGACCACTGCCCCGGCTCCTCGGTCTGCCGCGCCGCCTCGGCGATGCGCTCGTAGAGGCCGGCCAGCACGGAACGTGCCTCGCCCTTGGCGCGCTCGCGCCACCAAACCGCCTGCGCGGCAACGGCGTCGCCCGACCCGAGGAAGCCGTCGACCTGCTGCGCGGCCGCGGCGGCGTCGTCGATGAGCCACAGCCGGGCCAGATCCTCGCGGGCGCTGGCCCAGCGGTCGTCGATCAGCACGGCCTTGCGGGCGTCGAACGCCGGGGCCACCATCCGCGGCCAATCCGCACCGAGTTCGGCGGAGACCAGGTCGACCAGCGAGTCGTCGGTCGCCTCCGGCGCCGAGGCGCGATCGCCCAGCCCCAGATGCTCGAGGATGACCCGCGCCGCCGAGGCGAGCACGCCGTCACGGCCGGTGATCTGCTCGGTGAACTCGCCGAGCGCGGCCGCGTCGACGGTCGCGCCGCCGCCCCCGCCGCTCGCGGGCAGCGTCACGTTGATACCGCGCCGGGCGGCCACGGCCTGCACGGCGGCGTCGATGGCGGCGTCCACCGCGGCGCCGTCGTTGAGCGGGCCGGACACCAGGCCGCCCAGGTCGCCGCCGCGCACGCTGGCGCCCTCGCGGGTGCCCAGCGAGACCTCGGCGGTGACGTGACTGGCCCAGCCGTCACCGAGCTCCCAGACCTTCTTCACGCGCTCGGCGATGGCGGCGGGCCGCTTGCCGGACGGGCCGAAGACCTTGCGCAGGTGATCGCCGATGGCGTCGGAGAGCACCGAACCGAACGGCTTGTAGGTGCGGGCGAGGCGGTCGACGGTGGCCGACAGCGCGCCCATGTCCGCGTCCGCGGCGCCGTCGATGGCGCCGAGCGAGAGCTCCGAGCCGAGGTCGACCAGCAGCTGGTTGCGCCGCGAGGACACGCCGTCGCACAGGCCCTCGATGGTGTCCACCGGGCCGATCTGATCCAGCCGCAGCTTCGTCCACAGGGCGATGAGCACCCGGGTGGCGTCGGCGGCGGTGAAGGCGATGTCGTCGGGGCGCGGGCCACCCGAGCCGGCCACCGGGGCGGGCGCCGCGACGGGCGCGGCCTGCTCGGCGGCCGGAGCGGCGCTCGCGGCCGGCGCCTCCGCCGGCTCGTCGACCGGCGCGGGATCGGTGTCGGTGGAGTAGACGATCGCGGCTTCGCGCTCGATGTTGAGCACCTCGACGGTGGCCGAGCCGAAGGCGGGCAGCTTCAGCGTCTGGCTGGCCAGGTTCGCCACGGTCGGGGTCGCGCCGAGGCCGATCTCGACGAACCGCTCGACGCCGAGACCGCCGTGCGCGGTGTCGGTGAACAGCAGGTCCTGGGTCTCGATCCAGCGCACCGGGCTGGCGAACTGCCAGGCCAGCAGCTCGATGAGCACCACACGGCACAGCTCGGTCGGCCGCGCCGCCCAGGAGTCGAAGTCGGCGAGCACCGCGGCCAGCGGCTCCGAGGGCACCAGATCGGCGATCTCGGCGACGAATTCGCGCTCCAGCGAGAACGGCTTGGGCACCAGGTTCGGGATGTAGCGCCCGACCAGCACCTCCGGGTGCAGGTCCTGCGGCAGCAGCTGCTCGAGCTTGGACCGGAACTCCGGCACGCCCTTGCGCAGCACGGTGGAGTGGAACGGCACGTCGATGCCGGGCACCAGCACGAAGGCCCGCTTGCCGCCGAATTCGGCCCGGCGGCGGTCGATTTCGGCCTCGAGCGCCTCCAGGCCAGCGACCGTGCCCGCGATGGCGTACTGGGAGCCGCGCAGGTTGAGGTTCACCACCTCGAGGAATTCGCCGGTCTGCTCGGCGATGCCCTGCACGAAGCCGACCACCTCGTCGTCGGGCAGCCCGATCTGCGAGGGGCGGATGGCGGCCATGCGGTAGTTGCTGCGGCCCTGGGCATCCCGGGGCACCAGCGCGTGCATCGCCGAGCCGCGCTGGAACACCACCTCGAGCACCGCCTCGAGCGGCAGCACGCCCGCCACGGCGGCCAGCGCATTGTACTCACCCACCGAGTGCCCGGCCAGCATGGCGCCCTCCACGAAGGCGCCCGCCTCGCGCAGTTCCGCGACCTGCGCGACGCCGAGGGTGGCCATCGCGACCTGGGTGAACTGGGTCAGGTGCAGCACGCCGTCCGGGTGCCGGTGCTCGACGCCGCGCGCCTTGAGGTAGGTCGGGTTGTCGCGCACCACGGCCAGGATGGAGAAGCCCAGTGCCTCGCGGGTGTGCTTGTCGGCGCGGTCCCAGATCTCCTTGGCGGCCTTGGAGCGGGTGCGGGCGTCCAGGCCCATGCCCTTGCGCTGGATGCCCTGGCCGGGGAAGGCGTAGACGGTCTTGGGCGCACGGGTGCGGCCGGTCGCCGTCATCACCAGATCACCGCCGGTGCGGCAGGAGACCTCGACGATCTCGCTGCCCGCGTCCACCGCGACGCGCTCGACGCGCACGTCGATCTCGGCGCCGGGGCGGACCATGCCCAGGAAGCGGGTGGTCCACGCGGTCAACGTGCGTGCGGGCACGGACGCGCTCGGGTCCACCGCGGAGACGGCGTGCTGGGCGGCGGCCGACAGCCACATCCCGTGCACGATCGGCCCGCCCAGCCCGGCCAGCTTCGCGGCGTTGTCGCTGGTGTGGATCGGGTTGTGATCACCGGAGACCGCGGCGAAGGCGTGCATCGCGCGCGGAGCGACCAGCGTGACGTCACGGCGGCGGCGACGCGGGGTGTCCACCGCGTCGGCAGCGGTGCCCGCGGCCCGCGGCGGATCCGACAGCTCGCCCGCGCCGTTGCGGCCGCGGATCGCGAACCGTTCGGTCAGCTTCGCCAGCGGCACCACGTCCAGGCCCTGATCGCGCATCTCGCCGACGGTGACGGCGACCTCGACCACGCGGCCCATGTCGGTGTCCACCACCGAGGTCGACTCGGCGCGCACCACCAGGATGCTGGTCTGGTCCGGCAGCTCGCGCAGCAGCTCGATCTGGTGATCGAGGTGCACCAGGTCGAGCATGCCCTCGATGACCGAGCGCGCGTCGCCGGTGCGGGTGGCGCCGAGCACCGCGAACACCGCGGGCCAGCAGGCGCCGACGAGCACGTCCGGCACGGTGCGGCCCAGCGTGCTCAGGCCCGCGGGCAGACCGGAGCCGGTGACACCGGCGTGGTCGGCGATGAGGTCCGGCGTCCAGGCCAGGTTCACGTGCGCGACATTGCCCTTCACCTCGGGCAGCGACTGCCCGGCGGCGACGGCGAGCAGCGCGGCCATCGCGGTCTCGGCGTCGTCCTCGGTGATCACCGGGGCGCCGCCGTTGTAGACCGAGACCGGCACGGTGATCCGGATCCGCACGGCGTCACGGCCGAGCAGCGGCACGGTCAGCTCGACGTAGGAGTTCTCCGGCTCCGGGCCGGTGGTCTCGACCAGGGTGGCGCCGGTGCGCGGGTGCACCGCGCCCTTGCCGTCCACGGTCCAGTCGGCGAGGTCGCCGAGACGGTGCACCGGGTTGACGGTGGTGCGCCCGGCCCATTCCACGTCGGGGGCGGCGAGCACGGCATCGATCGGGCCGCTGGTGACGCCCGCGACGCGGCGCGCGTCGACCGGGGCGGGCACCACGCCGTCCCGCACCAGGGCGTAGGCGGTGTCCTGCTCGAATCGGTCGAGGAGTTCACCGACCGGCTCGTCCACGCGGGTGATGCCCGCGACCGAGACGGTGCCCGGGATGACGCACACCTGGTCGGCCGAGTAGCGCGGATCGTGCGCCTGCCACAGCGAATCCGAGCGCCACCAGCGGCGCACGTCGGCGTCGACGACCGGCACGAAATTGACCGGCTTGCCCGGGGTCTTGCACAGCGAGACGAAGAACGGCACGTCGGCGGGGTGCAGCAGGGTCTGCTCGGCGGACGGGTACTGCTTCTTCAGGGTGCAGATCGCGGCGACCGGGTCCTCGAAGGCCTGGTCGTCGGCGAACAGCGTCGGGATCTCGCCGCGGTCGGCCGGGTGCAGGCGGGATTCGGTGCGCCGCACCATCTCCGCGAACCGGTCGCGCCAGGTGACGTCCAGCCACACCGAGCGGGTGGCGTCGAGGATGGCCTCGCCGATGTCGCTGCCGCAGTCGAAGTCCTTGCGCCGGTCCAGGCCGACGGCCAGCTCGACGTAACGCTCCAGCCACTCCAGGTAGGTCATGGTGGCCACGTCGCCGAAATACGGCTTGGCGGTGGCGTTCAGCGCCGCGATGATCTCCTCGCGGCGGGCGGCGACGGCCTCGGCGTCACCGGCGACCTCGTCGAGCAGCCTGCCGGTGCGCGAGGCGGCGTTGTCGATCTCGTGGATGTCGGCGCCCAGCTGGCTGCGGCCCGAGGCCATGCCGCCGGAGGCGGTGCCCGCACCGACCCAGTCGGGGGTGCCGGGGGTGTCGACCAGCAGTTGCTTGACCTCGGGCGCGGTGGTGGCCTCCAGGGTCGCCATCGCCGCGGTGCCGACGAGCACGCCGTCCAGCGGCATCACCGGGTAACCGTGCGACACCGACCACTGCCCGGTCAGGTATTCGCGCGCCCGCTCCGGGGTGCCGATGCCGCCGCCGACGCAGACCACCACGTTGTCGCGGTTGCGCAGTTCGGCGTAGGTCTCGAGCAGCAGGTCGTCCAGGTCCTCCCAGGAGTGGTGGCCGCCGGCCTTGCCGCCCTCGATGTGCATGATGACCGGGTAGTCCGGCACCTCGTCGGCGATGCGGAGCACGGCGCGGATCTGCGCGACCGTGCCCGGCTTGAACGCCACGTGGGTGATGCCGACCTCGGTGAGCTCCTGGATCAGCGCGACGGCTTCCTCCAGCTCGGGGATACCCGCGGTGACCACGACGCCGTCGAACGGGGCGCCCGCGGCGCGCGCCTTCTGCACCAGCCGCTTGCCGCCCAGCTGCAGCTTCCACAGGTAGGGGTCGAGGAACAGCGAGTTGAACTGCACCGAGCGCCCCGGGTGCAGCAGTGTCTTCAGCTCGGCCACTCGGTCGGCGAAGATCTGCTCGGTCACCTGGCCGCCACCGGCCAGCTCCGCCCAGTGCCCCGCATTGGCCGCGGCGGCAACGATTTTCGCGTCGACGGTGGTCGGCGTCATGCCCGCGAGCAGGATCGGCGAGCGGCCGGTGAGCCGGGTGAAAGCGGTCTCCACCACGATGCGGCCGTTGGGCAGGCGCACCGGCTTGGGGGCGTAATCGGCCCAGGGGCGCGCCAGTTCGGGCGCCGCGCCCGGGGTGAGCAGGCTGCGCTGGCCCGCCCGGGTGGCGGCCGCGACGATGCCGACGCCGCTGCCCTTGAGCGTGCCCGCCGTCACGCGGGTCAGCAGGTCGCCGGGCCCGAGGTCGAGGATCCACTGCGCGCCCGCGGCGACGGTGGCGTCCACCGTGCCCACCCAGTCGATCGGATCGACCAGGATCTCCTGCGCCAGCCGGCCCGCCAGCTCGGCGTCCAGGCCGCACTGGGTCGCCCAGCCGCCGACCAGCTCGACGGTCTCGGCCAGCGCCGGGTGATGGAAGGCGACGTCGACCAGCAGGTCCTCGAAGACCGGGGCGAACACCGCGCCGCCGCGCGCCTTCTTCTCCCGCTCACGGGTCTGCCCGTCGGTGATCTGCGCGCACCGCCGGCGCACCCGATCCAGCTGCGCCGGAGTGCCCGACAGCACCACGCGCCTGCGCCCGTTGCGGATCGAGATGACCGCGGCGGCGGCGGGATCCACGCCCGCGCCGACCTCCTCGACCACCGCACGCAACTGCTCGGGATCGACATTGGACACCGCGACCATCGGCGAACGCTCACCCACCGGCATCAGCCCGCGGCGCCGGGCCACCAGCCCCGCGGCGGCGCCGATCATCTGCGCGATGGCCAGCAGTTCGGCGTCGCGGGCGCCCGCGCCCTGCAGCGCCGACGCGGCCAGCAGACCCTGCGAATGCCCGATGACGGCGACCGGCGCATGCTCGGCCGGGTCCAGCCCCTGCAACTTCAGCGCGCGCAGCGCGGCCAGCTGGGTCAGCAGCACGCCCGGCATCGACACCGCCGCCGACCGCAGCACGTCCTCGCTCGGCGCGGCCGAGGGCTCGTCGGCGTCGGGGTCGGCCAGCTCGTCCTCGAGCATCCAGGCGACCGGATCGAACCCGACCGGCCGCACCACCAGCAGTTGGCGCGCAACGGGTTCCAGCAGCGCGGCGGCCTCGTTGACCAGCGCGGTCAGCTCCGGCTCCAGCGCGCTGTCGCGGCCGATCTCCTCGAGTTCGCTGAGCCACCGCGCGCCCTGCCCCCCGAAGGCCAGCGCGTACGGAGTGCCGTTCAGCAAACGATCCAGCAGCGGCGACCGCCCGGCGGCCGCGCCTTTCCCGGCCCTGACCACCTTCGCGCTCGCTCCGGCTCCGGTCTCGGTGCTCTCGTTGATCGTCAAGACGCTTCGACTTCCTTCTCCTGGCGACACGCCCTCGTGGACACGCCGCTCGCTCGGGTGCGCGGGCATTCGTCGACCGCTAGGCCTGATAGGGGCGAGGATTCCACAGAATCATGAGGAAATCCTCACGTTTGCCCGCCACCCCCGGCCCTACCCCGCAGTATTTCTGTACGTCCGTACCAGAACTGCGCCAAACATGACCCTCCCTCATGTTTGAACGCCCTGCTGAAGCCCGTTACCGCGACACACACAAACATGAGCGTTCCTCATATTGCGCGTTACCCAATCGTTATAATCCCAGGTAGGGTTACCGGCGAGTACGACACTCGCCACACTCACTTCTGGAACGCAGCGAAGGCCGGTAGAGTTTGCACGGTCGTACCACCAAGCGCGAGTGGCGAAATTGGCAGACGCGCCAGATTTAGGTTCTGGTGTCCACGGACGTGGGGGTTCAAGTCCCCCCTCGCGCACAGATTCACGGTAGATTTGCCGCATTTGCGTGCCGTGTGTTCGAGCGCACTCGAACACACGGAGGTGACCTGGGAAATGCGCACCCACCTGCACGAACTCCTGGCAGATCTGCCAGGATCCACCATCCCTGCCCCTGACGGACCGCGCACGGTACACGCTCGGGGGCGGCGATGATCCCCCCGCTGATTCCCCCGCAGGCGCCACTGGAACAGCTGATCCGCGGCCCACTGCCGACGACGCCGGGACCCGACCCGATCCCCGACGACGACGTGCTGTACGGCATATCGACGGTCGGCGACGCGGGCAGAGTCCTGGACCGGCACGTGATGACTACCCTCGGCTGGCTGCCGGGGACACGCCTCGAGCTTCGCCCACTCGATGACCTCCTGCTCGTCGGCGAAGCCGCCGACGGTCCGGTCCAGGTCACCGCTGACCGCTATTTCCGCATCCCGTACCGGCAGCGACGCCGAGTCGGCCTGCTGATCGGCCAGCGTGTCCTGCTCGCTGGACGCCGCAGTCGCAAACAGCTCCTGATCCATCCGCCATCCACGACGGGCAGGGTCTTGGCCACCCAGCTCGCCCTCCTGGACCGGTGACCCGTGTTCGTCCCGAACACGGTCGCCGCGACGAGCGACACGATCGCCGCCGCGCGCCTTCTACTCACACAGATGGGGCTGTCGCCCGCGGACCTGGTGACTCCTGCCGCATCGGTACCGACGTTCGCCGAAATCGTCCCGGCGGTCCGCGTGACCCTCGAAGCCGGTACGCGACGTACCTATGGCACCCATCTGAACCGACTCGAAGAGGTCTGGGGCCACCGCAGGCTGAACGAGGTCACCAAGCCCGATCTGGAGGCCATGGCACACACGATCCGCACCACAGCCCGCACCAACCGGGCCTCTCGCGGCGGCACCAGCGCCGTCGAGCACTTCATCTCCACCGTCCGCTGTGTATACCGGTACGCCGAAGATCGAGCATGGATCCGTCCCGGCGACAACCCCGCTCGACAACTCGCGTTCCCCGTACGCCGCAAATCCCACCGCTACGCGATCCCGGCCGACCAACTCACCGAGATCTGCCGCGTCGCCGCCACCACCGGCAACGATCCCGACCTGGACTCTCTGATCCTGCGCCTTCACCTCGAGACTGCCTGTCGCCGAGCCGGAGCCCTCGCACTACGCCCGCACGACCTCGACACCTCCCAGTGCCTGGTCTTCCTCCGCGAGAAGGACGGAGCCGACCGCTGGCAACCGGTCTCCCCGACTCTGATGAGCCACCTCGTCGCCCACGGCCGCGAGCGCCATAGTCCTCAATCCGGGCAACTACTCCGATACCGCAACGGGAAGCCCATCACCCATCGACGCTACGACCACCTCTGGCACCGCATCGGACTCGAACTCCCGTGGGTCGCCAGTCAAGGCGTCACGACACACTGGCTGAGGCATACCACTCTGACCTGGGTCGAGCGCACCTTCAGCTACGCCGTTGCACGGGAATACGCCGGTCACTCAGGCAAAACCGGCGGCACCACCGCGACATACGTCAAAGCGAACCTCCACGAGGTAGCAGCAGCTCTTTCGGTCCTGACTGCCGAGCCGCACCCACTGGCAACTGACGGGGCCACCCAATTGACGGGTTGATAATCCAGCCACCCCAGCGATAGACCGGAGGTACGGGGGCATGTGGTCAGTGGCGGAGAGTTTCGGCTGCCTTTCAGCCCGTTCGGATTCGCGTACCACTCAAGCAGCCAAAGGACTTGTCTCTATGTCCCTTTCGTTCACCAGAGGGTGCGGTTCACCGGTCATCGCGGTGAGCGCTTCGGCTACTTCGTATAGCGATGCACGAACATAGGTGAGAGTCACACCAGCATTTCCTACACCACCATCGTTGTGTCCGGCGAACGCTCGTGCGACCGCGTATCCGCGATGACGTTCGACCCATGTGAGCGTGGTGTGACGAAGCCAGTGCGCGGTGACTTGTTGGGAGGCTGCCGAAGGTAGGTGCTTCGCGACTCTCGTCCAGATGTAGTCGTAGCGGCGCGCCGTGATGGGCTTTCGGTTTCGGTATCGGAGCAGTTGCTCGTCAGGCGCGAATCCGCGCTGACGGTGGCGGGTCAGCGCTTGCATCAATGATGGAGTGACGGGTTGCCAGCGAACCGTGTCTCCCTTTTCTCGGAGCTTGATGAGGCATTGTTTCGTGTCGAGGTCGCACGGCCGCAGCGCAAGCGCACCACCTCGCCGGCAAGCAGTTTCGATGTGCAGACGGAGAATAAGAGTGTCGAGGTCGGGATCGTTGCCCGTGGTGGCGACAACTCGCGCGATGTCGGCAAGGAGACTGCCGGACAGCGCGTGGCGATTACTCGGTAGCCGACGCGGCTTGGCGATCCGGTTGGCAGGGTTGTCGGTGGCGGTTAAGTAGCCATCGGCCTGGGCTTGGCGGAAGAGCGCGCGGAGCGCACCAACCATATGCTCTGCGGCTGAGCGACCTCCTCGGGAGTTCCGCCGGACGATCGCGTCTCGTTTGCAGTGTTCGATCATTTCCCTGATCTCGAGAGGGGATGGTTCGGTGATCTGTCGGTCTCCCCATGCGTTCGCGATGCGACGCCAATAGGGTGCATAGGTGCGTAATGTTCCTGAAGCGCAGGCAGATTCGAGACGTTGGATGTAGTCCGAGAACGTTGGAGTTGAGCGATCCTGAGCTCCGTTGTCGCCGAGAAGGTCTTCCGCGCGAAGCCCAAGTCGGGCGAGCAGTAGCCGTGCTGCTTCGATCTCGCCGGTCGTCATCGCTGTTGCCAGACGAGCGGAGTGAAGGACCTCAAGGCTGTGGCCGCACGCATTGACGGGTAGATCAGCAGGGCTCGGGACTCGCGGATCGCGATTAGGAGGATGCGGTCATGGCGGTTGATCCGCGCACCAGTTCGTATCTCCGCTGGAAGTCGCAAGTAACCGTGTGCTGCGATTAGTTGTCCACCGTCGCTTTTCTCGGCAATTTTGACGATGCCCTCGGTAATGACCATAGTGATACGTTGTCCATGGCACCAGCCGAGGTGTCGGAGCGCTGAACGGTCTGCGACTTTGCCGGAGTGGTCAAGGGTAGATACTGCGACGTGAGGGGCGTCAGCAGTCGGCTCGTGCTCATCGTTGAATTGAGGTAGAGGAAGTGCGGCGGGTGCCTCTCTCGAAACATTCATCATAATTCACCTTCAATGCGTGGCCGATTCACCATCCGAGGAAAGCTCTGATACTCGCCTTCCCCGGTGCCGCTTCTGCAGGCTGTCGCCACTGTGTCGGCAGCGGTCGTGACGATCTCGACCCTGCTGAAGTTCTCGTGGTGATGCTCGACCGATGCGAGGAACTCCTGAGAAGTGGTGATGAGCGCGTTCTCGGTGGGCGAGGCCAAAGACCCGAACACCGCGCGGTCGGTGCCGCCGACCGCGAGCAGTCCCGAACCGCGAGCCGCGGAGAGCAGGAATTGTTGCTCGCCGTCAGAGAGGTGGAAGGCGGTAGCGACCTCGTCGATGGCCTGGGGTGCTTGGCGTAGCAGGATCTGGGTGGCGGCGTTGGAGATGATCGCGCGCCCGAGGTCGGTCGAGCAGACATCCGCGCAGTCCTGGGTAGCGACGGTGAGTCCGGCCCAGTGCTTGCGGAAGCTCTTCGCGGCCCGGAACAGGAACGCCGCCCCGGCGGGCTCGCGCAGCAGCAGCCATGCCTCGTCCACGGTGATCATGCGGGGCCGCCGATGACCGGGGTTCGACACTTTCCGCCACGTCGCGTCCAAAACCAGCAGCGTGCCGATGGTTTTCATTTCATCGGGCAGCTCCCGTAGCGAGAACACGATCATCGCGCCCTCGGGTTCGGTGGTGGTGTTCCCGTCGATCAGCCCGGCATAGGCTCCCTCGCCGGTGTAGGGGTGCAGCCCGGCAGCCAACTCGACGGCAGCGGGCACGGCGAGCTGGTCAAGCTGGTCTCGCAGGTCGCTCAGCGTGGGCGCGGGCCGGGTCCAGGTGGCGGGGTCGTCGGTGATCCCGGCGGCGGTGTAAGCAGCGGCGAGAGCAGCGTCCAGCGCTGACCGTTGCGCCGCGGTTTGGTCCCCCACCAGCACCTGGATCAGGGTGTGGCAGAACAGTTTGCGCCGAGTGAGCGCATCGGTCGGGGCGCTGCGGCTCCCGTCGGGTCGGGTGTGGATTTCCAGGTCGAACGGATTGAGCCGAACTCCGGGTGCACCGAGGCGGATGTTGGTGCCGCCCACGGCCTCACTCAGGCGCCGGTATTCGTCTTCGGGGTCGATGATGACCTGCTCGATCCCGCGATACAGAGCCCGCAGAATCTCGGTCTTCACCAGGTACGACTTGCCCGCACCGGAGCGGCCCAGCACGACGAGGTTGTGGTTGTGGGCCTCAGCCCCGAAGCGGTCCACGAACAACAACCCGGAGGCGGCGTCGCGACCGTAGAGGACGCCTTGGGGCCGGTCGGCCTGGGCCGGATCGGCGGCAGGGAGCTGCGGTGAGTCGAAGGGGAATGCCGCGGCGAGGGCAGTGGTGTCGAAGGTCCGCTGGACCCGGATCAGGTCCAACCCGAGAGGAAGAGTCGTCGCCCATGCCTGCGCCGCCCGGTAGGACAGGGTGCAGGTGTCCACCAGCAGACTCGCCGCCAACGCCCGCACAGCGGCAACCTCATCGGCCAGCTCGGATTCCGAGGCAGCGTGCACCGTGAGATACACCCCGACCCGGAACAAGCGCGCCTCCGCCCGGGCAACGCGGGCCGACAGATCAGCGGCGTCCTCGACGGCAACGTCGACCTGCGGATCAGTCAGGCGGCCCCGCCCGAGATCGTGCATCCGGGAGGATTCGAGGCGCGCCTGCTGGCGGCGCAGCCGGGTGGCGGCGGTGGCGGGGTCGACCGGCTCGACGTGGACGGCGACCTCGACTCTGCCGGGGTGGGAAAGCAGGGGCGCGAGCCAGCCGGCCGTCACCTCGCGCGGGTACCCGGTGACCGCGAGGGTCGCACTCCAGTCGGACCCGATCTCGAGATGCCTGGTGCCGATCGTCAGGGATTCCGGGGCGAACCGGTCGAGCCCGTCCCCGGCGAACGGGTCCGGGGTTCGCCTCTCGGGGTCGGTGGTGATGACCGTGTCGGCGGGGGCGATGTCGGCGGCGGCCGAGACCAAGCCCTCGGGGTTGGTGCAGCTGACCAGCACGGCGGTGGCGGCGTCGTGGTCGAGGGCGGTCACCGAGATCCCCAGCGGGGACAGCACATCGGCGGCCTCGTTCATCCGGCGCAGCAGCCGGGACTCAGCCGCACGGCGCGCGCCACCTGAAAGAGCGGACCGGGCTCGGCGCTGTCCGGGTAACCGGGCACGCAGCCCGCTGGTGGGCAGGGTCTCGGTGCGTTCACGCCACACGAGCAGCACCTGCCGGTGCACCGGATCTTCCCGGGCGGCCAGCTCGGCGAGATGGTCGGCGTGATCGAGGGCTGCCGCGGCGAGGTCGGCCGACATCTGCGCGGCGGCGGAGTGCAGGCCGGTGATGTGTTCGGTCAGGTCGAGGCGGGCCGAGCGGATGAGGATCTGGACGGGTTGGCGCAGGGTGTGCAGCCAGCCCGCGAGCTGGCCGACCAGGCTGTCCTGTTCGGCCGGGGTCCGCAAGCTCAGGTTGAGGGTCCCTGCGACCGCGATGGCGGCGAGGCCGTCGGCGCCGAGGTCGATCACCCCGACCCCGCCGCCGCCCGACACCGACTCGGGCAAGCGGGCCTGATGCGCCGACAGTTCCGAGGGCACCGGCAGACAGGGACGTCGACCTTTGATGCCCGATGTCATCCAGCGCGGTGTTGGGGCCTGCGTGCCACTGCCGGGTGATCGAATGAGATGGCGTGGGCGCAGGCGGTGACGAATGGCCGCGACGAGCAGCAGGTCGGCCGAGAGGCCGTCGCGGCGGGTGAGCACCGCGACGGCGACGACGACGAACACCAGGGCAGCGGCACCACCGAACACCGGCAAAGGCAACAGGGACCGCGTGGCGGCCCAGGCTGAATACAGCAGCACGGCGGTGATGGCGAGGACGGCGAGCTGGCGGGCGGTGAACGGGCCCACGAGCCGGTCGGAGCGGTCGACGTCGGCGGGAATACGCACGATGGTGCTCATTGGAGAGTTCCTCCTCTCGGGGCGCGGGGCGCACGGCGGCGCACGGGCAGATCCGGCATGGGCAAATGCAGCTGCCTACCCGCCGGACGCGCAGGTCCGGGAAGTTGTGGCGGGTTCGGCGGCGGTGCAACAGGTTTGACCCTGGTGACCGGGAACGGGAGCGGGTACTGGCCGCTGCGGTTCGGGCGAACACGCGCGTACGGGTCGGGCGGGGTGGGCTCGGTGAAGTCGAAGGCGAGTTGTTGCGGTGTTGCGCGGCGACCAGGGCGCTGCGGCGACAGCTCGGGAGGCGGGGGCGTTGTTCGGACCCGCCGCACCAGGATCGGGAGCGGGTACTGGCCACCAGTCCCGGCGCGGATGCCCCGGTACGGGTCCGGCGGGGCGAAGTCGAACGCGAGCTGTCGTCCCCTCGCCGAACGGTTCGGGCGCGGCGGTGGCGTGCCGGTCGCTTGGGCCGGTGCCGGGCTGGGTTGCCGGGCGACGCGGTGGACTCCTTCCAGGGGAAGCATGAGCTGCCCGTCGCGTGTCGATCGCACCCGCGCGTACAGATCGGGTGGTCCACTGCTGGCGGCGGTGCGGGGTGCTCGTGGAGCGCGGACGGGTCGCGCGTTTCGCCGTGCCGATGCCCCCGTCGCGGCGGTGCGAGCGGTGCTCGCGGTGGCCCCTTTGAGCATCCCGAGGGTTTTGTAGGCGATGAAGCCACGCACGATCGAGCCGAGGAAGCTGCGTCCTTGCCCGATCTTGAGCACCGACAACAGCCACATCGGGGTCTTGATCAACACGAACATCAACGCCAAAGCGACAGTGAGATCGGCGATCTCGTTCGCATTCGGGCCGAACAGGTGCCACCCGCCGGGAGTCAGCAGGACCCGCAAGACGGTCACCAGCGTCAGTGATTGCACGACCTGGATCGCCAAGCAGGCGGCGAAGCTGCGCCACCACCAGCGCGCGACACCGTCGAGGCCGGGCAGCCCGTGACACATCAACGCCAACGGCGCGCCCACGATGAGCAGGATCGTGATGGTGACTCGGATGACGTAGGAGATGAGCAGCACGAGCAGCATCACCGCCAACGCCAGATGTAGCAGCATCAGCATGGTTTGGCTCTGCGGTCCGGTGACCGCGAGCTCGGTCAGTGCGTCAGCGGCCGTTCTGGAGTCGACGCCGTCCCCAGCGAGAGCACCGGCGAGGGCGTTGGCGAAACCGATAGCGGCGGTGGCGATCATCATGCTCAATCCCCCGGCCGCGAACCCGATCACCAAGCGGGGGGCGAGTTCACGGATCGACCATTGGGTTTGGACCGTCTCGCGCATCATCAACAGCACCCCGGCTGCCATCACGACCAGCACGTAGAGCGCGAGCACGATCTGCCACGACTGGTTCCACAAAGCCCCGATCTCGGGGATCTGCCCGGGTTCTGGTGTGGTGAGCAGGGTTTGCGACAGCAGCTCGAGCAGCGGGTTGAGCGAGGTCTCCACGATGCGGCGGAAGAACCCATCGACCGCGTTCTCCACACACCCGTTGATGTTGGTGACCCCGCACTCCGCCGACCCCGACCCCGAACCGGAACCGGAGCCGGGTGCCGTTGTCGTGCCGGGCGCGGTCGTCGTCGGTGGGGCGGTGGTCGAGGGCGGTGTCACCCACCGGCGCGGGGTTGTCGTGGCCGGTGGAGTGGTTGACGGCGTGGGGGTGGCCGGTGCGGTGGTCACCGGCGGAGCCGGTGTCGGGGTGACGGGTTGGGCGGCTGCCCCGCCAGGACTGGTGAGCACGATCAGGATCGCGGCGAGCACGGCCGCTGCGCTGGCGGCAGCGATGCGCGTTGTCCGCGAGAGCCGCGCGAGTGCGGGTGGTGCCTGGGCCGAGGTGGTCACGGTCAGGCTCCGATGATGGACTTGAGCACGGCGACGATGACCGGTGCGAGCATCGCCAGCGCGAAGCCCAGGCAGGCGGCGCGGAAGGCGGTTTTGGCCTTCTCGATCTCGCTGGGGTCGCCGCCGCCGAGCAGGTAGCGGGCTCCGGCGATGGTCAGAAACAACGTCGCCAGTCCGGCCAGGATGCCGACGAGCCAGTTGCGGGCGTTGTCGATCACCTCCCCCAACGACGAGGCGATGGCCAGTACCTCGGTGTGGGGTGGTGCCGCCGAGGCAGATCCGGCGATCAGCAGCAGGACTGCGCTCGTGGCCGCGACCACGAGCACCCGCAGCCAACGCCGTCCATGCTGCCGAGCCGACTGTGGCGTGGTCTGGTTGACGTGTCCCCGGTTGGTGTTCATGCCGCCACCCGCCCGTTCTCGGTGCTCGACAGTGCCGGGACCGCTGAGGGTGGGTTCGGCCGGCGACCTCGCCGCGGTGACGGGTCCGGGGGCGCGAGGGCGGTCACCGCCTCGGCTTCGACCGGGCCGCTGCACTCGGGATCTCGGTCTCGGACCCGGTCGTTCAGCCACGCGAGCAGGGCGCGTTCGGCGCGAGGGCGCTGCTTGCGCAGCTTCCACAGCGACACACCACGTTCGGCCGCCAGCGCGGTCAGCGACCGGCCCTCCCACCGCGACGCGGCGATGAGTTCGGCAGCGTCGGCGGAGATCACTCCAGCGGCCATGGCATCGGCCAGCACCGTCTCGGGATGACCCGGCCCCGAGACCATCGCCTGGCCCCGCTCCCCCAGCGAAGCCAGGTCACGGTCGAGGTCGCCGACGACAGTTGCGCCGGTTCGCTGACTAGTTGCTGCCGCGAGCGCCGCACGGTAAGCGCCCCATCGCAATCGGTGCCAGACTCCCGGCTGCTCCAGCCCCACGCGCGGGAGGTGGGCCAGGAACGCGGTCAGGATTTCGGACTCGATGTCGTGGCGGGCCGGGTGGTTGGAGGAGACGCACTCGCTGGCGGTCCGCGACAGCATCGGCGCGGCCAGCCCGGCGCAGACGAGCATCGCGTTGTCGTCGTTGGCGCGGACTCGTTGCAGCAACCACACCCAGATCGCGTCGACCTCTCCCATCGGGGTGCCCGGATGCCACAGCCGCTCACGCAACTGCCCCCACGTCCGCACCGGGTCGGCGGGGTCGGGTGGTGCTGTCGGCATCGGGTGGGGTTCGGTGGGCATGGTTTCGGCGGCGATCCGGTCGAAGCCCGCCCACACCACTGCAAGCGGCGAGCTCGGCTTTGCGCCCGGTCCTGCATATGTCGCGACGTGTGAATTCGTCACTACAGATCTCCTTGTTCGGTCGAGAAATTCCGACCTCGCAAGGACACCTCGCGGCCATAACCGAAACCTATCCAAACCATATCCTGACAACACCCAAACCATATCTGAAACATATCCAAGTCATATCCTGGGCGAGTCGGCGAATGCTTCGCAATCGCTCGCCGCGCCACCGCCGGGCTGCTGGATATCCGCGCGGATATAGGTGTCTACCTAGGTTTGTGAAGTCACGGATACCCCCAGGATATGAACCGGATATGTTTCAGATAGGGTCTGGATAGAGCAATCGAACAGTGTCGGCAACCTGGCGAAAAAGTACTTAAAAAAGTTCCCGACCGACTGGGTGGACAACTGTCCCGGTGGGCAGGATTTTCGGCCTCAAGAAATTCTCAGAAAAATTATCGGGTGACTGTGTCCCGATTTCGGCTTTTTGGCGGAAGTAAGCGAGTACACACCGCTCTCTCGCTCAGGAGGCCGCAATGCCCGCCACGTCCCGACCCCGTTCCAGCTCCACCGTCGTGCGCGTCCCCTCGACCTTGTGGGCGCTGGGGTCCGAGCCGCTGGACCCCGCTGACCGTTGGCCCGATCGGGCTCTGGTCCACACGATCACCGAATTCTCCGCACCCGGCGCGCGAGTGATGCTGCTGGGTTGGCCCGCCCCTGTCACGCGAGGGGCGTTGCGGATCGTCGAGCCCGACACCGCCGCCGCCCTGTCCACGATCGGTGAACTGGGACGCCACGGACTCGACACCCCCACCGACCGAACCCTGCACGAGGAGCCGGTGGATCTGGTCGTCGCGAGCCTGCTCGCCGATCACCTCGACCCGATCGCCGCCGCCGAACACATCACTGCGCTCGCGACCGAGGTGCTGGCGATGGGTGGGTTGCTGGTCGTTTTCTCCCGCTGCCGACACAGCGACTCCGGGGTCCTGTTCGACCCGGCCGGTCCGGTCGTGGCCGCCGCCCAAGCCGCCGATCTGCTCTACCTCCAGCACATCATCGCCGCCCCCATCTCCGGGCAGACCGTCACCGCGACTCCCGCCCCGGCTCCCTCCGGCAACACGCGCCACACCGTCGCGCACACCGACGTCTTCGTCTTCCTCCAGCCCGCCCATGGCTGAGCCCGCACACCCACTGCCCCAACGCAACTCCCACGCGAAGGACATCCAAATGACGCTCGAACCGGCCACCACCGACACCACCGACATCGACTCCGGCAGCCCCGTACAGACCGGTCCGGCCGTCGCGCCGGTGTCGGTGTGGGCCACCGCGCAGACCGCGCCCACCGCGCAGCGGCGGGGCCGTTATCACCCCGACAGCACCGCGCATCCCGCGAAGATGTTCCCAGCCATCGTGCAGCATGCGGTCGCCACCTACACCCGTCCTGGGGACCTCGTGCTGGACCCGATGTGCGGGATCGGCACCACCCTCGTCGAGTCGCTGCATCTGGGCCGCCGCGCGGTGGGTGTGGAGTACGAGGGTCGGTGGGCGGAGCTGGCGCGTACCAACATCGAGCTCGCTCGCGAGGCCGGGATCGATCTCGCCGCAGACGTCTTCCACGGCGACGCCCGCAAGCTGGGTGAGCTGATCCCGGCCGAGCTGCGCGGTCAGGCACGTCTGGTCATCACCTCCCCGCCTTACGGCGATTCTCTGCACGGGCACGTGCGCGCCAACCGCAAAGACCCGGTTCTCAAGAAGAACCACCGCTACGGCGCGGTGCTGGATCGGGGCAACCTCGCCAACGTCGGCCTCGGCCGCCTGTTGTCCGGGTTCACCAAGATCCTGGCCGGTGCGTCCGAATACCTGGCTCCCGGTGGGTATGTGGTGATCACCGCGCGGCCGTGGCGGCAGCACGCCGAACTCGTGCCTTTGCCTGCCCACCTCTACACCTGCGGCGAGCTGGCCGGACTCGTGCCGGTGGAGCGGTGCGTGGCGCTGCTGGGTCGCTTGTCCGAGGGCGAACTCATTGCTCGCAGTTCGTTCTTCCAGCGCGACTTCATCGTCAAGCAGCGCGCGGCCGGGTTGCCGATGCATCTCATCGCCCACGAGGACGTCATCATCCTGCGCAAGCCCGACGCCGACGAGGCGAGCGAACGCCGCCGCGCGGCAGGCCGATTCCCGTTCGGCAGCGCGGCGACTCTGCCGTCCACCGAGATCGACCCCGGGTCGGTTGCCTCGTGAATACCGCACACGACCCCGGCCACGGGTGGCTCGGTCGGGCGCTCCTCGCGCCCGGCCGGGCCGTGGGCGACCTCGCCGAGACGCTGCACCACACCGTCACTTCGACCGATGGGCTGTTCGTCGTCGCAGCCTGTGTCGCGGTGCTCGCCGCGGTCCGGCTCGTGGCCCGGTGGCGGCGAGGCCGGCTGAGTGCGCGTGCCCGCCAGATCACGGTGCTCACTCCACCCGACGTCGATGCCAAAGGCGCGCTCAGCTTCTGGGCTCACCTCATCGGGCAACTCCGCCCCGCTTGGGCGAGAACCCTGCTGGGGCAACCACATCTCGGGTTCGAGTACACCGTCACCCCAGAGGAAGGGGCCGCGATCCGGCTCTGGGTGCCGGGTGCGATCCCACCCGGACTCATCGAACGCGCCATCGCTTCGGCCTGGCCCGGCGCACACACCGACACCCTCGAACCTGCCCGGCATCCGCTGCCGACCCCGGTGAAGGGTGTGCGGCGAGTTGTCGCGGGAGGGGAGTTGCGGCTCGGCCGCCGCGAAGGACTCCCGTTGAGCACAGACCACTCCGGGGATCTGGTGCGCAACCTGATCACCGCCGCCGACGACCTGGCCCCCGGTCAGGCCACCTGTGTGCAGATCCTCGCCCGCCCCGTCACCGGCCGCCGCGTCGCCCGAGCCACCCGCGCCGCGGCGAGCACCAGCACTCGAGCGGGAGTCGTGGTGGGACTGCTGTGCGAGGCGCTGAACCTGCTCACACCCGGCACGGGATCGGCGCGCGACGCCCGCGCCACCGCCGCTGGAGGTGGGGCGGGGCACGGAAGAGGCACCGACCGGCAGATGTCGCTGGAGAACAGTGCCGCCGCACGCGCGGCAGCGGCCAAAGCCCGAGGCGCGCACTGGGAGACGATCGTGCGCTACGCCGCCTCGATCCCGATCTCCACCGAGCCCGAGCAGGTCAATTCGGCGGCACAGGCGAGGGCGGTGGCGCGCGGGCGCGCTGATGCTCTCGCCACCGTGTTCGGAGCCTGCACCGACCACAACTACTACCGGCGACGCCGTCGCCCCTACCGCCTGGAGCGATTGATCCGGCAACGGCGGCTCGGGCGTGGGGACGTGCTGTCGGTGCCCGAGCTGGCCACGATCGCGCATCTACCCACCGACGACGGGCTACCGGGCCTGCAGCGCGCCGGAGCCCGCGCCCTGTCCCCCGCCCCGGACATCCCCGTCGGCGGCGAGCACACCAAACCGCTCGGGATGGCTGATACCGGTACTCGCCGGCCGGTCGCGGTGAAGATCTCCGATGCCCGCCACCACCTGCACATCCTCGGCCCCACCGGCGTCGGCAAGTCCACGTTGTTGGCGCGCACGATCCTCGACGACGCCGAGGCCGGGCGCGGGGTGATCGTCATCGACCCCAAAGGTGACCTCGTCACCGACGTCCTGTCTCGGCTGCCGTCGCGGATGGGTGAGCGGGTGGTGCTCTTCGACGCCGACTCCCCCGCTCCGCCGCCGTGTGTGAATCCGCTCGATATCGGCCGGATCGGGCGCGCGGGAACCGATCTCGCCGTCGACAACCTCGTCACCGTCTTCCACCGCATCTTCCACCAATGGTGGGGACCACGCACCGACGACATCATGCGCGCCAGCCTGCTCACCCTCTGCGCACAACCCGGCACCGCCACCCTGGCCGACCTACCCCGACTGCTCACCGAAACCGCCTTCCGATCCCGAGTCACCCGCGCCACCAAAGACCCCGTCCTGCGGGGATTCTGGGACGCCTACGAAAAACTCTCCGACACCGGACGCGCCCAACTCACCGGCCCGCTGTTGAACAAACTTCGGGCGTTCCTGCTGCGCCCATTCGTGCGTTCGGCCATAGCGGGCGGACCCAGCACGGTCGAGTTCGCCGACATCCTCGACAACGGCGGCATCTGCCTCGCCCGACTGCCGAAAGGCTCACTCGGAGAGGAAACCTCGCGCCTGGTCGGGTCGCTGCTGGTAGCGCGGACCTGGCAGGCCGTTACCGCGCGAGCCAGGGTGCCGTCGGCCGACCGGCCTGACGCCGCCCTCGTGCTCGACGAGGCGCAGAACTTCTTGAACCTGTCCACGCCGATCGAAGACATGCTCGCCGAAGCCCGAGGACTTCGGTTGTCGCTGCTACTGGCCCACCAAAACCTCGGCCAACTCTCGCGGGAGCTGCGCGACGGCATCTCGGCCAACGCCCGAAACAAGGTCATCTTCGCCGTGTCACCCGACGACGCGCGCGATCTCGCCCGACACACCGACCCGTGGCTGTCCGAACACGACCTGTCACACCTGGACGCCTTCCACGCCGCCGCCCGCCTGCTGGTCGACGGCCGCAACGCCCGCCCCTTCACCCTCACCACCCGCCCGCTCGACCCGCCGATCCCGGGCCGCGCCCGCGAGATCGCCGCCGCCGCCCGTGCCCGCCTGGCCGCCCCAGCCTCCACGCCTGCCCTAGGCCCCACCGACTGACTCAGCCCTCCCGCCGCCCAACCCTCACCCGTCCAACCTGACCACCCGAGAAAGGCAGTGCCACAGATGCTTTCCCGCCCCGCCCAGCAAGCCGACAGCCGCCGCCCACGACCCGATACCCGGCCCCGACCCCGACCGCTCGACCTGACCGCGCTCGTCGGGAAGTTGACCGAGCGAGACCGGTGGCTCCTGCGGATGCTGCACGAGCACCGCGTCCTGACCACCAACCAGCTCGCCGCCCTCGCCTTCCCCACCCCTGCCAAGGCGTTGCGACGCCTGACTCTGCTGCACCGCTACGGCGTGGTGGACAGGTTCCGGCCGTTGCGGACTCGGGGAAGCGCGCCGATGCACTGGGTCCTCGCCCCGGTCGGTGCCGGGGTGCTCGCCGCGGAAGCTGGGATCACCCTGCGCGAGCTGGGCTACAACCACCAACGCGCCCTCGCCGTCTCCCACAGCCTGCACCTGAGCCACACCCTCGGCGTGGCCGACTGGTTCACCGCCCTGATCGCCCACCCCGCCCGCGACCAGCGCGGCGAACCCTCACACGTGCGGGCGTGGTGGTCGCAGACCCGCTGCGAACGCCTCTGGGGAGACCTCGCCCACCCCGACGCCTTCGGCCGCTACACCTACGCCGAGACGACCCTGGACTTCTTCCTCGAATACGACCTCGACACCACCCGAGAGCTGTCCAAGGTCGCGGCCAAACTGAACGGCTTCGCCGAGCTGGCCCGCACCACCGGCCTCATCACCCCGGTCCTGTTCTGGGTACCGAGCATCGCCCGAGAGACCAGAACCCGCGCGGCATTGCACCGGACGTGGGAGCGACTCCCCGACCCGGAGGCCATGCCCGTGGCGACCGCTGCCGCTGAACTTGTCTCGCCCGGCGCGCAGGCCAGCCCCGCCGAGCAGGTGTGGCTGCCGCTGGGCACCGACAGCGAACGCAAACGCCTGCACCACCTCGCCGCCGCGTGGCCCCGACGCACGCCACCGGCCGAGGAGATCGACCCGGAACCGACCGCGCTGGGCGGCATCATCACCCTCTCCCCACCGCCACCCCAGCCGCCCCGCTCCGAGTCGTGGTGAAGCTCTGATGCTGGTCAAGACCCTCGGCGCAGGATTCGGCGCGTTCGTGTTCCTCACCGTCGTCATCGCGACTGTCGTCAGCGCCGTCGTCGTGTTCGACCACGCGCTCGCACCCGCCCCCGGGGGCTCGACTGGCACCGGCTCGACCCCGAGCACCGAAGCCCAGCAAGACATTCCAGCCGAGATGCTCGTGCTCTACCAAGCCGCCGCCGGGGACTGCTCCGGCCTGGACTGGTCGGTGCTGGCCGCGATCGGCAAGATCGAAACCGACCACGGCCGTTCCACCCTGCCGGGAGTTTCCTCCGGCGAGAACAGCTCCGGGGCCGGTGGGCCGATGCAGTTCCTCGCTCCCACCTTCGACTCGGTCATCGCCCGGCATCCGCTGCCCGCTGGTGGAGCGAGTCCGCCCTCGCGCTACAACGCCTCCGACGCCATCCACGCCGCCGCTTTTTACCTGTGCGACTCCGGCGCGCCCGAGGACATGTACAGCGCGATCTTCGCCTACAACCACGCCGACTGGTACGTCGACCAGGTCCTCGACCAGGCGGCCCGCTACCGCGCAACCACACCCGACACCTCCGGCGGCGACTGCACCACCACCGCACCGGTGAATCCGACAGCCGCACAGGCGATCTCCTTCGCCTGCGCCCAGCTCGGCCTGCCGTACGTGTGGGGCGGCAACGGGCCCGAGGTGAACGGCGGCTGGGACTGCTCCGGACTCACCCAAGCCGCCTACCGCGCCGCCGGGATCTCCATCCCCCGCACCACCTACGACCAAGTCCACACCGGCACACCGGTACCCGAGAACCAACTCGCCCCCGGCGACCTCGTCTTCTACAGCACCGGCGGCGACGTCCACCACGTCGGCATCTACCTCGGCGCAGGCCAGATGGTGCACGCACCCACCTTCAGCGAACCCGTCCAAGTCTCGCCCTACCGGTGGCCCGGAGACGACTACTACACCGCCATCCGACCCACACCCGCCCACAACAACAACTCCCCAGCCGCGCCCTGAACACCAACTCCCGAACGGAGAACATCCATGCGCCACAACCACTCTCGAACCATCCGCGTCGTCCTGTGCACGGCCGTCACCGCGACCACCATGACGGCCGGTGTCGCCGCCGCAGAACCAACACCCGACCGCACCGGTACCCAGTGCCCGCGCTGGACCGCGCTACTGGCACCGGGCACCTACGAGACAACCTCGACCGCCGGACAGGCCACGAACGGGATCCTCACCCAGCTCGGGGAATCACTCACCGCCCGCTACGGCACCGACATCGAGGTTCGCGCCCTCGCGCCTTCCGCCGGTGCGGGGTCGGTGAGCGGAGCCGACCTCACCGCGGCGGTGAAAGGGCTGTGCTCGGACACGCGAGTCGTTGTGGCCGGCTACGGCCAAGGCGCCGAGGTCGCCGGCGACCTCGCCACCGTCCTCGGCAACAGAGGCGGCCCGATCCCGGCCTCGCGAGTGCTGGCGGTCGCTCTTGTCTCGGACCCGCGCCGCGACCCGGCCACCGCCCAGCTCGGTACCCCGGTCTCGGGGCAGGGTGTCACCGGGCCACGCGCGCAGGGCTTCGGCGAGCTGGCCGATCGGGTCCGCACTCTGTGCCTCGACGGCGACAGCTACTGCTCGACCACCGCCGAGTCCTCGCCCGTCCTCGCCGCGGTGAGCCGCGCCCTCACCACCGCCACCACGACCACCACCCCAGCCCTCACCAGCACTACCTCGCCCACCACCACGACAAAAGCCCCCGCCACCACGACGAGCACACCGACCATCAGCATCGGGTCGGACTCGACCGGACAGATCAGCGTGTCCCAAGTCCTGGCCCAGGTCGTCACCGTCCTGCGCGGCCTGGCCAGCTTCACCGCGAACGTGCCCGCGATCTTGGCCGACCTCGCCGAGCTGCCCGGACTGCTTGCCAGCAATGACGTGCCCGGCCTGCACCGTGTCTCGGGTGACCTGAACAACCAGTTCAACCCGCTCGTCCAGATGACCGCTGGACTCGATCTGCGCCTGGTCGCCCGAGCCTTGAAACTGGCCGCACCCTTGGACACCACCGGGGTCGCGTTGATCGCGGCCGAGATCGTCGGCGTCCTGGCCGGACTCGACATCTCCCGCATAGCCACCGACATCGGCCAAGCCCAGGAGATCGCCTGGACCGCCGCCGAGACCCTCGCGAAAGGCGACCCCGTCGCCGCGTTCTTGACCCTGACAGGGCTTGCACCGATCGCCGCCGACCTACTCGCAGCCACCGCAACCGCGTTCACCGGCACCACGTTCCCCACACTCACCCAGACCTACACCGCCACCCTCGGAATCGACACGGCAAGCACCACCACAGGCACCGGCGTGGACCCGCGAGACGGCGACACCACGGTGTTCGACTCCACCCGCTACGCCACCGTCGCCCCGGCGTTGTCCGACTGGATCGTCGCGACTATCGACGGCACAAAATAGCCGCTGCCACGACAACCCCGAGCATCGTGCGCCGCGCAGTCCGATGCGCTGTGCAGCGGCGGATCGGTGAACGAGGCCGGGGCACCAGTATCGCGGAAGCGCCACAACGGCAACACCTTCACCGCAAAGGTCGGCCTCGTCACCGGCGTCCTCCCCGTCGTGCCCGGTCATAGTTGCCGGGCACGCGGCGAGGGCTTCACGGGTGGACCTGATCCCCGGCTCGGAGGGGATGAGCCGGGGATCATGTCGAGGCTACGCCGACAGCAGGTGCACTGCCTGCCGAAGGACCCGACGAGGACTGCCAGGATCCCACTGGAATGTTCCGAGGCGGCCGGGTGAGCCCAGCGACATCAAGCACCGCTGCGGCCCTAGTCGACTTGATGGTTGGTCAGTCCGCCGATGGCTCAAGCCATTGAATAGTCCGGTTTTTGCGGGCAGCCAGGCTGCCCTGAACCTTGAGTAATTGCTGGCGCACGAATGCACGCCACCCGGACGGCGAGACGATCCAGACAATATGTGCACAGATTATGCCCGAGATCACCGTAGGCAACACAGCCTCGGCGATCACGGTCGCCGACCTAAGATATCCGACAAAATTGAAACTCGTCAGCGCAGAAACATTTACCAACAGGGCAAATATGACGAATGCACCGGTAACCAGTTTGGCCCTGAAGGATCCGAAGCTGAACACCGATATTGCAATTAGAAACACCACACACAGAAAGACGTAGGCACCGGCCATGTCTGACACGGTCTGGCTTCGTGACTCCTCAGAATCGAGAACGATTCTCGTGCCGGGCTTCTCGACCATTACCGACCACACCACAATGCCAATGATTGACGCGGAAGCCAAGCTGACTGCACCCTCGATGCATTTCGCGAACCTGTCAAGTTTCTTGTATGGCATTGCTCCGATCGTCTTCGCGATCCCCATTGAGCCGAGCTGCAACATCGTCAGTACCGCCAGGAACGGTACAAATTCACTCCAGTTCTCTTTCATCAGTTTCGGCCCCTTACTCCCCTGCGTGTAGTCACGGTGGGCATGTTAGAGAGATGGACTGACAACCTCGGACGGGCAGACAGCGGCCGGTGGCGGCGGACGCGGTCTGCCGAAGAACGGCCGCTTGTGGGGGTGGCCGGGCCGGAGGCGTGCGGCGATACTGGAGAGACGGGATGTCGACGTTGCCTTCGCCGGGCGTCGGCGGTGCGGTTCTCGGGTAAGGCACGCTCAGCGGTCGGTGTGCCTCGAAACGTGGCGAGACTATGACCAACGAACCGCCGCACCGTGCGAGTCGGCGCACCGTGCGGCGGCCTTCACGGCGACCGGAATCCGGCGGTAGACGTCGTGCACACCTCGACCCAGGCTAACGAGACCGCGAGAGCGCTCCTATGCCTGGGCTCGCCGCACACCCGCCGGTGACGGCTCCTTCCCAGGACACGGGCGCGAACAATCCCGTTCTCTTTCGGAAGGTGATCGTCGTGGGTAAAGACATGGACCGCGAGTCCGCGGATCGCATCAGCGCTGCGGCCGATCGCGATCCGGGCTCACCGACAGCGACGTCTGGTTTCGCCGACCGGGCCGACGCTGCCGCCACCCGCAACGAGGACGAGGAGGACGACTGATCGGACGGCCGATAGTGGCGAGCACTTTGCTCGCCACTTATCGGCCGCTGCGACGCAGGTCCACAGATCGACTACTCGGTCAAGGCAGCCTCGACGTCGCGAACGCTGTGATGCCCGAGCGCGATCTGGTGACGTCGCCTGAACTTCGGAGACACAGCGTCGACCTCCCGTTGTTCCCATCCGCGCTCGTCCGGGTCAGGCACCCACAAGCCCTCGGCTTCGAGGCACCTCTCCGACAACTCACGAGCCCGGTTCATGAAGTCCCACAGCGAGGGATGGCTTTCATTCAGCCAGCCACGCCCCTCGGGGTAGGGCCCGAGGCCCTTGGTTAGGAGGTGGTCGAGCTCGGCGCACAGCCCGCACGCGATGTCGTCCTCGCCCAGCGGCCTCGCACAGAATTGCAGGTAGAAGCCGATCCGTTCCAATAGCGGCTCCGAGATCAGGAAGGGCGGCGGACGGTGGGCGAGGTGTAGCAGCGCGAGCCTCGCGCATGTTGTCGCATCGACACGGCTCGGAACGCTGATGTCGGCCGGTCGCAATCTGCGCAATGGCTGAAGGCGAAGCCGCATCACATCGAAGTCGTACCCGTCACGAGGGTATTTGGCGAGGTCGCGGCGCTCGTGGTGGCGGTGCCAGTACTCGCCGTCATACTCCACGAGCAGGTCGTATTCGCCTCTCTCGCCCTGGATCGAGAACGCCATGTCCGGCTTCACCCACCCCGGTGGCCCGAGGACACCGGTGCCGAGCACGAGATTCAATGCTGCGAAGGTGTCCCTTTCCGAGACTGATGATCCAGGTTTCGGTGCCCGGTCCCACGGCCCGCGATATCGCCCACCAAACATGGCCCGACAGTAACGCCGAGCACTGACACTACGGCCGGGCACAACGGCGACAACCCACCACGAGCCACGGTGCACCGCCCCCGAACGGCGACACTCATGATCGTCGCCACCAGCAAAGTGCCCAACCGGGCACGTACTGCCCCAACCAGACCCAACAGGGCCATCGCCCGCAGCCAGGTAGCCGCTGTCCTGCACAGTGCACAGCAAACGGCCCGTGGTGCCGAGCGGAATGCTCGGCACCACGGGCCGTTTCAGCGGGTAGGCGGGTCAGGAGATGAGTGGCGGCACCGCGCGCAGGCCCGGCGCGGCCGGGCCCCTGTCGTTGCGGAACCGCCACGACGGCAACGCCCTGTACACGGTCACGGTCTGCTCGTCACCGTCACTGCCGCCGTCGCTGGTGTCCCCGCTTTCCTGTTCGGGCAGTTGGTCCAGGGTTGCCACGACCACCTCGCGAGCGGCGGTCTCGAGGTCGCCGTAGAGGGTGCCCGTCAACGGGCCGGACATGACACGCACCGCACCGCTGTGCGGGAAGAACTCACCGTCGGTGGTCACCTGCTCGTAGCGCAACGCGATCGGCACCCACGGCACCAGCGAGGCCAGCACGGGCATCTGCAGTTCCCGCACCGCCGTCTCGGCGATGGCGATCCACAGCTCGAGGCTGTCGGGGGCATGGCTGGAGTCGGCGTACACCCGGTACAGGGCCGCACCCAGGATGGCGGGGGTTGGGGTGGAGTACATAGTCGAGCACCTTTCTCAAAGGTTAGATTGAGCGGGCGGTGTCGGACTCCCCGGAGCTACCTTCTCCGGGGATTCCGGCATCGCCCAGTTTCAGGACGCGAGAGTGAATTTCTTAGGGGCCGTGCTGGTCTGGCGCGCGGTTCCGCCATCGGTCAACTTGACCAGGGCGTTGTGGACCGCGCCGCTGGACCGAGCCAGGGCTTTGCCGATCTGGTGTGGGGTGAACTCCTTTCCGGGGTTTTCGTGCAGGAAGTCCTCGACCTGCCCGCGCAGCGCACCGGCGGGCAGGCGTTCAGCGGTCGACTCCGCGTCCACCGCAGCACCGTTGTCGGCCGCCGCCGGGGGGTGCGGGGCCACGGTGGCGGTTTCGTCGCCCGTGGGGGCCGCTACGGCCGTCTCCGCCGTGGTGTCGGGCGTGGGGTCGGCCGGGGTTGCCTGTGCGGCGGGCGTGGCCGGTTCGGGCGCAACGGGTTCCGGGGTCGCCGGGTCGGCCGGTGCGGTGCCCGCAGGTTCGGTCGTGACGGGCTCGGGCGCAGCCGGGGTCTGGTCGGTTTTCGCTCCGGCGGTCCAGCGAACCGTCTTGGTTCGTGACTTGCCCGGGTCGGTGGCCGCCCACGCGGCCCCGGCGAGTTCCCACTCGGTCAGCAGATGCCGCACCGCACCGATGTCGATGCGTGCGGCTTTCGCCAACTCGGCGGAGGTACTGCCGGGATGGGTCTCCAGGGCCTCCCACAGCGCCCGTGCCTCGGCGCTGTGCAGCGTGGGCACTCCCGCCGCCGTCGTCGCGGTGGCGGATTCAGGTGCGGGCTCGGTGGTTTCGGGAGACGAGGCGACCGGTGCGGCCGTCTCGGATGAAACCGGCTCGGGCGTGGCGGGTTCGGCCGGGCCGGGGTCGGCGGGCGCGGCGGGGGCCGGTTCCGGTTCGGCAGGCGGGGCGGGGGCGGCCGGGTCCGGTTCGATGGCGGCGGGTGTGCCCGCACCCTGGGTCCAGGTCTTGGCGGCCCGGGGCGATTCGGGGTCGGTGTGGGATTGGGCGCACCCGGCGGTTTCCCACTGGGCCAGCAGCCGCCGCGCGGTCGACTGGCCGATCCCAGCCAGATCGGCCAGCGCGGCGGTGGTGCTGTCGGGGTGGGCGCGCAGCGCCGCCCACAATGCCCGGGTGCTGTCGCGGCGCGGCACTGGCACGGCACCGGCCCGCGACCCGTTTTCCGGGGCGGGTGTGGCCGTTGCGGTGGCCACGACGGTGTTCTTGGTTTTCGACATGGGGTTTCCTTCCAACAATGGGTTTGGTGAATTCGGTGATGTCCCCGGGTGGGGACGGAATGCGTTCCGATCGGGGCGATTTCCCCGGGTGGTCGGTGCCGTTCCGGTTTCCATGACCGCTCGATAGGGCGTGTGATGTCAAGCGGAATGTGGAAATTGGTTCCCGAAATGAATTCCTCTCTCCCGATTCCGTAATGGCCTCGGCGCGAATGGAATTCGACTCGCGTCCATTGGCTCACGGAGTGCGAGGCACCTCAGGCCGGCGGCCTCGCCGCGGGCCCGTTGGGGGGCGAGGCCGCGGACTCGACGTGCAAGCCGGTCACGGGTGCGCCAGCGACGAGTCGACCATCTCGGTACTGGGCTCGCCGGGGTCGTCCTCGGCGGAGTCGTTGCTCGCGGGTGCGGCTTGCTGGGTGTCGAGGTCCTCGCGCAGTCGTCGTCCGCCGCCGGTCAGCTCGTAGTCCACGTGGTGGTCGAGTTCCCAGCTCTCGGCGCACTCGATGCAGAGGGTGTAGCCGTGGTGGCAGCGGCTCGGGTTGCGTACCAGCAGGATCCGGCCGGGCGGGTCGTCGCCCTCGCGCAGCCTCACCACGACGTAGTCGTTGCCGCTGAGTTTGGCTCCCGGTTTGATGACGCCGTCCTCGTCGTGGGTGCGAGTGTCTTTCACGAGGTGCTCCTGTTCGCGGTTCGAGTTCGGTTGGGTCACTGGCGCGTTCATCGGGTGAGGCGCTCGTGGAGGGTGCCGGTGGTCCGGTCGAGCCATACGGTCGCGGCGTGCCCGTGGGAACCCTGGCGCAGCCTGTTGGCGGCCCCGGTGGCGTAGGCGGCGATGTCGTCGGGGTGCACGAGATGGATACGCGGAGCCGCGTAGCCGCCAGTGCCGCCGGTCACGTGCGCCACGGTGAACATGCCGCGCCCGTCATGCGGGCCGAGTCCGTAGATGACGAACTGGTCGCCGGTGACCGCGTTGGCGATCACGTAGATCGCGTCGAGCGCGGCGGTGGTGGGAATCGCGGGATCGGTCACGGTGTCTCCTGTGTGGTGCCGCCCCGGGGTGCGGGGCGGGTGGGTGGGTGATGGTTGGGCCGCGCCGGTGGGACCAGCGCGGCCCGGTCCGGGTCCCCGGGCGCGGTGTGCGCCCGGGGCCCGGAGGTTCAGGCGGCGCGTACGGCGGCGGTGATGGCGCGGGCGATCGCGGTGGCGGTGGTGGCCGGGTCGGTGACCACGTGCACGGTCGCCCCGTTCAGCGGAGTCGGGGCTCCGGGGCGGCCGGGGCGTCTGCCGGTGTTCGGGGCCAGCCACAGCACCGCGCACCCGGCCGCGCGTACGGCGTCGAGTCGGCGCTGGGCGGCCTCGCGTTCGTGGGGTCGGTAGATGCCGTCGGAGATGACGACCAGCAGCCGGGTCGCGCCGGGCCGTGACAAGCCGAGGGCCCCGTCGAGTGCGACCGTCGCGGCAGCGAGGGCGTGGTATTTGTCCGGGCAACCGAACTCGGCGACCCGGGCGGGGGCGGTGCCCGGGTAGGTGACCGGGGTGACCTTCGCGCCGAAGGTCACGGTCGCGGTGGTGGCGGGCATCGCGGCCAGCTCGGCGGCGCGGGCGATGATCCACGCGGCCGAGGACACCGGCGCGGCGAACGCGCGCATCGAAGAGGACACATCGCACGCGATGCCGACCTGCAGCGGCGGGTACGGGCTCGTTTTGCGGGCGGTGCGGGTGAACGGTTCGGCCGTCGGGATGGCACCGGCCGCGAGCTGAGCCTGCCGGGCCAACACACCACGCATCCGCACCCGCCCCGGCGGCACCACCGAGGTCGTTTTCACCTTTGCTCGTTCGCGGGCGGCGGCGGTGTCCAGCGCGCGGGCCAGCACCCGCGCGGCGGTCTGTTCCGTCGTCAGCGGGGTACGGGTGCGGGCCACGGTGCGCGAGCGGGCCGGTGCTGCACCGTCGCCGAACACGTGCTCGGCCATCAGCTGTGCGTGTTCGGCAGAGGCGGCGGCAGCCTGGCGCGCGGCGGCAGCGGACTCGGCCGGGTCGGCGGGTACCGGGTTCGCCGCGACCTCGCGGGCGATGGCGGCGGCGGTGGCCTCGATGGCCGCACCCAACAGTGAACTCGGTACCGGTGTGGCGTGCGGCTCGGGGCCCACGATGTCGAACCAGCGCCGCCCGAGTTCGAGCATGGCGGCGGTGTCGGCATCGGCCACGGTGTGCGCCTCACGCCAGATCGCGCGCAGTTCGGCGAGGGTGTCGGTGCCGAGGATGGACTTGAGCTCGCGCACCAGTGGCGCGCATTCGGACTCGGTCAGAACCCCGGCGTCGATGCGGCCGAGCACGAGGGCGGCGTTGTGGGCGGCGGCGTAGGTGGTGCGTGGGAGGTGCGCGGCGGCGCTCGCGCCGCCGTTGTCGCCGATCACGATCTCGGTGGCGCTGGCGCGCAACCAATGCCGGTCATCGGGGCGGCGGCGAATCTGGGCGGCCTCGATACGCGATTCCTCGAGCAAATCCGCCGCCTTCACCACCTCCGGGTGCGCCAGCAACGGGGCCCGCCACACCGAGTGTTTGGCGTGCGCGCACTCGTGCACCAACGCACCCCACACCGCCGGGTAGTTGTTGCGGTCACTGTTGCGGGCCGGGCGCGCGGCGGCCGGGTCGATCTTGAGTCGGGACCCGTCGAGTTCGATCGCGCGCAGTGCGGGCACGAACACCGCCGGGTGCCCGAACGCGGCACCGGGGGCGATGCTCACCGTGAGGTCGTCACGGTCGGCGATCGGCGGAACCTCGGCGGTCATGGCGGCCGACAGGGTGGCCCATCCGCCGGTGACCGACACAGACGTCGGGGCGGGGGTGGCAGGCGTGGCGGCGGGGGCCGCCCCCGCCCCGGCGGGGGCCGGGGCGGAAGCGGTGCCGGTGCCCGGGGTGGCGGGCGCGGCGGGGCTAGCGGGGGCGGGAGCGGTGATCACGTGGCCGGTCATGGCGGGCAATACCTTTCGTGTGCTCAGGTGTGGGCGGCGCGGTTAGAGGCGGGGGCCGAGGGCGAGCGGGGTGTGGGTGGTGCCGCACACGGTTTTCATCACGGCGGCCACCACGTCGCGGTCCTCTTCCGGGGCGGCCCCGAGGAGGTTGGCCATCGCGGTGTCGGGGTCGGTGGCGGCGGCGATCTTGCGGAACGCCAGCAGCTCGCGCAGTTGCGGGGCCCACCCGACCTCGCCCTTTGCCTGCCGGGCGGCCAGCTCGCGCGCCACTTTCACCGCGCGCCGTTCCACCCCGAGCTGGGCGGCGAGGTCGAGGTCGCTGACTACTCGCACCTGGAACGCGAACCGGGAACTCAGCGCGTCGGAAAGGATGGCTCCGTGCACGCCGGGGTTGTGGCCTGCCACCACGAAGAAACCGGGCTCGGCTTTGACCACCTCGCCGGTTGCTTTGACCACCAGCTCTTTTCGGCCGTCCATCGCGGGATACACCGCCGCGAGCACGGTCGGCGAGATCAGGGTCGCGTCGTCGATGAACAGGACCCGGCCCTCTTTCATCGCGCGGACGAGGGGCCCGTCCACGAACACGAATCGGCCGTCGGGGGTTTGGGTGTACTCGCCCACGAAATCGGCGACCGTGGTGTCCCCGTCGCCCTGCACCGTGAGCAGGTCCCCGTAGGCGGCCTCGATGAGCGAGGTCTTGCCGGTACCGGGCGGCCCGTACAGCAGCACCGGCACCTCGGCCGCGCGCATGGTCTGCAACACCTCCACATCGGCGCGTCCGGCGAGCTTGCGCAGGTGGTAGTCCTGCCCGTTCGGTCGGGCCACCGTGTTACCCGTGCGGGCCGGGGCCGCCGGGGCGGCGGGCGCGGCCGGGACCGGGGTGGCGGTCTTCTTGGTGCGGCGGGCCGGTTTCGGCTTGCTGGGGGCCGGGGTGGCAGGCGCGGCCGGGGCCGGGGTAGTAGCGGCCGGGGCGGCGGCGGTGGCCGTGGTGGCGGTGGCACGGTAGCGGCGGGGCGCGGCCGAGGTGCGTTCGGCGTGCCCGGCGGCCGTCAACGCCTCGAGGGCGTTGCCGACCGCGCCCGAGGACCGGTTCAGCCCGGCGGCGATTTCGCGGGGCGACTGTTCGCGGACGGGGTCGGCGGCCAGCGCGGCGGCGACCATGCGGCGCAGTTCGCCGTTGGGCAGGCGACCGGCGGCCGGTGCAGTGGTGGCGGCGGGGGCGGGTGTGGTGGGCATTGCGACTCCTGCAATTCCGTTCCGAATTCGCGCCGGTTTTCGGCATGCGTGCGGCGTGGCCGCCATTCGGATTTCTGCGAATTTCCCGGCGAATTCCGGGAACGTGGTCGACGCTAGCTCGACCTCGAACAGCCTCACAACCCCAAAAATGCCTCAATTTTCCGGAATTTTTCCGGACAACCGCGAGTCCGACTAGGCAATCCCCGAACGCGGCACACACACGCACTCGCCAGCCCACCCGCAACTCGAACAACAAAAGCCAGGAAGAATAAAAGACAATGAGGAATAGAACGAGAAAGGAGATGCATGGAACGGGAGGCAGACAGATAACGACACACAGGAGGACACAGGGAGCGGACCGCGAGACACCGCCCGAGCATGTCTATACAGCTTTGTGTATAGACAATCCACGCTGGTATCCGCGCGGATAAACCGCCCATCACCTGCGGGTATGCGGCGGCGGGGAGGGTTGGCTTGATTCCCCCACGGATCAGCACACCGAACCTGGCCATCGAATACTCCACGGATCGATATCCATCGAGCCACCCAGGCGGTCAACAATTCCAGAATTGAACAGAAGGAAATCGTCAACCATAAAAACGCCGACGATTTCCGCATTTTGAACGCTATTAGTATTGCGGTTGTCGGCGCGATATTCGCCAGCAGAACTCGCACCTATAGGATAAACGATAATTGGCGATCAGAGAAATTCCCGATGGTTCGTTATTGTTTCTCGGCATGGCGGAGTCGGTCGAGTAGTTCTCGTGTCTCGCGGCTCGGGGTCTGGCCGATTTCGGCGAGTTTTCTGGTCAGGAGGGTGTAGGTGCGGGTGAGTGCGGCGTTTTCGCCGAGGCGGGCGTGTAGGCGCAGGAGGTCCCGCCAGACCGATTCGTTGTAGGGGTCGTTCTCGACGGTTGTCTCGAGCATTCCCAGGGTGGCGCGGGGGTCGTTGTCGGTGTTGCGGGTGGCCAGCCAGCTCAAGGCGTTGAGCGAGGTGCGCCGGGCCGATTCGCGCAGGGCTTCGACCCAGGTGTCGGTGAGATCGCTGGCCAGCTCGCTGGTGGCCAGGGCCGCGATCTGTCGGGCGGCGTCGGCCTGGTCGACGTCGCTGCGTGCGCGGCGGCGCGCGGCCACTGCTGTGTTGAAATCCCAGTAGTCGACGCCGACCAGCTGGGGTGAGAGCCGGAATTGGAGGCGGTCGTCGGCGAGGATGTCGGTGATCTGCCCGCCGGTGGCGGTGGTGATCGCGGCGCGAAGGCGGCTCAGGGTGTTCGCGAGTGCGCTGCCGCCCTTGTCGCGGGAGCGTGTGCTCCACAGCAGCTCGATCAGCTGCTGGCGCGAGAGCCCGTCTGGGTGCAGGGCCAGGACGGCGACGAGTTCGCGGATGCGGGGCTGCAACTGCACGGTGATCTCGACGCTCTCCCCGGTATCGGGATCACGCCAGAAGATCCGTGTCGGCCCGAAAACCCGCACCGTCAACGCTGGCTCATCTCCTGCGGGTTCCGAAACTGGTGTGATGTCGGCGCCTTCGGCCTCGGCCCCCGGGCCGATGCTGGACTCGGGTGCCGCGGCGAGGTCGTCCTCGCGGGTGTGGCCGGCATCCTCGGCCTCGGCCGCGAGTACCGGGGCAGTCGCTGGTAGCGGTGGGAGCAGCTCGGTGTTGTCGGGCTCGGTCGCACGGGTGCGCGAGGCGGGCATCGGTGCGGCGTCGATGCTGTAGATCCTCGGCCCGTCCTCGTCGCGGTGTCTCGGGCGGGACTGTCTGACAGCTCGGGTGGTGTGCGGGTGGGCGAGGAGGTCGTGGCGGCCGTCATCGCGGAGCTGGATGTCGACGGCGGTGGTGATGGAACGGGCCGGGGTGATCAGGTGCCGTCGTGCCCGGCGGCCGGTCAGCACCGCTCGGGCACCGGCGCGTGAGGCGGGCAGGGCGCCCACGACCGGGAACCCGATCGCGGCGACATAGGCGGTGCTGCCGCCGATGACCACGATCCCGCGCAGGCGGCGTCGACGGGTGAGGTCGAGGATGCGCTGGGCGGCGTCGTGCGGGTCGATGTGGTCGGCGCGCACGACGAACAGGCTGCCGTCGGCGGCGGCGATGACCGGATGCGGGGGCGAGTCCGGCTCGGGGACACCGCAATCGGCGAACACCGTGGCCCCGAATCCCTGCCAGCTCGCGTGGGGCCCGGTGAGCAGTTCAGCGGCCGGGATCGGGCGAGCAGGGTCGTGGCTTGGCGGCGCGGCCAGTAACGCCTCCCCGCCGGGCAGGTACTGCACATGCTGGGCGAGCGAGTTCGCGCTGACGGGCTGGCCGGTGACGGTGCGCCGGGCCAGGCTCGCCAACCCGAGATGCGGGTCCAGATCGAGCAGGTCGGCGAGTTGACCGCCTGCGGGGTCGGCTTCCACGATGAGGGCGGGCTCGGGGCCGGGCCACGCGTGTGCCAGCGCGACGGTAGTCGTGGTGGTTCCGGCGCGCGGGCTCAGTCCGGCCACAGCGATCAGATACGGCGCCTGCGAGCCCGGCCTCATCATCGGTATCCGCCTCTTATCCTTGCTTTTGGAAGTTGGAGATCACCAGCGCACCACCGGGTTCGGCGGGGCGGGTGTTGATCAGCTGGAGGTAGTCGGTTCGTGTCCGGTCCGGATGCAGTTCCACGATGTGCACCGTGGCGGCGGTCGCTGCGATCGGGGTGATCGCGACACAGTGGCGGGTGCCGGGCGGGATGGTGGCGATGCCCGCGGCGAGTCCCTCGACGGTGATCCCGGTCTCGGGTGCGAGCAACAGCATCGCTTTCGCGGCGTCTCGGTCGATGTAGTAGGCGGCCTCGAAGGAAGCAATCAGCCCTTCCAGGGTGGCGCGATCACCGGCGCGGTCGGTGACCACGGTGCCCGTGAGCCCGGTGCACGGGCCCTGCGCAGTGGTGGTCGAGCTGGGTGGGGCTGCGGTAGTGACCGTCGCCTGATGGCCGGTATCGCCGCCCTCGTCGGCGGAGACCACCAGCACAGCGGCCAGGACGGCGACCAGGGCCGCCAGGGCGGCCCACGCCCCGCCCGGCAGCCGGTGCCCGATGCCGCCCCACCCGCCGGAAAACCCACCGCCCTCGGCAGCGGTGGGAGTATGTCGAAGCGGGTAGGCCCAGCACTCGCCCGAGGGCGGCTCTGGCTCGTCGACGGACGGATCGGAGCCGGTACCCGTCACCAGGCGCAGGCCGGGGGACGCGGGGAGGTCGACCCAGGTCTCGTCGTCGCTGTCGTCGTCATCTGGGTTACGCGGGTACCTCGCCATTCATCTCGCCTCGCCTCACATCGGGGGTTCTCCGGGGCCCGCCCGCACCCTGGGGTGGGGGAAGTGGGGGTGCCAGGGTGTGGGCGGGTTCCCCCGGAGGGGTTCAGGGGCGGCTCACGCGCCTCGCCTGGCCTCGGCCTCGCCCTGCGCGGGGATCGGCTGGGGCACAGGGCCGGTGGCGATGTCCTCGGTGAGCCGGGCCAGGACATCGGAGATCGCCCAGTGCGCGGTGGAACGGTGGTCGCCGTCGTACTCGCGCCAGTCCACGTTCGTGCCACGTTGCCGGTAGGCGATCATGGCGCGCCGCCCTGAGCGCACCGGCACCACCAGATCCAGCTCACCGTGGTAAAGGTGCAGCGGCACAGCCGTTTTCACATGGGCCAAAGATTCCAGGGCGAGGACGCGTCGCCACCAGTGGTCATTCCACGGATCGGGTTCGCGGCACCAGTGGGCCAGCGGCTCGGGGAACCGTTGCAAGAGTTCGACGACGGTGAGGTGGCGGGCCTCGGCGGCGGCGACGAGCCCGGCTTCGTTGAGGACGTGCCGTAATGGGAGTTGGTTGTAGGCGTGGGACAACCCGATCAGCCCGGCGAACGCCAGGCCCGCGAGTCCGGTGCGGGTGTTGCGGCCGACCAACGGGGCCAGGACCGCCAGGTCGGAGAAGACCGCCCCAGCGGCGACACCACGCAGGTCGACCTCCGGGGCATACCAGGGCTGCAGCTCCGCCGCGACGGCCGCGATCCGGCCGCCGTCGGCATATCCCCACGCAACCACTGGTGCGACCGGTAGGTCCAGGTCCGAGGCACGGTAGACCGCACGAGCCAGATCGAGCACGGGTTTGGCACCGGCCGCACGGGCCGCGAGGAAGGTGTGCGGGCCCGTCCCCGCACCGAGTCCTTGCCCGTCGGGGACGGCGACGACCCAGCCTCGCGCGAGTGCGGCGTCGATGCCGGCGAGGTCGTACTCGGTACCGGTGGCCAGCAGTTGCGAGGGCGCGCAGTGGCCGCCCAGTCCGCGAAACGGCGGGCAGTAGAGCAGGATCGCGCCGGTTCCCGGTTTCGGCTTGGCCTCGGGGATCAAGATGATCGCCGAGGCCGCGATCGGCTGCGAGCGGGAATCGCTCGAGACGTAGACCAGTTGCCAGGCCCCGGCCGCACCCGCCAGCTGCGGGACGAACACCGGTCGCAGGCGCACGATGTCGCCTGGGCGGACGCCTTCGGGCAGGACGGGGGTGGTGTAGAAGTCACTGATGGTCATTGGTTGGCTCCGGCGAGGTCGTGGGCAGCGGCGGTCAGCCACGCGGCCCCGCTGGCGATGTGCCCGGATGCGACGTAGCCGGTGTGGCGGGCGGGAATGTCGGTGTAGCGCAACCACACCGCAGGATCGATCAGGTCGGCGTTGTCCGCGACGAGCTGGCCCCAGGCGGCCGACAATCCGGCCGCGAGCGGCGGCAACGTGGTCAGCGGGTTGGCGGCGACAGTGGCGGAGATTTCGGCCCACCGCGCGTTCGCAGCGGCGATCTCAGCTGGGCCCGGTGCAGGGGTGCGGGAGTCGGCGGCATCGGTGAGCCGCTGCGCCAGACTCGCCGCGGGCACGTACGCGATTGTGCCTGGTCCGATCTGGAAGTCGTCGAGCACCACCGTGGTCCAGGCGTCACCGAGGGCACTCGACAGCAGGGTTTGGATCGAGGCGACGGCGGCGATCGGGTCGCGCAGGTCGGCCTGGGCGGCGAGCTGGGCCGCGACGCGCAGCATGGCGGCTCGGTCGGGTGCCGAGCAGCTGAGGTCGCCCTCGACGCAAATGTCGGCGACCCTGCCGGTGAGCGCACCGTAGTCGACCCCGGCGCTGGTAGCGATCCCGCCACCGGAGGCGACAGCGCTGGTCAGGTTGATCCGGGACACCGCTGCCCCGCTAGTGCCGGGGACTGGGTCCGGGGTCGTCTGCCCGGGGCGGCCCGTAATGACCGGGGAGCCCGGCGCGCGGTCGGGATCGGAGTACAGGATCACCGCGGCGACTCGCGCAGGCGCCACTGGGCCTTCCCCGGCCCCGACCATCTGCGCGAACCCCGAAACAATCTGCGCGCCTTGGGAATATCCGACTACCGCTTGTGAGGTTGCTGGGCACGTCGCGGCGACATCCTCGGATGCGGACAGCAGCGCGTTCAGGCCCGCATTGGCCGAGGCCGAGTACGGATCGGTGCCGCCACCGGTGCCAGGCGCTCCCCCGAAGGAGGCCGGATAGGCAATGTAGGTGCGTTGCACCAGGTTCGGGTCGTCGGCGGCGACGGGGCCGAGCAGGTGGCCGAGCATGCCGGAGTCAGCGGTCGCCGACGCGCCTGGGGAGGACTCGCTGGTGCCCTGGACTCCGAGGATCCACAACGCCGGGCAGCTCTGGCCGGCGACCTCGGGCTGCGCCGTCGCCGGACCCACGCAGGACAAGCAGAGGGCACCGGCGAGAACGGTGGTGGTGACGACGGTGGTGGGCAGGCGTAGACCGATCATGGTTGTCCGACTCCCACCCCGGCGCCGAACCCAGCACCGACCGTGCCACCGACCAATGCACCTATCGCGGCGGCAGGAACACCCGCGACGGCTGCCCCGGCTGCTGCCCCGGCCGCCGCGCCCAACGCGGTACCGGCGACACCGGAGGTGACGGTGCCGATCACCGGGATCGCGATCACGGTGCCGATCGCGGCTCCGGCGATCCCGCCGATCGTGCCTCCCGCGAGACCACCCACGACAGCACCGACCGCTGCCGCCGGTGCACCGGTGAGCGCGCCGCCGATCGCGCCACCCGCTCCGGCTCCGGCGACGGTGGCACCGGCGACGCGGTCCGAGCGCCCGGCGGGCAGCCCAACCGAGTCGAGGAACGTCGCGGCCTGGGCTTCAAGGTCAGCGCTGACGGTGTTGATCGTGTCGCCGACCTCCGGCGGCAACCACTCCGGATCGGGGAACACCGCCGTCCCGATCCGGATCGTGTCCGGGGGCGGTTCGATCGGCGCGACCGGCTCCACCGGCTCCGGCGAGTGCAGCTCCATCAGATACACCGGCGGGGCGGGCGCAGACGAGGGCTCCGGGCGCGGTTCGGGCCCGTTGCGGATCTCGGGTGGCTGTTCGACATACACCGGCGGTTCCGGTTCGACCGGGGCCGGAGGCGGTGCGGGAGCGGTCGTTCCGGGCTGGGCCGGGGCGGTGACACCGGGCTGATCCGCGACCGGGGCCAACGGCGCCATCGCACTCGCGGGCTGGACCGCCAACACCATCAGCACAGGCACCACACCCGCAGCGACCGCACGGCCACCCCACAGCATCCAGCCCTCATGGCCTCGGCGAATGCACCGGCCTCCGGCACCGTAGAGCGGCCCGACGGACACGACCGCTGACGATGTAGCACCGTTTTTGGACATGACAAATGACTCCTTTCAGATAAAGGAAGGAATGAAGGAATGAAGCAGAGAAGTAATAGGAAGTTTTGAGGCGAATGAAGTTGCCGGTCCCCGCCGGGAGATTCCCGGCTCCCGGCGGGGACCGCAGCCGAGAGGCTTAGCTGATCATCTTTTGAGTAGTCAAAAAATGATCAGCCTAGATCAGAAGAACGGCAGCACCTGCGTGGCGATTGCCAGCACGTTCGAGACCAGTGACGCACCGGCGCTGAGAACCGACAGGATGGTGTAGAGGTCCATGACTTCCCTTTCCGAGGAGGAGCGATTGCCTCACCATCACAACCCCGAAAACCACTGGTGCGCCACCCTTTTGACGGGGACAAAAATCGGTACCATTTTCTGTACCACCACGCACACACACGGTGGCCTGCGCCGATCAGCGAAACAGGGACAAAAAGTGTCACCAAAGAAATTTTCCGGCGGGTGTCCCGCATCGGGGAAAGGGTGCCCAGAACGCTCCGCGCGCCCCGCGCGGAGGTCCGTAGCTAATTGTCAGCCAGGTCACAGTGAATGATCGGTGGCCGGGCTGTTCCCTTTCTGGTAGAAGTTAATCAACTCGGGGGAGTTAACTCTTCAGCCTATCGCGTGGTGGAGGGGCGACGGAAGACTCAAATAGGAGGGGCTTGACACATGAACCGGCGGACCGGCTCGACCCGGCGACCGCGGCGAGGCAAGGCCCGCCGCACCACATCCGAGCTACCCGACCTGCGCCGATGGATCCGACAAGTCCGCGAGGCGCGGGGCCTGACCCGGGCCGAGGCCGCCGGCCGACTCCAGGTCAGCGAGGACCTGATCAAGAAGATCGAACGCGGAGAGCGTTCGGCCTCGCCGACAGTGCTCGAGCAGTTCATCACCGGGCTCGGCATGAACGAGTCCCAGGCCCGCTACACCCGCGAACTCGCCGGGCCGCCGCTACCGTTGCCCTCGATCGAGGAGCTACGAGCCCGCCCCGTCGCCTGCGAGCACCGCACGACGTTGCGTCGTCTCGATGAACGAGGTTTGGTCGGTGCGTATCTCGACCCTTTGTGGAACGTGGTCTACGCCAGCGAGCGCTTCCGCAGCACGCTGCCCGAGCTCGCCGACTACGACGACAACCTCAGCCAGTGGTTCTTCCACCCCAGCACCACCACACCCACCGCCGAGCCTCTCCTCGTGCACTGGGACGCCGCCGCTACCTACATGGTCGCGTCTCTGCGCGCGAAGTTCGGCATCTACCGGCACAGTCCCCGCGCACGAACGCTGCACGAGAAGCTCAGCGCGGCAACCACTTTCCGGCAGAGATGGGCCGACAGCATCGAGGTCGCCTACGGCCACAAAACCGTGCAGCCGCTGCAGGTACGTGATCCCGACACCGGCGAGCAACGCACCATCCGCATCCACCTCGGCGTCGGAGCAGAAGGCCCTCCCGACCTGAGGTTCTGCTTCGTCTACCCCGACCCGTACGAGCAGCCCAGCAGCGACACCTGACCCCTCCATCGCACTACGACCACTCCCCCGGAAGCCCCGGGCGGAGACATCCCAACGAAGGAGCCCGACCATGACCAGCAACCCCCAGCACACCCGCCATCTCGGAACAGATCCACACCGACAGCCACCGGCACCGTGTGCTGCGCTCGCCGTCGCCATCGTCCTGATCCCGCCGCAGAAGCGAGACCACTGACATGTCCCTCGTGCTATCCGGGATGCCCGACTTCCACGACACGCTGGAATTCCTGCGCCACAAGCGCCAGCTATCCCGCGAATCCACCGCCAACAAAGCAGGATTCGGCATCTCCCGCCTCAACCAGATCATTCAGACCCGCACCAAGCCTGGACCCAAGGTGCAGAAGGGTCTGTTCGCCTTCTTCGACGACCTCACCCCCGACCAACAGCGACACCTGCAAGATCTGCTGCACCCCGCCGCCGAGCTACCACCGATCAACGGCCTGCGCCGGTACCTCACCAACGACGGCGTCCACCACCACCTCGACTACCTCGACCGATGCGAGGTCATGGGCGCCTACCTCGACCCACTCCAGAACGTCCTGCACTGCAACAAGGTCTTCTACCGGATCATGCCCGGCCTCGCTGACGCCGACCACAACATCGTGCGGTGGATGTTCTCGCCCACCGCCCGCGACCTCATCGAGGACTGGCACGAACACCTGCCCTACAACATCCGCAACCTGCGCGCCGCGCTTGGCCGTTACCGCGATTCACCCCGAGCACAAGCACTGTTCCGGACGCTGCGCGACAACCCCGGGTTCCGGCAAGCATGGGACGCCACACCCTTGCAGGTCAGCTACAACTGGCATCGCGCGATCCCACTCCGTCTCCATCCACCTGGCGACGCGCACCCGATCCAGCTGAACCTCGAAATCGACCAGTACGGAGCATGTTTCGAGATCCTGTCCGTCCACGGCCTCTACAACACACGCGCCATCGCCTGCTGAAACGCACCGCGCCGACAACCCCCGTGCAACCGCGGTGAGTCCCATCGGCGCGACGCACAGCCAGGGAGGCAGCGGCACGGGCAATTCAGAGTGCGGCCCAACGCCAGGGCCGTGCGATCTCTCCGCGGAGGCACGCCAGCCGGTGCCGTACCTGGTTTGCTGCGCTCTCGCTGCTCGAGGACTGCGACAGGGCGAAGACAACCCACCGCAGCTCTTGAATGTCGGCAAGCAGCCGGAAGGCCGGGTCGGTAGTGACGTCAGCACCATACGCATCCACGAACGATCGGTAGTCGCCTTCTGACAAGCGGTCGAAGTCGGTGCGGTCAGCAGCTACCTGAATGAGGTCCCATGCGGGGCGGCCCAACGAAACACGGTCCAAATCAACAACTATCGGGACACCGTCGAGCGGAACAACGACGTTGCCCTGCCAGGCATCGCCATGAATCACTTTGCGCTGCATCGGCTCGCCGAGAGCCAGATACCTGCTGGACAAAGTGTCGAGGTGTTCCAGAAGCCATGCACGGTCGTTCTTCCCGAGCTCATCTGCGGACGTGATGACTCCACGCAGGCCGGCGAGTGGCTGGTGCTCCGGAAGCGTAAATGTCGTCGGTGGCGCGAGTGCGTGCAGTCGGCGAAGCACGGTTGCGAGTTCAGTCGTGCTCGCCGCGCGATGGTCCGGAATACGCTCCCACCAGGTCACCGGACGATCGTTCACCACCGAAATCGGATTCGCCACGTCAGCGACTCGAACCGTGGGCAAGCCAGATGCGTTCAGCCACTGGGAGATACGCAACTCCCGCAAAGCCGAGTCCGCCGACCCCACCTTGCCGACCCGACCAACGAGGTCGTCGACCACGAAGATGCTGTTCGACCCGGCCCGTACGAGTTCCGCGTGCGTCGGATCGACGCCGCTTCTAGCCGCCGCCTGCTTGAAAATGGCCCGCGCGTCCCGCTCGGCAGCTTCGGATCTGTTCATTTCGCTCGCCTACGTGGTGCTGTGGCGGCGATCATCGCTCGCAACTCGCCGACGTCAGTGATGCGACGGTGAGTACTTGCCACAGCCGCCAGCCCACGAAGTTCGGTTGCGATGCGCGCCGACCTCAGCGTCCGACTGTGCTCTACCGCTTCGCATCCGAGCGCCGCCGCCTCGCGCGGGTCTCCGAGCTTCATCGTCAGCGCAGCCAGTCGGATCTCTGAGAAGGTGCGCGACCTCAGGTAGTCGGAGCCGTGCATGTCGATGGCGTAGCGAAGCCTAGGTGCGGCGACGTCGATCGAGTCCAGCGCCTCGGCTGCGAGCGCAAGTGCTTTCCCTGTGCTTCCGAGATGTTCGGCAGTGTCGTAGAAGCACATCCACGGTGGGTCGCTGTCGGGGGTCCGAGCTGCGAAGAGCTCGTCCGCGCGGGCAACCTCACCTACCACCTCACCGCTACGGCCCAAGGCCGCAAAGTACTGTGCGCGCATGGCACTCAGCATCGCCCGAACGGTGAAGGCCAAGCGGTCGGATCGGACCTGTGCGAGTTCAATCAGGGAGAGTGCGCTGTCAGGGTCACCAACGAACGCGGACCGCCGCGCCATATCAGCGAGCGCACTCGCCCGCAGGTCCCATGATCCAGCCGAATCTGCACACCATAAGGCAAATTGGAAACAGCGGTCGGCATTAAGGAACTCACCCGCGTCGAACGCGGTATAGCCTACGACGCTGCTCAGGTTACCGACCGCCTCAAATAGGGAACGGCGCAGCTTAGCGCTCACCGAGCTGTGCACCCACGGCGCGAACTTCGTCAGCTCGCGGCTCGCGATGACAATTGCTGATGAACCCCCGCCGTGAAGGTTCTCCGTCTCTGCGGCGGTCTGTGTAGCGGCGCGGATCGCATTGATCTCGCTACTGCCAACTCGAGCGGGTCGCGAGCTTTCGGCATCAGAGAAAGTCACCATTGCCGTCGGATCAGCTGACGGGCCAAACGGGCTGAACAGGTTCACCGCAAGCGTGCCGTCGGGTTGCCCCTCATCTGGCTGGCGACGGCGGGAGGCGACAAACCCGAGTTCAGCGTCCGACGCCCCGAGGATGTCATTCATCGCGCGGCGGTAGTCAGCGTTCGGCCAACGCACAACTCCTCGTTCATATCTCGCGATTGCATGCGCATCCAAGTCGCGCCGTATGCCAGTTGTTTGCCATACGTGCTCATTGATCGCGTCAGCCAGTTCAGCCCGCGTCATCGTCTGTCCTGGCACAAACCGTGACGGCGTGCCTTCCCTGCGTTGTTGCAACTGAGTGTTCGGGGGCACGGCACCTCCGCGTGGAGTACGGGGACGCCATTGAGTGTAGTCGGCAAACGCAACGCAGCGAGCGCGTTGTCATCGCCCTAATCTGCCCCATAACTTGCCCTCTTCCTGCCGCTTTCGACGCTGGATGCTTGGACGTGACCTACCCAATTGCAGCAGGTCCACTCCGGCTACCCGAGTCTTCGAGCAGCGGTCGAGTGTGACACCCGCCGGGCCCTACCAGGGGGATTGATGAGCAGGACGATCCTGAACCACGCCTCAGAAGATGGGCCGTGCTCCCAGTCCCAGTCGCCTGATAGCGGTCCGATTTCCCAGTACCAACGCGATCAGAACACCGATTGCGTGCCCGACCGCGAAGTCGTCGCATGCGACGGCCCTTCGTTGCGCGAGCCCGTTCCCGTGCCTTCGACATCCAGCCTGTCCAGTCAGCATCGTGAGACTCAGGGCCGACAAACACTGCTGGATAGCATCGCTGACCTCGAAAACGCCGGTCTGGTCTGCGCCGCCGCTCAGTCTTCGCCGGGATGCGATGACCACTCGCTCGCGATCGAGGCATACACCCTGCCCGTTCCCAAGCCGACGCCTGCCGTTCTGACTCGGGTGTTCGAGGCGATGATTCAAGACGGGTGGTTGTAATGTCCCAAAGCGCTTCTCCGGCTGCTGCCTTCGCCGAGACACCACGCTCTCGCTGCGAGTTCTACCGTCGCATCTGCTCGCTGCCCACAGTGGTCGACCCTGACACGGGACGGATCACGATGCAGGCAGGGAGGCTAATCGGTGCGGTAATGATGCTCGCTCAGCGCGTCAAGACCAGCCTCGACGTGCGCGGGGTTGCGCCGCTTTCCATCATCGGCCACCCCCGGGCGGATATGTGGACCTTCCTGGTTAGAGCCGATCTGCGCCCGATCGATGACCCTGCCGTTGTCGCGCAGTTGTGGCAGGCGCGCGTCGTGGTCATCCGGGACGGAGACATCGCCTTGCCCTCCCCCGTCCCAGACTCGTCGATGATCCGCACCTGGATCTCGCCGGCAACCGGGACCTTCCGGCCTTCGGGCGAAGTAGTGATCGAGTGCGCGCGAGCCTTCCTGCCCAGAACGGCTCGGCGATGAGCTCCGACAGCAGGCGGTCGCCGCGTCCGGACGAACCCGACGTTCGTCTCACGGTCCTGATGTCCAACGTCCGAATGGAATTCGCTGCCTGTATCACCGCCGCGCTGGTGTTCGTCTGCGACGTGGCTGCCCACCGCCCTGGAACCGTCGCCGTATACCCCGGCCGGTGCACCGGATTGCCCCGGCTGCCCAACGAACGCCTCTACCTCCAGCCCTGACGCCTGTCGTCATGGCCCCGACCAACCCGAATGGCCTCCGCACGTGACCCGGCGAGATACCCGAGACGTCTCACCCGGTCGTGGCCCCGTGCCGAGGCGGCCCCGGAGTTGTTTCCCGGCGACTCCGGGGCCACCCCCGACAACCCGCCCGAGCCAAGGAATCCCCATCCCCATGTATGCCAAATTCGACACCACTGCCACGCCTCGCTCACACAACCGCCGCTGGATCGCTGCGACGGTACTCGGCACCCTCGCAGCCCTGACCACGATCGCGATCGTGTCCGCGCCCGAGAGCACCGCGGGCTCGCCCACCTTCACCTGTGCCGAGATCACCTCCCCATCGGGTGTGGTGACCGGCTTCGGGCCGGGTAACACCGAAACCGGCCCTGGCGCGATCCTGGGCTTCAACTACGCCTACTACGTACAACGCTCTGCCGAGCAGGCACGCCGGTTCCTCACCGACGACGCCCTGCTCCGCTCTGGTGACCGGTTGCAGGCCGGGATCGACGCGACACCGGCTGGCACCCACCACTGCGTCACGATCTCCCCCTTGGTCAGCCTCGGCGACGCCGACCTGTGGGCGGTCACCGTCACCGAATACCACCCCGACCGCGAGCCATTCGCACCGCGCCAGATCATCACCACCCGCAACCTCGACGGGACGACCCGCATCAGCTCCATCGCCCGCGCCTGACCACCCGAATACCTCGGGTCGTTCCCTGGCCGGGCACCCGGCCGGTCGACCCGAGGGTGGGGAACCGCCCCCGGAGGCACGGCCCCGGCACCTCCGGGGGCGCTACCCCAATACCCAGCAACCACTCCCGGTGGACTTCCATCGGCCTACCGAACCACCGAAAAGCAGAATAGAGGTTAGATCATGTCCTACTCCAGCTGGTACGACGCCACCGACAACACGGGTCTGGAAACGTTGCAGCGCAGCCTGATCGACATCGAAGCCGAGACCAAATACCAGCGCAGCCACAGCCCCGAGATCCTGCCCGGTCTGGTGCAAACCCTCGACTACGCCCGCGCGATCCTGACTAAGTGCAGCGCCGCCCTCGGCCTGCCCGACGACAGCGAGGCGACCGCGACCGCACGGATGCAGCGCCAGGCCGTGCTCGACGCCCCCGGGCACCGCTTTCACTTGCTGATCGGTGAGGCTGCGCTGCGGCGCACCGTCGGCAGCCACGCGATCATGGCGGCGCAGATCCGCCAGCTCGGCGACATCCTGACCACCCGCGACAACGTCGAGATCGGCATCATCCCTCTCGACGCCGAATTCATCGGCCAGGCCGACAACTTCGTCATCCACGACGAAACCGCAGTCGCGATCGAGACCGTGACCGGATCGGTCGAGACCACAGGCGCGGACGAGATCGCCCTCGCGCTGCGCACCTTCGACCTGCTCGCTGACCAGGCCTTCTACGGCGAGCACGCCCGCGCCCTGCTCGACCGTGCCCTGGCCGAGCACATCGGCCCCGGCATCTGACCACCTGACCCGCTGCCCGGGCCCGACCGCCGCTCGGCCGTATCCCTCGTCACGGCCAGAACGGGTCGGGCCCGGCAGCCCCCTTCTCATCACGGGAGTTGTTCGACATGGCCGATCTTGGCGTCGCGCTACGTTACGACGTGCCCAGCAGCGCCCGTGTGGTCAACAAGCTGCTCGGCGGCAAGGATAACTACGACATAGACGGTGTCGTCGCCGCGACAGTGAGCAAGAGGTTCGTCGTCGCGCTGCGCGAGGCGCGACGGTTCCTGCTGCGCGCGGTCCATGTCCTCAGCACCGAACACGGTGTGCACCAGTACGTCGACCTCGGCTGCGGGATGCCGCTGCCTCCGGACGTGGGTGATGCCGCTACGCACCGCGGCGAGACCGGGCGCGTTCTCTACCTCGATCACGATCCGTTGGTCGCCGTCTACGCCCGCGCCCTGCTCGAACGCAGCCTGGACCGCCGCTTCGCCCTGGTCGACATCACCGACACCGCCGCCGTTCTCGACCAGATCACCGGGTTCCTCGACCTCGACCAACCGATCGCGTTGTGTCTGTCCGGCACCGCTGAACTCCTGCCCAACGCGACTGACGTGCTCACGGAACTGACCAGCGGACTCCCAGCGAACACCTGGATCATCTTCAGCCACCTCACCGACGACGTCTTCAGCGTGGAAGTCCGTAGATCGGCCGAGAACCTCGTCCGAAACGGGCTCCCTTATCAGCCGCGCGACCGCGCAACGGTGACCGCGATGCTCGACCGCTACGAGTTACTGCAGCCCGGCCTGGTCGCACCGCACCACTGGCGGCCAGACATAGGCGACCTGGCACATCAGGCCTTTCACCCACCGAAGTACGACCTCAGCGCCTACGCCGCCGTTGGCCACCGTCAGAGCTAGCCGAAGGAGCGTCAGCCACTCCCACGAGCGAGACCTTCCGATTTGTCGTTCGCCCCTCGGCGCGGTGATCGGACGTTCAAGCCATCACGCTTCACACCCTTCAACGCCCCACCGGCACGCAGACGCCGTTGGTGGCCCACCTACCAGGCGACGGACATCGAGAACCGCCGCGTGAGAATGGAGGACTCGATGAGCATCCACCAGCTGGTCGTCATCGGATACGACGAGATCGTCCGCAACAAGTACATGCCCGTGATCAAAACGGCAATCGACGAGGGCCATCTTGATTCCTGGTCGCTGATTGACCTCGAATCCGAGCGTGAGGTGATCGAGGCTCGCCTGCTCGGCGCCGATCCGCAGCCGCGCATGAAGTTCTTCGTCCAGGCCGATCGAGGCGATCGCGCACTGGCTCTCGATTCCGCACTCACCGCGCTGCGATTCCTGCGGGTTCCCGGGCTGCCGATGTTGGCCTACATCGCCACCGAGGTCGGTTCGCACGAGCCGTATCTGCGCCGCTGCGTCGAAGAGGGCATCGCCTCGCTGGTGGAGAAACCAGTCCTGGCTCCGATGAACGCGGGCGCATTCGATCCCACCCAGATCTCGTCAACCATGTCCGAGCTGATCGCAGGCGCCTCGGCCAAGCGGTCACGGCACTCGGTGATGACGTTGAGCCGCTATCACAGCATCTACAACGATCGGCTCATCGCACCACTACGGGAACGGATGCTCGCCTGGCGGGCGCCGGTGACCTCGTTCCACCTACGGGCCGCAGGTGGTGTCTGGAATCTCGAGCACGAGTTCGTCACCCGCGACGACCACCCCTACCGGTACGGGTACGGGATGCTGATGCACGGCAGCTACCACTACATCGACCTCGCCGTGCAGGTCCTTGCACTCAACAAGCTGCTCTTCGCTGGTCGGCCGTTGCGGTTGCAGATCAGCTCGTTTGGGGCGTTTCCCGCCGACCAAGGCAGCAGGGTGTCCTCGCGGGCGACGAAGTTGCTCGGCGGCCACGCGAAATGCGCTGTGCTGCGACGTGAACCGCGACGCTTCGGCGAGACCGACATCACCTCGACGTTCCGGCTCGTCGATGCCGACACTGACGCCACAATCACCCTGGGCACGCTGTCCTTCGAGCAGACGACACCATCGATCCGGAACTGGTCGACCTTTCCGGACGGGGTGTACAACAAGAACGGCCGGACCAGCAGTGTCGATCTGGAGGCCCAGCTCTCAACGCTGTACTCGGTCCACGTTCACTGCTACGACGTCCCCCGGGGCCCCAACGCCGACAAGATCGGCGCGGTCGCCGAAATCCTCACCCGCGCAAACGCCTCGCTGCTCACCGCCGACGAATACGTCACCCGCGAGACCTTCGACGGACTCTTCCACAGCGACAGCAACCGCGCCCTGATGCAGAACTGGTTGCGCGGCACCGAAACTCGCAGCCGCCTGCAAGACCACTACCTGCCCATGCGCGTCACCGAGGCCCTCGCGCTATCGCTACGGATACCCGGCCAGATCGTGGAAGTCGACGGATTCTAGGAGCAAACCTATGTGCACAGAACGCTCGCAAAAGGAAGTCACCGCCTTCTATCTCGCCGCGCTGTCAAGCCACGCGGCAACGGCCGAGCGCTTGTCGGCACCAGTGTCCGACCGGTTCGCCGGATTCCTGAACGCCCTCGATCCGCACACACCGCGAACCGCGCTCGACCTCGGCTACGGCATGGGCACCTACACCGTCGCCCTGGCCCGCGCCGGTTTCGACGTCGTCGCCGTCGACCAGGTCCCGACGGAGATCATGCGCACCCGCCTGGTCGGCCCCGACGACTGGGCCGACCGGATCGAACTGGTCCAGCAACGCATCGAGAACTACCCCGTGCGACAACGATTCGGAGTCGTCATAGCCAAGGACGTCCTGCACTACCTACGACAGGACCAGGTCCGCGAAATCCTGACCCGCTGCGTCCAGCGAGCAACCGTTGGCACCGGTCACTTTCTCGAAGTGTTCACCGACATCACGCGCACCGACAGGCAGGGCCGCCGGGTACTGATCGAAAACGAAGCCGCCTACACCGCCGACACCTTCCGCACCACCATCGAACGGCTCTACCACGGATGGAGCTGCCACATGAGCCTGACTCGGCACTGCGAACGCAACACCGACTCCCCCGGCAACTACTTCGAGGCCAACAAGATCACCGTCCGCGCCTACCGCACCACCAACAACCAGGTCCGCTCATGAGCCGAAATACGCTCGGGCTCACCGTGATCGTGCCCTGCTACAACACCGGCAACTTCGTGCGCGAAGCCGTCGAATCCACACTCCGACAACGGCTGTCGTTCCGCGGCGAGGTCGTGGTCATCGATGACGGAAGTGACGACCCAGACACCCTGGCCAGCCTCGATGCATGTTCGGCCTTGCCTGAGGTTCGCGTGGTGCGACTCGGCGAGAACCAGGGGGCGCAGGCGGCCCGCAACGCCGGGCTGGATGCTGCCCAATACCCGTATGTCCTTCCGCTTGATTCCGACGACCGACTGGCGGACGACACCACGCTCCTCGCTACTGGCAGCTACCCGGAACGGGCAGTCCGGCTCTTGGAGTCCGAGCCCGATCTAGCATTCGTCCACACCTACTCCCAGATGTTCGGCACCTTCCAGGGCCTGACGATCTCGGCATACCCGTGCCGCGAAGAGCTACTGGTCCGCAAACACCACGCGCCGATGTCGATCGTGTACCGGCGCGCTGACGCCCTCGCCGCGGGCGGCTACGACCCTCGGATCCGCAAATGGCAGGACTGGTCTTTCGCCATCGACCTGCTCGCCGCCCGGCACCGGCGCGGCCACCCGAACACGATCGCGTGCATCCCGGGCCCATTCCACGAATACCGGGTGCACGCCCGATTCGCGCGCCTGTCGGTCGCTCAGGTCGATGAACTCCAGGCGGTACGCCTCACCGTCGAGAAGAACCTCGACTACTTCCAGACGATCCTCGCCGACAACCGGCCCGCCGCCGAACTCGCCGGCTTCGTCTGCGCGAGCAAACCCGACCGATTGACCGATCTACTCCACATGGCCGCAGTCGACCTCGACCAAGCCCTGACCCTCGCCCGGGGCCGCAAAGCCACCCTGGGCAGTCCCATCAACGTGCTGGGGATTCCATGACCGAGCCCAACCCGAACCCGACTCCGACCGGCGGCCGTGAAAGCATCGATGCTCAGCCAATATGCTGGTCCACCGTGACCGAAACCCACCGCACAGACAGCATCGACCCCACCACCCTGCCGACGACCTTCGTACCGGTAGAACTAGAGGGCGAACTGTACGTACGGTGGGTAGACAACGGCTACTTCACAGCCGACGCCGCCAGCGACAAACCCGCCTACGCCGTCGTCATCCCGCCACCGAACGTCACCGGCCGCCTGCACATGGGCCACGCCTACGAGCACACCCAGATCGACGCCATCACCCGCCGCAAACGCATGCAGGGTTACGAGACCCTGTGGCAGCCCGGTATGGATCACGCGGGCATTGCCACCCAGAACGTGGTCGAGCGCGAACTCGCCAAAGAGGGACTTTCCCGCCACGACCTCGGTCGTGAAGCGTTCGAGCAACGCGTCTGGCAATGGAAGGCCGAGTCCGGCGGCGCGATCTCCGACCAGATGCGCCGCCTCGGCGACGGCGTCGACTGGGACCGCGAACGGTTCACGATGGACGAGGGCCTTTCGCGCGCGGTCCAGACGATCTTCAAACGCCTCTACGACGACGGGCTCATCTACCGGGCCGAACGCATCATCAACTGGTGCCCGCGCTGCGCCACCGCGATCTCCGACATCGAGGTCGACCACAAGGACCTCGACGGTGAACTCGTGTCCATCCGTTACGGCGACGGCGAGGACGAGATCGTCGTCGCGACCACCCGCGCCGAAACCATGCTCGGCGACACCGCTGTCGCCGTGCACCCCGACGACCCCCGATACCGCGACCTCGTCGGCCGCGAGATCGAACTCCCCTTGACTGGGCGCCGCATCCCCGTCGTCGCCGACGAGCACGTCGATCCCGAATTCGGCACCGGCGCGGTCAAAGTCACCCCAGCCCACGACCCCAACGACTTCGAGATCGGCCAACGCCACCACCTGCCCTCGCTGACGGTGATGGATGAACACGCGATCATCACCGCTCCCGGCCCGTTCCAAGGGCTCGATCGGCTCGAAGCCCGCAGCGCTGTCGTCGCCGCCCTGCGCGCCGAGGGGCGCATCGTCGCGGAGAAACGGCCCTATACCCACGCTGTCGGACACTGCTCACGCTGCGGCACCGTCATCGAACCCCGCCTGTCGATGCAGTGGTGGGTCAAAGTCGCACCGCTGGCCAAAGCCGCCGGTGACGCCGTCCGAGACGGCCGCGTCGCCATCCACCCACCCGAGCTGGCCGGTCGCTACTTCGACTGGGTCGACAACCTGCGCGACTGGAACATCTCCCGCCAGCTGTGGTGGGGACACCGCGTCCCCATCTGGTACAGCTCCACCGGCGAGACCATCTGCGTCGGACCCGACGACACCGCTCCCGAGGGCTGGACCCAGGACCCCGACGTTCTCGACACCTGGTTCTCCTCGGCCCTGTGGCCGTTCTCGACCATGGGCTGGCCCGACCAGACCGAAAGCCTCGCCAAGTTCTACCCGAACACAGTGCTGTTCACCGGGTATGACCTGCTGTTTTTCTGGATCGCCCGCATGATGATGTTCGGGCTCTACGCCACCGGACAACCTCCGTTCGCCGAGATCGCCCTGCACGGCATGGTGCGCGACAAACACGGCAAGAAGATGTCCAAGAGCTTCGGCAACGTGGTCGACCCGATCGACTGGATGGACGCCTACGGCACCGACGCCCTCCGCTTCGCCCTCGCCCGCGCCGCCAACCCCGGCACCGACGCACCCATCGCCGAAGAGACCGTCGCGGGCAGCCGCAACTTCACCACCAAACTGTGGAACGCGAGCCGATTCGCCCTCCTCAACGGCGCCACCACCAGCGGGCCGCTCCCCCCGGCTGAGGAACTGTCGGTCACCGACCGGTGGATCCTGTCGCGTCTGAACACCGTGATCGCCGAAGTCGACAACTACTTCGAGGACTACCAGTTCGCGAAACTGTCCGACCTGCTGTACCACTTCGCCTGGGACGAAACCTTCGACTGGTACCTGGAACTGTCCAAAGCTGTATTCGCCCAAGGCGGTCCGCCCGCCGAGGCGTCGCGCAGGGTCCTCGGGCACGTCCTCGACACCTTGCTGCGACTGTTGCACCCGCTCGTGCCGTTCGTCACCGAGAAACTGTGGACAACCCTCACCGGCGAAGAATCGGTCGTCATCGCATCCTGGCCGCAAGATTCCGGTTTCCGTGACGCCGGGGCCGAGGCTACGGTGGCTCAGCTCCAGCAGCTCGTGACCGATGTTCGCCGGTTCCGATCCGAGCAGGGTGTGCGCTCTAGCCAGCGGGTGCCCGCCAAACTCGACCTCACCGCGGCACTGGCCGACCACGAGGCAGCCATCCGGCAACTGCTGCGCCTCGATCCCCCGACCCCCGACTTCGATCCCACCGCCACGCTGCCAGTCGGCGATTCACGCGTCAGCCTCGACTTGTCGCAAGCAATCGACGTCGAGGCCGAAAAACGTCGCCTTGAGAAAGAACTCGCCGGCGCACTCAAGGAAATCGAAGCCGCCGAGAAGAAGCTGAACAACGACGCCTTCCTGTCGAAAGCACCCGACCACATCGTCGCTGGAATCCGCCACCGACACCACAACGCTGAGACCGCAGCCCAGCGAATCCGCGAACAGCTCACCGCGCTGCTGGGATAGCCCACGAACCGACAGCCCTCGTCACGTACGAGGGCTGTCGGATGTCTGAGCCATACAACCTTGTCCCAGATGAGCACGAGATCTCTTCAGAACCAATTCGAGTAGACGGCACGATGAGATCCACGCTGCCTGCAGGTTGTCTCCATGCTGAGGATCCGCAGCCGCAGTGTTGATAGTTCGGTACGGTCGCCTTCATGGTGGAATTGCGCTACCTCACCGAGTGCCCGGAGGCTGTCCAATCGAAGGTCCGCACCTGGGCGGGCACCGAGGAGTTCGCGAAGCAGGTTGCGCCGGATTTCGTTCTCGGTTACGAACCTGGAGTCGAAACTGGAGTCCACCTCGGTAATGAAGTTCGTCCCGGAAAATCCAGGAGGCAGCACAATTGGGTCATCTTCGCTGACGATCAACCGGTGGGAGTGGTCTTCGCGTCGATCCAGGACCAACCTGATCCTGATAGCGCTGAGACGGAAGACCCCACCGATTACCCCTGCCTGGGGACAGCGACATACATCGACTTGAGCCACCGTGGTCGTAAGTACGCTTCGGCCTCCAAGCAGGCCATCAGCGAGCATGAGGTCGCCAGAGGGGTGCGATCCTTTCGCTGCATGATCCGCGCCAACAACCCTGACAGCTTGAGTGCCATCGAGAAGGCCGGATACGAGTGCTTCTGGACCGAGCATGTGCCGGGCGAGGCGGACAGGCTGCATTTTCGTAGGCGTATCGAGGGCCGCAGTGACCAGTCCACTTGAGTGTGTTCAGGTCGGCTGGTCACATCGAAGATATAAGAACGCGCCCGACCTGGGACTTTGGACAGCTAGTGAGCGAAGGTGTCATCGAACTGGGTGGGGCAGTGATAGTGGCTACACTCCGAACCCCGACAATCTGAGATGTGCACCCTTGACCCGGCCTCGGGCGAGAAGGGTCGCGGCTGCCGTCCGGACAGGACGGCAGCGCACCCTTGGCCAGCTACTACCGGTCAGGGTCTTCGGGCCTCTCCAGCACGGCTAGATGCTGTTCCCACTTCGCGGCGGGATTGCAGGTGGGTTCAGATTCCAGCGCCGGTTCGTACTGCGGCACCGGCCGAATCACTACGTGCTGGTTTTGTGTCATGCCTGGTTAGACGTGACCGGGTACGAAACGGTTCCCTCGCGTTTCGTCGCGGCCTGTGGCCGCTTCAGCCGACTACCCGGCGAGCACGGTGACCCGGAGAGCGAGCCCGACGCAGCTACCTCGGAACGCGCCCGTTTCAGGGAAGCGAATAGGCGCGTTCGGGCGGGTTTGCATAGACTCAACGCTGGAAGCTATCAACTATGTCAAGCCTTCCGATACCCAAGTAACCCTCACCTTCCTCGACGGGCGGTGGGGGTTCTTGGTATCGCGGATCGCCCAGCAGCGACGAGTCGCGTATCCGGGCGGACTACGGCGGCGGTCGCGATGTAGCCGGGGTGATGACGGTTCGTCAGTCGAACGCAGTTGGGAGTTCTGGCTTGTTCCAGTGGTCGTGAAGAAGGCGGATTTGGGAGTCGAGTACCCGGGTGGTCGACAGTTCGGGCAGGTTGTCGGTGTCGAACCAGCCGATTTCCATGGTCTCGACCGGGCTGGGTTGGCCGTGGGAAACGCTCTCGCACAGGAAGAACAGCTTGTACACGTGGTAGGGAAACGCGGGTTGGTGTCCTTGTACGTCGCGGTCGTGCAGCGCGACGAGTTTGGTGGCGCGCACGTTGATTCCGGATTCTTCCTCGACTTCGCGCTCGACCGCGAGCGACGGGGGTTCCAGGACGTCGCACCAGCCGCCGGGCAGAGTCCATTTTTCGTCGCTGCGGTCGCGGATGAGCAGGATGCGGCCCTCGTCATCGAAGACGCCGCCTCGGACATCGACTTTGGGGGTCATGTACCCGTCTTCGAGGAACACGTTCTTGTGTAGGTTCTCGACGGTGCTGTTGCTGATGAGCGTGAGCAGGTCCGGAGCGATCTGTCCTGCCTGTTCGTAGCGCTGCCGGTCGAAGACGTCGGTGGCGAAGACGAGGCCGTTGTGAGCGAGGGCGGCCAGAGCGATCGCATATTGGCGGATCTGGGCCTCGGCCGTCGGTTGAGCGTTGTCCATACGTGTCCTTCGGTCTGGTCGGCGTTGCGACGTGACGGTTCGACCTCTGTCAGGGGTTCACACGGTAGGTCGTGGACTGGCGTGCGATGAATCCGAGTTGCTGGTACAGGTGTATCGGCTGCGGCTTTCGTCGGCGTCGATGTGAGGTTGACAGTGCGCGCTCCATGGCGCGATGGTCAGCGCAGCTGTGGTCAGTGCTTGTCCAGCACCGGGCTGCGTGAGGCTTGGTCGACGACGACATCTTCGATACGCGCGCAGCCCGGTGGGGATCGAGTACATGACCAATGCCAGCGCGCCGACGATCGTGCCGTCGACGCGTGTGGTGAGCAGCCGCGTCGCCGGTGAATCGATGTCCGGCTCCAGGCGGTCTCGGGTCAAAGGTGCTGCGGTGGCGGACAACTGAGGTAGCAGGGCTGTCAGCGAATCCAGGGGTCTGCTCGTCTGCCTCGGTCACGATGTCGATCACAACCGCCTTGGGCGTGTGTGACACCATGGGCTCGTCCTGTGTTGGGTCACGGAATCGATGCTTCTCGGGCAGCCGAAAGTTCTGGGCTGGAACAGAGTTCGGTTTAAGAGCCGGGCCGGGCCTTGCGTAGCGCGGTGGCATCGGCACCAGGGTATCTGGTGTCGTGCTGGGCGAGCCTGTAGCCGACACGCTTCGGATCACCTCGCTCGTTCGCGTGATTCCTTCTGAGATGTTCAGCGTTTGCGCACGGTGGCGGTGTTCTGGGCGGGTTGAGCGAGGCCCTGGACGGCTGTGGACAGGTCAGCGGCGGTGGAGTTGAAGATCGCGCTGCCCGCGACCAAGGTGTCGGTTCCGGCCTCGATTGTCTGTGGAGCAGTGAGGGCGGTGATGCCGCCGTCTGCGACGAGTTCGACGTTGTCGAGGTGCCGGTTGTGCAGGGCGGCACGCAGCATTCGGATCTTGTCGAGGACGGGGGCGAAGGCGCTGGTTCCGGGCGGCTGGTCATGAGGACGACGAAGTCCAGCCGAGCGAGTAGGGGGCGATGGGCTTGAGGCCGAGATCGGGGTTGAGGACGAGTCTTCTGCGGATGCCGGCCGACCCGCACGCCGCGGTGAGGTCGACGACCGCGCATCTAACTGCGAGGAGCTACGACCTCGGCGATACTACTTCCGTGACGAAACGCTTCCACATTGACGCGCAGGATGACTACGTACTGCGCATCGCACACCGCGACGATCCGGTTCGGGCGGTGATCGAGCTTGTTTGGAACGGACTCGACGCGGAGGCGACCACGGTCAGCGTCGAGGTGGAACCGGACGGTCTTGATGGGGTAGCCCGGGTCGTGATCGAGGACAACGGTCACGGCGTTCCACCGGAAGAGGTGGACACCTACTTCGGCCGGCTTGGAGGGTCATGGAAGAAGACCGCAAAGCTCTCACCGAATACCCAGCGGCGGTTGAACGGCCGCGATGGACAGGGCCGCATCCGAGGTTTCGCGCTCGGAGAGCGCATCAAATGGACTACGACGGCTGTTGACACACCGGGGGATTTAAAACGCACGGTCATCAATGGAAGCGCGTCGGACCCGACCAACTTTTCCACCGACTCACAGCTGATTATCGACGGCGACACCACTGGGACCGTCTTCGAGGCACTCAATCCGCCGAAATTCATCACCCGCCTACTGGCCGACGGAGTTCGTGGCCGACTGACCGCAACCTTCTCAGTATTTCTCACTGAGCACCCTGAAGTCGCAATTATCCTTGATGGTGCCAAGCTCGACCCGAAGGCCGCCGAGCGTACCCGGTTCGAGAAGCCACTTAGTGACTTCACCGACGAGGCTGGACAATCCCCCGTGCTGCGGATAATCGAATGGCATGATTCCGCCGATCGCGCCATCCATCTCTGTGACACCAACGGGATCATTCGGGCGACTTACAAGCCAGAGATACAGACACCCGGGCTGAATTACACGGCGTTCGTAGTGTGGGACCATTTCAATGATCAGCCGGAAGAGGAACTCGCCGCGGGCGAGTTGCACGGCGAAATCAGCGACGTGTTGACGCAGGCGCGGACCGAAATCAAGAAGTATTTTCACGGTCGAGATCGCCAGCGCCGTGCTGAACAAGTCGAGACCTGGAAGAACAACGGCGACTATCCCTACACTGACGAGCCGAAAGACGAACTCGAGCGGATCGAGCGGGAGACCTTCGACTTTGTTGCGACAACCATCGCCCGTAAGCTGCCCAAGCAGGAGGTTGGTCGGCGCAGCACCCTCGCTCTACTCAGAGCCACGGTGTCTAGTCAGCCAGCAGAGACGATGCGTGTGCTTGAAGAGGTCATGCACCTGCCGAAGCCGGAAGTCAAGCAACTCGCGAGCCTGCTCGACCGAACAGAGATCACCGAGCTCATTTCTGCAAATACCAAACTCGTCAACCGTCTGGATTTCCTCAAGGCCCTGAAAGAGATTGTGTTCGACCCCGAGGGGCGCAAGACCGCCATGGAACGCACTCAGCTCCACAAACTCTTGGAGCGAAACACCTGGGTGTTCGGCGAAGAATACGACCTCATGGTGAGCGACAGGAGTCTCGATGCGGTCCTTGAACGACACCTTTCCATGATTCGTGACCCCGAGGACTCCCCGCTCCAACCAGTTCGACGCGACGACGGGTCCGTCGGGATCGTCGATCTTATGCTCGGGCAAACCGGCCGTACGGTCAATCGATCCGAGTACCTAGTGGTGGAACTCAAACGCCCGTCTGTCACGATCTCGGCCAAGGAGGTTGAGCAGATCAAGTCCTATGCTGACGCGGTGACCAGCGATCCGCAGTTCCAGGGACGCAAGTCGCACTGGGACTTCTTGCTCATCTCGACAAAGATACACAGGGTCACCCAGAACGACATCAAGGACAATCCCAAAGGCCTGCTGGCCGACTGGACCCACCTGGACCCACCCGCGCGAATTTGGGTGAAGACGTGGGCCGACTTGATCGACGAGCGTGAAGAGCAACTTCGCTTCTTCAGGGATGCACTAAACTACGACGCTTCGCGTGAGCACGCCATCGACTATGTCAACACCAACTTCCCTGAGCAAGTAGTGCCGCCGACCCTTCGTGTAGCAAACGAGTGACAACACCGCCCAGTCTGCGCGCGCGAACTTGCTGAAGCGCAGCACCACTCTGTAGAGCGGCCGACCTTCAATCGGACGAAACACGACGCGCGCAACCGTCCGCAACCCAAAGACCCGCTGCTTGCAGATTAGACCACCAGCCGTACTCGGGGAACCTACCAGTTACCCCGGGTACGGGAGGGAGTAAGCACATTGCTTGCTTTGAGGCCGCTTACAACAAGGTTCCCTCGGTCCGACGCCGTGCCTTGCGAGTGGCATCTGATGGCGGGACGCTGCCACTCAAATCTGCAACGGACAGCTGTGGGCCTTCGGCGATCTTCTCAAGATTCGCTGCTTGACGGGCCGCGAAACTCAGCAGCCGACTTACAGATCGCAGAACAGTCGTCAGCTGCTCAGACCATTCAGGCAGCCAACGTGACTCTACGATGGCGTTGAGCCCTTCTTGGTCTGATCCATTCATCGATGCGATCCGGTAGTCGAGCCAGGACGGGATTACCTTGCGGCCTCCAACTTCGTACCCATACACCTCGGGAGTGACGTGGGCCCACACCCCGGGGCCGACATGAAGCTGGTTGAGTGCGGCGTCATATGAGTAATTCTGGGGAACGGAACGACCAACGGGACTGTGGTACGAAGGCATCGGCTGCTCGGCCTGTCCCCCCTTCGGCGGTGTACCTACGGACCCGAGACTCATGCACCAGCGTGCCGCCGACCCGAGCTCAACGGTCTCGTTGAACAGCTCACAATCCGCCGTGAGCGGAACGCGGACTCCTGGTGAATTCAGATTTGCTGAGAATTTTTCAGTGTAGGCAGGATTTGCAATCACTCCAATCACGTAGTCAGCGAAAGCCGTTGGCGTTACTGGTATACCCAACTTCGCGCTATAAGTTTCCACTAGCCCTGGTGCGAGGTTTGGCGTTCCATCGGGATGGAAAAGTGGCAATACCCGGCCGCCTCGTCCGTTAAAGCAATGCTGGTCGGGCAGGAATGGCGTTGCAAACAGCCCTGGCCCCCGGCCGGGGTTGTAATTGTGCTGCTCGACAAGGAATATCTGTCCAGCCACGCCCCTAGCTTCCCACAGCGAAGGGCATGGCCGGTCGATTAACCGAGCGTCGGCAATAATAAGCTGCAAATCAAAAGACCGATACTGAATAGTCTCGGTAGGGATGTCGGCTGGAGGGACTGCAATGCTGTCGAGCGGGAGTTCGGTGTCGAGCGAGACATCGGGTAAACGCTTCTTACCTCGGTAAGGTGTGCAAGTTGCGGTCGTATGAAATAGGGCGTCGCGTTTGCCCTTATCGGGTTCAGTTATAAGGTTCACAAACCGGCTGTAAAGAGTGTCTGCGCTTGGCGACGAGACCCAACCCCGACTCGGGGTCACCCCGGTATTCGACCACGGAAAGAGGTCGCCCAGCTTAGGGTAGTTTACCCAAGAGTCGGATGGTGCTGGAGTGAATGGTTCCCGCCACCCATCGGAGGTCGTTCGCCACTGGTCCGATTCGATACCCAGTGATTCCAATGCAGAAAACTTTTCGGTCCTGCGACCATGAAGCTCGATATATTCAATTTTCGCAGGTGTATTTTCGTCGCAATTGTTAGCGCGGGCGAAGATGCCAATTGCGAGTTCGGTCTTGATCTTTGGAAATACCCGTGTCGGGACATCGGGGAGGTGCCCTTCAGGGCTGAGGTTAATAACCCATCCATGCGTGCACGTCCGTCGAAGATATTCACGCATTCCTGCATACGCATCAGAGGTGGTGTAACTCAGTGGGGTGATAAAGCATACTATCCCCTGATCTGCAAGCGGAAGGTCGACTCCACTAGTTGACTCGAATACTTTCCAGGCGCCCCACCGCCAGAAATAGGTGTATAGGTTTTTTAGTTTTCGGGTCAAGTTACCTGGAACCCCGCGCTTGAAAGCATCGAGTAACGCGGATTGACCATCGCCAGCCCCTGTCTCGACCCAGCCGCCCCGTCCACCGGCTGCGTCATCGTAGGGCGGATTGCCGATTACGACTGTGATGTTCTTGTTCCGCTTTATCTCGTTGGCTTCGCTTCGTTGTCGGGCTATTAGAGCAAGGTCGTATGATAGGTCGGCGGTGCCAGTATGGGGGTCCTCCAGCGTATCGGCTACATATAGGCCCAGGCCCTGCTTGGGAATTGTGGCCCCGGCCGCATGTATGGCTTGTGCGAGTCGGAGTTCAGCCACAGCGAATGGCCCCGTCTGCAATTCCAAGCCGAACAGTCGTCCTGCCATTGACGCGGCAGCCTCGGCGCTGGCCCCAGGCCCGAATTCTGAGACAGCCTGAGACGAGACATGACGAATAACAGCGAGCGGATAGGTCCCTGTCCCCATTGCCGGATCTATTACTGATACGTTGGGGTCACGGTATCCGCGCTCGCGGTGAAGATGTGCTTGCAGGATGGTGTCTACTATCCGCACCATGCTCTCCACGACGGGCAGTGGCGTGTAGTACGAGCCGCTCTTTTCACGTAGTTCGGAGTCGTACTCGGTGAGAAAGTCCTCGTAAAGATGCAGGTAGAGGTCACTACTCTTCTCTGCGATGGTCTCCCACTTTACGGCAGTCAGAACACGCACGATCGTGTCCACCGTGTCATCGACTGCCGTTCCACCGATGTGCCGGGTGAGCAGGTCGAGCGTTTGGCCCATCAAGCCATAGCTCGTCTTACGAAGTTGGGCACCGATTGGCGACAAGCCGCCTTCAAGCGATATCCCCTCAGATACTGCGAGGAGCAATGCGAATGTCACGGTTTGCGCGAATCCATCGGCAAATTCAGCGTCTTTCGCGCGAGGGTAGAGGGCCGCACGCCAATCTTTCAGTGCACCAAGGAATACGAGTTCAGTGACGTCCGCTCCTGTCTTCTGAACTTGTCGTTCGTGCGTAAGCTGAAGCCGCACCGCCTCTCGTGTGGCCCGGGTGAGTGGCGCAAGCCAGGACACCAGGCGAGAAACGGTCTTGATCTCGGCTGGCTGCCATGCGAAGAAGTCGAGGATGGTTGCCTCGAACCTAGGCGCGGGCTTCACGTTGCCTGCGCTGGTGTGTAGAGACTTCAGTTCCAGACCCGTTTGCTCGCCGACTAGTTCGCCAGTGCGGTATAGCCGCCAATCCTTGCCGTTGGTGACGAGAAGATTGGGCAACTCCTTGTGTGCTTGCCATTGGCGGTAGTTGTGGCTGCTCTTGGCAAATGACGCGGGGTTGATATCGGTGGTTGGCTTCTTGACCTCGACCCAGCCAGTGAGTACATCGTTAACTGCGACTGCCCAGTCCAGCCGTGTCCTGCCGTCGAGCTCACGCACCTCGTCGTAGGGCGTCACCTTGTATCCAAGGGCTTCCCCTGCTTGTTCTAAGAACCGGGCGATAGGAGTTCGTAGGTTTGCTTCAGGGTCACCAATGACCGGGCCTTTTCTCGCCAGGGATTTCGCAAGTTTGCCCGCAACCTCGGCAAACGATGGTGCATCAGCCACCAACTTGACCACTCCTACTCAGTGATGCGGGAAGCTGTGATGCCAGATCGGCCTCGGCGGACGGTGTGGCGTTCGGGCGCCAACTCGAGAGATGCACCCTCAGAGTGTATCTGCACTCTTCGTGCCGGCAGGCGAACCGAGAGTTGGACGGGTATGGGAGAACTCGTGCCTCGGACGATGAGGTGGCTGACTCCGGGAAGCGACGAAGCACCAGAGGCGGACGCAGGTCCTCGCTTCCGCCGAGCCGCATTAAGGCACCTCGCCAGCCCGTCCGATGGATTCACGGGCTATCCGCCGAACCGGGGTACTTCCTGCGCCGAGTTGTAGAACTGCCTGCGCCAGGTACGCGGGTCAGTCGGGCGAGGACACGCCGACGCAGTCGCTCCATCGATGTACATCGCGGGCAGTATCAGATATGGATCCGAGTCGATTGCCTCCTCACGAGTCTGTTGACACCGCATCAGGTATTTGTCGCGATCGGGCCGAAAGTACGTGAGTGCGATATCGCATTCGTCGATAACGCTGACGTCCATGTCGAGCAGTTGAGCCCGGAAACGGAAATAGGCTCGAATGTCGTCGTAGGAATCCATCGCGGACAGAACCAGGATCCATGCGTGTAGGTCGGCGACCGCGATCCGGTCGCTGACCACTACCGACGGCAGAAGGTTCAGCATCGATGGGGTAGTCAGCGAGCCGCTGTAGGTGTTCAGGACGACGCCGAGCCCGACTGTCTGGCGCGAACCGAAGTGCGCATTTTTGTTGCCGTCGAGGATCGGCGTGTTGCTGTCGATCGCGTCGAGCCTCTTGCGAAGTTGGCTAATTACCTTGGATATTTGTTCTTCGAATGCGCTTGCCGCGCTGTTGATCCGAAGAGGTGCCGCCATCGCCTTCACTTCGCCGATGAACTCGACAGTATGACCGATGCCCGCGCAATCGATGTCGGGTCTATTCTCGCCCGGGATGCGGATAGTTAGTGGACGCGAGGGCTGTGGGCCGGTCAGTGTGGCCAAAGCGTTGTTGATGCATGCTTGGGCGACGCGCTCGTAGAGTTCCCCCTTGTCGAGGACCGGTGTGGAGCGATGGTCACGGTGAGCAAGAAGCCGGTCGTCCACGGCCGCGAGGAGCGCCCGATCCATGGCGAAGGCGACCGAACCCAGCGCGATCGGCGCGATACCGTCTGCGAATGCGATCCAGGGGCGCTTGTCCATCTCGGTTGACAAGGCGATCTCTGGAAACGGCCGGTCGGCGAGCGCACCAGCCTTGAGGGCAACGTGTTGGGCGAATGGGGTTGCGGGGTCGGTCCATGGTGTCATCGCGACTGCCAGCTGCCCGTCCTGCCAACAAAGATTCAGGCACCGGTCGATGTTGGCAGCTGTGAACTCCGGGAAGACCGCCCTGTAACCGGGGTCCTGCTGGATCTGATTGCCGATCTCTTTGCAGATCATTCGTGACGCCCAGTGGTACCGGATGACGCTCGAGCTCGTCCGGGTGAGGAACTCCCGCGAGGCGCTGTCTCCTAGTTCAAGGTCGATCACGTCTTCGAATTTCTCGAAGCTATCGGCGGTCCATTGTGCCGTCCACCACCGTGCCGCGTGCACGAGGAAACGGTTGATCACACCAGGATCATCGCTGTGACCGGTTGCGCCAGCAGCCAGTGCCCAGAGCAGCCGATTAAGCAGTGTCAGGTCGTTGAGCCCCTGGAGCACCACCGGGTCGGCCTGTCGCCACGCCGAGATTGCAACGGCGGGCGACAGGATGGCCAGCAGCCTGCGACATTGTTTCGCCGATCGCTCGGCCACCTCTGCGAAGGGGCGAGGGTCTGGTTTGGTTATGCTGCCGGGACTTTCGCCCCGGTCCCAGCTTTCGAGTCCTAAGAGGAGTTCTTGGTCGAATGCCCGGTACACGTGACGCTCTCGGTCAGGCAGGAAGAACCCATGATCGACCTCAGCAGCCACTATCCCCCCTCGACGTTTTGCCTGGGACTCTATCGAATCGAACCTTCTCGACCCAGTGGTTTTCTTCGGTGACCTTGACCGAGTGTTCCGCCCGGGCGGACGTCCTGCTGGGCAGGTGAACGAGGCGTTAGTGGTGGGGCGGGGATCAAGACACTCGGCTACCTCGGAACGCGCCCCGTTGATGGGAGGCAACGGGCGCGTTCGTGCGGGCCTGCATAGAATCGACGCCGGAAGCTGTCAACTCGCGTCAACGATCCAGGCTGCGACCAGTTCTCGTCACGTGAAAGCCGAGTTTGGTGAGGACGTGTTCGATGTGTCCCCGCGGTGCGCTGCGATGTGACGACGCGAGCGGCGATCGCCTTGTTGGTCATCGCCTCCGGCGATCAGGTCCGCGACCTCTAATTCGCCTTTGTTCAACTTGGTGGAACCGGAGGGCTTGTCTTGGAGTTGCACTCGCGAAGTGCGTAGCCGACAGCGGATGCGAGATCCATTGCGCTGCCGCGCTGCCAGGTCTGTTCGAAGACGCTTTCGTCGAGCGTCCGGCGTACGACTTGTTCGCACTCGTCGTGATGGACGAACAGATCGGGAATGTACACCGACGGGATCCCGGCCGCGCTGCCGAGTGCCTCCGCGGCTCCCATCAGGGTGCCGGCGCGTTCGGGGTCAGTGGTTGCGGTGATCCAGGCGAGTACTTCGATGCAGTTCGCGCAACTGACTGGATCGTCGACGCGTCGAGCGAGCCGCACTCCCTCTTCGAGCAGCTCGATTGCCCGGCTTTCTGCGCCCATGCGGCGTTGGGCAACGGCCATCGCCCACAACACGTAGGCCCGGTAGACCGATTCCCCGTGTGCTTTCGTGATAGCGAGTGCTTCCTCGTAACATTCGATAGCCCGGCGGGGTTCGGAATCTTGCAGTTGATACGCCAGTCCCAGCAACGTCAGAGACTCGATGAGTAGCGCGAGATCGCTTTCACCTTGCCGGAACACTGGTTGCGCTCGTTCCAAACTCGAGGCGGCCCGGGCGAGATCGCCGGTGATCAGTCCGACGATGCCGTCGGTATGGTCGACGATCGCGTGTGCGATGGGGTCGGTGAGCTGTTCGGCGAGAGTGCGTGCCTGGGCGGCAAGGGTTGCAGCTCTGTGGGGATCCCGCTGCTCTGCGGTCATGTAGCAGTCGGCGTACAGCGCTCGGACAGTGGCGGTGCTCGGCCGTGCTCCGTGGTGTGAGAGGAAATGGTCGAGCCAACGTCTCGCTTCGCTGAACTGGCCTCGTGCGCCCCAGAGCTGGAACAACGGGGTTGCGATTTGCAGGCCGGATTCGACGTCGTCCTCGGCGAGGCAGAAGTCCATGGCGTCGCGCAGATTCGGCTGATCACTGGTGAGTCGCTCGATCCACTCGATCTGCCGGGGACCGATGAACTCCTCGTCGGCGGTGAGGGCGAGCTGGCGATACCAATCTCGGTGTCGGCGGCGCAGATCGTGGGGGTCGCCGTTGTGCTGGGCCCTATCTCGCCCGTATGCGCGCAAGGTCTCGAGCATCCTGAAACGGACTGCGGTTCCGTGTTCTTCGCGGATCAGGATCGACTTGTCGACGAGGGATGCCACCGAGTCCAGGAACTCGTCCGGCGGCATGCTTTCCCCGCATACGTATTCAGCGGCGTCGAGGTCGAAGCCGCCGGGGAACACTGACAGTCGTTCCCATATCCGTTGTTCGAGCGGGGTACAGAGGTCGTAACTCCAGTCGATGCACAATCGGAGTGTTTGCTGCCGCGAAGGTGCGCCTCGGCTCCCTCGGGTCAACAGCGCGAACCGGTCGGAGAGTCGTTGCAGGATCTGCTCGGGCGACATCGCGCGCAATCGTGCCGCTGCCAATTCGATGGGCAGGGGCAATCCATCCAACTGCTGACAAATCCGAATCACCGTGGCCTTGTTGGCCTCGGTCAACGTGAAGGTCGATACCGCGGTGGCAGCACGTTCGGTGAACAGCGCGACGGCGTCGTAATGGGGCAGACCCTGCAGTGGCGGATCGCGATCGGCGTCGGGGACGGTTAGTGGAGGAACGCGCAGCACGGCCTCGCCCGCTATCGCAAGGGGTTCGCGGCTTGTCGCGAGGATGCGCAGATTCGGGTTGCCTTGCAGCAGCACCGTAGCGAGGTCGGCGACGGCGTCGACCACCTGCTCGCAGTTGTCCAACACCAGCAACAGTTCTCGCGACGACAAGTAGCCGAGCAGAGCCCCGCGTAGCGACCGCTCGGCATGGTCCCGCACACCGAGCGCGGAAGCCACCACGTCGATCAATCGAGACGCCGTGCGGACCTCATCGAGCTCGACCAGCCATGCGCCGTCGGCAAACTCGCGGCGGATACTCGTGGCGAGTTGTGCTGCGAGTCGTGTTTTACCGACGCCGCCGATTCCCACCAGGGTCAGCAGGCGTGACGATGCGAGTAGATTCTTCGCTTCGGTGATCTCGTGCGTCCGGCCAACGAATCTGGACAATTCCAGGCGGAGGTTCCCGCGCTCACGGCTGGAAGTGCTTGAGGAAATCTCCCCGGTTGCGGACCGTTCTGGTTCAACCGTGGCTTGTGGACGGAGAGCCATGTGGCCCGCAGGCAGTCTGCGGCTACGTTGGATTTCGCGTAGCCGCTCACCCAATACGGCGGCCGAGGGTTGCCGGTCCCCGGGGTGACCGGCCATTGCCTGCTCGATCACGGTGGCAACTTCATCGGCGAGGCCGTGCTCTCGCAGATCGGGGGCGGATTTCGTTGTAATGCGGATGAATTGGGCTACCAACTGTTCGCCGCTGCGACGTTCGAAAGCGGCGTGACCCGTGACGGCGCAGAACAGAGTGGCGCCGAGTCCGTAGATGTCGGAGGCAGTGCTCGGGGCAGCGCCGCTGAGAACCTCGGGCGCGATGAACGCGGGCGAACCGGTGACAATGCCGGTAGCGGTCTCGAACCCGCCGGAGATGTGCGCGATCCCGAAGTCCGCGAGCGCCGGCTCCCCATAATCGGTGAGAAGAATATTCGCCGGCTTGACATCGCGATGGATGATGCCATGAGCGTGGGCGACTGCTAACGCGCCTGCCAGTTTCACCCCCAGTTGCAGCACATCGTCCACATCTAACGGTCCGTGCCCTCGGATACGTTCGTCCAGAGAGCCCTGCGGGTGGTACGGCATCACGATGAATGGTTGTCCGCTGTCGGTGACTCCGACCTGGAGGACATTAACGATGTTGGGGTGACCGGTGAGCCGGCCCATCGCCCGCTGTTCACGAAAGAAGCGCTCCCGGTCCTCTTCCGCACGATCGTCAGTCAGTACCTTCACCGCGACGGTCCGGTCGAGGGAGGTCTGCGTGCACCGGTACACGACACCGAAGCCTCCCCGCCCGATCTCTTGGGCATCGTCGAACCCGTCGGCGGCCAGCTCCGACGCGACCGACGGTGTTACATCGCGGTGGGTCTCGAACGGATCGACTTCGGGCATCGTCCGGGTCGATTCATCCGGTCCACGATTTGTTCGGTGAAATCCGCACGATCAGCCTCTCGTTTGCGTGTTTCCAGGATATCGCTGACGGCGGCCTGAAAGGTGCGGGCTACTGCAGCCCGCACAACTGACATCACCTACGGGCTCGATAGTGCAGGAAACGCGGCTGCTCCGATCGATCGGCTGCCGTAGTGCTGCGTTCGCGTTCAGGGCGGGTTGCTGACGTCCTCGACTCGCCATTGATCGCGTCGAGCCTGTGGGCGTCCGGAGAGTTGCACGAACGTGCACCGACTCCGCGAGGGCGATGTTACGGGCATGCGACTTTGACGCGGGCGGACTCCTACTTCCCGGCTGCTTCTTTCGCCCGGAGGTCCCTGCGGAGGATCTTGCCCGCCGCGGACTTCGGCACGAGGTCGATGAACTCCACCCTTCGCACCTTCTTGTGCGGCGAGACCCGTTCGGCAACGAACGCGATCACCGAGGCCTCGTCCAGGTCGGCATCGGGCTGCAGGACGACGAACGCCTTCGGCACCTCCTCACCCTCCTCATCCAAGACACCGATGACGGCGGCGTCGGCGATGTGCGGGTGGGTGAGCAACAACGCCTCCAACTCCGCCGGCGGCACCTGGTATCCCTTGTACTTGATCAGCTCCTTCATCCGGTCCACGATCGTCACCACTCCGTCGGAGTCGACGGTCGCGATGTCCCCGGTGTGCAGGTATCCGTCCGCATCCAAGGTCTCGGCCGTCGCCTCGTCGTTGCCGAGGTAGCCGGCCATGATGTTCGGGCCCTTGCACCACAACTCCCCCGGCACACTGACCCCCTCGGCCGGGTAGGCGACCTCCTTACCGGTGGCGGGGTCGACGAGTTTGCATTCCATGTTTGCGACCGACAGACCCACCGAGTCCAAGGCGATGTCGTCGCGGTCGAATGGAATCGCATGCGAGACCGGGCTCATCTCCGACATCCCGTAGCCCTGCCGGACCCGGCAGCCGAGCCGGTTCGCGACAGCCTTGCCCAGTTCCTGATCCAGCGGGGCGGCACCGGAGAAGACCGAATGCACCGACGACAGGTCGTACTCGTCGACCAGCGGATGCTTGGCCAACGCCACCGCGACCGGCGGGGCGATGAACACGTACGTGCACTGCTGCCCGGAGACGATGGACAGGAATTCGACCAGGTCGAACTTCGGCATCGTCACCAAGGTCGCCCGGTTGAACAGGGCCGCGTTGAGCAGCACCGTCATCCCGTAGATGTGGAAGAACGGCAGCACCGCAAGGAGTTTGTCGTCGGCGCCGATGACCATCGGCTGGTCGATCTGGCAGATGTTGGCGACCAGGTTGCGATGGGTGAGCATCACCCCCTTGGGTCGACCGGTGGTCCCCGACGAGTATGGCAGCACCGCCAGCTGAATCGCCGGGTCGAACGAGACCTGCGGCGCGGGGTGGCCCTCGGTGAGCAGATCATGCAGGGACGGGTGGCCGTCGGCGCCGTCGAGGACGATCACATGGTCGGCCGGGATGCCGGCGCGGGTCGCCGCGTCCTCGGCCTGCGGCAGCAGTGCGGAGACGGTGAACAGGAATTTCGCGTGCGAGTCGGTGAGCTGTTTGGCGATGTCCTCGGCGGTGTAGAGGGCGTTGATCGTGGTCGCGACGCCGCCGGCGCGGAGGATGCCGTGGAACACCGCGGCGAAGGCGGGCACGTTCGGCGAGTGCAGGCCGACGACCTCACCGACAACCAGGCCTCGGGCGGCAAGCGCCCCGGCGACGTCGTTGATCTGGGCGACCAGCGACCGGTAGGTGGTGACAGCGCCGGAGGCGCCGTCGATCAGTGCGGGCCGTTCCGTATTCGCTGGGTCGAGTCGACTGAACAGGAAATCGTAGACACTGAGGTTCGGGATCTCGACGTCCGGAAACGGGCTCTTGAAGCTCACTGGGTCTTCCTTGAAGTGTTGAGCAGTTGGCTGCGGGTACTGCTCGGCAGCAACCGGGGGTGTGGTGACTACCGGCATATCGCCGACCCGCCTCGTGTGGGGTGGGTCGGCGATATGCCAGGGCTGGTTCAGCCGCCGCTCACGCTGTAGCGGGTGCGGCGCCACTGACCGTCTGGGCATCGACGCGCTTGTTGTAGGCGTCGAACGCCCGGTAGGCGCGGAAATACGTGAACAGCTGCAGGCCCCACGTGGACAGCGCGAAGATGTAGAAGATCGTGTGCTCGGCGTCGTCGCCTGGGATGTGGACGAAGTCGTAGGTCGAGGAGATGATGAAGCCGCAGGCGGTGGCGATGGCGGCCCACACAGCGTGCCCGCGCTCCCCGATCTCCCACAGGCGCTTGACGAAGTACATCAGGAAGATCGTGGTGAGCACGTTGGCCACGATGTAGAAGATCTTGCCCGCGGTACCGATCTCCTCAGCAAAGGCGAAGAGCAGGTAGCCCGCTACACCTGCGAGCGCGAACGCGCCGATGTCCACCGCCGCCGATGGCTTGTAGCGGTGGGTGACCTGCATCAACCCGAGGACCAGGACCAGCGTGAAGCCGAAGGACCGGGAGAAGGCATCGAGGAAGAAGGAGAAGGTGTACATCGGGCTGTCGTGACCGGCCTTCAGCAGACCGTAGAGCAGGAAGTTCGTGCCAGAGGTCGCGACGACGATCCACTCGATACCGAGCAGGTAGTTCTTGTGGTTCCGGATGAACTTGATCCCGTAGATGAAGCCGACGGCGAGCATCCAGATGTCCGTGACCGCGAAGAGCAGTTCTTTGATGGACATGATCTTCTCCTTGGAGGTTGGCTTGCGCCAAGAGTTGTTTTCGTGCGGGCTACCAAGCGATCGGAGCGCGGTCGGCGAACCGGGCCGCGTACAGGGCGGGGCTGCCGTCGAAACGGTCGTAGATCAGCCCGAGGGCTTCTACTGCTTCTCGTCGGCGGGGATGACTGCGGTGCCGCGAGCGCGGACCGCGACGAGGGGTGGCTCCAGGACCTGTGCGCGGCCGGTGTCGTCGGAGCCGCGACAGATCACCCTGAGCTCGAAATCGACTGTGCGGCTGCGGTTTCCCTTCTTGACCAGGGTCGCTTCGGCCTCGACGACATCGCCGCCCCGGATCGGGGCGAGGAACTGCACCGACGAGTAGCCGGCGAATAGCCCCTCGTGGCCGTCCAGCTCGATAGACAGGTTCGTGCCGACGTCTCCGAAGAGCTTGAGGGCGTAGGCGCCGTCGACCAGGTTGCCCGCGTAGTGCGCATCGGAAAAGGCCACGTAGCGCCGGTGGAGTGCCGTGCTCATGCGATCTCCCGGTGGATGGGGCCCAGGTGGCGGGTCTCTGTTTCGCCGTCGATCGCGATGCCGGGGTAGCCGCGCTTGGCGATTTCGGTGCACATGCGGCGGTACTTGCCGACTCCGCCGACATAGCCCATGAAGGTGTTGGGCTTGCCCTCGATGTTGGAGCCCCGGTACCAGGAGTCGGTTGTGGCGTACAACGTGACGGCGACGGTCTCCTCCGAGATGTCCACCCAGTCGTTCTGCCCCTCGGGGGTGGCCTCGATCAGCGTGGCGCCGTTGTCGCGGGCGTGCTCGATGAGGTCGGCGATCCAGTCGACGGCCTGCTCGATGGTCATCACCACGTTGCTGGCCAGCGCAGGACTCTGAGGACCGCCGACCATGAAGAAGTTGGGGAAGTCGGCGGCCATGATCCCGAGGTACGTACGGACACCGTCCTGCCAGGTCTCCTGCAGCTTCTTGCCGGACGCGCCGGTGAGGTTGAGGCCGTAGAGCGGACCGGTGAAGGCGTCGAAGCCGATCGCGAGCACGATCGCGTCCACCTCGTAGCGGCCCTTCGAGGTGACGATGGCGTTGTCCGTCATCGTCTCGATCGACTCCTCGCGCAGCGAGACCAGCGAGACGTTGGGCCGGTTGTAGGTCTCGTAGTAGTCGGTGCCGAAGACGCTGCGCTTGGCGCCGAGCGGGTGGTACTTGGGCACGAGCAGATCCGCGGTGACCGGGTCTTTCACGATCTCGCGGATCTTGTCGTGGATGAACTCCGACGCGGTCCGGTTCGCTTCGACATCGGTGAGCAGGTCGGCGAACTCGCCGCCGACGCCCTGGAAGCCGCTGCGTTCGTAGGCCGCCTCGTAGCGGCGGCGGCGCTCTTCGTCGGAGACGTCGAAGGCGTTGTCGGTGACGGGACGGTCGGGGATTCCGCCGGGCGAGTGCCTGCACTCCTCACGGACCGCCGGATAGTTGTCCTTGACGGCGGCGACTTGCTCGGGCGTGAGTTCGGCATTGCGGGCGGGCATCACGTAGTTCGGGGTGCGCTGGAACACCGTGAGGTGTTCGGCGACCTCGGCGATCAGCGGAATCGCCTGCACCCCGGAGGATCCCGTGCCGATCACGGCGACGCGCTTGCCCGCGAGGTCGTCGAGGGAGATGTTCCACCGGCTCGTCGACACCGTCAACCCGGTGAAGTTCGACAGGCCGGGCACGTCGAAGTCCTTCGGCGTGGACAGGCCGCCCGCACCCGAGATCAGATAGCGGCTGCGCCGGATCTCACCGTTGTCGAGCCGCACTTCCCAGAGCCGGTCGGCGGCGTTCCAGGTGGAGGCGACCACGCGGGTGTTGAAGGTGAAGTGCTTGCGCAGGTCGAAGCGGTCGGCGACGTGCTCGATGTAGCTGAGGATCTCGGCCTGTGGGGCGAAGCGCTGGCTCCACGTCCACTCCTGCTGGAGTGCCTCGTCGAAGGAGTAGGAGTAGTAGATGCTCTCGACGTCGCAGCGGGCGCCCGGGTAGGTGTTCCAGAACCAGGTGCCGCCGACGCTGGGGCCTGCTTCGAAACCGGCGAAGGACCAGCCCGCCGTCGTCAGCCGGTGTGCGAGGTAGAGGCCGGAGAAGCCGGCGCCGATGCCGATGACATCGACGATCCCGGTATCCGAGGCGGAGGGGAAGTTCATGGGATTGCCGCTTTCATGAAAGTCATATGACTGGATCAATCGACTTAGACCAGTAAAACAGTGGCCCCGGTCACAGTCAAGGGGTTCGGGGGAATTACTCCGGTCGCTACATCGGCAGGTCGGGAGAATCGACGCCGACCACTCGGTCGCCGCAGAACACCCGAACCGCCTCGCTCGGGCCGTGCCCGCCGATTCCCGAAGTGCCCCAGAAGCTTTGGGCCGAGCCGTCGGCCAGGTCGGCGAGCTTGGCGCCGTTCACCCGCACCTCACCCGAGAGCACCCGCGAGCCGACCTCGACAGCACGATCCAGGTCGCCGCCGAACACGTAGGCGTCCAGCCCTGACGGGTCGGCGTTGGCCACGCGCAGGGCGTCATCGTCGGACTCCACGGCGTGCAGGCTAATGAGCGGGCCGAACAGCTCGGCGGTCGCCAGCGAGGCATCGACGCCCGTGGCGACAGTCGGCGACAGGAAGAAGCCATCGAGGCCGGGAAGTTTCGCGGGCTGATGGATGGTCGCGCCGTTGGCCCGCAGCCCTTCGACGCGACTCTGGAGTGTCGCGAAGTGCGGGGCGTTGGAGATGGGGCCGAGTTCGGTGCTCTCGTCGAGCGAGTTGCCGATCTCGAGGTGGGCGATCCGGTCCAGCAGCGCCTCGAGCAGCGGTTCGACCAGGCTCTTGTGCGCGAGCACCTTGCCGGGGCCCTCGCACCACTGACCGTTGAGCTTGGTCATCCCGTCGAGGATGCCGTCGGCCGCCACGTCGATGTCGGCATCATCGAGCACCAGGGCCGGGTTGTTGCCGCCGAGCTCGAGCTGGAGCACCTTGAAGTCCTCGGCCGCCGCGCGGGCGATCGCCCGGCCCGCGTTCGGGCCGCCGGTGAAGGAGACGATCTTTACGCGCCGGTCACCGGTGACGGCCGCGCCCACGTCACCCGCACCGTGCAGCAGCTGCAACGCGCCGGCTGGCAGCCCGGCCTTCACGAAGCTCTCGACGATGATCTGGGCGCTGCTCGGCGCGTGTTCGGACGGCTTGAGGATCACCGGGCAGCCGGCGGCCAGCGCGCTCACCATCTTCGCGGCGGGAATGAAACTCGGGCCGTTCCACGGGGTGAGGATGGCGGCCGGCCCCCACGGGACCTTGTACAAACGCACGTCCCGCCCACCGGCCTCGAGCGCGGTGCGACGCGGGATGGTCCGCAATTCCGCGGCCGCCGAACGGATCCGGTACGGCAGGAACTGGGCGACCATCCGGGCCTTGGCGATCGGGACACCGCTGGTGAGAGCGTCGGTGCGGGCGATGTCCTCGATGCGGGACTCGACGATGTCGGCCGCGCGCTCGATGATCTCGGCGCGTTCCTCGCTCGCCGCGTCGTCCCAGCGTTCGAAACCGTAGGACTGCTCGGCATGGCGCAATGCGCGTTCCACATCCGCAGGGGTGGTGGTGACGGCGCGGTGCACCGGCAGGCCGGTGTTGGGATCGAGGTTCCAGGCGTCGGGAATCGTCGCGCACTCGGACCACTCGTCGGCGATGTAGTTGATCGGTTGGGGCAGTTGCGGGTTCGTCATCAGGTGCTCCTTCGGTGCGCGAACAGGTCTCAGACAGTGAGGTCGGCGACGATGCGGGTGACTTCGCCGGACTTCATCGCCTCGAAGCCCTTGTCGATGTCCCGGAATCCGATGACATCGCTGACCATCTCGTCGAGCAGCAGCCGCCCCTGCTGGTACAGGCGGGCGAACTGGGCGATGTCCTCCTGCGCCTGTCCCGACCCCATGTAGGAGCCGATGAGGCGCTTCTCGCTGAAGAAGAAGTTCCAGGCGGGCAGCGTCAGATCGGTGCCGTCGGGGGCGATACCGACCAGGCACGCGGTGCCGGTGGGGCGCAGCACCTCCAGCGCGGTGGCGGCGGTCCGCGCGCTGCCGACGGCCTCGAACGAGTAGTCCACGCCGTCACCGAGCAGGTTCTGGATCTCGGCGGCCACGTCGGCCGCGCCGTTCACGACGTGGGTGGCGCCGTAGGTGCGGGCCGCGGCCAGGCGCGCGTCGTCGAGATCGACGGCCACGATCGCCGAGGCACCGGCCAGTCGCGCACCCTGGATGATCGCCGAACCCACACCGCCGCAACCGATCACGGCGACCGTGGAGCCGGGGCGCACCTCGGCACCGCGGAACACGGCGCCGACACCGGTGATGATGCAGCACGAGAGCAGGCAGCCCACGTGCAGACCCACCTCGTCGGCCACCTTCACCAGCGCGTTCTCACGCATCAGCGTGTGGCGGGAGAACGCGCCGATGTCAGCGAGGCGGTGAATGACCTGTCCGTCGGGCAGCTGGAAGGCGGGCCGGGGCCGCTGCCGGATCTGGGTGACGCGCTGGCACTGGGTCGAGTGCCCGACCTGACAGTTGCGGCACAGCCCGCACGAGGGCGTGAGGGCGCCGACGACGCGGTCGCCGGGGCGCAAGGTGGTCACCGCGGAGCCGACCGACTCGACCACACCCGCTACCTCGTGGCCGACCACCACGGGCAGGTCCGCGCCGACGGTTCCGGTCATGTAGTGCAGGTCGCTGTGGCACAGGCCCACATTCGAGACCGCGAGCCGGACCTCGTTGGGCTCCGGGTCGTCGACCAGGATCTCGGTGAACTCCAGCGGCTCGTTGACCGCGGTGAGGACAGCTGCTTCGGTGCTGATCATCATCGTGTCCGATCTAGTTGCTCTGCGCGGGCGCCGACGACGCCGCGTTCTTCGATGCCCAGAAACCCGCGATGCCCTCGGTGAAGGCGCCGGACTCCCAGGATTGGCGGGCGGCGTCGTCCTCGCGGGCGAACGCGGCCTCGATGTCTTCGGGGCGCGGCCGCAGAAGACCCAGGTGCAGCGCGGTGATCCGGGGATCGGAGTTCCACTGGCCGACCACCTCGACCGCGCGGTCCACCAGTGTCTCCGGGGCCACGATCTCGTCGAGCAGCCCGATCCGTAGCGCCTCGTCCGCGTCGATTCGCTGAGAGCCCAGGATGATTCGCATCGCGTGGTTGCGGACCAGGCGGCTCATCAGGAAGCTCGAGGCGTTGGAGATGATGATCCCGCGGTGGTTCTCCGGCTGGAAGTACTCGGCGGCCGTGCTGCCGATCCGACCGTCACAGCACAGCGTGATCTCCGAGGCACCACCGACCGCGATGCCGTTGACAGCCGCGATCACCGGGATCTTTGTCTCGAGAATCGCGCGGGTGATGTCGTGGAAGGTCGCGAAGGCCTCGTGGACCTCGTTGTAACTGGTCGGGACGGTCTGCAGGTCTTCCCCGGCGGAGAAGGCCCGCCCGGCACCCGTCAGCACGATCCCGCGGACGACGTCACCCGTCCCGAACCGTCGGATGGTTTGCGCGAGCAGCACTCGGGTGTCCACGTCCATCGCGTTGAGCTTCGCGGGGCGGTTCAGTGTGAGCACGGCGACGTCGCGGTCGATGCGCACATCCAGGTAGTTCTCGGTCATATTTGGCTCCTCAGTTGGCGCACTGCCGACGGTGCGTGGCGGCTGCAGGTCATAGGTGATGCCTGGATGCACAGCGGAGCGCGCCTTCAGGGCCGGCTTGGACACCCGCTCGGAGGGGGTCCGCGGAAAGTCGGCAACGAACTCGACGTAGCGCGGAACTTTGAAGCGCGCGAGCTGGGTTCGCGTGCCACCGATGATTCGCTCCGCGCTCGCGCGGCTCTCTTCTACCCCGGGTGCCAGCTGCACAAAGGCCTTCACCTCTTCGCCGAACAGCTCGTCCGGGACGCCGACGACCGCCGTCGCGACAACGGTGTCGTCGCGCTCGAGGACGCGCTCGACCTCGGCGCTCGCAATGTTCTCGCCGCCGCGGCGCACCATGTCCTTGATCCGGCCCACCAGGCGGTAGCTGCCTGCTTCGCGAACAGCGACGTCGCCGGTGTGTAGCCAGCCGTCGCGCAGCGTCTGCGCGGTTTCCGCCGGCCGGTTCCAGTAGCCGAGCATCATCGGTCTGCCAGCGGTGATCAGTTCGCCGGGTTCTCCCTCGGCAACGTCGCGACCTTCCGGATCGACCACCCGGACCTCCTTGGTGGGAAACGGGTGACCCAACCGCCCGCTGCCGACGTCGGCAGTACTCTCGGGGAGACTGACCAGGTCAACCCCGCTTTCGGTCATGCCGAAGAGCTCACGCCACGGTGCACCCCAACGCTGTTCGAGCTGCGCGTGCAGCGCGACAGGGATTGCAGAGCACATCACCAGGCGCAGATCGTTGTCCCGGTCGTGCGGGCTCGGCGGCTGTTTGAACAGCAGCGTGGGCATCGAGCCGAGCACGTAGCAGAACGTGGCGCGGTGCCTGCGGACGTCGGCCATGAAGCCCGAGGCGGAGAACCGGGGTAGCACCACCAGCGGCGCGCCGATCGTCAGACACAGCGAAGTGTTCCACTGCGGATCCATGTACGAGAACGGCTGCGAGGTGAGTACCACGTCGTCCCGTCCCAGACTCGCCGCGCTCGCACATACCCACCCCAGCCGGACCCAATAGTCGTGGGTCAACATGCAGGCCTTGGGGAAACCGGTGGTCCCTGAGGTGTATTGGAGGTTCGCGAGGGTCTGGCCGGTGATCTCGACGGCCAGCCGTTCCGCCGGGTACGCCGCCAGCTCGGCCGGCGAAGAGGCTTCGACGACCCGAAGATCGGCCAGTTCGCCGTTCGCGATGCGGACCTCCTCGACCAGGCCGGCGTGCTCGGCGTCGGTGAACAGCACCCGGGCGCCGGAGTCCTGGAGGACGAACTCCAGATCGGCGCGCTGGTACGACGAGTTCACCGGCACCGTCACCGCGCCCGCCTTGAGGATCGCCAGCCAGGCGACCGGCCACTGCACCACGTTGGGCAGCATGATCGCGACCCGGTCCCCCGGTCGGACACCGTCATCCGTGGCCAGTCGACGGGCCAGCCGAGAGGTCCAGTCGTCGATCTCAGCGAAGGTCCACGATCCTTCCGTGAACCGAAGGAATTCGCGGTCGGGCGATGTGGCGGCCTGGGTCGCCAGCAGGTCGACGAGGGTGCCGATCGGCGGGTCCTCAGCCATGCGGTCGCGCGCGATGGCGCAATCGCGGGGAACTGATTCGATTCCGGTCATGGTCAACCTCTTCACGCTTGTCGGGTGCGATGCGGGTGCCGCTCACGACCGCGTCGTGACGGCATATCCGCGGTGAGCACGTGGCCCGTATCCCTCCGATCGCCGATGGGGTCGGAGTGTGGTCTCGGTCATAGCCTAGAAGAACATAGTCATATGATCAAGGCGATCGACTAGAACCAATGAAGACCGCCATAGCCGGGGTCTGCCTTTGCGCTACGCCTTTGCGATAGAGGACTCACCCGACGGCTCGTTCGCATACACCTGGTAGCCTTTGAAGTGACTTGATCATCCGTCCAGATCGGCTCTGACAGGAGAAGTTCATGGCCCGCATCCCCGCTGCCGAACGTCGCGCCGAACTGGTGGCGGCGGCCGTGCGCGTGATCGCCGCCGAAGGCGTGGACGGCGCGACCACACGCCGCATCGCACAGGAAGCGAACGCACCGCTGGCCACGCTGCATTACTGCTTCTCCACGAAGGAAGTGCTGTTCGCGGCCGTCTTCGAACACGTCGCCGAACAGTATCGAGAAGTCCTGACGCACTGCGAGGTTCACGCCGACGTGGCCACCACCGCCCGCGCCCTGCTACGAGGCCTGATGGAGTGGTACCTGGTGAACCCGGACTTCGGCGCAGCGATCATCGAGTTGATCAGCTGGGGCCAGCGCCAGCAAGGCCGACAGGCCGAGATGGTGTACAACGAGGCATTCGCGACCATGCGGACCATCCTCGAAACGGTTGCGACCGAGGCAGGCCAGACGATCGACCCGAGAACGATCGATGCGTTGACCTACACCATGACCACGTTGTCCGACGGATTCGCGCTCAACTGGCTGGCGTTCACCGACCGCACAGCGGCAACGTCGCAGATTGAGCTGACACTCGGTGTGCTCGACGCCTGGATCGCCGCCAACCTCTGCGATGCGGCCATGCCGGTGATGCCGGCCGCGAAGACTTCATCCGAAGACACCATGCGTTCGCTGACATCCTGGGTGAGCATCGACCGATAGTGAGCGGGCGCGCAGCGGCCCGCACGCACCATCTCGCCAGGTCGGGGCCGATAGTGCGCACGAGCCGATGCCGTCGAGAGCGAATTGAATCAGGCCGAGGCTGCGCCGGCGCGCCGACCGGACCGAGCGCGTGAGATCACCACGGTCACCACGACGAGCAGGGCGAGAACTCCCGACAGCCAGTAGCCGATGCTGTAGAGGCCCTTGTCAGCAACCTCGAGACCGGTGCCCACCACCGGAACCAGCGAGGCACTGAGGTCGCCACTTACCAGCGCCGTGCCGAAGGCGAAACCCACGGCCATGAAGGTGCCCGCGATTCCGGCCGCCATCCCGGTCTTCTCTTCGGGCACCGCCATCTGCACCATGGTGAATCCCGCCGCGTAGCCGATTCTGGTCCCGAGACCTATGACCGCGGCCCCCACAAGGTAATGCCACAGCTGCTCGTGCGCCAGTGCGAGCCAAGCCAACCCCAATGCGCAGATGAGCGCTGCGCTGACGAAGACGGTCATACCACGGCCGTTGAGCAGAGCACGATCGAGCATCGTGCCGCGGATCAGGAACGCCGCCGCAAAAGGTGCCATGAGCCAGCCGGTCTGCAGCGCGCTCAGGCCGAGGCCGTAGGAGTCTTCTGGACGAAGATCCCCGGGAATGATCTGGGCGTACGTGCTGAGCAGCAGCAGGAAGGCCGAGTTCACCGCCGCGAACAGGGCGATGCACACACACGACGCGGTGACCAGCGGCGTCTTCATCAATGCGACGTCGAACACCGCCGAGGTCGACCGGCGCTCGACACGCATCCAGGCGATGCCGCCGACAATGCCGACCAGCAACGGAACGAGTGCCGCGGCGCCCCACACGAGGCCTTGCGTCAGGGCCAGCAGGATCGCCGCCACCCACGCGATCATCCACACCGTGCCGACGACGGCGATGCTGCCGGTACGTTCCGCGGGCGGGGCGTCCGGAATCATCGCAAAGCACGCGACCGTCGAAGCCGCGCACACCGCGGTGAGGATGACGAAAAAGCTTCGCAGCGACAGACTCTCGACGATGAAGCCGCCGCCGATCATGCCCACGACGATGCCGACACCGGTCGCGATGACCAGGACCGCGACACCCACCGTGATGCCGTCCTCGCCGAGATTGCGGCGCAGGAAACCGAGCGGAAGCAGCTGCGCCGCACCACCGAAGCCCATCAGAATGCAACCGACCAGAAGGGTCGGATACGAGTCGCCGACCGCCGGAATGAGCGCGCCGACCGCGAGGAAAGCGGACGCCGCCACCGAGGCGTTTCGGTCGCCGTACAGATCGGCCAGGCGCGGCAGCAGGATAAAGCCCGCTCCCCCACCGAGGGTCAGCGCGGTATAGAGCCATGTCGTCTCGGCGACCGTGGCGAGACCGTACTGCGCCTGAATGACCGGCAACAGCGGCGGCAGAATGAAGATGACGGCATTGGTCAGGACAACCAGCAACGTGCCGACACCGATGAGCACTCCTTTACGCGGCGCACCGCGAGCAGGATCCTCGCCGGCGAGTCCGGCTTGCTGACGGATCTCTGTCATGAGGTTCTCCGATTCGTGATCAGGCGTGTGCCGGGAGCGTGGCGCCGATGGCGGTGTAGTCGTCACGGCTGAGCAGGTTCATGGGGTCCGACATCTGGCCCCCGACCTCGACCCACCCGACGTAGTGCTCCGAGGACCAATCGAGCGCACGCTGGATCTCCTGCGGGAACGACCGGATCTGGTCGAGGGTGTAGGCGAGGAAGGGGTTCTCCTCTGGGCGCAGGAAGGCGAGGTCGTAGCCCATCGTCACGCCGACGCGGTACTCGTCCGACGTGGTGTTGCGACCACCACCGTGATAGGTGGAGCCGATCCAGATCACCGCCGACCCGGCCTTCATCTCCGTGGGGACCGCCTCCTCGAGGCGCGGTGCGCGCTCGTCGTCCCACAAGTGCGAGCCGGGGATCACCAGGGTGCCACCGTTCTCGGCGGTGAAGTCGCTGACCGCCACCATGATCTGCACCCGCGCCTCACGCTGATAGGTGGGGTGCCGCCACAACCACACCGAGTCGTCGCGGTGCAGCGGCTGCGAACCCTGACCAGGGCCGATCTTGATGGCCATCGTCGCGCCGACGTGCATGCCCGCCGGATTCGGCACCGACTCCTCACCGAAGAAGACGTTGATCTGCTTGTTGAGGATGCGCTCGGCCACGCCCCGGTACAGCGGGTTCAGCGCGATCGTCACCATGTGCTCGGTCCGCGCGAACAAGGCTCCTGCGCGCTTGGTTCGGTTGCCGGCGAACACCTCGTCGTGGCCGGTGTCCACCCGATCGAGGACGGGATTCAAGTCGTTCTCGAGTCCCTTGACAGTGGCGTCGTCGAATAGCCCTTCGATGATCACGCCACCGTCTCGCATGATCACCTCCACCACGGCGTCGATGGTGGCGTCGGGTGCCAGGCGCGTGAGTTCGTTCGTCATGAGTGGTTCGTTCCTTCGAAAGGGTGCGGCGCACATGTGATCTGGCTCATACGGTAAGTCAAGTTAGTCAATCGATCAAGGCATTTGAACAGAATGGGCCGTACGTCGCGCAATTCGATGCATTCCCTGCGATTCGGCAGTGCAGGAATCCTCTGACTGCTACCGTGGCATTCGACTTGACTTGATCATTCGTTCAAATCGGCTCTGACAGGAGAAGTTCATGGCCCGCATCCCCGCTGCCGAACGTCGCGCCGAACTGGTGGCGGCGGCCGTGCGCGTGATCGCCGCCGAAGGCGTGGACGGCGCGACCACACGCCGCATCGCACAGGAAGCGAACGCACCGCTGGCCACGCTGCATTACTGCTTCTCCACGAAGGAAGTGCTGTTCGCGGCCGTCTTCGAACACGTCGCCGAACAGTATCGAGAAGTCCTGACGCACTGCGAGGTTCACGCCGACGTGGCCACCACCGCCCGCGCCCTGCTACGAGGCCTGATGGAGTGGTACCTGGTGAACCCGGACTTCGGCGCAGCGATCATCGAGTTGATCAGCTGGGGCCAGCGCCAGCAAGGCCGACAGGCCGAGATGGTGTACAACGAGGCATTCGCGACCATGCGGACCATCCTCGAAACGGTTGCGACCGAGGCAGGCCAGACGGTGGAGCCGGACACCCTCGACGCACTGACTTACATCGTGTCCGCGCTGTCCGACGGATTCGCGCTCAACTGGCTGGTATTCACCGACCGCACAGCGACAGCGTCGCAGATTGAGCTGACACTCGGTGTGCTCGACGCCTGGATCGCCGCCAACCTCGGCGGTGCGGCCGCGCCTGCCGTCACGGTCCCCCAGGTCTCCACCGAGCAAACCTTGCGATCGCTCGTGTCCTGGGTGAACGTGAAGTGATACCACGTTGACCCGAGAGTAGTTGTCGGCCGCCACCGTTCGGTGGCGGCCGACGCTCATCCTGCGTCAGATCCGCTGGTTGCCCTCGGAGACGATCCATCTCAGCGCCGGATCGTCACGCTCCATCCACTCGGGATGCCACTGGACACCGAGCACTGCCGCTCCTGGCAGCTCGACCGCTTCGACGACGCCATCGGCGGCGCGTCCTGTGACCACGAGGCCGGTACCGCAGCGGTCGACCGCTTGGTGGTGCCACGAGTTGGTCACCACACTGGTACCGAACAGCCGTTCCGCGATCGAACCGGGCTCGAAGGTCACCTTGTGATCGTCAGCTCCGTCGGTGAGCGGAGGCGAAGCCGACAGGTGCTCCACGGGTCCCGGCCCGAGGTCCGCGATCAGTGTGCCACCAAGCGCGACGTTCAGGACCTGCAGGCCGCGACACACTCCCAGCACGGGGATTCGCCGGGCGAGTGCGGCACGCACGAGCGCGATCTCGAACTCGTCGCGATCAGGGTCGTGGACCATCGGATCGTCCCGCGGATCCACATCCCGGACCACTGACCGGTCGCCACCCCAGTACGCGGGATGAACGTCCTGGCCGCCGGTGATGACCACACCGGACAGCCAGTGGCACAGCGCATCCGGGTCGGCGTCGTAGGGCAGATTCACGGGAACCCCACCAGCTCTGTCGATTCGCTGCGAGAAGTCGGACATGAAGCTGTCGGTGAGCAGATGGCCGTAGCGCTTGTCCAGCCCTTCGATCAGTCCCAGCCGGAACCGCCGTCCGGTGATGCCGATCATCGGACGGATGAGGCCTGGCGTCGGCCTGCCCGCGCTCACGGGAACTCGAAGTAGCGCGTGGACTCCCACTCCGACAGCTCGGCGAACGGGTCGCCGCCGGTCGTATGGAACTGCATCCATTCCCAGCGCCGCGTGCCGACCCAGAAGTCGACGAACTCGTCACCGAGCTGCTCACGCAAGATCAGGTCCGACTCGAGCGCGTCGGCGGCCTTGGTGATCGTGTCGGGCAGCCGTTCCAGGTCTGGCGCACACCAGGCCATGTCGCTGACCGGGTCGGCCGGTTCCAGCTTGCCGTCGATCCCGGCGATCACGCCCGCCAGAATCGTCGCCACGGCGAGGTACAGGTTCGCGTCGGCGCCCGGAACGCGGTACTCGAGCCGGGAGTACTTCGGGTGGCCACACACCGCGCGCACCGCGGTCGTCTTGTTGGCGATGCCCCAGGTCACCGTGGTGGGCGGCCCGCTCAGATCGACCAGGCGACGGTAGGAGGTGATCTGCGGCAGCATGACCGAGGTCGCGCCACGCATCGTCGCGAGCAGCCCGGCGACCGCGTGACGCATGGTGTCCGACGGACCGTCGGCGGCGTAGAACGCGTTGACCCCGTCGCGCTGCAACGACAGGTTCACGTGCGAAGCCTGGCCGTAGCCCGCGGTCGGCTTGGCCATGAAGGTGACCGTGTGGCCGAGTTCGAAGGCCACCTCCCGCATCACCTGCCGCGCCCGAGCCCAGTTGTCGCACACCGAGATCGGATCACCGGGAACGAGATTGAGCTCGACCTGACCGGCCGCGTCCTCGTCGCTCCACGCCTCCCACTCGATGCCGATCTCCTCGAGCCGCCGCGCGACCGCCGACATGTAGTCGACCCAGTCCTTCGACTTCGCCAGGTTGTAGGCGGTGCCCGCCGAGCCGCCGAGCGGGGTGAGATCGCGATAGCCCTTGGCCCTGGCCTCGTGGACCGACTCCTGGAAGAGGGTGGCTTCGATCTCGACCGCGATCGTCGCGGTGAAGCCGCGGGTGCCGAGCTGATCGACCATCTTGCGGGCGAGATTGCGCGGACAGGTGCCGATCGGCGTGCCGTTGGGCTGCCAGTAGTCACCGATCACCGACTGGACACCCGGCGCCCACTGGACCAGCGTCGACAGGTCGGGCCGGAACTGCAGATCCGCGAGATGACCACGCCACGCAGGGTAGGCGAAACCGAAGGTCGGCGCGTTGCCGAGATCGAGCCCGAAGAGCAGATCGGCCACTGCGAAACCCGATTCCGCGCACGCGGCGAACTTCGCGGGCGCGACATTCTTGCCGTGGAAGGAACCGTCGTGGTTGGTCGACTCGATCCGGACCGTGTGCACGCCGGGCTCGAGAACGGTTGCGGTGGTGGCGATTTCAGACATCGTAACGAACCTTCCAGGAAGCGCCGACCAGCACGGACAGCTGCGAGAGGGTGCCGCGCACGCCGACGAGGCCGGTGGACAAGGCGGCGACCAGGTCGTCTGCGCCCGAGAAGATGCCGGCCAGGAGATCCGGGGGCCCTGCGATCACATACTGGGTCTCGCCCTCACCGACGACATGCTCGGCCAATCCGTCAGGGCCGTCCGCGATCGCGACGAGCACGTCAGGGATACCTGGTATCGAGCGGGCCTTGGCCCAGAAGCTCTGTGCGGCAATCTGCCAGTCCGGCAGGGGCGGTGACAGCAGTGCCAGCACAGCGACCGCGAGAGCATCGTCGCCAGCGCCGACAGGCTCGCCAACTCGAGCGAGCCTCGCGTTCAGATCAACGGTCAGGGTGAGGTCGGGTTCGGTGAACACCCCGCTCGATACAGTAACGACACCGTCCGAGATGCTGACCGTCGCTGACTGCGGAGTGTCGTGGGAGTAGATGGCGACACGGCCCTCCACCGCCGCCACGACTGAGTTCGGGCGGCCTTCCCGAACGGAGTCGGCGATGGTCCGGCCGATCAACCGGGCGATCGGACTCGCGTCGTCCTCGATCCGAATGTCGACCCCGTCGACCACGTCTTCCCCGCGTGTCGCGAGGCCGATCGTCGTTTCGGTCATTGTTCTGCCCTTTCGGTTCGACGAGATCGTGTGCGCGGTAGACCGCAGGCAGCGGATCCCAGTGGAGCGTCTTCTATGCAGTCATTCGTCTCAGTCATTCGACTACGATAGTGAGGCACAGATCACTTCTTGTCAATCAATCGCGAGGTTTCCGAAATGAACAACGACGTCCCCGCCTGGTGGAATCTGCTCGACGGCAACGCACAGGCAGCGGCCAGGATGATCGCCCATGCCCTGCCGAAACCGGTCCGGGAGCTGGGACCGGAGCAGGCCAGGGCGCTTCTGAACACGACTCCAGCTGCCGAGCCCATCACTCCGGTTGACCGCGTCGAACAACTGGCCATCCCGACCCGTGCAGGCGCGATCCGCGCTCGTCTGTACCGCGCGAACACTGCCGCTTCGGGCGGCGACACACCGGCTCTCGTCTACTTGCATGGCGGAGGTTTCATCCTGGGAACCCTGGACGGAGCCGACGAGCTGTGTCGCGCGATCGCCGCGGGATCCGCCTGGACGGTGGTGTCGCTGGACTACCGGCTCGCTCCCGAAAATCCGTACCCCGCAGCACTGGAAGACTGCCTCGACGCCTACGCATGGCTGACCCGGACAGCATCAGAGCTCGGTATCGATCCGGGACTGATAGCGATCGGGGGCGATTCCGCCGGAGGCAATCTCGCAGCAGCCCTCTGCCTGCACCGGCGCGACGAACGCAGCCCCCTACCCGTGACCCAGGTCCTCGCCTACCCCGCGGTCGACAGGACATTCTCCGCGCCGTCATGGTCGGAATTCGCCGATGCGCCGCTGCTCAGCACCGTGGACGCACGCTGGTGCTGGGACCATTACGTCGGCCCGGGACATCGGGCGGACGACCACCTCGCGGCACCCATGCGCGCCGAATCGCTGCACGGCCTCCCGCCCGCCCTGATCCTTACCGCCGAGGTTGATCCGATCCGGGACGACGCCGAAGCATACGCAGGACGGTTGCAGCGGGACGGCGTCCCCGTCTCGCTGACCAGGTATGCCGGCGTCTTCCATGGCTTCATCACCGAGGTGGATGTCTTCGCGCAGGCGAAGCAAGCCATCGACGAGGTATGCCAGCACCTGCGCCAGATCGCGCGGGCCTAGCGGTACTGCCGGCAGGTTGGCTGAGGGATTGCGACGACACGCTGTAAGTGTTCATTGAAAGGCCAATTTCTGCTGGCCCATCGACGTCCGGGCGGCCGAGTTACTTCCACATCTCGCCTCACGCTTGCCGATGTCGGCCTCGACCGTGCACGCCAGACTGGTGCGATTCCGGTTGAACAGGCTGTCCCACATCGATATCCGCACGGACCAGGTGATTCGCCGCACGAACATCGACATGCCAGGTCGTTCAATGGCGGCCCTCATCATATTTCAGTCAATAGACTTGATCACATGACTATACTTTCTGAGCTATGACCGAGACCACCCTCCTGCCCCCTCGGCGATCGGAGGGTGCCACGTGCTCACCGCGGATGTGCAGCTCACGACGCGGTCGTGAGCTGCACCCGCATCGCACCCGACAAGCGTGAAGAGGTTGACCATGACCGGAGCCGAATCAGTTCCCCGCGACCGCGCGATCGCGCGTGACCGCTTGGCTGAGGACGCCCCGCCGCAGCGCGTGGCCGCACGATGAGGGCCTGGGTGATCCGCGCCAAGCGGGAGCCACTCGAGCTGGTCAACTTCCCCGAGCCAGCGCTCCGGCCGGGGGAGGTGATACTCGACGTGCTCGCGGCCGGACTATGTCATTCCGATGTCGGCATCGTCGACGACGACGCCTTTCCGCTGCCTGCGTCGCCATTCGTTCTGGGGCATGAAATAGCGGGGACCGTCGCCGCAGTCGGCCCGGGAGTGACGGAGTGGGCTATCGGTGACGCGGTCTGCGTCGGTCCTCCGTCCGACGATTGCCCCGGCATCGACAGACACGGAGGCTATGCCGAAAAGGTCTCCGTTCCCGCCCGGATGCTGATCCGGATCCCTGACGAGTTGCCGTTCGAACTCGCGGCCGTGGCGATGGACGCCGGCATGACCTCGCACGCCGCGGTGATGACCGGCGCACAGGCCGGCCCCGGACGCAGGATCGGCATCATCGGGTTCGGCGGGCTGGGCCAGTTCGGCACCCGGATCGCCTCGCTCGCGGGTGCGCAGGTATACGTAGCAGAACTCAAACGCGATCGGTGGCCCGCCGCTCGTGCCGCCGGCGCGGTGGAGGTAGGCGAGTCGATCGTCGAGTTCGCTGACCGTGACCTCGATGCGATCGTCGACTTCGCAGGCTTCGGGACCACGACGAGCGAGGCCATTCGAGCGGTGCGTCGACACGGGCGGGTAGTCCAAGTCGGACTGGGCGTGAGCACTGCGGAGATCAGTATGCTCGACCTCACTCTGGGCAGAGTCACGCTGATCGGTGTCATGGGCGGCGAGAGGCAAGACGCGGAGCGGGTGTGCGCGCTGATGGCAGCAGGACGCCTCGATGCGGACATCGAACTGATCGGCTTCGGTGACATCGCGGCGGGAGTCGAGCGCCTCAGGCGTGGACAGGTCGCAGGTCGACTCGTCGCCACCTTGGCTTCGAGACAAAATTAGTATCCAGTCAACGGCGGGCCAATTCCGACTCACAGTGAGCCAGTGGCCGAATCAACGGGTACGCGCCAAACCGGGGTGATGGTCGGGTCCGGCCAATCATCAGCTGCGGTGATCTCGGTAAGCGCAGCGACTACTTCGGGGTTGAGAGGAACGCTACGTCGCGCGTGTTCCCACTCCACGAGCTGACGCCCTCCTCGGTGCGATGGCGCGGAGGGCGTCGAACTTCCATTCCGCGTGCCAGCCGGTGGGCGGCCGCGGCCGCCATGCGGGATTGGCCAGCATCGGGGCTAGCACCCCCAGAGCCACAAAGATCAAGACTAGACCGGCCGGAGTGGCATAGTCTGCGCTGGTAGGCGCGTTTCCTTCGAATGAGAGCGAGGCCCGGTCATGGCAGGAAAGTTCGAGATCTTCGCCGACGCGTCGAGCAAGTTCCGGTGGCGGCTCAAGGCGGGCAACGGCGAGATCATCGCCCAGAGCCAGGCCTATGAGTCCAAGGACGCGGCGAAGAAGGGGATCGCTTCGGTACAGTCCAACGCCGCCGGCGCTACGGTCGTCGACCTCACCTCGGCGAAGTAGACGTCTGGCAACAGGACTCGGCGTCGACAACCGGTGGACATAGGAGCTGAGCGGCACTGGTCTCCGCTCAGCTCCTACACGTCACTGGCGCCTTCCAACTCGATGATCACTCGATCGTCGGTGATGTCGACGATGGTCACCGTGTTGTAGCTGTCGGTAAGTCCGCCGTGCATGGTGGCTCCCTCGCCGGCGGCGCACAGTACTTGTCACCCACCCGAACAGGGCCTTGATCTCCACCACCGCGGTATCGCCCTCGACCGCGACCAGGCGCACCGGCTTGCCGTACGCCGTCGCCGACGGATCTTCCACGCGCCGGGCGAAGACCACCGTGCAGACCATCGGAACGCTGTTGTCACACGACGCCTCACCACCTGGCCCGTTCTCCGTAGGGTTGGCGTACCAGACACCGAAGAGCAAGCCGAACGGGCAACACAACATCGCCACGACCAGCACATACAGACCCACATCGCGGACAAAATCGCGCACCCACCCCATGCACCCGCTCGTCGCACAGGATCGACCCGAAGGGGCCCGATTCTGCTGCCGCTCTGACGATCTCGGGTTCTGGCCGTGGCACCCGGGTGCTCAGTGCTCGCAGTCGTTGTGCACGGGTGGGCTGTAGACCGTGGCGCCGCACGCGAGGCAGGTGTGGGCGCGGTGGTGGCCGCCGACGCGGCGGCACGGCATCGCCGCGACCATCGCACGGCCCGCGCCGAGCCGGTGCCCGTTCGGACAGAACCGCGGCGAAGGCTCGGTCCACACGCTCAGCCGCAGGTAAGGGCGTGCCGACTCGCAGATCGATGCGAACATGTGTTCGACTATAGTATCGATTATGCAGGTAGGAGACTTAGTCCGGATCGGGACGAACGGCGTCAGCCAGTTCAAGATCGTCGAGATCGACGACACCGCCGCCCGGATCGAGCCGACCCTCGACGCCCCGGGCGCGTACCCGTTCTCGATGCGGCTGGTCGACCTGAGCCCCTGGACCGAGTGAGCGCGATGAGCGGCGGCGGAGACGAGCCGAGCGGGCCCGCGCGGACTGAGGGCACCTTCCCTCGGCCGCTGTACCCGCAGGCGCAGGGCCACTTCGCGCGGACCGTAGTGGAGGCGCCGAAGCCGGTGTGGGTGCGGCTGGACGCCATCGTGATCCGCGATCCCGGCACGCCCCGCCATGTCAACGGCGCCGGGCTGGACATGACCGGCGAGCGCCCGGGCCTGCTCACCCACTGGGTCCCGACCTTCGCCGGCGAGTGGCTGGGCCGGGTCACCTACTCGATCGCCTACGCCGACGGACGCCCGGACCTGCAGCTGACCGACCAGCTCGTGCCTGCCTACGCGCTGCGGCCGCGGCCAGCGGATCCGGCTTGACCGTCGTTCGTGCTGGTCAATCGGTTTGGGCCAGGACCCATTCGCGGTAGCCGTCGTGTGCCTCGACGATGGGCACGGCCAGGATCTGGGGTGTGTCGTAGGGATGCTCCACCGAGGCGCGGCGGATGATCTCGTCGACCGAGGACGCGCGGGTGTGGATCAGCACGAGCGCTTCGGCGTCGTCTTCGATCTTGTCCTCCCACGCGTAGATCGACCGCACGCCCGGGAGGATGTTCCCGCACGCGGCCAGCCGGTCAGCGACCAGGCGCCGGGTGAACTCGGCGAGCCAGTCGGCGGATTCGGCGGTGATCGTGATGGTGACTAGAGACTCTTCGGCCATGCGTGCAAGTTTCCACCGCTGGCGCGCAGCAGGTCCACCAACGGCTCGGCCAGCTCACCGCGGCGGGTGATCGCGCCCCATCCCCGGATCACGAGGCGGGCGCTCACGCCCGGCGCCTCGTCACATGAGAGGGCGGTAGCCCGGACCGGCGCTTTTCGAGGGGATCGTTGATTTCGAGGGGGACCATGGACGAAGATCAATCGGGCAAGAAGTGCCTTCGCGCCTGCCGGTATCCGCGCGGTCGATCGTGCCCCGCTCCGGTTTCACTCGAATGCGGGAACCGGCGGGCTGGTCCGAGGAACGCCGCATCTTCTCTCAGCCCAGGTAGAAATCCGTCTCGACAACCAGTTGGCCAGAGCAATTTCCCAGGTCGTCCGCTTTCCCTTCTTCGATGTGCCCCGCCGAGGAATCGAACCTGCGACTTCTCTTCGAAACCGCCGACGCGACCGCCATCGATTGACCGCATTCACGCCCCGGCGATACCCGCCGCGCAACGGCTCTGGAGGGCGGGATCCTCGACCCCACCCCCACAGGCCGGATCGGCGGGTTCAGTGAGAGTGAGTGATGATGCCGCGAATGTTTCTGCCCGCGTACATGTCCTTGTATCCCTGGTTGATCTCGGACAGCGGATACTCGGTAGTGACCGTCTCGTCGAGCTTGAGCTGGCCCGAACCATACAGCCGGAGCAGCCGGGGGATGTCCGCGCGTGGGTTCGCCTCACCGTAGAGGCTGCCGATCAGCTTCTTCTGGAACAGCGTCATCATCGCCATCGGGAGGGTCGCGGTCGTATCAGCGAACGGCGCGAGACCGGTCAATACGGCGGTTCCGCCCTTGCGGATGATGTCGACGGACTGGCCGACCATCTCGCCGGTGACGACGCCCGGGGTGAGGATCGACGCATCCGCCATCACACCTCGGGTGAGTTCGCCGACGAGAGCGGCCGCTTCATCGACGTCGGTGACGAAGTGGGTGGCCCCGAGTTCGATGAGTGTGTCGCGCTTGGACTCGATGAGGTCGACCGCGACGATATGCTCGGCGCCGGCTATGCGGGCGCCCTGGATGGCGCCGGAACCGATTCCGCCGCAGCCGATCACGACAACGGTGTCGCCCGGCTCGACCTTCGCCGAATTGACCGCCGATCCCCACCCGGTGGTCACGCCGCAGCCGACCAGCGCGGCCCGCTCGAGCGGGTAGTGGTCCTCGACCTTCACCAGGGACGCCTCGGGCACGGTCCCGTACTGCGCGAAGGTCCCGAGCATGGCGAGCGCGGCGATGTCGGTGCCGCGTGCCCTTCGCCGGAAGGTGCCGTCGAGCATTGTGCCCGCGAGGATTTCGGATCCCAGGTCGCAGAGGTTCTGGTGGCCGGTCGAGCACCAGCGGCACCGCCCACACGCCGGGAGGAAGGCTGCGACGACGTGATCCCCGGCCGCGAGGCCGCGCACACCGGGGCCGACCTCCTCGACCACGCCCGCGCCCTCGTGCCCGCCGACGATCGGCACGGCGGTCGGCATGTCGCCGGTGCGGGCGTGCTCGTCCGAATGGCACAGTCCGGCAGCCACCCAGCGGACGAGTACTTCGCCCTCCTTCGGGCCGTCGAGGTCGATCTCCTCGACACTCCAGTCGTCGCTGACATTCCACAGCACTGCGGCTTCGATCTTCATGTGATCCTCGATCTCTTGTCGGTACTCAGGGTTCGAACGGCCGGAGTCTTCCCGGCTCGCCGGCGGAATCCGGTTGTTACGGAGCGAGATACACCGATTGCTGGTTCTGGAAGGAGGCGAGACCCTCGGGTCCCAGTTCCCTACCGAGTCCGCTGTTCTTGATCCCGCCGAAGGGCGCGGCCGGGTCGGGCAGGTAGTAGTTGATGCCGACCGTCCCGGTCCGGACGCGACGGCTGATCTCCAGGCCGCGCTGCTCGTCGGCGGTCCAAACGGTGCCACCCAGGCCGTAGTCGCTGTTGTTGGCGATTGCGATAGCGTCCTCGACCGTGTCGTAGGGAATCGCGGCCAGCACCGGACCGAAGATCTCCTCTTGGGCGATCGTGGAGTTCGGATCGACGTCCGCGAAGAGGGTCGGCTCGACGAACCAGCCGCTGTCGAGGCCCTTCGGGCGACCGCCTCCCACGACCAAGCGGGCGCCCTCGCCGATTCCCTTTCGGATGTAGCCCTCGACGCGATCCCGGTGACGCTCGGAGACGACCGGGCCGACCTGGGTCGCCGGATCGAGCGCATCGCCCACCTGGACGCCGGACACGAAAGCGCCCAGCAGTCCGACGATTTCGTCGTAGCGCGATCGGGGAATCAGGATGCGACTGTTCAACACACAGGTCTGTCCGTTGTTGAGCAGCGTTGCCTGGAAGAAGTTCTCCATGTTCGCCGCGAGGTCGGCATCGTCCAAGACAATGGCCGCGGACTTGCCACCCAGTTCGAGGGTCACCGGGCGGAGCAGGTGTCCGCAGGTCGCGGCGATCTGCCGCCCGACCACGGTGGAGCCGGTGAACGTGATCTTGTCGACGTCGGGATGCTCGACCAGGGCGGCGCCTGCCTCGGCCCCGCCGGGCACGATGTTGACCACACCGGCCGGGATCCCCGCGCGCTGCACCGCTTCGGCGAACAGATAGGAGTCGAGGACGGTCTCCGGGCTCGGCTTGAGCACCACTGTGCAGCCGGCCGCCAATGCCGGAGCCAGCTTGCAGACGGTGACCAGGTTCGGGTAGTTCCACGGGACGATGGCGCCGACCACGCCGACCGGGAGCCGTCGGACGAGAACCCGACCTCCCAGTACGCCCGCCCGCTCCTCCTCCTCGGCGGTCGCCCGCACGAGCGCGGCGAAATACCGGTAGATCCCGACCGGCAGCGCGCCTTCGAGCTGCCCGGCGATGCTGATCGGCATTCCGTTCTGCTGCGCGACGGTCTTTGCCAGGTCGCCGCTGCGGAGTTCGAGTTCTGTCGCCAGCCGGTCGAGGGCATCGGCCCGCGCGTGCGGTGTCCACGCCGCCCACCCCAGCGGGTCGTCGAAAGCGCGGCGGGCCGCGGCCACCGCGGTGCCCACATCGGCGGCGCAAGCCTCCGGCGCCGATCCGATCCGCTCCCCTGTGCTCGCCGAAAGCACCTCGATGACGGACGTGGACGTGGGTGCGGTGAACCCGCCGTCGATGAACAGCATGTCGTGATCGGACATGGGCTACTCCTTGTGGATTGGGCCACAACGGTTCTGGTCGGCGTCCGGTCTCCAGGAAAGGAAGCGGCCGGAGGGAGTTGCGCGACCTGCGGTGGCGTCACCAACAAGTATGCTGCGTCACACCGGAGCTGTATTGGACCAGCGTGACGAGGCGAATGAACCGCAGTGCCCGATCATCGGCGACGCACTGTCGGAGTCGCGGCGGCGGCACGGTCGGCGGGTAGGTCCGCAGGGCAGTTACCCAGCTGCGCCGCGGTGCGCGTGTCAGACTGCTAGCTCGCCGCGCCGGCGCGCGTCGATGTTCCGCTGCCGGTAGGCGGCCGGCGGCATCCCGTACTCATTCTTGAACGCACGATTGAAATGACTCGCATCCGCGAAGCCGAACCGGGACGCGATCGAAGCGACGGTGCGGTCGGTGCGGCACAACTCCGCCCGCGCCCGCGCGATCCGGCGCCGACGAACCATCGCGCCGAGGGATTCCCCGGCCTCGGCGAAGGCCCGGTGCACCGTCCGCACCGACACGGCGTGCGCCGCGGCCACCGAAGCCGGGGTGATCTCCTCGAACAGATGGCCCTCGATCCATTGCTCGATCGTCACTCGAAGTGCCGCTACCGCACTGCATGCAGCCGCACCGACCTCCGGACGCAACGCGCCGGAGACGAGCTCGAGCGTGGCATTTCGGGCAGAAGCGACAGCGATACCCGACAGTGCGGGGCCGGAATCGACCAGCGCGTCGATGAAGCCCGACAGCAGGCGGGTGGCAGGCCCGTCCTCACGCGCGAGGAGACCCTTCGACCCCAAATGACACACCGAGGTCCCTGAAGACCGATCCGGGGATGAGGAGCACCCGCTTGCTGACAGTGCCGTCGAGGTCGAACCGGACCGGGCGGCGAGTGTCCCAAACGGCCAGGTCACCACCCCTGAGTACGGCACCGGAGTCGGCGTGCGACATCTGCTCCACGCCGCCGCGGATCGTCGCGACCGCGACCAGATCGGTAGTCGCACCGGCGATCAACCGCTCTGTCGGCGACAGCGAGAGTGGCCCACTGCGCCAGTCGACCAGAAGGATCTCGCCGAGCGGCCGGTGCACGTGCAGGTGGCCCGACGACGCCCGGGAACGGGTGGGCACCGACGCCTCGAAAGCGATCCCGATCCCGGACATCGCCTGTTCCCACTGTGCCGCACACATCGACGTCGAATCGCCGTCGATCGCGACTACCTCGGCACCCGCACCCGTCATTCTCCGTGTGCCCCTTCGATGGTCAGCCGGTGAACGGTGGCGTGAACGTGCACGGCACCTCGCGCGGATGCGCCGGGTCGAGAGCGTTCAGGACCATGTAGGCCGCCCGCTTCGAGCCGGCGACCCCGGCATGCTCCGAATAGTCCTGGGCGCAGCCGTCCTGGACGACGATGTTGGTGACGTCGTAGCCGGGCAGGCCCGGCACCAGACCCTGGGTGTACGGCACGACCAACTCGTCGTATCGGGTCGCGATGTTGGTGTACTCGATCCCCTTCAGGTACGGGGTCCCGTCCGCGCTGATCCGGTTCAACACATCGGATCCGGGGGCGAACTGACCACACGCCTGGCAGACCGGAACCGAGGTGTCGGGAAGGCCCAACCGGCGGACGAACGCAAGAGCCACGTCCACGCCGAGCACTCTCGAGCCCAACCAGCCCGGAGCCAGCGATACGTAGTGGGAGATCTTCGACTCTCCGCCGAGCACCTTCGCGTAGTACTGCGGAACCACCGTGCCCTGGGAATGTCCGACGACGTCCACCGACGACGCACCCGTAGCGGCCAGAACGCGGTCGACGAAGGCGCCGAACTGCCGCGCGCTGTCCTCGATCGGCGCCATGCCGCCGATCGCCGAGATCGGCCACGGCGCGCCCGGGACAGCGCCGTAGGTGAGGGCGAACACGCAAAAGCCCGCGTTCGCGAGCATCGGGACGTAGCCACCCCAGTTTGTCTGCTGCCCGCCGCCGGTGCCGTGGACCAGCACCACCGGTCGCGGGTGCTCGACGGTGGGCTTGCATCCGAAGTCATTGGAACCGGGCAGCGACCCGCCTGGATCGGCCAGTTCGTTCGGAACACCCGCGAAGAAGTTGTAGTTCTCGGGAAGCGGTTCGGCGGCCACCGGGCCCGTCCCGAAGGGCAGCACCAACGCAACCAGCGAGAGCATGAAGACAGCAGAACGCGATGTCCGGAACATTCGGCCTCCGATTGTTGTTTAGATCATGAACCTAGCAAGCGCTTGGTTCATTAGCTCGAGAATGCGGCGCTCGACTACATCGAAATCGGCCCCAGTTGTCGAGCGCTGTGAAGTGAGAATTCGGGGCGAGCCTGCCCGAAACTGCCCCTGATTCTCGGACTCGTCGAAATGTTCGACCGGATCAATCGGCGCTCCCAGCGACGTCGAGACCGAGGATCGTTGTGGCAACCGCGAGGAGGTCACGCTCGAAGGTGGGGCGCCGCCGAAGATGCGAGATCGTCAGCAACGACGCGATGCTCCAGGAGGTCAGCTGCGCGAACGCCGCGGACTCGTCCTTCGCCAGGTCGGGACGGGCCTGCCGCAGCAACGCGGCCCACTCCTGGATGTATCCGTCGTGACTCGCCCGGAGTTGACCCCGCTCCGGCTCCGGGAGACTTCGGAGATGCCGGTGCAGGGCCAACGTCGTTTGCCCCGCGCGGGGCCAAAGATGACCCTGACCTACAGAGATGACAGGGCAGGGCCGGTGACCGGCCGGAGCACAATGCTCTACCGACAGACCTTTTCGTGCTGGCCGCTCGTGACGTCTGCGAAGTACCCTAGCGTCGGCCAAGTCAACGCTTGTGAGCCACGACCTCAGCCGGGTCGAGGTCGAGGCGGCGCAGGAGTTGGGCGTTGAGCGCGACGACGACCGTGGAGGCCGACATCAGCAGCGCGCCCACTTCCATCGGCAGGGTGATGCCCCAGTGCGACAGGACACCGGCGGCCAGGGGAACGGCGATGATGTTGTATCCGGCCGCCCAGACCAGGTTCTGGATCATCTTGCGGTAGGTGGCGTGGGAGAGTTCGATGATCGAGAGCACCGCGCGGGGGTCGTCCCCGGCGAGGACGACCCCCGCGGAGGCGATGGCGACATCGGTGCCCGCGCCGATCGCGATGCCGACGTCGGCGCGCGCGAGCGCCGGCGCGTCGTTGACACCGTCGCCGACCATGGCGACGGTGCGCCCGGCGTCCTGGAGCGCCTGCACCTTCGCGCCTTTGTCCTGGGGCAGGACGCCGGCGAAGACCTCGTCGATACCGAGCTGAGCGGCCACTGTCCTGGCCACGGGTTCGGCGTCGCCGGTGATCATGGCGACGTGGATGCCGCGGGCGTGCAGCGCCTCGATGGCCTGGGCGGATTCGGGGCGGATCTCATCGGCGAGCGCGAGCGCGCCGACGAGCTTGCCGTCCCGCAGCACGTGCAGCACTGTCGAGCCCTGCGCGGACCATTCCGCGGCGGTAGCGGCCGGGTCGAGCCCGTGCTGGGAGAGCAGGGCAGGCCCGCCGACACTGACGGTCGCGCCGTCGACGGTGGCGGTGACGCCGACGCCGTTGTGGGCGGTGAACTCGGTGGCGGCGGGGATGGCGATCCCCCGCTCGGTGGCGGTGTGGACGATGGCGCGCCCGAGCGGATGTTCACTGTCGGCTTCGGCGGCCGCGGCCAGGGCGAGCACCTGATCGTCGCCGAGGTCGGGCGTAGTGGCGGTGGTCGCGACGACGGCGGGTTCGCCGCGGGTCAGGGTGCCGGTCTTGTCGAACAGGATCGCGTCGACGGTGCGCATGGTCTCGAGCGCACGACGATCGGTGATGAGCACGCCCGCCTTGGCGGCGCGTTCGGTGGCGATCGAGACCACCAGCGGAATGGCCAAGCCGAGCGCGTGCGGACAGGCGATGACGAGCACGGTGATGGTACGGGTCACCGCGGTCTCGGGCTGGCCGAGCAGCAGCCAGGCGATCGCGGTGACGACAGCGGCGCCGGAGGCGAACCAGAACAGCCAGCCCGCGGCCCGATCGGCCAGTACCTGGGCTCGCGAGGTGGAGTTCTGCGCCTCGGCCACCAGACGCTGGATGCCCGCGAGCGCGGTGTCGGAGCCGACCGCGGTGATGCGTACCCGCAGCGCGCTGTCGGTGGTGACGGTGCCCGCGACGACCCGGTCACCGGGTTCGCGCCGCACGGCACGCGATTCGCCGGTGATCATGGATTCGTCGACATCGGCGCTGCCGGTCTCGACGGTGCCGTCGGCGGGCACCCGGCCGCCGGGGCGGACCACGACGAGGTCTCCGGTGCGCAGGTCGTCGACGGGAACGGTGGACGTCGTGCCGTCGTCGCCGAGGCGTTCGGCCTCGTCGGGCAGTAGCGCGGCCAGCGACTCGAGCGCACTCGACGCCTGACCGAGCGAGCGCATCTCGATCCAGTGCCCCAGCAGCATGATCACGATGAGCAGCGCCAGTTCCCACCAGTAGTCGAGCTCGTGGGCCAGCAGTCCGAGGGTCGATCCCCATGACGCGGCGAAGGCGACCGTGATGGCGAGCGAGATCAGCAGCATCATCCCGGGTTTGCGAGCCCGGATCTCACCGACGGCGCCGGTGAGGAACGGCCGGCCACCCCAGAAGAACATCACCGTGCCCAGCACGGGCGAGACCCAGCGCAACGCGGAGGGAACCGTGTAGCCGACGAGGTCGGCGAACATCATGTCCGCCGCGACCACGGGCACCGCCAGCGCCAGCATCAACCAGAACAGCCGCCGGAACATCGCGACGTGGTCGCCGTGCCCGGCATGGCCGGCGTGCCCGGCATGGTCGCCGTGCGCGGCGTGATCGTCGTGCCCGGCGTGGTCAGCGTGGTCGCCGTGGTCGGCGTGTCCACCGTGACCTGCGTGGGCGACGGCCGCAGTGTCGTGTCCGGCGTCCTCGTGCACGACGACTCCGGCTTCACCATGGCTGCCGTCGCCGGTGGGCGGATGGCCGCCGTGGTGGGTTTCGCCGGTCGACTGGTCGGGCGCGGGGTCGCTGCCGGGATGATCGCTGGGCATACGCTGATGTCCTCCGTGGTCGGTGGAACGGGAGCGAACGAGTCTCAGCCCTTGCCGCGTTGCGGCCGGAGACGGCGGAGCAGGGCGCGCAGCGCGTCGGATTCGTCGTCGCTGATCTGCTCGACGAAATGCGCGAGCACCAGGTCGGATCGCGCTCCTTCGAGGGCGGCGCGCATGAGCTGGGCGCTGTATTCCTCGCGGCTGAGGGTGGGCCAGTAGCGGTAGGCCTTTCCGTGGCGTTCCCGGGCCAGCCAGCCCTTGCGGTGCAGGTTGTCCATGGTGGACATGACGGTGGTGTAAGCGATCTCCCGCTCACGCAGCAGGCCCTCGTAGATCTCGCGAACGGTGACATCGTCCTCGGCCGACCACATGCGGTCCATCACTACGGCTTCCAGATCGCCGAAACGGTGCCCCACGGCCATCCTCCTGACAGGAACCTTAAATCTACGTAGCAATATCGTAGGATGTTCGGCGGCATTCTGCCACTCCGAGCGGGAAAGACACCGGGACAGTGCCGGCCGCCACAGGAGCCGGTCGGCACTGTCCGCGGCTGGCCGCGCTACGCGCTACCGGTGCGGAGCAGCGAGAACGGGGTTCGGTTGTGGTGGTGCCCGTTGCGGCTGCCATGGTCGTTGCCATGGTGACCGCCGGGCCTGGCCGTGATCTCCGTTCCCGCCGAGGCCGGAGTCGGATCGGCGATGGCCGGGGCGGCCAGCGTCGCGGCGGCCGCGACGGCAGCCAACGTGAAGCCCAGCCGGATGGCCGGACGACGCGAGCGGGGCGAAGAGGACAGAGCAGTCATGATCAGCTTTCCTGGTAATTCGACGTCCTACGTAAGTAGGCAGTAATTCGGCTCGTGACTACATCCGGCAGCACGCCATCGCGGCACACATCAAGTCGCACAGCATCTTCCACAGGTCCATCGGTCTTCACCTCCTGACGAATCGTCTCGTTTTCGGCCGATCTCGCCGGCGAGGGCCGCCGCTACTGCCGGTAGGAGAGCACCGACATCATTCCGGCCTCGCCGTGATAGACGTTGTGGCAGTGCAGCATCCACTGCCCGGGGTTGTCGGTGTCGAAGTCGACTTCGACCGTCCGCATGGGCGCCACGATCGAGGTGTCCTTCCGCGGACCCGCCCCGGCGCCGGCGACGACCTGGAAGGTGTGGCCGTGCAGGTGCATCGGGTGCCACATCATGGACCTGTTGACGAAGCGCAGCCGAACCCGTTGTCCGGCCGACACATCGAGCGCGGCGTGGTCGGGGAAGGCCTTGCCGTTGATGGTCCAGAGGTATTCGGTCGCGTCGGACCCGAGGGTGACATCGAGGGTTACGTTGGGCCGGCGATCGGGCAGCCGGACACTGTCGAGGGCGGTCAGCGTCTGCGCCGACAACGGAATCGCGGCCAGCTCGGTGGGCCGCGCGTCCGGTGGCGGCGGCGTCCCCGCGCCGGTACGCACCAGCGCGAATCCCTGACCACTCTTTCCCTCGGCGGAGGCGACCAGCGGGAAGACGCCGTCACCGAGCTCGACGACGGCGTCGTAGCGTTCACCCATGCCGATCAGCACGGTCGAGGTGGTGGTGGGCACCACCGGGAAGCCGTCGGTGTGGGTGACGCGCAGCCGGTGACCTCCGAGCGCGACCCGGAACGCGGTGTCGGCGGCGGCATTGATGATCCGCAGGCGCATGCGCTGCCCCGGCCGCGCCGTCAGCACAGCGGGGTCGGTGCCGATCCTGCCGTTGATCAGGTAGTAGGGGTACCGCACGTCGCCCGTGTCGGCGCCGAGCGGCGCCGCGGGATCGACCGGCATGCTCGTGGTCGCCGAACCGCCCATGGACATGCCGCCGTGGTCCATGCCCCCGCCGGCGGGCGGGCCCATGTCCATACCCGCCATGCCCTGCGCGCGGAGGGCGGCGAGTTCCCGATCGGGGTCGCGCCCGTCGACGCCGTCGAGCCAGTCGTCCAGGACGATCACCGCCTCCAGGTCGTAGTCCTTGCCGTCGTCGGGATCCTCGACGATCAAGGGCGCGTACAGACCGCGGTCGAGCTGCACGCCGACATGCGGATGGAAGAAGTGCGTGCCGGCGTCGGGGACGGTGAACTCATAGCCGAACGTGGCGCCCGGATCGATCGGGGGCTGAGTGAGGCCGGGAACGCCGTCCATGTCGTTGCGCAGGGCGATGCCGTGCCAGTGCACCGTGGTCGGCGCGGGCAGCGCGTTGGTGAGATCGGCACGCAGCACTTCACCACGGCGCAGCCGGATCTCCCGGCCGGGTAGTTCGCCGCCGTAGGTCCAGGTGTCGACACGCACACCACCGAGATCGACGGTGGCCGGCCGTGCGTGCAGTGCGACTCGGCGAATCGGGGCGTCCGCCGCGCGGCGGGCGGCTTCGGCGGACCGGACCGACTCGTCGCCCGGACCGACCGGACCGGCTTTCGGCGTGCCGGGCCCGCCGCAGGCGGCGAGCAGAGCCGCGGCACCCGCCCCGGCTCCCAGCGCCAGGAAAGAGCGCCGCGAGCGGGGCATCGCCGGAACGTGCGTTGGTGACGGCAAGGTTCTCCTTCATCGATGTCGGCGTTCCGATCGCCGCGGGGCCGCGGCGGATTCACTGCTGTTGATCAGCGCGGCCCGGTGCACTCTCGCGGGGCACACAGATCGCCCCCGTCGGAGGATCCGTTGCGGCTGGGGTCGGAGCGGTCGTGACCGTGGCCACGCGCCCGGCCGTCGTCGTGGTGTCCGTTGTCCACACGACTGTTCCCGTGCCAGTAGCTGCCGCGCCCGTTGTCGGCTGCCGCACTGTGCCCCGGCCTGCCGTCGGCACCGGCCGACGCCGGTGCCGCGATGGCCGGTGCCGCGGCGAGCAGAGTCGCCGCCACCCCGATCGTGGTCGCCGCTACCAGTCGAGCGGGTAGGGCGGTGGGTCTTTTCGTCCCGATGATGGCCACCATGGCCTCCTTTTCTCGATTCCGGTGTGGTTCGCCGCGCGTTCACCGCCGATCACGGCCCCGTCACCGGGTGGTGTCGTGGAGGTGACGCCCGCGGCCCGGCGGGGCCGACACGCCGTAGCGTGCGCCTGGTCACACAATCTAAACTACTTACGTACCGAGATAGTAGATTGATCGGAGGAGATGTCAACCGGCGTCTGCGACGTGACGTGATTCGACAGCGAGAATTGTTGTCGCCACAGTTATTTGGCAGAGGGAGAGAGAAGGTGAACGACGTACGGACGCGACCGGGGGCACCGCTGTCACCGTGCGCGGTCAGTAGGTCGCGAACCCGCCGCCTCCCTCACCGACCGTCGTTGAACGGGCGGAATCGGCTGATACGGCTCCGCTGTCATCGCCGCATTGTGGTTTCCCTCCGGCGAGCGCGATACGGTAGCTGGCTCGCAACACTGCTACTGGCAGCACTGGTGCTGATGCCCGCCGTCGACTGCCTGCTCTTCGACACCGACGACCACCCGGCAGGCCACCACGCGGTGACCACCTTCGCGCTGCCGGACGCCGATACCGGACACGACCACACGCGAGAACAGGCCGACGCGGAACACTGCGTGGCACCGGTGGTGCACTGCCCGAGCAAGGCCCTGCCCCCGGCGACGGTATCGATGACGCTGGTGGCATTGATACTGGCCGCCTTCACCGCGCTCTGGACCGCACCCGCCTCGGCCGCCGCGTCCACCCACGGCGGTGTCCGCGGGCCGCCGAATCCGCTGTCGGCCGATGGCCGCACCGTTCTGACTCTCTTCTGCATCTCCCGACGCTGATCGGTCAGCGTCAGGCCGGCCTCTCGCGCCGGCCGGGGACCGCTGCCCACCGTCGTGGCGCACCGCTGAGCGGGCGCCGTCGCAGAGAAGAGACAGCAATCGTGAACAAGACCGTGTACCACACCGAGCTCGGACTCCCCCGTCGCATGTTCGGCGCGCCCGATGCCGCCGACGCCCCACGTATGCTGGTCGGCAACACCCCGGTGTTGTGGATCGGCGAGCCGCTGACCGCCCCTGGACGCGGGTTCTGGGCCAAGCTCGAAGGTTTCAACCCCGGTGGCATGAAGGACCGGCCCGCCCTGCACATGGTGCGCTGTGCCCGCGAGCGCGGCGAGCTGCGCCCCGGTGGGCGCATCGTCGAATCGACCAGCGGCACACTCGGAATGGGATTGGCGCTGGCCGGCATGGTGTACGGGCACCCGGTGACCGTCGTGACCGATCCCGGCCTCGAGCCGATCGTGGCGCAGATGCTGGCCGCCTACGGCGCGACAGTCGACCTGGTCGAGCGACCGCACCCAGTAGGAGGCTGGCAGCAAGCGCGCCGCGATCGCGTCGCCCAGCTCCTGGCCGCCGAGTCCGATGCCTGGTGCCCCGACCAGTACAGCAATCCCGACAACGTCGACGGCTACGAGTCCCTGGCGCTGGAACTGATCGAACAGCTGGGCACCGTCGACGTGCTGGTCTGCGCGGTGGGCACCGGCGGCCACTCGGCCGGGGTTGCCCGGGTGCTGCGCCGCTACAACCCCGAACTGCGGCTCGTCGGCGTCGACACGATCGCCTCGACGATCTTCGGCCAGCCCGCAGGCCCGCGCCTCATGCGCGGGCTGGGATCGAGCATCTACCCCGCCAACGTCGACTACGACGCCTTCGACGAAGTCCACTGGGTCGCCCCCGCCGAATCGGTCTGGGCCTGCCGCACACTCGCCGCGACCCACCACGCGACCGGCGGATGGAGCGTCGGCGCTGTCGCACTGGTGGCAGGCTGGGCCGCGCGCGTCGCCGCCCCGTCGACCCGCATCGCCGCGGTGTTCCCCGACGGACCCCACCGCTACTTCGACACCGTCTACAACGACACCTATTGCGCCGAGAACGGGCTGCTCACCGGCGCGCCTGCATCCGAACCCGACGCCCTCGCCCACCTCGGCGAGCGCGTCGTCGAGCGCTGGTCCCGGTGCACCACGGTGGTCTCTCCCGCGGCGATGCGCGCTGCCGAGGTCGCCTCGTGACCGTGATCGCCAAGTTCCGCGGCTTCGACCTGCCCGCTCGGCTGCTGATGATCAATCAGTTCGGCATCAACCTGGGCTTCTACATGTTGATGCCGTATCTGGCCGGGTATCTGGCGGGTCCGCTGGGCTTGGCGGCGTGGGCGGTCGGCCTCGTGCTCGGGGTGCGCAACTTCTCCCAGCAGGGCATGTTCCTCATCGGTGGCACGCTGGCCGACCGGCTCGGTTACAAGCCCCTTATCGTGGCCGGATGTCTGCTGCGCACGGGCGGATTCGCACTGCTCGTCTTCGCGGATTCGCTGCCTGCGGTGCTGATCGCCTCGGCCGCAACCGGCTTCGCCGGCGCCCTGTTCAATCCGGCGGTGCGTGCCTATCTCGCCGCCGACACCGGGGAGCGCCGGGTCGAGGCCTTCGCGATGTTCAACATGTTCTATCAAGCGGGCATCCTCGCCGGGCCGCTGGTGGGGCTGGCGCTGATGGCGGTGGACTTCCGGGTCACCGCCGGCGCCGCGGCCGCGGTGTTCGCCGCGCTGACCATCGCGCAGCTGTTCGCCCTGCCCGCCCGTCGAGCCGAGACCACGGCCACGCCGACCTCAGTGCTCGAGGATTGGCGCACCGTGGTGTCCAACAGACGCTTCCTCGCGTTCTCCGTGGCCATGATCGGCTCCTATGTCCTGTCGTTCCAGGTGTATCTGGCCTTGCCGTTGCAGGCGGAGTTCATCGCGGGCGAGAACTCGCAGTTGCTGGTCTCGGCACTGTTCGTCGTCTCGGGCATCGTCGCGGTGGCCGGTCAGCTGCGGATCACCGCGTGGCTGCGCGCACGGTGGGGTCCCGGCAAGAGCCTGGTCGCCGGAATGGCCGTTCTCACCGTGGCTTTCGTGCCGTTGATCATCGTGTCGGGGCCCGGCATGTTCGGCACCGTCGCGGCGATCACTGCGCTGTTGCTCACCACCACGCTGCTGGCGATCGGCACGGCGGCGGTGTTCCCGTTCGAGATGGACACCGTGGTGTCGCTGTCGGGAAACAAGCTGGTGGCCACGCACTACGGCTTCTACAACACCGTCGTCGGGATCGGGATCCTGGTCGGCAATCTCGCCACCGGCACCCTGGTAGGCGCCGCCCGCACCGCCGGGTTGAACTGGACGGTCTGGGCCGGTCTCACGGCGATCGGCACGCTGGCCGTCTTCGCCCTGCTGCGCCTGGAACGCACCGGCACCGACACCGCGATCGACCCGCCCACCGGCAGACACCGGCTGCCCAGCGGCCGTCACCGCCCGGGCGAACCGGTCTTCGCCGGTTCGGGCGCGCCGACCACACCACTGCTGCGCCTGCGCGCCGCCGCTGCCCCGCCGACCGTGTCCGTGTCGACCCGGCCCGGCCCGGACGCGCGCGGATATCGGCGTCCACCACGGCGCCATCAACCGCCCGGCGAGAACCGGGCGGGTCGACTCCCCAACGGGGAGCCTCGTCCCTGGCCGAGCACCGGCGACGACCGCCGTGGACATCGCCGCGTCCTGCCGCCCGCTCCGGGTGGGGCGGAGAGGCGCCGCTATCCGGCGGGCCCGCCGGACCAACGGCGGTGAGCGCGAACGCGTTCCGCGCGCGGGCAGCCGGGCAAGCCGACTCGCGCCGAGGTCCCCCAGTCGGGTCTCGGCTCCGTCTCCCGCTCTCTTTCAAGGACACATGACATGAAGACAGTTCTGCGGCGGCTCGCCGTCACCGCCGGGGCCGCCGCGTTCGCGACCGCGTTCGCCGGCGGCGTCGCCTCCGCTCACCTGGCCGTCGAGGCTCCGGGCGCCAAACAAGGCTCCTCATCGGTGCTCTCGTTCCGCATCTCCAACGAGTCCGAGACCGCCTCCACCACCGCCCTCACCGTCGAACTGCCCGGGTTGAAGACCGCGCGCACCGAACCGCTCCCCGGCTGGACCGCCGCCGTCACCCGCGACCCGGCCAAGATGGCCACGTCGGTCACCTGGACCGCCGCACCGGAATCCGGGGTCGGCCCAGGCCAGTTCCAGCGGTTCGTGCTCTACGCGGGACCGCTCCCGACGCGGGAGACGGTGGCGTTCAAGGCCGTTCAGACCTACAGCGACGGCAAGGTCGTCACCTGGGATCAAGCCGCCGCCGCGGGCGCGCCGGAACCGGAGTACCCGCTCCCGGTGCTGGCACTGTCCGCCGCACCGGCAGGCGGCGATCACTCGCACAGCACCGATGCCGCCGCTGAACACGAGGAATCCGAAGCCGGTTCCGACTCCGCGGCGCGTCTGCTCGCCGCGGGCGGCCTCGCATTGGGCACACTCGCGGCGGCAGCCGGACTGACCGCACTGGTGCGAACCCGCCGCACCGCCGGGTAAGCCGACGCGGCCGGCGCGTCCACTCGGCGCACCGGCCGGTCGGTCAGGGTTGGCTACCGGATGGTTCTGGGAGCAGACCGCGCAGCACCAGGTCCAGAATCTGCTGCCGCGCGGTTTCCGGATCCCACTCGTGACCGGCGCGTAGGTGGATATAGCCCCAGCCGACGGTGTTGAACAGCACCGTGGCCGTTACCTCCGGCGCGTCGACCGGTCGCAGGCTGCCGTCCATGGCGCCGTCGCGCAGCAGCCGTTCGAACGGCTCGGCGAACACATCGACGGACAGGGCGCGCGGTCCCGGACGATGGAAGACCTCCCCGTGGGCCAAGAACATCCCGGACAGGGTCGGCAGATGGCTGTCGGCGGTGACACAGACCGCTTCCAAGGCCGCGCGAAGTCGCTCGGCGGCGGTACCGGATCCGGTGAGAGCGGGCCAGATCTGCGTCCGAAAAGTCTCGGCCGCCCGTCCGGTGAGTGCGGCGATGAGGTCCTCACGCGTCACTCCGCGCCGATAGATCGTCGCCCGTGACATGCCCGCCTCCGCCGCCACTCGCTCGAGGGTGATCTCCGAGAGCCCCCACCGGGCGACCGCGGCCTCGGTAGCGGCGATCAAATCGTTGTCTACCAACTCTTGACGCTGTGACATGCCGAAATCATAGTTGATACATGACCGTCTCACGCGTGAGCACCAATCGTCTCGCCCTTCCCGCATGGAGCAGCGCTGTCGCCGCCGTCGCGGGGTTCGTGTCGCTGCTCGCGACCTATTGGGATGACGCGTGGCACACCGATCTAGGCCGGGACGACGCCACGATCGCGCCCCATCTCCTGCTCTACGGCTCGGTAGCCGTCGCGGGCGTCGTCGTAGCGTGGTGGGGTGTCCGGGCCTTGCTGATCACCCGCTCGCTGCCCACCGTGCTGCGGTATGGACCGGTGATGGTCGCGGCGATAGCGGGCGCCGCCACATTGGCAGCCGCACCCCTCGACGCGGCCTGGCACACCGCATTCGGGCGCGACGCCGTGCTGTGGAGTCCGCCCCACATGCTGGTGGTGCTGGCCTCGTCGGCCATGGTGCTCGGGATCGCCGCCGGCGCCCGAGGATCACGGTCCGGCCTGCCCGAAGCGGCGCTGGCCGGATTGTTCCTGGGCGGGCTGATGATGAGCGTGCTCGAGTACGAGACCGATGTCCCGCAGTTCAGCGAGGTTCTCTATCTCCCCGTCGCGCTGGTAGCAGGGCTGTCGGCGGCGGTGGTCGCCCGTCGGCTGGTCCCCGGGCGCGCTCCGGTGACCACGATGGTCGCCGTCTACGTGGTGGTGCGCATCGCGACGATCGCGGTATTGGCCGCGATGGGCAGGACCACCCCGGAGGTGCCGGTGGCCGTGCTAGGACTCGGCCTCCTCGACCTGCCGTGGCGCACGACGCTGCAGCGGTACAGCGCCGCGGCCGCCGCGATGTCGGCATTGGCGTTGACAACGGCGGCGACCGGGTTGTCGGAGCGGCCGGTCTCGGCGGTCGCGGTCGTGGCAGTGCCCGTCATGGCCGTGTTCCTGGCCTCCGTGTTGCTCGACCGACCGCGCTCTACGCCGATGGCCGCCACGATCTCGGTCGTCCTCGCGGGTGCGATCTCGCTCGCCGCGCCGATGCCCGGCGCGTCGGCGCACGATCCCGGCCAGGGCGAATCAGCCGGTGCGGTCACGGTCGGCGGCCGGTCCGACGGCAACGGCCGACTCGAATTGAGTGTCGAAGTGCCCGACACGTGCGCAGACCTCACTCCGGTGCGGATCACAGCCAGAAGGGCAGGCACCACGGTTTTCGGGCCGTTGGGTGCCATGGAGAAGTGCCGGTTCACCGGCACGGTGACCGTTCCCGACGATGGCCGGTGGTTCGTCTACGCCGAATTCCTGACCGGCGGCGGCCCCTTGGAGGTGTGGCTACCGTTGATCGCCGACCAGTCGGACACGGTGGGCGAGGCGCGGCACCTGTATCGACCGGCCGAGGCGACAGCTGCGACGCGCGGCGCCCAGGTAGGAGCGGCGATCGGCATCTACGCGGTGGGAGCCGGCTTACTCGGGGCCGCGGCGTTCGTGTTCGCCCGTCGGTCGCGCGTTCGGAGATTCTGATCGGGTCAGCCGAGGATGCACAGGCCGAGGCCGCCCATCGCGGCAAATGTCGCCGCCAGTGGACCGAGCACCACCGCGACCATCGCCATCGACGAGACCAGTCCACCCGTCGCCGCCGACGGTGACAGCCTGCGCACCCTGTCGACAAGACCCACTTCGATGGACCCGAGGTGCCCTGCCCCCTGCGAATCGGCCAGCGTGAGCAGCGCCTCCCGAACCACCAAAGGCCCGTGCACCCGGGCCGCGGCATCGTCGGCGACCATTTCGACCAGCCGCGCGACCTGAGCGGCCCCGGTCACGAACAGGTCGAGCCGGGGAAACACCCGGGCCAGCGCGCGAGTGACCGCGAGCAGGAAGTGATGATGCCCGGACAGGTGCGCACGCTCGTGTGCCATGACCGCAGCCAGTTGAACGTCGTCGAGGACGGTCACGATTCCCTGGGTCAGCACGATGGCGTGCGGATTCCCCGCGACCGAATACGCGGCAGGCTCAGGGTGATCCAGTACGACGGCATCGTGCCGATGATGACGCCGGCCCACCATGCGCGCCTGCTGCGCGTGCCGATGCGTCACCGATCGCGCCCGCAGCAGCATCCGGGTCAAACGCCACAGCACCACCGCCGCCGCGGTCAGCGCCAGCACCACCAGCGCCGCCAAGCCGAGTCGCACGACCGAGCCGTAAGCGCCCGCCGCCGCGTCGTGCAGCTGGGTGAAACAGCGACCGAGGTCCAGATGCTGCTCCGCGAGCAGGTCCCGCACCACATCGATGACGACGAACACGACCGCCGCCGCCCACGACACGAGGACCGATCCGATCGCGCTCACCCAGGCGACCAGACTCAGACGCGGACGGCGCCCGGCCCGGGTAGAGCGCACCAGCAGTGCCGGCGACAGCACCGCGACGATCATGCTGTAGGCCAGCAGACACACCGCGACACTCATGACGCCCGCGCCATGGCCGCGATCTCCGTAGTCGAGCGGATCCACACAGACGGCACCAAAGGCTCCTTTGCCGGGCCGAAGTCAAGACGCTGACCAGCGGCGTTTTACGTACTTGCAACATACTATCGACTCGCCGAAAGTGGTCGGAAGATCGGGATGGACGCCGCCGAACAGGAACTGGCCAGCGAAATACGGGGTTGCATGAACCACCTCTACTATCTACTATCTACTGACGTAGATAGTATTCGTGTCGTTCGACCAACTCGACACGAAGCCGCCCCGACTGAGCCACGGGACGGTGACCGGCGCGGCGGCTGACGTGATACCCCCTCATCCATCACGTCAGCCTTCTCACGGTCACAGGAGCGGGGATGGCCCACCGAACACCAGCCCCGCGGACTGCTGTCTACGAATCGGGCGCCCCGACAGGATGTCTCATCAGCACCTCGTCGGTCCGCGCCCCGATCCCAGAAGGTGGGGGTGATCCGGTGATATCGCCCCCACCTTCTGCTATCCCACGCTTCGGTGGGCGAGCCGCATCGCCGGCTACGCCCTCACCTCTTCGGCCCAGGTGCCAATTCCACCTCCGACCGCGGATACAGGAGCGCGCCGTCACCGTGAGGTGACGGCGCGCAGCTGCCGATGTCCCGGAGACCGGGACCTCACAACTCAGGCCAGGTCGACCAGGACGACCTTGGCGGCGCCGACGGCCTCGGCGATCGCGGTCTGCACCTCGGCGGGCACCTCGCGGTTGACGCGCAGCACCACGGTGGCGCCCTCGGCGTCCACGTCCTGGCTCAGCTGCGCGGCCAGGATGTCGATCTCGGCCTCGCCCAGCTTGGTGCCGATCTTGCCCAGCGCGCCCGGCTTGTCGCTGTAGTTCAGCACGGCCAGGTTCAGGCCCTCGGCGCGCATGTCGTAGTTGCGGCCGTTGATGTTGACGATCTTCTCGACCAGGTTCGGCTCGGTCAGCGTGCCCGCCACGTTCAGGGTCGAGCCGTCGCCGAACACGGCGCGCAGATCGACGACACTGCGGTGGTTCGGGCTCTCGGTGGCGGTGGTGACCTCGGCGGTGATGCCACGCTCCTTGGCCAGCGCCGGAGCGTTGACGAAGGTGACCTGGTCCTCGACCAGCGCCGAGAACACACCACGCAGCGCCGACAGCTCCAGCACGGCCACGTCCTGCGAGGCCAGCTCACCACGGACCTGCACCTCGACGCTGACGGGCAGCTCGTTGGCGATGGCCCCCAGCAGCGCGCCCTGCTTGCGGACCACGTCCAGCCACGGCGCGACCACGTCGTTGACGGCACCACCGGTGACGTTCACCGCGCCCGGCACGAACTCACCGGCCAGCGCCAGCAGCACCGACTTGGCGACATCGGTGCCCGCGCGGTCCTGGGCCTCGGCGGTGGAAGCGCCCAGGTGCGGGGTCACGACGACCTCGGGCAGCTCGAACAGCGGGCTGTCGGTGCACGGCTCGGTCTCGAACACGTCCAGACCGGCGGCACGCACATGACCGGACTTGATCGCATCAGCCAGCGCCTGCTCGTCGATCAGGCCACCGCGCGCGGCGTTGACAATGATGACGCCCGGCTTGGTCTTGGCCAGGGTCTCGGCGTTGAGCATGCCCTTGGTCTCAGGGGTCTTGGGCAGGTGGATGGAGATGAAGTCGGCGCGCTCGAGCACCTCTTCCAGGCTCAGCAGCTCGATGCCCAGCTGGGCGGCGCGCGCGGGCGAAGTGTAGGGGTCGTAGGCGACGATCTTGGTCTCGAACGCGGCCAGACGCTGCGCGAACAGCTGACCGATGCGGCCCAGACCGATCACGCCGACGGTCTTGCCGAGGATCTCGACACCGTTGAACTTGCTGCGCTTCCAGGTCTTCTCGCGCAGGGTCGCGTCGGCGGCCGGGATCTGGCGCGCGGCGGCGAGCAGCAGGGTGACCGCGTGCTCGGCGGCGGTGTGGATGTTGGAGGTCGGCGCGTTGACGACCATCACGCCACGCTCGGTGGCGGCGGGCACGTCGACATTGTCGAGGCCGACGCCGGCACGGGCGACGATCTGGAGCTTCTTGCCCGCCTCGAGCACCTCGGCGTCGACGGTGGTCGCGGAACGCACGAGCAGCGCGTCGGCCTCGGGCACCGCGGCGAGCAGGGCCGGGCGGTCGGGGCCGTCGACCCAGCGAACCTCGACACCGTCACCGAGCGCGTCGACGGTCGACTGGGCGAGCTTGTCGGCGATCAGAACTACAGGGCTCACTGCGGATACTCCTCTTGGCTTGGTTCGGTGGCGGATTCGCACCGAATATATCTACGTAGTTAGACAGTAGATACCGGCCGGCGGGTGCGGCAACCGAACCACGATGTGGCGCGCGCCATGCGCACGCGTCCACTTCCCGCCCTCGACCACCCTCCGATACCGGCCGCCGGCGGTGCAGCTTCCAGCTCGGCCGGCCGAACACGGAGCCGGGATGCTGACTGCGCAGCTCGCCCCGTAGATCGCATTCGTGCCGGCCAGTCCGGGACACCACACCTATCGTGCAGCGAAGATCACCTCGAGCAGTACGCCTAAGACTGGGATCCGGTCAGGCGACCGGCCCGGTATCCACCGGCAATCCCGCCAGCGCCCATTCCAGCATCCCCTCGTCAAGTCGCTTCATATCTCGGCCCGCGGCGTGGGCGATGCGGACCGCATCGGGCGCCATCACACAGAAGGCACCACGGCAGTAGGCGACGATGTCGTGGTCGGCGGGAAGTTCGGCGAGCCGGTCGGCGAGCTCGGCGACCGGGATGTTGATCGCGCCCGGGATGTGCCCGGCCTCGTATTCCTCGTGCGGCCGGACATCGATCAGGGTGATCTCGCCGGTTTCGCGCCTACCGATGAGCTCCGCACGGGTGACGGCATCGTCGGGCGACCCGAGCACCTCGGCGGCCGAGCGGGCCACATCGGCCAGGTGCGCCTCGGCCACGGTTTGCACGAGAGCGAACAGCCGCGCGACGTCGGCACCCGCGAGCCGGTAGTGCTGGCGGGTGCCGTCGCGCCGGGAGTGGACCAGGCCGCCCGCCTTGAGTGACTGCAGGTTCGCCGAAGCGGTGGTCAGGTTCATGCCGGTCGCCGTGGCGATCGACTCGACCGTCCGTTCACCCTGGGCGAGCAGGTCGAGGATCTGCAGGCGACGACCATTGCCCAGCGCCTTGCCGACGCGGGCGATCTCGTCGAAGAGGGCGGCCTTGCGGGACAGCTCACTCACGCTTGCTTCTCCAATACTCTTTGGAATATCGTATTCCACAGCTCCTTGGAACAACAGGGAACAGCGCGATTGTATTCACCGCCCGCTCTACCCAGAGGAAGCGAGAAGCCATGAGCAAGACCGTCGTCGTTCTCGGCGCGGGTGTGGGTGGGCTCACCACCGCCGCCGAACTTCGCGATGTCCTTCCCGTCCAGGACCGGGTCGTGCTGGTCGACCGTTCCTTCACCGGCCGCCTCGGCCTGTCCTTACTGTGGGTGCTGCGCGGTTGGCGCACCCCCGAGCAGATCACCGTGCGTCCCACCGCGGCGACACTGCCCGGCGTCGACATGATCACCGGCGACGTCGCGCGCATCGACCTCGCGGCGCGAGCGGTGGACTGCGGCGCGGCCGGGATGATTCACTACGACGCGCTCGTAGTCGCACTGGGCGCCGAGCTCGCGCCCTCTCTACTCCCCGGCCTGACAGAGGCGATCGATACGGGCGTGGCGGGCCAGTTCTACACCGTCGACGGTGCCGCCGACCTCCACAAACGCGTCGAGGCGATGGACTCTGGTCGGATCATGGTACTGGTGGCGGCGGTGCCGTTCACCTGCCCCGCCGCGCCGTTCGAAGCCGCGTTCCTGCTCGCGGACCAACTCGACGAGAGCGGGAACCGCGCCGCGGTGCGCGTCGACGCGTTCACGCCGGACCCACTGCCGATGCCGGTGGCGGGACCCGCGATCGGCAACGCGCTGGTGGCCATGATGGAAGTTCACGGCATCGGCTTCCACGGCGGCAAGTCCGCCGTCGGCATCGACCCGGAGGCAAGGACGGTCGAATTCGCCGACGGCACCACCGAATCCTTCGATCTGCTCGCCGTCGTGCCGCCGCACGTACCCGGCGCGGCGGTGACCTCGACCGGTTTGGGTCCGCGGGGCTGGATTCCCGTCGATCCCGCCACGCTGGCCACCACCGCCGCGGGAGTGTTCGCGATCGGCGACAGCACCGCATTGCCGCTGCCCAGCGGCAAACCCCTGCCGAAGGCGGCGATCTTCGCCCGAGCCGAGGCCGAAGTCGCCGCCCACCAGGTAGCCCGCTATCTGGGCTACGACGCCCCCGACACCCGGTTCACCGGCGAGGGCGCATGCCATGTGGAGCTCGGAAGCGGGTTCGCGGCCAAGGCGGACGGCAATTTTCTGGCCCCGCCTACACCACAGGTGAGCCTGCGCGGACCGTCCGTCGCCTATCACGAGGAGAAGGTGCAGCAAGAGCGAGCCTGGCTCGCCCGCTGGAATATCCAGGACTGATCGAACGACTCGCCAACGCTCCGACGTCCAGGAAAGCACCCCGTGTCCCCCAGCACGACCGGCACCACGGCAGATTCCCACCCGCCCGAGACCGCGCAGGCGCAGCGAAAGACCCTGATCGTCCTGGTGTGCGCGCAGATCCTCAGCGGCGCGGGTTTGACCGCCGGCATCACCGTCGGGGCACTACTTGCCCAGGACATGCTCGGCTCCACCAGCCTCGCCGGTCTACCCAGCGCACTGTTCACCGCGGGATCCGCACTCGCCGCGGTCGCCGTCGGGCGCTTCTCCCAGTCCCGGGGTCGCCGTCCCGGGCTGGCCGCCGGGTATCTCACCGGCGCGATCGGCAGTCTCGGTGTCATCGCCGCCGCCGTCCTGGACAACCCCGTTCTGCTGTTCCTGACCTTGTTCGTCTATGGCGCGGGGACCGCGACCAACCTCCAAGCCCGGTATGCCGGAGCCGATCTGGCCACCGCGTCGCATCGCGGCCGTGCGGTGTCCACCGTGCTGGTGGCCACCACCCTCGGCGGTGTCGTCGGCCCCAATCTCGCCGCGCCGACGGGTGCGCTGGCCCGCGCCCTGGGTATCCCGTATCTGGCCGGGCCTTTCCTGCTCGCCGCACTCGCCTACGGCGCCTCCGCGCTCGTGCTGACGATCTGGCTACGACCGGACCCATTGCTGCTGGCACGCGAGCTGTGCGGGGCCGAGATGATCACTGTCCCGGGCCCGGCCGATCCTCCCGTCGCCCACCCAGGAAAGGGAGTAGCGGTGGGCGGTTTCGTGATGGCGGTGACACAGCTGGTCATGGTCGCGATCATGACCATGACCCCGGTTCACATGATCGAGCATGGGCACGGCACCGTGGCGGCCGGTGCGGTGATCGCGGTCCACGTCGGTGCGATGTATCTGCCCTCACCGCTGAGCGGCTGGCTCGTCGACCGCTACGGCCGACTTCCCGTCGCCGCCGCGTCCGGGCTGACATTGCTCGCCGCTGGGACGCTCGCCGCGTCCGCGCCGGAAGACTCGGTCGCGCTACTCGCGCTGGCGCTGGCCATCCTCGGGCTCGGCTGGAACCTCGGCCTGGTGGCGGGCACGGCTGTCGTCACGGACACGGTTCCGCTGGCCATCCGCGCGAAATCCCAAGGTGCGGTAGATGTTTCGATCGCCATCGCCGGAGCCACCGGTGGCATGGGTTCGGGTCTGATAGTCGCCGCCACCAGTTACCCGGCCTTGGCCCTGGCCTGCGGCGTCCTCGCCATGGCCGTGGTCCCGGCAGCGGCCCTCACCACACGATCGCGGCGGTCCTGACCCACCGGCTGCGCGTAGCCCTTTTCCTCCTCTCCCGCGACCGACCGCACCCGGACTCGAATCGCCGACCGGCCCTCGATTGCCGTCGGTGGAGCGACGCCATGTCCCGGGCGGACGGGTACCGTGTGGTCGCAGCTCGACGATCCGCCTGGCCAAGCGCATCGGCGACGGCGGATACGTGGACGCGAACGGCTATGTGTTCGTGGTGGGCCGGCTCGAGGACATGATCATCACCGACGAGGAGAACATGTACTCGGCCGAGGTCGAGAACGCGCCGGCCAAGCACCTGACGGTGGCGCCGCTGGCCGTCATCGGGGTGCCCGACGAACGGTGGGGCGAGCGGGCACACGCGGTGATCGCGGGCCAAATCCGACGAAGCGGCCGCCGAGGAGGAGCTGCGCGATCTCACCCGCGAGCTGATCGCCGGCTACAAGGTGCCTCGGTCGGTATCGTTCGTAGACGCCCTGCCGATGTCGGGTGCGGGCAAGATCCTCAAGAGAGAACGCGCGGTCGGTGCTGGGCCGACAACGCGCGCAACGTCCAGTGAGCTCGCGTCCCTGATCACGTCGACCCCGCCCGGTCACCCCGGGCGGGGTGGCCCGCGGAATGCCACCCCCACGCGGCGACGCCGGGTCAGGTCGCCGGCCCCATGGCGATCCGGGCGAGCAGGCTCACCGCGTCGACGAAGGCGTGGTGGCGGACCCGGTCGGGATCGGTGTGGGCCAGCGCGGCGATTCCGTTCTCCAACCCGAGGACCGCCAGCGCCAATTCCGATGCGGGAGCGGGTAGTTCAATGGCGTTGTGCCGCGCGGCCACCTCGATCGCGTCGGTGTACCAGCTCAGCTGCCGCCGGTCCAGCTCCGCGAGCCGTTCCCTCACCTCCGGTCGGCGCATCGCGTAGAGCCGGAATTCGGTGAGGAGCATGAACTTTCGCCGATCGGCGAATCTGTTGCCCTCGTGGGTCGCCAGTTCGTTCAGCACCTCGTCGGTGCCCCCTGCACTCTGGATCACCTCGCCACCGGCGATCTGCTCGTCGAGCCACAGATCCAGGACCGCGATGGCCAGTTCGTCCTTCCCGGCGAAATGCGCGTATACCGCGCCCCTGGTGTAGCCGGCCCGTTCGGCGATCTGCTCGATCGAGGTGCCCGCGATCCCTTTCTCCGCGAAGACCTCCTGGGCCGCCGTCAGCACCTGAGCCCGGGTGCGGGCCATGCTCTCGGTCCGCGACAACCTAGCCACGCTCACCTCGGCTCGACGTCGCGCTTGACAAGAACATGTGTCGTCCACCACCCTTTCAGAGTCACTGATGTATCTGGATTCAGTATCGACTCGATCGCTGCCTCCGATCCAGTATCCCGAACGGAGATCAGTATTGAGGCGTCCCCGTCTCTCTCGCGCCATTTCGGCCGCACCACCGCAGCACCGACCGCGAGAAGCGCGGCGACGCACCACCGCGGCAGTCGTGCGCACCGCGGGCCTGCTCGCCACCGTCACCCTGACGCTCGGCCTCGTCCCCGCCCTCGACCACGGCACCGCGGCGGCGACGCCGGGACCGGGGCAGACGCTGCAGCGGGCCGGGCGCTGGTTGGTCGACGAGTACGGGCGGGTGGTCATCGTGCACGGCGTGAACCTGGTGTGGAAACACGCACCGTACGTCCCGCCGGACGCGCCAACCGGTTTCACCGCCGCCGACGCCACCTGGCTCGCCGAGCACGGATTCAACGGCGCCCGGCTGGGGACGCTGTGGGCAGGCATCACCCCTGATGCGCCGGACACCGTCGACGCGGGCTATCTCGACGCCTGGGCGCGGATCACCGAACAGCTTGCCGCCCAGCGAATCTGGATGCAGTTCGACCTGCATCAGGACCAGTGGAACGAGGTCTACGGCGGCGAGGGAGCACCGGACTGGGCCGCGCGACGCCCTGTGGGCTACGAGACCGCGCCGGTGTTCGCGCCGCGCTTCCCCCAGGGCTACTTCACGCCCGAGCAGTCGGCGAAGTTCGACGACTTCTGGGCCGGACGAGACGGCCTGCGGGACGGCTGGATCCGAGCGATCGGCGCGCTGGCCGCCCGCTTCCGCGATCACCCCTACTCGATGGGCTACGACCTGCTGAACGAACCCTGGTCCGGGTCCTCCTGGCCCGAGTGCCTGGTCACCGGATGCCCGGACCACTATCGCGACCGCCTGCAACCGGCCATGGAACTGGGCTTGCGGGCGGCCAGGGCGGCCGATCCCGACGGGCTGGTCTGGTTCGAGCCCGACCAGCTGACCGGCGGCCGCGCGACCCCGACGTTCTACGGCCCGGTCGCCGGGGAGAATCAGCTCGGCTACTCGTGGCACAGCTATTGCCCGCAGGGCTTCTTCCGCTCCCAGGGCCTGCCGCTCGGCTCGGTCGAGGACTGCGCCGCGTTCAGCGCCGACATGAACAGCAGGGCCGCGGCGCAGAGTGAGCGGATGAACGCCGTCGGGCTGATGTCCGAGTTCGGCGCGACCGACGATCTCCGGCTGCTCGACATCGACACCGCCGCCGCGGACAGCGCGTTCACCAGCTGGATGTACTGGTCCTACAAGGGCTGGAACGATCCGACGACCGCCGACGGATCACAGGGCCTGTTCACCGAGGACGGCGACCTCACCAGCGGAAAACCGAAGCTGCGCACACTGGTTCGCACCTACCCGCAGGCGACGGCGGGCATCCCGCGGGAGCTGAGTTTCGATCCGGTGACCGGCGACTTCCGCTACAGCTACGCCCCGGCCGAACTGGGCGTGCCCACGGAGATCTTCGTCAGCCCGCTGCACTATCCGAACGGCTACGACGTGATCGTCACCGGCGGCACGGTAGACCCGGCGCCGGAACGCAACCGGGTGCGGGTCGTGGCGACCGGCGTTGACCCGGTGACCGTCACGGTCCGCGGCCGGGCCTGATCCCACGAACTGCGACCACCCGGTCGAGGACGCGATGTCCTCGGCCGGGTGGTCGTCGTCGTGGGTCGACGCGCGGCTCAGCGCGCGCCGATGGCCTTACCGAACAGTGCGGCGACGGTCTCGCCGACCACCGAGGCGAAGTAGGCCTGCTGCTCGGCGTCGCCGACCATGGACGGCACGTCCTGCACCGAGCAACCGGCGTCGACCGGAACCTCGTTCAGGCGATCCCGCAGCCACAGCATGGCGCTCGGGAATCCGGCGATCCCGGCGATCACGTGCTCGCTGAGGTGGTCCCTGGTGTAGCGCACCGTGGCGTCCGGATTCCGGCAGTAGGAGTCGACGAGCTGATCGGTCGCGGCCAGCGGGAGGACCTCGTCCAGGGCGGAGTGCCACAGGAACATCGGCATATCGGGCAGCTCGCTCCCCATCCGGGTCTCGTCGAGCATGGCCGCGACGACGGGCTCACGCAGGGGATCTCCCGGCGTGCGCATCATGCCCTTGATGTTGAGGAACGGCAGCACCGCGCCCTGATACTGCACGCACAGTGGCGCTTTCGCCGCCAGCAGCGTGCGGCCGACGGGGTCCATCTTCTCCTCCAGGAAGGCCTCGAATTCCGGGTATTCGCGGGACAGGCCGAGCACCGCGGCCAGCACCACACCGGAGGTGGCCTGGCCGTTCGCCATGTCCACCGCCATCCCGAGATCGGCGCCGACACCGCCCGCCGCGGCGCCCTTGATGTTCAGTTCGGGCGCGTAGCTGGAGTGCAGTTCGGCGGCGTGGACGGTCGGAATCGACCCGCCGGAGTAGCCGTACATCCCGACCGGCGCCGTGGGCCCGACCTCGAGCGGCGCGAAAGACGTTGCCGCCCTGATGCCGTCGAGGGTGATCCGCGCCGCGAGCGGGCCCGCCGCGAAAGCCGATTCCGGTCCCTGATGGTCGGGGATGACCAGGGCCCAGCCCTGCTGCAATGCCCCCTGCGCGAGGATGAACTCGCCCGGGACGTCGAGCTGTCCGCCCAGCGCTGACAGCGACAGATGCTGCAGCCCGTAGGACGGCGTGCAATACCCGGCGGTGGAGTCCTCCGCGAGCTGCATCGAGAGGAGTTTGCGCGGTTCCGGTGCGACACCACGCGGCTTGATCAGTGTCGCGACCGCCGAAATCGGTTCGTCCCGACTGTTGTTCGATCGATAGGCCACCTGCCAGGCGTCGACATTGAGGGGAAAGACGCTGAAGTTCGCCAGCGTGACCTGGCGGACCGCGATGATCCCGCCGGGCGCGGTCGCCGCGAGAACTTCCGGGGGCTGGTGGTAGAAACCCGGATCGAGTTCCGGCGGCAGGGGTAGCGGTCGCGCCGGCGAAATCACCGGCGGCGCATCGGATTGCCCGGGATCGGCGAACGCGGGCATCGAGACGCCGACGGTCGTCCAGCAGGCGGTGAACGCCACGGCGACCGAGGCGGCGACGACTCGCCGCCTCTGCCTGGTGGGGAGAGTTATCCGCATTGATCTCTTCTCTCTTCATTTTTCGGCGATGAATGCCCGCGACGGCTACCCGCGCGCGAGTTCCTGGATGGCGAGCAGCGCCCGCCGCAACTGCCCCAACTCCTCGGTGAACGACGACATGATCGTCTCCAGGCGGTGCCGAACGGTCCGCTCGTCCTCCAGTTCGGCTGCCAGACAGTCGTTCTCGACTTGCAGGGACCGCCGCCGTTCGATGACAGCCCGCGTCGCGTCGGCGGTCGACACCTGCTCGGCCACCTGCTGCTGAAATCGGCGGACGGCGCCGGAGTGCTGATAGACGACATCGCGGCGCAGCCCGGATTCGGCGATCAGATCACCGATCGTCCGGTCGCCGAGGGGCACGACCGAGGCCGTGTCGGTCAACAGCCGTGCCGCCGCGGCGGCGATCGCTGCCCTGTCGGCGATTCGGTCACGCCGGGCCCGCGCCATGCCGGTCGTTCGTCGCCGCCGCGTCGGCCAGGGTGTCGGCGACCCAGTCGATGACGACCGAGTCCTGGGGCAGCCGAGCATGTTCCACGTACCGGTTCGGCGCGAGATCCTGCAGGAAGACATTGGCCACGGCCGGTTCGTCGATGAACGAGGCCTGCCCGGCCGGGGTGACGACGAGGTCGTCCCGGGTAGCGAGCACCGCGTACCGGATGCCCGGAACCGTCACGGACGGGGTGGCGAGGCGCTGAATGAATGGCGAACCCGCCTGCAGATCGCGGCAGACCGGGCAGACGCCGGCGGCCAGGATGCCGTCCACGGCAGGCCGCGCGCCCGTGCCGTTCGACAGGTCGACCGCGCCATCGAGGGTCGTGCCGTGGGTCGCCGGAGCGAGCAGGACCTCGGTGTCGATCCGGTCCACCAGCGTCGGCTCCTTGGCCAGCGCCAGTGCGATCACCCCGCCCTGCGAATGCCCGACCAGGTCGACGCGCGCCGCGCCGGTCCGGTCGAGTACCAAGGTGACGAAATCCCTTGTCTCACCGACTGATCGCTCGATCGGCGCGTAGCCGTTGATCAGGCCGCCCGTCGCCGGGTCCTTGCCGTAGTCCAGCGCGTAGACGCAGTGTCCCGCCGCGGTCAGCCGAGCGGCGAGCGCGGCCAAGGCCTGCGTGCTGTCGGTGGTCCCGTGCAGCAGCACCACGGGATCAGGATGGGCCGCGGCCGGAACGCAGGCCCGATGATCGGCGAGCGGCCCGTCGGCCGCAGCGACCGCCGTGGCTCCGAGGATCGACGCCGCGGCCACGAGGGGCACCGCCGGGGACAACCACCGCATGGGTTGAGTCCTTCCCTTTTCACATACGTTTGTGTATCCACATCTAGTTGTGTATCCGATAGTGTGGCGTGCGCTACAGGTCGGTGTCAACCGAGCGGGTCTCCGTCTGAGACGCTGCGCTAGCCCATGGACCGATAGGACGCCGTCGTCGAATAGTCCATTCCATGGAATGAATATTCGGGCTCTGCCTGAAGCTGTTTTCCTGCATCTTTACGACATCTCGATTGATACCGTGGAGGAAGAATCAATCTGAGGGATGGATATCAGTGGCAGCCAGCGACCCAGCCACAGCGTTCGACCGTCTTGTGCGCGTCGAGACACTGCTGTGGACCCGACTCGATGAGCGTCTCCGGGCCGAGCACGGCATCCCGCTGTCGTGGTACGAGCCGATGCGGGTCGTCGAGGAGCTCGGGTCGGCCCGCGTCCGTGATATCGCGGACCGGTTGATCATCACCGAGGGCGGCGCCAGCAAGCTCGTCGATCGGCTGCAGAGCGTCGGCCATGTCGAGCGGAAACCGGATCCCGGCGACGGCCGGTCACACCGCATCGCGTTGACAGCATCCGGCGAGCAGGTGCTGGCGGCCGCGGGCGCCACCGTCACCGATGAACTGCACCAGCGCATCGGCACCGTCCTCGGCTCGGGTGCGCTGGCCCAGCTGGATGCGGCGCTCGAACTGTTGCGCGTCAGCAATCTCGGCGACCCACATACCCCCTGACCTGCGGAGAACACATCCGATGGGACAACACGATCGGTCGATCGAGGCCGCGGCGACCTCGGCGGCCGCCGCCCGGCTGCTGACCCGCACGCCACTGATCTCGACCTCGGGAAAACTGACCGTCAGCAAACTCGTCATCGAGTCCGGCCTGTCCCGGCATGCGGTCTACCGCCACCGGTGCATCGTCGAGCAGTTTCGCGAGACCGCGGCCCGAAATACCGCACCCCAGGACGTTTTACGCGACACCATCGACCAGTGCAGCGCGCTCGAACGAGAGCATGCGGCGACTGCGCCAGGAACTCCGAGACGAGCGGGCGATTGGACAGCGGTGGCGCGCCATGGTCACCAGCACAAACACCGAGCTCTTCCGACTGCGCCAGAGCCCCGCCACCATCGCCGACCTGGCCAGACCGATCCCCCGGCACCGGCCGTCCGGACGCAAACTGTCCGGGACAGTTGACGGTCAAGTTCGACGGCCGCTGCGCGGCGTCGCATGACGCGGCCGATCGACGCCGTCGCGACTCGAGTCGGTGCGCCATGGACGCGCTGCGGTCGCTGTCCTGTTATCGAACAGAGACCACGGCATCCCGATGCGCGACAGCTGTCACGTCAGGATCAGCGGTTCGGCCAGGTCTTCGGCGAAGACGGTCGCGTACCTAAGTGTGATGCGTCATATGTGGAGCGTTTTGGACCAGCGTGATGAGGCGGGTGAACCGCAGTGTCCAAGGCGCACTGTCGGAATCGCGGCGACGGAGCCGACGGGAGCAGATCCGATACACAGATCGCGTGATAGGGCGCGAGGTGCGTTGTACGTCCCTCAACAAGGCTACGGGCGCACCTCGCCACGACTACTCGATCACGTACCTCTCGCGCACGACCTCTTTCACGAGTGCCCAAATCAAATGCGACTCGGATCGATTGGACGCGATCTCGATGCCAGCTGTCGAAGAGCCGGCCGCAGCAATGAGTCTCGATCGGAGAGAGTGGCGAACGACTACGGCGACGAGCGCTTGTTCATGAATCCCAAGGACGGGCGCTCGACATCACACCCGGGTCTCATCTCATTCGGCTGCACCCTTGCGTGGATGTCGAAAGGCGATCTCACCGCGTCGGACTGCGTTACCGCTGCGCTGTCTGTAGGTCGCTGGCGGCATCCCGTACATATCTTTGAATGCGCGACTGAAGTGGCTCGCATCTGCGAAGCCGAACCTGGACGCGATCGAAGCAACCGGGATGTCGGTGCGGCACAACTCCGCCCGCGCCCGCACGATCCGGCGTCGGCGAACCATCGCGCCAAGGGATTCACCAGACTCAGCGAAGGCCCGGTGCACCGTTCGCACCGAGACTGCGTGTGCCGCGGCGACTGAAGCCGGGGTGATCTCGTCGAACAGATTGCGCTCGATCCATTGCTCAATCGTCGCGCGAAGCGCAGCCACGGAACTGCAGGCAGAGGCGCCGACATCCGGACGTAGTGCGCCGGACAAAAGCTCGAGGGTGGCGTTCCGGGCGGAAGCCAGAGCCGTGCCCGACAGGTCGGCGACGGACTCGGTCAGCGCGTCGATGAAGTGTGACAGCAGTCGGGTGGCAGGCCCACTCTGGCGCGCAACGACGCCCAGCGGCCCTAACGACACACCGAGGTCTTTGAAGGTCGCCTCAGGAATGAGCAGTACCCGCTTGCTGACGTTGTCGTCGAAGTCGAACCGGACTGGTCGGCGAGTGTCCCACACCGCCAAGTCACCGGGCCTGAGCGCGATTCCGGCATCGCCCTGCGACATTTGCTCCACGCCGCCCCGGATCGCCGCAACCGCTACGAGATCGGTGGCTGCACGCGCAATCGACCGCCTGGTCCGCGAAAGCGTGAGGGGTCCGCAGTGGAAGTCGACAAGAAGGATCTCGTCAAGCGGCGTGTGCCGGTGCAAGTGCTCCGATGCGACGCGAGGGCGGGCCGGTACCGATGCCTCGAGAGCGATCCCGATATTGGATATGGCTTGTTCCCATTGTGCAGCACGCGTCGCCGTCGAGTGGCCGTCGATCTCGACTATTTCGGCACCCGTATCAGTCATTCGATCTGCCCCTTTTGAACGTGATCCCAAGACGGTCTGTAAACGGCGACCGGCGCCGTCTCGGGTGTGTCGAGGCCGCTTTTGCTCAGGGCCGAGGATCACATGGTGATTGTCAACCAGTCCACCGCGGACGTCGAGACGACCGCGGTGGTGACCTGGAGTGTCGGGGTCAGCGTGGCGCCATGCGGATCGCCCCGTCGAGACGAATGGTCTCACCGTTGAGCATGGGGTTGCTGATGATGGATTCCACCAGAAGGGCGTACTCGGCGGGGTTACCGAGACGGGATGGGTGCGGCACCTGGGCGCCGAGCGCTTCCTGCACATGACCGGGGAGGGTGCCGAGCAGCGGAGTCTTGAACAGACCTGGGGCGATGGTGTTCACCCGGATTTGAAGTGACGCGAGGTCACGGGCGATAGGGAGTGTGGCACCGACGATGCCGCCCTTGGATGCCGAATACGCGGCCTGTCCGATCTGTCCCTCGAATGCCGCGACGGATGCAGTGTTGATGATTACACCGCGCTCGCCATCGACGGGCTCGTTCGTCGACATCGCATGCGCAGCAAGGCGAATGACGTTGAAGGTGCCGACGAGGTTGACCTCGATGACCTTCTTGAACGCAGCGAGGGGGAACGGCCCAGTTTTGCCAACGGTCTTGACGGCATTGCCGATGCCTGCACAGTTCACGGTCACGCGCAGGGTGTTGTCGGCATTGGCGAGGGCAACAGCCGAGAGGACGGCATCTTCGTCGGTGACGTCGGCAGGAGCGAATTGCACGGCGTCGCCCAGCGCGTCGAGTGCCTCGGTATTCGCGGTGGATAGGTCGAGTGCGACGACGCGCGCACCAGCTTTGGCAAGCGCGGTCACAGTGGCCAGACCGAGCCCGGAGGCGGCGCCGGTGACGAGGGCTGTGTTTCCTGCAATGTCCATGTCGTTGACTGCTTTCTGGGTGAGAGGAAGGTTAAGAAAGTCGTTCGATGATCGTGACGTTGGCTTGGCCGCCGCCCTCACACATCGTCTGCAGCCCATAACGGCCGCCAGTGCGTTCGAGTTCGTGGAGCAGCGTCGTCATGAGTCGAGTGCCGGTCGCACCGATCGGGTGTCCGAGCGCGATCGCGCCGCCGTTCGGATTCACCCGTTCTGGATCGGCGTCGAGTTCGTTCAGCCAAGCCATGACCACCGGAGCGAACGCTTCGTTGATCTCGACGACATCGATGTCATCGATGGTCAGGCCGGTCCGCTGCAATGCCCGCTGGGTCGCGGGAATCGGGGCGGTGAGCATGAGAACGGGGTCAGCGCCGAGAACGGTCAGGTGGTGGATGCGGGCACGGGGGGTAAGGCCGAACCGGTTCACGGCATCGTGGGATGCGATGAGCACCGCCGACGATGCGTCGGAGATCTGGCTCGACACAGCGGCGGTCAGGCGTCCTCCCGGGGAGAGAGTGCGGAGCGCCGACATCTTCTCCGCAGAGGTGTCCGCGCGTGGACCTTCGTCCGAGGTCACACCTGCGAAGGGGGCGATCTCGGCAGCGAACCGGCCCGCATCGATGGCATGCAGCGCGCGGCGATGGCTTTCGAGCGCAAACTCCTCCATTGCGGATCGCTCGAGACCCCATTGCTCGGCGATCATCTCGGCGCCCCGGAACTGGGAGATCTGTTGATCGCCGAATCGGGCCCGCCACGTTCGCGATCCGGAGTACAGATCCGGTGAGCCGTAGGGCTCGCCCGCGGTGATCGCCGACAGCAGCGGGAACTGGCTCATCTTCTGTACCCCGCCCGCGACGATCAAGTCGGCCGTCCCGCTCATCACAGCTTGTGCGGCGAAATGTACCGCTTGTTGCGACGATCCACACTGACGGTCAAGGGTGACACCGGGGACCGATTCGGGTAGTCCGGCGGCGAGAGCTGCGGTGCGGGCGATGTCGCCGGCCTGTGCACCGATGTTGTCGAGGCAGCCGAAGATGACGTCGTCGATTCCGGTCGGGTCGATGTCGTTGCGCCCCACAAGAGTGGCGATGACGTGCGCGGCAAGATCGATCGGATGGGTTTCGGCGAACCCTCCCCCGCGTCGGCCGACGGGCGTGCGCACAGCGTCGATGATGTATGCGTCGGGCATGAGGCCTCCGGACAGAGTCGTATTCACAAGATGTGCGGTGGTCGGGCACGGACATAGGCCTCGACGTCCACGCTCAACACCGGCCGGGCTTGGCCATCGGTCAGCTCGGCCGCGGTAGTGACGAGGGCCCGATCCCGGTCGTCGAAGGTGACATCCTGGACAACCACGGTGCCGGTGAGCGTGTCCCCCGGCCGGACGGGCCGCAGAAACCGGACCTCGCGCAGTCGTCGTCCGGCGATCACGCTCCAGCCGGAGAACACGTCCAGGACCGCGAGCCGCTGATACACCGCGAGGGTGTGCAGGCCACTGGCAATGAGCCCCTCATATGCCCCGGCCTCAGCTACGTCCTTGTCGACGTGGAAGCCCTGGGGATCCCACAACGCGGCGAAGTCGACCAGAGCGCGCTCGGAAATCGTGTACGTACCCAGCCGGTACTGGCGACCCACCTCGATGTCTTCCCCATACACCACACCGGACTGGACGGTGTCGAAGTAGTCGGTCACTGCGCACGCACCTCCGCCCGGAGAACGTGTTTGAGGATCTTCCCCGATGGGTTGCGAGGGATCGACCGGAGTACGAGGTCACGCGGCAGCTTGTAGTCGGAGACATACTCGGCCGCGAACACGCGGAGATCGTGCAGCGTCACCTCTCGTCCTTCGACCGGTGACACGACGGCGACGATAGTCTCGCCGAACGTGTCGTCGAGGCGGCTGACGATCGCGACGTCCTGCACGTCCGGATGCGCTGCGAGCGCGTTCTCGACCTCGACGGAATAGACGTTGCGGCCTCCGGTGATGATCATGTCCTTGAGGCGGTCGACGATGGTGATGTATCCGTCCGCGTCCCGGACTGCCATATCCCCGCTGTGCAGCCAGCCACCGCGCAGCGTCTCGGCCGTAGCGTCCCGGTTGTTCCAGTATCCCTTCATGATGGTCTCACCGCGCACGATCATCTCGCCGGTTTCGCCGACGGCGACGTCGTTGCCGTCGAGGTCGACGAGCCGCACCTCGGCGTTGGTGATTGCCCACCGCCCCGTGGCGTCGGGACGTGCCTTCACATCATCGGGTGTCGAGTAGATGCCGGTGGGGCCGCCTTCGGTCTGGCCGCACAGCTGAAAGAAGCCCACGTCCGGCAGGGTCGCAACGAGCTTCTCGACCGCGCTCGGCGGCATCGGTGCGGCTCCGAAGAACCCGAGCCGCCACGCCGACAAATCCCGGTCCGGCAGATCGGGCAGCGTCAACAGCATCTGATACATCGTCGGCACACCCAGGAACACGGTGACGCGGTGGTGTTCGAGTGCGTCGAGCACTGCGTTGGGCTCGAATGCCGGCAGCACCACATGCGTAGTGCCCATCGAGAACCCGGCCAGCACCATGAGTACGAGTTCGGCGCAGTGATACATCGGTGCTACGTGCAGCTGCCGGTCGAACGAGTTTAGCCCCAGTGCGCTCATCGAGTGTCCGACCCAAAGCATTCGATGGTGGTCGAACAATGCGCCCTTGGGTGATCCTGTGGTGCCCGAGGTGTAGATGATCATGCAGTCGTCGTGCTCGACGACCTCGACTGACGGCTCACCATCCGGCATCTCCGCGGTGAGCTGAGTGAAGTCGTCAAAGCCGGCCGCTCCGTCCAGCGAGTAGATCCTGGCGGTCGGCTCCGGACCGAGTTGGATCAAACCCCGGACGGCGCTGTCGGTGTCACCGCCGAACAGCAGCATGCACGCGCCGGAATCGTCTAGCAGATATCGCAATTCACGCGCTGTCGCACGCGGGTTCAGTGGGACGGCGATCGCGCCGACCTTCAACGCCGCGTACAATGCGAGCAGGAAGCGGTCGGAGTTCGGCGACAGTACTGCCACACGATCGCCCTTCGTCACACCCAGAGACAGCAGGGCGTGGGCGTACCGATTGATGTCCGCATTCAATTCGCGGTAGCTGCGTTCGGTCTTGCCGAACACAAGCGCGCATCGGTCCGGGTGTCGACGCGCATTGATCGACAGTTGTCCGCCGAGTGTTGCCATGGTTTCTCCGTCAATTGACTGACTGACTTCAGGGTTGGTGGTGGATTTCGCCCGCGCGAGGCAGCGGCGATAAACCTTCGAAGCCCGGAAGGGACCGAAACTTCGATCTGTGGGCCATGTCCTCGCTCCCCGAACCAATTTCGAGGCGCCAAGCGTTGACTCGGGCCGCGCCTCTCTGTCATTTGCAGCTCGCGGTGCAGCCGGGCGGCGAGTGCGCTGGCGCCGGCCTCCAGCTGTGGGTCGGAATTCGTCAGGATGCGAGCCCGGTACTCTCACGGCTTCGGTTGCGCGGAATCGCTCACCGAGCAAGACCGTGGCGCTGACGAGGGACACGCCGGACCGCGGTGGTGCGCCCGGTGACCACGGGGACCGTGGGACCGGTGGCCGCTCGGTTACAGCGTCCGCCCGATCAGCACCTTCATGATCTCGTTGGTGCCGCCGTAGATCTTCTGCACGCGTGCCGCCGCATACATCTGTGCGATGGGGTACTCCATCATGTAGCCGTAGCCGCCGAAGATCTGCAGGCAGCGGTCGATGATCTCGACCTGTCGCTCGGAGCCCCACAGTTTGGCCATCGACGCGGTCGCGGCATCGAGCTTGCCGTCGATGTACTGGGTGATGCAGTGGTCGATCAGCGTCTTACCCGCCAGCACCTCGGTCTTGCATTCGGCGAGGACGAACTGAGTGTTCTGGAAGTCCAGGATGGGCTTACCGAACGCTTGACGCTCTTTGGCGTACTTGATGGTCTCGACAACTGCGGCTTCGGCCATCGCGATTCCCGAGACGCCCAGGATCAAGCGTTCTCGGGGGAGTTGCTCCATCAGCTGGTAGAAGCCCTGGCCTTCGACCCCGCCGAGCAAGTTCTCGGCAGGTACCCGCATGTCGGTGAACGACAGCTCGCGGGTGTCCTGACCGTGCTGGCCGATCTTGTCGAGCACTCGCCCTCGCTCGAATCCCTCGAGATCCCGGGTTTCGGCGACGAGCAGTGAGATGCCTTTGGCGCCGGCCGACGGGTCGGTCTTGGCGACGATGACAAGCAGGTCGCAGTGAGTTGCGTTGGAAATGAAGGTCTTCGAGCCGTTGACGACGTAGTGGTCGCCGTCGCGGATCGCGGTGGTGCGGACCGCCTGCAGATCCGAACCGGTGCCCGGCTCGGTCATGGCGACACCGATGACCATCTCGCCGCCGGCCATCTTCGGGATCCACCGCTTCTTCTGCTCTTCGGTGGCGTAGGCGGCGATGTAGTGCGCGACGATCGTCGAGTGCACATTGAAGCCGAAGGCGGTGTCGTGGGCGAGGGCGAGTTCCTGCTGGACGACCGCTTCGTGGCCGAAATTGCCTCCGCCGCCGCCGTATTCCTCGGGCAGACCGAGGCAGAGCAGTCCGGCGGCTCCAGTTCTGGTCCAGAATTCGCGGTCCACCTGGTGCTGGCGGGCCCATCGTTCCTGGTTGGGGGTGGCTTCCTTGCGGAAGAACTCGGCGGCGTGCTTGCGCAGCACCGCCTGATCGTCGGTCTCCCACGGGGATCGGTAGTCGGGGAACAGTTCGCTCATGACGGGTCTACTTTCCGGTGAATTCGGGCGCGCGTTTGCCGAGGAACGCGGCTTGGCCTTCGTGGCTGTCCGCGGAGCGGAGGGCGATGTCGAAGTTGCGCTTCTCGTGTTCGAGTCCTTGCGACAGTGACGTCTCGAAAGTGCGCACCGCAGCGTCTTTGGCGAGCGCGACGGCCAGCGGTGAGTTCCTCGCGATACGTTCGGCCATCTTCAGTGCGTGGGCGAGTGCTTCGCCGTCCGCGACGACGTCGGCGACGATGCCGGCGTCGCAGGCCTTCCGGGCCGAGACGAGGTCACCTGTCAGCAGCATCGCCATGGCTTTGGACTTGCCGACGGCGTGGACGAGTCGTTGTGTGCCGCCACCCCCGGGGATGACACCGAGTTTGACTTCGGGCACGCCGAACTTCGCGGATTCGCCGGAGATGACGATGTCGCAGGCCAGCGCCAGTTCGCACCCGCCGCCGAGCGCGAGGCCCTCCACGGCCGCGATGACCGGTTTGGGGTAGGTGCCCAGGTCGGCCCAGAGGGTGCCACCCAGGGCAGGCCGGTCACCGAGCAACGGTTGGGCGCGCAGGGTGTCGAAAGCGGTGATATCGGCGCCGGCGCAGAACACCCCGCCGGCGCCGGTGAGCACGACGGCGCGCACGGTGTCGTCGACGCGCAGGCGGGCGAGTTCGGTGTTCAGTGCCGTGAGGAGTTCCTCGTCGAGGCTGTTCTTCGCGGCGGGCCTGCACAGTTCGAGGACCGCTACCGCGCCCTGTCGCGTGCTCTGCAGGACTGTGGTGTTCATCGTGTCTCCGTGTAGATGTCGGCGTGGCGCGCGCGCAGTACCTTCTTGTCGAGCTTGCCGACGCTGGTGCGGGGCAGGTGGTCGACGTACAGGACGATGTCGGGTAGCTGCCACTTGGCGAACTGGCCCGCGAGCAAACCGTGGATCTCCTCGATCGGAAGCTCGTCACCGTCGACGGTGACGACGAGCGCGACGGGACGTTCCTGCCACTTCGGGTGATCGACGCCGATCACGGCGGCCTCGGAGACCTTGGGGTGTCCGACGATCGCGTTCTCCATGTCGATCGACGAGATCCACTCGCCGCCGCTCTTGATGACGTCTTTGAGGCGGTCGGTGAGCTTGAGGTAACCGTTGGGGTAGATCGTGCCGACGTCTCCGCTACGCCAGTAGCCGTCGAGGAACCGGTCGGCATCATCGTCGAGACGGTGGTAGCGCTCGGTGATCCACGGTCCGCGCAGCAGGATCTCGCCTTGGCTGGTGCCGTCGTGCGGCAGGTCGTTGCCGTCGGCGTCGACGATGCGGATGTCGACGCCGTTGACCGGCAGACCCTGGCATCGCTTGAGGTTCCACTTCTCGTCGTCGGAGATCGTGCCCTGCAGTGAACGTTTGAGACCCATGTTCACCGCGACGACGGGCGTGGTCTCGGTAGCGCCATAGGCGTGGATGATGTCGGCTCCGGCGATGTCGTAGAACTCGCGCATCAGCGAGAGCGCGGGTTCGGTTGCGCCCGAGAGCAACCGGGCGCGGCTGAAGTCCGGCGTGACGTCGAGGGTCTTGATGTAGTCGAGCATCGGCTGGAAGATCGCGGGCGCACCGTTGGCGACGGTGACCTCCTCGGCGATCATCGCCTCGACCAGCACCGAGGTGTCCTCTGCCTGGTAGCGGCCGGGGAGCACGATCTTGGCGGCGCTGTAGACCGCGGACTGCGGCAGACCCCAGCTCTGCCCGTGGAACATCGGCGTGATGAGCATGGCGGTGTCGTCGCCGCCCATCCGCAGATTCGCGGCCTGTGCCATGGTGTGCAGATAGATGCCGCGGTGGGAGTAGTAGACGCCCTTCGGCCGCCCGGTGGTTCCGGTGGTGTAGCAGGCGCTGTACGCGGAATGCTCGTCGATGACCGGCCAGTCGTAGGAGTCGGCCGCCTGTTCCATCAACTCCTCGAAATGGCGAACGTTCGGCAACGACGTGACGATCTCCGACAGCGGTTTGTCGGTCATGACGACCCACTCGCGCACCCCAGTCGCCGTGGTCGCCAACGCCTCGGCGACCGGCAGCAGCGTCTCGTCGACGAGCACGACCGACGCACCACTGTGGGCGGCGACGTATCCGAGGTCTTCCGGCGCCAGCCGAAGGTTCATCTGCAGCATCACCGCGCCGGTGCCCGGGATCGCCCAGTACAGCTCGAAGTGCCGCTTACTGTTCCAGTCCAGGATTCCCACCACGTCGCCGGCGCTGACACCGAGCGAGCCGAGCACGTTCGCGGCGCGCTCGATCCGGGTGAACGCCTCGCCGTAGGTGTAGCGGTCCCAGCCGCCGTCCGGGGTGCGGAAGACGATCTCCTGCTCCGGGTAGGTGCGTGCCGAATGGCGGATCAGGGTCGTTGTGTTGAGTTGGTAGCTGTCACCATGGGTCGAGGGCAAGCCCCGGACGATCTCGGCGGTCATTTCGCGCCCTCTCGGATTCGTTCGATGATGGTGGTGTTGGCGGTGCCTGTCGCCTCACAGATCGTCTGCAGGCCGATGTTCGCGCCACTGCGCTCGAGTTCGCAGAGCAGATCGGTGAGCATTCGCGCACCGGTGGAGCCGAGCGGATGGCCGAGCGCGATCGAGCCGCCGTTGACGTTGAACTTGTCGTCGGGCACGCCGAACTCGCTCTGGAACATCAGCGGCACCCCGGCGAAGGCCTCGTTGACCTCGAACAGGTCGATGTCGTCGACCTCGAGCCCCGCGCGCGTCAGCGCCTTGTGGGTGGCGTCGCAGATGGCGGTGAACTGGATGACCGGATCCGCCGCGGCGACCGACAGAGCTCGGAACCGGGCCCGTGGGGTGAGTCCGTGCCGCTCGGCGAACGCACGGTCGGCGATCAGCAGCGCGGCGGCGCCGTCGCTGAGCTGTGAGGAATTGGCGGCCGTCGTTCGGCCGTTCTCCGCGAATACCGAAGTCAGCGAGGCGATCTTCGCGGGGTCGACGTGTTCGCGGATCCCTTCGTCAGCGGTGACCAGCGGGGATGACGGATCGGCCGGATCGCGACGGATCGGTACCAGCTGATCAGCGAACCGGCCCGCGCGGGTTGCCGCGAGGGCCCGCTGGTGGCTGCGAATACTGAAGGCGTCCAGGGTGTCTCGGCCGAGGTCGAACTTCTCGTTCAACAGTTCGGACGAGGCGCCCTGCGCCATCAGCCCACCGTCGTACCGGGCGAGCTCACGTGGACTGTACTGGGGGCCGAGCGGAGCGCCGGGCACCATCGCCGGGGGCATCGGCACCTGCGACATCGACTCCACACCGCAGGCCACGACGAGGTCGTGGGAACCGGCCATGACGGCCTGCGCGGCGAAACTGACCGCCTGCTGCCCCGATCCGCACTGCCGGTCGATCGTCACCGCGGGTACCGACTCCGGGAACCCGGCGGCCAGGACCGCGTGCCTGCCCAGGTTTCCGCTCTGCTGTTCCTGCTGCAACACGCACCCGGCGATCACGTCTTCGATGAGAGCCGGGTCGATGGCCGCCCGCTGGACCAGTTCGGCGAGGGTGGCGCCGAGCAGATCCACCGGATGCCACCGGCTGAGGGCGCCGCCGCGGCGGCCGACCGGGGTCCGCACGGCACCGACGATCACTGCTTCTCTGACGCTCATCCGGCTACTCCTGCGTGTGTACGACGAATTTCGTTGATCGGTATGTCTTTTCGGGTAGCGAGGCTCACCCAATGAGCGGTCGGGCGGGCGCGGAACACCTGCTCGAGTTCCTCGCGGGTCGTGGCACCGACAGCGGCGGTGAGCCGAGCACGAAAATGTGGCTCGATCGCCGCGACGGCCACGTGGCCGTCCGCCGTCGAGTAGATGCCGTACGCGGGATCGGCGCCGCCGAGCGGTGCGTCGTGACCCATCAGCCGGTGCCGCACAGCCGCACCGGCATCGGCCGCCGCATCCTCGAGGACGATGCGCCGAGACTCTCCCCTGCCCGTGCGCTGACGGTTCATCAGCGACAGCAATGCCGCGGCGATCGCCCGTTCCGCGCCGAGCAGGTCGGCCACCGGCACGGTCGGCATCGTCGGCGGAGTCAGCGTGCCGTGGGCGGCCTGATAGGTCAGGTCATGACCTGGGGCTTCGGCGAGTTCTCCGTCATGGCCGACGATCTCGACGATCGAGAGCTCCGGAAAACGCCGCCCGATGTCGTGCAATCCGAGACGTTTCGTCGCGGATGGTCGCATCGCGGTGACGAGAAGATCCGACTGCGCGAGCTCACGGTCGAACAAGGCCCGCTGATCTGGAACCTTGAGGTCCCATCGGACGACCGTTTGCCCGGAGACGAGGTCTGCGTACCAGCGCGGCGCCGCGGAGGCCAGCGGATCTCCGGTCGGCGGCTCCACCTTGATCACCTGCGCCCCCAGCGCGCACAGCCGCGCGACCGCGAGCGGACCGGGCAGGTTGATGGCGAGCGAGACAACACGCACGCCGGCCAGTGGCAAATCTTGTGACAACGAACACTCCCTTCACTGCAATACAACTGTACAGCTTCAAATGCAGATGTAAAGGGAATGGGGTGATCTGTATCATCCATGCTCATGACAGGTGGACAACCGTGACCGACCCCCGCGCCGGCGTCAACGACCTCACGGCAAAAGCGAAGATCCGGAATGCTGCCCTCGATCTCTACGCCGAACAGGGCGAAGACCGCGTTTCGATGCGCGCCGTCGCGGCCGCGGCGGGCGTCACGGTCGGACTGGTTCAGCATCACTTCAAAACCAAGGACGGACTGCGCAACGCTGTCGAGCAACTGGTCGTGGACTATCACGCGCAAGCCATCGCAGATGCGCCCGGCGACGGCTCGCCCGCAGAAGTAGCCGCCGCGCGCGACGAGGCGGTTCGGCGGATGCTCGAGGACCATCCGCCAGTCGTGAACTACCTGCGTCGAGTTCTCCTCGATCCAGCCGGCGCCCACAGTCGACTCCTGGCGCGGCTCACAGAGCTGAGCCGGACCGAGGTGTCCAAGCTCCGCGAGGCAGGCAGCGCCTCCACCCGGAGATCCGAAGCCACCCAAGTCGTCGGCCTCATGATCCGCCAACTAGGGCACCTATTCCTCCAGCCCATGGTCGACTCGATGTGGGAACAACTGGCAACTCCGGAGACACCGGAGACGAGCAAACCCAAGTTGAAGGTACTCATCGAGACCGTCGAGTGACTCCGTAACCCGACCTCCGCGAAACGGGCGAGCTCGTCCCACGCTACGTCCGCGGCTCACGGCCAGGGTGTCGTAGCAACAATCTCGGTTTGCCGCTCAAACAGCGTGGTGATCTGGCCGGCGCCGAGTCCTGATACCGCAAAGCCTCAGAGGCCGGAAACAACGACGCGATGCCCAATCTCGGCATTCTGCTCGGCGAGCGTGACGGCGGGTGACGGATCGAGAGGTTCTACTAACGCGGCGCGGTGTCCCCGATACGGCGCCGCGCTCCCTGCGGACGGTGTTCGTAAGCGACCGTTTTCGAACACGCCGAAACCGAGCAGATGCTGGATCAACTCGAATCCCGGGCTCCTGTCACGACCTAGTGACCTTGATCTCGCCCTGATCGCTGACGATCTCAACATGCGCCTTAACCGAACGCAGGTAATCCCATGTCTCGCAATCGAACTGGTTACCGACGACGACCTGAACGGAACCGGGACAGGTCACCCGGCCCACTGGCTTGTCCCCCACGCCCTGCAACCGGGTTGCCACCAACTGTTCCAGCGCCGCCTGGTCCAGCACCCGCGGTGGTTCGGCTGGGTCGAGATCGGCGCCCGCCACCTTCACCGTCACTACCACCGCGCACACGGCGACCACAACCGATGAGACGGCCATGATGATCCGGGCAACACTCTGCTGATCAGCCACCCGATATTCCTAACCGCCCTCCATCCCGCTGGCAAGAGCCATCAGTACCGGACAGTCATGCCGCTCTCTCTGCGCACTGTGCGGTTATCGAGCATCGGGCCCTCCAGCAGGCTGACATCGTTACAGGCCTGGCGGACGAAATCGAGAAATTGACCCACCGAGGCGCTGGAGTTACCCATGGCCCTGAGCGATGCACACAGCAAGGTCAACCGAACTGCCTCGTGGGGCCAAGGTGATCTGTCACGGGCATTGGGCCAGCGTCGGGTTTCAGATCAGCGCTTGATCGTCTCGATAGACATCGACTACCGTTCGATGCGATCGAACACACCGAATCGGTAGATCTGCCGCACTGAGGGGTTCAAGTCCCCCCTCGCGCACAGATTCCCTTCGTTTACATCACGTCGTGAATGCTTCGCCTATGGGCGCCGGGCGGTCCGGTCACCTCCCAGACGTTCCGAGAGCTCCGGGGAACCCCGTCGACCGTTGGACAAGGACAGCCCATCGACGCAGAACCAGTGCGCCGCAATGCGATCGATGGTCTCCAGGCCGACCGGCCGCCCCGATGGTGATCGTCCGACCGGTCCCGGCTAACCGGACTCTGCACCGAGCGTCGTGGCGGCGTCGGCTGTTCTCTTCGCCGGGATGAACACCGTGATGAGGACCGCCAGCACCGCCGCGGCGCCGGAGACGAGAAACGCCACGACGAATCCCTCGCGCGAGGGCAGCCGATCCCCTGCGACGCCGACTGTCAGGTTCGCCAACACCGCGCTCATGACCGCGGCCGAGGTGGAGGTGCCGATGGCGCGCATCAGGGCGTTCAATCCGTTGGCCGCGGCGGTTTCGGTGACCGGCACGGCGCCCATGATGAGGGCGGGCATGGCGGAGTAGGCCAGGCCGACACCGGCGGCGACGGTGCAGGCGGCGAGGACGATCTGCCACACCGCGCCCGTCCACAGGGTTGCGCTCAGGTAGCCGAGGCCGAGCACCGACGCGCCCAGGGCGAGGGTCAGCTTGGGGCCGCGGGCGGCGGTGACGCGGGCGGACACTGGGGAGAGCAGCATCATCAGCAGGCCTGTCGGGGCGAGCGCGAGGCCGGCCTCGATCATCGAGAGGCCGAAGCCGTGGCCGGTCGCGGTCGGTGCCAGGAGCAGTTGCGGGAAGGTCAGCGACATGCCGTAGAGGGCGAAACCGACCGCGATCGAGGCGAGGTTGGTGAGCAGCACGCGCGGGCGTGCCGAGACGCGCAGGTCGACCAGTGGAGCGGTGCGGCGCAGTTCGTACCAGCCCCAGAGCAGTGCCGCGACCGCGGCCAGCGCGGACAGGCCGAGGACGCGCCTGCTCGACCAGCCCCACGCGGTGCCCTTGGTGATCACGACGAGCAGGGCGACCAGGGTGACCGACAGGCCGACCGCGCCGAGGTAGTCGAACCGGGCGGGCGTGCGCACCGGTGATTCCGGTACCAGCGTGAACACCAGTACCGCGCAGACCGCGCCGAGCCCGGCCGAGGTCCAGAACAGCACGTGCCAGTGCGCGTGCTGGGCGATCACCGCGGCCAGCGGCAGGCCGACCGCGCTGCCGACACCGAAGGTCGCGCTCATCGACGCGATCGCGGAGCCGACCCGCTCCGGCGGCAGTTCGTCGCGCATGATGCTGATGCCGAGCGCGATCGCGCCGGTGGCGAAGCCCTGCAGGACGCGACCGACGATCACCGGGGCGAGCGAGGAGGCCAGCGCGCAGACCAGGGAACCGGTCACCAGCATCAGCAGGCTCACCAGCACCATGCGCCGCTTGCCGAACATGTCGCCGAGCCTGCCGCTGATCGGCATCGCCACCGCCCCGGCCAGCAACGTCGCGGTGACCACCCAGGAGGCATTGGTGGCGTCGGTGCCGAGCAGGCCGGGCAGCAGCGGGACGATCGGGATGACCAGGGTCTGCATCAGCGAAACGACGATGCCGACCGTGCCGAGCGCCGCGACCAGGACCGCGGGACGCGGAATCCGCCGAGACTCCGCCGGCGATCCTGCGGGTCTGTCGGCGATGAGGCTCACGCTTGCGCACCCTACCCACGGCCGCGGCGGCGTCGAGGGGACCGTCCTGCTCACCGGGCATCGGTGTATCACCCCACGGTGGCGGGCAAACTCCCGGCACGGGCACAATGGACTCGATGAAGCCCTGGCCCGCAGCAATGACCACCCACGACGGCGCGACCGTCGGCCCGGGCCCGGCCGACCTCGAGGACCTCCGCGTGCTGCGCGAACAGTTCGTCGACTTCATGCTCGGCTACAAGTTCGCCATCGACGAGATCACCACCAAGATCAACATCCTTCGCGAGGACTTCAACAGCAAGCACGAGTACAACCCGATCGAGCACGTCCGCTCCCGGCTCAAGTCCGTGGAGAGCGTCCTGGAGAAGGTGCAGCGCAAGAACTACCCGATGAACCTGGCCGCCATCCGGGAGAACGTGCTCGACATCGCCGGGGTCCGCGTCGTGTGCAGCTTCATCTCCGACATCACCACGATCAGGGACATGCTGGTGAGCCAGGAGGACATCACCCTGCTCGAGGAACGCGACTACATCACCCACCGCAAACCCAACGGCTACCAGAGCCTGCACCTGATCGTCTCGATCCCGGTGTTCCGGTCCGACCGCACCGAACGCATGCCGGTCGAAATCCAGATCCGCACCATTGCCATGGATTTCTGGGCCAGCCTGGAACACAAGATCTACTACAAGTACCGCGGCGAGGTACCCCCGAACCTGCGCAGCGACCTGGCGCAGGCCGCCGAGGTGGCCACCCAACTCGACGCGAAGATGGAGGCGTTGCACCGGCAGGTGGATCGGGGTGCGCCCGCCCGCAGCGGGCCGTTGGATTCGCTGGATCTCGGCATGTTGTACAACAGCCTGGCCGCCGAGAATTCCGCCCACCGGCGAACGAATCACTGGTGACATCCCCGCTGCTCCAGCCGACGCCCCAGCCGAGATGGCACTGATCGAGGGCGGCCTGATCACTGCGCGAGCGGACCGCCGGTGCACGGCGGGAGACGGGTTGGTCCGGCCGTCTTCGGGTTTCGGCATCGTCGTCCGGTGCCCGGCCATCGGCGCTACCCCACGTTTGTCCGTGGATCGGCCGGGTAGGGCATCGGCATGACTATGACCGCTCCTGTGCAGGAACTGTCTCCGCGACGGATGGATCTGTGTGATCGGCACTTGGAGGCCGTGGTTCGGGACATGGTGGGGTATGACGAGCGGCTGCGGGGGCTGGACTTGCGGGTCGAGTTCCGGGGTGGGGTCGCGCATCTGACCGGGGAGGTGGCCGATGCGGCGGAGCTGCGGACCGCGCGCGGGTTGATCGGGGGGCTGGCGGGGGTGCTGGCGGTGTGGGATCGGGTGCGGGTGGCGGGGCGGGAGCCGCGGATCCTGGATGTGGGGTGTGGGGAGACCAAGCAGTATCCGGGGAACGTGGGGGTGGATGTGCGTCCGGTGCCGGGGGTCGACGTGGTGGCGGATCTGCGGGGCGGGCTGCCGTTCGACGACGCGTCCTTCGACCGGGTGTTCGCGGTGCACGTGCTCGAGCACCTGGCGGATTTCCTACCGCTGGTGGACGAGTGCCGCCGGGTGCTGCGGCCGGGCGGAATCCTGCACGTGCTGTCGCCGTGGTGGCGTTATGTGAACGCGGTGGCCGATCCGACGCATCTGCGGCTGCTGGATGTGCAGACGTTCAAGGGGATCTGCACGCGGGATCCGGCGTGGTATCCGCTGCACGCGGGGTGTGACGGTGCGAGCATCTTCGCGGATCTGGAGAACCGCGGGAGCCCGGTCACGCCGGACCCCGAGCATCTGGCGCGGTTCTTCGACTGAGCCGAAGACGCTGGGGCGGAGACGGACTGGGCCCACCTCGGTCCACCTCAGCGCGTGCGGATCATGCCTTCCTGCAGGACGGTGGCCAGGTGGCGGCCGTCGCGGGTGAAGAAGCGGCCTGCGTTGAGGCCGCGGCCGTCGTCGGCGGCGACGGCGTCCTGGACATAGAGCAGCCAGTCGTCGACGGGGCCCTGGCGGTGGAACCACATGGCGTGGTCGAGGCTGGCGGTGACCAGGGCGGGATCGGCCCAGGGCAGGCCGAGCACGCGCAGGGTCGGTTCGAGGATGGTGTAGTCGCAGACGTAGGCGAGGGCGGCGAGGTCGCGCTGGTCCGCGCGCAGGCCGTCGACGGGCCGCAGCGGATCGAACGGCTTCACCCAGACGGCCTGGTGCGGGGTGCGCTCGCCGTCGATCTCCAGGTAGACCGGGCCGGGGACGTGCCGCATGTCGAAGCTGCGGCCCGCCGACCAGTACGCCTTGGACTCCTCGGTCATCGAACCGCCGCTGCGGTCGCGCAGGTAGTCGGCCGAGCTGGGCAGGCTGCCGGGGTCGGGGACGGTCTCGGTGAGGGTGGCGGCGTAGCTGCCGCCGGGTTCGCCCGCGGCGAAGTTGGCCAGGCCGACGTAGATGGGTTTGCCGTTCTGGTAGCCGCGGACCTGGCGGGTGCTGTAGCCGCGGCCGTCGCGCAGGATCTCGACTTCGTAGCGCACGTCGGCGCCGATGTCGGCCGGGCGCAGGAAGTAACTGTGCATGGAGTGCATGGCCTTGGCGTCGGTGACCGAACGCATCGCCGCGACCGCGGCCTGGGCGACCAGGTCCCCGCCGTAGGCCTTGGGCCACGGGCAGGGCTGGGTGGTGGCGGTGAAGGCGAGGTCGAAGTGTTCGGGGTGCGCCGGGGTGAGGGTGATGGCGGCGGTGAAGATCCCCGAGGTCGTCATGGTGTCGGTCATCAGCTGCTCCAGCCGGTCGAACGTCTCGGACTCCGGTGGGACATCCACCGGTCGCCTGAATATAGCGTATATGTGACGAAAGTCTTGCAGTTGACATATTTCCGCCGTTCTCCCGTGGGGATCCGCAGGTCAGCAGGCCACCGGCGTTGTCTCGGCGAGCCCTACCATCGCGCTTCGTGGCCGGACCGGCGGTGACGTATGGTGCAGGCATGACGGCTGAGCTCGAACCGACCGGCGCGGGTACGGCAGGCGGCCGGGACACTCGCCTCGCCCAGTTCATCATCACGATCTTCGGCCTGTGCGCCCGTGCGGAAGGCAACTGGCTCTCCGTCGCGTCGGTGGTCGCGCTGATGGCCGACCTCGGCGCGGAGGGCCAGGCCGTCCGTTCCTCCATCTCCCGGCTCAAGCGCCGCGGTGTGCTCGTGAGCGAGCGGCACGGGGGCGCGGCGGGCTACTCGCTCGCCCCGCAGACACTGGAGGTGATCGCCGAAGGCGACATCCGCATCTTCCACCGCACCCGCGCCACCGAGGACGACGGCTGGGTGGTCGTGGTGTTCTCGGTGCCCGAAACCGAGCGCGAGAAGCGGCATTCCCTGCGAACCACGTTGACCCGCCTGGGTTTCGGCACCGCGGCCCCGGGGGTGTGGGTGGCGCCCGGAAACCTGGTGCGCGAGACCGAGCAGACCTTGCAGCGCCGCGGATTGTCCTCCTACGTCGACCTTTTCCGCGGCAGGCACCTCGGCTTCGGCGACCCGCGGGAGAAGGTCACCACCTGGTGGGATCTGGACGAGCTCACCGCGCTCTACACCGAGTTCCTCCAGCAGTACCGGCCGGTGCTGTATCGGGTGACCAGCGAAACCGTCACCGCGCGTGAGGCTTTCCAGCTCTACGTGCCGATGCTCACGCAGTGGCGACGGCTGCCCTACCGCGACCCGGGCATCCCGCTGTCGCTGCTGCCGCCCGCCTGGCAGGGCGAAGCCGCGGGCACGCTGTTCGATCAGCTCAACGAGGTGCTCAACCCGCTGGCCCACAAGCACGCGCTCGCGGTGATCCACGGCAAACGCCCCCAGGTCAGCTGATCGGTTCGCCTTCGCCGGTGGACCGATTCGGCCTCCGGTCACGATCGCCACCAGCGGCACCTCCCCATAGCGGGCGGTCGGCGCGACACCGGGCAGCATCCAGTCGATCTCGCGGTCGTGGGTGAAGCAGGACAACTGCTCCGCGACGATGCGGTCGGCGCCGATCATCCGCGAGATCGGGATGGCCTCGGTGTCGGCGGGATCGCTGTGCGCGAAATGGTGGGCGTAGAAGCGGGACAGGGCACGCAGGCCGACGCCACCGGCCTGGTTGTCCCTGGCCCGCAGCGCGACGACGGTGACGGCGAAGTGCGGCCGGGTCGGCGGCGAAGCGTTCGCCGGCGGATTGCACGACAGCGATGTAGGTGCCCGTGGCGGCGGTCCTTTCGGCCGGATCACGCCGGCGCGGTCGGTTCAGGCGAAGTCGGGATGGTCGGCGGCGATGCGATAGCCGCCGGAGTGGAACACCAGGGGCGCGCCGTCGCTGGTGTCGAAGTGCTCGACCTCGCCGATGAAGATGATGTGGTCGCCCGCCTCCACCCGCTGCACCGTGCGGCACTGGAAGCGCGCGATGCTGCGATCGAGCAGCGGCACACCGGCGATGCCGTCGCGGTAGGCGACGTCGGCGAACTTGTCCGGCGCCGGGGTGGCGAACTGCCGGGACAGCTCGTGCTGATCCGCGGCGAGCACGTTCACCGCGAAGTGGCTGGCGGCGATGAGGTCGGGCAGGCTCGGCGCCTTCTTCGCCGGGCACCACGCGATCAGCGGCGGATCGAGCGACACCGAGGTGAACGAATTGGCGGTGACGCCGATCTTGCGGCCGTCCGGCGCACGGGTGGTGACCACCGTGACGCCGGTGGCGTACTGGCCGAAGGCGTTGCGCAGGGCGCGCGGGTCGACGGAACGGTCGGCGGCGCGCACGGCCGCGAGCATCCGCTCGGCGTCGCCGGGGTCGAACCACCAGTCGTGCAGCGTGCTGGGGTCGTCGAAGCCGGCGGCGAACAGCGCCGCCACCGCGGGCTCCTGCGCCGCCACCGGGACGAGGTCGACCACGTGGGCGGGCAGGCCGGCCAGCACCCGGTTGGTCCAGGCCACCGACCAGCGCCCCCAGCTGCGCCAGAACGACTCGAAGGTCTCGTGCATCCACTCGGCGTCGAACGGCCGCGCACCGCGGTGCAGCACCGCGTCGAGATAGCTGCCGGCGGCGTGCACGGCGTTGTTGGCGCCCTGGGCGGTGACCGGGTCGTTGAGCACCACCGCGTCGGCGAGGCCGAGCACCGGATGGCCGGAGGCGGTGTAGGCGACGGGCTTGCGCACGGTCGGGGTGAGCCTGCCGCGCAGCACGGCGCCCTCGTCGGTGAGTTCCACGGACCGGGCGCGGGCGGCGACGGCGGGGAACACCTCCTCGAGCACCTTCTGGCAGCGGCGCAGGTGTTCCTCGGGCCCGGTGACGTCCTCGAAGCGGTCCATCGGCCCGCCCGGCACGCCTTCGAAGACCAGGATCGAGCACGGCCCGGTGGTGGTCAGGGCGGGCAGGGTGATCAGCTCCCCCACCCCCGGCGCGACGGTGATCGTCAGCTCCGCGCCGGTCTCGTCGGGCAGCAGGCCGTGCACGTAGGCGACGGCCAGCGCCCGCTGCGGGCGGTCGTAGGGCGAGCGGACCGCGTCGCGCACGAACATCCGGCCCAGGTCACCGGTGCCGGTCGCCACGATGGTCAGATCATGGTGTCCGGCAAGGACATCGAGACCGGCCGGGTCGATGTCGGCGACCCGGAAGTCGCCGCCCGCGGCGACGAAGTCCTCGATCAGCGCGGCACAGGCCACCCGTTGATCGACCGATTGCGCCGGTGCGTCGAATCCCGAGACCACCGTGCCGACCCCGTCGACGGTCAGCGCCAGCCGGTCGATGGGCGGTGCGGCGAGGCCGCCGTCGACGAGGCGGTCGAGCACCCGCACCGCCGACCCGAACAGGCACTGGCTCGACAGCACCCCGCCCGCGCGCACCTGGTCGGGATCGCGGTCGCCGATCAGGGTGACCGCGCAGCCGTGCCTGCGCAGCCCCAGCGCCACCAGGGCGCCCGCCTGACCGGCGCCGACGATCGCGATCCGCCGCTGCGCGCTCATGCCGCCACGGCGAGGTCGTCCAGATACGACTTCGCGCTGTCGGGGTCCATGAACCAGTGGAAGAAGTCGCGCGGGTCGTCGAAGCCGTTGGCGAAGCGACGCGCGATGCGCGGATTGGCGCCGGCCGCCCCGAGCAGTCGCAGTACGTGCTCCGGCGGCGGCACGAGCAGCGCGTTGGTCCAGGTGGCGACGTAGCGGGCGTAATCCCAGTACCGCTCGAAGGTGTCCTGCATGAACGCCCGGTCGAAGGGGCGGTCGCCGTGTTCGAGGATGCTGGCCAGGTACGACGAGGCGCACTTGGCGGCGTTGTTGGAGCCCTGGCCGGTCACGGGGTCGTTGAGCACCACCACATCGGCCATGCCGAGCACGGTCGCGCCGGAGGGCAGCACGCCGACCGGGCGGCGCACGGTGGGCGGGAAGCGCCCGGCCAGCACGCCGAGGTCGTCGGTGAGTTCCAGCTCGCGGCACCGTTCGGCCTCCCACGGCAGGTAGGTGCGCACGACGCCGAGCGCGAGCTCGAGATGCTGCTGCGGGTCGGTGACGCCGTCGAAGCAGTCCATCGGGCCGCCCGGCACGCCCTCCATGACCATGATCTCGCAGGGACCGGTGGTGGTCAGCGCCGGGAACACGAAGTACTCGCCGATGCCGGGAATCATGTTGAACGACACCGCGGAGAACGGCTCGCGCGGTGTCATGCCGCGCACGTAGGTGAGCGCGAGCGCGCGCTGCGGGGTGGCGAAGGTGGAGCGTTCGGCGTCGCGGTCGAACAACTTGGCGATCTCGCCCTTGCCCGCGGCGACCAGCACCAGATCGCTCGAGCGCGCGTAGTCCTCCAGGTCGTCGACGGTCGCGTCGTGGATGTCGAGAACGCCGCCGCGCGCGGTGAATTCGGCCATCCAGCGCGGCATCTTCACCCGCTGGTCCACCGACTGGGCGGGCAGGTCGAGCCGCGAGTCCCAGGAGATGGCTCGCCCGCCCGCGCCGTCGGGCACGGTGAAGCCGATGCCTTCGACGTCGGGGCATTCGCTGCCCCAGAAGTCGATGCCGAGCACGCGTTCGCGCGCCAGCGAGGAGCCGAACATGCACTGGCTCGAGGTGACCCGCCCCTGGTGGATCTGCTCCGGGGTGCGGTTGGAGACCATGCGGACCTCGTAACCGGCCGCGAGCAGCCCGAATCCGAGCTGCAGGCCGGATTGTCCTGCGCCGACGATGGTGATGGAAGGCATCGGTGTGGTTCCTTTCGAGCGGATGGGCTAGGCGGTCGCGTCGACCGCGGCGAGTCGGGGGATGGCGGGCACCGCCTGCTCCGGGCCGAGCGCGGAGTAGCCGCCGTCGACGGCCCAGTCGGCGCCGGTGACGAAGGAGGCGGCGTCGGAGGCGAGGAAGGCGATCACGCGGCCGACCTCGTGCGGGTCGCCGACGCGGCCGAGCACGTGGAACGGCGCGGCGACGGCGTCGGTGTGCGCGCGGTCGCCGCCGGAGAGGTCGTCCATGATCTTCGACCAGGTCCATCCCGGGCTGACCGAGTTCACCCGGATGCCGTCGCCCGCGTAGTCGGTGGCCATGCTGCGGGTGACCTGCACGATCGCGGCCTTGCTCGCCGGGTAGACCCAGCGGCCGGCCTGGGCGACCTTGGCCGAGATCGAGCTGAGGTTGATCACCGCGCCGCCGGCGCGGGCCAGGTGCGGGCGGGCCGCCGCGGCGAAGACGACCGCGCCGACCAGGTTGACGTCGAGGGTGCGCAGCCAGGTCGCCCGGTCGGTGTCGGCGCCGTCGTCGCCGTAGGAGCAGGCCAGGTTGACCAGCACGTCGAGCGAGCCGAAGCGCTCGACGGCGGTGGCCACGCACCGGGCGATGGAATCGTCGTCGGTGACGTCGGTGTGCACGAAGGTGGCACCGGTGCGCTGGGCGACCTGCGGCCCCGCGGCGTCGTCGAGGTCGGCGAGCACGACGCGCGCGCCCGCGGCCACGAGTTCCTCGACGACCGCGGCGCCGAACAGGGTGGCACCGCCGGTGACGATCGCGGTCTTGTTCGCTAGTGAGCTGGACTGTGGCATCACGCCCTCCGAGACGCTGGTTCCGGTGAGGGCTGTCACGGTAGGGACGCCGCGGGCGGGCAGCTATCCGCGGAGCGCGGGAGTTGTCCGAACTCTGTCGATCGCGCACGAGTCTGCGGCCCGGATGACGACGGTCGCGGCGACGGACTGGACAGTGTGACCCCGGTCACGGCAGACTGTCCTGCGAGTCACGGACGGTTCCGCCCGCGCGACGGCATCGATTTCGCGATTCTTGACACGCCGGACCTCGGCGTGGAACACAATGGTAATGCGCGTTTGTGACGATGGTCATCGAATCGTCATGCGTTGGACCATTCCCGTGGAGGAGCCGTTGCAGTACGAGGACCGGCCGCTGGCCCGGCACCAGCTCACCACTTCCGGCGATCCCGACCTCGTCCGTTCGGCCGTCGGCACCGCGTTCTGCGATCACCGGCTCTCGCCGCTGCGCCGCGACATCGCCCTGGACGCACACTTCCACGGCGTCCGTTGGGACACCGCCGGCGTCTACTACCTCGAATACGGCACCGACGTGCGTATCGACCCGCGCGACCTCGACGACTTCTACCTCATCCAGGTTCCGCTCGAGGGCCACGCCGCGATCACGGTCGGCTCGCGCAGTTTCGTCTCCACCCCCGAGGTCGCCTCGGTGCTCGAGCCGGGCGACCGGGTGTCGATGGCGTGGGAGGGCGCCAATCGGCAGCTGCTGCTGCGCCTGGACCGCGCCACGGTGCACGACGCGGTGCGCAAGAAACTCGGCCGCGAGCCCGCCGCGCCGCTGGTGTTCGACCCCCGCATGGATCTCACCACCCCGGCCAACCGGACCTGGCGCGGACTGCTCACCCTGTTGGTCGACGCCATCGACCGCGCGGCCGCACCCACCTCCATCGCGGTGCAGGAGTTCGAAGGGCTGCTGGTCAGCCAGCTGATCCTGGGCCAGCCGCACAACTATCGCGACGAACTCGACCGCAAACCACAGCCCGTGGTGTCCCGGCCGATCGCCAGGGCGGCCGAACTGATCGAGGCGCACGCCCACGAACCGCTGACCGTCGACGACATCGCCGACGCGGTCGGCATCGGCACCCGTACCCTGCAGGACGGTTTCCGCCGCTACTACAACACCACCCCGATGGCGTTCCTGCGCGATGTGCGACTGCGCCGCGTGCGCACCGACCTGCTCCAAGCCGACCCCACCCTGACCACGGTCACCGACATCGCGATTCGCTGGGGTTTCCTGCACCCGGGCCGCTTCTCGGTGCTCTACCGGGACCGTTTCGGCGAATCACCCTCGCAGACACTGCGATTGGCCACCGACGGCGCAGCGCAGACCGCGGCCGCCTGCTGACCCGGCGCGCCCTCGTCGGCTCGGCGACCGGTCCGCCGCCGACCCCGGAACGACCACGTGCCCGGGAGCGTGGCTCCCGGGCACGTTCGGGTCTCAGACCGCGGCCGTCACCCGCGCGGGCGTCCACCGCCGCCGCGGTGCGGACGTGCCCGTCGCGCGGATCAGTTCCAGGCGCGGCGGTGGGCCGTCGGTGCGACCGGTGGGTGGTTTCCGGTTGCCCGCGCGGAAGGGCGCGGGCCATTCGGCGGCCTCGCCGCGATAGCCCTGTTCCACCGCCGCGTGCAGGGTCCACTGCGGATCCCACAGGTGCGCGCGGCCGATGGCGACGAGGTCGGCGCGACCGGCCAGCAGGACCGAGTTGACGTCGTCGTGGGAGGAGATGGCGCCGACGGCGACGACGGCCACGCCGTGCGGCACCCCGACCTCCTGGCGGATGCGATCGGCGAAGGGCGTCTGGTAGCTGCGGCCGTAGGCGGGCTTCTCGTGCTTGACCACCTGCCCCGAGGAGACGTGCAGCACGTCGACCCCGTGGGCGGCGAAGGCGCGCGCGATCTCGACCGCGTCGTCGACGGTGTTGCCGCCCTCGGCCCAGTCGGTGGCCGAGATGCGCACCGACAGCGGCCGGTCCGCGGGCCAGACCTGCTTGACCGCGTCGAACACCCGTAGCGGGAACCGCAGCCGATTGTCCAGGCTGCCGCCGTACTCGTCGGTGCGCCGGTTGGCCAGCGGTGAGAGGAACGCCGAGAGCAGGTAGCCGTGCGCGCAGTGCAGCTCGAGCAGGTCGAATCCGGCGCGAGCGGCGGCCGCGGCGGCGTCGGCGAATTCGCGGGTGACCCGGTCCATCTCCGCGCGGGTGATCTCCCGCGGGGTGCGGCTGGCCGGACCGTAGGGGATGGCCGAGGGTCCGACGGTCTCCCAGCCGCCGGACTCGAGTGGGTCGTCGATGCCCTCCCACATCACCTTGGTCGCGCCCTTGCGACCCGAATGTCCGAGCTGCACACCGATCTTCGCGCGCGTGTGGCCGTGCACGAAATCGACCACCCTGGCCCAGGCCCGCTCCTGCTCCGGTGTGTAGAGCCCGGCGCAGCCGGGGGTGATGCGCCCCTCCGGGGACACGCACACCATCTCGGTCATCACCAGGCCGGCGCCGCCGAGCGCCTTGCTGCCCAGGTGCACCAGATGGAAGTCGGTGGGCACCCCGTCGACGGCGGAGTACATGTCCATCGGCGAGACCAGGATGCGATTGGGCAGTTCGACGTCCTTGAGCCGCAACGGGTAGAACATCGGCGGCCGCGGCGCCGCGGCGGCGGCGTCCTGGGTGGACAGGTACCAGCCGTCGATAGCCTCGACGAAGCCGTCGTCGCGCAACCGCAGGTTGTCGTAGGTGATCCGGCGGCTGCGGGTGAGCAGGTTGAAGGCGAACTGGTCGGGGTGCTGGTCGGTGTACTGGGCGATGGACTCGAACCACTCCAGGCTGGCCTGTGCGGCGCGCTGCACCGATTCCACGACCGGTTTGCGTTCGGTCTCGTAGGCGGCCAGGCCGGCGGCGACCGAGTCGTTCTCGTGCAGGCAGGCCGCCAGTGCCAGGGCGTCCTCCATCGCCAGCTTGGTGCCCGAGCCGATGGAGAAGTGCGCGGTGTGCGCGGCATCGCCGATGAGCACGATGTTGCCGTGGCGCCAGGTGCGGTTGCGCACGGTGGTGAAGGAGATCCACCGGGAGTTGTTGGCCTGCAACCGGTGTCCGTCGAGTTCGGCGGCGAACAGCTCGGCGATCCGCGCGATGGACTGCTCGTCGTTCTCCCCCGGCGCGAACTCGCGGTCGGCGAAGGCGGCGAAACCGGCCTCGCGCCAGACCGATTCGTGCATCTCGACGATGAAGGTGCTCTGCTGCGCGCTGAACGGGTAGGCGTGCACCTGCATGATCCCGTGCGGGGTGTGTTTGACGAAGAACTCGAACGCCTCGAACACCAGGTCGGTGCCCAGCCACATGTACTTGTTGCGCCGGGGATCCAGGCTCGGTTCGAACACGTCGGCGAAGGTGCTGCGCACCGCGGAGTTGATGCCGTCGGAGGCCAGCACCAGATCGTGGGTGGCGGCGAGATCTTCGACGTCGGGGGCCGGGGTGCGGAAGTGGATGGTGACGCCGAGGTCGGTGCAGCGGCGTTGCAGCAGCCGCAGCAGTTCCTTGCGGCTCATCGCCGCGAAGCCCTGGCCACCGGAGGTGCGCACCTGGCCGCGGTAGTGGATGTCGATGTCGCTCCAGCGCGCGAACTGCTCGCTCATCCCACGGTAGATCTGCTCGTCGGCGTGCTCGATGCCGCCGAGGGTCTCGTCGGAGAACACCACGCCGAACCCGAAGGTGTCGTCGGGAGCGTTGCGTTCCCAGATGGTGATCTCGTGGCTCGGGTCGAGCTGTTTCATCAGGGCGGAGAAGTACAGGCCCGCGGGCCCTCCGCCGATCACGGCGATACGCATCGAAGCCTCACTGGTGTCGGGGGTAATCGGTTCTGGGGTCGGCGGCCCGGGTACCGCGCAACGCGGCGGCCACCGCCGTGGGCCACGGCCGCGAACGGGCGGCGGGGTCGGGGGCGTGCACGGCGGTCAAGGCACCCCGCGCCGCCGGGGACGGGGGCTGCGCATCCGGGGGAATCCGGGTGACGAGGAAGTCGTAGCGCACCGAGGAGCGCCCGAGCCTGCCCACCGACAGCGCGATGGCGGCGGTGTCGCCGAACCACAGCCGGTCCAGGTAGTCGACCTCGAAACGCACCCGCGGGATGCTGCCGAACAGCCCGCGCAGCCCGAGCCCGTCCAGCAGGGCGGCTTCGGCCGCCTCCACCCAGCGGATCACGGTGCTGTGGTGGTAGTGCCCGGCGGCGTCGGTGTCCTGCCAGTCCACCACGCGCTCGACGACGACGCCGCTCATCGTGCGGCCTTCCACTGTTCCCGCACCTTGAACCGCTGGAGTTTGCCGCTGGGGTTGCGCGGCAACTCGGTGACGAACACGATGCTGCGCGGATACTTGTAGGGCGCGGCCGTGCTCTTGACGAAATCCTGGAGTTCCCGGACCTTCTCGTCGCTGCCGTCGACGCCCGCGCGCAACACGACGGCGGCGTGCACGACGTTGCCGCGGTCCGCGTCGGGCACGCCGACGACCGCGCACTCCGCCACGTCCGGGTGCCGGTCGAGCACGGCCTCCACCTCGGGCGCGCCGATGTTGTAGCCGGCGGAGACGATCATGTCGTCGCTGCGCGCGTGGTACCAGAGGTAGCCGTCGGCGTCGCGGGTGCAGGTGTCGCCGGTCAGATTCCAGCCGCCGCGCACGTAGTCCCGCTGGCGCGGGTCGGCCAGGTAGCGGCAGCCGGTGGGGCCCTTGACCGCAAGCAGACCGGCGGTGCCGTCCGGGACCGGGTTGCCGTCGTCGTCCTGGATCTCCACCCGGAAGCCCGGCACGGCGCGGCCCAGCGAACCGGGCCGGATGTCCGCGTCGGCGGCGGAGATGTAGATGTGCAGCAGCTCGGTGCCGCCGATGCCGTTGACGATCGAGATGCCGGTCCGCTCACGGAAGCCGGTGAACACCGGCTCCGGCAGGTGCTCTCCCGCCGACACACATCGCCGTAGCGTGCGCAGTCCGTCCAGGTCGTCGCGCTTCAGCAGCGCCTTGTAGGCCGTGGGTGCGGTGAACAGCACGGTGGCGGCGAACTTCTCGATCGCCACCACCAGCGACTCCGGGTCGGCGCGCTCGAGCAGCACCGTCGAGGCACCGACCCGCAGCGGGAAGATCACCAGCCCGCCGAGGCCGAAGGTGAACGCCAGCGGCGGGGTGCCGATGAACACGTCGTCGGGGCGCGGGCGCAGCACATGCGCGCCGAAGGTGTCGGCGACGGCCAGCACGTCGCGGTGGAAGTGCATGGTGGCCTTGGGAGTCCCGGTGGTGCCCGAGGTGGGCGCGAGCAACACCACGTCGTCGGCGGCGGTCGCGACGTCGGTGAAGGTCGGCGGCTTCGCGGCGGCGCGGCGGGTGAGGTCCTCGGCGCCCGGCCCGCCCACCGGCACGACCGGCAGGTCGGCGCAGGCCAGTTCCGCGGTGAGGCGGTGATCGCACAGCGCCAGGGCCGGGCGGGTCAGGTCGATCAGCTTGGTCAGTTCGGCCGCGCGCAGCAGCGGCATGGTCGTGACGACCACGCCGCCCGCCTTGACCACGGCGAACCAGCAGGCCACCAGCCAGGGCGTGTTGGGCGAGCGCAGCAGCACCCGGTTACCGGGAACCAGGCCGAAGTCCTCGGTGAGCACCCGCGCGATCCGGTTGGCGGTGTCGAGCAGATCGCCGTAGCTCCAGGTGGATTCGGCGGTGGACAGGCACGGACGGTCGCGGCCGTGGCGGTCCACCGCGCCGTCGAGCAGCACGCTCGCGCAGTTCAGCCGCTCCGGATACCGCAGGGCGGGCAGGTCGAAGACGAACTCCGGCCACTGCGACGGCGGCGGGAGGTTGTCCCGGCAGAAGGTGTCGATGTGGGCTGAAGGAGTGAGCAAGGTTTCCGCCCTTTCCGAGACGGGAATCGGAGACGGGATCGCGCGCGCTCAGTCGATCGCGGCGACGGCCTGGATCTCGATGAGCGCCTCCGGTTGCCACAGCGCGGTGACGCCGACGCCGGTCATCGCCGGGTACTCGGTGCCCGCCAGCTCCCGCCAGATGCGCCCGATCTCCTTGCCGTTGGCCTGGTAGTCGGGAATGTCGAGCAGGTAGATCGTCACGCTCACCAGATCCTGCGGGCGCCCACCCGCCGCGGCCAGCGCGGTCAGCATGTTCGTCATCGCCTGCCGGAACTGCTCGACGATGCCGCCCTCGACGATCTTGCCGTCGGCGTCCATCGCCGTCTGCCCGGCCAGATGCACGATGCCGCGGTGCCGGGTGGCGTGCGCGAAACCGGAGGGCTTCGCCAGCGTTGCGGGATTGATGCGTTCGACAGCCATGTCGCCTCACTCTGGTCCGGCTCGACGAAGCAGCGAGCCATGGGGGAAGGGGTGGTGCGGACCACACTATAGTGCTATTGTCACCACCGTCAACAGAACGCGATATTCCGGCGTTCCACCGCCGCGGGGATCGCCCCGGCCCCCAGCCTCTGGAGTACATCGAGCAATGCGCCTGCGAACTGTCCGCACCGACGACGGCGGCTCCCACGCGGAGATCCGCCGCGACGGGCACTGGTACCCCACCGCCGCGCCCGACGTGGGCGCGCTGCTCGCCCGCCCCGACTGGCGGTCCGCGGTGACGGGCGAGCCGGTCGCCGGCCGCTCGGCGCCGGTGGTCACCGCGCCGCGCAAGATCGTCTGCTGCGGCCACAACTACCGCGCCCACATCGCCGAACTCGGCCGCGCGGAGCCCGAATTCCCCACGCTGTTCGCCAAATTCGCCGACACCCTCACCGCCTGGGACGCCGACATCACCCTCGGCATGGCCGCCGCCGACGCCGGCCTGGACTGGGAGGCGGAACTGGCCGTCGTGGTCGGGGTCGAACTGCGCCGCGCCGACCGGGCGACCGCACGGGCCGGGATCGCCGGTTACACGGTCGCCAACGACTTCTCGGTGCGCACCTGGCAGCGCCGCACCGCACAGTGGTTGCAGGGCAAGGCCTTCGACGCCACCACGCCCCTCGGCCCCGACCTGGTCACCCCCGACGAGGCCGATCCCGGCGACGGCCTGCGCATCACCTGCCGCGTCAACGGCGTCGTCGAGCAGTGCGGCTCCACCTACGACCTGCTGTTCGACCCGGGGGCGCTGCTGTCCTACATCTCCGCCTTCACCACCCTGCGCCCCGGCGACGTCGTGCTCACCGGCACGCCGGGCGGTGTCGGGGTGGCCGCCGACCCGCCGCGGCACCTGCGCGACGGCGACGTGGTGGAGACCGAGATCGAAGGCATCGGGCTGCTCCGCAACCGGATCACCCTCCCCACCGAAGACGATCCCGCCCCGCGGGACGGAAAGGAAGACCGATGAGCAACGAAACCCTCGACACCACCGCGGTTCCCGTCGTCACCCCGGCCGGGCAGGAGCACACCGACACCGCCCAGTCCGGCGGCGCGGTGCGGGTGTCGGGCGTGAGCCCGCAGCACACCCCCGCCACCAGGATCTGGTACGGCCGGGTGTCCAACGAACCCGGGTACCGGTCGCTGCCGCACCACCACGGCGAGGCGGAGACCGGCGGTTACGTGCTGAAGGGGGTGGCGCGCATCTACTTCGGCGCCGACTACCAGCAGTACGTCGACATGAAGGAGGGCGATTTCGTGTTCGTGCCGCCGTTCATGCCGCACATCGAGGTGAACATGAGCACCACCGAGGAACTGGTGTGGCTGACCGCGCGCACCCCCGACAACATCGTGGTCAACCTGCCCGACGTGGACGACGCGATCCTGGCCGGCTACCGCCGCGCCTGAACCCGTCGCCGCGGGACCGCCGCCCGCTCCCCCGCGCTATCCGCACAGCCCTCGCGCACAGTGGATAGCGCGGGCTCACGCGCGCTCCTACCGTCGCGCGGCATGAGCGAACACACATCGGCCGAGGTCGACGCGATCGTCGTCGGATCGGGGATCAACGGGCTGGTCGCCGCCGCGGAACTCGCGCGCGCCGGATGGTCGGTGCTGGTGGCCGAACGCAACAGCGACATCGGCGGATTCATCGCCACCGAGGAACGCACGCTGCCCGGCTACCGGCACGACACCTTCTCCTCCTGGCATCCGCTGTTCGTCACCGGCGCGGCCTACGCCGGCCTGGGCGAGCTGCTGCACGAGCACGGCCTGACCTACCGCAACACCGACGGGTGGGTGACCGCCAGCGTCGGCGACGACGGCGCCGTCACGGCCGCGCACCGCGACCCGGAACGCACCGCCGCGGCCTTCACCGACGCCGGCGACCGCGCCGCGTACCTGGAGATGGTCGCGCGGCTGACCGCGAACCTGCCCGCGATCGGCGGGCTGATGGGCGCCGAACTGCGCTCGCCCGCCGTCCTGGGACCGGTGACCGGCCTGCTGCGCGGCAACGGCCGCCGCGGCACCGAGACGTGGCTGCGCGACGCGCTGACCAGCGGGCGCGGCTACACCCGCCGCTACTTCCGCGGCCCCGAGGTCGACCACCTGTTCGCGCCGTGGCTGCTGCACGCCGGGCTGGCGCCCGACCACGCCACCGGCGGGTTGATGGTGCCGATGCTGGCCACCACCCTGCACGCCGCAGGCCTGCCCGTGGTCGCGGGCGGCTCGGGCGAGTTCGTGGCGGCGTTCCGGTCACTGCTCGGCGCGCTCGGCGTGCGGATCGAGACCGGCACCGAGGTCGAGCGGATCGTGGTCGAGTCCGGGCGAGCGACCGGCGTCGTCGCGGGCGGCAGGACCTTCCGCGCCCGCCGGGCCGTGCTCGCTTCGGTGACGCCGACCGCGCTCTACGGCGACCTGCTCCCGGCCGCCGCCGTCGACGCGGACCTGCGCGCGGAGGCCGCCCGCTTCCGCTACGGCCGCGGCGAGATGCAGATCCACGTCGCGCTGTCGGGTCCGCTCGGCTGGCGCGACCCGCGGCTGGCCGAGATTCCGCTGGTGCACCTGTCGGACGGATCGGCGAGCACCGGCATCGCCTGTGCCGAGGCCGAGGCCGGGCTGCTGCCGCGGCGGCCCACGGTCGTGGTGGGCCAGCAGTACGTCCTGGACCCGGACCGGGTGCCCGCGGGCGCGGCGGCGCTGTGGCTGCAACTCCAGGAGGTGCCCTTCGCGCCGCGCGGTGACGCGGCGGGCGCCCTCGACACCGCCGCGGGATGGACGAAAGAGCTGGCGTCGGCGTACGCCGACCGCGTGCTGGACCGGATCGCCGCGCACGCGCCGGATCTGCGCGCCAAGGTGCTCGCCGTCGACGTGGTGACGCCGGCGGATCTGGCCGCCTACAACGTCAACGCGGTCGCGGGCGACCCGTACGGCGGCTCCGGCGAACTCGACCAGAGCTACCTGTGGCGGCCGCTGGGCTCGGTCGGCAGGCACCGCACCCCGGTGCCTGGGCTGTGGCAGATCGGCGCCTCCACCCACCCCGGCCCCGGGCTCGGCGGCGGCTCCGGACATCTGGTCGCCACCACCCTCACCCGGCCGGGACCGTTGGCCCGGCTGCGCCGGCGCTGACTTCGCGCACCCGGGACAACCGCCGCGCCGAGCGGATAGCCGGGCGTCCCGCCGATCACCAGACTCGTCGCAAACCCACGCACCCTCGCAGGAGTAGTGATGTCCGTTCTCAGCACCGTCGTCGAGGCCACCCGCAGCGGGGCCGTCGAGATCATCGATCTCACCACCCCGCTGCAGGAATCGACGCCGATCCTGCAACTGCCGCCGCCGCTGGCCAACACCGTGCCGTTCCGGCTGGAGGAGATCAGCCGGTACGACGACCGCGGCCCGGCCTGGTACTGGAACAACATCCACACCGGCGAACACACCGGCACGCACCTCGACGCACCAGTGCACTGGGAGACCGGCCGCGACGGGCACGACGTCTCGCAGGCGCCGTTGCAGACCCTGGTGGCGCCCGCCGCCGTCGTCGACCTCACCGCGCAGGTCGCCGACGACCCCGACTTCCTGCTCGAGGTCGCCCACCTCGAGGCATGGGAACAGGAACACGGACCGCTGCCCGAGGGCGGCTGGCTGCTCTACCGCACCGGCTGGGCTGTCCGCGGTGCCGACGCGGCCGCCTTCACCAACGACGGGCACACCCCGGGTGTGTCGGTGGAGTGCGCCCGCTGGCTGGCCGAGAAGTCCCCGCTGGCCGGCTTCGGGGTGGAGACCGTCGGCACCGACGCGGGCGCGGCGCCCGGCTTCGATCCCGCGTTCCCCTGCCACAGCCTGCTGCTCGGCGCGAACAAATGGGGCCTGACCAGCCTGCGCAACCTCGACAAGCTGCCCGCCACCGGCGCGCTGCTGATCGTCTCGCCGCTGCCGATCGTCGGCGGTTCCGGCAGTCCCGCCCGGGTGCTCGCCCTCGTCGAACGCTGACCCGGCACGCCCACCGGGCGGCGCCGCGGCTGATCGAACACCGGGCTCTCGCACACGAATCGGAGGACAACACATGGCGGAACGCTCGTTCGCCAACGAAGTCGGAAAGCTGCGCCAGGGGGCCGGGAGCACCCTGCACGTCGAAGGCATCCTGGCCGTCACGAAGGCGTTGCTGCAATCCGGTGTCGCCTACGTCGGCGGATATCAGGGCGCGCCGATCTCGCACCTGATGGACGTGCTCGGCGACGCCAAGGAGGTCCTCGACGAGCTCGGCGTCTACTTCGAGAACAGCGCCTCGGAGGCCACCGCGGCCGCCATGCTCGCCGCCTCGGTGCACTACCCGCTGCGCGGCGCGGTGACCTGGAAATCCACCGTCGGCACCAACGTCGCCGCCGACGCGCTGGCGAACCTGGCCAGCGGCGGCGTGACCGGCGGCGCGCTGATCATCCTCGGCGAGGACTACGGTGAGGGCTCGAGCATCATGCAGGAGCGCTCGCACGCCTTCGCCATGAAATCGCAGATGTGGCTGCTGGATCCGCGGCCGGACGTGACCGCGATCGTCGACGCGGTGGAGTCGGGCTTCGAGCTGTCGGAGGCCAGCAACACCCCGGTGTTCCTGCTGCTGCGGCTGCGCTCGTGCCACCTGCACGGCGCGTTCGAGGCCAAGGACAACAAGCGACCGCCGCTGACGGTGACCGAGGCGACCCGGCAGCCGACCCGCGATGTGAGCCGGATCGTGTTGCCGCCGGCCAGTTTCCAGCACGAACGGGAGAAGATCGAGGACCGCTGGCCCGCCGCGGTGCGCTACATCCGCGAGCACGGGCTCAACGAGGTGTTCGGCGCCGATCTGGCCGATGTCGGGATCATCGTGCAGGGCGGGCTCTACAACACCCTCAACCGCTCGATGGAACTGCTCGGCTGCTCGGACGCCTTCGGCAACACCCGGGTGCCGCTGTATGTGATGAACGTGGCCTACCCGGTGATCGACGAGGAGGTCGTCGAATTCTGCCGCGGCAAGCGGGCGGTGCTGCTGGTCGAAGAGGGTCAGCCCGACTTCATCGAACAGAACATCAACACCGTGCTGCGCCGCGCCGACGTGCCTACCGTGCTGCACGGTAAGGATCTGTTCACGATGGCCGGGGAATACACCTCGCTGGTGGTCACCCGTGGCCTGCACGAGTTCCTCGCGCGCTATCTGCCCACGGCGGTCACCGCCGAGCCGGCGCTGCTGCGTCCCGCCGACGACCCGGCCAGCCCCTTCGCCACCCGCGTCGATCCGCAGCTCGTGCATCCGCGCCCGCCGGGCCTGTGCACCGGATGCCCGGAGCGGCCGATCTTCAGCGGACTGAAGCTCGCCGAGCGGGAGACCGGCAAGCACCACATCAGCGCCGACATCGGCTGCCATCTGTTCTCGGTGAACGCGCCGTTCGACCTCGGCGCCACCACGATGGGCTACGGCCTGGGCTCCGCGGCCGCCTCGGCGCTGAACTCGACGGGCTCGGACCGCCGCACGATCGCCATGATGGGCGACGGCGGCTTCTGGCACAACGGGTTGAGCAGCGGCGTCGGCAACGCCGTCTACAACAAGAACGACCAGCTGCTGGTGGTGGTCGACAACGGTTACGCCGCCGCGACCGGCGGCCAGGATGTGCTGTCCTCGGCGGCCGAACTGCCCGCCCGCTCCACCAAGCACCCGATCGAGCGGGCCGTGCGCGGGATCGGCGTCCGGTGGGCCAAGACGATCGACGACACCTACGACGTCACGAAGGTCCGCGACACCTTCGTCGAAGCGCTCACCACCGACGAGCCGGGGCCGAAAGTCCTGGTGATGCAGAGCGAATGCCAGCTCAACAAGCAGCGCAGGGAGAAACCGCAGCGGGCCCGGGCGCTGCGCGAGGGCAAGCGCGTGGTGCGGGAACGCTACGGCGTCGACCCGGAGACCTGCACCGGCGACCACGCCTGCATCCGCATCTCCGGGTGCCCCTCGCTCACCGTCACCGACAATCCCGACCCGCTGCGCACCGACCCCATCGCCACCGTGCTGGACAGCTGCGTTGGCTGCGGTGTCTGCGGGGCGAACGCCCACGCGGCGGTGCTGTGCCCGTCGTTCTATCGCACGGATGTCGTCTACAACCCGACCCGCCGGGACCGGCTGCTCGCCCGGGTGCGCGGGTGGTGGATCGGGCTGCTCGCCCGCGGAGTCGAACGGCGGATCGCCGGTCTGGAGGCGCAGTGATGTCGAGTTGGTACGACGGGCAGCGGCCGCTCACCCTGGCCGTGCTGGCCATGGGCGGCGAGGGCGGCGGAGTGCTCGCGGACTGGATCGTCGAGGTGGCGGAGAAGGCCGGGTACTGGGCCCAGTCCACCTCGGTGCCCGGCGTGGCGCAGCGCACCGGCGCGACCGTGTACTACGTCGAATTGTTCCCGCCCACACCGCCTTCCGGTGCCGCACGGGCGGTGCCGGTGCTCAGTGTGTTCCCCACCCCCGGCGAGGTCGACGTCGTGGTCGCCTCGGAGCTGATGGAAGCCGGGCGGGCGGTGCAGCGTGGCTTCAGCACGCCCGACCGGACCACCCTGATCACCTCCACGCACCGGGTGTTCGCCATCGACGAGCGGATGGCCCCGGGCGACGGACGCGCGGATTCGGCGGCGCTGCTGGAGACCGCGCGGCGCGGGGCGAAGCGGCTGATCGCCGCCGACTTCATGGCGGTGGCCGAGCAGGCGCGCAGCGTGATCAGCGCGTCGCTGTTCGGCGCGCTGGCCGGGTGCGGGGTGCTGCCGTTCGGCCGCGAGCAGTTCGAGCAGCCGATCCGCGATTTCGGCAAGGGTGTCGAGCAGTCGCTCGCGGCGTTCGCCGCGGGCTACGAGGCGGCGCGGTCGGCGGCCCCCGCCGGGGGCACGACGGCGGCCGGCTCCGGCGCGGCCCGCGCGAGCGAGCCGGTGCCGTTGACGCTGGTCCCCCGGCCGCTGTCGGCGGAGGAGAAGAAGGAGCGGGAGGACCGGCGGCGCAACGAGATCGCCGCGACCGACCCCGGCGCGCTGGTGGGGCCGAAACTGCGGACCCTGGCCGCCGAGGTGGCCGACCTGCCCGCCGCGGCGCGTTCGATGATTCTGCACGGCCTGGTGCGCACCGCGGTCTACCAGAACAAGACCTACGCTCGGCGGTATCTGGAGCGGGTGGCGCGCTTCGCCGCCGTGGACCCCGACGCCGAGGGCGCCGCGCGGCTTACGGTGGAAGCGGCCCGGCACCTCGCGTTGTGGATGTGCTATCAGGACACCATCCAGGTCGCGCTGCAGAAGACCCGGCGTCACCGGATGGATCGCATCCGGGCGGAGGCCCGTGCGGAACCGGATCAGCTCATCCAGGTGCGCGAGTACCTGCACCCGCAGAGCGACGAGATCACCGACACCCTGCCCGAGCGGCTGGGCGCGACCCTGCGCCGCTCCACGGTCTTCGGCCGGGTGGTGCGCAAACTGACCCACCGGGGCATGATCGTCAACACCAGTTCGATCACCGGCTACACCGCCCTGTCGGTGATGGCCCGGGTGCGCCCGCTGCGCCCGCGCTCGCTGCGGTTCGCCCGCGAGCAGGCCGCCATCGAGGAGTGGCTGGCCATCGCGCTGTCGGCGGCGAGCATCGACGCCGACCTGGCCCGCGAGATCGTCGAATGCCAACGCGTCCTCAAGGGATACGGCGCGACCTGGGAGCACGGGTGGGAGAGCTTCACCCGCTTGATGGCGGCCGCGCAGGAGCTGGCGGGCACCCCGGACGCCGCCGAGCGGCTGGCGCGACTGCGGGATGCGGCACTGGCCGACGAGGACGGGGCGGCCCTGGCGGCGGAACTGGCGGAATCGGCGGCGGCGAGCGCGAAGTGAGCTCGGGTGCGCCGGATTCCGTTCCGGCGCACCCGAATTCGTGACGTCGGTCAGCCCGCGGGGATCGGCACGTGCCGGGTGACGATCCGGTGGATCAGCCGGGCCGCGGTGCGCGCGGTGCGGTTGTCGATGTCGAGGCCGGGGTTGAGTTCGGCCACGTCGACGACGGCGAGTTTGCCGCTGGCGCCGACCCGGTCGCACACGGCCTGCAGGGTCGGCAGCGGCACACCGAACGCGGCGGGTGCGCTGACCCCGGGGGCGACGGCGGCGGGCAGCACGTCGAGGTCGATGGTCAGATACACCAGGTCGATCTCGGCGAGGAAGGCGTCGACGAAGGCCAGGGCCGTCGCGGGGTCGCACTCGTCGTCGGGGAGGTGGCGCACGCCGAAGCGCGCGGCGGTGTCGAAGAGGGCGGCGGTGTTGCTGGGTTGGCTGATACCGAGCACCGCGTACCGGACGGCGTCCCCCTCGGCCGCGAGGATCTGCCGGAACGGGGTGCCCGAACTGGGCACCGGGTCGGCCCGCAGATCGAAATGCGCGTCCAGGTTCAGGATTCCGAGGCGGGTGCCGGGCGCACGGCGCGACGATCCGGTGACACCGAGGTAGGTGCCGTAGGCGATCTCGTGCCCGCCGCCGAACACCACCGGGAAATGCCCGGCGTCGAGCAGACCCGCGACCGTGCCGCCGAGCGCGCGCTGCCCCTCCTCCAGCGCCTCGCCGACCACCTCGACGGTGCCCGCGTCGTAGGCGCGGCGCGGGCGGTCGAGCGCCATCGGGGCCATGGCCTGCCGCAGCGCGTCGGGACCGGCGGCCGCGCCGACCCGTCCCTTGTTGCGCCGCACCCCTTCGTCACTGGCGAAGCCGACGAACACGCAGGAACCGGGCTCGGCGCCGGGCGCGTAGGGCGCCACGACCTGGTGCCAGCGCAGGTGTTCGTCGGTGGTGCCGTCGGTGCGGCCGGTCCAGCGGGGTGCGGGTCGCATGTCTCCTCAGTTCGTCGCGTAGGCGAGTGTGCCCTCGTGCCACACTCGGCTGATCAGCGGGACACCCGGCCGGTAGGCCAGGTGCAGGTGCGAGGGGGCGTCCAGGGCCAGCGCGTCGGCGCGGGCGCCGGGCGTGAGCACGCCGACGTCGCCGCGCCGCAGCGCCCGCGCGCCACCGGCGGTCGCCGCCCAGACCGCCTCGTCGGGGGTCATGCGCAGCTCGCGCACCGCGAGCGCGATGCAGAACGGCAGGCTGGTGGTGTAGCTGGTGCCGGGGTTGCAGTCGGCGCCGAGCGCCACCGTCACCCCCGCGTCGAGCAGGGCGCGCGCGTCGGGATAGCTGTTGCGGGTGCAGAAGTCGGCACCGGGCAGCAGGGTGGCGACGGTGTCGCTGTGCGCGAGCGCCTCGATGTCGGCGTCGTCGATGTAGGTGACGTGGTCGACCGAGGCCGCGCCCACCTCCACCGCCAGCTGCACACCGGGCCCGCGGTGCAGTTGGTTGCCGTGCACGCGCGGGACCAGTCCGTGCGCGATGCCCGCGGTGAGCACCGCGTGCGCCTGGTCGCGGTCGAAGGCGCCCTGCTCGCAGAACACGTCGATCCACTTCGCGTGCGGCGCGCACCGGGGGATCATCTCCGCGCACGCCATCGCCACGTAATCGTCGACGCGTCCGGCGTATTCGGGCGGCGGCACGTGCGCGGCCAGCAACGTCACCTCGTCGGTGTAGCGGCCGGCCACCCGCACGCTGCGCAGCTCGTGCTCGACGGACTGTCCGTAGCCCGACTTGCATTCCACGGTGGTGCTGCCGGCGCGCAGCGATTCGTCGAGCAGCCGCCGCACGTTCGCGCCCAGCTGTTCGTCGGTGGCGGCGCGGGTGGCCTCGATGGTGGTGCGGATGCCGCCCGCGCCGTACGGGCGGCCGGACATCCTGGCGGCGAACTCCTCGGCGCGGTCGCCGGCGAACACCAGGTGCGAATGCGATTCGACGAAGCCGGGCAGCACGGCCCGCCCGTCCAGGTCGTGCGCGGTGTCGGTGGCGGGCACGTGGGCGGAGTCGCCGACCCACGCGACGACCCCTTCCTCGAACACGATCGCGGCGTCGCGGCGCAGGCCGAGCGGGCCCTCGCCCAGGGCGGGATCGTTGGTGACCAGCTGGCCGATGCCGGTCAGTGCGGTGGTGGGCATCGCGGGCTCCTAGAGGCGGGTGTCGACCATCTCGGTGTGGGTCGGGTAGATCATCTGCGCGGGCGGGTTGTTGGTGCGCTTGGCGATCGGGTAGTAGATCGCGCCGGTGAACAGGATGCCCACGATCCAGGAGATGTCGGCGCCGCCGAGCATCTCGGTGACCGGTCCGGTGTACATCTTCTGCGCCAGGAACGGGATCTGGGCCACCACCCCGAGCGCGTAGCAGATCATCGCGGGGGTGTTCCACGCGCCGTAGCGGCCGTTCGGGTCGTAGAGCGCGGGCAGGTCGATGCGCTCCTTGGAGATCAGGTAGTAGTCGATCAGGTTGATCGCGCTCCACGGCGTGAACACCATGAGCAGCACGAGCACGAAGTTCTTGAAGTTCTCCAGGAAGTCCGCGCTGGCGGCGATGGCGATGAGCATCGACACCCCGACGAAGCCGAGGATGTAGAGGGTGCGCGCGGTGGTGGAGATGTGCGAGCGGCCGTTGAAGGCGGTCACGGTGGTGAGGATGGACATGAACCCGCCGTAGGCGTTGAGCACGTTGACGGTGAGCTTGCCGACCACGATCACCAGGTAGATCAGGAAGGCGACGGCCGCCGGGCCGGCCAGATCGCCCATGAAGCCGACCTGGTTGCCGAGGAAGGCATCGCCCGCGACCGCGGCGACGAGCGCGCCGAAGGTCATCGACCACTGCGAGCCGATCACGCTGCCGAGGAAGGTCGACCAGAAGGTGGTGCGCTCGCTGGTGCTGCGCGGCAGGTACCGGGAGTAGTCGGCGACATAGGGGCCGAAGGTCAGCTGCCAGCCCGCGCTCAGCGAGATCGCCAGCAGGAAGGTGACCACGTCGAAGTCGACGATGCCGACGTAGTCGGCGACCGGGTACTCGGCGAACAAGCGGATCGCCAGGTAGGTGAATCCGACGATGCCGACGACGGTGGCGACCCGCCCGACCATGTGGATGAGGCGGTAGCCGGTGATGGCGACGAAGGCGGTGAGGCCGCCGAAGATCAGGATGCCGACGGTGGGGCTGTCGATGCCGAGGACCTTGTTCACCGCTTGACCGGCGAGCACGGTGCCGGTGGCGGCGAAGCCCAGGTACATCAGGATCACCATCACCAGCGGGATCACCGCGCCCTTGACGCCGAACTGGGCCCGGCTCGAGATCATCTGCGGCAGCCCCATCCGCGGGCCCTGCGCGGAGTGCAGCGCCATCACGGCGCCGCCGAAGACGTTGCCGATCAGCAGGCCGATGATCGCCCACAGCGCGTCGGCGCCGAACACGACGGCCAGTGCGCCGTCGACGATCGCGGTGATCTGCATGTTGGCGCCGAACCAGAGGGTGAACTGGCTGCGCGGGGTGCCGTGTCGTTCGCTGTCGGGAACGACGTCGATGGTGCGGCGTTCGAGGGTGAGGATGTCCTCGGCGGTGCCGTCGTTTTTCATGGCTGGCCTGACTTTCTGCGGCGAGTGCATGTGCGGCGCGGTGATCGCGGCGTCGCACACGACGACGCGCGTGCTGTGTGTTGGATCACGCCACACCGGAGATATGTATATGCCTGTATAGACAGGCTGTCAAGCGGTTCGGAGTGGTTTCCCGGAGTTCCCCGGGTCCGGTGGCGCGACGAAAGGTGATCAGTCGGGGGTCGTGCGGCCCAGCTCGGCCGAGAGCCGGGCGCAGTGCTCGACCAGGACCCGGCCGTGCCGGGCGCAGGTCTCGTCGTCGAGGCGGAAGGTCGGTCCGACGACGCTCAACGCGCCGGCGACGCGGCCGATGGCGTCGTGGATGGGCGCGGCGACACCGGTCGAATGCTCCTCGATGGTGTCGTGGGCGACGGCGTAGCCCTGCGGGCCGACCTCACCGAGCAGCGCCGCGCCCACCGCGGTGCCCACCAGCGGCACGGTCTGCCCCACCCAGCCCATGTGCCGGATGGCGTAGGTGCCCTGGATCTGGTCGATGTAGAGCGCGGTGCCCCGCGGGCCGGGCGCCGACAGGTAGGTCGACTCCCGGGTGGTCTCGGCGATGGCCGCCATCGCGGGACGGGCACGCAGCACCAACTGGTGGTCGGCGATGGCGCGTGCGCCGATCTGCAGCAGCCGCGGGCCCACCCGGTAGACGTTGTCCTCGCCGCGCAGCACGAACTCGGTCTGCTCCAGGCTGCGGATCAGCCGCAGCGCGGTGCTCGGCGCGAGTTCGGTGGCCTTGGCGGCGTCGGCGAGGGTGAGCCCGCCGTGCTCGATGATGGCCCCGAGCAACTCGAAGGTCCGGCTCACGCTGCGGGTCACGTCGCCGGGGGCCATCGGGTGTTCCTCCATGTACCGGGAGCAAGGTGTGCCGGAAGCTAGCCGAATTCCGCGAGGACCTCCTCGTGGTGCTCGTCGAGCAGCGGACTGCGCCGCACCGGCGGACGGGCGCTGCCGCCGAAGACGACAGGCTGCCGGACGTAGCTTACGATGCCCGCCACGGGATGCTCGAAGGACTGCACCACCCCGCGGCTGCGCGCCTGCTCGGAGTCCAGCGCCTGCGCCACGTCCCACACCGGTGAGGCCGCCAGGCCTGCGGCGGTCAGGATCGCCACGACCTGGGCGACCGTGCGGCCCGCCGCCCAGTTCTCGATCTCCTTGCGCAGCACCGGCTCGTTGACGGTGCGGGCGGTGTCGTCGGCGAAGCGCGGATCGGTGATCAGGTCGCCACGGCCGAGGGTGCGGGCCAGCTTCTCGAAACCGGACTGGCTGGCGACGGCGAGCACGAACAGTCCGTCGTCGGCGCGGTAGGTGTCGAACGGAGTCGACACCGGGTGCCGGTTGCCCACCCGGCCCGGCGCGGCGCCGGTGGCCTGCAACTGGCTGTGCGCGGTGGGCAGCATGGCGAGCATGCTGTCGAACATCGCCACGTCCAGGTGCTGGCCCTGCCCGGTGGTGCGGGCGGCCAGCAGCGCGGTGCTGATCCCCCACGCGGCGAACAGCCCGGCGATCAGGTCGCCGAACGATTCGCCCAGGCGGGTCGGGCCGGATTCGGGCGAGCCGGTGATGCTCATGATCCCCGACAACGCCTGCACGACCAGGTCGTAGGCGGCGGCGCCGGACATCGGCCCCTGCTGGCCGAAGCCGGAGATGGAGGCGTAGACGAGGCGCGGGTTGCGCGCCCGCGCGGCGGCGTAGTCGATGCCGAGGCGGGTGGTGACGCCGGGCCGGAAGTTCTCGACCACCACATCGGCCCCGGCGATCAGCTCCAGCAGCGCGTCCCGGTCGGCCGGGTCCTTGAGGTCGAGCGCGACCGAGCGTTTGCCGCGGTTGAGCACGGTGAAGTACAGGCTCTCGCCGTCACGGAACGGCCCGAGGTGACGGGCGTCCTCACCGGCCTTGGTCTCGATCTTCACCACGTCGGCGCCCGCGTCGGCGAGCAGCGCGGTGCAGTACGGCCCGGCCAGCACCCGGGACAGGTCGACGACGCGCACGCCGTCGAGCGGAGGTAGGGCGTTCACGGGTCGGCCTCTCAGTAGTCGTAGGACCGGATCGACGGGGCGTTGCCCGCGATGGTCAACAGCTGGATCTGCGAGGTGCCCTCGAAGATGCGCAGGATGCGGCAGTCCCGGTAGAGGCGTTCGATCTCGGATTCGCGCATGAACCCCGCGCCGCCGTGGATCTGCACCACCCGGTCGACGATCGCGAAGCAGGCCTCGGTGGCGGTGTACTTCGAGATCGAGGCGGCCCGGCGCAGGTCCTGCCCGGCGTCCTTGACATCGGCCGCCCAGTCGGCGGTCACCCGGGCGGCGACGAGTTCGGCGTCGCACGCGCCGAGCAGCAGCTGGATGGCCTGGAACTCCGAGATCGGATGCCCGAACTGCTTGCGCTCGGCCGCGTACCGGCGGCCCAGCTCCCAGGCGCGCAACGCGATGCCGTTGGCCATCGCGGCGACATCGATGCGGGCGCGGTTGAGGGCGGTGAGCGCGATGTTGCCGCCGCGGCCCTCGGTGCCGATCACCGCGTCGTGCGGCAGGACCACGTCGTCGAGGTAGACGGTGTAGGTCGGCGCCGAGCGGATGCCCAGCTTGTCCTGCGGCTCGGAGTAGGTGATGCCCGGCGTGCCCTTCGGGACCGCGAAAGCGGTGATGCCGCGGAACCCGGCGTCGGGATCGGTCTTGGCGAACAGCACCACAAGGTCGGCCTCGCGGGCGTTGGAGATGAAGGTCTTGGCGCCGGAGAGGTGCCAGCCGTCCGCGGCGCGGCGGGCCACCGTGCGCATGGACGCGATGTCGGACCCGGCGTCCGGCTCGGTGAGGGCGAACCCGGCCAGCTGTTCACCGGCGGCAAGCGCGGGCAGCCGGCGCGCCCGCTGCTCCTCGGTGCCGCCGACCAGGATCGGTTCGAGGCCGAGGTAGTGGGCGGTGTAGATCGAGGCGAGGGCGGCGTCGGCGCGGGCGACCTCCTCGATGGCGACCAGCTGCGCGCGGGTGGACAGGCCGAGCCCGCCGTATTCGGTGGGCACCGAGATGCCCATCAGGTCCTGGTCGGCGAGCCTGCGCACCAGGTCGGCGGGGAACCGCGCCGAGGCGTCGCGCTCGGCGGCACCGGGCAGGATCTCGGCCTCCGCGAAAGCTCTTACGCTGCTGCGGAATTCGGTCAGGTCTAGGTCGTGGTCGAGAACCGGGACGGACACGGGAACGCTCCTCGGGATAGGACGAGAATTTCATCAGACGGAATACGTATTTCGCCAGACGGCAAGACTGACTATGGCGTGGATCGCAGAATTTGTCCAGAACCACGGGCGAACCGCAGAGTGATCGATCAGGTCCGGCCGAGGTGGGCATTGACATTCCTGTATAGACAGGCTTATACATGCACCTCGATGTGACCGGACGCACATCGATACCCGGAACGCATCGACCCCGTTTCCGTCCTCCGAAACCCGGGAGATTGGTTTGAACCAGACCGCCGACGTGCTGACGCGGGGCCTCACGGCCCGGCACATCCGATTCATCGCCCTCGGGTCGGCCATCGGCACCGGCCTGTTCTACGGATCGGCCGAGGCCATCCACCGCGCCGGACCCGCGGTCCTGCTGGCCTACCTGATCGGCGGCGCCGCGATCTACATCGTGCTGCGCTCGCTGGGCGAGATGGCGGTGAGCAATCCGGTCTCCGGCTCGTTCGGCGAGTACGCCAGCAAGCACCTGGGCCCGCTGGCCGGATTCATGACCGGGTGGACCTACACCTTCGAGATGGTGATCGTCTGCCTGGCCGACGTCACCGCCTTCGGCGTCTACATGGGCTTCTGGTTCCCGGACGTGCCGCGCTGGATCTGGGTGCTGTCGATCATCCTGTTCATCGGCGCGGTCAACCTGCTGCACGTCAAGGTGTTCGGCGAGGTCGAGTTCTGGTTCAGCCTGGTCAAGATCGTCGCGATCCTGGCGATGATCGTCGGCGGCGTCGCGATCCTGATCTTCGGCTTCGGCATGCACGACACCGACGCCGGGCTCACCCACCTGTGGGCCGAGGGCGGCTTCTTCGCCACCGGCATCGGCGGCTTCCTCACCTGCTTCGCGATCGTGATGTTCGCCTTCGGCGGCACCGAGATCATCGGCATCACCGCGGGCGAGGCCGAGCGGCCCGAGCGCACCATCCCGCGCGCGATCAACACCGTCCCGGTGCGGATCATGCTGTTCTACGTGCTCACCCTGGCGGTGATCATGGCGATCAACCCCTGGCAGAGCATCGGCTCCGAGGGCAGCCCGTTCGTGCAGATCTTCCAGGCCCTCGGTATCGGCCCGGCCGCCACCGTGCTCAACATCGTGGTGATCACCGCGGCACTCTCGGCGATCAACAGCGACATCTTCGGTGCGGGGCGGATGATGTACGGCATGGCCCAGCGCGGCCAGGCGCCCGCGGTGATGCGCCAGGTCTCCCGCAACGGCGTGCCGTGGATGACGGTGGTGATCATGACGGTCACGCTGCTGGTAGGCGTGCTGCTGAACTACCTGATCCCGGACAAGGTCTTCCTGATCATCGCCTCCATCGCCACCTTCGCGACCATCTTCGTCTGGCTGATGATCCTGCTCGCGCATTACCGCTCCCGGCGGCGGATGAGCGCCGAGGAGACCGCGGCGCTGCGCTTCCCGGTGCCGTTCTGGCCCTACGGGCAGCTGATCACCATCGCGTTCCTGGTGTTCGTCGTGGCGATGATCGCCTTCGACGCCGACAGCCGGGTGGCGCTGGTGGTGGGCGCGGTGTGGCTTGCCCTGCTGTGGCTGGCCTATCGCCGGTGGGTGCGGCCCACCCCCGCCGCAACCGATGCGGCACCCGTGGCCGGTCCCGGAACCGACCCGGCCGACCCGGCACTGACGACCCCGACCCCTCGAATCGAAATGGAGAAGAACCTGTGAGCATCGACGCCGAGCGCAAGGCATCGGTCACCGCCGAACCCGTCGTGGTGGGCACCGGACCGGTGACGCCCGCGGACGTGGTGCGGGTGGCCAGGGACGGGGCGCCGGTGCGGCTGTCCGACGAGGCCGTGGCCGCGATGGCCGACAGTCGCAAGCGCATCGAAGCGCTGGCCGCCGACCCGAAGCCCGTCTACGGTGTCTCGACCGGGTTCGGCGCGCTGGCGGTGCGCCACATCCCGCTCGAGCTCCGCAAGCAGTTGCAGCGCAGTCTGGTGCGCTCGCACGCGGCGGGCTCGGGCCCCGAGGTCGAACGCGAGGTGGTGCGCGCGCTGATGCTGCTGCGGCTGTCCACCCTGGCCACCGGCCGCACCGGCGTGCGCCCCGAGGTGGCCCGGACCTACGCGGAACTGCTCTCGGCCGGGATCACCCCGGTGGTGCACGAGTACGGCAGCCTCGGCTGCTCGGGCGACCTCGCGCCGCTGGCGCACGTGGCGCTGGCCGTGCTCGGCGAGGGCACCGTGCGCGATGCCCACGGCGAACTCCGGCCCGCGGCCCAGGCGCTGGCCGAGGCCGGCATCGAGCCGGTCGAGCTGGCCGAGAAGGAGGGCTTGGCGCTGATCAACGGCACCGACGGCATGCTCGGCATGCTGGTGCTGGCCTGCCACGATCTGCGCCGGTTGCTGCAGCTGGCCGACGTGACCGCGGCGATGAGCGTGGAAGCGCTGATGGGCACCGACAAGGTGTTCGCCGCCGACCTGCAGGCGCTGCGCCCGCACCCCGGCCAGGCCGCGGCGGCGTCGAACATGTCCCGGCTGCTCGCGGACTCACCCATCGTGGCCAGCCACGCCACCCCGGACTGCACCGTGGTGCAGGACGCCTACTCGCTGCGCTGCGCGCCCCAGGTCGCCGGCGGCGCCAGGGACACCCTCGCGCACGCCGAACGGGTCGCGCAGTGGGAGCTGGCCGCCGCGGTGGACAACCCGGTGGTGACGCTGGACGGGCGGGTGGAATCCAACGGCAACTTCCACGGCGCCCCGGTGGCCTACGTGCTGGACTTCCTCGCCATCGTGGTCGCCGACGTGGCGAGCATCAGCGAACGCCGCACCGACCGTTTCCTGGACAAGGCGCGCAGCCACGGCCTGCCGCCCTTCCTGGCCGACGACCCCGGCGTGGACAGCGGGCACATGATCGCCCAGTACACCCAGGCCGCGATCGTCTCCGAGCTCAAGCGGCTGGCCGTCCCCGCCAGCGTGGACTCCATCCCGTCCTCGGCGATGCAGGAGGATCACGTCTCGATGGGATGGTCGGCGGCCCGCAAGCTGCGCCGGGCCCTCGACGGCCTCACCCGCGTACTGGCCGTCGAGGCGCTGACCGCCGCGCGCGCCCTGGACCTGCGCGCGCCGCTGTCCCCTGCCCCCGCCACCGCCGCCGTTCGCGCGGTGCTGCGCGAACACGTCGAGGGCCCCGGCGCCGATCGCCACCTGGCCCCCGAGATCGAGGCGGCGGTCCGGCTGGCCGCCTCCGGCGCCCTCGTCGCGGGCGCGGAATCGGTAATCGGCCCGCTGGATTGAGCACGGCCACCGGCTGAGCACCACGACGATGCCCCCGCCCCGACCCGGGCGGGGGCATTGTCGTATCCCCGTTCCTCGGACCGACGCCGTCGCGATCCTGGCACCGGCCGTCCGGACAGCGGTCGCGGAATCCCGGTGAATACCAAGGCTTCCCGCAACGCAGACGACCCCGAAGCTGCCCCTCACGCAGCTCCGGGGTCGTGGACCGGTCGGGCCGATCAGCCTTCCTGCATCGGGATGCGCACGCCGCGCTCCCGGGCGACCTCGGCCGCGTGGTCGTAGCCCGCGTCCACGTGCCGGATGACGCCCATGCCGGGGTCGTTGGTCAGCACGCGCTCGAGCTTCTGGGCGGCCAGTTCGGTGCCGTCGGCGATGCACACCTGGCCGGCGTGGATGGAGCGGCCCATGCCGACACCGCCGCCGTGGTGGATGGACACCCACGACGCGCCGGAGGCGGTGTTGACCAGGGCGTTGAGCAGCGGCCAGTCGGCGATGGCGTCGGAGCCGTCGGCCATCGCCTCGGTCTCGCGGTAGGGCGAGGCCACCGAACCGGAGTCGAGGTGGTCGCGGCCGATGGCGACCGGCGCGGACAGCTCACCGGAGGCCACCATCTCGTTGAACTTCAGGCCGGCACGGTGGCGTTCGCCGTAGCCGAGCCAGCAGATACGCGCGGGCAGCCCCTCGAACTTCACCTTCTCCCCCGCCATGGTGATCCACCGCTTCAGGTGCTCGTTCTCGGGGAACAGCTCGAGGATCGCGCGGTCGGTGGCGGCGATGTCCTTCGGATCGCCCGACAGCGCGGCCCAGCGGAACGGGCCGAGGCCCTCCTCGAACAGCGGGCGGATGTAGGCGGGCACGAAGCCGGGGAACGCGAAGGCGCGCTCGTAGCCGCCCTTGCGTGCCTCGTCGCGGATGGAGTTGCCGTAGTCGAACACCTCCGCGCCCTTGTCCAGGAAGCCGACCATCGCTTCGACGTGCTTGGCCATCGAGGCCTGCGCGGCCTCGGTGAACCAGGCGGGGTCCTTCTCGGCCATGGTGTGCCAGTCCGCGAGCGCGACGCCCACCGGCAGGTAGGACAACGGATCGTGCGCGGAGGTCTGGTCGGTGACGATGTCGATCGGGGCGTCCATCGCCAGCAGCTGGGGGAAGATCTCGGCGGCGTTGCCGAGCAGGCCGATCGAGAGCGGCTTGCGCTCGTCGCGGGCCGCGAGCGCCAGCTTCAGCGCCTCCTCGACGGTGTCGGCCCTGGTGTCGAGGTAGCCGTGCGCGATGCGGCGGTCGATGCGCGCGGGGTCGCATTCCACGCAGATCGCCACGCCCTCGTTCATGGTCACCGCCAGCGGCTGCGCGCCGCCCATGCCGCCCAGGCCCGCGGTCAGGGTGATGGTGCCGGCCAGCGTGCCGCCGAAACGCTTGCGCGCGACCGCGCCGAAGGTCTCGTAGGTGCCCTGCAGAATGCCCTGGCTGCCGATGTAGATCCACGAGCCTGCGGTCATCTGGCCGTACATGATGAGGCCGAGCTGCTCGAGCTTGCGGAACTCCTCCCAGTTGGCCCAGTCGCCCACCAGGTTCGAGTTGGCCAGCAGCACGCGCGGCGCCCACTCGTGGGTGCGGAAGACACCGACCGGCTTGCCGGACTGCACGAGCAGGGTCTCGTCGTTCTTCAGCGTCTTCAGGGTGCGCACGATCGCGTCGAACGCCTCCCAGCTGCGCGCCGCCCGGCCGGTGCCGCCGTAGACCACGAGATCGTCGGGCCGTTCGGCCACTTCGGGGTCGAGGTTGTTCATCAGCATCCGCAGCGCGCCTTCCTGCTGCCAGCCCAGCGCGCTCAGTTCGGTTCCGCGGGCGGCGCGCACGGGGCGCGGGCCGGGCGGGGTGGATGCGTTCGTCATTGTTCTCTCCTCGGAATCGGAAAATGTGCGCCGGGTCACGAGAAACCGGAGTTAGGTGTATAGTCCTGTATATACAAGCAACTGTCAAGCGACCGGCGCAGCGCGCCCTCGTGTGCGACCACCCCTGGCCGCCCGCGACCTGCGCCCGGCCGCGCCCCGGCGCGGAAACGGTGGCATTTCCGCTGGAAGGTAGTGGACATGACGGCAACTTCTTCGGTTCCGGATGCGGCGTCGCGACCGCGGCGGCGCCTCGACGGCGACTGGGACGACCGCCTCCGCAACACCCCGATCGCACCCGCGCTGAGCGGGCACTACAGCGCGGTCATACCCGAAGGCTATAAGCGCGACACCTCCCCCGAGCGGGCCCTCGCCGACCTCGGACGGCTCGAAGCGCTCGACGACGGCGCGGTCGATCTGCGCATGGAACGGCTGCCCGGCACCGCCGGCGAGTGGCGGCTCACCCTGTATGTCGCCGGGCGGGCCGCCTCGCTGAGCGAGGTGATGCCGATCCTGCAGAGCCTGGGCGTGCACGTTCTCGACGAGCGGCCCTACCGCCTGACCACCGCCGCCGGAATCGACTGCCGCCTGTACCGGTTCACCCTGCGCTACCCCGACCACGTGCCGGCCGAGCCGCTGGACGAGGCCGACTTCGCACGCCGCTGCACCGACACCTGCGCCGCGATCTGGCACGGCCGCGCCGAGGCCGACCGCTTCAACGAGCTGGTCGCCCGGGCGGGCCTGGACCACCGCCAGGTCACCGTGCTGCGCGCCTACGCCAACTATCTGCGCCAGGGCGGCTTCCCCTACAGCGCCGACCACATCGCCACCGTGCTCGGCGCACACCCGGGCCCGACCCGCGCGCTGGTGCGGCTGTTCGAAGCCCGCTTCGACCCCGACGGCACCGCGGGTGACGCCGACGCACTGCGCGAGCGGCTCGAGCGCACCATCGCCGAGGTGCCGGGACTCGACACCGACCGCATCCTGCGCGGCTACCTCGGCGCCGTCCTGGCGACGCTGCGGACCAATCACTACCTCGGCGGTCCCGGCCACGAACCCGAGTGCCTGGCACTGAAATTCGACCCGCGCCGGATTCCGGAACTGCCGCTGCCGCGCCCGCACTTCGAGATCTACGTGTACTCGCCCCGCGTGGAGGGGGTGCACATGCGCTTCGGTGCGGTGGCCCGCGGCGGGTTGCGGTGGTCGGACCGCAAGGAGGACTTCCGCACCGAAGTGCTCGGCCTGGCCAAGGCCCAGGCGGTGAAGAACGCCGTCATCGTGCCCGCGGGCGCCAAGGGCGGATTCGTGGTCAAGCGCCCGCCCGCGAGCACCGGCGACCCCGCCGCCGACCGCGAGGCCCACCGCGCCGAAGGGGTGCGCTGCTACCGCACCTTCATCGGCGGGCTGCTCGACATCACCGACTCGGTGGACCGCGCGACCGGCGCCGTGCGGCCGCCCGCACGGGTGCGTCGCCACGACGGCGACGACACCTACCTCGTGGTCGCCGCCGACAAGGGCACCGCGGCGTTCTCCGACATCGCCAACGAGGTGGCCGCCACGCACGGCTTCTGGCTCGGCGACGCCTTCGCCTCCGGCGGCTCGGTCGGCTACGACCACAAGGCGCTGGGCATCACCGCCCGCGGCGCCTGGGAGAGCGTGAAGCGGCACTTCCGCGAACTGGGTCTCGACCCGCGGCACGACGACTTCACCGTGGTCGGCATCGGCGACATGAGCGGTGACGTGTTCGGCAACGGGATGCTGGCCAGCAGGCACATCCGACTGGTCGCGGCCTTCGACCACCGCCACATCTTCCTCGACCCCGACCCCGACGCGGCCACCTCCTACGCCGAACGCGCGCGCCTGTTCGACACGCCCCGCTCGTCGTGGGCGGACTACTCGCCCGAGCTGATCAGCGCGGGCGGCGGGGTGTGGGAGCGGACGGTGAAATCGGTGCCGATCAGCCCGCAGGCGCGCGCGGCGCTCGGCCTGCCCGCCGAGGTGACCAGGCTGACCCCGCCGGAACTGATCCGGGCCATTCTCCGCGCGCCGGTGGATCTGCTGTGGAACGGCGGCATCGGCACCTACGTCAAGGCGGCCACCGAGACGGCGCTGGACGTCGGCGACAAGAACAACGACGCGGTCCGCGTCGACGGCGCCGAGGTGCGCGCCCGGGTGGTCGGCGAGGGCGGCAATCTCGGCTTCACCCAGCGCGGCCGTATCGAATACGCCCGCGCGGGCGGCCGGATCAACACCGATGCCCTCGACAACTCGGCCGGGGTGGACTGCTCCGACCACGAGGTCAACATCAAGATCCTGCTCGACGGACTGGTGGGCGCCGGACGGCTGAGCACCGCCGAACGCAACGCGCTGCTGGCCGAGATGGCCGCCGAGGTCTGCCGGCTGGTGTTGGCCGACAACGAGTCCCAGAACCAGCTGATGGGTACCGCCCGCGCCCGCGCGGTCGCCTCGCTGGCCGTGCACGGCCGGCTCATCGACCACCTCGAGCGCGAGTACGGCCTCGACCGCGACCTGGAGGTGCTGCCGTCGAAGCAGGAGATCGCCGCGCGCCGCCGCGCCGGGCATGGCCTCACCTCACCGGAGCTGGCCACGCTGCTCGCGCACGTCAAGCTCGCCCTGCGGGCCGATCTGCTGGCCGGTCCGCTGCCCGACGACCCGGCCTTCGCCGAGCACCTGGCCGGCTACTTCCCGCAGCGCCTGCGCACCGAGTACGCCGAGGCGATCGCCGCGCATCCGCTGCGCCGCGAGATCGTGCCGACGGTGCTGACCAACGACGTGGTGGACAACGGCGGCATCACCTACGCCTACCGGCTCACCGAGGAGTCCGGCGCCGACAACGCCGACGCCGTGCGCGCGTTCGCGATCGTCACCGCGGTGTTCGACCTGCCCGGACTGTGGCGCGACCTCCGCGGCGCGGGACTGAGCGCGGACCTCACCGACGAGCTGATCGTGCTCAGCCGCCGCCTGCTCGACCGCGCCGCGCGCTGGATGCTGACCCAACGCCCGCAGCCGCTGGCGGTGGCCGAGGAGATCGCGCGGTTCCGCGGCGGGATCGCCGAACTCACCCCGCGGGTGGCCGGGTGGCTGTCCGGCCGCGACGCCGCCGCGCTGCGCACCCGCACCGCCGCGTTGACCGATCGCGGGGTGCCCGCGGAGCTGGCCGAGCGGGTGGCGCTGCTGCTGGACCGCTTCGCCCTGCTCGACATCATCGAGGTCGCCGCGGCCACCGGGCGCCCGGCGGCGGCGGTGGCGCCGGTGTACTACCTGCTCGGCGAACGGCTGGGCGTGGTGCCGCAGCTGATGGCGGTCTCGCGGCTCGAGCGCGGCACCAAGTGGAACGCGCTGGCACGGGTGGCCCTGCGCGACGAGCTCTACGACACCATCCGGGCACTGTGCCGGGACGTGCTCACCGACGGCGAGCCCGGCGAGTCCGCCGAACGCGTGATCGACGACTGGGCGCAGCGCTGTGCGGCCAAGCTCGACCGCACGCAACGTATCCTCGAGGCAATCTCGGAATCGGGCGACCGGGATCTGGCGGCGTTGTCGGTGGCGACGCGCCAGCTTCGGGCGCTGGCGCGATGATTCACCTCGGCGCGCAGCCCGTGGCACAGCAGCCCGGTGAGACAAGGGAACGGATGTCGGTGTGGCGATCGAAGTAGTCGACGCGGAACTGGCCGCGGTGTACGACGCACTGGGGAGCGAGTTCGCCGCGTACGAGCGCGTCAAGCAGCTCATCGTCTCGCAGATCAAGGGCGGCCGGTGGCGTGCGGGCGACCAGATCCCCTCGGAGAACCAGCTCGTCAGCGCGCTGGGGCTGTCCAGGATGACGATCAACCGCGCGCTGCGCGACCTCACCGCCGAGGGCGTGCTGAACCGGGTGATGGGGGTGGGCACCTTCGTCGCCCCCACCAAGGCGGCCTCGCCGCTGTTCGAGGTGAAGAACATCGCCGACGAGATCCAGCAGCGCGGCCACCGGCACCGCACCGAAGTGGTGTTCGTGCGGTCCGAGCACGCCGAGATCGGGCATCCGGTGCTCGGGGACGCCTTGGGCGGCAACGTCTTCCATTCGCTGATCGTGCATTTCGAGGACGATGTGCCGATCCAGGTGGAGGACCGCTACGTCAACCCGGCCGAGGCGCCGCACTACCTCGAGCAGGATTTCACCACGACCACCCCCAACACCTATCTCAGCGCGGTCGCGCCGCTGGAACGCGGCGAGCACGTGGTCGAGGCGGTGCTCGCCGCGCCGGAGGAGTGCCGCCTGCTCGGTGTCCCGCGCTCGGAGCCGTGCCTGCTGATCCGGCGCCGCACCTGGTCGGCGACCGGACTGGTGAGCGCGGCCCGGCTGATCCATCCCGGCTCGCGCAGCAGGCTGGAAGGCAGCTTCGGACCCAGCTAGCCGCTCTCGGCGACCGCCACGGCGGGGCGGCTCCCGGCGGCCGCCGCCCGCAGCCCGAGCGCGGCGGCCTCACCCCGGGTGGCCACACCCAGCTTCTTCAACACGCCCGCCACGTGGAACTTCACCGTGCTCTCGGCCAGCCCGAGCTCGCGCGCGATGGCCTTGTTGCGCATGCCCGCGCAGACCAGCGCGAGGACTTCGCGCTGGCGCCGGTTGAGACCGGCGAGCAGGCTCTGATCGCCCGGCGCCGCGGGCGGCTCGAGCGGGATCCGGACGGTGACCCGCGAGCCCCAGCCCGGCACCGACTCGTAATCGGCGCGCGCGGCCAGGGCGGCGACCCGCCCGTGCAGGCGCCTGCGCAGCCCGTCCAGGTCGTCGAGGCCCTCCCCCTGGTCGCGGAGGTCCATGACCAGGGCGTCGTCGTCGCACTCCCAGGCGATGCGCAGCCGGGAGCCGCACCGGTTGAGGAAGGCGAGCACCACCGCGTGCGCCATCGCTCTGGCGCCGGAGGCCACCTCGCCGGGGATCGGCCTGCTGGTCGGCGGCGGCGCGACGAACTCCACCGCCAGGTCGCGGTCGCGCAGCAGCGGCACGATCTCCTCCCGCAGCCGGGCGAAAGCCGCCGCCGGTGACTCCTCGGCCAGGCTGCGGTCGGCCGACTGGGCCGCGCGCACGGCGAGCAGCGCCTCCGACGCGGCGGCGGCGGCGATGCCGCGGGCCCGGCCGTCGTCGAGGTTCGGGGCGCGCAGGGTGGCCAGGATCCCGGCCAGCGCCGCCTCGTGCGCGGCGGTGAGTTCGGCGGTGGCGCGGGCGCGTTCGCTGGAGGCGGCGCGCGACTCGGCCAGGTAGTCCGGCCCGGCCTGGGTCACCTGCTGCCGGATGGACACCGCGACCAGGCCGAAGATCGCCGCCAGCTGGTGCGGGCTCGGCAGTTCCCGCTCCGCGCGCGGCACCAGCACCAGCAACGTGCCGATCGCGTCGCGCACCAGCCACAGCGGGCGCGGCGCGCCCGCGAACCGCCCGACGGTGCTCGCCCAGCCACCGGGTGGCACAGTGTCTTTCAGGGCGTCGAGCTCGTCGATGGTCACCACGTCGACCAGGTCCGGCGGGCCGGCCACCTTGCGCGGTCGACCGGTGCACTCGCGGGTGAACACCACCAGGGCCCGGTGCGGCCAGCCCTCGGCCAGGTGCCGGGAGAGCCTGCGGGCGATCTCGCCGAGCGGCCCCTCGATCACCGCGCGCACGGCCGCCAGCTGGTCGCGCGCGTGGTCGCACGCCGGGTGCGCTGATCGGGTCATGGCCGGAGTCTAGCGACCGGGACTAGCCGAAGGTCGAGCCGATGCCCGCCTTCCGACCAGGTCGCGATCGGGGCGGGCGGCAGTAGCGTCGTGGGTGGCTATGCGCGAACGCGCATGGATCCGCTACGTCTCGGAGGTACGAACACCCATGCCACAGCAGGTACGCGGCGTCATCGCCAGGTCCACGGGCGCGCCGGTGGAGATCACCGACATCGTCATCCCGGATCCCGGGCCGGGTGAGGTCGTCGTCGCCGTCGCGGCGTGCGGGGTCTGCCACACCGACCTGACCTACCGCGAGGGCGGCATCAACGACGAGTTCCCCTTCCTGCTCGGCCACGAGGCCGCGGGCACGGTCGAATCCGTCGGTCCCGGTGTGGATTCCGTGCAGCCCGGCGACTTCGTCGTGCTCAACTGGCGGGCGGTGTGCGGGCGCTGCCGGGCCTGTCGCCGCGGACGGCCGCAGTACTGTTTCGACACCTTCAATGCCGAGCAGAAGATGACCCTGCTCGACGGCACCGAACTCACCCCCGCCCTGGGCATCGGCGCCTTCGCCGAGAAGACCCTCGTGCACGCCGGGCAGTGCACCAAGGTCGACCCCGCCGCCGACCCGGCCGTGGCCGGGCTGCTGGGCTGCGGTGTGATGGCCGGGCTCGGCGCGGCGGTCAACACCGGCGGGGTGAGCCGCGGCGACAGCGTCGCGGTGATCGGCTGCGGCGGCGTCGGTGACGCGGCCATCGCCGGTGCGCGCCTGGCCGGCGCCGCCACCATCATCGCCGTCGACCGCGACCCGCGAAAGCTGGCCTGGGCCACCGACCTCGGCGCCACACACACCGTGGACGCGAGCCAGGTCGACGCGGTCGCGGCGATCCAGGACCTCACCGGCGGATTCGGCGCCGACGTGGTGATCGACGCGGTGGGCCGTCCGGAGACCTGGAAGCAGGCCTTCTACGCCCGCGACCTGGCGGGCACCGTGGTGCTGGTCGGCGTCCCCACCCCGGACATGCGCCTGGAGATGCCGCTGATCGACTTCTTCTCCCGCGGCGGTGCGCTCAAGTCGTCCTGGTACGGCGACTGCCTGCCCGAGCGCGACTTCCCCTACCTGGTGGACCTGTACCTGCAGGGGCGGCTGCCGCTGGAGAAGTTCGTCACCGAACGGATCGGGCTCGAGGACGTCGAGAAGGCCTTCCACACCATGCACGCCGGCGAGGTGCTGCGCTCGGTGGTGATCCTGTGAGTGGCGCGTTGCGCATCGACCGGGTGGTCACCTCCGGGGTCTTCGAACTCGACGGCGGCTCCTGGAACGTGGACAACAACGTGTGGCTGATCGGCGACGACGACGAGGTCGTCGTGGTGGACGCCGCGCACGAGGCGGCGCCCATCCTCGCCGGTATCGGCGGACGGAACGTGGTCGCGATCGTGTGCACGCACGGCCACAACGACCACGTCACGCACGCGCCGCAGCTGTCGGCCGACCTCGACGCGCCGCTGCTGCTGCATCCCGGCGACGAGCCGCTGTGGCAGCTGACCCACCCGGGCCGGTCGTACAGTTCGCTCGCCGACGACCAGCGGATCGCCGTGGCGGGCACCGACATCCAGGTCATCCACACCCCCGGCCACTCCCCCGGCTCGGTCTGCCTGTACCTGCCGGAAGCGGGTGCGCTGTTCTCCGGCGACACCCTGTTCGCCGGCGGCCCCGGCGCCACCGGGCGCTCGTTCTCGGATTTCCCCACGATCATCGATTCGATCCGGGACCGCGTGCTGACCCTGCCGGAGGAGACCCGCGTGCACACCGGTCACGGCGACGCCACCACGGTGGGCACCGAGGCGCCGCACCTGGCCGAGTGGATCGCCCGCGGCTACTGATCCGACGGCTGCCGATACGACAAGGCCCCCGGCGCACCAGGTGGTTCGGTGCGCCGGGGGCGTCGCGGTGCGCTGTCAGGCCAACGCGGTCCAGATACTCTTGACCTCGGTATAGGCGGCGATCGCCTCCCAGCCCATCTCGCGCCCGATGCCGGAGGCCTTCATGCCGCCCCAGGCCGCCGCGGCATCGAGCATGGGCGGCAGGTTCAGGTAGACGGTGCCGGCACGCACCGCTGCCGCCAGCCGGTTGGCGGTGGCGAGATCGCGCGACCACACGACCGCGGCCAGCCCGAAGTCGGAGTCGTTGGCCTGCCCGGCGATCTCCTCGGGATCGTCGTAGGACAGCACCGACAGCACCGGGCCGAAGATCTCCTCGCGGGCGATCCGCATGTCCTGGCGCACCCCGGTGAACACGGTCGGCTCGTAGAAGTAGCCGTCGGCGAGGTCGCCCTCGGCCCGCGCACCGCCGGTGACGAGTTCGGCGCCCTCGGCCACCCCGGTCCGCACCAGGGTGTGCACCCGGTCGAGATGTTCGGCCGAGACGAGCGGCCCCATCTGGGTGTCCGCGGCACGGCCTGGCCCGACCTTGATCGCGCGGGCCGCCGCGACGAGCTTGTCGACGAACTCCGCCTCGCGCCGCCGGTCGACATAGATCCGGGAATAGGCGGCGCAGACCTGGCCGGAATTGAGCGTCCCGCCGGCGATGTTGCCCCGCACTGCGGCGTCGATGTCGGCGTCGGCGGTGACGATGCTCGGTGTCTTGCCACCCAGTTCCAGCGAGACCCGGGTGAGCGCGCGCCCCGCCGCGGCGCCGATCTCCCGGCCCACCTCGGTCGAGCCGGTGAACGAGATCTTGGCGATACCGGGATGCGCCACCAGCGCCCGGCCGGTGTCCGGCCCGCCGGGCACGACGTTGATCACGCCGGGCGGAAAGCCGGCCTCGGCGGACAGTTCGGCCAGGCGCAGCGTGCTCAGCGGCGTCTGCTCCGCGGGTTTGACGACCACGGTGTTGCCCGCGGCCAGGGCGGGCGCCAACTTCCAGGTGAGAATGGTGAGCGGGAAGTTCCACGGCGTGATGAGCGCGCAGACGCCGAGCGGTTCGCGCCGCGTCCGGTAGTCGACATCCGGGATCGACAACGGCGCGGTGATCCCGGTGATCTTGGTCGCCCAGCCGGCGTAGTAGCGCAGGTGCTCGACGGCGTTGGGTACCGAGATGCCCGCGGCCACCCCCAGGGGTTGCCCCTGATCGGTGGTCTCGAGCAGGGCGAGTTCGTCGGCGTGGGCTTCCACCAGATCGGCGAGCCGGTTCAACAGGCGGGCACGGGTGGCGGGCAGCATCGCCGCCCACGACGGTGCGGTGTAGGCGCGGGCCGCGGCCTCGACCGCGTCGTCGACGTCGGCGGTACTCGCCTGGGCCACGTCGGTGATGACCTTGCCGGTCGCCGGGTCGACGGTGGCGAAGGTACCCGCCCGGCCCGGGCGCCACTCGCCGTCGATGAAGAGCTGGTTTCGCATGATGGTCCTCTCGCGGTCAGTCGACGAGCGGCTGACCGAGCCAGCGATGATCGCCACGCAGGAAGATCAACGGCTCGCGATGGAAGTTGTTGTAGCGCACCACCTCACCCACCAGCAGGACGTGGTCGCCGCTGGTGATCCGGTGCGCGATCCTGGTCTCGAAACGCGCCGCGCACCCGCCGAGCAGCGGGGCTCCGCCCAGACCTTCGCCGACGTCGAGCCCGGCGAATTTGTCCTCGGCCGGAGTCGCGAAGCGGCGGGAGAGTTCCTCCTGGTGCCAGGCCAGCACGTTCACGGCGAAGTGCCCGGAATCGCGGAACACCGGCAAGCTCGGCGAGTCGGTGCGCAACGCCCACAGCACCAGCGGCGGCTCCAGGGAGACCGAGGCGAACGAGTTCGCGGTGACCCCGACTCGGACGCCCGCGTGCGCGGCGGTCATCACGGTGATGCCGGTCGGGAAGCAGCCGAGCGAGCGGCGGTAGGCGCGCAGGTCGTCGGCCGGCAGCAGCGGGCGCGGTTCGACGGTGGTCATGCCGGCGCCCCCACGACCCCGTCATGGCGACGCCGCATCCGCAGCTCGTGGCGTGCGGTCGCCTCGGCCAGGAAACGCGCGGTGAGTTCTGGGTCGAAGAAGTAGTTGCGCAGGTCGGTGGGATCGCTGAAGGCGTTGCAGAACCGGTTGGCCACCTCCGGCACCCGGGCGGCGGTGGTGAGCAGGTCGACCGCGTGCGCGGGCGGCGCCGCACCGGGAGTGTTGAAGGCGAGCATCGCGTTGGTGAAGTTCGTCGCGTACTCGGCTCGCTCCCACGCCTGGTCGAAGGTCGCGCGCATCCACCGATCGTCGAACGGCCCGGACCCCTGGTCGAGGATCATCCGGTGCACTACGGCGGCATGGTGACTGGCGTTGTTGGCGCCCTGGCCACAGGCCGGGTCGTTGAGCACCACGACATCGGCCATGCCGAGCACCTTGCGTCCCGAGGGCAGCGTCGCGATCGGCTCGCGCACCAGCGGCGGTACCGCCCCGCACAGCCAGCCGTTGGGGTCGCTGATCTCGGCGTCGGCGTAGCGGGCCGACTCCCACGGGAAGAAGTCGGCGAACGTGCGGCGGGTGAGGTCGAGCATCTCCTGGGCGGTCGTGGCCTGAGCCCACCGGTCCATCGGTCCGCCCGGCAGCGCTTCCATCACCCAGGCGACCCCCGGGCCCGCCGCCGTGAGCATCGGGATGCCGAAGGCCTCGCCGACTCCGGGGCGGATGTTGTAGCAGACCCCGTCGGAGTCGGGGTGCTCGGTGCCGACGAGGGCGATCAGGCCGATGGAGCGCTGTGGCCGGTCATGGACGGTCCGGGTGCGGTCGATCGGGAAGATCCGCGCGATGTCGCCCTTGCCCGCGGCCACGACGGTGAGGTCGTGGATGGCGGCGATGTCGTCGAGGCGATCCGGGTCGACGGCGCCGTACACGACTTTGCCGCCGCGATCGGCGAATGCCTCCAGCCAGGTGCTGAACTTCAGCCGCTGGTCGACCGACTGACCGTGCTTGGCGAAACGGGCCTGGAACTGGATGGCCACCGTGCCCTCGGGGTCGGTGACCGTGGCGAAGGTGTGATCGATGAGCGGGCGCTCGCCGTCCCAGAAGCAGATGTCGAGAGCGCGCTCGTGATCGAGCGCATGAGCGAAGATGCCCGCGCTGGACGGGAATCGGCTGCAGGCGATCTGCTCCGGCGTCCGCTCGGAATACACCGTGACGTCGTAGCCGTCTCGCAGCAGCCCGAACGCGAGCTGCAACCCGCCCTGGCCGGCACCGATGATGGCGATGGAACGCACGTCTACCTCCTTGTCGCTGTGCGGCGCGGCGGCAGCCGCGACCGCATCCAAGGATGTGACGCAGATCATGATCGCGGACCGGGGGAACCACGTGGTTCCACCACGCGGTTTTCACCACGGGTCAGGCGTCGAGGTCGCGGGTGGCCGCCCAGACGGCGATTTCGGTGCGCGAGCGGAAGCCCAACTTGGCCAGCACGTGCTCGACGTGCCCCTCGACGGTGCGATGGGACAGCACCAGCTCGCCGGCGATGTCACGGTTGCTGAGTCCCTTGCCGACCAGCGCGGCGACCTGCCGTTCCCGGCGGGTCAGCGCGTGCGCGCCGGTCGGCGTGGCCGATCGGTCGCGCTCGGTGCCGTGGGTGCGGGTGAGGGCGGCGAGGTATGCCCGCACCTGTTCGTCGCCGAAGCCGGAACCCTCGCGGTAGGCCTCGTCGAAGGCGTCCGCGCCCAACGCGGCCACGGCCCGGTGGGCGGCGTCCTCGTGCGCGCGGGCGAGCTGTGGACCGAACGCGGACAGCGCGGTACCGATGCGACGCCAGAACGCATCGGCGATGCCGAGCAGAGTGGCACCCTCGCGATGACGCGCCGCCGCCACCGAGGCGGTGGCCAGCACCTCGAGCACCAGCACCACGGCGATGTGGTTGTCCAGCGGCAAGCTCGACTCCAGGCTCTGCGCCGCGGCGGTGATCGCCTCGTCGACGCGGTCCTCGGCGACCGCCAGGTGGGCGCGCACCCACAGCGCGTAGCCGCGGGCCCACCGGTCCCCGGTGGTGGTACCGGCGGTCATCGCCTCGGCACAACACCGCGCGGCCTCGGCGTGGTCACCGAGCAGGGTGCGGGTGAGGGCGAGCTGGAACAGCGACATCAGCAGGCCCTCCACCGAGCCGTCCGCGCGGTGGCCCGCGGCCGCCTCGGAGAAGCGTGCGGCGGCGGTCTCGAGGTCGCCGCCGAACAGCGCGAGCGACCCCTGCCAGGTCGCGACGAAACTGCGGGTGTGCGGGCCGGCCACGGCGTCGAGCGCGCCGCATTCGGCCAACCGCTCGCGGGCGCCCTGGTGATCACCCTGCAGCAGCGCCACCCACGCGCACGACCACAGCGCCTCGACTCGTTCGGCACAGGCCGCCGGATGCGCGGCCATCGCGCGGTCGAGCCTGCGTCTGCCCTCCTGGAGGTGTCCGCCCATCACCCACAGGATGCGAAGCCGGGCGGCCAGGGTGAGCGCGTGCCGACGTGCCCGCTCGTCCTCGTCGCCGAGGAAGGAGTCGAAGGCGGCGGCGAAGTTGGGCAGTTCGGTGGTGAGGCAGGCCAGCATCCGGGCCTGGTCGGGACCCCAGAAGGCGGTGCCGACCTGTTCGGCCACCCGGCGGTAGTGCTCGCGGTGCCTGCGGCGCAGTTGCTCCTCGGCACCGGACTCGCGCAGCCGGTGCCTGCCGTACTCGGCGATCGATTCCAGCATCCGGTACCGCAGGCCGCACGGCGTCGTCTCGGTGACCAGGATCGACTTGGCCACCAGGCCGTCCAGCGCGTTCACCACCTCGACCGCGTCGTCGTCCGCGCAGACCGCCTCCACGGCGGCCAGGTCGGCACTGCCGACGAAGACCGACATCCGTGCCCACAGCTGCTGTTCCTCCGGCAGGCACAGCCCGTGACTCCACTCCACCAGCGCCCACAGGGTGCGATGCTGTGGCAGGTCGGTCGGGTCGCCGCCGGCGAGCACGCGGAACCGATCGGTGATCCGCGCCAGCAGCTCGGCGAGCGACAGCGAACGCAGCCGCGCGGCGGCCAGTTCGATGGCCAGCGGCAGGCCGTCCAGCCGCCGGACGAGCTGGGCCGCGAGTTCGACGTTCTCCTCGGTGATCCGGTGGTGTGCGCTCACGGCGCCCGCGCGCTCGTCGAGCAGCCGGATCGCCGGATACGCGGCGGCGTCCTCGACCCGCAGCACCGTGCCCGACGCGGGCGCCCCCAAGGTCCGCACCGCCAGCACCCGCTCGCCGGTGATGCCCAGTGCCTGCCTGCTCGTCACCAGGAACCGCACCCCGGGGGCCGCGCGCAGCACCCGGCCGACGAAGACCTGGCAACCGGAGACCACGTGCTCGCAATTGTCCAGCACGATCAGGATCTCGCGGTCGGCCAGCGCGGCGATCAGATGATCGACCACGTCGGGGGAGGAGAACTTCGCCCCCAGCGCGCTCGCGACGGCCTGGGCGACGTCGGCCGGGTCGGTCAGATGGGCCAGCGGCACGAACCACGCCCCACCGGGAACCTCGGCGGCCAGCGGGCGCGCCGCCTCGATCCCCAGCCGCGTCTTGCCCACGCCGCCGGGACCCACCAACGACACCAGCCGGAACCGCGCCAGCGCATCCCGGACCGCCGTCAGCTCGTCGTCGCGGCCGATGAAGCTGGTCATCCGGGCGGGCAACTGCCCCGCGCCTGCGCTCATCTCGAACTCCCGCGTCGGTGAGGGTAGTGGCAGTGTAGGTCCCGTCTCGGGCAGCTCCGGCCGCGGCAGGCCGGGTCGCCACGACGCGCGGTCAGACCGCCCGCACCCGGTCCGGCATCCGCGCACCCGGCACTGCCGGTTCGCCGTCGAGTTCGCCGGCGGGGCTCAGGTCGAGGCCGGGGCGGTCGCGCAGGGCGAGCACCGCGGCGACGGCCAGGACGAACATGACCAGCAGGTAGCCGCCGACGGCGAGCACGCTGCCGGTGGTGCGCACCAGGGCGGCGGCGATCATCGGGGCGAAGGCCCCGCCGAGGATCGCGCCGAGGGCGTAGGAGATGGCGACGCCGGAGAAGCGGATCGAGGCCGGGAACAGCTCGGCGTACCAGGCGGCCTGCGGCCCGTAGGCCAGTCCGAGTCCGACGGTGAACAGCGCGAGGCCGAGGAACAGCAGGCCGATCTCACCGGTGTCGACGAGCAGGAACATCGGGAACACGGTGACGATCAGGCTGCCGTAGCCGACGAGGTAGGTGCGCTTGCGGCCGTAGCGGTCGGCCAGATATCCGGACAGGTAGGTGGTGCACGCCCACAGCGCCGCCGCTGCGGTGATGGCCACCAGCACCGGCGTCCGGTCCAGGGCGACCGGTCCGTCGGGGTCGGTGGCATAGCTGGTGATGAAGCCGCCGGTGGTCATGTAGCCCGCGGCGTTGTTGCCCGCGAAGACCAGCGCGGCCAGCAGCACCAGCAGGCCGTGCCGCCGGAACAGCGTCAGCACCGGCACCTTCGCGCGCTGCCTGCCCGCCGCCAGTTCCGCGAAGACCGGGCTCTCGTCCACGGTGCGGCGCACCACGTAGCCCACGCCGATCAACACCACGCTCAGCAGGAACGGCACCCGCCAGCCCCAGTCCAGGTAGGCCTGCCCGGGTGCGACGACACCGGTCATCAGCGCGGTCACCCCCGAGGCGAGCACCATGCCGAACGGCACGCCGAGTTGCGGGAACGCGCCTGCCCGGCCGCGCCGGTCCGCGGGGGCGTGCTCGACCGCCATCAGCACCGCGCCGCCCCATTCGCCGCCCGCCGAGATGCCCTGCAGGATGCGCAGCAGGATCAGCAGGATCGGGGCGAGCACGCCCGCCGAGGCGTAGGTGGGCAGCAGACCGATGAGGCTGGTGGAGATGCCCATCGTCAGCAGGGTCGCGACCAGGATGGCGCGCCGCCCGAGCCGGTCGCCGAAGTGCCCGGCCAGGAAGGCGCCCAGCGGGCGGAACACGAAGCTGATGCCGACGGTGGCGAAGGACAGCACCAGCCCGATCGAGGAGCCCGCCGGGGCGAAGAACAGCTCGGAGAACACCAAGCCCGCGGCGGTGCCGTAGATGAAGAAGTCGTACCACTCGATGGTGGTGCCGATGACGGTCGCGGCGGCGACCCGTCGCGCGGACGTCGTCGGCGTCGACGACGAGGTTGCGGTACTCATGCTGATTCCTCGGGGGGGTGAAGGGTTTTCAGTGATCCCAGGTGACGGGCAGCGCGGTGGAGCCGCGGAACACCCAGCCGTGGAAGGCGGGTTGCCGGCGGGGGTCGGTGCGCAGGCCGGGCAGTTCGGCGTAGAGCAGCGGGACGGCGATCTCGCCGATGGCGATGCGGGCGGCCCAGTGCCCCGCGCACAGGTGCACGCCGCTGCCGAAGCCCAGATGCGGACGGCGCGGGCGGGTGATGTCGAACCGGTCCGGGTCGGTGAAGACGGCGGGATCGCGGTTGGCGGCCCCGACCACGACGCCGAGCGCCGCGCCCGCGGGCAGGACGACGCCGGCGAGCTCGACTTCGCGGGTGGTCTCGCGCGGATACATCCCGATCGGGGCGAGCCAGCGCACCGTCTCGTCGAACACCGCCGCCCACCCGAGTTCACCGGCGAGCACCCGCGCGCGCTGGTCGGGGTGCCTGCTCAATGCCCACACGGTGTTGGTCACCATGTGTTGCGGCTCGTTCATGCCGCCCGCGACGGTGAGCTTGACGTTCGCCGCCACCTGCTCGGTGGACAGTCCGGCGGCGATCATGGCCGAGGTGATCGAGGCGTCGGGGTGACGCCGGTAGTACGGGATCAGCTCGTCGAGCAGCGTGTCGACCTCGTCGCGCGCGGCCTCGCAGCGCCGCCAGATCTCCGGGTCGTCGAGCAGGTTCCCGGTGCCGGCGATGAAGGCGTGCGACCAGCGCCGCATGTCTTCGGGCGCAACGTCTTTCATACCGAGCAGATCCACCAGGTTCTGCGCGGCGACGGGGGCGGCGTAGTCGCGATCGAGGTCGGCCGCGTCCGGGCCGCGCTCGCGCAGCCGGTCCAGATATCGGCGTGCGGTGCGTTCGAAGACCGGAACCCACTGCTCCCGGAGGTTCTTCGGTCGCAGCGCCGGGTTGACCGCCCCGCGTTCGCGTGCGTGTTCCGGGTCGTCCTTGCGCAGCATCGGCACCCCGCCGAGGGCGCGCCGCATGGTGGCGCCGCCACCGGACACCGCGGCGCTGAAGGTCTGCTGGTCGTCCTCGACGGCGCGGCACCCGGCGAACGAGGTGACCAGGTAGCGGCCCAGCGCGGGCGCCCACGCCACCGGGCTCTCGGCGAGCAGCCGGCGATAGGACGGGTAGGGGTCGGCCGCGAGTTCGGCGGGGTCGAGCCAGTCGGCGACCGGGGCGGGCGTTGACGTCGTTGTCATCCGGGACTCCTGGGGATCGCTCAGCGAGCGGGGGCGAGTGCCGCGGCGCAGCGCTTCAGGCTGAACGCCGGATCGGTCAGGTCGGGCGGTGCGGGCACCGGGCCTGCGGCGAGGAGCCTGCGGGCGGCCATGTGGTCGGCGGGGCGGCCGACGGATTCCACCGCGACGAGGTCGCCCTCGCGCAGGCAGCAGACCGAGAACCGGCCGGTGGCCGGGTCACCCAGGGTCACGGTGTCGTCACCGGGCCTGCGCAGGCCGGCGATCTGCACTTTCACCGCGCCCTGGTGACTCCAGAACCACGGCAGGTCGGCGTAGTCGTGCTCGGCGCCGAGGAGGCCGGCGGCGACATGCCTGGCCTGATCGGTGGCGTTCTGCACCGATTCCAGCCGGATGCGGGTCCCGGCGTGCGGGTGCGGGTGTGCGGCGCAGTCGCCGACGGCGTAGATCGCCGGGTCGGCGGTGCGCAGGCGCCCGTCGACGACGATCCCGTCGGCCACCGCCAGCCCGGCCCGCTCGGCCAGCTCGACCCGTGGCACCGCGCCGATCCCCACCAGCACCAGATCGGCCCGGTACTCGGTCCCGCCGGTGCCGACCGCGCCGCGCACCCGCCCGTCCGCGCCGACGAACCGGGCCACCGATTCGCCCAGGCGCAGATCGATGCCCGCGGCCCGGTGAGCCGCCGCGACGTGGGCCGAGATCGGTTCGGACACCGCGCGGGCCAGCGGCCGGGAACCGGCGTCGAGCACCGTCACGGGCAGGCCGCGGGCACGGGCGACGGCGGCGAATTCGAGCCCGACGAAGCCGGCGCCCACCACCAGCACCGCACTCGCCGCGGCCAGCGCCGCCCGCAGTGCCCGCGCGTCGGCGAGGGTGCGCAGCGCGTACACGCCGGCCAGTTCCGCGCCGGGCACCCGCAGCGGCCGGTTGACCGAACCGGTGGCCAGAACCAGTGCGTCGTAGCCGATCTCGCGGCCGTCCGCGAGCCCGACGAGCCGCGCCCGCCGGTCCACCGCGACCGCCGCGGTACCGGTGCGCAGGTCGATCCCGTGGTCGGCGAAGTAGCGCGCCCCGCGCAGCGGCAACGGCTCGGCGCCGGGTTCGGCCGCCAGGTGTTCCTTGGACAGCGGCGGGCGCTGGTAGGGCAGGCACGGTTCGTCGCCGACGAGCGTCAGCGGGCCGGTGTGCCCGCCCGCGCGCAGCGCGTCGGCGACCTGCACCCCGGCGTGCCCGGCCCCGACGATCACCACCCGCGTCGCCTCAGATCTGGGCATCGGGCACCTCGACCTCGACCTCTGCGAGGTCGGCGGGCAGGGACAGCTGGCAGCCCAGCCTGCTGCGCCGCTCGTCGCGGGGTGCGGCGGTGCAGTCGAGCATCTCCTCCTCGTCGTCGCTGATCGGCGCGAACCGCGACAGGAACGGTTCGCGCACGTAGACGTGGCAGGTGGCGCACATCGCCTGGCCGCCGCACTCCCCCACGATGCCGGGCACGCCGTTGCGCACCGCCGCGTGCATGACGGTGCTGCCCGCGTCGGCGTCGACGACGGTGTCGGTGCCGTCGGGATGGTGGTAGGTCACCTTGGGCATGGCTCTCCTCGATTCGCTGGTCGGGGGTTCACAGGGTGGGCAGGGGTGCTCAGCCCCAGTGGACGGGCAGGCTCAGCACGCCCCGGAAGACCCAGCCGCCGACGGTGGCGGGGCGGTCGGGATCGGGGCGCAGGCCGGGGAAGTCGGCGAACAACCGCGGCAGCGCGACCCCGACGACCGAGGCGCGCGCCACCCACGCACCCGCGCAGAAGTGGTTGCCGCCACCGAAGGCCAGGTGCGGTTTGCGCGGGCGGTCGATGTCGTAGGACTCCGGGTCGGTGAACACCGCCGGGTCCCGGTTGGCCGCCGCGACCACCACCCCCAGCCGGGCGCCCGCGGGCACCGCCATGCCCGCCACCTCGGTGTCGGCGGTGGCCTCGCGCGGGTACATGCTGATCGGCGCGACCCAGCGCACCGACTCCTCGAACGCGTCCGACCAGCGCGCGCCCGCCCGCACGGCCGCCAGCTGCGCCGGATGGGTCAGCAGCGCCCACACCGTGGTGGCGATCGCGTCGCGGGGCTCGTTCAGGCCGCCGCCGATGGTCATCTTGAGATTGGCCCGCAGCGACTCGATCGGCATGCCCGAGGCGCCGAGCACCGCGAGCAGGCTGCCGTCGGGCTCGGCGCGCAGGGCGGGCAGCATCTCGTCGATCGCCGCGTCGACCTCCCGCGAGGACCGCTCGGCCCGCGCCCACACGTCGGGGTCGTCGGCGTAGTTGCCGGTGCCGTCGATCAGCGTCTGCGACCAGCGTTGCAGGTCCTGTTCGGTGGCGTTGGCGAAACCCAGGATCATCCGCAGGTTCTCCGCCGCGTAGGGCGCGGCGAACTCGGCGACCAGGTCGGCGCCCGGCCCGGCGGCCCGCAGTCGCGCGGCGTAGGTGGCGTAGTTGCGGGCGAACAGCGCGTTCCAGTGGTCCTTGATCGCCTTCGGGCGCAGCACGCCGCCGTAGGCGCGGCGTTCGGTGTCGTGCTCGGGGTCGTCCTTGCGGAGCATGCTGTGGCCCATCGAGCGCTTCATCAACGAGCCCGTCTCGTCGGCGCTGAACCGCTGCTGATCCAGCTCGATCTCGTGGCAGGCCTCGTAGCCGAGCACCAGGAAGCGGTTGACGGCCGGTACCCAGTGGATCGGGGCCTGGGCACGCAACCGCTGATAGGTCGGGTACGGATCCGCGTACAGTTGCGCGATCGTCACGTCCTCCGCGGTCGGGATCGCCCGTGCCGCAGCGGTTTTCACAGTCATCCTCGCTCACCTTCCTCGATACCCGATGGGACACAGTGTGGGCCCGGTCACCTCCACAGGTAAAGTTCAAAAAACCTTCCAAACACCACAGAAATGGTTCGCATATGCCTGGCTACACCCTGCGCCAGCTGGAGTACTTCGCCGCCGTCGCGCAGGCGCGCTCGATCTCCGCCGCAGCCGCCGCGCTGCACGTCACCCCCACCGCGGTGGCCTCGGCACTCACCGATCTCGAGCGCGTGCTCCGCACCCAGCTGGTGGTCCGGCGCAAAGCGCACGGCATCACCCTCACCCCGACCGGCAGCTACCTGCACCAGCGCGTCGCCGGGCTGTTACGCGAGGCCGACGAGCTCGAACTCGCGGCGGCCGGTGGCGGCACCGAGCTGGTCGGCCCGCTGCTGCTGGGTTGCTACTCCACCATCGCCCCCACCGTGGTGCCGCTGCTGATGGAGTGGATGCGCGAACACCACCCCCGGGTCGACCTGACCGTGGTCACCGGCAGCCAAGCCGAACTCCCGCAACGCCTGCTCGTCGGCGGCCTCGACCTGGCCATCGGCTACGACATCGGCCTGCCCGACGGCCTCGACTCGGTGCTGCTCTACCGCGCACCCCCGTACGCGATCCTGCCGACCGACCACCCGCTCACCCGCCGCGACACGGTCACCATCGCCGAGCTGGCCCGCGAGCCGATGATCCTGCTCGACCTACCGCCCGCGGCGCAGCACACCCTGCAACTGTTCACCGACGCCGGCGTGGAACCCCGCATCGGACAACGTATTTCGGATTTCGAACTCACCCGCGCGCTGGTCGCCCGCGGCTTCGGCTACTCGGTGCTGATCCAGCGGCCCGCCATCAGCCGCTCCTACGAGGGCCTGCCGATCGCGCTGCGCGAGATCGAATCCCCCAGCCACAGCGGCCATGTGCTGATGATGTGGCCGCGCCAGGTCCGCCTCACCGACCGCGCCGCCGCCCTCGTCGACTTCGCCACCCGCCACGCCGACCACCTGGACCCGCGCAATCACCACAGCGCACCGGCCTAGTCCCGAACCCCGAACAGCACCCGATCGGCGGGCGGCGCCCAGCAGCCGGTGGCGATCTCCCCGGCCCTGCTGGGGGAGTTGAAGGCGCTGCTCGGGCCCGGAGGTGTGCGGACCGATCAGCCGTCGCCGCGGGCGTCGTAGGCCTGCTGGGCGGCGCGGATGGCGGGGGCGTTGGCCTCGGCCCAGCGGCGCATGGCGATCAGGGGGACGAGGGCGTCGCGGCCCAGCGGGGTGAGCGCGTATTCGACGCGGGGCGGGATCTCGGGGTAGTGGGTGCGGGTGAGCAGGCCGTCGCGTTCCAGGCTGGTCAGGGTTTGGGTGAGCACTTTCGGGGTGATTCCGGCAACGGTGGCGCGCAGGCCGGTGAAGCGCAGCGGGCCGTCGGCCAGTGCCTGCAGGACCAGCATCGACCATTTGCCGCCGAGCCGTTGCAGGATCGGCCGCGATGGGCAGTCGGGATCCATGACGTCGTAGACCAGGTCACTTTCCACAAGGAAACTATGGCACGTTGAAGTCATCGGTATCAATCGGATACCAATGTCGGCAGCAGGTTCACGACTACTCGAAAGGAAGCACATGAAGATCGCCGTCTTCGGGGCCACCGGCATGGTCGGCTCCGCCATCGTCGACGAAGGTCGCAGCCGCGGGCACGAGGTGCGCACCGTCTCCTCGCGGCCGGGCGCGGCCGACGTGACCGCCGACCTGACCCGGTTCGAGGACGTGGCCGGGCTGGCCGAGGAGGTCGACGCGATCGTGGTGTCGGTGCCACCGTCGCGCACCGGCGAATCGCACGAGCCGTGGGTCGCCGCGCACGAGCGGCTGGCGCGCACCCCGCTGCCCACCCGCCTGGTACTCGTCGGCGGCGCGGGCAGCACCCTGGTCGAGGGCACTCCCCTGCTCCAGACGCCGGACTTCCCCGCCGACTACCTGCCGGAAGCGACCTCCGCGGCGCGGGTGCTCGAGCTGTTCCGCGCGGCCGACGCCGGCGTCGACTGGACCATCCTGTCGCCCGCGCCGGTGATCGCCCCCGGCGAGCGCACCGGCAACTACCGGCTCGGCGGCGACGAACTGGTCGGCGAGCGGGTCTCCACGCAGGACTACGCGGTGGCGCTGTGGGACGAGCTCGAGCAGCCGAAGCACCGCAGGACCCGGTTCACGGTCGCCAACTGAACGGATTGCCCGGCGTTCGCCGGTCGGCCGCTTTCGCTGCGCCGCGCGGGTGCGGCATGGAACCATGAGCCTGTGGCGCACGACATCGCGGCGGAGGACACGGCGGCGATCCGGCGACCGATCCGGCGGCGCACCAGGGTCGTGCGCAACGCCTACGGCAGCGCGGCCGCGGAAGCGTTCTGATCATCGCCATCACGACGATCCTGGTGACCCGCCTCTACCTGGCCTTGACGAACTACCCCCAGGTCGGCGGCGGGTCACTGCACATCGCGCACGCCCTCTACGGCGGCGCGGCGATGATGGTCGCGCTGCTGGTCGGCTGGCTCGTGCTCGGCGAGACCGCCCGCGGCGTCGCGGTGCTGATCGGCGGCATCGGGTTCGGGCTGTTCCTCGACGAGGTCGGCAAATTCGTCACCGCCGACAACGACTACTTCTACGGCCCCGCCGCCGAGATCATGTACGTGCTCGTGCTGGTGGTGCTGGTGGCGAACCGGGCGGTGCGCCTGGTCCGCGCGCCCACCGTCGAGGAGTACCTGGCCAACGCCGCCGCCATCGCCGCGGCGGGTGCGGCGGGCGGCCTGCCCGAGCACCGGCGCGCGGCTGCCGAGCGGATGCTGGCCCGCGCCGAGCTGGGCGGTGCCGACCCGCGCGCCGTGCGGGGGGTGCGGTTGCTGCTCGATTCCGCCGGGCACCGGGTCGACCGCCTGTACGCGGTCAGGCAGCGTCTGCCCCGGCTGGTTCCCGCGATGTTCCGCAGTCCGCGGTGGGTGCCGGTGCTCGGCTGGTTGCTCGTGGTGTCCGCGGCGGTGGGCATCGCGGTCGGCATCCTGCAACTCGCGCTGGGCGGCCTCGAACTCGACACCGCCGACACCACTCTCGACATCGGACGGATGGGCATCGCCGAGGCCATCCTGTTCGTCAGCGCCTGCCTGACCTTCCTGGTGGCCGCGCCCGCGATCGTGCGCTACCGCCCCGACGGGCCGCTGTGGCCGTTGCACGCGCTGCGCATCGCCGCGCTGATCTTCACCGTCCTCAACGCCTTCGCCGACTTCGCGACCGAAGGGTTCGGCGCGCTGGTCGGTGTCGCGCTCGGCCTGTTCACCATGGCGATGCTGTCCTACCGGATCGGCGTGCGGCTCGGCGGGCAGGCCGTGCCCGGGTCAGGCCAGGGCGAGCCCGAACCAGAGGCAGGCCGCGAGCAGGAGCACGGTGATCACCCACACGGCGCGGGTGGTGTAGGTGTGGCGCATGACGGGGCCTCCCGGGTCAGACGAAGGTGAAGCGTTCGGTGTGCACGCGTTCGGCCGGGACGTCCAGGGCGGAGAGGGCGTCCTCGACGGCGGTCACCATCGGCGCCGGGCCGCAGATGAAGTACTGCCGGCGCTCGTGCCGGTCGGGCAGGTGCCGCCGCAGCAGCGCGGCGTCGACGAACCCTGACTCGCCCGGCCATCCGGGCGGCGGGTCCTGCGGCACGAGCACGACGGTGAGGTCCAGACGCCGGGAGAGGGCGTCGATCTCGGCGTCGAAGGTTTGCTCGGCCACCGTGCGCACCGCGTAGAGCAGCAGGAACGGGCGCCGGTCGCCGCGGTCGGCCATGGTCCGCAGGATGGAGACCATCGGGGTGATGCCGACACCGCCCGCGATCAGCACGAAGCCGGGACCTTCGTTGCGGTCCGGGGTGAACACCCCGTGCGGACCGTCGAGGTAGGCGCGGGTGCCGGGGGCGATGTCGCCGACGGTGGCGGTGAAGTCGCCGAGCGCCTTGATGGTGATCGCCACCCGGTCGTGGTCCTCGGCGCTGGAGGAGAACGAGAACGGATGCGCGGTGATCGCGAAGGGGGAACGGTCGACGGTGAGCCAGCCGAACTGTCCCGGCGCGAACCGGATTCCCTGGTGCCCGACCGGCGCCAGGGTCAGGGTGGTGGCATCACCGCGTTCGGGGGTGACCGCCTCGATGCGCCACGGCCGCCGCATCCGCCGGACGGGCGCCACCACCCGCACCCATACCAGGAGTCCGACCAGCGCCAGCGTCATCGCGACCCACAACCACACCTTCCATACCGCGTCGAGGTAGTAGCCGACCAGCAGCATGTGGCCCAGCGCGAACCCCACCACCGCCACCGACAGCACCCCGTGCACGACCTGCCACACCTCGTAGCGGATACGGAGGCGCCGCCGCCACACCGAGGTCGCGACCACGATCAGCAGCAGCACCGTCGAGGTGACCGCGAAGCGGGCCCGCCACGGCGCCTCGGCGAGGTTCAGCAGCGCCACGATGTCGATGCCGCCGATCTGCAACAGGACCGGGTGGGCCAGCACGAACGCCAGCGCCACGGCGGAGATCTGGCGGTGGAACTGCACCAGCGCGTCCTCACCGAAAGGCGCCGCCATCGACCGGAACCGGGCGACCAGCGCGAACTGCGCCCCGAGCATCGACATGCCGACGAATCCCAGCGCCACCGAGAACTCCACCCAGAAGCCGCGCCCGCCCTCGACCGGCCCGACGACGGCGAAGATCAGCGGCACCACCGCCACCGCCACATACAGCGTGATCCACCCGATACCCCGAACAACCACAGACACCGCGACCTCCGATCGAAGGGCGTTCCGCCGCGCTCGGCCGGCGCTCGTTCCACGCTAGCCCCGCCCGGCCGATGCCGAAGCCGTTCGACCCGGCGTGTTCCCCGGGACCGCGGCGGCACGGCGACGACGATGCGGGTTGTCGGGAGCCGCAGGTGCCACTCCCCCCTCATCAGGAGTGGCACCTCGGCGCGTGCGGTACCCGGTGCGGCCGACCGTGCGACGCCTGCCTGGTCGTGGGGCGACGACGGTGCGGCGGTCGCGCGAACGCGGGGTCAGACGCCGGCTTCGCTGACGTCCGCGATCAGGTCGGGCGCGCGGCGCGTCCAGTCGGTGGCCGATTCGTAGGTGTGGCCGACCCGCAGGACCGTCGCTTCGTCGAACGGCTTGCCGATGATCTGCATGCCGATCGGCAGGCCGGTGGCGGTGAAACCGCACGGCACCGACATGGCGGGCAGGCCGGTGAGATTGCCCGGCGCGCACGTGCGCACGTAGGCGTTGATCAGCGGCTCGCTCATCCCGTCCGGCCAGGTGAACTCACCCTGTCCGGCGGGCGCGGCCGCGCGCGGAACGGTCGGCGCCAGCACCGCGTCGAGGCCGTCGAACATCTCCCGCCAGCCCTGCTGCAACAACGTCCTGGCCCGCAGCGCCCGGATGTAGTCGGTGGCGAGCACCATCTCGCCCGCCTCCAGCATCAGCCGCACGTCCGCCTCGTAGCGGTCGGCCCGCTCGCGCAGCGCCTCCTGGTGGTAGGCGCTGGCCTCGGCCACGAAGACGGCGTACTCGACCGGCATGTACTGCTCCGGCAGCGGCAGCGCGACCTCGCGCACGTGCGCGCCCGCGTCGGCGAGGACGTGCACGGCGGCGCGGTAGGCGGCCTCCACCTCGGGATCGATGTGGTCGAAGAAGTAGTTCGTCGGCACCCCGACGGTCATGCCGCGCACGTCGGCGACCAGGCTCGCGCGGTAGTCGGGCACCTCGGCGTCCACGGTGGCGGGATCGCGCGGGTCGAAACCGGCGAGTTCGCCCAGCAACAGCGCGTTGTCGGCGACCGTGCGGCCCATCGGCCCGATGTGGTCCAGCGACCAGCTCAGCGAGGTGGTGCCGTAGCGGGAGACCCGCCCGTAGGTCGGCTTGATGCCGGTGACGCCGCAGAGGGCGGACGGGATGCGGATGGACCCGCCGGTGTCGGTGCCGATCGCGCCGAGCACCATGCGCGCGGCCAGCGCCGCGCCGGACCCGCCGCTGGATCCACCCGGGATGTGGTCCGGATGCCAGGGGTTGCGCGTCGTGGGAGTCACCACCCCGTAGGCGAATTCGTGGGTGTGGGTCTGGCCGACGAGCACCGCGCCCGCGCGGTCGAGCCGTTCGACGACCGCCGCGTCGTCCTCGGGCACGTGCCCGGCGCGGCTGCGCGAACTCGAGGTCGTCTCCACTCCGGCGCGGTTCACCAGCGCCTTGACCCCGATCGGGATGCCGTGCAGCGGTCCGCGGCGCCGGCCCGCCGCGATCTCCTCGGCCGCCCGCGCGGCCTGCATGGTCGCGGCCTCGGCGGTGACCACCGAGAACGCGCCGATGACGGGTTCGTGCCGCGCCACCTGGTCGAGCACCGACTCGGTGAGCTCGACCGGGGACAACCGGCCTGCGGCGATCTCCTCGCTCGCCTCGCTCAGCGTCAGATCACAGGGCCGCACGGCTCACCTCCACCGCGCGTCGAAGGCGGTAGCCGGCGGCGTGTCGCCGAGCTCGAGCTCGCGCAGCCGGTCGATCTCGCCGTAGACGGAATCCAGTGCCGCGCCGACGATGTCGTGCCGCTCGTCCGGCAACGGCAGCCGGGCGAAGGCCGACAGTTCCGCGACCCGCGCGGGCGGACGGGCCGTTGATCGATCACCCACAATCCACCCCTGACCTCGGATGTGTCCCTGATCACAGGGCTGCGGTGACCGTATCGATCGCGTTCCCCCGCCTCCACCCCCGAAAAGGGGTAGACCCCGCCCCGCGCGCGGGCGGTGGCGGGGTCGGCGCGGCTCACAACTGCGCGTTGATCGTCTTCTGCTCGGTGTAGGCGTCGATGGCGGAGGCGCCGAGTTCGCGGCCCCAGCCGGACTGCTTGTAGCCGCCGAACGGCAGCGCCGCGTCGAAGGCGTTGTGCGCGTTCACCCACACGGTGCCCGCCTTGATCTGCCGGGCGGTGCGGTGCGCCTTGGAGATGTCGCGGGTCCACACGCTCGCGGCCAGGCCGTAGGGGGTGTCGTTGGCCGCGGCCGCGACACCGTCCTCGGCGTCGAACGGGGTGGCGACCACGACCGGGCCGAAGATCTCCTCCCGGTACACGCTGAAGGAGGACTGCACGTCCACCAGCACCGTCGGCTCCACGTAGAACCCGGAGTCGCCGTGCCTGCGCCCACCGCACAGGGCACGGGCGCCGTCGCGCAGGCCCTGGTCGATGTAGCCGGTCACCCGCTCGAGCTGCTCCTGCGAGACCAGCGGGCCCACCTCGGTGGTCGGGTCGAGGCCGGGGCCGAGCTTGCTGGCCGCGGCGATGTCGGCGACGCGCTGGGTGAACTCGTCGAAGATGCCGCGCTCCACCAGGATCCGGGTGCCGCTGGTGCAGGTCTGGCCGTGGTTGAACAGGAAGCCCGAGGCCACCCCGGGCACCGCGAGGTCCAGATCCGCGTCGGCGAACACGACCTGCGGGCTCTTGCCGCCCAGTTCCAGGGTGACGCGCTTGAGGTTGCCCTTGGCCGCGTCCACGATCAGCTTGCCCACCTCGGTGGAGCCGGTGAAGGCGATCTTGTCCACGTCCAGGTGTCCGGCCAGCGCCGCACCGGCGTCGCCGTAGCCGGTCACCACGTTGAGCACGCCGTCGGGCAGCCCGGCCTCGGCCATGATCTCGGCCAGGCGCAGCGTGGTCAGCGGGGTCTGCTCGGCGGGCTTGACGACGATGGTGTTGCCGCACGCCAGCGCCACCGGCAGCTTGAAGGCCACCATCAGCAGCGGGAAGTTCCACGGCGTGATCGCCCCGCAGACGCCGACCGGCTCGCGCAGCGTGTAGGCGTGCCACTGGGTGCCCGGCGCCCACGGCATCGACACCGGAATGGTCCGGCCCTCGATCTTGGTGGCCCAGCCCGCGTAGTACTGGAACAGTTCGGCGACCCAGGTGATGTCCACCGCCTGGGCGACCGCGGCGGACTTGCCGTTGTCCAGCGATTCCAGCTGCGCCAGTTCCTCGGCGTGCTCGAAGATGGCCTCGCCGATCCGGAACAGCAGCCGCTGGCGCTGCGCGGGCGTCCACAGCGACCATTCACCCTCGAACGCGGTGCGGGCGGCGCGCACCGCGCGGTCGACATCCTCGGCGCCGCCGTGCGCGACGGTGGTCAGCACCTGCCCGGTGGCCGGGTCGACGGTCTCGAAGCTCCGGCCCGAGGCGGCGTCCACCCACCGGCCGCCGATGAACAACTGCTTGGGGCGGGCGAGCCAGTCGCGCACCTGGGGCAGAACGGGGGTCAGCGTCGAGGCGGACGCCTCGGAAAGCGTGTCGGTCACGGTCACTCCGTTCGGAAGGGAACTATGTCGCAGACCACATTCCCCGGCACCGCACCGCCCGACTGTTCAAGTACTGGACAAGCGCGGCGGCCCCGAACGGCCCGGTGTCCAGTTCCTGAACAGTGCGCGCCGGCGCGGGCACGGTACCGTGATCTGGGACACATCGAGGAGGTCGTGCTATCTACACCACCGAGTTGATCGAGCGCCGCCGATTCCGCGAACCCATCGCGCGCTCCTGGCGGCGGGCCGCCCTGGCGGGCCTGGCACCCGACACCGTGCTGCGCGACGTGCGGGTGGTCGACGTCGATCCGCGCAGCCATCTGCTCGCCGCCGCCGCGCCGGTCATCGAGGAACTCAACGACCGGCTGGCCGAGACCGGGATGTGCACGGTGCTGGTCGACCGCGAGGGCCGCGTGGTGCACCGCTGGTGCGGCGACCCGCGCGCCGAGAACATCTTCGACGACCTGGCGATCGGGGTGGGCACCTCGCTGCTCGAGGAGGCCATCGGCACCAACGCGCTGGGCACGGCGCTGGAGATGCGCACCGGCATCGCCGTGCACGGCGGCGAGCACTTCGCCGAGCGGCTGCGCGCGTTCAGCTGTTACGGCCACCCGATCTTCCATCCGACCACCCGCCGCATCGAGGGCGTCCTCGACATCACCGTGCTGGCCCGGTCGGCGAGCCCGCTGCTGTCACCGCTGGTCGCCAAGGCCGTGGCCGACATCGAGCAGCAGTTGCTCGAGGGCAGCCGGATCTCCGAGCGGGTGCTGCTGGCCGCCTTCCAGACCGCCTCGCGCCGCAGCAGGCCGGTGGTCGCCGTCGGCGACGACATGTTCGTCACCAACATGGCCGCCTCCGATCTGCTCGACACCAGCGACATGGCGTTGCTGCGCAACCTGGCCGGCGACCTGTCCGGCAGCACCGAACTCGAACTCGAACTGCGCTCCGGGCAGGCGGTGCTCACCGCCGAGCGGGTGCCGGGCAGCCGCGGCGGGGTGCTGATCTACATCCAGCCCACCGAGCGCCGCACTCCGCGCACACCCACCACCGGCGCGGCGCCGGTCGGACACGTGTGCATCTCCGGCCAGCCCGGCACCGGCCGGACGACGGCGGCCAGGCAGCACGCGCCGCAGCGCCCGTACTCCGTGCTCACCGGCGGGCAGGCGATCATCGGCGGCTCGGCGGCCTGGGCCGAGCAGTTCGCCTCGATCGTCCGCGCCGAGCAGGGCACGCTGTGCATCGACGGCGTGGATCTGCTGCCGCCCGAGCTGATCGAGATCGTCACCCGGCACGCCCGCTCGGGCACCGCGCCGCACCTGGTGCTGACCTGCGGCCCGCTGGACGGGTTGCCCGGCCACGTGCGCGCCCTGCCCGCGCTGTGCGCGTCGACGGTCGAACTGCTGCCGCTGGCCAACCGCCTCGGCGAGCTGCCCGCCATCGCCGAGGCCATGCTCGCCGAGCTCGGTGCCGACAAGACCCATCACCTCACCCCGGGCGCCCTGCGCGCGCTCGGCGGGTACTGGTGGCCGGGCAACCTCAGCGAGCTGCACGCCGTGCTGGAACGGGCGGTGCGCGCGCACGCGGGCGGCGCCATCACCCCGGCCGACTTCCCCGCCCACCTGGCCCCGGACGGGCCGCCCCGCGATCTGGCCCGGCTGGAGCGCGCCGAGCGCGACGCGATCGTCGCCGCGCTGCGCGGCTGCGGCGGCAACAAGGTCCGCGCCGCCCAGCAGCTCGGTATCTCCCGCACCACGCTCTACGCGAAGATGCGCACCCTGCGGATCCAGACCTACTGACCGGCGCGGCGCAGTTGCGATCGCGCTGAATGTAACCGGTGACCGGGGCGCCGAACACGGGCAGCCTTTCGGGGTGACTCGTGTGATCCGCTTCAACGCCTTCGACATGAACTGCGTCGCCCACCAGTCCCCCGGGCTGTGGAAGCACCCCGAGGACCAGTCCTGGCGCTACAAGGACCTGGACTACTGGACCGAGCTGGCCCGGCTGCTCGAACACGGCCGCTTCGACGGCCTGTTCATCGCCGATGTCCTGGGCACCTACGACGTCTACGGCGCCGGTGACGAGGCCGCGATCCGGCAGGCCGCCCAGATCCCGGTCAACGATCCGATGCTGCTGGTCTCGGCGATGGCGCTGGTGACCGAGCACCTGGGCTTCGGGGTCACCACGGGCACCGGTTTCGAGCACCCGTATCCGTTCGCCCGCCGGATGTCCACCCTCGACCACCTCACCAAGGGCCGCATCGGCTGGAACGTGGTCACCGGCTATCTGCCCGCGGCGGCACGCAACATGGGCCAGACCGACCAGCCGGCGCACGACGCCCGCTACGACCACGCCGACGAATATCTCGAGGTGCTCTACAAGCTGTGGGAGGGTTCCTGGGAGGACGACGCGGTGGTCCGCGACGCCGCGAACGGGGTGTTCACCGACCCGGCCAAGGTGCACCACATCGGCCACGAAGGCACCCACTTCCGGGTGCCGGGCGTACACCTGTCCGAGCCGTCCCCGCAGCGCACGCCGGTGATCTACCAGGCCGGGTCGTCGCCCCGCGGGGTGCGGTTCGCCGCGGAGAACGCCGAGGCGATCTTCACCGCCGCCCCGACCAAGGCGATCCTGCGCGAGACGGTCGGCACGATCCGCCGGGAACTCGAGATCGCCGGGCGCGACCCGTATTCGGTGCGGATCTTCAACCTGTCCACCGTCATCACCGCCGCCACCGACGAGGAGGCCGCGGCCAGGCACGCCGAGTACCTGTCCTACGGCGACCCCGAGGGCGCGCTGACCTTCATGTCCGGCTGGATGGGCGTGGACCTGGCGCGCTACGGCCTCGACGAACCGGTCGGCAACGTCGATTCCAACGCGATCCTCTCGGCGGTCGCGGCGTTCCGCTCGGCCGATCCCGCGGGCGGTGAGTGGGCGATCCGCGACATCGCCGAGTGGGGCAAGATCGGCGGCATGGGACCGCTGTTCGTGGGTTCCGGTGTGCGCGTGGCCGACACGTTGCAGGAGTGGGTCGAGGAGACCGACGTGGACGGGTTCAATCTCGCCTACGCGATCACGCCCGGCTCGTTCGCCGAGTTCATCGAGCACGTGGTGCCGGTGCTCACCGCGCGCGGCGCCTACCAGTCGGCGTACACGCCGGGCACGTTGCGGCACAAGCTGCTCGGCCGGGGCGACCGCCTGCCCGACGACCACCGCGGCTCCCGCTACCGGGTCGGCGGGCCGCTGTCGACGATCATCGAGCGGCCGTCGACGGTGCCGTCGTCCTCGGCGTCCACCGCGACCCAACCCGCGCGCGGGCGATAGGAGACCCGACATGACGATCCGTTTGCACTGGTTCCTGCCCACCTACGGCGACAGCCGCCTGATCGTCGGCGGCGGCCACGGCATGCCCGCCGGGGCCGCGCACGGCGACCGGGACGCCTCGATCGACTACCTGGGTTCGATCGTGCGGGCCGCCGAGTCGTTCGGCTTCACCGGCGCGCTGATCCCGACCGGCGCGTGGTGCGAGGACGCCTTCGTCACCGCCGCGCTGCTGGCCCGCGAGACCACCTCGCTGGCGTTCCTGGTGGCGTTCCGGCCCGGTCTGGTCAGCCCGACGCTCTCGGCGCAGATGGCGGCCACCTTCGCCCGTCACGCGCCAGGGCGCATCCTGCTCAACGTGGTGGTCGGCGGGGAGGCGCACGAGCAGCGCGCCTTCGGCGACCACCTCGACAAGGACGCCCGTTACCGGCGCTGCGACGAATTCCTCGACGTCGTGCGCAGGCTGTGGGCGGGCGAGACGGTGACGCTGGACGGCGAGCACATCAGGGTCGAGCAGGCCGCGCTGCCGACGCTGCCGGACCCGGTTCCGCCGCTCTACTTCGGCGGCAGTTCGGCCGCGGCGGGCCCGGTCGCCGCGCGGCACGCCGACGTCTACCTCACCTGGGGCGAGCCACCGGCGGCCGTGCGCGAGAAGATCGAGTGGATCCGCGGCCTCGCCGAGCGGCAGGGCAGGCAGGTGCGGTTCGGCATCCGGTTGCACACCATCTCCCGGGACACCGCCGACGAGGCGTGGGCGCAGGCCGACCGCCTCGTCGCCGCCCTCGACGACGACACCGTCCGCAGCGCCCAGCACGGCCTGCACCGCAGCCAGTCCGAAGGCCAGCGGCGCATGCTGGCGTTGCACGAGCAGCAGCGGCGCGAGGGCAGCTGGCACGACGCGCGCGCCCTGGAGGTGGCGCCCAACCTGTGGGCGGGGGTGGGTCTGGTCCGCGGCGGGGCGGGGACGGCGCTGGTCGGCAGCCACACCGAGGTGGCCGACCGCATCGCCGAGTACGCCGCGATCGGCATCGACGAGTTCATCTTCTCCGGCTACCCGCACCTCGAGGAGCTGTACTGGTTCGGCGAAGGGGTGGTGCCGATCCTGCGTGAGCGCGGGCTGTTCGCGGGTGCGGCGACGACGGCGGCGCCCGCGTCGATCCCGTTCGTCGGCGCGGCGCGATGACGACGATCGTCGCGGCCGCGGAGGCGATCGACGTCGCGGCCGCGCTCGCCGCGGATTTCGCGGCGGGCGCGGCGGCGCGGGACGCGCAGCGGCGGTTGCCGGACGAGCAGGTGGCGGCGTTGAAGACCTCGGGTCTGCTGGCGCTGTCGGTGCCGGTCGAGTACGGCGGGCCAGCCGCCCCGGCCACGGTGCTGGCCGAGGTGTTCCGCACCCTCGCGCACGCCGATCCGTCGCTGGCGCAGATCCCGCACTCGCACTTCGTGTTTCTCGAAGCGCTGCGCCTCCAGGGCACCGACGAGCAGCGCGCCCGCTTCTACGAGCAGGTCCGCGCGGGCGCGCTGCTGGCCAACGCGCAATCCGAACGCGGCCCGCACCCCGTCGACGTCGACACCACCACGCTGGTGCGGCGACCGTCCGGTGACTACCTGCTGTCCGGGCGCAAGTTCTACGCCACCGGTGCGCTGTTCGCCGACTGGGTGGTGGTGCGGGCGTCGCTGAGCGAGGGCGCCGAGGCACCGACCGCGGCCACGCCGAAGGCGATCGCGTTCGTCCCCCGCGACGCCGCGGGCCTGACGGTGCTCGACGACTGGGACGGCATGGGCCAGCGCACCACCGCCTCGGGCACGGTCACCCTCGACGACGTCGCGGTGCCCGCCGGCGATGTGGTGCCGTTCTCGCCGATCTTCACCCGCCCGACCGTCTACGGCGCGCGAGCCCAGTTGCTGCACACCGCGATCGACGTCGGCATCGCCACCGGCGCCCTGGCGGCCGGCGTGTGCCAGGCGCGGCGCGCCCGCCCGCATTTCGAGGCCGGGGTGGCCGCGGCGGTCGACGATCCGACCTTGCTGACCGTGGCCGGTGAGCTGGCCGTGACGGTGCGCGGCGCCGAGGCCCTGCTGGCAGCGGCGGCCCGCGCCGTGGACGCCGCCGCGGCGAATCCCACCGAGGAGAGCGCCGCGGAGGCGTCGATCGCCGTCGCCGCGGCGAAGGTGGCCGCCGTCCGGGCCGCGCTGGCCGCCACCAACGGATTGTTCGAGCTCGGCGGCACCAGCAGCGCGACGGCGGCGGCGAACCTGTCCCGGTACTGGCGCGACGCCCGCACCCACACCCTGCACGATCCGACGCGGTGGAAGGTGCAGCACATCGGCCGCCACACCCTCACCGGCGCGCCGCCCCCGCGCCACGGCCAGATCTAGCGGCGGCCACCCGGAGTCAGTGCCGCAGCAGCGATTCCAGCACCTCGGGCAACCCGTCGACCGAATCCAGCACCGCCACCCTGGCATCCGCGAGGGCCGCGAACCGCTGCGCCTCGGCCGGATCGCTGCCCGGCGCGATCACGGCGAGGTCGGGCACCCCGCGGGCGGCCGGGATCGGGTCGACGTCGTCGGTGACGCGGCAGTCCGAGAGCAGCACCGTGACCGAACGCGCCGAACGGGCCCGCGCCAGTTGGCCCGCCGCCGCGCCGAATGCCGCGTGCAACGACGTGGTGCCGTGGCCGCGCAGACCGAGCACCGCGTCCACCACGGCGTCGGGGTCCACGGTGGCGGCGATGTCGTGCAGCACCCGCGCCCGCGCGTCGAAGGCGATCACCGCCAGTTCGGTGCCGGTCTGCCTGGCACGCGTCGCGCAGGCCGCGGCGGCCAGCGCGGCGGTGGCCAGCCGCTCGCCCTCCATCGATCCGGACCGGTCGATCAGCAGGCACAACGCGGCACCCGGCCGGTGCCAGCGGGCGGCGGTGAGTTCGGCCAGGCCGGGCTCCCTGCCCGCGGCGCGGGCGGCGGTGATGGCCTCCAGGGAGGCATCGACGTCCAGATCCCCGCCGTGGTCGGCGCGCTGCCGTCGCATCCGCGGCCTGCCGCCGCCGTGCTGTCGGCCGGCCGCGGCGCGTTCGAGCAGCAGGCGCGGCACCAGTGCGTTGATCTTGTCCCGCAATCCGGTGTCGGTGGCCCGCCGCATCGCCATGAGCAGCGGCAGCACCGCGTCCGGGTCGGCGGCGACCGCCGCGCGCACCGCCGCCTCGTCGAGTTCACCGACCTCCGGGGACAATTCCGCGAAACGCTCGGCGCGGCCCAGTTCCGAGCGCGGGAGCGTCCGTTCTCCGCGGGCCCGGCGCGGCCCGCGGTCCTGTTCGGGTGACCGGGAAGCGCCCGCCCCGGCCGGGGGCGGGCTCAGCGTTCCCCCGGACCACCCGCCTCCGAGGGCTCCGGCGTGTCCGGCGCGGGACCGAAGACCGCGGTGTAGATCTCCTCGATCACGTCCTCGGCGGTGCGGCCCGCCGACCGGTGCACCTGCACCCGACCGCTCAGCGCGACCCGCGCCGCGTCCAGCCCCACGTGCCAGTCCGCCGTGGGCGCGCCGCGCGCCGCCGCCAGATGGTGGGCGACACCGACCAGATCGATCGCCCCGCGCACCGAGGACCCGACCCGCAGATCGGGGTGCGACCGCGTCGCCCGCACCAACTCCACCGCGCGCGTCCGCCACTCGTCGGACACGCGCGGGGCCCGCCGCGCCACGATGGTCTGCTCGGCCTCGGCCGACTGGTAGTCCATCGCGACCCGGCACATCCGGTCGTGCACCGCGCTCGAGATGCGCGCGGTGCCGACCGCGTCGAACGGGTTCATCGCCGCGACCAGCGCGAAGCCGGGCGCGGCGGCGATCGTGCCGAGCCGTGGCACCGCGATCTCCCGCTCGGACATCACCGTGATCAGGGTGTTGAGGGTTTCCTCCGGCACCCGGTTGATCTCCTCGACGTAGAACAGCCCGCCCTCGCGCATCGCGGTGAGCAGCGGTCCGTCCACGAAGATCGCCGGGTCGTAGCCGCGCTGCAACACCTGCGCGGGGTCGAACTGGCCGACGATGCGCGCCGGGGTCAGCTCCGCATTGCCCTCCACCAGCACGAACGAGCTGGCGCGGCGCACCGCCAGATCACGCAGCAGCGTGCTCTTGCCGGTGCCGGGCGGGCCTTCCAGGACGACGTGCGCGCCACTGGCCAGGGCGGCCTCCACGAGCTGGATCTCCCTGGCGCGGTCGACGACGACGTCGGCGGGCGCGAGCGCGCCGCCCGCCGACGTGGCACACCCGTCGGTGAGGGTCACGAGTGGTCGTGCACGAGCACGCCGCGCACGTTCTTGCCGTTGAGCAGGTCGTCGTAGCCCTCGTTGACCTGTTCCAGGGTGTAGGTCTTGGTGATCAGCTCGTCGAGCTTGAGGTCGCCGGACTGGTAGAGGCCCAGGATGCGCGGGATGTCGACGGTCGGGTTGCAGTCACCGAACAGGCTGCCGCGCAGTTGCTTACGGAACAGCGTCATCACCGAGCCGGACAGCTGGACGGTGGTCTCCTCGAGCTTGTTCAGGCCGGTGAGCACCACCACGCCGCCCTTGCCGACCGCGTCGAAGCCGCCCTGCACGATCTCGGAGGTCATCAGGCCGGGGGTCAGGATCGCCGAGTCCGCCATCTGGCCGCGGGTCAGGTCGGTGATGGTCTGCATGGCCTCGTCGGCGCTGGCGAAGGCGTGCGTGGCGCCCAGCTCCATCGCCTTCTCCCGCTTGTTCGGCAGCGGGTCGATCGCGATGACGTTCTTCGCCCCGGCCAGCGCCGCGCCCTGCACGGCGTTGATGCCGATGCCGCCGATCCCCATCACCACGACGGTCTGGCCCGCCTTGACCTCGGCGGTGTTGACCGCCGCGCCCCAGCCGGTGGGCACACCGCAGCCGACCAGCACCGCCTTGTCCAGGGGCAGGTCGTCGTCGACCTTCACGCACGAGTTCTGGTGGATCACGCCGTACTGGCTGAACGTGCCGAGCATGCACATCGCGCCGTACCGGCCCAGCGGGCCGGTGATCGGGAACCGCTCGCCCGGCAGGTAGCCGTCCAGAATCGTGGCGCCCATGTCGCAGATCGACTGCTGGCCGCTCGAGCAGTAGCGGCAGGTGCCGCAGTTGGGGATGAACGAACAGACGACGTGGTCGCCGGGCTTGACGCGGGTGACCCCGGGCCCGACCTCCTCGATGATGCCCGCGCCCTCGTGCCCGAGCACCATCGGCAGCCGCGCCTCGAGATCACCGTGGGCGATGTGCACGTCGGAATGGCACAACCCGCCGTAGAGGTAGCGGATGAGCACTTCGCCCTCGCGCGGCTTGTCGAGCTCCAGCTCCTCGATCTCGATCGGCTTGCCCGCCTGACGGACCACAGCGGCCTTGGTTTTCATGAGCACTCCTCGCGACGTTCGGTTGTGCGACAACCTTCGCGGCTCACGAAAGCCCGTGGTGTTCGGAAACTGCACAATCCGTCGCGGCGGGGCCTAGCGGATCAGCGGTGCCATCGGGGGGAAGGTGACGGGTAGCTCGGCCAGGGCGCGGTGGAACGGGCCGGGGCGCCAGTTCGGCTTGCCGTCGGGCAGGTCCAGGCGCATCTCCGGCAGCGCGTCGAGCAGCTGGTCGATGGCGTCCTTGGCGATGAGGTAGGCCAGCGACTGCGCCGGGCAGGCGTGCTGGCCCACGCCCCAGGCCAGGTGCGAGCGGTTGCCGGTGAGGTCGCCGCCGCGGATGGCGGGGTCGTTGTTGCAGGCGGCCATGCTGATGACCACCGGCTGGTGGGCGGGCAACCAGACGTCGTCGATGAGGACGGGCTGGCGGGGGTAGGTGATCAGCAGGTTCGCCAGCGGCGGGTCGTTGAACAGCACCTCGTCGAGCGCGTCGCGCGAGCTGAGATTGCCGCCGAGCACGCTGTCGCCGAAGCGGTGATCGGTGAGGATCAGCAGCAGCGTGTTGACGATCAGATTGAGCTCGAATTCGATCCCGGTGCCGTAGACCTGCGAGACGTGGTGGGAGACCTCCACGTCGTCGAGCCCGGACGGATGCTGCAGCAGCATCGAGGTGATGTCGCGGCGCGGCTCGGAGCGCTTGAGCGTCACCAGTTTCCGCAGCGCCTCGCCGAGCAGTTGGTTGCCCTTCTCCGCGTCCACGCCCTCGAGCAGCGCGGCGGTGCCCGCGGCGACCTGCTGGCCGATCTCCGGCGGGCAGCCGAGCATCGCGTTGACCACGGCGAAGACCAGCGGGAAGACGTACTGGCGGATGAGGTCGGCGTGCCCGTCCTGGCAGAACGCGTTGATCAGCGGAACGGCGACCTCCTCCACGATGTCGTGCATCGCGTACAGGTCGACCTGGTCGATGCTCGCGGTGATGGCCTGCCGGTAGCGCACGAACTCCGCACCGGTGCTGCGGCTGGCCATCGGCCGCCACTCGAGCAGCGGCAGGATCGGGCAGTCGGCGGGCACCGTCTTCTGCCAGGTGCGCGGATCGGCGGGAAAGTGCTCGGGGTCGTTGAGGATGCGCAGGGCGGTGCCGTAGCCGATCACCAGCGTGGCGGGCACGCCGGGCGCCAGCTCCACCGGCGCGAGGGAGCCGTAGCGGGCCCGCATCTCGCGGTAGACCCGATGCGGGTCGGCGGCGAACTCCGGTGTGTAGAGCGGCACCGAAGCCTCGTCGAAGGTGACCGGCGAACCGTGCGCAACCGGGCAGGACTGGACCGGCACCCGGGACTGGGGCGTACTCAAAGGAAGAACTCCAGACTGTTCACGTGTACTGCGGGTGTGGCACCACGCTGTGCCGGGACGCTGCTCTGGAAGCGCGTGACGCGGCCTCCACCGGAACTCGTCGAATGGTATAGCCGACCGCGCGCGGATGGGTACCCAACCCGAAAACCATCTGCGCAGAATCTTTTTCGCGTCCAGACCGGTCGGTCGCGATCCGGCCCGGACGCGGCGCGATCAGACGCCCAGGGCGCCCAGGGAATCGTGATCGTCGATGGCGGTGGTGATCCGGCGCAGCAGCGTCAGACAGGTCTCCTCCGACTGCATCTTCGGCTGGTAGGCGGCGCGGCCGATGGTGAAAGCCCATGCCGCGTAGGCGAACATCGATTGCTGCCGGTACGCCAGCCAGGCCTCGTCGAACGAGGGCGCCTTACCCCCCAGCTCGCCGAGCTCGTCGAGATAGGCGGTGAGCAGCTCGCGATCCCACTCCCGCCGGTCCGCCGGCTCGCACCCGGAGTTGACCGTGTAGGCGAAATCGTGCGCCCAGCCGCCGCGCATCACCACCTGCCAGTCCACGAATCCCATCCGGCCGGTGTCGGTCCGGTAGGTCTGCCCGATGTGCGGGTCACCGTGCAGCAGGGTCTGCGGCATCTCGTCGGTGGCGATGTCGATGGCGCGGGCGACACCGGCCCACAGCCGCTCGCTCTGTCCGTGCAGCGCTTCCGGCACCACCGAGGCGGCGCGCCGCAATCCCACCGCGCAGCGCTTCTTCATGTCGATCGCGGCCAGATACGCCTGCAACGCCTCGGTGGTCGTCTTGAGCACCGCGATGTCGGGATGCGTCCAGAAGGTGCGGTGCAGCCGGGCCAGATTGCGCACCAGATCCTCCATCTGGTCGCGCCCGATCCTGGCGTTGGGCTCGATGAACTGCGCGCCCCGGGTGGCGGCGATGTCCTCCATCAAGGCGATCGAACGCCACGACCCCGCATCGGCGGCGCCCCAGTAGCCGATCGGCGCCTCCATCTCCACCTGGGGACGGAAGTCGCGGAAGAAGCGGGTCTCGCCGTCGATCATCTTGCCGCCGCCGAGCAGGATGCGCTGCGAGAAGGCGGTGGTGGTCTTGGCGAACAGTCGCGTCGGCAGCCCCGCCGCCGCACCGGTCTCGTTGTACTGCACGCGGATCGCCACCCGGGTGGAGGTGCCGACGCTGCCGTCGTCGGTCTCGAACGAAACCGCTTCCGCCCCGGGCACATCCCGGCACAGCACGGCCGTCAGCCACTCCGGCGTGATGGTCTCCCCCGAGACCGGTACGTCGTCGATGGTGCGCGCCTTCGGCCGGGTGATCTTCTCCCCCAGCATGCGTGTGCCGACCGTCAGGGAACGCCCGAGCAACCAGAGCTTGTGGTTCATACACCTGCCTCGATTCGCCGAACACGACCGTTGCCGCACCGGGCAACCGATCGCCAGGTGCACGGGACCGCCCGACAGTACCGCATCCTACGGTCGGGGTAACCGGTTGCATCCCAACGAATTCCGGAATCAGCAGGTCAGCTGGTGTGGTCGTCGTCTTTCGTGGCCACCGTGGACGGCACGGAGAGCTCCGCGCCCGCACCGTGCCCGGCGCGCCTGCCCGCGTGCGCCTCGGCGCGCATCCGCTCGGCCATGTGCGGATAGTGCAGCTCGAAAGCCGGTCGCTCGGAACGGATCCGGGGCAGCTCGTAGAAGTTGTGCCGCGGCGGCGGGCAGGTGGTGGCCCACTCCAGCGAATTCCCCGCACCCCACGGGTCGTCCACCGTCACCACCTCGCCGTAGCGGAAACTCTTGAAGCCGTTCCACACGAAGGTGACCATCGAGATGCCCAGCAGGAACGATCCGATGGTGGACACCGTGTTCAGGCCGGTGAAGCCGTCGGACGGCAGGTAGTCGGCGTAGCGGCGCGGCATGCCCTCGTTGCCGAGCCAGTGCTGCACCAGGAACGTCAGGTGGAAGCCGAGGAACGTGGTCCAGAAGTGCAGCCTGCCCAGCCGCTCGTCCATGAAGCGGCCGGTGAGCTTGGGGAACCAGAAGTAGATGCCGGCGAAGGTGGCGAACACGATGGTGCCGAAGAGCACGTAGTGGAAGTGCGCCACCACGAAGTAGGAGTCGGTGACGTGCCAGTCCAGCGGCGGGCTGGCCAGGATGACCCCGGACAGGCCGCCGAGCAGGAACGTCACGATGAAGCCGATCGCGAACAGCATCGGTGTCTCGAAGGTGATCTGACCCTTCCACATGGTGCCGATCCAGTTGAAGAACTTCACCCCGGTGGGCACCGCGATGAGGAAGGTCATCATCGAGAAGAACGGCAGCAGCACCGCGCCGGTGGCGTACATGTGGTGCGCCCACACCGCCATCGACAGCGCCGCGATCGCCAGCGTCGCGTAGACCAGCGCCGTGTAGCCGAAGATCGGTTTGCGGCTGAACACCGGGATGACCTCGCTGATGATCCCGAAGAACGGCAACGCGATGATGTACACCTCGGGGTGGCCGAAGAACCAGAACAGGTGCTGGTAGAGGATCGCCCCACCGTTGGCGGGGTCGTAGATGTGCCCGCCGAGGTGCCGGTCGTAGGCCAGCGCCATCAGCGCCGCGGTGAGGATCGGGAACGCCAGCAGCACCAGGATGCTGGTGATCAGGATGTTCCAGGTGAAGATCGGCATCCGGAACATCGTCATGCCGGGCGCGCGCAGGCACACCACGGTCGTGATCATGTTGACCGCGCCGAGGATGGTGCCCAGGCCCGACACCGCCAGGCCGAGAATCCACAGATCCGCGCCCACGCCCGGCGAGTGCTCGCTCAGGCTCAGCGGGGTGTAGGCCGTCCAGCCGAAGTCGGCGGCGCCGCCGGGGGTGAGGAAGCCCGCGGTGGCCATCGTCGCGCCGAACAGGTACAGCCAGTAGCTGAAGGCGTTCAGGCGCGGGAACGCCACGTCGGGGGCACCGATCTGCAACGGCAGCACCGCGTTGGCGAATCCGAACACCACCGGTGTCGCGTAGAACAGCAGCATGATCGTGCCGTGCATGGTGAACAACTGGTTGTACTGCTCGGCCGAGAGGAACTGCAGCCCCGGCCGGGCCAGCTCGCCACGCATGAGCAGGGCCAGCAGCCCGCCGATGAGGAAGAACCCGGTGGCCGAGACCAGATACAGGACACCGAGATCCTTGGGATCGGTGGTGGTGACCATCTTGCGCAGGTAGGAGCCCTTGGGTCCGTGCCGCGCCGGGTAGGGACGAGTCGCCGGGAGAGCGGGACGGCGCTGAGCGGGTGTTGCGGTCACGGCTCCTCCTCACCACACCGGATCCCCCCGTTCCGGCCCGTCGTACCCGTTCTCCGCGCGGCTAAACCCGCATGTCAGGAATGTTCCCGCGCGATCTGGCGGGCCCAGGCCGCCAGCCAGCCCACCTCCATCGCCGCGTCCAGCAGATAGGTCGGGGGTATCCGCCCGGCGGGCACGAACACGAGGTCGATGGCGAGCAGCCAGACCGCCGGGACCAGCCCGGCGCGGCGCGCGGCCCGCACACCGGCCGGAGTCGGCTCGGCCAGCAACTGCACCACGCCGGTGCCCGCCAGCAGGCCGCCCACGGTGTACTGCAGCCACCGGTCCTGCTTGGGGCCGAACACGGCCTCGAAACTGCGGACACTCACCAGCGGCCACAGCCCGCCGACCAGGTTGAACGCCCCGTGCGCGCGGGCCAGCGCGAGCCCGCGCACCTGCGGGCCACTCATCCGCGCGGCTTCGTGACGAGGGCCTTCGCGCGATCCGTCCCGGCGGCGGACGAACCGGCCACAACGCCGGCGGTCGAATCGATCGTGGGTGCTCGCATGGGCGGACTTCTCCTAGGATGTCGGCGGCTGACGCATCACCGGAGACCGTTCGTCGGTGACGGCGTCGGTCGAGGCGGTACCCGGGACGGCGCGGGGCAAACCGTCACGGCGCGTGGTGGGCGGCGGCGGTAGTCTGGCGCAGAGCAGTCCGGGGCGGTGTCGGGCCCCGAGTCCATGTCCCGCCCCACCGAGAGGATGCGCGATGGACGTGCTCGTCGCGGGAGCCACCGGATTCATCGGGCAACGGCTGTGCCCGAAGCTGGTGACGGCCGGGCATCGGGTGCGGGCGATGACGCGGGCCCCGATGAGCTATCGCGGCGTGGGCACCCCGGTCGGCGCCGACGTCGCCGACCCGGCCTCGCTGCGCGCGGCCCTCGACGGCTGCGACAGCGCCTACTACCTGGTCCATTCGCTGACGAAGACCGACTTCCGCGCCCGCGACGCGACCGCGGCCCGCAATTTCGGCACCGCCGCGGCCGCGGCGGGCGTGCACCGGATCATCTATCTCGGCGGGCTGGGCGACGACAACGACGACCTGTCCGAGCACCTGCGCAGCCGCCGGGAAGTGGAGAGCCTGCTGGCCGACGGCGGCGTTCCGGTCACCACGCTGCGGGCGGGAATCATCGTGGGGCACGGCGGGATCTCGTGGGAGATCACCCGCCAGCTGGTGGAGCACCTGCCGGTGATGGTGGCCCCGCGCTGGGTGCGCACCCGCACCCAGCCGATCGCCGCCGACGATGTCATCCGCTATCTCGTCGGTGTGCTCGAGATCCCCGGGACCGCCGGACGCACCTTCGACATCGGCGGTCCCGACGTGCTGGCCTACCTCGACATGCTGCGCCGGGTGGCGCGCATCGAGGGCAGGCCCGCGCTGATCCTGCCGGTGCCGCTGCTGTCGCCGCGGTTGTCGGCCCAGTGGCTGGCGCTGGTCACCGATGTCGACGTGCGCACCGGCCGGTCCCTGGTCGATTCGATGGTCAACGAGGTGCTGGTGCGCGACACCGCCATTCGCGAGTTCCTGCCCTTCGAGCCGATGGGCTACGACGCGGCGGTGCTGCGGGCGCTCGGCGAGCGCGTCGGCCTCCGGGACGGGACGTGAACCGCCGCGACCGGGCCCCGGTCGTGCTGGTGGGCGCGCTCGGCACCGGCCTGCTCGGCGTCTCGTTGACCGCGCCGCCGGACAGCGCCCGTTTCTACGGCCTGACGCTCGCCACCGCCGCGACGTTCACCGCGGGCGGGCTGGCCGCCACCCCGCCCGGGCCGCCCGGCGATCGGCGGGTGCTGCCCCCGGTGTTGCTCGGCGTGGGCGCCTTCGGCGTGTTCTACGGCTGCGCGCTGGTGGCCCGGCGGATTCCGCTGCTGCGCAGGGCCATCGCGCACCTGCTGCGCTACGCCGACCGCGGCCGCACCCCGGCGGTGCTGCTGACCGCGCTCGCCAACGGCGCCGCCGAGGAGGTGTTCTTCCGCGGGGCCGTCTACGCGGCGGCGGGCACCCATCCGGTCGCGGTCTCGACCGGCGTGTACGTGCTCACCACGACGGCGACCCGCAACCCCGCGCTGGTGCTCGCCGCGGCCGTCATGGGGTCGCTGTTCGGCCTGCAACGCCGCCGCACCGGCGGCATCACCGCGTCGCTGCTGACCCACCTGACCTGGTCGACGTTGATGCTGCACTACCTGCCGCCGCTGTTCCTGCCCGAGCCGGGCAGGAACAGCTGACCGGACTCACGCCGGTTGCGGCTGCGCCTCGGCGGTGTCGGTGGCCGAGGTGGGCCGCACCCGCGGGATCGTGAACACCGCGAGCACGCAGGCGATCGCGATCGCGAAGCACAGCAGCGTGTACCAGAGGTTGCCGATCGGGTCGCCGTTGTCGGTGATGCCGTCGACCGCCCCGAAGTAGGCGGGCAGCGCGGTCACCCACAGCAGCGCCATCACGGCCAGATACACCACCGCGTACCAGCGGGCGAAGTCGTCGACGAAGCCCGGTCCCTGTGCCGGATCGCGGCGCAGCAGCGACCACTGGCGGGTCAGCGCCCACACCGCCACCGCGCTGACGGCCAGCAGTTCCAGGCCGTACACCACGCCGCGCACCGGCGTGCCCGCCAGGCCGAGCACGGTCGCGGGCAGCGGCAGCAGGAAGGTGCCGACCGAGGCCAGCAGCCCGATCACCACGGTCCGCCAGACCAGTTCGACGCCGCCGAACTCGCGGCCGCGGTCGACGTGCCTGCCCACGAACCACTGCACGCAGAACGCCAGCGACATCGGCCACAGCGCGGCGAAGACGACCACGCTCGGGAACGGCACGGAATCGAACATCGGCTGGTTGATCGGATTGGTCGTCGACCACTCCCACCACCGCAGCTGCGGCCCCAGGTGATCGAAGATCTCGTAGAAGGCGTGGTGCACGAAGCCCACGCAGGCCGCGCCGATCACCGGGCCGTACCGGCGGAACACCCCGAGCATCCGGACGATCTCGAAGGCGATGGTGGCCATGAGCGGGTAGATCGCCACGATGTAGAGCGGCAGCCTGCCCCACAGGAAATCGACGGTGAACACGTTGTGCGCGAACATCGTGTCCACGTGTTCCTCGATGCCGAACGCGGCCGGGAAGTACAGCGGCGGCTCGATGACGAACAGGTAGGCGGTCGCGCCGAACCACAGCACCAGGTTGGTGGGGTCGCCCTGGCGGCGCAGCCGCAGCACGGCCAGCACCAGGGCCAGGACCGCGCCGACGACGATGGTCAGCTCCAGCACCGGCAGGGTCCAGTTCTCCAGCGCGAACGGGCTGCGGAATTCCACGAGGCCGCCGGCTTCGGCGCAGGAGAAGCCCAGCTCCTCGGCGAGTTGGGCGAAGGTGGGCGAACAGCGATCGGACATGGTGCGGCCACTCCCTACGACGCGGTGGTCGAATTGTTCGATTCGGCGGTGTACCAGCGCTGCACGTCGTAGCCCGCCTCGTAGCGCCGGAACCACTCGTCGGCCAGCGCGGGCAGCTTCTCGTGGGCGGGATTGTGCTTGGGCAGCTGGCTGCGCACGATGCCGACCAGCGCGATCAGCTGCTCACGCAGCGGCAGTTCGTCGAACGCGCGCAGCATCGGCCCGTCGTTGGTCGGTGTCAGCCCCGGCACCCACTTGCGCAGCGTCTGCATGCGCCGGTACCTGGCGAACATGGCCAGCGCGTCGACCTGCCGTTCGGCCAGCGGCACATGCTTGTTGAAGCCCGCCGAGGCGATCTTGATGACGTCGAGCACGTGCTTGAAGATCGAGGGCGCCACCCGCATCCGGTACAGGTCGCTGCCCACCACCGAGTCGAAGATGATCAGCGCCGAGCTGCGGTGTTCGACCTCTTCGACGAAGTGCCAGATGAACAGCGAGGCCACCCGGTCGTCGCCGGGGCGGAACAGCGCGGCCTCGTTGTCGAGCATGAGTTTGAAGACGGGGGTGAAGGTGGCCTCGAGGTCGGCGGTGTAGGCGAGGCGGTACTCGAGGGAGGTGTCGCGGGTGAGCTGGTCGAAGGCGCCGATCACCTCGTCGAGGGTTTCCTGCAGGCCCGGGTAGTGCCGGATCAGGCCCTTCACGTGCTGACGGTGCGCGGTGGAGTGCTGGCCCTCCTGGCGCATGAACGCCTCGGCCTCCTCGGCCACCGCCGGATCGGTGATCAGCGGCTTGGCCTGCAGGATCATGTTCACGATCATCTTCTCGAAACCGATGGCCAGGAACGACACCGCGTTGGCCATGCTCGAGAACGCTGGATTGCGCGGGTTCCACAGGAACGGCACTTCGTGATCCTCGAAGGCGAAGTTCATCTTTCGGACTACCAGGTCGGTCATGGCTACCTCGTCTGACGGAAGCGGGTGGCCGCGCCCACGGCGAGCCACTGTCAGCACAACCATACACAGACCGCCACATGTGTATGATCACTTTGCCGAGATTCGGCACCACCGGCGGTCGCGGGCGCTGTGATAGCGTCGAGCCCTTGATCTGGAGATGAGCGGCTGATCCGGAGACGAGCGGAGCCGAGGAAGCGGGCGGTGGCACGAAGGCGCGGGTGGGGCGGTAGTCCGCCGGACAGCGACGAGGAGGCCACGCGCCGGATCGTCGCCACCGCGGTCGATCTCATCGCGCGCACCGGAGCCGAGATCAGCATCGCCGACGTCGCCGAATCGCTCGGGGTCATCCGCCAGACCGTCTACCGCTACTTCCCCAGCGCCGAGGCCCTGATGAAGGCCGCGGCGATCGCGTCGGTGGACGGCTTCCTCGACCGCCTCGCCGCCCACGTCGCGGGGCTGGAGGATCCGGTGGAGGCGATGACCGAGGGCGTGGTGTTCACCCTCACCGAGGTGCGCCGCACACCGCACCTGGGCATCCTGATCACCGGCAGCTACGCCAACGTGCACAGCGACGGCATCACCTCCGAAGAGGCCAAGGCCTTCGGCCTCACCATGATCCGCCGCTTCGACGTGGACTGGGAACGCTACGGCTACGACGACGAATCACTGCCCGAACTCGTCGAATACATCCTGCGCACCATGCAGTCGTTCTTCGTCTCCCCCGGCCATCCGCCGCGCACCGAGGACGAGCTGCGCCGGTATCTGCGCCGCTGGATGGGCTCGGCGATCATCGCCCAGACCCGGCAGCCTGCCGCGCCGCGCGGATAGCCCTCACGGGCCCGACTCCCCGCCGGGCAGCGGGTGCGCGAGGAACCCGTCGGCGAAGAACTGCATCGAGCCGCACCCGTCGCACCGATAGGCGTGCTGGTCGAGAACCTGCTGCCCGAGCTCGCTCGGATGGTCGGTGAGGAACCCGCGATGGCCGGTGAGGAAGCCGAGCACGCCCAGGTAGGTGCGCCGCCGGTGACACCAGGGGCAGGTGAGATCGATCGATTCGCGTAAGCGGCGAATCCGGTCCTCCCGCTCGGTGATCCGGGCGCGCACCTGGCGCAGGTAGTGATCGGCCTCCGACAGCGACAGCCGGGCAGGCTCGCTCCACGGGCCCTCGTAGACGCCGTCGACGGCGGTGCGCAGGTGCGCGAACTCGGCCTGCGAGCGGCGCACGACGCGGGTGCCGCCGATCCCGCCGGGCACCCGGTAGGTGAGTTCCGCGCGGGAGACATCGGCGGGCAGCCCGCGGCTGATCCTGATCCGCTTCGGATCCTCGGCGTCCGGCTTGTGGTCGATCCCCCGCACACCGCGCACGATACCGCCCACCGGCCGTACTCGCGCGCCGCCGAACGCGGCCCGACCGCACCGGCGCCCCACTCGACCCGCCGCATCCGGCCTAGGATGAGGCACCGTGGCGAGGAGGGCGGTCGACCAGGAGCGCGCGGACACCGTGAGCGCCCCCAAACTGTGGCGGGGCCAGACCCTCGACGACCGCAGCGCCGACCGGCGCGAGCAGTTGCTCGCGGTCGGCACACAGCTGCTGGGCACCGCGGGCGCCGCGGCGGTGACCATGCGGGCGGTGACCCGGCAGGCCGCGCTGAGCCCGCGCTATTTCTACGAGAGCTTCGAGACCAGGGAAGACCTGCTGCGCACGGTGTACGACCGGGTGGAGGCGGGACTACTGGCGCGGGTCGAGGACGTGGTGCCGAGTGGTGACCTGCGCGCCGACGTGCGCGAGGTGGTCGACCGCTGCGCGCGGTACTTCGAGGAGGATCCGCGGCGGGCGCGGATCCTGTTGCGCGAACCGCTGGGTGACGACACCCTGCACGAGCACAGCGCCGCGCGGGCGCCGGCCTTCATCCGCGCGCTGGTGGGACTGCTCGGCGCGGAGGCGGATGCGCTGCTGCCCGCCGACGAGGAGGCCCTCGCCGTTCAGGCGACCGCGCTGGGCGGCGCTCTGATCGCGCTCTACCTGGACTGGGCCGACGGCCGCCTGGCGCTCGCGCGCGAGCGGCTGGCGGCCGCGGCGGTCGACATCGTGTTCGCCCTCACGAGCGTCGGGCGGGCGCGCGGCTGACGGCGGCGGCGCGGTGCGTTGTCGCGGCCGTGCCGCTGTTGACCTTCAGCGCCACTGTCCCCGCTCAGCCGATGGGCGAATCCGTTTCGTCCGCTTCCGGTTTCGGCGGAGTCCAGAACAGCGCCAGCTGGGCGGCCGCCGCGGCGATGCCGAGACCGGCGGCGAGCGCGGCGGCCTTGGCGCCGGAGATCCTGCCGTCCAGGCCGGTCGCGCGATCCACGCTGAAACGGCCGGGGCCGATGCCGGCCAGCGCGACCGCCGCGGTCGCCAGGTTCGCCACGTACTCCCAGCCCTGATCGGTGATGAAGAAACCGTTGGGCGCGTGCACCGACCTGGCCGCCACGCCCATCGTGCCGACCACCGCCGCGGCCGCCACCGGTGTGCCCGCGCCCGCCACCAGCAGTGCGCCCGAGCCGACCTCCACGGCCGCGCTCGCCTGCGCCTGGAGTCGAGGACGCCGGAACCCGATGGCACCGAACCACCCGGCGGTCCCGTCCAGGGTGCGGGCGTGCTTGACGCCGTGGGCGATCATGGTGCCGCCCACGACGCCGCGCAGCAGCAGGCTCGCGATCTCCCGTCCCGTGGTCCCCCGTTCACGCCTGGCCATTCGTCTCCTCCTCGTCTCGGTTCCCGGTGTGTAGTGCGAAGTCTGGCAGGCCCGGCCCGGCGGCCGGGGAGGCTAGCCGAGTCGGTGCTCGGTGACGGCGGTCTCGAATCCGGTGCCGTTGACATCCAGGTAGAGCCGCCGCTCGGTGACCGACAGGGTGAGGGTGTTGCGCCGCTCGATCGCGGCCACCGCGGCATCGATGAACGCGCGGTCGAGGGCGTACAGCGGGATCTGCTCGGCGCGATGGATGCGCTTGCCGCGCAGTTGCGCCAGCACCTTGGCGGGATCGCGGTGGGTGTAGATCGCGACCCGCTCGGCGGCTTTGCTGCCGCGATGCACGCGTTCGGCATCCGGGGCGCCGATCTCGATCCAGCACAGCAGCCGGCCGGTGGCGTCGCGGACCGCGACCGCGGGCTCGTCGGTGGCCGACACACCGCCGTCACTGAAGGCGATGCCCTCGGTGTACTCCAGGCAGTAGGCCAGCAGGCGGGTGAGCATGAATTCCGCGGTCTCGGACGGATGCCGGGCGACGCGCACCTCCATGTCGGTGTAGACGCCGCGGTCGACGTCGGCGAGTTGGATGGCGAAGGAGTGCATCGTCGCGTTGAGAGCCATAGACGCAGCAGCTTAGCCACTCGCCGACTACCATTCCGTCTGGGAAGGTCACCGGTGCCCTGGTCACCGAAGCCCTGGTCATCGATGCCCTCCCGGCGATGGGCCCGCCCGTCGACCGCTTCGGCAGTACCCCTCACGTCCCCGACACCGACCCGACCGGCGCCCTGACCCAAGGGCGTCTTCGCCGCCCGGGCCTCGCGCTCGGCAGTGCAGAGACGGAGTACGACGATGCTCTCTCGATGGACGAACGCCACGGTATGCGCGGTTGCGATGGTCGCGGCCGTGCTACCCATCGGCGCCGCATCCACCGCCCAGGCCGCCCCCGGCCCCTGCCCGGATCTCCACGTGGTGGCGATCCCCGGCACCTGGGAGACCTCCAAGAACGAACCCGGTAAGGGCATGCTCGCCGCGGTCGCGGACGGTTTGCCGGGCGACGTCCGCACCGACTACGTCGCCTATCCGGCCACGGCCTTTCCCTGGGAGGGCGAGGTCTACGGTCGCTCCAAGCGCGAGGCCACCGACATCGCCCGCGCGTTGATCCGCGACGTCGGCGCCCAGTGCCCCGAGACGCGTTTCGCGCTGCTCGGCTACAGCCAGGGCGCCGACGCGGCCGGTGATCTCGCGGCCCAGATCGGTACGGGCCTCGGCGTCGTCGCTCCGAACCGGGTCGGGTTGGTCGGGCTCATCGCCGACCCGCGCCGTTCGCCCACCGACCAGCTCATCGGCCCCCCGGTGCCCGGCGCGGGCGCGGGTGGTCCGCGGGTGGGCGGCTTCGGCTGGCTCACCCCGGTCACCTACACCTTCTGCGCGCCCGGTGACCTCTACTGCGCCACTCCGGAGGGCGATTTCGCCGCCCGCATCGCCGGAATCCTCGCCCAGGCCTCCGATCCTTCCCAGTTCGACCAGTTGCCCGCAGGCGACCTGGTCGGCGACGTGCTGGCCGCGGGCGGGCTCGGGCTGCTGCACGATCAGCTCAACAACTCCGCCTACGAGGAGCGCAGGCGCCAGATCGACAACTTCCTCGAATCCGGCGCGCATCAGAGTTACCCGTCCTACCCGGTGGCCGGTGGCGACACCTCGCTCACCTGGCTGCGCCGGCACCTGGTCGCTCTGGCGAACGGGTAGCGCCCGGCGCACCGGTGCTGCGGTGACCGAGCCGGGGCTCAGGGCTTGTTGGGATCGAGCGCGTCCTTGACCTTGCCCATCAGCCCCGCCTCGGTGCCGAAGGCCGCCGAGCGCGGCTCGCCCTGCGAACCGTCGTAGGTGGCGTAGAGCTTGGGGTCCGGCGGCGGCGCGGAGGCCTTGTCGCCCAGCGGCTGTGGATCGGCGAGGAAGCCGTTCTGGTGTACGCCGTCCGGCGCCACGCCGTCCGCCCACCGGCCCTGATCGGACTGGGTGCCGTCGGACAGGTGCCACAGGCTGGTGGCGTGCTCGGAGTACTCCTCGTCGAACAGCGCGTCCGGGGTGACGGTGCCCTCGAGACCGTCCTCCTTCAACTGCTCGATGGCCGCGAGCCAGAGGTTCTGGTGATAGGTGTCGCGGGCGAGGTTGAACTCGAGCATGTTCTTCACGCCCGGGTCGTCGGTCATGTTGTACAGGCGCGCGGTCTGGATGCGGCCCTGCGACTCGGCGGTGACGTTGGCGCGGAAGTCGGCGAGCAGGTTGCCGCTGGCGACGATGTAGCGGCCGTTCCACGGCACGCCGTTGGCGTCGGACAACGTCGGCCCGCCGCCGGAGACGATCGCCTGCTGCGGATCCATGCCACCGAGCACGGCGGCGACCACGGGATCGGCGGCGGCCTCCTGGGTGGCGCGGGTGGCGGGCGCACCTTCGAGCAACCGCGCGACCATGGTCGCGATCATCTCGACGTGCCCGATCTCCTCGGTGGCCACGTCCATGATCATGTCCTTGTACTTGCCCGGCATCCGGCAGTTCCAGCCTTGGAACAGGTACTGCATGGTGACGGTCATCTCGCCGAAGGCCCCGCCGATGAGCTCTTGGAGCTTGCGCGCGTACACGGGGTCGGGCTTCTCGGGTTTCACATCGAACTGCAGGTAATCGGTATGACGGAACATCCACGCCTCCCAGCGAAGTGAACGGGACTTCCCCTCCCCTGGCGGCAGTACCTCGCCCTCGCACGCACAAACCTGAGAATTTCCGCCTGGCAGTTTCCGGAACTGTTTGGGCGACACCGTGTTTCGCGCACCCAAAAATGGAGCGGCGGGCCACGCCGCTCCATCGCGCCGTGGATCAGGTGCGGGTGGACGGGTGCTCGCCGCGGCGCAGCGGCGGCAGGTGCTCCACCGCGCCGGCGACCTGCGCCAGCGCCCGGCTGGCGCGCACACATCCGGTCGCCCACCGGCCGGGCGCCCGCCGGGCCACCTGATCGAGCCGGTCCCGCGACCGATCCAGCGGCGCCAGCGGCACCGCCGCCAGGGCGTTGCCCGGCAGCCTGCGCGCGACCGTCGGGTGCGGCCGGGTGGGCGCGGTCCGGCGCACCGCCAGCCACGCCCAGCCGATCCGGCGCAGCGTGTCGGCGCCGACCGCCTCCTGCAACTTCGGCAACAACACGTCCTCCTCGTCCCGGACGTCCTCGCGCAGCAATTGCGCGATCCGGGCGAAGAGCAGGTGGTGCTCCCGGCTGTCGACATCCATCGTCTCCAGGCGGGTGAACAGTTCGTTGATCTCCTGGTGCTCCTGTTCGACCCGCAGCGTCAGTTCCTCGCCGTCGGGCAGCACCCGGCGCAGCAGCGGCCACAGCACCGCCTCCTCGGCGAAGGCGTGCGGGAACACCAGCCGGCACAGTTCGGTGAGCGCCGCCGCGCGCTCGTCGCCCGCGCTGCTGCCGATGCGCTCGAGCAGCGCCTCCAGGTCCTGATGGTCGCGGCGCTGCATGGTGAGCACGCTGCGCGCACCGCCCAGTTCCGTCTCGGTCTGATCGGCCAGTGAACGCGCCATGATCGGCTCCTTCGTCGAACGGGGTCTCGCCCCGCCTACCCGGGCGCCGTCCTGCTCAAACGACCCGTGCCGCTCAGTCGCGGGATTCCTCCGGCTCGGTGAGCTCGGGCGCGAGCTCCCGCGTGGCCATTCCGCCGTCGCGGCCCTGATCGGTCGGCCCGGGCCTACCGCCCTTCGGTTCGTCCTCGTCGCGTGTGTCCGCGTCGTCGCGCTCGCGTGTCATGGCCGGCCCCTTTCGTCGTCGGCTTCGAGCTACCCCGCCCGGGACGGATCAATCGGCGCGGCCTCGGGCCCGTGCGGCCCCGGCCGGTCAGCGCCGTGCGGGCCGGGAGTGTTCGAGGTAGGCAACGATGGCGGCGGCCAGCCCGCGGCGGGCCTCGTCGAGGTCCACGTAGGTGCCCAGCTGCTGTTCGGAGACGATGCCGCGCATGGCGCCGGGCAGGAAGGCCGCGACCTCGCGCACCCGCTCGGGATCGACGTCGAGATCGGCGAAGGCCTTCTGGCACGCGCGCACCCACGCCTTGTTCCAGGAGGCCAGTTCGGCGGCGGTCCGGGGGTAGAGCCGTTCGAGTTCGGCGTGTTCCCGCGGCAGCGCGGCGCGCAGGGTCTCGATCGCGCGCGAGTCGGTGCCGGTGAGCCCACGGAAGAGCGTGTCGACCGTGGCCGCGACACGTTCGCGCAGCGGTCCGCCCGGGGCGAGGCCGACCGGCAGTTCCCCGCGGCGCTCGGCGGTGCGGCGCAGCACGGCGGCCCACAGGCCGTCGATGTCGCCGAACTGGTATTTCAGCGCACCCCAGGTCGCGCCGATGTCCTTGGCGATGCGGTTACCCGAGACCGAGCCGGGGTCTCCGGTGGCCAGCGAGCGCAGCGCGGCGTCGAGCATGCTCTCCCGGGTCGCCATGCCGCGCCGGTTGGCGCGCCGATTGCTGGAGTCGGCCTCGGTCATGGGTCGGATGGTAGCGGCAGGCCGATTTCACAGAAGTCTCTGCCAAACTTTCACAGAGCCCACTACGATTCCTTCGAACGAGGAAGGGGCTCCCGATGGCCAAACCGCCGCTACCGATGAATCCCACCGGCTGGTTCCAGGTCGCCTGGTCGGCCGAGGTCGGCGTCGGCGAGGTCCGCCGGATGAGCTATTTCGGGCGCGAGATGATCTGCTGGCGCAGCGCCTCCGGCGCCGTCGCGGTGATGGACGCCTATTGCGAGCACCTCGGCGCCCACCTGGGCCACGGCGGCACCGTCGACGGCGAGCGGATCGTGTGCCCGTTCCACGGCTGGGAATGGAACCGCGAGGGCCGCAACGTCTGCATCCCCTACGAGGACCGCCCCAATCCGGTGCGCCGCATCCGCAGCTACCCCGTCGTCGAGCGCAACGAGTCGATCTACCTCTGGCACGACGTGCACGGCAGGGCACCGTATTTCGAGGTGCCCGACGTGTTCACCGGATTCGGCGACGGGCGCACCGAAGCCGACTACCACCGCGCCCACCCGCACGGCACCCTGTTCCGCGAACGGCTGGAACTGCATCCGCAGTACGTGCTCGAAAACGGCGTGGACTTCGCGCATTTCACATACGTGCACAAGGTGCCGATCGTGCCGGTGTTCACCCGTCAGGAGTTCGACGCGCCGATCTCCCGGGTGGATTTCACCATCGATTTCGGCGAGGGCGCCCGATCCGCCGACGAGGTGCGCAGCGGCGTGCAGGCGATCAATGCCGGACTCGGCGTCGCGGTCACCAAGAGCTGGGGCATGGTCGACAACCGCACCGTCTCGGCGGTGACCCCGGTCGACGACGCCACCTGCGACGTGCGGTTCACGGTGTGGATCGGCTGCCCGCCGGGCAAGGACCGCGACAACCCGTCGGACAAGGCGCTGATGTTCGGACAGGCGGTGATCGATCAGTTCCTCGCCGACATCCACATCTGGTCACACCAGCGCTATTCCGATCCGCCCGCGCTGGCCCGCGCCGAATACGCGGGATTCAAGGCACTGCGCACCTGGGCGCGGCAGTTCTATCCCGCCGACCGGGTGCGCTGAATGTTCGCACCGAACAACCATTCTCGACAGAAGGACGGACGACGATGACCGAGCGCACCCGACCACCGATCCGCGTCTTCCAGGTGGCCACCGGCAATGTCGGCACCGAGATGATCAAGCGCATCGGCAATCATCCCGACCTGGAGCTGATCGGCGTGCACTGCTACACACCGGAGAAGATCGGCCGCGACGTCGGCGAGCTGGCCGGACTTGCCCCGATCGGGGTGGTGGCGACCGGTTCGGTGGACGAGATCCTCGCCGCCCGGCCCGATGTGCTGACCTTCCACGGCGTCTTCCCCGACGAGGACCTCTACGTGCGGGTGCTCGAGGCCGGGATCGACGTGGTCACCACCGCCGACTGGATCACCGGCCACCACCGCGACGCCAATCACCCGCACCCCTCCGGCCGCCGGACCAGCGGGGTGATCGCCGAGGCGTGCCGGAAGGGCGGCTCGACCTTCTACGGCACCGGGATGAATCCCGGCCTGTGCCAGATCCTCGGCATCGTGCACACCTGCGACGTGGCCGACATCGAGAACGTCACCGTCATCGAGTCGGTGGACGTGTCGTGTCACCACTCGGCCGAGACCTGGCGCGCGGTGGGTTACGGCCTGCCGGTGGACGATCCGTCGATCCCCGGCTCGCTGGAGAAGTACACCAGCGTCTTCGCCGACTCCGTGCACCTGATGGCCGACTGCTTCGACCTGACCCTCGACGAGGTCACCTTCGACTACCGGCTCGGCGCGTGCACCAAGGACGTCGACCTGGGCTGGTACCACCTGCGCGAGGGCTCTCTCGGCGGCAGTTACATCCGCTACCGCGGCATGGTCGACGGGGTGGCGCGGGTGGAATCGCACCTGGAATGGCAGATGACCCCGCACACCGACCCGAAGTGGGAGATCAAGGGCTGCTACATCACCCGGATCACCGGCGACCCGAACGTGTACAGCAAGCACATGATCTTCCCCAGGGCCGGTGTCGATCTCACCGACCCGTCCTCGTTCGCGTCCATCGGCATGACCGTGACCGGCCTGCCCGCCCTCAACGCGATCCGGTCGGTCGTCGCGGCCCCGTCGGGGATACTCACCAGCGCCGATCTGCCCTTGCGCGCGTTCGCCGGACGCTTCGCGCGCTGAGAACCGCGCCGCCGCCGCGGTTCTCGTCGTCGGGTGCCGATCCGAACCGGCTGCGGGCGGGTCCGGTTCAGCTCCGGAACGGCGGCACCGGCAGGTCGTCGCCGAAGATGTCGGGCAGGTCCCGCACGCTGTCCGGGAACCGGGCGGGGCGCTTCTCCAGGAAGGCGGTGACCCCTTCGCGCGCATCGGCACTGGCGCCGCGGTGGTGCAGGCCGCGCGATTCCACGCGGTGGGCGATCATCGGGTGGTCGGCGCCGAGGCCGCGCCAGAGCATCTGCCGCGACAGCGCCACCGAGACCGGCGCCGACTGCTCGGTGACCCGCTTGGCCAGGGCATACGCCTCGTCCAGCAGCTTCTCCGGCGCGTGCAGGGCGGCGAAGAGTCCGGCGCGGTGCGCTTCGTCGGCGTCCACCAGCCGCCCGGAATACACCCAGTCCAGCGCGGTCTGCATGGGCACCAGGCGGGGCAGGAACCAGCTCGAGCAGGATTCGGGGACGATACCGCGGCGGTTGAAGACGAAGCCGATGCGCGCGGTCTCGACGGCGAGGCGGAAATCGGCCGCCAGCGTCATGGTGATGCCGACGCCGACGGCGGGCCCGTTCACCGCGGCGATGATCGGCTTGCGGGACTCGAACATCCGCAGCACCACCTCACCACCGGCGTCCCGGTAGGAGTCGGCGTCCTCGGGCGCGGCGAAGGTCTCCGCGCCCAGGGACAGATCGGCCCCCGCGCAGAACGCGCGCCCGGCGCCGGTGATCACGACGGCGCGCACCGCGTCGTCGTTGTCGCAGGTGTCGAACGCCTCGATCAGCTCACGGCTCATCGCGAGGGTGAACGCGTTGAGTTGCTCGGGACGGTGCAGGGTGATGGTGGCGATGGCGTCGGTGACGTCCAGGCGAATATCGGCCATAGCGGACAGCATGCCATCGGCGACCCGGCGCCGGCATCCCCCGTCTTCCCGCGAAACTCTTGACGCCCAGGGCTCCTCGGCGGCAGACTCCCACCGACCGGACAACGGTGTCCGGTCATCCTCGTGACACAAGGTGGCGAATGTCGGAGATCACGCGCCGGTCCCTGCTGACCGGAGCCGCGGCGGCGGGCGTGCTGCTCGCCGCCGCGCACAGCACAGGGCGGCAACCCGTGGCCGCCCGCGTCAACCAGATCCCCCTGACCAGGGAAGAACACCGCGCCGTCGTGGTCGGCTCCGGGTTCGGCGGCGGCGTGAGCGCGCTGCGGCTGGCCCAGGCCGGCGTGCCCGTGCTGCTGCTCGAGCGCGGCATGCGCTGGCCGACCGGCCCCAACGCCGAGACCTTCCCGCGCGCCTCGGCGCCGGACAAACGGCTGCTGTGGTACCGGTCCAATCCCAACCTGTTCGGCCAACCGCTGGCGTTCGAGCCCTACACCGGTCTGATCGAGGCCGTCGCCGGGGCGAACATGACCGCGCTGTGCGCCGCCGGGCTGGGCGGCGGATCGCTGGTCTACCAAGGGATGTCGCTGCAACCGGCGCGAGCGGTGTTCGAACTGCACTTCCCGGCCGAACTCGACTGGGACGTGCTGGACCGGGTGCATTTCCCGCGGGTCGCGCGGATGCTCGGCCTCGCGGTCGCCCCGGACGAACTGATCGACTCCCCCAACTATCTCGCGGCCCGGGTCTTCGCCGACCACGTCCGCAAGGCCGGCCTACCGCTGGACAAGATCCCCATGCCGATCGACTGGAACTACGCGCTGGCCGAGTTGCGCGGGGAGATGAAGCCCTCCTACACCAACGGCGACGGCGCGATGGGCGTCAACAACGGCGGCAAGAACTCCGTCGACGTCACCTACATCGCCGCCGCCGAGGCCACCGGACTGGTCCGGGTGGAAACCCTGCACCAGGTGACCGACGTCGAGCGCGCCGCCGACGGCCGCTGGACGGTCCACGTCGACCGGCTCGACACCACCGGCGCGGTGCTCGAGCAGAAGATCATCACCACCGGGGCGCTGATCATGGCCGCGGGCAGCCTCAACACCACCAAGCTGCTGGTGCGAGCCGCCGCCACCGGACGCATCCCGGACCTGCCCGACGCGCTCGGCCACGGCTGGGGCACCAACGCCGACCGCATCTACGCGTGGTTCAACCCGGCGGCGAACTTCGGTCGCGCGCAGGGCGGTCCGGTGGTCTACGGCAGCAAGATCTGGGACGACCCACACCGGGCGTGCACGCTCATCCAGGCCTCCATCCCGCCACTGCAGGTGGATCCGATGAGCACCATGATGGTCGGCTACGGCGTCAGCGCCGACCGCGGGCACTTCGCCTACGACCACGCCGCCGAAGAGGCGGTGCTGCACTGGCCCGCGACCGGCGACGCCACCATCCAGAACACCCGCATCGGCCCGCTCGCGCACCGCATCGCCGGACCGGGCACGGTACTGATCGACACCAACGAGCTCTTCCCCTCCACCTGGCACGCCCTGGGCGGCGCCTGCATGGGCACGGTGTGCGACGTGTACGGACGGGTGCACGACCAGCCCGGCCTGTACGTACTCGACGGCGCGCTGATGCCCGGCAACACCGCGGCCTGCAACCCGTCCATGACGATCGCCGCGGTGGCCGAACACGCCCTCGACACCCTCGTCGCCGAGGACGTCGGCACCGTCATCTGACCGGCGAAAGGACCGGCCGCTTGACCCGTCAGGCTGTGCTCAATTCGCCTGAGCGGGGCGGCCTCCGTGGTCACGCTCCGCTACCGCCTCCGGCCGCTGACCGCTCAGGCGGTGACTTCGCTGCGGTCGCCGCTCCAGAGGGTGTGGTACTTGCCGTCGGCGTCGATGCGTTCGTAGGTGTGGGCGCCGAAGTAGTCGCGCTGGGCCTGGGTGAGCGCGGCGGGCAGCCGCGGCGAGCGCAGCGCGTCGTAGTAGGACAGCGAGGAACCGAACGCGGGCACCGGGATACCGAGCAGGGTCGCGGTGGACACCACGCGGCGCCAGCTGTCGATACCCGCCTCGATGGCCTCGCGGAAGTACGGGTCCAGGATCAGGCTCGGCAGCTGCGGATCCTTGTCGTAGGCCTCCTTGATCCGGTTGAGGAACCGGGCGCGGATGATGCAGCCGCCACGCCAGATGGTCGCCAGGTCGCCCGGGCGCAGGTTCCAGCCGTATTCGGCGCTGCCCGCGGCGATCTGATCGAAGCCCTGCGCGTAGGCCACCACCTTGGAGGCGTAGAGCGCGCGGCGGATGTCCTCGGTGAACTGCTCGACATCGGTGGGGCGGTCGGCGAGGGTGCCCGCGGCCAGGCCCGTGGCGGCCTTGCGCTGGGCGCGCGAACCCGACAGCGCCCTGGCGAACACCGCCTCGGCGATGCCGGTGACCGGAACCCCCAGATCCAGCGCCGACTTCACCGTCCAGCGGCCGGTGCCCTTCTGCTCGGCGGCGTCGACGATCACGTCCACCAGCGGGCGGCCGGTCTTGGCGTCGACCTGGTTCAGCACCTCGGCGGTGATCTCCACCAGGTAGCTCTCCAGGTCGCCGCTGTTCCACTGCGTGAACACCACGGCGATCTGCCCGGCGTCGAAGCCGAGCGCGTCGCGGAACAGGTGGTAGGCCTCGCCGATCAGCTGCATGTCGGCGTACTCGATGCCGTTGTGCACCATCTTCACGAAATGACCCGAACCGTCGGGGCCGATGTGGGTGCAGCAGGGGGTGCCGTCGACCTTCGCCGCGATGGATTCCAGCAGCGGGCCGAGCGATTCATAGGACTCGGCCGGGCCGCCCGGCATGATCGCCGGGCCGTTGAGCGCGCCCTCCTCGCCGCCGGAGATGCCGGCGCCGACGAAGTTCAGCCCGCGCTCGCGCAGGGCGGCCTCGCGGCGGATGGTGTCGGTGTAGAGGGCGTTGCCGCCGTCGATGATGATGTCGCCCGGCTCCATCGCCGCGGCCAGTTCCTCGATCACCGCGTCGGTCGCCTCGCCCGCCTTGACCATGATCAGCACCCGCCGCGGCCGCTCGAGCGCCGCCACGAACTCCTCGATGGTCTCGGTGCGGACGAAGTCGCCGTCGCCGCCGTGTTCGGCCAGCAGCGCGTCGGTCTTGGCCACCGAGCGGTTGTGCAGCGCGACGGTGTAGCCGTGCCGGGCGAAATTGCGGGCGATGTTGCTGCCCATGACAGCCAGTCCGGTCACACCGATGTGTGCCCGCGCGGTAGAGGTCGGCATCGATCAGCTCTCTTCGTTCGACGGTCCGGTGGGTGCGATCAGCCCGGATGCCAAGCTACTAAACGGCGCGTCCCGCGCCGCGACACCCCCGCTCAGTCGCAGACCGCGCCGACCGAGGCCGAACCGACCAGCTTGGTGTACTTGGCGAGCACGCCGCGGGTGTAGCGCGGCGGCAGCGGTCGCCAGTCCTGTTTGCGCCGCTCGAGTTCGGCGGGCTCCACCAGCAGGTCCAGGGTGCCCGCGGCCACGTCGAGCCGGATGCGATCGCCGTCGCGGACGAACGCGATCGGACCGCCGTCCACCGCCTCGGGCGCGACGTGCCCGACACACAGTCCGGTGGTGCCACCGGAGAAGCGGCCGTCGGTGAGCAGCAGCACGTCCTTGCCCAGGCCCGCGCCCTTGATGGCGGCGGTGATGGCCAGCATCTCGCGCATGCCGGGTCCACCCTTGGGGCCCTCGTAGCGGATGACCACCACGTCGCCTGCGGTGATGGTGCCGTCCTCGAGGGCGTCCATCGCGGCGCGTTCGCGATCGAAGACCCTGGCCGTGCCGGTGAAGACGTCCTCGTCGAAACCGGCGGATTTCACCACCGCCCCGCCGGGCGCCAGCGAGCCGGACAGGATGGTGATGCCGCCGGTGGGATGGATCGGATCGTTCAGCGCCCGCACCACCTTGCCGTCCGGGTCGGGCGGGGCGATGTGGGCGAGGTTCTCCGCGACGGTGCGGCCGGTGACGGTGAGGCAGTCACCGTGCAGCAGTCCGGCGTCGAGCAGGGTCTTCATCATCACCGGCACGCCGCCGATGCGGTCGACATCGGTCATCACATGCGCGCCGAACGGCTTGACGTCGGCCAGGTGCGGCACCCGCCTGCCCACCCGCGCGAAATCGTCGAGGGTGAGCTCCACCCGTGCCTCGTGCGCGATCGCGAGCAGGTGCAGCACCGCGTTGGTCGAGCCGCCGAAGGCCATCACCACCGCTATGGCGTTCTCGAACGCCTCCTTGGTGAGGATGTCGCGGGTGGTGATGCCGCGGCGCAGCAGCTCGACCACGGCCTGACCGCTGCGGCGGGCGTACCCGTCGCGGCGGCGGTCGGTGGCGGGCGGTGCGGCGCTGCCGGGCAGCGACATGCCCAGCGCCTCGGCCGCGCTGGCCATCGTGTTGGCGGTGTACATGCCGCCGCAGGCGCCCTCGCCGGGACAGATCGCGCGTTCGATGGCGTCGACGTCGGCCCGGCTCATCAGCCCGCGCGCGCACGCTCCGACCGCCTCGAACGCGTCGATGATCGTCACCTCGCGCTCGGTGCCGTCGGAGAGCTTGGCGATGCCGGGCAGGATCGAGCCCGCGTAGAGGAACACGCTGGCCAGGTCGAGGCGGGCCGCGGCCATCAGCATGCCGGGCAGCGACTTGTCGCACCCGGCCAGCAGCACCGAGCCGTCGAGCCGCTCGGCCTGCATCACCGTCTCCACGCTGTCGGCGATCACCTCGCGCGACACCAGCGAGAAGTGCATGCCCTCGTGGCCCATCGAGATGCCGTCGGAGACCGAGATGGTGCCGAACTGCATCGGGAAGCCACCGGCGGCGAACACGCCGTCCTTGCAGCCCTGCGCGAGCCGGTCCAGCGACAGGTTGCACGGGGTGATCTCGTTCCAGGAGGAGGCGACGCCGATCTGCGGCTTCTCCCAGTCGTCGTCGCCCATGCCCACCGCGCGCAGCATGCCGCGGGCGGCGGTGCGTTCCAGCCCGTCGGTGACGTCACGGCTGCGGGGCTTGAGGTCGGGGGTGTTCGTCTGCTCGGCCACGGCCCCATCATGCTCGCTGCGACCGCGCGCCGCCGACGGCCACGCCGAATTCGTCCGCCCAGAGCGTAATCGAGCGCTCGCACCGGGGGCCGGATCGTAGGCTGCGAGCATGACCGAGCATCCGAGACTGCACTCGATCCCGGGCGGGCGCGCGGACCGGCGGCCCGAACCCGACACCGCTGCCGAGCCGCTATGGCGGGAGGTGCTCGGCGAACGCCTGCGCCTGCTGCGCCGCGAACAGGACGAGACGCTGGCCGAGACCGCCGCGCGCGCGGGCATCTCCCCGCAGTACCTCTCCGAGGTCGAGCGCGGGCGCAAGGAGCCCTCCAGCGAGATGATCGCGGCGCTGGCCGGCGCCCTGGGCACCACCCTGGGCGGGCTGACCGAACTGGTCGCCGACGAGCTGCGGATGCGGCGGCGCCGCGCCGCCTTCGCCCGGCGCAGCAGCGCGGGCCCCACCCTCACCCTGCGCGCCGCCTGAGCGGGTCAGCGGCCGGAGGCGGCAGCGCAGCGTCACCCCCGCAGGCCGCCCCGCTCAGGCACATCCAACACAGCCTGAGCGGGTCAGCGGCCGGAGGCGGCAGCGCAGCGTCACCCCCGCAGGCCGCCCCGCTCAACCCCGCGGACTCAGCACCGTGTCGATCAGCCCGTATTCGAGGGCGGCGGTCGCGGTGAAGACGCGGTCGCGGTCGGTGTCCTCGCGCAGCTGCTCCGGGGAGCGGCCGGTGTGCCTGGACAGGATCGCCTCGATCTCGGACCGCATCCGCACCAGCTCGTCGGCCTGCAGGATCAGGTCCGGGATCGGCCCCTGGCCGCGCGCGGCGGGCTGGTGCAGCACGACGCGGGCGTGCGGCAGCATCGCGCGCTGCCCCGGCGCGCCGCCCGCCAGCAGCACCGCCCCGACCGCGATGGCCTGCCCGACGCAGGTGGTGTGCACCGGCGCGCCGATGTGCTGCATGGTGTCGTAGACGGCCAGCATCGACGGCAGGTCGCCGCCCTCGCAGTTGATGTAGAAGTTGATCTCCTGGTCGGGGCTCTCCGATTCCAGGTGCAGCAGCTGCGCGATCAGCGCGTTGGCGACCCCGGAGTCGATCGGCGTGCCCAGGTAGACGATCCGCTCGGCGAGCAGGTGCGAGTAGATGTCGGTGATGCGCTCGCCACCGCGGGGATGCTGGGCGATGACGTTGGGAATGGTGTAGGTGCTCATAGCGTGATCCCCACTCGCGGCCGCTGCGGGACGACCTGGCCGAAGCTGTCGACGATGTGGTCGATGAAGCCGTATTCCTTGGCCTGCGCGGCGGTGAACCAGCGGTCGTGCAGGGAGTCCTCGTAGATCCGGGCGTAGGGCTGGCCGGTGTCGGCGGCGATCAACCCGAGCACCGTCTCGACCGTGTGGCGCAGGTCGTCGGCCTGCACCTCCACGTCGACGGCGGTGCCGCCGATGCCCGCCGATCCCTGGTGCATCAGCACGCGCGCGTGCGGCAGCGCGAACCGTTTGCCCCGGCTGCCCGCCGAGAGCAGGAATTGTCCTGCGCTGCAGGCCAATCCGAGCGCGAGCGTGGACACCTCGCAGGGCACGAGGCGCATCACGTCGCGGATCGCCAGCATCGCGGGCACCGAACCGCCCGGCGAGTGGATCCACAGCGAGATCGGCGCCTCGTCGTTCTCGGCGGCCAGCGTGAGCAACTGGGTGGCGAGCAGGGTGCCGTTGTCGTCGTCGAGCGGTCCGTCGAGCACCAGGATGCGCCTGCTCAGCAGCTGTTCCCGTGCCCGCCAACCGAACAGCGGGGTCTTGTCGTCGTGAGCCATGCCTCCACCCTGCCCCCGCTCGCGGCCCGCGCGGGGGCCACGCTGCCGTGGGCGGATCTGCTCACAGCAGCGCGACGGTGGGGTACGCGCCGTGCTGCGAGGTATGTCCGAAAACTGCTGGCAAGTGCCCCCGGTTCCGGGGGCACCGGGTGCTGCTCTGATAGGTTCTGCGCATCGGTTCCGGCCGGTGCATGCTCGTCGTCCGACGAACACTCAGGGGGTCACGTGCAGTCACCCGTTTCGCGCAGGTCCTTCCTCCGAGGCGCGAGCGTGGGGGCCGCGGTGGGCGCCACGGCGCTGCCCGGCCTCGCGCACGGCGTGCCGCTGCCGCGCCGGCCCGCGCCCCGGCTGCCCGACCCGGCCACCGTGGCGGCCACCGACCCAGCCATGCTGACCGCGCTGGAGGCCGCGAGCCTGTTGCAGGCACGCACCCTGCATCCGGTCGATCTGCTCGACGCCTGCCTGCGCCGCAGCGCCGACTACGACGGCGCCACCAACGCCTGGATCCGCACCTACCCCGAGCTGGCGCACGACCAGGCCGAACAGGCCGCGCAGCGGCTGGCCGCGGGCGACGCGCCGCTGCTGTGCGGACTGCCGATCGCGGTCAAGGATCTCTACGCGGTGGCCGGATTGCCGCTCACCGCGTCCAGCCGGGTCCTCGACGGCAACATCGCCGCCGGTGACGCGACGGTGTGGCGGCGGCTGCGGGAGCACGGCGCGGTACTGCTCGGCCACACCCACACCGACGAGTTCGCCATCATGACCGCCACCCCGCAGGTCGGCAATCCGTGGAAGACCGACGACACCGCGGGCGGCTCCTCCGGTGGCAGCGCGGCGGCGCTGGCGGCGCGGTACGCGCCCCTGGCGCTGGGCACCGACACCGGCGGTTCGGCGCGGTTGCCCGCCTCCCGCTGCGGCGTGAGCGCGATCAAGCCGACCTTCGGCCGGTGCAGCAAGTACGGTGTCATCCCGGTGATGTGGACCAGGGACCATCCCGCGGCGATGGGCCGCACGCTCGCCGACGCGGCGCTGCTGCTGTCGTTCATGGCGGGCGCCGACGCCAACGATCCGGTCACCGGCACCGCGCCGCCGCTGCCCGCGGCCGGGTTCCCGTTCACCGCGCCGGAGGCGGCGAAACCGCTGGGCGGCAGGGTGTTCGGCGTCCCGGTCGCCGCCGACCGGCTGCCCGCGGAGCTGGGCAGGCTGTTCACCGAATTCCTCGGCGTCGTCACCGATCTCGGCGGCGAGCTGCGCGAGGTGCGGATGCCCGCCGAGCCGGAGGGCCTGGCCACCGGCGACGCGGTGGAACTCGGCATGTACCACCGGCAGTGGATCGAGCAGCTCGGGTTGTTCCGGCCGCTCAGCGCGGCCGTGGTCGAGGTCGGGCTGGCCTCACTCGGCATCCCGTCCACGGACTACCTGCAGTACAGCCGGGCCCGTGCCACCTATCAGCGCGCCTACAACCGCCTCTTCGACGAGGACGGGATCGACGCCCTGGTGCTGCCCGGCGCCGCCACCGACGGCATGCCGCGCAGCACCGCCGCCGCGGCCTCCATCCTGGGCGCCGACCATGTCCCGGTCACCTGGGCGAACTACTCCGGCGCACCGGCACTCTCGCTCCCGGCGGGCCGCTCCCGGGTGACCGGCCTGCCGTTCGGCGTCCAACTGGGTGGGCGGCCGTGGGGCGAGGCCGATCTGCTCCCGCTCGGGCTCGCGATCGAGGCGGCCGCCCCGCACTGGCGCGATGTGCCGCCCCTGCGACCGAATCCGCGACCGTTGCCGCAGGTGGGGCTCGGCACGCCCGGCCCGGGCCCCGACCCCACCAACACCGACGCCGCGGCGCCCGCGTTCAGCTTCATCCCCACCACGACCGCCGCGCCGGTCTAGGCAGCTCTCACTCCACCACTTCTCTCACTCCACCACTTCGACGACGTCGCCGGGCCACAGGTATTCGTAGAAGGCCTTGGCGCCCTCGTGCGTCATCCGGACGCAGCCGTGCGACTCCTTCTCGATGGGGCCGACGTGGAAGGCGATGTCGCCGTTGAAGAACGTGGCGTACGGCATCGGAGCGTTGTGCATGGTGCTCCAATGGAATTCGCGCTTGAACGACACCTTGAAGACCCCGGGCGGTGTCTCGTAGCCGGGCATGCCGTGTGAGACCGGGGTCGGCCCGTACGTGACGCGGCCGTTGTCCATCAGCCATGCCTCGTTGGTCGACAACCGCATGCAGGCCCTGGCCTGGGCCGAACACGGCGCGACCGGGGGCGGCGGCTGGATGATCGCCGGGACGCCGGGAATGTCGGGACCGCCGGGCCACAGGGGCTCGGCCTGGGCGATGCCGGTGCCGAAACCGGCGGCGGACGCGAGGCCGAGGACGACCGCGAGGCGTCCCGCCCAGTGCCGCTTACGCAATCTGCTCATCACGCACCTGCCCTCTCTGCCGGGCGGGCTCCGTTGCACCGCCGGCTGCCGGGAACACCTCGAGGTGTCAGACGATCATGACGACAGCCGGATACCCCGGTCAAGAGCGCGGTAACGCTCCCCCCGACGTCAGCGCAGCGGCGGACGCCTGCGGAAGGAGATGTGCCGGTGCCCGAAGAAGCTGGCGACCGCGACCACCGCCATCACCCCGAGCGCGGCCGGGATGCGCGGCAGATGCGCGACCTGCACGGCCAGCTGCAACAGCACCATGTTCATCAGCAGCCCACCGGAATTCACCACCACGAAGGCCACGAAGTCGCGGACCAGCCGCCCGCGCACCCGGAACACCAGCGTGCGGTGCAGGGTGAAGGCGACGACGATGCTCACCGCGTAGGCCAGCGCGGGCGCGACGGCCGGGCTCACCCCGGCACCGAGCACCAGCAGCCACGCCACGGTCAACGCCATGCCGAGGGCGGTGTTGAACGCGCCGACCACCGCGAACGCCAGCTCCTGCCGCCGCACCACCCGCAACAGCGGGCCGGGATCGGCGCCCGCGTCGCGGGTCTCCGCCGTCGCGGTGGCGGACCGCGGCGGTGGCCAGGTGGCGGGGGTGTCCGGCGCGCGGACGGCGTCGGCGGTCATGGTCGCGCGCCGACCAGATCGGCTTCGCGTTCGACGTCCGGCGGGGAGGCGTCGGCGTCGCCCGAGTCGCCGCGGTCGCGGCGGTCGCGCCGGTACAGCCACTGCAGGAGCGCCACGCCGAGCAGGCCGAGCGCGGCCGCGCCCATCCCCAGCGGCCGACCCGGCGGCGACCAGGTCAGCTCCAGCTCGGCATTCTCGGTTCCCGCCGGGATGTCCACCGCGGCGAAGACATTGCCGACCAGGTCGACCGGCACGTCCCGGCCGTCGAGGGTGGCGCGGTAGCCGGGCCAGCCGAGCCGCGCGAACACCACCCGGCCGCCCTCGGCGCTGCTCACCCGCACCCGGCTGGCGGTGTCGGATTCGGCGAGCGAGGTGGCCGTGACGCCGGGGGCGGCGGCGATGCGGCCGTCCCGGGTGGACACCGGGCCGTCGATTCGCTCGAGCACCGCGATGTAGCGCTCGTGGCCCGGGTAATCGACCCACTTCCAGCCCGGCGGCGCGGGCTGGTCGCGCGCGTCCGGATAGAGCGCGCGCTGGAGCACCACACGGTCGATCTTCATCAGATCGACGATCGTACGGCCGGTGCTCGGCTCGGTGGCGAAGGCGCGGCGGTAGGCGTCGGGACAGACGCTGGTGTCCCAGCGCATGCACAACGTCTCCCCGAACCAGAAGTGCCCGTTCGGGGTGTAGCCGCCGACGTAGCTGCGCTCCAGGTTCTTGGCGTAATTGCCGAACACCAGCGATCCGTACGCGCCGTCGAGGCTGCGTTCCTCGGGGCGGATCAGCGCGCGGTCGGCCAGTTGCAGGGTGGTGCCGTCGAAGTCCGGGAAGGCGGCCTTCATCTCCGAACGATGGGTCGGCAGATTCCAGCCGAGCGGCGTCGGCTGCGCGGCCGACACCTGCGCGTAGGCGATCGGGACCACCGAGACGATCACCACCGCGCAGGCCGCGGTGGCCCGCCCGCGACGGGCCAGCGCCACCACTCCCGCGCCGAGGACGGCGAGCACGACGACCCAGACCACGTGCCACACCGTCTCGTCGGGCGCCGCGGCGGCCGAACGGACCAGCAGCACGCCGAGCAGACCGCCCGCCACGAGCAGCCGCTTGCGCGCGTCGGCGACGGTGCCGTAGCGGCCGAGCAGCACGCACACCAGGATCAGCAACCCGAGTGCCAGCATCGGCAACACCCGGGCGGGCCAGCGCAGCGGACCGATCGCCCCCGGGCCCGCGGTCCACATCAGCACCGCCACCGAGAACAGCGCGGGAGCGGTGAGTTCCCGCAGTCCCGCCCGCGCCGCGCGCCAGTCCACGAAGGCCAGCCCCGGGATCAGGAACCAGGCGATGTAGACCACCGGCATCGGCTGCACATACCCCCACCACGAGGTGAAGGCGGGCAGTGTGCTCGGCAGACCGGCATTCAACGACTCCGACCACGGCACGGCCAGCAACTGCTCGTTGTTGATCTGCGCGGTGCCGCGCCAGGTGGCCTTGGCCGACAGCAGGCTCGGCAGGTAGGTCATCAACCCGGCCGCGGCCGCGCACACCGACACCAGCGCCAGGCGCAGCGGACCGCGCCGGTCGCGCTGGTGGATCAGCTCGCCGACGAGCACCGCGCCGATCACCAGCCCCGCCTCCACGGCCGGGAAGATGTACTGCACCGACATCACCAGGTACAGGAACACGAACGTGGGGATCGGCCCGCTGCGGCCACGCGCGTAGCGCACCCCCGAGGCCCAGGCGTGCACCAGCCAGGCGGTGCCGGTCAGCGCCGTCCACCAGCTGGCCTCGTCGAAGAACAACAGCCAGCCGCTGAACGGCATCGCCACGCCCGCGACCGCCGCCCACGGCGCCCGCGCACCGTAGACCAGGCACACCCGGTAGACACCGAGCGCGAGGATCACCGCGAAGATCAACTTCACGACGGTGGCGTAGAGCGCCAGGTTGTCCATCGACGGCGCGAGCAGGTCGATCAGCAACTGCGGCGGGTTGAGCAGACCCGCCTCCTCGATCGTGTAGTTACCCGCCAGCCAGTGCTCGGGCACCATGGTCGGAAACCGGCCCTCGCGCAGGCTGCGCCCGAGCATGACCCACAGTGGGGCGTACTGGGATTCGGTGTCGTCGGTGTAGAAGTGCCGCGGGTTGGCCGCCAGCACCGCGGCGTACCCCGCGACGACGCCGAGCGCGGTGATGATGCCCCATGTGTAGATGCCTCGCGGAGCGAGCGTTCCCCTGTCCGCCACGAGTTCCAGACCCTACAGGCACCCCCGCGCCCCTCCGGTCGCTGACCCGCTCAGGCGGTGTCGACTGTGCCCGAGCGGGGCGCCCTCCGTGGCCACGCTCCGCTACCGCCTCCGGGCGCTGACCCGCTCAGGCGGTGTCGACTGTGCCCGAGCGGGGCGCCCTCCGTGGCCACGCTCCGCTACCACCTCCGGGCGCTGACCCGCTCAGGCGGCTTTCTCCAGGTCCGTGAGGCCGTCCTCGAGATGGCCGAGCAGGCGTTGCAGGTGCGGGACGCTGCGGCGGCAGCCGACGATGCCGAAGTCGAGGTAGGCGTCGCGGCTGCTCACGGTGATGTTGACGGCCTGCCCGTCGAGCACGATCGACAGCGGATAGTTCCCGTCCAGCCGGGCGCCCTGCCAGTACATCGGCACCCGCGGGCCGGGCACGTTGGAGATGACGATGTTGAACGCGGGCCGGGTCGCGGTGACGAAGCCGGGCAGGCCGACGAGTCCGAGCGGCGCGATCATCAACGCCGACACGGCCAGCGCGAGCGGCCGGGGCAGGGCGCTCATCTGTTCCTTGCCGATGCGGGCCGATTCGCTGATCACGGTCAGCCGGGCGGCGGGGTCGGCCAGGTCGGTGGCCAGGTTGCACAGGATGGTGCCCACCCGGTTGCCGCCCTCGTCGGACTCGTCCTCGGTGCGCAACGACACCGGGACCATCGCCACCAGCGGGGTGTCGGGCAGCGCGTCGTTCTCGATCAGGTAGGCGCGCAGTGCCGCGGCGCACATGGCCAGCACCACGTCGTTGAGGGTGACGCCGGTCCGTTCCCGGATCGCGGCGATCCGCTCCAACGGCCAGGACTGGGCCGCGCAGCGCCGTGCGCCGCCGATGCGGACGTTGAGCATGGTCTTCGGTGCGGAGAACGGCAGCAGCACCTCGTGTTCGGCCAGTGCCGTCCTGGCCAGCGCCAGCGTGGCGGGCGGGGTGCGGGCCACGTCCCTGGCCAGCCCGGTCAACCACGAGCGGTCCCCGCCGCGGGCACCGGATTCGCGCGGCGGGAGGTTCCAGGGCACTCGCAGCTCCGGCGAGTCCGGATCCTCGTCGAGGGTGCGTTGCAGCATCCGCAGCGCCGACACGCCGTCCATCAGCGCGTGGTGCAGCTTGGTGTAGACCGCGAAGCGGCCGTCGGCCAGCCCTTCCACCAGATGCGCTTCCCACAGCGGCCGATGCCGGTCCAGCAGGGTGCTGTGCAATTGCGAGGTGAGCTCGAGCAGTTCGCGCACGCGGCCGGGCCGGGGCAGGGCCGAGCGCCGCAGGTGATAGTCCAGATCGACGGTGTCGTCGGTGGTCCACGCGATATTTCCGAATCCGCCGAAAATTCGCGCCGGGTGTTTACGGAAGGTGGGCCGGAATTCGGTTGCCTGGCACACTTTCTCGTACATCGACCGCACGTAGTCCGGATCGCCGTCCGGCGGCGGGCTGTACAACTGCAACGCTCCGACGTGCATGGGATGTTCGCGGGACTCCGCCAGCAGGAACATCGAATCGGTCGGCGACATCCACTGCATGACGTCCTCCACGACGCAGACAACCGGTACGCCCACGGTATCGGGTGCCGCCACGCGCGCGGGCCCGAACCTGGGATGAAATTTGAATAACAAGATCCGGCGGGTCGAAACCGCAGGTGGGAGTATCCGGTAAATTCCCGTCTCTGAGTGTGCTCGTGGTGAATCGCGTTTTTTCGGTCCGGGAGGAACATCGAAAAGGCAGGGCAGGCGTGAACACTTCGCACGACCCGGGACGGCCACGGCGTTCACCTGTGCCGGTGCCGCCGTTCACTCCGATCGCCAGGCCGGTCCTGTTCGAGGCCGTCGACGCCGCGGTGGCGGCGCGGTCCGGACGGGTGCTGTTGGTCAGCGCACCGGCGGGCGCCGGGAAGACGGTCCTGCTCGCCGACTGGGCGACGCACCGTAGTGATCTCGCCGTCCACTGGGTGGGCGCCGCCGACGAGTTCACCGCGGCGGCCGAACCGGCGGCGGCCGTGCGCGCCCGGCTCGCCACCACCACACCGGGAGTGTTGATCCTCGACGACGCGCATCTGCTGGACGATCCGGCGGCGCTGGCCGGTCTGGAGCGGTTCCTGCTCGAGGCCCCGCCGGAACTCACCGTGGTGGTCTGTGCCCGGTTCGATCCGCCGATCCGCTGGCATCTGCTCGAACTACAGGCCCGGTTGACCCGGCTGGGCGCGGCCGAACTGGCCCTCACCCCGGAGGAGATCGGCGGGCTGTGCGCCGAGCACGGCGTCACCCTCGACGAGGGGGGCCGGACGGCGCTGTCCGAGCTGACCGGCGGCTGGGCCGCGCTGGTCCGTATCACGGCCGTGCACCTGGCCGCGCACCGCGACGAACTCGCGGTGCTGGCGACCCGGCTGCCGCACGCGGTGGTGGACTATCTGGGCGCCGAACTCCTGGACGGCCTGTCCCCCACCCTGCGCGAGTTCCTCACCGTCACCGGCGTGCCCGCGACGTTCACCGAGAAGCTGGCCGACGACCTCGTGGGCGGCGGCGCAGGCCACTGCCTCGACGAGCTGGACCGGCTCGGCTTCCCGCTCGTCCGCACGCCCCGCGGCACCGAACTGTGGTTCAGCTATCACCCGATGCTGCGCGCGCACTTCCGCGCCGAGGCCGACCGCCTCGGCCGCGACCGGATCCGCGCGCTGCACCTGCGCGCGGCGCGCTGGTTGCACGCCGCCGGGCACCTGCCCGCCGCGCTGACCCACCTGTGCGCGGCCGGTGACCGGGCGCCACTGCTGGATTTCGTGACCGCCGCAGGCCCGACACTGGTTCTCGACGGCGCGGGCTCGGTGCTGTTCGCCGAACTCACCCGCACGGCCAACGACGTGCTCGACGACCCGTACGTGTGGGCGCTGCGGGTGCTCGACGCGCTCGTGCACGGCGACACCGCCGACGCCGTCGCCTGCCTCGACCTGGCCCTGGCCCGGCGCACCCACCGCACCTCCTTCGCCCCGCGGGCCTGGACGGACGCGCTGCTGCGCGCCCTCGCCGTCGACGTGGCGGCGGCCACCGGACGGCTGCCCGAGCCGCCGGGCCCGGTGGAACCGACCGGCCACGCGGACATCGACTGCTACACCGCGATCCAGGTGGCGACCGCGGCCATCGTGCGCGGGCAACTCGCCGACGGTGAGGAGCTGCTGCACCGCGGGCTCGCCCTGGCCGACCATGCCTGCCACCCGCGCCTGGCAGTGCGGGCGGCGGCCCGGCTGGCGTTCGCGGCGGGCGCCGCGGAATCGACCACCGCGATGCGGCAGCGCGCCGGCCGGGCGCTGGCGCTGGCCCGCGAGCACGACCTGCTCGACTCGCCCGACGCCGCACAGGCGATGACGGTCGCCGCGGCCGCGGCCTACCTGCGCGGGGAGCAGCCCGAGCCCACCCAGCTGGCGGCGGCGCTGGCCATGCACCGCGACCGGGACGGCGCGCACAGTCCGCTCGTCGGCAGGCACGGCCACCTCGTGGGGCAACTGCTGGCCGCCGAGACCGGCACGGCGGTGGACGCCCTGCACCGCGACATGATCGCCCTGCTCGATCACGACGGGATCGCCGCGAGCACGGCGGCGCTGCTCCCGCACGTGGTGTGGGCGCTGCTGCGCAGGCACGAACCGCGGACCGCGCGACTGCTGGTGGACCGGGCCCGCAACCTGCTCGGTGACGTGCCCGACGTCACGCTGGCGCGCGGAGCGTGCGCGCACGCCGAGGAGAAGCCGCGCCAGACCCTGGAGCTGGTCGAGCCGCTGCTGCGTGAGCCCGCGGCGCTGCGGCCGAGCAGCCGGGTCACCGCGCGCCTGCTGTGCGCGATCGCCCGCTACCGCCTCGACCGCCCGCGCGCCGCGGGCGACATGCTCGATCGCGCGGTGCGGGACGCGGCCGACGAGGAATTCGTGCGGCCGTTCCTCGACGTGCCGGGCGCGGTCGCCCTGCTCGACGTCTTCTCGGGCCGGTTCGGCCGTGACGAACCGTTCGTCGCCCGCGTGCGCGCCAACCCCGCGGCCCGCAGGGAGATCGCGCGGCCGGCGTTGACCGACACCGAACTGCTGGTGCTCAAACAGTTGCCGACCGGCCGCACCGTCGGCCAGATCGCCGCGGACCTCGGCGTGTCGATCAATACGGTGAAGACCCACCTCCGCGGCATCTATGGCAAACTCGGCGCGAATTCCCGCGTCGGCGCGCTCGACACGGCCCGGCGCAGCGGCCTGCTCTGATCGAAAGAGGCGCGAATGCACAGGACCCGGCGCAGCCTGGCCGACGGCCGGGAGATCTACTACTACGACGCCGAGCCGGTCCCGCGGACCGCCGCGGACAGCCGCGAGCTGCCCACGACGTCGACCCATTCCCAGGCGCGATTCGATCCGTTGCTGGGCGAATGGGTCGTGATCGCCTCACACCGCCAGACCAGGACCTTCCTGCCGCCCGCCGATCTGTGCCCGCTGTGCCCCTCCACGCCGGACCGGGCCACCGAGATCCCCGAGGCGGACTACCAGGTGGCGGTGTTCGAGAACCGCTTCCCCTCGCTGTCCACCGACCGCATCGAGCTGCCGGAGACGGTCACCGGGGCGCCGCTGTCGGCCCTGCGCAACGGATTCGGCCGCTGCGAGGTGGTCTGTTTCACCAGCGATCACGACGCGTCGTTCGCCGATCTGGATCCGGCCCGGGCGCGCCTGGTGGTCGACGTGTGGGCCGACCGGACCGCGGAGCTGGCCGCGATCGAGGGCATCGAGCAGGTGTTCTGTTTCGAGAACCACGGCGCCGAGATCGGCGTGACGCTGACCCATCCGCACGGCCAGATCTACGCCTACCCGTTCGTCACCCCCCGAGTGGCGAAGATCGCCGGTAACGTCCGGCGTTACCGGGAAGCCCACGCGCGCAATCTCTTCGGCGACATCCTCGACGCCGAGCGGCGCGCGGAGCTGCGTGTCGTGGGCGCCAACGACGAGTGGACGGCGTTCGTGCCGCCGTTCGCACGCTGGCCCTACGAGGTGCAGCTCTACCCGCACCGGCAGGTCGCCGACCTGCCCGACCTCGACGACGCCCAGCGCGACGGCTTCGCCGCCCTCTACCTCGACGTCCTCGGCCGCTTCGCCCGCCGGTTCGACGCGCCGATGCCCTATGTCGCCGCCTGGAACCAGGCGCCGACCGCGGATGCCTCTGTGCCGCGCGAGGATTGGTGGCTGCACCTGCAACTGTTCTCGATCCGGCGGGCACCGGGCAAGCTGAAGTATCTGGCCGGGTCGGAGTCGGGCATGCACGTGTTCGTCAACGACACCACCCCCGAGACCGTCGCCGCCGAACTCCGCGACGTCTGACCGCGCCGGCTACGCCGCGACGCCCGCCGACCCGGTCTCGGCCAGCGGCCGCACCGCCACGGCCTCCGCGCGGCCCGCCGAACGGACGAATCGCACCGGCTGGCCCTCGACCAGGGTCCGGTAGCCGCTCATCTCGATACTGGAGAAGTCGACGAAGACGGGGCCGCGCGGCCCCTCGGCCGGTTCGATGAATCCGAACCCCTTCGGCGCGTCGAACCACGCGACCGTGCCGTGGTACCAGGTCGACGCCTCCGGCGGCGCGGGCATCGCACAGGTCATGGCTTCCCTCCTGATCGTGTCCCGCCGCGGCGTCGGCGGCGAGTCCAGGCGGATTTCCCGCTTCCGCGCCGCCGAAACACCGCGCGCAGCCGAGGAGCCTGCCGCCCGCAGACACGGTAGCGTCGATGGACGAGAACCGCAGAAGGGAGTACCGGGTGACCGACGAATCGCAGCGGGCGGAGGAACTCGCCGAAGTGGCTCTGCGCCAGGGCATCACGATCGCCGTCGCCGAATCGCTCACCTCCGGCAAACTGTCGGCCGCGCTCGGCGCGGCGGGTGATTCCGCCGAGTGGTTCCGCGGCGGCATCGTCTCCTACAGCGCCCAGGTCAAACACCGGCTGCTCGACGTGCCCGATGTGCCGGTGGTCTCCGCGACGGCCGCCGCCGCGATGGCCGCGGGTGCCCGGCGCCTGCTCGAGGCGGACGTGGCGGTGGCGGTGACCGGTGTCGGTGGGCCCGACCCGCAGGACGGCGAGCCCGCCGGGTCGGTGTGGTTCGGGGTCGTCTCCGGCGACGGCGAGCTCACCCGGCACCACGTGTTCGACGGCGAACCCGTCGAGGTGCTCGAGCAGACGGTCGACCGGGCGGTCGAACTCCTGCTCGAGGTCGTGCGCGGGGACGCCGCGCAGTAGCCCGGGCGGGCGGGCCGCCCCGCCCAGGCGCATCCGCCCGCCGGTCAGTCGTGCGCGTGCAGGCGCGCCACCACCTCGGGGCGGCGCAGGGGTGGCACGGTCTTGGGCGGGACCTTGCGCTCGGGTAGGCGTTCCAGCAGGCGGGTGGTCGCCGCCGCGATCTCGGCCACGGCCTCGTCGACCGCGGGCCGGGTGGCCGCGGAGATGCTGGACAGCCCGCCGACCTTGCGCACGTACTGCAACGCCGCGGCCTGGATCTCCTCGGGCGTCGCGGCGGGCTCCAGCCCGCGCAGAGCGGTGATGTTTCGGCACATACCCCGAGGCTAGCGCGCCCCGCGCGACGAACTGGTCGGTCGACGAATTCGGCTGCGGCACAAGCGCGCAAACTCCGCCGATGCGCCCGCACGGGGGTATACGATGCGGCGGGGCGGGCCGACGCGCGCCGCCGTGGCGTCTCGATCGATGGAGGACCCGGTGTCGGAAGTGTTCAGCCCCGCGCAGACGCAGCCGGGCGGCAACGGTGAACGCCTGCTCTCGGAACTGGTGGAGCACCTGCGGCAGAACCGCACCGCCCTGCGCGAGGAGTGGGCGCGGCGCATCACCGACGCCCAGCTGCTCACCGCCATGACCCCGGAGGAGATCTTCTCCGAGGCCACCTCCATCTACGACAACTACGTCGAGGTGCTCGAGACCGGCAGCGTCGAGGCACTCCAGGCCTACGCCCGCGACCTGTCCGAACGCATCATCCCCCGGGGCGTGGAGACCGACGAGGTGCTCGGCATCGTGCTGCTGCTGCGCGACGTGCTCGCGCGCTCGCTGTTCGAGAAGTACCAGTCCAACTTCGAACTGCTCAACCACGCGCTCGACGCCTACGAACCCGCCGCCAACCGGATCGCGAGCACCGTGGCGATCTCCTTCGTCGAGGAGCGGGAACGGATCATCCGCCAGCAGCAGGAGGCCATCCGCGAGCTGTCCACGCCGGTGCTGCAGGTGCGCGAGCAGTTGCTGATCCTGCCGATCATCGGCGTGCTCGACAGCCAGCGCGCCCGCCAGCTCACCGAGCAACTGTTGCGCGCCATCCGAGCGAACCGTGCCAAGGTGGTGGTCATCGACATCACCGGCGTGCCCGACATCGACTCCACCGTGGCCAACCATCTCGTCCAGACCGTCGACGCGTCGGGCCTGATGGGCGCGAACGTGATCATCACCGGCCTGTCCTCGGAGATCGCGCTGACGCTGGTGACGATCGGGCTGGACCTGTCGAAGATGAACGCCGTCGGCGACCTGCAGGGCGGCATCGAGGAGGCCGAGCGGCTGCTCGGCTACGCGGTGACCCGCACGGGCGAGCACGGCGGGCGCGCCGAGCCCGCCCACTGACCGGTCAGGATTCCGACCGCAGGCTCTCGTTGTCGGCGCGTAGCCGCTGGTTGTCCTCGTGCAACGCGGCGTTGTCGTCCTCGAGTGCCAGGATGCGGCGCACGCCCGCCAGGTTCACCCCGGAGGCCACCAGCGAGGTGATGCGCCGTAACCGCGCCAGATCGTCGCCGCTGTATCGACGGGTGCCGCCATCGCTGCGCGCGGGAGTGAGCAGCCCGTGACGCTCGTACAGGCGCAGGGTCTGCACGCCGATGCCCGCCAGTCCGGCGGCGACGGAGATGCCGTACACGGCCTCGTCGGGGGCGGGCAGATGTGACGCCCGGCCCTGATCGTCGTCCATGGATCCCTCTTCCGTGTTCCCTTCTGCGCTCAGATTACATATTGGTGGGGGTTGAACTCTATTGGTGGCACTGCTATAAGAAATCTATATCTACGGGCATAGGTTATCTGACATCGCGAGAGGGAGGTGCCCGTGTCGGCAACCGAGAGCTCGACCACCCCGACAGCACGGCCGGCCATCGAGGGCGAGAGTCCGGTCGTCTGGCCCGATCCCAGCCCGCTCACCGGATGGTGGGAGCGCGTCATGCGGGGTGGCCCCGTCGACCGCACCCCGGCCCGCCGCGACGCCGCGTGAGGAATCCGCGCCCGAGCGGTGCCGAGGAAGGCGATCAGCGTTCGGCTGGTCGCCTTCGTCGTGTCCGGGTGTGGGTGATTGCGTCCGCACCGAGGCAGCCGCTATTGTCGGCCATCGATACCAACTAGTCTCTTTTTGTTCATCGACTGGTCGATCTTCGGTATCGGCACCTCGGGCAGGTGGATCGCGGCGCAGGGTGGGCATTCGCCGGATCTGGCGGGGTGGCAGGAGCAGTTCCGGGCACGAGCCGCATCGTTCGACGAACAGGATTCGCATGAACGAGGACACCAGGACACCGGGCGGTACCGCGGTGGCGCAGCTGGCGCAGCGCTATCGCGCGCTCGTCGAGCACTCCCCCGACGCGATCTGCGTGCACGACGGAGACGCCATCGCCTATCTCAATCCCGCCGGTGTCCGGCTGTTCGCGGCCGATGCCGCCGAGCAGGTCCTCGGACGGCCGCTGTCCCAGTTCCTCATCCCCGAGGGCGCACCGCCGCGCACCGAACCCGTCCGGCCGGCCCAGCGCACCCTCGCCACGTTGGTCCGCGTCGACGGGGTGCGGGTACCGGTGCAGGCCGCGACCGTGCTCACGGTGTGGCAGGGCCGCCGCGCCTACCAGGTCGTGCTGCACGACCTCAGCGCCCAGCGCGCCGCCGAGGCCGCCCGGCAGCGCATGGAACGACATTTCGCGGCGGTGGTCGCCCAGCTCGAGGAGGGCGTCGTCGTCATCGGCAGGCACGGCCGCATCGAGTCGATCAATCCGGCCGCGCTGCGGCTGTTCGGTTGCGAGGGAGCCGAACTCGTCGGCGCGAGCTATCAGGCGCTGTCGCTGTGCATGGTGGACGCCGACGGCGCGCCGCTGGCCGCGACCGCGCATCCGGTGGCGCGCACCATGCGCACCGGCGAAGCGGTCACCGGCTTCGTCTTCGGCATCGACGGCCACCACCGGGGCAGGCGCTGGCTGGCGGGCAACTGCCGGCTGCTCGATCCCGCGGACCGGCACTCGGCCGTGGTGGCCTCCTTCACCGACATCACCGAGAGCCGGGCCAGGCACCGCAGGCTGCGATACCAGGCCACCCACGACGACCTCACCGGACTGGAGAACAGATCGACGATCCTGGCGCGCCTCGAGCGCGCACTCGCCGATCCGTCCGCCGAACAGGTGGCGGCCGTGCTGTTCGTCGACCTCGACCGGTTCAAATCGGTCAACGACCGGCTCGGGCACCTGGCCGGCGACGAGGTGCTACGGGTCACCGCGCGCCGGTTGCGCCGCGCGGTACGCGACCGCGACCCGATCGGCAGGCTCGGCGGCGACGAGTTCCTGATCCTGCTGCGCGGCGCCGACGTGGATCTGGGCGCGGTACTCGACCGCCTGCACGCGGTGATCGCCGAGCCGATCCGCCTGCCCGGCCACCGCATCGACCTCGCCGCCTCGGTGGGGGCGACGCGGCTCCGGCCCGGCGATCGCCGGACGGTCACCGAGGTGCTGCACGATGCCGACACCGCGATGTATCGGGCCAAGGCCGCCGAGAGCGCCTGATCATTCCGGACCATCGAGGACGCGCGATTGTCCACGATGTCACCGGCCGGAGACCGGGTGCCCGCGCACCGGCCAGCGTACGATCGGCAACCGCGTCAGCTATCCCTGAGCTGACCGGTGCGCGGGCCGTCCCCCTGCGGTGCGCGCACAGTCGAGTCGATGCCGCCGGGCTCCCCTTCCCGGCGGCATCGTTCGTCATCCGGCTCCGATCAGGAGGGTACGGCGGTGCTCGTCACCGCGTCCGCGACCCACGGCAGCACCGCGTCGCGCACCCGCACCGTGCGTGGCAGCAACCCGTTGGCGGCCAACAGGTCCGCCGCCCGCTGCTGCTCGTCGAGGAAGGCCTCGTCCACCGGCCGCACCCCGAAGGGCCTGCCGCGCAGAGCCGCCTCCCACGCGTCGAGGTCGGCGGCCGCGCCGCGCGCGTGGGCGTCGTCGACGAAGTATCGAGCCGCCGCGCGCGGGTTCTCGGTGATCCACGCATCGGATTCCTGGAGCGCGGCGAGGATTTCGGTGACCGCCGCACGGTTGTGCTCGGCGAAGTCGCGGCGGGTGAACCACAGCGAGGGATGGCTGAACAGCGGCTCGGTCGCCACCAGGGTGTGCAGCTCGGTGGCGGCCTCCACCGCCGCCAGTCCCGGATACGCGCCCACCCACGCGTCGAGCGAGCCGTCCAGTAGCGCCGCCCCGCCGTCGTGCACGTCGGTGTCGACCGGGACGACGTCCGACCAGCGCAAGCCGGCCCGGTCCAGGGCGAACAGCAGCAGCGTGGTCTGCCAGGAACCGTGCGCGATGCCGACCCGCTTGCCGCGCAGATCGGCCGGTGTGCGAATACCGCTGTCGGCCTTGGTGACCAGCCTGCCGTTCTCCACCCGCGGGCCGGAGATGCCCAGGTAGACCAGGTCGCGGCCGTGCGCCAGGCCGGTGATCGGCGGGGTGAAACCGGTGCCGATCACGTCGTAGCCGCCCTCGGTGAACAGCCAGTCCGAATGCAGGGTCGGCAGCCCGGACCGGGGGTCGACCCGGGCGGCGGCGGGCAGCGCGCGCAGGTCGACCCATTCCACTTCGGGCAGCCGCCGCTCGAGGATGCCGCGGTGGCGCAGGACGAACAGTGAATTGTTGTGCGGGAAGTACCCGACGCGAATGCTCATGGGAGTGCTCTCCTGGGGGTCAGATCAGGCCGCGGCGGCGGGCCTCGTCGGCCAGGCCGGTACGGCCCCACTGCACGGCGAGGTTGGACGGATCGAATTCGACGGAGCCGCCGAGGGTTTCGGCGATGGCCTGGTATTGCGCGCCCTCTTCCAGCAGCACCACGAACTTCGCCAGCTCGAGCAGACCGGACCGGCCGATCACGTTCGCGCCACCGTTGGCCTCGAAGATGGCGACCAGGTCGGGGTCCTCGGCCAGCCGCTGGAGGATGAACTCGCCCGCACCGATGCTGCGGTCGATGTGCGGCGGGATCTCCCGGGAGAGCGTGAGCCGCTGCGCCGCGGCGTAGCGGATGGGCAGGGTGCGGTGGGTCTGCGCCCAGCCGCCCAGCCACGGGCTGTGCACGTGCACCACCGAGGTGATCTCGGGATGGCGGCGGAACACCTCGGCGTAGCCGGTGACGAATCCCGCGGGACCTGCACCGTCGAGCACGGTGCCGTCGAAGGTGGCCACGATCGGGCGCACGGTCGGGTCATCGGCCCAGGGCCCCGGTGCGTTGAGTGCGACCGCGATCTCCTCGCCGGGCACCCGCTCGACGAAATTGACGGTGCCGTTGCCGGTGACGGTGCCGGTCTCGCGGAACACCCGCAGGGCCCGTTCGGCGTCACGGGCGGCGGCCGCGGCGAAATCGGCGACGGCGGCGGGCAGCCGGGTCTCGGTGGTGGTCATGAGGTCTCCTGTCATCGGACGACGGTGAGGGTGTCGGTACGGGCCTGCGGGGTGAGGCGGGAGCGGCCGAGCAGCGGCAGCACCTCCTCGCCGACGCGGTAGGCCTCCTCGAGATGCGGGTTGCCCGCGAGGATGAACGCGTCGACGCCGAGATCGATGAGCTGGTCGAGCCGTTCGGCCACCTGCTCGTAGCTGCCGACCAGCCCGAAGGCGGGTCCGCCGCGGATGAGGCTGAAGCCGCACCACACGTTGGGCGACACCTCGAGATCGCGGTAGCCGGTGATGGTCTCGGGCACCCAGCCGGCGATCCTGGCGGCCCCGACGGAGTCGCCGCGGGCGGCGCGCTCGGCGGCGCCGCGGTCGACGAAGGCCCAGCCCTGTTCGATCTCGGCCCAGGCGGCTTCTTCGGTGTGCCGGGCCAGGATGTCGATACGCACCGCGAATTTCGGTGTCCTGCCCAGTTTTTCGGCATGGGCGCGGACACCGTCGAATTTGGCGCGCAGATCGTCGAACGGTTCCAGCCAGGACAGGTAGTAGTCGGCGTGCCGCCCGGCCGCCGCCACCGCGGCACCGGAGGATCCCGAGAAGTACACCTCGGGGAAGGGCTGCCCGGCCAGCCCCGGCGGCAGCGCCGCACCGCGCGTGGTGAAGAACCGCCCGCTGTGGTCGTAGGGCTCGCCGTCCCACACCCCGCGCAGCACGTCGAGGAACTCGCTGGTGCGCGCGTAGCGGTCGTCATGGGCGACCTTGTCGCCCCACCACAGCTGCGCCGGTCCCCCGCCGCCGCTGATGATGTTGTAGACCAACCGTCCGCCGGTGGCCCGTTGCAGGCTCGCCGACATCCGCGCCGCCTGCACCGGGTGCAGGAAGCCGGGCTGGAAGGCGACCATGAACCGGTAGGTGGTGGTCTCGCGGGCCAGCGCCGCCGACACCGCCCACGGATCGTCGGTCACCGGGAAGGAGGGCAGCAGCCCGCCGAGGAAGCCCGCCGATTCCGAGGCGCGCGCGACGGCGGCCATGTGGTCGATGTAGCCGTAGTCGTCGAGGCGACCGTCCCGCACCGCCGGGGCGATGTTGCCCGGCCCGTAGCCGTTGGCGTGGCCCCGGTTGTAGCGGCGCGGGGTGCGCAGCGACGCGTGATCGCCTTCCATGCCGATGCGCCAGTAGATGTCGATGGTCATGCCGGTACCTCCTCGGCGCCGGTGAGCGTGCGCCCGGCCGGATCGGCCAGGTGCAGCAGGTGCTCGCCCGCCCGGTGCACTTCCTCGATGTGCGGGTGGCCGCCGAGCACCACCGTGTCGATGCCCGCCGCGGCGTAGTCGCGCAGTCGCGCCGCCACCTGTTCGTAGCTGCCGACCAACCCGACCGGATGCGGGTAGCCGAAGGCGGCGAAGCCGGCCCAGCGCCCGTCGCCGAGGTCGAGTGCGCGCGCCTCGGCGATGTCGCGGCCGGTTTCCCGCCACTGCCGGTGCACCCTGGCCCAGGCTTCCCGTTCGGTCTGCCTGGCCACCACCGGCAGCTCCAGACCCGCGCGCACGGTGCGGCCCACGGCCGCCGCGCGGTCGCGCAGCTCCGCGAGCGCGGCGGCGGGACCGCGCGCCGACTCGGTGAAGACGTGCAGGTCGCCGTGCCGTGCCGACAGGTCGAGTGCCTCGGGGGCATCCCCGCTCAGCTGCACCTGCGGGAACGGCAGACCGGACAGGATGCCGCGGAATCCGCCGTCGATCACGTGGTAGTGGTCGCCGTCGAAGTCGAAGCCCGTGCCGTCGAACCCGGAGCCGGGCACGGGCTCGGCGTTCCACACGCCCCGGGCCACGGTGAGGAATTCGGCCGCCCGGGCGTAGCGGTCCACTCCGGTCACGGTGTCACCGCGCGCGGCCGCCTGCGCGGCGTCGGTGTCGACCGCCAGCCGCCAGGCCAGCCTGCCGCGCGAGAGTCGTTGCAACGTGGCCGACATCTTCGCCGCGTACACCGGGGTACCGAAGCCGGGCTCGAACTCGACGACCACCGTCGCGTAGCGGGTCGCGCGCAGCGCACCGCCTGCGACGATCCAGGACTCCTCGCCGAGCGGGTCGTACGGCGCGAGCACGCCGTCCAGCCCGGCCAGTTCGGCGGCATCCACGATCTGGGCGAGATCGTCGAAGGGGCCGTAACGGCCCGGTCGCGGATCCGTGGCAGGGGTCGTCGGCGGCGGGCCCCCGAAACCGCCCCGGTGCCGCGACTCCGGCCGGGCGCGCCTGCCGTCGCCGCGGGTGGGCAGCCGCCACAGGAACGCGGTCATGCCGCCGCCCTCTCGGCCTCGACGAGTTCGCGCGCGCGATCCAGCGGTTCGGTCGCCACCCAGGAGCCGAGATCGAAGTCGGCGGCGAGGAATCCGTGGGTGTAGAGGAACTGCTTCTGCACACCGAGCAGTTCGAGCCGCTCCGCCGACAGCGACGGATGCAGGCCGCGGTGGAAATCGGCGCCGTACGCCGCGTGCACCCCGGCCGGGCCGGACAGCGTCTCCCGCTGCAACACCGCGCGCACGCCGTCGAGGTTGTCGGCGGCCCAGTCGGCCGCGCGCAGGCTCTGCGCCAGGAAACCGACGACCACCTCCGGGTGGTGTTCGAGCAGGTCGGCATGCACCGTGATCGGGCGCGGGGTCCCGTTGTTGACGCGCAGCCGCCGCTCGGGGGTGGCGTCCAGATCGACCGCGACCCGCAGACCGTGCTCGGCGGCCACCTCGGCGGCCCGCGCGCCCTTGACGTAGATGGCGTCGACCCGGCCGTCGAGCAGTTCGGCGACGCCCCAGGTGGTGCCGCGTTGCCGCTGAACGTCGTTGCGCACCTGCGGATTTCGGTCCACACCCACCTCCACGACGGACACATCGGCGAGGGTGTGCCCGCTCAGCCGCAGCGCGTTGGCGAAGCCGTGCAGCGCCATCGCGCGGGGGAAGCTGCGCGCCTGGTCGGCGGCCCAGCCGGGGACACCGATCCGCAGACCGGCCAGCTCGGCCGGGCTCGCGACCGGCGAATCCGGGCCGACCAGGATGGCTTGCGCCTCGTCGATCCAGGTGAGCCCGATCAGGCGGGTGGGCGAGCCCTGCGCGCGGGCGGCCAGCGCGGGTACGTTGCCGCCCTCGCGGATCAGGCTCGGCAGGTCGTGCAGGAAGTGATGGCCGGCCAACTCGGGGCCGGCGTCCTGCAACACGCCGAACTCCAGGCCGGCGGCCGCGGCCGTCTCGCCGAGCCAGCCGAGACTGTGTGCCAGGCCGCTCGCGGTGGGGACCGGGCAGCGGGTGTACCAAAGGGTGTCGGTCATGAAGCACTCCTGATGGGGCGGCGGTCGGGGCCGCCGACGCCGAGATGGGCGAGGAATTCGGTCTGGTAGCGCAGGATGTCGGGGTCGGCGCGCTCGCGCGGACGGGGCGCGGTGATGGCGGTGTCGACCGCGAAGCGGCCGCGGTCGAGCACGATCACCCGGTCGGCCAGGCGCACGGCCTCGTCGACATCGTGGGTGACCATCAACACGGCGGGGCGGTGCCGGGCGACCAGATCGCCGACCAGGTCCTGCATCCGCAGCCGGGTCAGTGCGTCGAGCGCGGCGAACGGCTCGTCGAGCAGCAGCAGCTCCGGCTCCCGGACCAGCGCCCTGGCCAGGGCGGCACGCTGTGCCTCACCGCCGGAGAGCGTGGCGGGCCACTGGTCGGCCTTGCCGTCGAGATGCACCTCCGCCAGCGCGGCCAGCCCGGCCTCCCGGTTGCTCCGGGTACGGCGCAAGCCGACGAGCACATTGGCGAGCACCCGTTTGGACGGGATGAGCCGAGGTTCTTGGTAGACGGTGGTCCGGCGGCCCGGTACCAGCACCTCGCCCGCGTCGGGGACCTCCAGCCCGGTCAGCAGCCGCAGCAGCGTGGTCTTGCCGGTGCCGCTGGGCCCGAGCAGGACCACGAACTCGCCGCGGCGGATGGTCAGGTCGACCCCGTCGAGAACGGTCTTGTCGCCGAAGGACTTCCGCAGTCCGGTGATCGAGACCGCGATCGGTTCGGTGCTCATCGGATCGCCACCTGCTTGCGCCAGGGCATCGCGAAACGCTCGAGCAACCGGACCAGGCCGTCGAAGACCAGGCCGAGCAGCGCGTAGAGCACCACGCACAGCACCATGTAATCGGTGCGGTTGTACTCCTGGGCCAGGGTGACCAGGTAGCCGACGCCCTCGCGGGTGCCCACCTGCTCGGCCGCGATCAGGCCGGTGATGCTGATCGACAGGCACACCCGCAGCGCCATGAGCACGCCGGGCAGTGCGGAGGGCAACACCACCTCGCGCACCAGCCGCGCGCCGGAGAGCCCGAACCCCCTGGCCGCCTCGACCATCTTGCGGTCGACGTTGCGCACCCCGAGATAGGTGTAGGCGTACATGGGCGCGACGGTGGCGACCGCGATGAGCAGGATCTTGTACAGCTCGTCGATGCCGAACCAGGCGATGAACAGCGGCACCAGCGCCAGGAACGGCACGGCGCGCAGGATCTGCATGGTCGAGTCGACCAGTTCCTCACCGAGCGCGGACAGGCCGGACACCAGCCCGAGCAGCAGCCCGGCCGAGACGCCGATCCCGACGCCGAGCGCCGCCCGCACGAACGAGGCGAGCGCGAAGTCGATCAGCTGACCGTTGCCGAGCAGTTCGGTGAACGCCGTCCACACCGCGGGCGGTCCGGCGATGACCCGTTCGGAGATCGCCCCGGTGGCCGAGCCGATCCACCACGCGGCCACGAACAACGCGGGCAGCAGGAAGCGCAGGGGCACCGACACCCACGCGGGCCGCGACCTCTCGGTGCGCGCGCGAGGCGCGGTGAGCGGGGTGGCCTGCGCGGTCGCGGGCAGTGGCGGGGTGAGCACGGCCATGTCAGCTCCCCGCCCGCACCGCGGCCAGCTGATCCCGGGTCAGCTTGGCGCGCAGATCGTAGAAGATGTCCGCCGGGGTGATGGCGCGGCTGATCACGCCGTTGGCGAGGAAGATGTCGACCACGTCGGCCAGTGCCTCGGCATCCTCCTGATCGGGCAGGTGCGGGACGGTCGCCTCGCCGCCGACCCGCAGTGCGTCGGCCAGGCGCTGGCCGCTCAGCGCGCGCGGCCCGGTCTGCTCGAAGACGTTCTCGAACTCGGCCGGATTCGCCCGCTGGCGCTGGCTGAGCTGCTGGAGCACCTCGAGGTACTTCGCGGCGATGTCGGGGCGCTCGTCGAGCACCTCGGTGCGGAACACCACCACGGTGTTGTCGCGCGAGCCGATGCTCGCCTCGGTGGCGATCTCGACGCCACCGTTGGCCTTGGCCTCCTGGTAGGGCACCAGGAACGAAGCCCAGGCGTCCACCTTGCCGGTGGCGAAGGCCGAGGCGGCTTCCTTCTGTTGCAGCGGCACCCGCGTCACCTGGTCGGCCGGAACCCCCGCCTGCGCCAGCGCCCGCAGCAGGATGTACTCCCCCTTCGCGGCCGGGTTGACCGCGACCCGCTTGCCGACCAGGTCCTGGACCGAGCGGATACCCGACTGCGGGGTGGCGATGATGCCGCTCTGGTCCTTGCCCGCCGGGTCCTGCACGGCGACGATGCGCACGCCCACGTCCTTGGACAGCGCCCCGACCACCGGACTGAAGGCGGCACCGGACACGTCGAGTTCGCCGGTGTTGAACAGCTTGAGGTTGGAGCTGAAACCCGGTGTGGTGTTGACCCATTCGACCTTGGCGCCGAGCGGGGCCAGCGCCGCGTCGAAGAGCCCGTCGCGCTTGCCGACGGCCAGCGGACCGGAGTTGCCCGGGTCGGTCACCTTCAACACGAAGGTGCCGGAATCGGACCCCGCGTCCGGCTCGGAGCCACACGCGGCGACGAGTGCGACGACGGGGGCGATCGCGAACGCGATGCGCAAGAAGGCGCGCCTGCGGGACATCGTGGGTGACTCCTGTTCGGGGAAGTGATCGAGCGAATGCCCTCGCAGCGTAGGGACGCCGGTCACCGACCCGACAGGGAATGCTTGCCGAAGATCGGAAAGGTTGACAACCGGCCCTCGTTGGACATAGGGGCATCGATCGGCCAATTCCCGCACCCGATCTCCGGCGATCCACTCCGCGAGCGCCCGCGCTTTCCACATGACGGAAAGTTCCCGGGTTGTCCACAAGGTCGGCTGTGTTACCGTCGGGCCGTGGAACCCTCCGGTGTGCAGACCGTCTCCCGCGCCCTGTCGGTCCTGGACTGCTTCCGCGGCGGCGACTCCCGCGGCGTCTCGGAAGTGGCTCGCGCGCAAGGCATCCCGGTCAGCACCGCGCACCGCCTGCTGACCGCCCTGGTGCGTGCCGGCTTCCTGGAGAAGGACCCGGCCTCCAGCCGCTACCGGATCGGCCGGGCACTGGCCGAGTACGGGCAGATCGCCTACCGGCAGCACCGGATCTACCTGGCCGAACCGCTGCTCGAACAACTCGCGGGCACCACCGGCGCCAGCGCCTCCATCGCCACCCGCCACGACATCCACGCGGTGCTGCTCGGCACCAGCCGCTGGCGCGAATCCGACGGGCACCGGCTCCAGGGCGTGCGCCTGCCCCTGCACGCCAGCGCACTCGGCAAGGCGCTGCTGGCCTGGTCGGACGTCGGCGACGCGGACCTGCGCGCCCTCCCCTACGACGAGGGCACCGAACGGTCGGTCACCGGACCGGCGGAACTACGCGCCGAACTCTCCCTGACCCGCGAGCGCGGCTACGCCTACAACGACGAGGAACTCGACCCCGGCTTCCGCACGATCGGCTTGCCCATCCCCGACCCGGACGGCGGCTGCCGCTTCGCGCTCGGCCTGCGCGGACCGACCACCCTGATGATTCCCGAACGCGTGCCGTTCTTCGTGGAGCTGGCCAAGGTGACCGCCCGCGACATCGCCGCGGCCTTCGCCACCCCCTGAGGGGTGCGACGACCTCACCTCAGGCGAGTGACCTCGCCAGGGCTCGGCCCGCGGCGCGGCCGGAGAAGATGCAGCCGCCGAGGAAGGTGCCCTCGAGGGCGTTGTACCCGTGCACGCCACCGCCGCCGAAGCCGGCGACCTCGCCCGCGGCGTAGAGACCGGGCAGGGGTGTGCCGTCGGGCCGCATCACCTGCGAGTCCAGGTTGGTCTGCAGGCCGCCCAGAGTCTTGCGGGTGAGGATGTTCAGGCGCACCGCGATCAGCGGGCCCGCCTTCGGATCCAGGATGCGGTGCGGCTTGGCGACCCGGCCCGCCTTGTCGGCGAAGGACTGGCGGGCGTTGGTGATCGCCATCAACTGGGCGTCCTTGCTGAACTTGTTGTCGATCTCCCGGTCGCGCGCGACGATCTGGCGTTCGAGTTCGGCGAGGTCGAGCTGCGGGCCCCGGGCGATCTTGTTCATGCCCTGCACCAGCTCGGCCAGCGTGTCCGCGACGACGAAATCCACGCCGTGCTGCTTGAACGCCTCCACCGGCCCCGGCGCGCCCTTGGCCACCCGGCTCTTGAGGGTGAGCTTGATGTCCTTGCCCGTGATGTCGGGGTTCTGTTCCGACCCCGAGAGCGCGAACTCCTTCTCGATGATCGCCTGGGTCAGCACGAACCACGAGTAGTCGTAGCCCGCGGCCAGGATCGCCTTCATCGTGGCATTGGTGTCGAAACCGGGGAAACACGGTGCGGGCAGCCGCTTTCCGGTGGCGTCGAACCACATCGAGGAGGGGCCGGGAATGATGCGGATCGCGTGGTCGGGCCAGACCGGATCCCAGTTGTGGACGCCCTCGGTGTAGTGCCACATGCGGTCCCGGTTGACGATCGCGCCGCCGGCGGCCTCGGAGATGGCCAGCATGCGCCCGTCCACGTGTGCGGGCACGCCGGAGATCAGGGTCTCCGGGCAGCGGCCCAGGCGCTCGGTGGGCCAGTTGCGCCGGATCATCTCGTGGTTGTGGCCGATGCCGCCGGAGGTGACCACCACCGCCTTGGCGCGGAACTCGAACTCGTCCACCACCGTGCGCGACGACGCCCGACCGCGCGCGAGATCGGTGTCCTCGAGCACGCTGCCGCGCACCCCGACGACCGCGCCGTCCTCGACGATCAATTCGTCCACCCGGTGCCGGAAACTGAAGCCCACCAACCCGCGGCGCTCGGCGTCGAGCACCGGTTCGGCGAACACCCGCACCACCTCGGGCCCGGTGCCCCAGGTCAGGTGGAACCGCGGCACCGAGTTGCCGTGCCCGTCGGCCAGTCCCCCGCCGCGCTCGGCCCAGCCGACCAGCGGCGTCACCCGCAGGCCGAGATCGCGCAGGTAGTCCCGCTTCTCGGTGGCGGCGAAGCGGACGTAGGCCTGGGCCCACTGCCGCGCCCAATGGTCCTCGTCGTCGCGGTCGAACCCGGCCGAGCCCAGCCAGTCCTGGAGCGCCAGTTCGTAGGAGTCCTTGATGCCCAGCCGCCGCTGCTCGGGGGTGTCGACCAGGAACAGCCCACCCAACGACCAGAAGGCCTGTCCGCCCAGGTTGTTGCGGTTCTCCTGATCGAGCAGGTGCACCGTGCGTCCGGCCAGGGCCAGCTCGTGGGCCGCCACCAGCCCGGCCAGACCCGCGCCGACGACGATCACGTCGGCCTGGCGCGCGAACTCGGGACTGCAGTTGGTCATCGTCATCCTCCGTTGGGCGTGCTGTAGGCCAGCACCACGTGACAGAACAGCTCGGCGCGCCGCCGGTGCACGGCGGCGTTGTCCGGCTCCATGAGCACCTGCGCCGCGGTGCCGTCGTGCACCGCGACCAGCGCCTGACCGAGCGCCACCGGGTCGGCGACGGTGCGGCCCGCGCGCGCCAGCGCCGCCACGATGGTGGGCATCAGCGCCGCCACGATCGCCTCCTCGCGCGCGGCCATCACCCGGCGCAGGGCCGGGGTGCGCAGCGCGTGCGCGGTGAATTCGGCGGTGATCCGGAACCAGGCGTCGTCGAGCGGCACCGCGCGCAGCAGGCCGTCGACCGCGGCCCGGACATCGGTCACGCCGTCGACGGAGATCTCGTCCAGCGCCGCGCGCACGTCCGTCAGCAGCTCCGCCGAGCGCTGCTCCCACATCGCCAGGAACAGCTCGTCGAGCGAGGTGAAGTTCGAATAGAACGCGCCTCGTGTGAATCCGGCTCGCTCACAAACTTTTTCGACGGTGGCCCGGCCGAAGCCCTCCGCGGCGAACACCTCGTAGGCGGCGGCGAGCAACCGATTGCGCGTGTGTACCCGACGCCTGCTCGTCGCCTTGGCCGCCGCGTGCGATGCCACCGGACCTCCTCGCGCCGGTTCGATACACCGGCGTATTCGATACAGAAACGTATCAGAAGCGCCGCGATGGCGTCAGCACTTCGGCCGACCGGATCCGGCCCGCCCCCGGCGAGCCGGATCCGGCAACCCTCACCAGCCGGAGCCGGAGCCACCCGATCCGGTGTTGGCCAGGATCGTGCCGATCACGATCTGGGCGAGCCCGGCCACAGAGCCAAGAAATTCCACGGTGTCCTCCGATTCCTCATCGCCGACAGTCCGGCGTAGCCGTAACTTAGCTGATCGGCCGTCCAAAAGGGGGGCGTTTCATATAACTGCTCGACTCACCTACCCGGATGGGACTCGCGGCGAATCGTCACGACCAGCGGGCCCGTCCCCGGGCGGCTGCCGGCGCCGGGCCGGGGGTCACCGGTCCGGGGGTGCGATGCGGGTGATGCGGGTGCCGTCGGCGTGGTCGGCGACCGTGACGAATTGTCGATAGGTCTTCACCACGCCATCGGGGCGTATTTCGGTGAGGACCACGTCGTAGCGGCCGTCGGGGAGCGGGGTGATCAGCACGCAGTGGCGCGTGCCGGGGGGCACGGAGGCGATGCCGGCGTCGATGGTCGCGACCGCGGAGACGGCGGCGTCGCGGGTGGTGACCGCGCGGGCGGCCGCGCCGGATCGGGTGACGTAGTAGGCGTACTGGAAGGCCAGGACGGCGTCGGGGCCGTCGGCGGTCGATCCGGTGCCGTTGCCGCGCACCAGTTGCGGGGTGCGGACCGGTTCGCAGCCGGGCCCACCGCCCAGGACCGGGTCGGCCACCGTGGCGGACTGTCGCGGCCCGGCGGCGGAGGCCACGTAGGCGAGCACCACCGCGACCGCGGCCAGCGAGACCCCCAGGGCGACGGCGGCCACCAGCCACGGCCGGTGCGGGCGGGCGCTCCGGCCCCGCCGCCGCGGCGGTCGGCGGCCACGATGCCTGCCCGGGGTCGCCCCCGGCGCGATCATGCCCGGCCACAGCGGTGTCCGCGCACCCGGCGCCGCACGGCGTGACCCCACCGCGTTCGACGCCATGATCGACGCACCTTCCCCTGTCAATACCGTTGCGCAGTAACAAGATTGCACATGTCCGCGGATAATGGCGGGCGAATGGGCCGATCGGGCGCGCCGGAGCGGCCACGACGCGACCACCGGCGTCGATGCGCGCATAATCGGAACCCGCGAGCGGCGGCGTCGGGGCGGTCCGCGCGGAACGGTCCCGTGCGTTCGGCGCGCCCGCGCAACACACCGACAGAGAGGCAGCCATGCGCCCACCGACAACGCAACGGGAGTCGTTGTCCGACAGCGAGTTCGCCGATCGTCACCGCGCGGTCCGGGAGGCCGTCCTCACCTCACCGCGCGGCAGGCTGATCGCCGCGATCGTCGACTGTGTCGAAACCAAGGGCTATCCGGCGACCACGCTCAGCGACATCGTCGCCCGGGCGCGGGTGTCGCGCAGCACCTTCTACGAACATTTCGCCAACAAGGAACACTGCTTCGTCGAGGCCGTGCACGCGGGCATCGACATCCTGGCCGCCCGGATCAACGGGGAGCTGGCGCAGCTGCCCCGCGACGCCGACCCGCGCGCCAAGATCGCCTCGGTGATCACCACGTTCTGCGAAACCGTCGCCGCCGAGCCGGGGTTCGCCCGGCTGGTGCTGGTCGAGGCGTTCCGCGTCGAACGGGCCGCCGAGGCGGTGCGCAACCGGGCCGTCGACCGGTTCACCGACCTCTACCGGCACTTCCACGCGGTGGCCAGGGCGGGCGACCCCTCGGTGCCACCGGTCTCGGCAGAGCTGATCTCGCTGATCCCCGACGCGGTCGGCGAACGCACCCGCAGGCTGATCCTCACCGACGGACCCGAGGCGGTGCCCCGATCGGCACCGCTGTTCATCGCGTTCACCACCACCGTGCTCGGCCTGGACTGAGCGCGGCGACCGAGCGCGGCCGGGACAGCGTCGAGGGCTCAGAACAGCGTCATGGGCTCGGAGTCGACCGGTTCGGGCAGCGGGTCCAACTCCGGCACGAGCGCGCGCACCTCGGTGTGGAAGCGCCGGGCCAGGTCGAGAGCGCCCGCGTTGTCGGGGGTGTGCACGAACACCGTCGGTGAACGGCCCTCGCGCAGCCAGCCCGCCACGACCGGCAGCCACGGCTGCCAGCCCGCCACGGTCTCGGCGGGATCGTCGCGGCCGTGGTAGCGCACCATCGGATGCGCGGTCAGTGCCCGGGTGCGCCGGGGCACCCGCGGCTTCTTCGCCCACGCCTCCTCCTCGGCGGGGCCGCGCGGCGGTGCGCCGAACAGGACGGTGGTGTCGAAGATCGTCCACTCCGCGCCCGCCCGGCCGAGCACCCGCTCGAGCGCCGCCGCGGCGCGTTCGTCGTCGAAGAAGGCGCGATGGCGCACCTCGACCGCGCGGCACGGACCGGCCGGGAGCGTGCGCAGGAACGCGGCCAGCGCACCGAGATCGGTGGGCCCGAACGACGCGGGCAACTGAATCCACACCGTGTGCAGGCGCGGCCCGAGCGGCGCCAGCACATCGAGGAACGCGCGCAGCTCGGCGTCGGCGCCGGTCAGCCTGCGCTCGTGGGTGATCGTGCGCGGCAGCTTGGCCACGAACCGGAAGTCCGGGCCGGTCTGCTGTGCCCAGGAGCGCACGGTGCCCGGCGACGGGCTCGCGTAGAAGGTGGTGTTGCCCTCGACGGCGTCGCAGCGCTCGGCGTACCACCGCAGCCGCTGGGCCGAGGGCACCTGCCGGTCCTGCCACGCCGGATGCGTCCACATCGCACATCCCACGTGAAGCCGCATGGCCGCGACGTTAGTCGGCCCGGCCGACATCCACGCCGGTGGCTCCCTCCTCCGCCCGGGCGGCGGCGGGTTTGCGCCACCGCCACAGCAGCAGGATGCCCAGCGCGCAGCCGACGGTCACCAGCGCCGCCACGGCGCCCGGCAACGCGTAGAGCAGCAGGTCGGAGCGGCCGTAGGCGCGCGGCACCTCCCACTGCCGGGGAAGCGCGAAACCCACGCCGAAGATCCTGGCGCGCACGGCGACCACCACACCCGGTAGGAACAGCACGATCAACCCGAGCAGCAGCGTCGGCGCGCCGCTACGGGGCATCGTCGCCGCGAGGCAGTAGCCGGTGACCAGGGTGAGCAGCAGGCAACCGGCCACCGAGGCGGCCGGTACCGGTCCCTCCGGGCGTGCGGTGAGCACGGCGAACAGCGAAAGCCCCGCCGTGCCCGCCACACCGGCCAGCGGCATCGGCCGGTACCGGCCCAGCACCATGCCGCCGACGCCGGCCGCGATCAGCAACGGCACCATCCAGCCCGTCAACGGCAACACGACGGTGGCGCCGCCCGCGGCCGCCACCGCCACCGCGCACAGGATCAGCTCGCCGTCGCGACCGGGCAGCAGCAAGGCGGTGAGCATCGCCGTCACGACGGTCACCAACGCCACCGGCAACGCGTCGGCGATCGTGCTCTCCTCCCGGACCAACCACGCCGAACCCGCCACCGTGCTCAGCGCCATCAGCAGGACCGCGACGATCGGGCGCAACGGAAGTTCCACCGAGATCGCCTGTTCCTCGGCCCGGCCGCGATGGGTGTAGGCACACACCGCGATCAACGCGGTGGCGGGCCACAACAGCCACTGCGACGGCGAATCCACCACGAACCAGGCCAACGGCGAGTTGCCCGCGGTGCCGGTGAACTCCGCGTCGGAGACACTCAGATCACTGAGCATGATGCTGGTCATCGCGCCGAGCGCGGCCATCAGCGTGGGCAGCCGCCGGAACTGCACGGCCGCGGCCAGACCACCCAGCAGCACCCCACCGGCGAGGCAATCGATGTAGTTCAGGGTGGTGAGCGGGGCGAATCCCGAGAAGTACTGGCCGAGGACGTGATTGGCCAGCAGGACGACGCAGCCGCCGACCGCGGATCCCCAGGCGACCACCGCCGAGCTGGTCGTCGTGGCGAACACCGCGGTGATGACCGCGGCCACACCGCCGACCGCGGTGGCGCGCGGCAGGCTGTAGACCAGCAGCTCCATCTCCAGGGAGGCGGTGCCGTGTGCCCAGGCCAGCGAGATCGGGGTGGTGAGCGCCAGTCCGCCGATCACGGCGGACAGGTACACCGTGAACAGCTCGATCGACACCGAACAGCGCCGCACCAGTTCCAAGGTAGTCGAGTCCGGCGCGCCGGGGGTGCGACGCGCGGGGATGTCCCGCGCTCGGGCAACCGCTCAGCGCACGCGCAGCGCGGTCAGCCGCCAGCCGGTGGCGCGGGTACGGGCCACCCGCGCGGCCAGGGCGAAGTGCCGCCCACCGCGGTCGTAGCCGGCCCAGACCTCCGCGGTGTCGGTGTCGAGCAGCCGCAAGCGCACTCGGAGGTGCACCGCGGAGCCGAGCGCGCGGCCGGGCACGAGATCCGCGCTCACCAGTGTCCGCACGGCGGCCAGCACGGTGGGATCGGCGAGTCCGGCCAGCTGCCCCACCGGTCTGCGGCGGTCGAGCACCTCGAGCGCCATCCGCACCGCGCGCTCGGCGAACCGGGTCGCCCCGTCGGCGGCCGCCGCGCGTTCGGCGGCGTGCACCGCGCGCAGCGTCCGCTGGATCCCGGCGCCGGAGCGCGCACCCGAGCGCCGCGGCGCCGGCCTGCCGGCCCGTACGGGTGCGCCGGCACTCCGAAATGGCGGCTCCCCCTGCGGCGCGCGCGACAACGCCTTCCGTCCCTCGCTCATCCCTACCCCTCCTCACGACCGGTTCCGGCGACGATCATCGATCCGGGCGCGGGAGCGCACCCGAGTAGCGCGCTACTCGAATCTCCGTTCAGGGCACGGGAACCAGCGGCGGCGGGTGCCAACTACCGTCCAGCACTTCGGTTCTCGGCGCGTACAGGCGCAGGGTCAGCGAGAAGGTGCCGCGGTCGGGGATCGGCAGCCAACTGCCCGCGGGCACGCCGGGACCGGGGTCCGCGTGCTGGATCACCAGCACCAGCGATCCGTCCGGCGCGGGCGGCACCGGAATCCGATGGCCCACCGAGTAGATCTCCGCGTCGTTGGGCACCAGGAACCCGTCGCCGTCGTAGGCGGTCACCGACCAGAAGGCGTCCACCGGCGGCGCCTGGCCCGGCGCGAAGGTGAGCCGGTATCGGGTCGGAATGCCGTCGTCGTCGGCCGCGGCGAACAGGGTGGGATAGGCGGCACTCTCCGGCCGGTTGGCGCCGAGGCCCTTGGCGGCCGTGCTGGCGCGGCGCAGGTAGTCGTCGCCGTAGACGCCGATGTTCGGGTCGACCAGCCAGCCGTTGTCGATCCGGATCCCCGGATCGACGTAGACCTCGATGGTGTGCCGCACCGCCTGCACGGCCTCGGCCAGATCGTCGTCGGAGATCCCGGTCAGCGCGCCGCCCGGGGCGATGCCCAGCTGCGCGAACCGGGCCAGCGCGGGCCCGTCGGCGGGGGCGGGCGGATTCACCGCCATCAGCGCGCACAACCGCTCGAAGAACTCCGCCGGGTCCATCGCGGCCACCTGCTGCACCGGCGGCACGTCGCCGTCGCCGGTATCGGTGCGCCCGGGACCGGGGTCGCGGCCCGCGGGCCAGTCGGCCAGCGGTACCAGCCGCATCCGTTCCTGGATCGCCCGCACCGCGGGTACGTCCTCCGGTCCGTCGACCTGGATGCGGCCGAGCAGCCACACCGTCGGGGTCGGCATCGGCAACACCACCAGATCGGGGGGCAGTTCACCGGTCCAGCCGGGACCGGTCACCACATAGGTGTAGGGCGGCGCCGCACCCGCCGCCACCCGGGGACGCAGGTTGCCGGGGTTGTGCACGGTGTTGGTCCAGGCGTCGAGCAGTTGCAGCACCCAGTAGCGCTGCGGTTCCACCTCGGGCATCTGCACGACCATCGGTCCGGCGGACAGGTCGAGCCAGGCGATCGAGTACAGCGTGTCCATGTTGGGCCGGACCGGACCGCGCCGTCGCGGGGTCGGCAGTCCGGCCGCGTGCCGGAACTGGTTGTCCGGCGTGCTCGCCCGCGCGACCCGGCGGGTCGCGTCCATGAGCACCAGCGGATAACCGAAGACATAGGCGTCGGAGACGATGGTCTGCGGGTCCTCACCCGAGGGCGGCCGCTCGGTGACGCGCTCGGATCGCCCGCACGCCGCCGTCGCGCCGAACGCCGCCAGCGCGGCGCCCGCGCTCAACACGGTCCGCCGCGACAACGCCGGACCACCGGGGCGCCGCTGCTCCCGCATGGATCTGCTCCCAACTCCGCCTGGGTCGTGTCGAGCCGGCCATGCCGGAGTATAGCCGCGCGGTGCTCAGCTCCCTTCCAGCCGCAGGGCCTGCACCGGGCAGCTGTCCACGGCCAGTTCGGCCACGTCCCGGTCGGCCGGGCCGAGGGTGTCGGTACGCGGGCGCGCGACGTCGTCGTCGCCCACCCGGAACAGATCCGGCGCCAGCGCCTCGCACATGCCGTGGCCCTCGCACCGGTCCCGATCGACGACCACCCTCATCGCGCGAGCCGTTCCAGCCGGATGGGCAACCCGTCGGCGGGCGTCGGCCCGGTACCCGCCACCAACAGCGGCTCGTAGCCCGGCCGCACGCTCCAGCGGAACCGCGTGAGCATCTGGTACAGCACGGCTTTCACCGTCATTCCGCCGAAGTACAGGCCGATGCACTTGTGCGCGCCACCGCCGAAGGGCGCCCAGGCGAAGCGGTGCGATTTGTCCTCGCGGCGCTCCGGCGCGAACCGCTCGGGATCGAACTCGTCGGGATCGCGCCAGTACTGCGCGGTGCGCATCATCATGTACGGTCCGCACATCACGAGCGTGCCGCGCGGCAGGTAGTGCCCGCACAGCGCGGTGTCGGCGATGGTCTCGCGGGCCTGCTGCGCCACCGGCGCGTACATCCGCAGCGCTTCCTTGAACGCCATGTCCAGCAGCGGCAGCTCGTCGAGGTCGTCGTAGCCGACCGACTCCTTGCCGAGCCCGATCGCCTCGGCGCGCAGCTTGTCCTGCCACTCCGGATGCCTGCCGAGCTCGTAGACCAGCATCGAGGAGGCGATGGTGCTGGTGTCGTGCGCGGCCAGCATCACGAAGATCATGTGCTGCACGACCTCCTCGTCGGTGAAGGTGTGCCCCTCCTCCGTCGTGGCCCGGCTCAGCACGCTGAACAGGTCGTTGCCCTCCCCCGCGCGCTTGGCGGGCAGTTCGCGGCGGAAGTAGTCCTCGAGTCGGCGGCGGCCGCGCAGTCCACGCGCCCACACGCCGCCGGGCACGTTCGCGCGCACCATCGCGGTGCCGCCGTGCACCGCGTCCTCGAACGCGTGCGCCAGCGCGACGCTCTCGCGGCCGAGTTCGGCGCCGGCGAACACCTCGGTGGCCTGCTGCAACAGCAACTGCTTGATCGCGGTGTGGATGTGGAATTCGGCTGCGGGACGCCAGGATTCGATGCCGCGACGCAGCAGCGGGCTGGTCAGGTCCTGGTACCCGTGCAGCCGCGGCCGGGTGAAGGCCTGCTGCAGGATCCGGCGATGGAACATGTGGTCGTCGAAGTCGCGCAGCATCACCCCGCCGTGGAAGAACGGCCCGATCAGCCATTCCCAGCCGCGCTGGGCCGAGTAGACCTTGTCGCGATCGAGCAGCACCTGCTCGAACGCTTCCGGACCGGCCACCGACACCACCGGCCTGCCGAGCACGCCGAGCCAGGACACCGGGCCGAGGCGTTCGAACCGCTCGCGCGAGAAGCCCATCGGGTCGGCGAGGGTGTGCAGGGTGTACCCGATGCCGGGCGGGCCGAAGTCACCGAGCACCGGTTTCAGGCCGCTGCCCGGCGGCGGCTCGGCGAGCGGCCGGATCCGGGTCGGATACCGCTTCACCACCTGCAGCCCCGCGCGCTGCGCCTGCCAGGACAGGCGGGTGCGCAGGTGCCTGGCGTTGTCGGAGACCGCGCTGACCGTGGTGGGAAGTTGAAGACTCATGCCGAATCCCTTCGCGACGCTGCGAGTGATCTCGACCATATCGGAAACAAGCGTTTCCGTACACAGTTGTTTCCCGATTCGTGCTGTGAAAAGCTGTCTCGATGACCCGCGCAACGACCGGCACGTATCGCGGCGCCTCCACCGCCGAGCGGCGCGAGGACCGGCGCAGGCGCCTGCTGGACGCCGCGCTCGACATCGTCGGCACCAACGGCCTGTCCGCGCTGACCGTCCGCGGCGTCTGCGAGCAGGCCAAAGTGGGCCCGCGCTTCTTCTACGAAGCCTTCCCCGATCTGGACGCGCTCGCCATCGCGCTGCAGCTCGAGGTGCAGAATTCCGCCCTGGACAGCGCCCGCACCGCGATCGCGGTCACCGCCGGCACGCCCGCCCAGCGGATCAGGGCGGGGGTGGCCGCGCTCATCACCGACCTCACCGACGATCCGCGCCGCGCCCACATCGTCTTCGCGCAGGCCTTCGGCAGCGAAGCGCTGATGCGTTCGCGGTTCGCGAGCATGCGCACGGTGGCGGCCACCATCATCGAACAGACCCGCGTGGTGCTGGATCTGCCCGAGGGCCAGGACGCCGCCGTGGCCGCCACCTCGCAGTTGATCACCGGCGGCGCGGCGGAGCTGGTGCTGGTCTGGCTGGACGGCGGTCTCGACGTGGACCGCGAGGGATTGATCGACCTGCTGGCGGATTTCACGATCGCGATGATCGAAAGACTCCCCGCGGTGGCCGTACGCCTCGGATGATTGCAGCGGCGAGAAGTAGCCGTTCGCTATACACTGATTTGCAGGCCAGTTCTCCTTTCAATTCGAATTGGCTTCGGGCACACGATGTCCCGACCTGTGACCGGCTGTTCTCATCCATCGACGTCGGGAGGTGCGTTGTTCGACCCCGCACAGCGCGCCCGCCCACGTCCCACCGGAGGTGCGAGATGATCGAGAGTGCGTACGCGGCCGAGGCGACGGACACCACCGACCTGTCCCAGCGGTGTGCGGGCGAACCCGACGGCCCGGCCGCGCGGCTGCCCGGCAACAGCATGTGGACCGTCTCGGCCGTGGTGGTCGAGGCCGACGGACCCACCCCGCGCCCCGGCGTCGTGGCCTCGGCCAGCCTGCCCGACGCCGCCGAGCAACTGTGCGAATATCTGCCCCGCGCGGGCGCCGACGGCGACTGCTACCTGGTCGCGCGGCAGGTTCCGCTGGTGACGCACGGCCCGTGCAGCGGCGGCCAGCTGCCCCGACGCGCCTGGGTGAGCCCGATCCGCCGCGACGACGAGGGCCAGGCCACCTGGGGTCGGTGGACCCGCGCCGAGGAGCACCCGCAGTTCCGCCGCGAGGACGGCCTGGCCTGGAACTGACACTCAGCCGCGGCGGCCCGGCCGGGGCGCCGCGTGCTTGTCCCGGTACATGGCGGCGTCCGCGGCCCGCATGAGTTCGTCGACCTCCGCGGGCCGCTCCCGGCTGAACACCGCGCCGATACTGGCGCTCACCCGCACCGGCTGGCCCAATACGTCGAGCGGGTCGAGCAGCGCGGCGTGCAGCCGCCGGGTGAGCAGGTCCAACTGCTCGCGACCCTCGCAGCGCTCCACCAGGACGATGAACTCGTCGCCGCCGATACGCGCGGGCAGGCCCCACGATTCGACCGCCGCGCTGAGGCGGCGGGCCACGTCGTGCAGCACGCTGTCGCCGACGCTGTGGCCCCAGCGGTCGTTGATCTCCTTGAAGCCGTCCAGGTCCAGGTAGCAGATGCCGATCGGGGCCTGCGCGGCGGCGAGCCGGTCGAAGAACAGCACCCGGTTCGGCAGCCCGGTGAGGCTGTCGTGGTTGGCGTCGTGCCAGAGCCGGTCGGCCAGCTGCTTGCGCTCGGTGACGTCGACGGCGACCCCGATGAGAAAGCGGACCTGCCCGTCGGCATCGCGCACCGCCGACATCGACAGGTCGATCACCGAGACCTCGCCGTCGGGGCGCATATAGTGGGTCTCGATGCGGAAGCGGCGGATCTCGTCGGCCAGCATCCGTTGCATCTGCACGAACGCCTCGCCGAGATTGGCCGGGCCCATCAGCTCGGCCACCGACCGGCCCGGCATCCGCTCCTGCGGCAGGCCGAGCATTTCCGCGAAGGCGGCGTTGACCTCGAGCACCCGGCCGTGCACATCGATGGTGCCGATGCCCACCGACGCGCCCGCGAACACCGCCTCGAACCGGGCTTCCGAGAGCTGCCGCCTGGCCTCGGCCTCCTGCGCGGCCGCCAGCGCGGCGCCCAGCGTGGTCTCCTGCTCGGCCAGCGCGACCGCGCGCAGCGCACCGGTGAAGCCCGCGGCGAACTCGGCGGCGACGTCGACCGCCCTGGCACGGCACCGTTCGAACTCCGGATCCTCGCGGGCGCAGCAATCCTCGACCATGTCGGTGCAGATCACCCGCACGGTACGGCTGACGGCCAGCGGATCGCGATAATTGGCCGCCACCAGCATCACCGCCGCGCCCTGGGCGGCGTCGGGTTCGTCCCGGCCGCGGATCGCGCCGACCAGCAGTTCGGCGAGGTCGGCGAGCATCGCCTCGATCTCGGTACGCGTGAGCGCGGGGGCCACGACGCCGTCCAGCGCGTCGGCCCACCGTAACGACAGCTCACGCAAGCCCACCGGCCGCTACCCCCTCCCTCGGCGCGTTGTCAGGCCTTGCGGCCCACTCCTGCCAGGCCGAGCGAGCGGCCCGGCGCCTCGTGCCGGTCGCGGTCGGATTCGGGCCGCCACAACGGCAGTTCGACGACCCCTGGTTCCACCAGCGCCCATCCGTCGAACATACCGGCGATGGCCGCGGCGGGCCGGAAGTGGATGCCCACCTTGCTCGAGTCGGCGGCGCTGGCGCCCAGCGCGGCGGCGTCGTCGGGGCGCAACTCCGAGGTGAGATGCGAGATCGCCACGTACGACCCGGGGACGACCGCGTTTCGCAGCGCGGCGACCCGCTCGGCCGGACGGTCGTCGTCGGCCAGCAGGTGCAGCACCGCGATCAGCAGCAGCCCCACCGGCCGGTCGAGATCGATGAGACCGGATTCGCGCACCCGGGCCAGCAGATCCTCGGGCTTGCGCAGATCGGCTTCGACGGCATCGGCGTTGTCGTTGTCACGCAGGATCGAGCGGGCATGCGCGACGGCGACCGGATCGATGTCGATGTAGAGCACCCGGACGCGCGGGTCGAGGCTCTGCGCGACCTCGTGCACGTTGCCCACGGTGGGGATGCCCGAGCCGATGTCGACGAACTGGGTGATGCCCGCGTCGACGAGGAAGCGGACCGCGCGGCGCAGGAAGGCGCGGTTGCTCAGCGCCAGCCGGGGTAGATCGGGCACCAGCCGCTTGCCCATCTCGGCGGCCATCCGGTCCACCTCGAAGTTGTGCGAGCCGCCGAGCAACGCGTCGTACATGCGTGCCGGACTGGCCTGATTCATGTCGACGCCCTCGGGCGCCCAGGACGGCCTGTCCATCGAAATCCCCTCTGCCACGACCGGATCGCCGCGACGATCCGCACCGGCGCGCGAACCGCCCGGTGCTCACGGATGGTAATCCGCCGCGGTGACATGCGCCCGCGCCGTGCCGCGGAGAATCGCCGAAGATGGATGCAGACATTCGCATGTCAAGAAGTTAGGCTGAGCTCAGTTGATCACGACTGTATTCGATCGGACCGGCGTTCGATCGGGACCGGCGTTCGATCGGACCGGCGTTCGATCGGGACCGGCGCGAGACGGAAGGGACGACCTCGGCATGGGAGAACAGTGCGGCTCCAGCGGCGCACAGCGGATGGCGCCGACGCCCGGCGGCCACGAGCACGGCCACGAGCACGGCGGCCGCCGCACCGGTGGGCAGCGAAACGATGACACCGCCCACGCTCGGACCGCCCGCGCTCACACCGGCCACGCTCACACCGGCCACGACCACGCCGGCCACGACCACGGCGTGACGGCCGAGTCCGATCCGCGCTGGCTGAGCATCGCCCTCGCGCTGATCGTGGGCTTCATGGCCGTCGAGGTGGTCGTCGGCATCATCGCCCAATCGCTGGCGCTGATCACCGATGCCGCGCACATGCTCACCGACGCCGCCGCGATCGTGCTGGCACTCGTCGCGATCCGGCTGTCCCGCCGTCCCGCCGCGGGCGCCTACACCTACGGCTACAAGCGCGCCGAGATCCTCTCCGCCCAGGCCAACGGCATCACCCTGCTGCTGCTCGCGGCCTACTTCTGCTACGAGGGCATCCACCGCCTCATCGAGCCCCCGGACGTGGCGGGCCCGCTGGTGCTGATCACCGCGCTGGCCGGTATCGCGGTCAACATCGCCGCGGCATGGTGCATCAGTCACGCCAACCGCACCAGCCTCAACGTCGAAGGCGCCTTCCAGCACATCCTCAACGACATGTACGCCTTCATCGGCACCGCCGTCGCGGGCGCGGTCGTCTGGCTGGCCGGGTACCCGCGCGCCGACGCCGTCGCCGCGTTGATCGTCGCGGCGCTGATGGTCAAGGCGGGCTGGTCGCTGGTGCGCGAATCCGGGCGGATCTTCCTCGAGGCGGCGCCCGCGCACCTGGACCCCGACGCCATCGGCGCCCGTATCTGCGCCGTGCCCGACGTCACCGAGGTGCACGACCTGCACGTCTGGACCATCACCTCGGGCGAACCCTCGCTCTCGGCACACGTCCTCGTCGACGACCGGGCCGACTGCCACGGTGTCCGCCAGGCCATCGAGAACACGCTGCTCGGCGAATTCGCGCTCGCGCACACCACCCTGCAGATCGACCACGCCGCCGCGCCCGCCACCGCCCCGCACTGCGCCGAGCCGCACGGTCGCACCCACCGGCGCTGAGCGGCGCCGGCTTGACCTTCAGGTCTGTCGAGACTCCATGATGGCCGCGTGACGGAGACGCGCGACCAGGGGTTGCTGACGATCGGCGCGGTGGCGCGGGCCAGCGGGCTCACCGCCAGTGCGCTGCGGTTCTACGGCGACTGCGGGTTGCTGGCGCCCGCCGTGGTCGACGAGGTGACCGGGTACCGCTACTACACCCCCGAGCAGTGCGCGCGGGCGGTGCTGATCCGGCGCCTGCGCGGCATCGAGTTGCCCTTGCCGGAAGTGGCCGAGGTTCTCGACGCCGGTGCCGCACGCGCCAGGGAGGTGCTCGACCGGCACGTGGCCGAGCTGGCCCGTCGCGCCGCGGCGGCCGCCGCGGTGGCCGGGGAGGTGCGGCAGGTGCTGGCGGCCCGCGGCGGCGTCACCGTCGACGCCGCCGGGTTCGCCCGCGCCGTGCGGCAGGTGGTGCGCGCGGCGGTGGTCGATCCGGAGTTGCCGGTCCTGGCCGGCGTGCTGCTCGAGGTGGACGACACCGGGTTGACGGTGACGGCGACGGACCGGTACCGGCTCTCCACCCGGTCGGTGGCTCCCCGCCGCGGCGTCGAGCGATCGTGGTCGGCGGTGGTCGAGGCGGGTGTGCTCACCGCCGCGGTCGCGGAGGCGCCGGGTGAGCTCGTCCTCGCCGAGGACGAGGGCGGCGTGCGGATCGTGACCGGCGCGTCTTCCCGGCGGCTGCCCGGAATCGCGGCCGAATTCCCCGACTACCGCGCCGTGCTCGCCGGCCTGGGCCCGGCGCGCACGCGGGTGCTGCTCGGCCGCGCACCGCTGTTGGCCGCGCTTGAAGCGGCCACCGCGCCCGTGCCGCTCGTCGTCGCCGGGGCCGGCGTGGCGCTGGGCGGTCCGGTTCCGGTCACCCTGCCCGCGACGGTGACCGGGGCGCCGCTGCGGCTGGCCTTCGACCCGCGTGTGCTGCGCCCGGCCGTCGAGGACGCGCTCGGACCGGAGTTGATGCTCGACCTCACCGCCCCCGACCAGCCGGTGGTCCTGCGTTCGGCCACCGACGGCGACCTCACCACGCTGGTGATGCCCGTCGATCCGGCTCACTGACACCGAACCGCCCGAGACCCGAACCGATCCAGGAGAACCCGTGACCGACACCGTCATGACCGCCATCATCGATGCCGTGGAGCGCGGCCGGGCGGGCGATCGCGACGCCGCCCGCACCGCGCTCACCGACCTGTGGCGCACGCTCGGTCCGCACGGCGATCCCCTGCACCGCTGCACGCTCGCCCACCACCTCGCCGACCTGCAACCGGATGCGGCCCAGGCCCTGGTCTGGAACGTGCGTGCCCTCGACGCGGCCGACTGCCTCACCGACGAGTGCGCGCAGGCACACCACCCCGGGCTCACGGTCGCGGGCTTCTACCCGTCCCTGCACCTCAACCTCGCCGACGACTACCGCAGGCTGGGCGCCTTCGACGCCGCCCTGCGCGAACTCGCCGCCGCTCGCACCCACCTGTCCGAACTCGGCGACGACACCTACGGCGCGATGATCCGCACCGCCTTGGCCGAGGTCGAACAGGCGGTCCTAGCGAGCGACACGACACCGCGGGGGTCCGGGAGCTCACCCGTTTCGGGTGAACCGCCGCGCCGCGCCGGTGCATAGCGTTGATCATGCCGCTCGGTCGGTATATGGGGGGCATCCCGTTCGTCTCGCCCGCGGGCACAGCTTCGAGGAGGCACCGTGGACTCCGCACGTCCCATCCCCGATCGACCGGCCGCCCCGCATCCGGAGCCGACCGGCCGTCCGCTGTTCTCGCCCGCGCTGCTGGCCCGGTTCGACCGCGCGATCGCGGCGAGTGCGGCACCGATCATCCTGGTGGTCGGCCCGGCGGGCAGCGGGAAGACCGCCTTCGCTCAGGCGTGTGCCGAATTCGCCCGTCCGGGAACGCGAGTCGCCCGGTTGACCCTGACCCCGGCGCTGAACGATCCCACCGCGCTGGCCGCGGCCCTGGACACGCCGGCCACCGCGGCGACACCGCGCGAGGACGCGGTCCGTCGAGCGCCCGCCCAGCCGGAGCATCCGGCGGCTACGGGCACGCCGTCGACCGACCCGGCGGCTGCCCCGCATCCCGCCGACGCGCGGCGGCGCAGGCGGCCCGCCCCGCGAAACGCCCGCGGTGAGAACCGGACTCGCACCGCCGACACCCTCCTGGTCCTCGACGACGCCCACCATCTCACCGACCCCCGCGCGCTGGCCTGCCTCGCGCGGTTCCTGCACACCGCCGCCCCCGCCACCACCACGGTGCTCACCGCCCGGCACACCCCGCCGCTGCCGTGGCACCGGTGGGCGGCGACCGGCAGGCTGACCCGGATCACCGCGGCCGACCTGCGTTTGGACGCCGCGCGCACCGCCGCCGTCTTCGACCGCCACGGTGTCGCGCTCAGCGCCGCCGAGCTGACCGCCGTGCATCGCCTCACCGGCGGCTGGCCCGCCCTCGTTCACCTGGCCGCCGAGTACGTCGACACGCATCGCGACTACCGCGACGCGGCGCTCGGAATGCTCGAACACGCTCCGCGGCCGGTGGCCGACTTCCTGGCCGAGGAGGTGCTCGGCGGTCTCGCCCCACGGCTGCGCGCCTTCCTCGCCGCCACCTGCCTGCCCGCCGACTTCACGATGGAGCTGGCCGAGGAACTCGCCGGTGACGGGGCGGCGTCGGCGGTGGAGGAGCTGGAGCGCCGGGATTTCCCGCTGCGCCGCCGGGTGCGCGAGGGCGTGGTGCGCTACTCCTATCCCCCGCTGCTGCGCGCCGAGCTCGTCGGGGAGGTGCGCAGGTCACAGCCGGATCGGATGCCGGGGGCGCACCGGGCGGCCTGCCGGGGCGCGGACGCGCTGACGCACGTGCTGTCGGTGCCGGGCCGGCCGGAGCTGGTGGCGTTCCTGCGCGAGCACGCGGTCCGCCTGGTGCTCGACGGGGCGGGCCCGATCCTGTTCGGCCGCTTGGAGTCCGCGCGCGCCTGGGTGCTGGACGACCCGTTCCTCGCCCTGCTGCACACCGCCGACGCCCTGGTCCGCGGCGAGCCGGTGCCGCCGCCGGGCCCGCCGCGCGCCTCCCGCGTCGTCGACGAGCGCGTCCTCGCCGCCCTGGCGGCCGCGGTGGCGATCGAGCACGCCACCGGCACCGGCACCCGCGACACGCTGCGCGCCCTGCGCATCGCGCGCCGCCCCGAACCGACCGGCCACACCCCGCTCGACTACTACCTGGAACTGTCCTTCGGCACCGCGCATGTCCTGCGCGGCGACACCGACACCGGTGGCCGGGGGCTGCGCCGGGCGCTGGTGCTGGCCGACCGGATGGACGCGGCCCGGCTGCGGGTGCGCGCGCTGGCCCGGCTGGCGCTGGCGGCGATGCTCGACGGCGACACGGCGGTGGCGCGGGCGCGGGCCCGGCACGCCGTGGCGCTCGCCGACGCGGCGGCGCTCATCGGTTCCGTCGATCACCTGCGGGCGGTCGCGATCGACGCCCTGTGCCCGTCCGTCCCCGAGCGGGGCGGCCTCCGTGGTGACGCTGCGCTACCGCCTCCGGCCGCTGACCCGCTCGGGCTGGGCGATCCTCAGCCCGCGGCGGCCACCGCCGAGGCACCGCGACCGGCGGGGACCGGCGCGAGCGTCTTGCCGAGATCGGTGCGCAGCGTGGTCGCCGAGTCCACCAGATAGTTCTGCCGCACCTTCCACGGATGCCGGTCGCCCTGGCGCGGGAACTCGCCGATCGAGCGCTGGATGTAGCCGGAGGCCAGGTCCAGCAGCGGGCGCTCGCTCAACTCGCCCTGCGGGCGCGGTACCACGGCGGCGTAGCCGTTGCGGTCCATGTGCCGCAGCACCTTGCACACCAGCCGGGAGGTCAGGTCGGCGCGCAGCGTCCAGGAGGCGTTGGTGTAGCCGATGCAGACGGCGAAGTTCGGGACTCCGGTCAGCATCGCGCCCTGCCAGACGAACTGTTCGGCCAGCGGCACCGGGACACCATCGATGTGCGGGGTGATGCCGCCGAAGGCGAGCAGGCGCAGGCCGGTGGCCGTGACGATGATGTCGGCCTCGAGCACCCGCCCGGACTTCAGCCGGATCCCCTCGGGCACGAACGCGTCGATGTGGTCGGTCACCACCTGCGCCTTGCCCTTCTTCATCGCCTTGAAGAAGTCGGCGTCGGGTGCGGCGCACAGTCGCTGGTCCCACGGGTCGTAGTTGGGGGTGAAGTGCTCGGCGACGGCCTGCTCGTCCTTCAGGATTCGGGTGGTGAGCCCGGTGAGCAGCTTGCGCGCGGACTGCGGGCGGCGACGGCAGTACTGGTAGAAGGCGATGTTGAACAGGATGTTCTTGGTGCGGATCAGCCGGTGCGCCAGGTCGGGCGGGAGCAGTTCGCGGAGTTTGTCGGCGCGCTTGTCGCGGCCGGGCACGGCGCTGATCCAGGTGGGGCTGCGCTGCAACATGGTCACCGACTCGGCCTGCTCGGCCATCGAGGGCACGAGTGTGACGGCGGTGGCGCCGCTGCCGATGACGACCACGCGCTTGCCCGCGTAGTCGAGGTCCGCCGGCCAGAACTGCGGGTGCACGATACGGCCGGTGAATTCCGCGGCGCCGGGGAACTCGGGGTCGTGGCCGCGGTCGTAGTCGTAGTAACCGGCGCAGGCGTAGAGGAAGCCGCAGGTCAGCCGCCGCTCGACGACCGTGCCGTCGGCCTCGCGCACGGCGAGGGTGAGGCGCCAATGCGCCTGCTCGCGCGACCAGTCGGCGGAGACCACCCGGGTGCGGTAGCGGATGTGGCGGTCGATGCCGAACTCCTGCGCCGTCTCCCGGATGTAGCGCAGGATGGACGGCCCGTCGGCGATGGACTTGGCGTCGCGCCACGGCTTGAACGGGTAGCCGAGGGTGAACATGTCCGAATCCGAGCGGATGCCCGGGTAGCGGAACAGATCCCAGGTGCCGCCGAGCGCCTCGCGCGCCTCGAGGACGGCGTAGCTCTTGCCCGGGCATTCGGTCTGCAGCCGGTAGGCCGCGCCGATGCCGGACAGCCCGGCTCCGACGATCACGACGTCGAGGTGTTCCACGGTCGGCTCAGTCTGGGTCATGGCTACCAGTCTCCCCGATCGCCACGCCCCTCTTCTTGACTTCGCGCGACAAGTATTTGATTCTCGACGACATGTCGGTGATTCGATCCGCGGGCCTGCGGGGTTTCCGCGCCACGGTGGCCGAACTCGGGGGCGACGCCGAGGAGTTCGCCGCGGCCGTCGGCCTGCCGGTGGCCGCGCTCGACGCCGACGACCTGCTGGTCCCCGACCAGGCCGTGGCGGCGGTGCTGGAACTGGCCGCGCATCGGCTGGACCGCCCCGATCTCGGCCTGCGCATCGCGCGGCGCCAGGATCTGGACATGCTCGGCCCGCTGGCGCTGGCGATCCGCAACTCCCCCACCCTGGCCCACGTGCTCGAATGCACCTCGCGCTACCTGTTCGTGCACGCGCGGTCGCTGAGCCTCGAGATCGAACCCGATCCGCACGGCGAACGCGGCGTGCTGGCGCTGCGCTACGGTGTGCGCCCCGGCCTGCCGACGCCGGTGCAGGGCACGGATCTGGGATTGGGGTTCGTGCACCGCGCCATCCAGCGCCTGGTCGCGCCGCGTTACGGCCTGCGGTCGGTGGAACTGCCCTACCGCCCGAGCGCGCCCCCGGCGGCCTACGAGGAGTTCTTCGGCGCGCCGGTGCGCACCGGCAGACCCGCGGCGCTGCTGCGGGTGCCCGCCGAACTCGCCGACCGGCCGCTCTCCGGCGGTGACGAGAACCTGCACCGGCTGGCGCTGGCCTTCCTCGCCGAGCAGGCCACCGAGACCGGGGCGGCGACCGCGCCGAAGGTGCGCGCGGCGGTGCAGCAACTGCTCGGCACCACCCCGCCCGAGATCGGCGTGGTCGCCCGCCTGCTCGCCGTGCATCCGCGCACCCTGCAACGCAGTCTCGCCGCCGAGGGCACCGGCTTCGCCGCGATCCTCGACGACGTGCGCCGCCAGCAGGCCCGCCGCTACCTCACCACCACGACCATGCCGCTGGCGCAGGTGGCCTCGCTGCTCGGGCTGGCCGAACAGGCCACCCTCACCCGCTGCTGCCGCCGCTGGTGGGGCCGCACGCCGACCCAGGTGCGCCGCGCCGGGCTGGGCGCACCCGCGTGAACCCGGTCGTCAGGCGGCCTTTTCCACCTTGCGCACGGCGTCGCGGAAGAGCTGGTCGAACACGGCCTGGTCGACGCTGTCCTGCAACGCGCCCACCCGCACCACGACCGTGGTGCCGCGCACCACGGCCATGCCCTGATACGCGGTGGTCGTCAGCGGCTTGCCGCTGCCGACGGTCGAGGTGCTCACGGCCTTGAAGGCCACCGCGTCGTTCGCGTTCACCCCCGCGGGCACGGCGAGGTTCTCCACCCGGCCGACGGTGGTGATCTCCTTGCCCTCCACGGTCGAGGTGACGGTCACCTCGGGACATTGCGCGTTGACCTCGCGCACGCGGGCAGGCTCACCGGTGCGGCCCGCGACGAACTCCATGTACATCAGACCGGCCTTGTTGTCGTTGGCGGCGATGACGGCGGAATCGGCGAGCAGCTCGCTGGTGGCGGTGCTGAGGTCCTGCTGGGTCTGCCCGCACTCGGCCGGGGTGACGGTCGAATTCTGCTGCATGCCGGTCATGTCCGCGACCGCGTCCTGCAGCCGGTCCTGCGGGAGGTCGACCTTCTCGGCGCCCTCGGGGAATTCGTCGATGCTCAGCAGCAGCTGGTCACGCGGGGTGCTCGGCGGCGCCGAACTCGGCGTGGTCTCGTCGTTGCCGCCGCAGCCGGCCAGCAGCAGCGCGCCCGCCGCCAATCCGGCCAGCAGTCGTGTTCCCGGGTAACGCAGTGTGATCATGCGGGCCAGCATGCCAGCAGGGCGGCCGATCAACGAATCGACGACCGACCGCGCGGTCCGTGCCGACGACGCGCCGAACACCGGAAAGCGCAGGCGCACCGGCGAATTCGAGGATGGTGACGCACGACACATTCCCTCAGAGCCGCGGTCGGCGGCGCCCGCGCTGTTCTACCGTTCGAGCACAGGTCGAATCGGAAGGAACATCTCGATGTCCGGTCTGAGCAGAGTCCTCGTCGTGGTGCTCACCGCGCTGGCGGGCATCGCCGTCCCCGCACTCCTCGCGCCGCAGGCCCACGCCGCGCCGATCGTGCGCTGGGAGACCCGGGTCAGCGACCGGATCCTCGACATCGGGGTGTCCTCACCGCATCTGGAGGGGCCCGACTGGTCGGTGAAGGTGGTGCGGCTGGTGGTGCCGCCGGGCTGGTCGCCGACCGCGAACCGCACCTGGCCGACGGTGTGGGTGCTGCACGGCGGCTTCGACGATCACAAGTCCTGGACCGACAAGGGCGGGCTGGAAGCACTCACCGCCGGTCGTGAGGCCATCTTCGTCCTCCCCGAGACCAGTTGGTGCAGCGCCTATTCCGATTGGTGGAACTACGGCGCCTACGGCCCGCCCGCCTGGGAGAAGTACCTGCTCGAGGACGTGCGCGGGCTGCTGGAATCGCGCTACCGGGCCAACACCACCCGGGCCGTCGCGGGCAATTCCATGGGCGGGCTCGGTGCGATGAAGTTCGCGGCGGAGTACCCGGGCATGTTCCGCGCCGCGGCCTCGTTCAGTGGCAACGTCGACCCGTTGCGCGAGTCCGGCGCACCCGGCGGCCCGGACCTGCCCGGCCTCGGCTGCGGCGCCGACTGGAAGCGCGTGTGGGGCGATCACGCCGTTCCGGCGCAGCGGGCGATCTGGCAGGAGAACAACCCCTACAGCCGCGCCGCCGACCTGGTCGGCATCCCGCTGTTCGTCTCCTACGGGCGCACCGGCACCGTGGAATCGACGATCTACGAACAGAACTACCGCTTCGCCGACCGCTTGCGCGCGGTGGGCGCCCAGGTGGACGAACGCTATGTGCCCACCGACGGGCACGACTGGCCCGCCTGGCAGCGGCAGCTGGGCAACGCGCTGCCGATGCTGCTGGCCGCCGTCGGCGCCTGACCCGCCCCCGGCGGTATGGTTCGGGCATGGCGGACTCGGACGAGCGCATCTCCCACCACGAACCGCACTCCCGAGGGTTGTCGACTCGGCTGAACTGGCTGCGCGCCGCGGTGCTCGGCGCCAACGACGGCATCGTCTCCACGGCCGGACTCGTGGTCGGCGTCGCCGCGGCGACCACCACGCAGTCCGCGATCTTCACCGCGGGCATCGCCGGGGTGTCCGCGGGCGCCATCTCGATGGCGGTCGGCGAGTACGTCTCGGTCAGCACGCAGCGCGACTCCGAGCAGGCGTTGCTGGCCAAGGAGCGCCGGGAACTGCGCGAGGACCCCGCGGACGAGCTGCGCGAGTTGGCCGACATCTACGAGGCCAAGGGGCTGTCCCCGGCCACCGCCCGCACGGTCGCCGAGGAGCTCACCGCGCACGACGCCTTCACCGCGCACGCCGAGGCCGAACTCGGGCTCGATCCGGGCGCGCTCACCAATCCGTGGCAGGCCGCGGCCTCGTCGGCGGTCTCGTTCACCCTCGGCGCGCTGCTGCCGCTGCTGGCGATCCTGCTGCCCCCGGTCACCGCCCGTATCCCGGTGACCTTCGCCGCCGTGCTCGTCGCGCTGGCCCTCACCGGCTCGATCAGCGCGCGCCTGGGCGGCAGCAACCGGCTGCGCGCGGTGGTCCGGGTGGTGGTCGGTGGCGCGCTGGCGATGACCATCACCTACTGCATCGGGCAGATCGCCGACGTCGCCGGAATCTGACACGCCGGTGTCGGGCACCTTTCTTTCCGACGACGGGCCGTCGACGGTCGCCGCGGCGTAGACTTCGGTTCGACTCTGCGAGTCCCGATGTGCGTGGCTCGAATCCTGCGAAGTCCCTATTCAGGAGGACGAGCATGCCTTTTCTTGACCGCCGGGAAGCGGGCCGGCGTCTGGTCGAGAGAGTGCGCGGGTTCCACACTGCCGACACCGTGGTTCTCGGTGTGCCCCGCGGCGGTGTGCCGGTCGCCTACGAGGTGGCGGCCGCGCTCGGTGCGCCGCTGGACGTGGCGGTGGTACGCAAACTGCGGGTGCCCTACCAGCCGGAGCTGGTGTTCGGCGCGCTGGGCGAAGACGGCGTGCGTGTCGTCGACGACAAGATCCTGGTGCGGGCGTTCGTCTCCGATTCCGGCCGCGCCCAGGTGGAGACCGACGAGCGCGCCGAACTGGCCCGCACCGCGCTGCGCCTGCGCGGCGGCGCCGAACGGCTGGACCTGCACGGCCGCACCGTGGTGATCGTCGACGACGGTGTCGCCACCGGTGCGACGGCCCGCGCCGCGCTGGCCACCGCCCGCGCCCGGGGCGCCCTGCGCACGGTGCTGGCGGTGCCGGTGGGATCGGTGCGCAGCATCCGGGCGCTGGCCGCGGTCGCCGACCACGTGGTGTGCCTGGAGACGCCGGAGATGTTCCATTCCATCGGGCACTGGTACCGGGATTTCGCGCCGGTGGAGCCGGCGCGGGTGTGTGATCTGCTCGACGGGGCGGCCGCGGAATTCCGGCAGCGCGCCCGGCGCGCGGCCGAATTCCGCCCGGTACGCTGAACGGCCGGGTGGCGAATTCGCCACCCGGCCGATCGCGGGTCACCGCCGATTTCGGGTGAGCCGATCTCGGGTCACCCCGGCGGTAGGTCAGTAATAGTGCCTGCGGCCGCCGACGGGACGGCCCACCGAGCCGGCGATCCAGAGCACCGCGCCGACCAGCAACACCACGATGCCCGCGGTGACGAGCAGGTTGATGCCGAGCAACCAGCCGACGATCAGCAGAATCAATCCGAGAATGATCACGGTCTTACCCTTTCCTCATCAGTCGTCTCTCGACTGAAACGTCGTTCACGCCTTGGCTGGACCGGAGCCCGGTGGCCTGCGCAGGAATCGGTTGGCGCTCCACATCGGCCCGCCGGTCTGCGGCGGGGCGGGTGGTGCGCCGGCCGGCGCCTGTGGTGCGGGGGCGGCGCGGCGCGCGGCCGCGACCTCCCGGCGCGAACGACGAAGTTCCCGGCGCGCTTCGCTGCCGCGGCGGGCGCTACGCCACACACCGGTCGACAGGAGCAGCAGGCCGAGCATGCCCGCGGCGCCGACGAGAATGCCGACACCGAAGACCTCCCCCACGGTGGGGGTGAACAGAGAGCCGAAGATCTCGAAATCGCCCGCCGGTGCGCGCATCCGATCCAGGTCGGCTGCGGCGATCGACACCCCGACGACGACCGCGGCGATCAGGACGAGAAGTCCCAGAACTATGAACATGACAATCCCGCTTCGCTGAAATGTTCTGACATGTCGGCTATTCCCGGGAATCGGGCGCCCAAACGGTCACCAGCGAGAAGGAAATGCCCCTAAACGAGAAAATCCGGCACGGCGACGATGTCCGGACCGGAAGGTTCTCAATAGCGCGGCAATCCGAGAGGTGCCGTCGCACTCTCTCGCCGACGCAGCACCGGGGCCGGCGCCCACCGGGCGACGCTGCGTGTCACCCACTCCACCGGCCCGTCGCACAGCCACCGCAACCACAGGTGGCTGCAGAAGATCTGCCCGACGAGAACGCCCGCCGCCAGGACCACCACGGCGCCGTAGCGGGTCGAGTCGGTCAGCCGCAGCTGCGGCTCGGCGAGCAGGATCAGCGGGGTGGCACTCAGCGAGGCCGTCAGCGCCATCCGGCCCAGCGGCGCCAGCAGCTCGGTCAGCAGCGCGCCGGTCTCGGTCCGCAGCAGCAGCAGGAGCCCGGTGAGGTAGGCCAGGGCACCGGCGAGCGCGGCGACCGGGCCGCTCGGGCTGCTCCAGAGCTCCAGATAGGGTGTGCGCCACTGCCATACGGCCGTCGCGACCGCCGCGGGGACGGCGAGCAGGAAGACCGCGACCAGCCAGGCGGGACGCTCGACAGCCCGCTCGAGCAGGCGATAGCGCTGGGCCGCGAGGCCGAGCAGCAGCAGGCCGGGCACCGGCGCCAGATCGCCGCCCAGGGCCAGGGCGACCGCGACCGTCACCCCCAGCCCGAGAGCGAGCACCGCGCCGCGCGGCAACAGGGCGGCGGGCGCCAGCACCACCGCGCCCGCGACGGCCAGCGGCAGCAGCACCGCCCCTGGCCGGTACCACAGCTCGATCGCGCCGAGCACGCTCAGGACCAGCAGCCCGCGCAGCAGCACCGCGTGGGACCGCTGCCCGCGCCGGACCGCGGCGTCCATCGCGCGGGCACAGCCCAGGCCGAACAGGAACGCGAGCATCGCCAGGAAGCGACCGTCGAGCGACACCGCGAGCACCTGCCGCACGCCGTCGAGCCGCTCCCCGGAGGGGTCGGTGTCGCGCATGTCCACGGCCCGCCAGATCCCCGGCACCAGCACTCCGCACACCGCGACGCCGCAGAGCGCCTCGAACTCGCGCCGCACCGCACCCGGCGCATCCTGACCAGCCATGCCGATCACGCTAACCCGGAACCGTTGCCGGGCCGTCGCTTCCGCCGGGCACCACGCCCGGCCCGGTCGGCGGTGGCGCGGCGTCCGGCCATCGCGCACACCGCGTCAGCGCACCGCGACCCGTACCTTCACCGCGTCCTCGGCGGTGCCCGCGAGCGCCTGCTCGATCAGTGCGCTCAGGTCCAGTTGCGGGCCCGCCTCGGCGACGGCGCCGGTGAGGGGTTGCAGGCCGGGCAGCAGCTCGCCGATCTCCGGACCCGCCTCGCGCAGCCAGGCGGTGAGCCGTTCCAGGAACGGCACCAGGCCGTCGTCCTCCAGATACCGCTGCGGGCTGCCTTCGGTGAGCATGGCCCGGCCGACCGCCTCGACGAGTTCGTCCAGGGCCTGCCCGAATCGGACCAGGGCGGGCGCGCCCGCGGAGGTGGCCGGGCCCGCCCAGTCGATGTCGGCCGCGGCGAGCTGGAAGCTGGTGAGCAGCTCGGCGATCCGGGGCTGCCTGGCCATGATGGTGGCCGCCAGCAGGTCGCCGGACCGGGCCAGCTCCGGCACCACCGCCTCGGTGCCGGTGAGCGCGGTGCTCACCGTTTCGACCAGCGAGCCGACCACGGTCGGGTCGAGCTGGTTCATGGTCTTGGTGACCAGCCGGGCCACCTCGGCCACCGACATCGGGGTGCGCACGTCGGAGGTGTCCAGGCGCTGACCGTCGCGCAGGTAGGGCCCGCCCGCGGCCTTGGGCACGAACTGCACGTAGGGCTCGCCGAGCGCGGACAGATGCTCGATGGTCACCACGCTGTCCACCGGCAGCCGGTGGTCGCCGTCCACGCGGAAGCCCACCTCGACCCCGGCGTCGGTCGCCCGCACCGCGGTGACCTCGCCGACCTCGATTCCGGTGAGCAGGATCGGGGAGCCGACCCCCAGGCCGCCGGAATTGCGCAGCACCATGGTGGCCTCGGTGTGTTCGGCGAACGGGTCCACCCGCACCACACCGAAGGCCAGGTAGGCCGCACCCAGGATCATGATGGCGGCGATACCGCCCAGCGAGGCCAGCGAACCCGCCTTCATCGCACCGCTCCGATCATGCGCAGTGTCCGGACGATCTGTTCGACCTGCTCGTCCTCGGCGACGGGACTGCCCTCCACCCGTACCCCGGTGACATTCACCTTCGGCCCGCGCTCGGCGAACGGGATGATCTTGTCCCGCAACAGCGCGACCAGCAGCGCCAGATTGCCCGGCCTGCCCAGATCCAGCGGGCCGCCGGTGACCAGCGGCGCGAACGCGGTGGCCGCGGCGTCGCCGGAGCGCGCCAACGGTGCCAGCCAGGACAGCGACTGGCCGACCGGGCCGAGACCGTCGAAGATCTCGGTGACCCCGGCGATGGAGGCGGCGTTGGCGTTCATCCGCTCCACCGAGGCGGCACTGAGGATGTTGTCGAGCTCGGGCCGGATCTCGTGCAGCACTTCGGCATTGGTGGCCAGGCCGTAGAGCAGCAGATCCACCTGGTCGAGGTTGGCGGCCAGGTCGGCGGCGTCGGCGCCGAGCACGCCGGCGATCCGGGCGGTCTCGCGGGGATCCTGCGGCATTACCGCGTTGATCCGGTGCACGATGTCCTGCAACTGGTTCACCGCGCCGCCCTGCACGAACAACGCCATCGCGGCCATCGTGTCCTCGAGCTGCACGGGTGGACGGGTGTGGTCGAGGCCGATGGTGGCGCCGGGGGCGAGCAGCTCGCCGAACCCGTCCGGCGGGGTGGTCAGCGCGATGTGGATGTCGCCGAGCACGGTGTTCTGCCGCAGTTCGGCGATGGTCGCGGTGGGCAGCCGCACCGATGCGGAGATCGCGGTGCGCACCACCACGTACCCGCCGCGGCCGGGCGGCGCCTGGTCGGCGGGCACCACGGTCACCTGCTCGACGGTGCCGACCTGGGCGCCGTTGGCGATCACCTTCGCCCGCGCGGGCAGGTTGAGCACGTTGGCGAATTCGATGTCGAGCGCATAGGTCGGTCCGGGCACCGAGTTACCGGGCACCGGCACCGCCGACGGGTCGAACGCGCACCCCGCGAGCGCGATCGTGCCGGTCAGCAGCGGCGCCAGGAACAGGCGGCGCAGGACACGTCCGGCCGGGACTCTCATCGCGCACCCACCGTTCCGAGTACCAGGGACACCAGATCCACCCGCACCAGGCCGTTCTCGGCGCCCGCACACCGGCCGGGGGCGATCGCCTCGACCGCGGCGCAGACCTGTTCGGCGGCCGGTTGCGGGAGCGCCACCCGGGGCGGGGCGTAGGTCAGCCCGCTCGCGCCGGTCTCGGGATCGGCGGCGGTGCGGAACGCCGAGGCCAGCACCGGGGTGGTGAGCACGATGTCGCGCAGCGATCCGACGTTGGCGCGCAACAGTTTCAGCAGCGGCACCGTGCGGTCGAGCAGCCCGAGGATCTCCGTCCCGAACAGGGAGGTCAGGTCGTCGAGCATCGGCAGCACCTCGTGCAAGGCGTCGAACAACTGCGCGCCGGGCACCAGCAGGTCGTCGGTGGCCTGGTCGAGCACCGGCCCCACCCGCACCAGCATGGTCTCCAGGTCGCCCCAGTACTGGTTGACCTTCTTCGACACCGAGGAGAACGCGTCGAAGATGCCTGCCAGATGGGCGATGTCGGCGTCCGGCGATTTCAACGCGGAGCCGAGCTTGTGGATCAGCGCGTTGATCTGCGGGCCGGTGTCGGCGGTGGCGCGATCCAGCGAGGCCAGCCCGGCGGCCAGCGAATTCTGCTGTGCCGGGTCGGCGCCGACGAGTTCGTCGGAGAGCTGCGCCAAGGCGGTGAGTGTCTCGGTGAGGCTCTTCGGTGTCAGCGTGCGGGTGATGCACGTGCCGCTGTCCCAGGGCTCGGTGGTCGCGCCCGAGGCGAGGACGGCCAGCTCCCGGTCGGCGACGACGGTGTCGGAGACGGTGGTCGCGGAGGCGTCGGCGTAGACCGGATGGTCGGCGTCGACCTCGAAATCCACCCGCACACCGCTGCCCTGGTTGCGCACCGAGGTGACACTGCCGACCACGATGCCGCGCATGGTCACCTGGTTGCCCTCGTAGAGACCGATGCTGTCGGGCATGATCGCGCAATAGCTCTCGGTGCGCCGCAACGGCTCGAAGGCGAGCACGTAACCGACCACGGCCACCACCGCGATCACCACCACACCGGCCACCGACATGAAGGCCTGACTGCCCAGCAGACGCTTGACCATCAGCACTGCCTCCCCGGCACCGGCACGCACACATCCGGCAGTTCGAGGCCCGCGGGCGCGGGCACGGTCTGCGCGGACTGATCGATCACCAGGCCCTCCTCCGGAATCACCAGGGTGCGCAGCTTCTCGCCGAGTTCCCGGGTGGTGGCGATGACGGGTTCGAGCGTGCCGCCCATCTCGGTGAGCCGGCCGATCGCCGCGGACAACTGGTCCGCGCGCGGCCGCACCGACGACTCCCAGGCCGGGGCCAGGGCCGCGACCCGCTGCACCACGCTGGTCAACAGCGCGACCGCCTCGCGCAGTTCGGCGCGCTTGTCGATGAGCACGTCCTCGAGCAGGATGACGTTCTCCATCAGCCTGCGCAGATCGCTCTTGGCGCCGTCGTACATGGTGACGTACTCGTCGGCGACGGCGATGGCGTTGGAGACCTGGGCGCGCTGCCGGTCGATCGCGTCGACGTAGCTGCCGACGGTGTCGAGGGTGGTGCGCAGCGTCTCCGGCGCGTCGGTGACCGCGCGGTCGAGTTCGGCGAGGTTGCGGCGCAGGGTGTCGCCGTTCACCTCGCGCAGCGGAGCGGTGGCGTCCTGGAAGGTCTCCATCAGGCTGTAGGGCAGGCGCACCCGGTCGGCCGGGATGACGCCGTCGCCCAGCGGTTCGGTCCCGGCCGGGAACAGCGCCACGTAGTGCCCGCCGACCAGGGTGAGCATGCGGATGTCGAGCGAGGTCTGGTCGCCGACGAACACGTCGTCGTCGACGGTGAACCGCATGACCACGCGGTCCGGCTTCAGCTCCAGGCTCGTCACCGCGCCGACGGTGACCCCGGCCAGGCGCACGTCGTCGCCGACCTTCACCGACTGCGCCTCGGTCAGCTCCGCGGTGTAGGTCGACTTGCCCAGCGGCACCGCGTACAGCACCCCGGCGGCGACCACGCCGAGCACCACGGCCAGCACACCGACGATGCCCAGCCGCACCTCCCGGCGCGTGCGGGCCGCGTCGTCGAGCACCGGGCGGTCGCCGCCGAACCAGCGCGAGATCATCGTTTGCATATCGTCACCTGTTGTCCGGCGATCAGCACCCGCAGCGGGGTGGGCACCTCGGCGGGGCCGTTGCCGCATTCGGGCTGCCAGCCCGCGACGGTGCGGGGCAGCGCGTTGTCGACGGCTTGGAGCAGGCCGGGCAGCCGGCCGAACACCTCGACGGCCTCCCGCGGATCCGGGAACAGCGAGCGCACCAGCGCGTCGATGTCGGTGGCCCGGTCCGGGTCGAGGCCGAGCGTGCCCAGCAACCGGTCCAGCGGCGCGAGCACCGAGGGCGCGCTCATCGCGAAGTCGGCCAGGCCGCCGATGTTGGCCTGCAGCGCCTGGAAGATGTCGCTGAGCCGGGCCAGCAGCGGTACCAGGTGGTGCACCCGGCCGCCGACCTTGTCGGCCAGCTCGGACATGTTCTTCACCAGCGTGGCGATCACCTGCTGGCGGTCGCCGACGTATTCGCTGAGCTGCCCGATGGCCGCCATCGCCGGGCCGAGGCCGGTGCCGTCCCCCTCGATGACCGCGAGCATGCTCTCGGTGAACTGGTTGACCGCCTCCGGGGAGAGCGTGGCCAGCACCGGTTGCAGGCCGTTGAACAGGCTCGTCACGTCGAACGACGGCACCGTCCGGTCGGCGCCGACGACCGCGCCGGGGGCCAGCCGCACCCCGGGCGTCGGTTCCTGCTGCAGGTCGATGTAGCGCTGGCCGGTGAGGTTCTGGTAGCGGATGGCCAGGCGCGAGTTGTCGTAGATCGGCGTCGCGGTGGTGACGGTGAACCGCACCTTCGCCATCGACTGCTCGAGGCCGATCCGCTCCACCTTGCCGACCTGCACGCCGAACATGCGCACGTCGTCGCCGACCTTCAGGCCGTTGGCGTCGGTGAACAGCGCCTCGTGCGTCTCGGTGTCCCCGGCGACCGGGCGCTGGATCGCGGCCAGCACCAGCGCGAGCACCACGGCCATCACCGCGGCGAACAGGCCGAGCCGCCAGGCGGCGGCACGCACCGTCATCGGGCACCTCCGAGCAGCGGGACCGCCACGCCGGGCACGTGCGCGAGTTCGACCTCGAGATTCAGCACCGGGCCGTCCGGGGTCTCCGGCATCGCCGCACGCAGCCGGCCGAGCAGTTCGCGCAGCTCGGCGCCGGACTGCGCCGGGCGCGGCACCATCTGCGCCAGCACGGCCAGCATCGGCGCGAGCATGTCGGTGGCCTCGGCGAGTTCCTCGCCGGCCGTGCTGACCGTGGTGGCCAGGCCGGGCAGGATCGAGCCGGTCAGGGCGCCGACCCCGACGTCGTAGCGGTTCTGGTCGGTGCGCAGGATGCGGATGTCGTGGAACTGGTCGAGGATCCGGATCGTCGCGCCGGCGAACTCGCCGCCGCCGTCGAAGGCGGGGCCGAGATTGCCGAGCAGTTCCGAGGCCGGCATGGTCTGGTGGTCGGCGATGGTGCGCGCCACCGTGATCAGCGCCTGCACCAGCGGGGTGAAGGCCTGCACGTCGGCGGAGATCTGCGCGATCACGGTGGCCAGGCGCGGGGAGAACGCGGTCTCGCCCACCTGGGAGAGGCTGCGCAGGATCGCGCCCATGGTGGCGTCGTAGACGTCGCCCGCCCGCGGGCCGGTGAGGTCGACGACGGTGCCCGCCCGCAGCGGCGCACCGCCGGGGCCGCGCAGCAGTTCCAGTTCGCTGATGCCGAACAGGTTGGCCGGTGCGTAGTCCAGCCGCAGCGAGTCGTCGATGCCGGGCAGCGCGTCGGCGTCCAGGCGCAGGTCGATGCGCTGGGTGCCGCGCTCGTCGGGTGCGATCGCGGTCACCTCACCGGCCAGCACGCCGTCCACCCGCACCTGGGTGCCCTCGGTGACGCCGTCGCCGATCTGCTCGGTGCGCAGCGTGATGCGCAGCCCGTCCTCGCTGCGCAATCCGCGATAGAGACCCGTCACCAGCGCGACCACCACGACCAGCGCCACCAGCACCAGTCCGAGGGTGCGCGCGCGGGTCCGGTCGGCGGCGACGCCGGGCAATCCGTATTCAGGCACCGTTCACCCCGTGAAGCTGATCGCCGAGTTGAAGCCCCACAGCACGATCGAGAGCACCATGTCGATGGCGATGATCGCCACGAAGCTGGTGCGCACCGCGCGCCCCGACGCGATGCCGACGCCCTCGGGCCCGCCCTTGGCGAAGAAGCCGTAGTAGCTGTGGACCAGGATCACCACCGTCCCGAAGACCGCGACCTTGATCACCGCGGCGATCACGTCGAAGCCCGAGACGAACTGGAAGAAGTAGTGGTCGTAGACACCGGCCGACTGCCCGTGCAGCAGCGTGATCAGCCCGCGGCAGGCCGCGTAGGCCAGGATCAGCGCGATCAGGAAGGTCGGCACGATGGCCAGCGCGCCCGCGATCACCCGGGTGGTCACCACGAACGGCACCGAGCGCAGGCCGAGTGATTCGATCGCGTCGATCTCCTCGGAGATGCGCATGGACCCGATCTCGGCGGTGATCCGGCAGCCCGCCTGGGCGGCGAACCCGACCGCGGCCGCGATCGGCGCCAGCTCGCGGGTGGTGGCGTAGGCGGAGACGATGCCGGTGACCGGGCCCATGCCGAGCATGTCCAGCGTGGCGAAGGACTCCACGCCCACCGAAGCGCCCATCACCAGCCCGAGCACCACCATCATCGGCACCGTGCCGCCGCCGACCACGATGGAACCGCGACCCCAGGTCATGTTCGTGATGGCGCGCATGGTCTCGGCGCGGTAGCGCGACAGCGTCAGTGGCACCGCTGAGAGCACCTGCCAGACGAACACCGCGACGAAGCCGAAGGATTCGATGCCGCGCAGCACCAGCCCGCCGCGCCGCACGTAGCGCACCAGCGGACCGAGCCCCTTGGGCACGTACGAGGAGACCGCCATATCAGGCCAGCCTCGTCGGCAGGAACATGGCGGTGACCTGGGTGAGCAGCAGGTTCACGCACACGATCGAGACCACCGAGAGCACCACGGCGGCGTTGACCGCGTCGGCCACGCCGCGCGGGCCGCCCTTGGCCTCCAGACCGCGCTGGCAGGCGATGATCACCACCAGGAAGCCGAAGATCAGCGCCTTGCCCAGCGACACCCACACGTCCGCGGTGGAGGTGAACGAGCCGAAGGTGACCCAGTAGCTGCCCGGTGTCACGTCCTGGCCGCCGATGGCGACCGCGTACCCGGCGAGCACGCCGACGAAGATCACCAGGACGTTGAGCAGTGGCGCAACGATCAGCATCGCCACCATGCGCGGGATCACCAGCCGGTGAATGGGGCTGATGCCCATGGTGTGCAGCGCGTCGATCTCCTCGCGGATGGTGCGCGCGCCGAGGTCGGCGGCGATGGCGGCCGCGCCCGCGCCGCCGAGCAGGAAGCCGGTCGCCATCGGCGCGCCCTGCTTGATGACGCCGAGCCCGCCGGTCGCGCCGACGAGGGAGTCCGCGCCGAGGGTGTGGATCAGGTTGCCGACCTGGATGGAGACGATCACGCCGAACGGGACGGCCATCAAGATCGCGGGCACGGCGGTCACGGTGACCAACCGCCACGCCTGGAGCAGGGCCTCACGCCACTGGAATTCGCGGCGGATCAGGTCGCCGACGGTGCCGGTGACCGATTCCTGGGCGATGCCGACCGCGCGGCCGAAGGTGCGCAGCGAGGAGACGACCGTATCGGAGAAGTTCTTCCGGACGATCGCCGTCGCGGATACGCGGTCGGCCGTGCGGATCTCCGGCGTCATTCGGCGGGCCCGCGGGCCGCGCCCGCCGCACGGGACGTCTGGATGTTCATGGCGCTCTCCGAATCCGGCTTCGATGCCAACGTCGGCCAAGCTAATAGGTACTCTGCGTCACAACAAAATCAGGGAGCCGTGACGCTGACCACTTTCCAGCCGAACCCGAGCACCGTTCCGGTTATTCGTGATCCGCACCACTTCGGCTACGGACTGGCGGCGAGGAACACAAAAGCCGAGAACAGAGCCAGGTGCACGCCGCCCTGCAGGAGCGTGGCGCGCCCCGGAACCACGGTCAGCACGCCGACGACGACGGTCAGCGCGAGCAACACCATCTGCGTGGCGCCCAGTCCCAGAATCAACGGACCCGGTAGCCAGATAGTTGCTACAGCGATGACCGGGATGGTCAACCCGATGCTCGCCATCGCCGAGCCGAGGGCCAGGTTCAGGCTGATCTGGAGTCGGTCGCGCCGCGCGGCCCGGACCGCGGCCAGCGTCTCGGGCAGCAGCACCAGCAGCGCGATCACCACACCCACCGCCGCGTGCGGCATCCCGGCCGTCGCCACCGCCGACTCGATCGACGGCGAGACCACCTTGGCCAGCCCGACCACTCCGGTCAGCGCGAGCAGCAGCAGCGCAAGGCTGAGCAGCGCCGCGCGCGTGGAGGGCCGCTCGTCGTGCAGATCGTCGTCGGTCACCACCCCGTCCGCCTGGACCGGCGGCAGGAAGTCGTCGCGGTGCCGCACCGTCTGCACCATCACGAACAGCCCGTACAACGACAGCGAGGCGATCGCGGCGAAGGCCAGCTGCGGGGTGGAGAACTCCGGGCCCGGCACGCTGGAGGTGAAGGTCGGCAGCACCAGGCTGAGCGTGGCCAGCGTCGCCACCGTCGCCAGCGCCGCGCCGGTGCCTTCGGCGTTGAACTCGGCCACCCGCCTGCGCAGCGCCGCGACCAACAGGGCGAGGCCGAAGATGCCGTTACAGGTGATCATCACCGCCGCGAAGACGGTGTCCCTGGCCAGCGTCGCCGATTTCTCCCCGCCGGAGATCATCAGCGTGACGATGAGCGCCACCTCGATCACGGTGACGGCCACGGCGAGCACCAGCGCCCCGAACGGTTCACCGACCCGCTCGGCGACCACCTCGGCGTGATAGACCGCCGAGAGCACCGCCCCGATCAGGAACGCGGCAACCACCACGACACCCACCGAAGGCAGACTTCGCCCCCAGGTGGCGGCCAGGACGACGGCGGCGAGCAGGGGCACGAACACGGTCCAGCGGTCTCTCAGCGCACGGATCATGCTTCCATCGTCCCAGCAGAATCGGACATCAAGATCGAGGCACGTGGCCGAGTCGCCCGCGGCGATATTGTGGCGATCGATTCCGCACCGGCCGGGGCATGGGCGAGAATTCCCGTGTGCGGACCCAGTTCACCCACGAGCTCATCGCGTTGACCAACGATCTGACGCTGATGTGCCGTCTCGCCCACGATTCCCTCGAACGGGTCGTCGACGCGCTGGCGGGCGCCGATCTCACCGCCGCCTACGAGGTGTTCGCGCTCGAGGAGCAGTTACACAAGATGCACGGCACCTGCGAGGCGCGCACGGTGGCGCTGCTGGCGTTGCAGGCGCCGGTCGCCCGCGACCTGCGCCATGTGGTGACCGCGATGCAGATCGCCGACCAGCTCTCCGGCATCGGCACCCTCACCAGCGCGGTCGCCGACCAGGTCTACCGCCACCACCCCGAACACGTTGCGGCGCAGCCGATCCTGTCCGCGCTGACCGAGCTCGGCGGGGTGGCCGCGGCCCGGCTGGCCGCCGCGGGCGAGGCGGTGACCACCGGCCACCCCGCCGACGACCCCGCGCCCGGTGCCTCCGTGGCCGAGCTGCGCGCCCGGCTGCACGCCGCGCTGAGCGATCCGGACCGTCCCGAAACTCCGGCCGTCGTCATCGATCTCACGCTGCTCGGCAGTCACCTGGAACGCTGCGTGGAGCGTGCCGAGCGCATCGATCGGCTGATCCGCTTCCTGGACACCGGGATTCCGCCCACCGCGCAGCCCGGACCGGAACTCCCGGCCGACTGAGTGTGCGCAACCTCATAGCGGTCGGTCCGCTCGCATCGGTGACCGGCGGGGTAGCTTGACGGCCGCTGAGGTAGGAACGCCACCGACGATGCCGAATCGATGCGTGACATCGGTCTGCTTGCTACGGCAGCATTTTCGGTAGCGCATGGTAGTGAGTGCGGGACGGGTGAGCTCCCGTTTCGGTAGGGAGTCGTTGTGAAGGTGTTGTCGTCCCGCCGGATTCGCCGTTTCCTGGGAGTGGTGGGGCCGATCGTGCTGGCCGCGCTCATCGCGGCCGCGTTCGCCGTGGTGGAGGAGCGGACCGGAACCGTCAGCGGGCGCACCGATACCGCCGGTTCGGCACCGGGCTCGGCCGCCGAGGTCACCGGAATGCTCGCACAGCTGAAGGTCGCCCCGGAAGCCTCGATGAACGGCTACAGCCGAGAGAAGTTCCCGCACTGGGATTCCAACAAGGCCGAGCACGGCTTCGGTGCGGAGTTCACCCGCTACAGCCGGTGCACCACGCGCGAGGTGATGATGCTGCGCGACGCGGAAGGCGCGGTGCAACTGGACCCGGCAACCTGTCAGCTCACGGTCGGCTCCGGCGGTGGCTGGCGCGACGAGTACGGCACCCTCGACCGGAAGACCGGTCAGCTCAAGCCCTACAAGTGGATCACCGACCCGGCGGCGGTGGACGCCGAGCACATCGTGGCGCTGGCCGAGGCATGGCGCTCGGGCGCGGCAGGAATGGACGAACAGACCCGCCGCCGGATCGCCAACGACGCGCTGAACCTGCAGGCCTCCGACCCGACCGCGAACCGCTCCAAGGGCGACCAGGACGCCGCGAACTACCTGCCGCCGGGAAAGTTCCGGTGTGCCTATGTCGATCGGTACCTGCGGGTGAAAGTAAAGTACGGGCTGACCGTGGACTCGGCCGAGCAGGCCGCGCTGCGCACCGCGGTCGACGACTGCGTGCGGCAAGGAGGGTTCCGATAAGCGACATCGTGGCAATCTCGGGCAGAGCCGCCGTCATGACCGACGAGGAAGGCACGGTCTCCGGCGACCTCGAGGTGACCCTCGACGAGGCGGGCAGGGGCCTGGTGCGCTATCGCGACACCGACACCTGGTACACCATCGGCAATCTGGACGGCGAACCGCCGCACCCATGGGACTCGGTGCAACGCCTGGCGGCCGCGATCGAAGCCGATCTCGGTGCGCGCGACGCCGCCGGCAACGTGATCCCCTTCGAGGTCTTCCCCGAGGACGACAGCGCGGCCGGTGCGGACACCCCCGCACCCGACGGGCCGGACGCTCCACCCACCGCGGGGACCGGCACCACGTCCGACATCCCCGCGCAGACAGCCACCGGCCCGACCACGACGGGCACGACCGGCACGGGCAAGACGGGCACGACCGGCACGGGCAAGACGGGCACGACCGGCACGGGCAAGACCGCGACGGACGCGGACTCCGCCGACACGATCTCCCCGGACACCCCCACCGGCACGACCCCCACCGGCACGACCCCCACCGGCACCACCGCCGACCCGGCCCCCACCGACACCGCCTCCGCAACCACCACCCACGAGGCTCCCACGGAGACCACCACGGACGCGGCCTCCGCAGGCCCCACCACGAACCCCGCCCCCACCGACGTGGCCTCCGCGGGCACCGCCACGGACCCCGGACCCACCGGCGCTGCCTCCGCGGGCACCATCGACGCGGCTCCCCTGGACACCAGCCCCGACGCGACCGGCCCCGACGCGCCCTCGGCCACCGCAACAGCCACCGACGCGGCGTCCACCGACACCGTCACGGTCCCCGGTCCCACCGACGCTGCCTCCGCCACCACCGACGCGGCCTCCGCAGGCACCGCTGCCGACGCGTCCGCCACGGGCACTGCCACCGACGCAGTGAGCACGGGCACCGCCACGAACCCCGCCCCCACCGGCGCCGGCTCCACCGAAGCGGCGGACGACCCCCGTTCGACCCGGTAGTCCGCCCGCTCCGACACCGGCTCCGGCGACGCCGGGACCCCGAGCATCCCCACTGCCACTGCGAGCACCACGACTGGCCCAGGAGGAGGCGCCCGCCGACGACGCGTCCCAGACGCCCACGCCCCGCCCTCCGATTCCAGCGCGGGTACCGCTGACCGGGGACGACGAGTACCGCCCCTGACCGCGTCCCGTCCGCCGGAGAACCCCGTCAGCTGCGGCTGGCCCGCCGGTAGCCGATGGCCGCCGGGACCGCGCACACCGCGATGATGCCCAGCGACCACAGCACCGTGCGGGTCAGCGGATCGGCGAGCGGCCCACCCAGTGACAGCGCCTTCATCGCGTCCACGGCGGCCGACATGGGCTGGTTGCGGACAACGGGCTGGATCCACTCCGGATAGGCGATCAGCGGAACGAACCCGGTGCTGAAGAACATGAGCAGGGAACTGAGGATGGCGACCCCCTCGACCAGCGCGGCCTTGGCCGTGTACACCGCCACGGCGGTGACCAGGGTGGCGAAGGCGAGGCCGAACAGGACCGGGACGGCCACGAAGGCCAGTGCGGCGGGCACCCCCTGGTGGAAGCGGAACCCGAGCAGATAGCCGACGCCCACGACGACGAGGGTGCCCAGCAGGATGCGGCAGCCCTCGGCGAGCACCCGCGCCACGAGCCCGGAGGCGCGGTGGACGGGCAGCACCCAGAAGCGGGCGAGCAGGCCGTCGTCGCGTTCGCGGCCGAGCATCACCCCGCCCGCGACGGCGCCGGACAGCGCGCCCACCACCGCCACCATCGGCACCGATCCGTAGAGGGCGTCGTCGCCGGCGAACTTCTGGATCTGCCCGCCCACGACGGTGTCGAGCATGAACAGCAGCAGGCACGGGATGATCAAGGTCTCCAGCAGCGCCACCGGGCTGCGCGACCAGCGCAGCAGCAGCCGCTGGGTCTGCACCGAGACGTTGGCGGCCAACGTGATCGGCGAGTTCTCCGGATACGTCGGCTTCGCGCGATGTGCCGCCCCCATCACGACCTCCTCGTGGCGAACCGAACGGCCAGGGGCAGTGCGAGCGCGAGGATGCCCGCCAGCCACAGCAGCGACGGCCCGAGCAGCGACCAGCTGACCACTCCGGCGTTGCCCGCGGTGTCTCCGGCCAGTGCCCGCAGCCCGATGGCGAACTGCGAGATCGGCTGGTTGCGCACGAACGGCTGCACCCACTGCGGGAACTGGGTGGCCGGTGCGAGCGCGGTGGAGAGCATGCCGAGGATGAGCGGCGGCAGCACCAGCGCCTGGGTGGTGGCCTCGGGGCTCTTCGACGCGGTGCCGATGACGTCCGCGCCGACGGTGAAGGCGATGCCGATCGCCAGTGCCAGCGCCAGGAACCCGAGCGTGTGCAGGGCGTCGAGCCGGAACCGGAACCCGATGACGTGCCCGCACACCAGCGCCGCGGTGAGGGCGATGACGAGCCGGAACACGTTGCCGGACATGCGCGCCCCGAACGGCACCAGCTTCCCGATCGGCATGGAGCCGAAGCGGCGGTCCAGTCCCGCGACGGCGTCGGTGGCCGAGCGGAAGGCCGCGCCGATCGCGGTGAACGCGGCGGCCTGCAGGATCACCAACGGCATCATGAACTGCGCGTAGCTGCTGAATCCGGTGCCCGCGAAGGTCATCACCGTTTTGAGCGGGATGTAGAAGCTGGCGGTGAAGGCGGCGGGCGCGAACACCGAGGTGAGCACCTCCCCGGTCTTGACCGAGGGCGTGATGAGCCGGGTGGTGAGCACCCACCACTGCCGCGCGCGCACCGGCCGCGCGCGCAGATCGGTGAGCCAGGCGCCCCGATGGGCGGGTGCCGCGGGCTCGGTCGCGACCGCCTCGATCACGGGCACCGCGCCGGCCCGGGAAGCGCTGCGTGCGGATGCCGCGCCGCCGCCGGGTGTCGGCCCGCTCATGCGGGCACCTCGCTCTCCGTCGCGGCGGGATGGCCGGTGAGGTGCAGGAAGACGTCGTCGAGGGAGGGTCGGCGCAGGGCGATGTCGACCAGCTCCAGCCCGGCGGCGTCCAGGCGGCGCAGGGCCTCGGCGAGCGTCTTGGCGCCGTCGGGGGCGGGGATGGCGAGGCGGTCGGCGTCCGGGCCGGGCGCCGGATGGCCCGGTGGCAGCAGCGGACCCAGGACGGCCGCGATGGCGGGCAGGTCTTCCAGTCGCAGCGGCACGACCTCGCAGTAGCTGCCGCCGGTGCGGGATTTGAGTTCGTCGGCGGTGCCCTCGGCGATGACGACGCCGTGGTCGATGACGATGATCCGGTCGCAGAGCGCGTCGGCTTCCTCCAGGTACTGGGTGGTGAGCAGGGTGGTGATGCCGTGCGCGCGGAATCCGCCGACCAGATCCCACACGCCCTGCCTGCTGCGCGGGTCGAGGCCGGTGGTCGGCTCGTCGAGGAACACCACGTCGGGCCGGACGACCAGTCCGCAGGCGATGTCGATGCGCCTGCGCATGCCGCCGGAGTAGGTGCCCACCCGGCGTCCGGCGGCGTCGGTGAGGTCGAATTCGACCAGCAGTTCCTCGGCACGGGCCCGGGCGGCTCGTTTGCGCAGTCCCATCAGCCTGCCGAACATGACCAGGTTCTCGTAGCCGCTGAGCATGTCGTCGAGCGCGGCGAACTGGCCGGTCAACATGATGCAGCGGCGCACGCCCGCCGGGTCGGCGACCACGTCGTGCCCGGCGACACTCGCCCGGCCCGCATCCGGGGTGACCAGGGTGGACAGGATGTTGACCGTCGTGGTCTTGCCCGCGCCGTTCGGGCCGAGGATGCCGAGCACCTCCCCCTGGTGCGCGACGAAGTCGACGCCGCGCAGCGCGCGCACGGCTCCGAAGGACTTCTCGACGCCGTCGACCACTACCGTGGTGTCGTTCACTGGGTGCCTCCAAGGTGCTGGTCGAGCAGCCGGGCGATCCGCGGCAGGACGTGCGGTGCGGTCAGCTCGTCGTGGGTGGCTTCGATGTCGTGACAGGTGAGGCGGCCGGTGATGTAGGGCCGCCAGCCGTCCGGTCCGAAGATCTCGGAACTGTCCACGGTGGCGTGGAAGTACACCGCGTCGCCGGGGAAGACCGGCCTGCGGTAGCCGGTGCGGGTGCGCGCGGAGGCGTTGTAGGACGCCGCCATCCGCTCCAGGGTGGCGGCATCGACCACGGCCGCGCCGCCCATCCGTGCCGCGATCAGCTCGGCCGCCTGCTCGGCGGTGGCCGCGGCGGGCACGTCCTCGATGCCGAAGACGGCGCCGAAGGTGTGCACGAAGGTGCCCGCGGTGAGCGGTTCCATGCTGTCGCCGTCGATGTCGGCGGTGTCGGCGTCCAGCAGCGCGAGCACACCGACCTCGGCGCCCTCCGCCGCCAGCTGCGCGGCCATCGCGTGCGCGATCAGGCCGCCGTAGGACCAGCCCAGCAGGTGGTAGGGCCCGTCCGGTTGCACGGCTCGGATCTCGCGCAGGTAGCGGCGGGCGAAGGCCTCGATGCTGCCGGGGGACGGCTCGCGACCGCTCAGATCGGGTGCTTGCAGGCCGTAGATCGGGCGGCCGGGCGCGAGCGCGTCGGCCAGGCCCAGATAGGTCCACGCCATGCCCGACGAGGGATGCACGCAGAACAGGGCGGGTGCGTCGCCGCCGAGCCGGATGGGCAACAGGACATCCAGGCCGAGACCGGCGACCGGGGTGACCGCGGCCTGTTCGGCCAGGTGCCGCTGTTCGGCTTCGGCGGTCTCCCGGCCGAGCGGGCTGTGCGCGAAGCGGGCCAGCGCGGTCAGCGCCGCGACCCACGATTCGGCCAGCTCGGCGACGTCGGCGAGGTCGAGCAGCGTCGCGGGGAACCCGAAGCTCGCCCGCAGCCGGTCGTCGATCACCACGGCGTTCACGTCCACCTCGGCCTGCAACGGCACGCCGGGGTGTTCGGTCGCGGGCAGCTCGCCGAGGTCGTCGGTGGGCAGCCAGCCCAGGCCCTCGAGGCCCGCGGGGATGTCGGCGGCGGCGTAGCGGCCCAGGTAGTTGAAGGCGATCCGGCCGGGCAGCCGTGGCGGAAGGTGCGGTGCGGTGTCGCTGTTCAGGTAGCGGAGCATGCCGAAGCCGAGTCCCTTGTCGGGGACGGCCCGCATCACGTGTGTCACCGCGCGCATCGCCGCGCCGAGTTCGGCGCCGCCCGCCAGCGCCGCGTCCACGTCGACCGCGACCGGTAGGCGCACCGGGTAGATGCTGGTGAACCAGCCGATCGTCCGGGACAGGTCCGCCCCGGGAATCACGTCCTCCTGCCGCCCGTGGCCTTCCAGGCGGACCAGTACGTCGGCGGTGTCGGTGCCGCGCCGCGCCCGCCAGGCCCGCACGGCCAGCGCGAGACCGGTGAGCAGCCCGTCCTCGGCGCCGCCGTGCACGAGCGCGGGGACGGCGGTCAGCAGGTCGGTGGTGAGCTCCGCCGGGAGTTCGACCTCCACCTGGGTGAGCGTGCGCGCCTGATCGATCGCCGGGTCGAGGTCGCGCGCGGCGAGGCCGGGGTCGGGACCGGCCACGACCTGCTGCCAGTAGGGCAGCTCGGCCCGGCGTCGCTCGCTGTGCGCTTCCTCGGCCAGGGCGTGCGCCCAGCGCCGCATCGACGTGCCGGTGTCGGCGAGCACCGGGGTGGCCCCGGTCGAGACCTGCGCCCACGCCGCCATGAGATCGGGCACCAGGATGCGCCAGGAGACGCCGTCGATCACCAGGTGGTGGGCGACCACGACCAGCCTGCCGGTGCGGGGTCGGGCCCCCGCCGTGCCGACCGGATCGAGCCAGAGGAACTGGAGCACCGGGCCGTCGGCGGGGTCGAGCCGGTTCAGCGCGGCGTCGAGTTCGGTGACGGCGAATTCGCGCAGGTCCACCGGATCGGCGTCGGCCGGGAACTCGATGCGGCGCACCAGCGCGGCCACGTCGACGGTGCCGGGCGCACCGGTCACGATCCGCCAGTCGCCGTCGACCCGGAGCAGCCGGGCCCGCAGCATGTCGTGCCGGTCGACGACCGCGGCCAGGGTGGTGTGGAGTTGCTCGGCGGTGATGCCGAGCGGCAGCTCGAGCACCGCGGTCTGCGCGAACCGGTCGAAGTCGCCGCCGCGCTCGATCATGTAGCGCACGATCGGGGTCGGCGGCAGCTCCCCCACCCCGCCACCGGGCAGCTCCTCGAGCACCACGGCCACGCCCGCGTCGTCGGCCGCGGCGGCCAGCGCCGCGACCGTGCGATGCTCGAACACCTGCAGCGGGGTCAGCGTGATGCCTTCCTGTTTGGCGCGGGAGACCAATTGGATGGCCACGATGCTGTCGCCGCCGAGGGCGAAGAACGAGTCGCGCGTGCCGACCCGGTCGCGGCCGAGCAGGTCGGCGACCAGGGCGGCCAGGGTCTGCTCGGTGGGCGTGGCCGGGGCGACGTACTCGGTGTCCGCGCCGCCGAACACCGGTGCGGGCAGCGCGGCCCGGTCCAGCTTGCCGACGGCGTTGCGCGGGATCGCGTCGAGCACCACGAACGCGGACGGCACCATGTATCCGGGCAGGGTTTCCGCGGCGTGGGCGCGCAGCCGGGTGAGATCGAGGTCGGCGCCCGGCTCGGGTACCACGTACGCGGCGAGGGCGGTACCGCCGCCGGGCCCCGCCACGCCGAGGGTGACCGCGAAGTCGACACCGGCGGCGCGGGTCAGCACCGCGTCGATCTCGCCGAGTTCGATGCGCTGACCGCGCACCTTGACCTGGAAGTCGGTGCGGCCCAGGTACTCCAGCTCGCCGTCGCGGGTCCAGCGCACCAGGTCGCCGGTGCGGTACATGCGCTCGCCCGCGCCGCCGTAGGGGTCGGCCACGAACCGCGTCGCGTTCAGGTCAGCCCGGCCGTGGTAGCCGCGCGCCAGGCCCGGTCCCGCCAGGTACAGCTCACCCGCCACCCCGGCGGGGACCGGGCGCAGCCGGGCATCGAGCACCACCGCGCGCGCCCCGGCCACGGGTCCGCCGATGGTGACCGGCGCGTCCGGCGTCAGCGGTGCCGAGGCGGTCGCCCAGATGGTGGTCTCGGTGGGGCCGTACAGGTTCAGCATGGTGCGCCCGCGCGCCCACCGCCGCACCACCTCGGCGCCGACGGCCTCCCCGGCGACGGCGAGCACGCGCACCGACGGCGTCGACTCCGGCTCCAGCGTCGACAGCGCCGAGGGGGTGATCACCATGTGCGTGACCTGCTCGGCGGCGATCAACTCGGCCAGCGCGGTCCCGCCGAACACGTCGGGCGGTGCGACGACACACGCCGCGCCGGTCCCGAAGGCCATGAGCGCCTCGAACACCGAGGCGTCGAAACTCGGGGACGCGACCTGCAATACCCGGGCCCGCTCGTCGAGCCGGAGCAGATCTCGTTGCGCTGCCTCCAGATCGGCGAGGCCGCGGTGGGTGACGGTGACGCCCTTGGGGATTCCGGTCGAACCGGAGGTGTAGATCATCCACGCGGGCCGGTCGGGATGGACGGTGCCGGGCAACGGTGTCGCACGACCGTCACCCGACGCCGGTGCCGGGGCGGTGGTGTCGAGGACGAGCCAGTGGGCCGAACCCGGCAGCCGGTCGCGGTGGGCCGCGACCGTGAGGCCGAGCAGCGCGCCGGAATCGGTGAGCATGTGCTCGATCCGGTCGCTCGGGTGCTTCGGGTCGACGGGCAGGAACGCCGCGCCCGCCTTGGCCGCCGCCCACATGCCGATCCAGAGGTCGGCGCCGCGGGGGAGGCCGAGGGCGACCACCGTCTCCGGTCCGGCACCCGCGGCCACGAGCAGGCGTGCCACGTCGGTGGCCCGCCGGTCGAGTTCGCGATAGGTCAGCACGGTCTCCCCCGCGATCAGCGCGATCCGGTCCGGGTGGGCGGCGGCGGTGCGAGCGAGCAGGCCGGGCAGTGTCGTGGTGGCCGCCGCCGCGCGCGGGTCGATGGCCGGCACCAGGCGGCTGCGTTCCTCGGGCAGCAGCAGGTCCAGGTCGCCCACCCGGACATCGGCGTTCCCGGCGATGGTCGCCAGCAGCGCGACCCAGCGCCGCGCCATCGCCTCGGCCGTGCCGGGATCGAACAGGTCGGTGGCGTAGGTCAGGACCGCGTCGATGCCGGCCTGGTCGGTGCCGTCGGTGTGTTCGCGCAGGTCCAGGGCCAGGTCGAACTGGGTGGCGTCGCGGTCGAGGTCTTCGACGGTGATGCGCAGGCCGGGCAGTTCGAGGACCGGCTCGGTGTAGTTCTGCAGCGACAGGGTCACCTGGAAGATCGGGTGGTGGGCGGTCGAGCGGGGCGGGTCCAGGTGCTGGACCAGCCGCTCGAAGGGCACATCGGCGTGGGCGAAGGCGGCCAGGTCGCGCTCGCGCACGGCGCCGAGCAACTCCCGGAACGAGCGGTCGGGATCGACCTCGGTGCGCAGCGCGAGCGTGTTGACGAACATCCCGACCATGCCGTCGAGCGCGGGCTCGCCGCGCCCGGCCACCGCGGTGCCGAGCACCACGTCGCGGGTGCTGCCGAGACGGGCCAGCAGCACCGCGAAGGCGGCGTGCACCACCATGAACAGGCTCACCCCGGTCGCGGCGGCGAGTGCGGCCAGTCGCCGGTGCAGGTCGGCGTCGACGGTGAAAGGCAGGTCCGTTCCGCGCAGCGAGGGCACGGCGGGTCGCGGCCGGTCGGCGGCGAGTTCGATCGATTCCGGTGCGCCGAGCAGGGTTTCGCGCCAGAACGCGGTCTGGGCGGCGGTGCGCGAGGTGGGATCGTCCTCGTCGCCGAGCAGTTCGCGGTGCCACAGCGCGTAGTCGGCGTATTGGACCGGCAGCGGCGGCAGTTCGGCGGTGCCGCCCGCGGTCTCGGTGGCGTAGGCGGTCATCAGGTCCGCGGCCAGCGGCGCCATGGACGCGCCGTCGGCGCTGATGTGGTGCACCACCAGCGCGATCACGTGCTCGGGCGCGGCCCCCGCGTCCACGGGCAGCCGGAACAGCCCGACCCGCAGCGGCGGATCGGTGGTGAGATCGAAACCGGCGCAGGCGAGTTCGGCGATCGCGGCGCGCAGCGCGGCACCGTCGTCGATCGGCTGGACGGCCGGCTCGGGGGCAGCGACCTCGACGCCGACCACCACCTGCCGCGGCCCCTCGGCATCGGCCGGATACACCGTGCGCAGGCTCTCGTGGCGGCGCACCACCGCGGCCAGCGCACGGCGCATCGCGGCGGTGTCGAGGACGCCGGTCAGCCGCAGGGCGACCGCGATGTTGTAGGCCGGGGAGTCGGGTTCGAGCCGGTTGAGCACCCACATGCGTTGCTGTGCGGGCGACAGCGGCACCCGGTCCGGCCGCAGGCGCGGCGCGAGCACCGGCAGCCCGCTCGGTCCGTCGACGGCGGGCACCACCCGCGCGGCCAGTTGCGCGGCGGTGGGCGCGTCGAACAGGTCGCGCAGCGCGACGGTCGCATTCAGCGCGGCATTGACCCGCGCGACCACTTTGGTGGCGCTGAGCGAGTTGCCGCCCAGCTCGAAGAAGGAGTGGTCCACGCTGACCCGCTCGGTGCCGAGCACCTCGGCGAACACCTCGGCGACGGCCCGCTCCACCGCTGTGCGCGGAGCCAGGTACGGCCGCTGCGACACCGTGAAATCGGGCACCGGCAGGGCCTTGCGGTCCAGCTTGCCGACCGGGGTCAGCGGCACCTCGTCGAGCACCACCAGGTGGGCGGGCACCATGTAGCCCGGCAGCACGCCCGCCACCCGCGACCGCAGCCGCTCGGCGTCCAGCTCGCCCGGGGTGCGACCGGGGACGGGCACCACATACGACACCAGCACCGGTTCGCCGGCCGGGCCGGGAAGGCCGATGGTGGCGGCGTAGTCGACGGCGTCGTCGGCGGCCAGCACCGCGTCGATCTCGCCCAGCTCGATGCGCAGGCCGCGGATCTTGACCTGGAAGTCGCTGCGCCCCAGGTATTCCAGTTCGCGCACCGCACGGCCGTCGCGCGACACCTCGATCCAGCGCACCATGTCTCCGGTCCGGTACATGCGTTCGCCGGGCGCGCCCCAGGGGTTGGCGACGAAACGGGCGGCGGTCATCGCGAATCGGTTGAAGTAGCCGCGCGCGATGGCCGGGCCCGCCAGGTACAGCTCACCCTCCACGCCCATCGGCACCGGCCGCAGCCAGGTGTCCAGTACCAGCACCGCGGCGCCGCGGATCGGCCCGCCCACGGTCACCGGCTCGCCCGGCCGCAGTTCGCCGGGCCCGGTGGCCCAGATGCTGAACTCGGTGGGGCCGTAGAGGTTCAGCATGCGCCGCCCGACCGCCCACTGCGCGGTCAGCTCCGGGCCGGACGCCTCGCCCGCGACCGCGAGCACCCTCAGGTCGGGCAGCTCGCGCGGGTCCATGGTGGCCAGCACCGAGGGGGTGATGACGGCGTGGCTGACCCGTCGGTCGCGCAGCAGCCGTTCCAGTTCCGGCCCGCCGTAGACCTCCGGCGGCGAGAGCACCAGGTGCCCGCCGACGGCGTGCGCGGTCAGCAGCTCGAACACCGAGGCGTCGAAGCTCGGTGAGGCGACCTGCAGGGCGCGCGCCGACGGCTCGAGATCGAGCGACTCGTGTTGGGCCGCCACCAGATCCGCGATCCCGCGATGGCTGAGCAGCACGGCCTTGGGCTTGCCGGTGGAACCGGAGGTGTAGATGAGGTAGGCCGTCTGGTCCAGCCGGATCGCTCCACCGCGTTCGGCGTCGGTGATCGGATCGTCGGGTACCGTCATCGCCCGCCGGATGGTGGCGAGGTCGTCGAGCAGCAGCCAGTCGATGGTGCCGGGCAGGGTTTCGCCGGTGGCGCTGACGGTCACGCCGATGGGCGCCTTGGAATCGGTGAGGATGTGCTCGATGCGTTCCACCGGATAGTTCGGGTCCAGCGGCGCGAAGGCCGCGCCGGTCTTGGCCAGCGCCCACACCGCCACCACCGACTCCACCGAGCGGGTGAGGGCGAGCACCACGAACACCTCGGCGCCCACCCCGCGGCGCAGCAGCACCCGGGCGAAGCGGTTGGACCAGGCGTCCAGCTCGCGATAGGTCATGCTGTCGGTCCCGGCGCTCACCGCGACGGCATCGGGGTCGAGCGCCGCGGCGGCGGTGAGGACCTCCGGCAGCGTGCGCGCGGGCACCGAGGCGGGCCCGCGCACCGGTGCCAGCGCGGCCAGCTCGGCGGGGTCGCAGTGCTGCACGGCCGCCACGCGCCGGTGCGGGTCGGCGGCGATCTGTTCGAGCAGCGCCACGAACCGGTCCAGCAGCCGGGCGGCCGCGGGCTCGGGCAGGTGGTCGGCCATGAACTTGATCGTCAGCCGCAGCCGGTCGCCGGGTTCGCCGGGCGCCGCGTGCAACGGAATGACCATGAGGTTCAACGGGTACGGCGTGGCGTCGGTGCCCGCGACGTCGAGCACCCGCATGCCGGCGATGTCCAGCGACTGCGACAGCGCCTCGCGGTCGACCGGATACGACTCGAACACGGTGAGGGTGTCGAACAGCTCGGGCAGGCCGACCGCCTCGTGGATGGCGGCCAGGCCCACGTGCTGGTGATCGAGCAGGGCCGCCTGCTCGGCCTGCACCCGCGCCAGCAGTTCGCCGACCGTCTCGGCCGGGTCGAGGCGCACCCGCACCGGGAGGGTGTTGATGAACAGCCCCACCATCTCCTCCACCCCGGGCAGCTGCGGCGGCCTGCCCGAGACGGTGCCGCCGAACACCACGTCGGTGCGGCCGGTGAGCATGGTCAGCAGCAGCGCCCAGGCGGCCTGCACCGCGACGTTGACCGTCGCGCCCGCCGCGCGGGTGGTCGCCTCGAGCCTGGCCACCGCGGTCGCGGGCAGATCCACCGAGACCATGCCGGATTCGGTGGAGCGGATCCCGGCCAGGGTGGGCACCGCCCGGGTGGGTGCGTCGACGCCGGTCAGCGCCCGCCGCCAGGCGGTCAGCGAGTCGTCGCCGTCGGCGGGACGCTGCTCGGCCAGCCAGGCGAGGAATTCCCGGTAGGAGGGGGCGGGCGGCAGCACGTCGGCCACCGGCGCGCCGAGCCCCGCCGCGATGTAGACCGTCAACAGCTCCCGCACCAGCAGCGGCGTGGACCAGCCGTCGAGCACCAGGTGATGGTTGGTCATCAGCAGGGTGTAGGTGTCGGCGTCGGTGCGGACCAGCTGGAACCGGATCAGCGGCGGACGGGCCAGGTCGAAGCGGGTGCCCGCGTCCACGGCCAGCACCCGGTCCAGTTCACGGGCCCGCTCCCGCGGCGGCAGGTGGGTGAGGTCGGTGTCGCGCCAGCTGACCTCGGCGTCGGCCAGCACGAGTTGCCGTGGGCCGTCCGGTGTTTCGACGAATGCCACGCGCAGGTTCTCGTGCCGGTCGACGAGCACCTGGGCGGCCGCGCGCAGCCGGGCGCCGTCGACCCGGCCCGCGAGGGTGAGCCTGGTCTGCACGGTGTAGCCGTCGGCGGTGTCGGTGTCGTACCAGGCGTGGAAGAGCAGGCCGTACTGCAACGGCGACAGCGGCCACACCTGCGCCAGGTTCGGGTATTCGCGCTCCCACCGCACGAGTTGTTCCTGGGTGACGGTGGTGAGCGGGAAGTCGGAGGGGGTGTGTCCACCGGCGCCGGGGCGCTCGGCGTGGGCGGCGAGCGCGGCCAGTGCGTCGGCCCAGTGCCGCGCGAGTTCGTCGACCTCGGCGGCGTCGAGGATGCCGCTCGCGTAGGTCCAGGTGATCTCCATTCCGGCCGTGCCGAGGATCGCGTTGATGTCGACGACGGCGGGCAGCGGGGCGCGCTCGTCGGTGGTGCCGGCGAATCGCCTCGGCAGCCAGTGGCTCCCGTCGGAGTCCGCGGTGGCGCGGCCGAGGTAGTTGACGCTGATCTGCGGGGTCGGTCCGGCCGCGAGCACGGGCGCGGTCGCCGGATTCAGGTAGCGCAGCATTCCGTAGCCGACGCCCTTGTCCGGGATCGCCCGCACCTGTTCCTTGACCGCCTTGATCGCCGCGCCCGCGGCGGGCCCACTCGCGAACGCGTCCGCGAGGTCGATGCCGGTCAGGTCGAGCGCGATCGGGTAGACGCTGGTGAACCAGCCGACGGTGCGCGCGAGATCGGCGCCGGGCAGCACGGATTCCTCGCGACCGTGTCCCTCCATCGTGAACAACGTCCTGGTCCGGCCCCGCCAGCGCGCGACCGCCATCGCCAGCGCGGCCAGCAGCACGTCGTCGGCGCCGCAGTGGAACAGCTCGGGCAGCACGTCCACGGCAGTGGTCGCGATCGCGCCCGGCACCGTCGTGCGCCGCTCGCCGGCGGTCGCGACCACGTCGACGGCCGGATCGGCGGCGCGCCTGCCCAGCGGCGGATCGGGGACCGCGGCGATCGCCTGCCACACCGGCAGCTCGCCGACGCGGGCCTCGGCCTGCTCGACGGTGGCGTGCGCCCAGCGCCGGAACGAGGTGCCGACGGGCTCGAGTTCCCCACCGGCCCAGGCGGTCACCAGGTCCGGCACCAGGATGCGCCACGACACCCCGTCGACGACCAGATGGTGCAGCACCAGCCACAGCAGCGGCGTGCCCGCCGGGGCGGCCGGGCGCAGCAGTACGAACCGGGCGAGCGGCCCGGCGACCGGGTCCAGCCGATCCGCCGCCGCCTGCAACGCGGCCTCGACCACCTGCTCCGGAACCTCGGGTTCGGCGACCTCGATCACCTCGACCAGCGCGGCGGCGTCGACAGCGCCGGGCGCGGCGACCGTCCACGCCCACCCGTCGCCCTCGTGCAGGGTGGACCGCAGGATGTCGTGCCGGTCGACCAGCGCCTGCACGGCGTTCGTGAGCTGCACGGCGTCGGCGTCGGACGGCACGGCGAGCAGCGCGGCCTGGCCGTAGCGGTGCCACGTCGGTCCCTGCGCGAGCATCGCCGCCACGATCGGGGTGATCGGGATCGGCCCCACGCCGCCACCGGGCAGTTCGGTGACCGCGGTGTCGGCGGCGTCGGCGGCCACGGCGGCCAGCGCGGCCACCGTCTTGCGCTCGAAGACGTCGCGGGCGCTGAACCGCAGGCCCGCCGCCCGCGCCCGCGAGACCAACTGGATGGAGACGATGCTGTCGCCGCCGAGGGCGAAGAAGTTCTCGTCCACGCCGACCGCGTCCAGACCCAACACCTCGGCGAACAATCCCGCCAGCGTCTCCTCCCGCGGCGTGCTCGGCGCCCGATGCACGCCCGGCCGGGCGCCGAAATCCGGGGCGGGCAGCGCCCGGCGGTCCACCTTGCCGACCGGGGTGAGCGGGACGGCGTCGAGCACCATGATCACGCTCGGCACCATGTACCCCGGAAGTGTCTCGCCCACCGCGGCTTTCAGCGCCTCCGGTTGCACCTCGCAGCCGGGGGTGGCGACCACGTACGACACCAGCGCGGTCGCGCCCGCGGGCGTGGTCGCCCCGATCGTCAGCGCGAACTCGACCTCGGGCCGGTGTTCCAGCGCGGCGTCGATCTCGCCGAGTTCGATGCGGTAGCCGCGCACCTTGACCTGGAAATCGGTGCGGCCCGCGTAATCCAGCTCCAGCCGCTCGCCCGCGCGCCGCCACCGCACCAGGTCACCGGTGCGGTACATGCGCTCGCCGGGCGCGTAGGGGTTCGCCACGAACCGGCTCGCCGTCAGGCCGTTGCGCCGGTGGTAGCCGCGCGCGAGACCCGGTCCGCCCAGGTACAACTCGCCGGTGACGCCGGGCGGCACCGGCTGCAGCCAGGGGTCGAGCACCAGCGCCGTCATCCCGGTGGCCGGGCTGCCGATCGTCACCGGCCCGTCCGGGGACAGCGGTGCGCTGAGCGTCGCGGTGACCGTGGTCTCGGTGGGCCCGTACCCGTTGAGCAGCCGCCGCCCCGCCCAGCGCGCCACCAGCTCCGGTGGGCAGGCGTCACCACCGACCACCACCGTCCGCACCGCGGGCAGGCTCGCCGGGTCGAGCGAACCGACCACCGCCGGAGTCACATTCAGGCAGGTCACCTCGTGCGCCCGCAGCACCTCGGCCAGTTCCTCGCCCGCGTAGGCGTGCGGCGGCACCACGGCCAGGGTGGCCCCGGCCGCGAAGGTCACCAGCAACTCCTCCACGGAGATGTCGAACGACGGCGAGACCGCGTGCGCCACCACGGCCTCGGCGGTGACGCCGAACGCGGCGCCCGAGCCCGCGGCCAGGTTCGCCAGCCCCCGGTGCGGGACCACGACCGCCTTCGGCAGCCCGGTCGAGCCGGAGGTGTAGATCAGGTAGGCGGGCTGGTCGGGGTGCGCGGGCGCGCGGCGGTCGGCCGCGGTGACGGTGGCCGGATCCTGATCGGCGACGATCGCCGCCGTGGCCGGGTCGTCGAGCGCCAGCCAGGTGAGGTGACTGGGCAGGGCGGGCCGGGCCGCCGCGACGGTCACCCCGGCCTGCACGCCGCTGTCACCGACCATGTGCTCGATCCGGTCGGCGGGCAGGCCCGGATCGATCGGCACGAACGCGGCGCCGGTCAACGCCACCGCCCAGGTGGCGAGCACGGATTCCATCGAGCGTGGAATCGCCACGGCCACCGCGGTTTCCGGGCCGGCACCTTGCGCGATGAGTAGTCGCGCCACCCGCGAGGCGTAGGCCAGGACTTCCCGATAGGTCAGCGCCCGGTCCCCCGCCCGCACCGCGATCGCGTCCAGATCGCGGGTCGCGCCCGCGATCAGCAGGTCCGGCAGCGTGCGCGGCGGCAGGCCCGCCGGGCCGCGCGCGGGCAGCAGCTCGGCGCGCTCGGCCGGGTTCAGCACCGGCACGTCCCGCAGCGGCGCGGCGGTCCCGGCGGCGAGGAAGCCGTGCAGGAAGTCCAGGAATCGGCTGTGGTGCCCGGCCAGCTCGTCGGGGGCGTAGAGGTTCGGGTTGGCCTGGAAGTCCAGGTGCGTGGTTTCCCCGCCGACACCGGGATACAGGTTGAGGAACAGGTCCTCGATCAACCCGGAGGTCAGCACGTGGGTGCGTGCGACCACCTCGCCGAGGGTGATCCTGGTGTCGATCATCATCAGGTTCACCGTGGGACCGAACGAGGCGGCCTCGTCCACCGCCCAGCCCAGGTCGCGCACGATGTCCTCCTGGCGGTAGCGCTGCCTGCGCAGCGCCGAGGTCAGCTCGCCCTGCGCGGCCCGGATCAGCGCGCCGACCGTGATCGCGGGGTCCACCCGCAACCGCAACGGCACCACGTTGGCGACCATGCCGCCGGAGCGGCGCAGCGCGGCGGTGGTGCGTCCGGACACCGGCAGACTCAACGTCACCTCGGCCGCGGAGGTCGCCGCGGCCAGATACGCGGCGAACGCGGCGACCACGATCGGGGCCACCCCGGAGGACTCCGCTCGCGCCACGGCGTCGATGAGTTCGGCGGTGGCCGAAGGGAGTTCGCCCGCGGCGACGATCGGATGCGCGTCCACCGGTGCGGTGCGCCCGGCCAGCCCCACCGGCTCGGCCATCCCGGCCAGGTGCTCGCGCCAGTGCGCGCCGTCGGCCTCGAACCGGGCCGAATCCCGGTACGCCGCATCGGCTGCCACGATCGCGCGCAGGTCCTCGGCGGTGCTCGGCGGAGGCTGTGTGCCGGTGCGCGCCGCGGTGTACAGCTCGGCGATGCGCCGCACCATCGTCACCGCGCCGAAACCGTCCAGCACGATGTGGTGGATGCGCTGGTACCAGTACCAGTGCTCGTCCCCGAGGCGCAGCATCGCGAACGCGCCGAGGCGATCGCTGAGCAGATCCAGCGGCGCGCTGTACTCCGCGCGCATCCACTCCTGTGCCGCCGCGACCGGATCCGCCGCGTCGCGCAGATCGATCACCGGCAGGTCGTGCTCGATCCCGGTGTCCACCACCTGATAGGGCAGGCCGTCGACCTCGATCAACCGCAGGTAGCCGGTGCCGAACTCGCGGCCCGCCTGCCGCGACACCGCGGCGAGCAGCTCGACGTCGACCGGCCCCGTGAGCTCCACGTACTGCGCGATGGAGATCGGGGTGTCCCCGGCGAAGTGCTGGGCGAACCAGATACCGCGCTGCGCGGCCGAGAGGGGGAAGGCGTCGGCGGGCAGCTGCTCGCGCGCGGCGACCGGGGAAACGGAACGCTGAGGCATGGGAAGTGTCCTGCGTGCTCGAGAGTGGGCGTGCTCAGGAGGGGAATCGACACAGACAGGGGTGGACGGCGCGTCCGCGTGGTGGACGCGCTCAGCCGCCGGCGGGCCGGGCTCGCGACGAGATTTCCGGCGGGTCGATCGACCAGCGTGCGCGTGGAGGTACTTCCGCTGGAAGTTTAGCGCCGGTGCAGGTCGCGACTGCTCGGATTGCGGATGTCGGGGGCGCGCGCCGCCCGGCCCCGTCAGGAGGCCGGGCGGAGCCCGCGCAGCTCGGCGTCGGTGAGCGGCGCGTCCGAACCGGTCAGGTATCGCAGCAGGGTGGACCGGTCGTCGAGCACCAGCCAGGCGATGCCGTCACCGAGGCCGCCGCGCGCGTCCTCGGTGGTGATGCCGAAGGCGGGTGCGGGCACCTCGGTACCCGCGGGCACGGCGGTGGCGCCGGTCTTGGCGATCGCGGTGCGGCTGACGATGTCCTCGATCAGCGGCTCGACGGCGACGGCGACGACCACGCCCGGCCCGGCACCCATCCCCAGCAGCACCCGCGCGAGCCGGTTGGACCAGCTGTCGAGCTCGCGATGGGTGAGCGTGCCCTCGGGGGTGGACACCGCGACGGCGGCGTCGGACCGGGAGACGGGGCGGATGAGCAGGGTGTCGGCCGTGGTCTGCATGAGGGGCTCCTGACGAGTCGACGGGTGGATCGGAGGGGTGTCTCCACTCTCTCGCCGACTCGCCCGCCGCGACAGGAACCCCAGTGCTGTCCCACCCGCCTCCGAGGGTGCGCGTTTTCCCACCCTCGGTGGGGGTCGAGGCGTCAGGGTCTGCCCGATTCCGCCCGAGCGGGGCGGCCTCCGCGGCCACGCTCCGCTACCACTCCGGCCGCTGACCCGCTCAGGCGGGGATTGGTTCGCCCGGCACGGGTGCGTCCCATTCGATGCGGTAGCTCCGCTCGCCGGCCACCTTCTCGTCCGGCTTCATGACCGTCCGGACCAGCAGCGGCATCAGCAGGTTCATCATCGCGCGGCCCACCGGACCGGGCGCCTTGCTGCGGTTGATCCGCGCGGCGCGGGCGGCGATGCCCTCCACCCTGGTGCGCCGCAACCGTTCGTAGGCGGCGAAGGCCGCGCCCGGATCGGGCAGGTCACGCAGGCAACGGGCCAGCTGCACCGCGCTCTCCACGGCCAGTGAGGCGCCCTGCCCGGAGCTGTTGGACGGCGCGTGCACCGCGTCGCCGACCAGCACCATGCGGTCGCGATACCAGCGCGGCACCGGCGGCATGATGTGCAGGCCGCCGACGACCTCGAGCTGGTCCGGGCGGGTGCGCCGCGCCAGTTCGCCACCGGGGGTGTCGGCGCCGTAGGTCTCGCGCAGGATCGCCAGCCAGCGCTCGGCCGGCACCGCCCGCGCCTCGGTGAGCGACAGGTACTGCTTGTGCGGCAGATTGGCGCCCCAACCGACCCGGCCGTCGCCGTCGGACCAGTACAGGTAGTAGGCGCGTTTGCCGTAGGCGAAGACCATGGCGTCGGCCGGAGTGTCGATCTCGCACTCGATGGTCGCTCCGAAGCCGAGCAGGCCGGTGTACTCCGGGCCGGGCGCGTCCGGGTCGATGATCCCGCGGACCGTGGATCGGACGCCGTCGGCACCGATGAGCACGTCGGCGGTGGCGGTGCTGCCGTCGGCGAAGCGCGCGGTCACGCCCGTCGCGTCGGACTCGGCGCCGACCAGCCGTTTGCCGTAGTGGAACGGCACGCCCGCGGCGACGGCGTGCTCGTGCAGCACCCGATGCAGTTCGGCGCGATCGACCACCTGCAGCGGCGGTTCGTCGGCGACCGTCGGCAGCCGGTGGTGCCTGCCGCCGACCGACAGGATCATGCCGGTGACCGGCGTGGCGATGGCGCGTACGCGATCTCCGGCGCCGAGCAGGTCGAGTGCGGCCACACCGTTGGGCGCGAGCGCGAGCCCGCTGCCGATGCCGTCGGACGGACCGGGGTAGGCCTCGTGAACCTGCGCCTCGATACCGGCCTCGAGCAGGGCGGTGGCGACGACCGGTCCGGCGATGCCGCCGCCGACGACGAGCGCGGAACGAATTGCGGACATGGATGTACCTCCAGGGGTGGGTTCGGCGAATCACCGCGCCCGCCACACCCCCGGCTATCCTGTGGTTGCCGACCTCGTGGCCGGGTGCGTGCACGTGCGCGGTGCGAGAAGGTCACCGGTCCCGGCGGCGGTGTTGCCGCACCGCCGCCGGGCCGGGTTTCATTGCGGCGGTATCACCGCCGCGGTCTCACGACGAGGACTGGTGCATCCCCCTTTCCACCGCCGCCACGGCGGTACCGGGGGTGAAGCCCCCGGCGTGGATGTTGCGCCACATCTCCAGGTCGGGGAAGGTGCCGTCGAGCAGTTCGGCGCGCCAGCCACGCGTCCAGGCCACCTCCGCCTCCAGCATGGCCAGCCCGTATTCGGTCTCGATGAGGAACAGCCGCGGCAGCGTCCCGGCGAGTGCGTCGAGTTCGGCGCGCACCCCGGCGATGATCGTCTCCAGCGCGGTGATGCGGGCGTCGAGCAATTCGGCCACCTCGTCCGGTGGCAGCAGCGCGGTCACCGAGAGTCCCGCTGTGTAGGCGCTGCGCTCGGCGCGCGGCTCGGCCAGCAGTTCCTTTGTCCAGTCGGTCATTTCGGCCTGCCCGGCCGGGGTGATCCGGTAGATCACCCGCTCCGGCCGCCCGCCCTGACGCTCGCTGCCGACCTCCTCGAGGAATCCGGCCTTCACCATGTTGCGCACGACGGTGTAGAGCGAGCCCCACTTGATGTCCATGTCGCGGTCCTTGCCGCGCTCGCGCAACTTCGAGGCGATCTCGTATCGGTGCATGGGCCGCTCGGCGATCACCGACAGGATCGCCAGCGCCAGCAGATTGTCGACCTTGCGCTTGGCGGGCATCACACCTCCTACTCGCAGACGAATATACGTCCGCGAGTATTCGGCGGCAAGCCGTCAGCGCACCGCCACCGCCTCGGGTTCGTGCAGTTGTTCGTCGAGCAACTTGTTCGCGATCACGTCGAGCGCCTGCTCGAGCAGTTCGCGGTCGCGCGGATCGCCGTCGTCCGCGAGTTGCAGGCGCTCGCGCAGCCAGCGCCGCCAGGCCGCGCGCACCCGATCCATCTGTGCCTCCCCGGCCGGGGTCAGCCGCACCTCGTCGGCGCCGATCTCCACCTGCCCCGCGGCCGCGACCCGGGCGAAGAACGGTTCGAGCACCTCCCCGGGCAGCCGGTGCGCCGCCGCGATCGCCGACAACCGCGCCGCGCCACGCAACCGGGTGTGCAGGGCGATCTGCCCGAGCACCCACGCCTCGCCCCGGCCCATACCACCGCCCGCGTCGGCGAGGATGGCGGGCGTGACCGGCCCCTGCGCCCGCGCCCGGCGCAGCGCCTCGGCGACCGTGCGCTCGAGCAGATCGGCCCGATCGGCCGACTGCGGCGCCGAAAACCCCTCGCCCACTTCCCCCGCCGCCGTGCGCGCGCTGTCGCGCAACGGCACCTCTTTCAGGAACCAGGCCACCACGAAACCGATCAGCGCCACCGGCACCACCCACCGGAAGACGTGCTCGATGGACATCGCGTAGGCGTCGATGATCGGCACCGCCTGCTCGGCGGGCAGGCCACGCAACGTCTCCGGATCGGCCGCCGCCTCCGGCGAGACCACCCGCACCTCGGTGAGGGCCGCGGTGAGGTTCGGGGTCAGCTGATTGCTGTAGAGGGTGCCGAACACCGCGGTGCCGAACGCGCTGCCCAGCGTGCGGAAGAAGGTGACCCCCGAGGTGGCCGTGCCCAGGTCGGCGTAGGGCACGGTGTTCTGCACGACGATGGTCAGCACCTGCATGGCCAGGCCGATCCCGAGGCCGAGGATCAGCATGTACAGCGACTCCAGCCAAGTGCTGGTCTCGCGCCCCATCGTCGACATCAGCAGCAGACCCAGCGCCATCACCGCGGTGCCCGCGATCGGGAAGTACCGGTAGCGCCCGGTCCGCCCGACCACCTGGCCGGAGATGATCGAGGTGAGGAACAGGCCCGCCACCAGCGGCAGCGTGCGCACGCCGGACATGGTGGCCGAGATGCCGTCCACGTACTGCAGATACGCGGGCAGGTAGGTCATCGCGCCGAGCATGGCGAAGCCGACGATGAAGCTCAGGATCGAGCAGACGGTGAAGACGTTGGACCGGAACAGCCGCATCGGCAGCATCGGCTCGGCGGCGCGCGATTCCACGGCGACGAACCCCGCCAGCAACACCACCGCCGCGGCGAACAGCCCGAGGATCTGCCAGGAGCCCCACGCGTACTCCTGCCCACCCCATTCCAGGCCGAGGATCAGGCAGGACACCCCCAGTGCCACCAGCCCGATGCCGGCGTAGTCCACGATCGGCTTGGCCGCGGCCCGCACCCGCGGGATGGTGCGCGCCGCGGCCAGGATCATCAGGATCGCCAGCGGCACGTTGACGTAGAAGCACCAGCGCCAGCCCGCGTGATCGGTGAACAGGCCGCCGAGGGTCGGGCCGACGACCGTGGTGACACCGAACACGGCGCCGAGCGCACCCTGGTACTTGCCGCGTTCGCGCAGCGGGATGATGTCGGCGATCAACGCCATCGAGGTCACCATCAGCCCGCCCGCGCCGATCCCCTGCACGCCGCGCGCCAGGATCAGCAGCAGCATTCCGTTCGCCAGCCCGGCCAGCATCGAGCCCGCGATGAAGATCAGGCCGCTGAGCTGGAAGACCAGCTTGCGGCCGAACAGGTCGCCGAGCTTGCCCGCCAGCGCGGTGGCCACCGCCTCGGCGAGCAGGTAGGCCGTCACCACCCAGGCCATGTGTCCGGCGCCGCCCAGATCGGCGACGATGGTCGGCAGCGCGGTCGAGACGATGGTCTGGTCGAGGGCGGCCATCAGCATGCCGAGCACGATGGTGCCGAACACGACGTTGATCCGCGCCCGGCTCATCGGCTGGTCCGGCGCATCGGCGACAGCAACGGCACCGTTCATCACCTCAGTATGGGCGGATGCGTACGGACCGGGCAGCCAGCGACACGGCGGCGAACCGCCGCGGGTTCAGGACGTCTCGATCAGCGAGACCGCCACCGGCACCAGCAGGGCCACCAGATCGTCCACCGGTGGGCGCGGGTCCGACAGCAGCCATTCGTGGGTGAGTCCGTTGATGGCGCCGATCAGCGCGGCCGCCGCCAGCCCGGACCGGCCCCGGACCCGGCCGCCCGGCACGATCCTCGGCACCACCGCCGATTCCAACAGCCGGGCCCAGGCGTGCCTGCGCTGCCTGCGGTGGCGCTCCATCCGCTCGCTGACGCCGACCACCTCGATGAAGGCCAGCTTCGCCCGGAACGGGTCCGCGCCGATCGACTCGAGGTAGGCCGTGAGCACCGCGGTGAGCGCGGTATGCGGGTCTGCGATGTTCGGATCACGACCCCGGCCGACCCCGGCCAGTGCGCCCACGACCGCGTCGGCCGCCTCGTCCTGGATCCGGTCGTAGGCGGCTGCGAGCACGTCTTCCCTGGTTTCGAACTCCTCGTAGAACTGTCGTTTGGACAGTCCGGCGGCGGCGCACACGTCGGCCAGCGAGCAGTCGGTGTAGCCGCGCTCGGCGAACAGCCGGGTGGCGGCGTCGAGGAAGCGCAGCCGGCGCTCGGCCTTGCGCTCCGCCACGGCCCGCCCGCCGTACTGCCTGCCCACCGAGGTCGTCACGTCCCCACCGTAGCGAACCCGCCCGGCCGCCCGGCATTTTCGGCCGCGAGCCCGTAGCGTGCGAACCGAAGCCCGGTCCCGATCGCCTCTTCCCCCGGAACTTACTCCAAAGTAAGGTTGTCGCATGGCGTGGAACCCGACCCAGATCCCGGACCAGACCGGCCGGACGTTCGTGATCACCGGCGCGAACGGCGGCCTCGGCGCCGAGACGACGAAAGCCCTGGCCGACAAGGGCGCGACCGTCGTCATGGCGTGCCGCAACGTCGCCAAGGCGCAGCAGGTCGCCGACGGCATCCCCGGCGATGTGCGCGTCGCCGAACTCGACCTCGCCGACCTCGCCTCGGTGCGCGCGTTCGCCGAGCGGGCCGAGGAGTTCGACGTGCTGATCAACAACGCCGGCCTGATGTACATCCCGTTCTCCCGCACCGCGGACGGCTTCGAGACCCAGTTCGGCGTCAACCATCTCGGGCACTTCGCCCTCACCGGCCTGCTGCTGGACAAGATCCGCGACCGGGTGGTCACCCTGGCGAGCATCGCGCACCGGCAGACGCCCAAGCTGTGGATCGACGACCTCAACTACGAGCGGCGCCGCTACTACCGCAATCTCGCCTACGCCCAGTCCAAGCTGGCCAACCTGATGTTCGCCCGGGAGTTGCAGCGCCGCCTCGCCGAGGCGGGCTCACCGAAGCGCTCCTACGCGGTGCACCCGGGCGTCTCGGCCACCGAACTGTTCGCCCGCACCGAGACCCCGCTCGACCGCATCGCCAAGCCGATCATCCGGCTCGTCGGGCATCCGCCCGCCAAGGCCGCGCATTCGACGCTGTTCGCCGCGACCATGCCCGACGCCGACCCCGGCACCTACTGGGGCCCGAACCGGCTGTTCCAGAGCCAGGGCCCGGTGGAGCCCTCGCCCTCGACGCGGCTGTCGAAGAACCCGGAACTGATGCGCAGGCTCTGGGCCGAGTCCGAGCGGATGACCGGGGTCACCTACCCCGTCTGAGCACCCACCTCCGCCTACGTGTCGTGTAGTAGACGGGGTACCGTGGTAGGCGTGTCCGCTTCACCGCGTCGCCCGGCCGGCAAGGACCGGGCGTACAACCGCCCGGCCCTGATCGCGCTCGTGCTGGTGGCCGCCGTGATCTGCCTGGCCCTGGGCTGGTGGCAGTGGGAGCGGTTCGAATCGGCCAGCGGCACCGGCCAGAACCTCGGCTACGCCTTGCAGTGGCCGCTGTTCGCCGCGTTCGTGGTCTTCGCCTACTTCCGGTTCGTGCGGCTGGAGAGCGAGTCGACGGAGGGACCGGCCCCCGCCGAACCCGCCGCCACCCGCCGGCCGCGCAAGGACCGGCCGCGCGAGATTCCCGCGGGCATCCTGCCCGAGCGGCCCACCGCCGCCCGCGCCGCGGATCCGGTGCTCGCCGAGTACAACCGCTACCTGGCCGAACTGCACGCCGCCGATGTCGAGGAGCAGGTCCGCGCGGCCCGGCTCGACCTCGGCAAGACCGAGAGGAGCGCTGGGTGAACGCCGGCGACAACGAGACCGTCTCCGTCGACCGGCCGGCCGCCCCGGCGTCCGCGGTGGACCCCGCCCGGCGGGCCAAGATCAAGAGCGCGCTGCTGCGCTACCGGGTGCTCGCCTGGTTCACCGGTCTGTGGCTGCTGCTGCTCACCGGCGAGATGATCGCCAAGTACGGATTCGACGCCGACCCGCCGAGCTGGATCGCGATCGTGCACGGCTGGGTCTACTTCGTCTACCTGATCCTCACCGCCGACCTGGCGCTGAAGGTGCGCTGGCCGCTGGGCCGCACCGTGGGCACCCTGCTCGCCGGCACCGTTCCGCTGCTGTCGTTCTTCGTCGAACACGCCAACGCCAAACAGGTCAAGCGCGACTTCGGCGTCTGAGTCCGCCCCCCGACCGATCCGCTCAGTCCGTTCGGTCGGCGAGCGCGGCCAGGGCCGGAAGCAGGTGGCGCAGGGCGCGGCCGCGGTGCGAGGCCGCGTCCTTGGCCGCGGGTGTCAGCTGGGCGGCGGTGACGTCGCCGCCGTCCGGCACGAACAGCGGGTCGTACCCGAAACCGCCCTCCCCCATCGGTTTCCGGCCGATCGTCCCGGGCCATTCGCCGCGCACCACGGTCTCGGTACCGCCGGGCACCACCAGCGCGCACGCGGAGACGAAGCGCGCGCCGCGGCGCTCGTCGGGCACGTCGCGCAACTGGGCGAGCAACAGCGCGTTGTTGGCCGCGTCGTCGCCGTGGGTGCCCGACCAGCGCGCCGACAGCACGCCGGGCATCCCGTTGAGCGCGTCCACGGCGAGGCCGGAATCGTCGGCGACACAGGGCAATCCGGTCGCGGCGGCGCCGTCACGCGCCTTGGCGAGCGCGTTCTCCTCGAAGGTGGCGCCGGTCTCGGGTGCCTCGTCGTAGGGCGGCACGTCGTCGAGTCCGACGATCTGCACCCCCGCCACCCCGGCGTCGTCGAGGATGCGGCGCAACTCGGCCAGCTTCTTGGCGTTACGGCTGGCGACCAGGACGCGCGCCATCGTCACTTCCGTTTCGCCGGTTCGGCGGGCTCGGGCAGCACACCCGGATACGGCAGCGCCAGCGCCTCCTTCTGCACCGCGAACAACTGCTCGCAGCCGGCCAGCGCGGCATCGAGCAGCTTGTCCAGCGTCGACCGCGGGAAGGTGGCGCCCTCGCCGGTGCCCTGGATCTCGACCAGGGTGCCGGTGTCGGTGGCGACCACGTTCATGTCGACCTCGGCGCGCGAGTCCTCCTCGTACGGCAGGTCCAGCCGCACCCGGCCGTCCACCACGCCGACGCTCACCGCGGCGATGGCGCACGAGATCGGCTGCGGATCGGCCAGCGCCCCCGCCGCGCCCAGCCAGGTGACCGCGTCGGCGAGTGCCACGTAGGCACCGGTGATGGCGGCGGTCCTGGTGCCACCGTCGGCCTGCAGCACATCGCAGTCGATGGCGATGGTGTTCTCCCCGATCGCGGCCAGGTCGATGCAGGCCCGCAACGAGCGCCCGACCAGCCTGCTGATCTCCTGGGTGCGCCCGCCCACGCGCCCCTTGACCGACTCACGGCCGGAGCGGGTGTGGGTGGCCGCGGGCAACATCGCGTATTCGGCGGTGAGCCAGCCCAGCCCGGAGTCGCGCCGCCAGGCGGGCACCCCTTCGGTCACGCTGGCGGTGCACATCACCCGGGTCTGCCCGAACTCGACCAGCACGGAACCGGCTGGATGCGTGGTGAATCCACGGGTGATCCTTACCTCGCGGAGCTCATCGTCCGCCCTGCCATCGGCTCGTCTCGACACGGGCCAAGCCTAAACGACGTGCCGCGACGGTCTCCGGCGCAACCCCCATCCCCCGAGCGTGGCGCGCAGGCCGCTCGGCGACGGCTCAGAGATCGAAGACCTCGCCGGGCGCGACGGCGTGGACCGGGCCGGTGAACTCGGCCTTGGCCTCGGCGATCACGTCCTCCCGGGAGGTCCACGGCGGAATGTGGGTGAGCAGCAGCTCCCCGACCCCGGCGCGGGCGGCGATGCGGCCCGCCTCGGTGCCGGACAGGTGGATGCCGGGCGGCCGGTTGGCCGGGTCGTGGGTCCAGGACGCCTCGGCCATCAGCACGTCGGCGCCCTGGGCCAGCTCCTGCACCGCATCGCACATGGCGGTGTCGCCGGTGTAGACGAAGGTGCGCCCGGCGTTGGTGGTGATCCGCAGACCGTAGGACTCCGGCGGGTGGAACATCCGGCGCGCGGCGATGGTGTGGCCGGGGCCGAACTCGACGGTCTCGCCCTCCTGCCAGGGCCGCAGATCGATCACGTCGGACCAGTCGTCGCATTCGCCGCCGACCTCGGCCGAAGCGTTGCCGATGCGCAGCGCCGAATCGGAGGGGCCGCGCACGATCGCGCGCCCGACCGGCGGGGTCGGATGGTAGCGCCGCCACACCAGCAGGCCGGGCAGATCGAGGCAGTGGTCGGCGTGCAGGTGGGTGAGGAAGATGTCGACCTCACCGGGATCGGCGTAGCGCTGCAGCGCGCCGAGCACCCCGGGGCCGAAGTCGATGACCACCGGTGTCATGTCCGGGCCGGTGAGCAGGTATCCCGACGCTGGGGAGTCCGGGCCGGACACACTGCCCGAGCACCCGAGGACGGTAAGGCGCATGCCCACATGCTGCCACGACGAAATCTCGCTCACGAAACGATCCCCCGAAAATCCCCGCGGGCCTCCCGGTCGTGCTGGGGCGCCGTGCATCCCCCCACCACCCGGCCACGAACATCGACGTCCATTGCCCGAGGGTACCCACCGGGCACTCCGGCCATGCCCGCGAGCCCGAATGCGGCGCGGCCCAAGGCTTTACACCCGCGCGGCGGCCGGTGGCCCGGCCTGGGCCCCGCGGCGGCGCCCGGCCAGCGTCCTGGCCGCGACCACGCCGCCGACCGCCCCGAAAAGATGTCCCTGCCAAGAGATCCGGTCGGGGCCGGGCAGCACGCCCCACAGCAGGGAGCCGTAGCACGCCAGTACCACCAGACCCAGCACGATCTGGCCGAGATTGCGGGCGAACCACCCGCGCAGGATCAGGAAGGTGAGCCAGCCGAACACCAGTGCGGACGCGCCGAGGTGCACGGTGCCGCTCCCACCGGTCAGCCAGGTGCCCAGCCCGGCGACCACCCAGATGATCGCGGTCGCCGCCAGACCGCGCAGGATGCCCGCGATCAGCACGAGAAACCCGAGGACCAGCACCGGCAGCGTGTTGGCGAGCAGGTGATCCCAGCCGTGGTGCAGCACCGGCGCCCACAGGATGCCCCACAGGCCGTCCAGCTGACGGGGGTGGATGCCGGCGTCGTCGAGTTGGGCCTTGCCGTCGAGGCTGTCGACGCCCTCGATGCCGTAGAGCAGCGCGACGAACCCCGCGATCAGGACCGCGGCCCGCGCCCACAGCTGCCGCATCCCCGCGAACCCGCCCGGCCGCGACGGCGTGGTGGTCGTCGCGCCGTCCGCCCGCGCGCGCAGTGCCGCGATGCGTTCCGGATCGAACGACGCACCCATACCCGGACCACCGGACACGGCCACCTCCCGGAGGCTGACGGACTCGACGCCTTCGAGGGTACCGAAACCGGCGTTTCCGGCAGCTCGCGCAGAAGCCCGGTCGATGTCGGCACCCGCTCGTAGCATCCCCCCATGCGCTACGTCCTGTTCTACGAGTCGGCCGACGACGTGATGCCGCTGGCCATGCAACACTTCCCCGCCCACCAGGCCCACTGGCAGCCCTTCGCCGAGGCGGGCACGCTGCTCGGGATCGGCACCTTCGGCGATCCGCAGACCGAGGGTTCGATGGCGATCTTCCGCACCAGGGAGGCGGCGGAGGAATTCGCGCGCGCGGACCCGTTCGTGCTGAACGGCGTGGTGAAGAACTGGGTGGTGCGCGCCTGGGACGACGCCATGAGCACGTGAACGCTCGCGCGTCGCGAGCCCACGGCGTCGCCGGCTCGCCGGCGGCTCAGGCCCAGAGCTGGCCTTCCAGCCTGCTCTCGGCGTCCTCCAGGGTGCCGTCGTAGGCGCCGGTGGACAGGTACTTCCAGCCGCCGTCGGCGACGATGAACGCGATGTCGGCGCGCCTGCCCGCCTGCAGCGCCTTGCGGCCGATGCCGAGCGCGGCGTGCAGGATCGCACCGGTGGAGATCCCGGCGAAGATGCCCTCCTCACCGACCAGCTCGCGGGTGCGCTTGACCGCGTCGTAGGGGCCCACCGAGTAGCGGGTGGTGAGCACGGTCTCGTCGTAGAGCTCGGGGATGAAGCCCTCATCGATGTTGCGCAGCCCGTACACCAGCTCGCCGTAGCGGGGCTCGGCCGCGACGATCTCGATGCCGGGCACCTGCTCCCGCAGGAAGCGGCCGGTGCCCATCAGCGTGCCGGTGGTGCCGAGCCCGGCCACGAAGTGGGTGATCTCGGGCAGGTCGGCGAGCAGTTCGGGTCCGGTGGTGTCGTAGTGCGCCTGCGCGTTGGCGGGGTTGCCGTACTGGTACAGCATCACCCAGTCCGGGTTCTCCGCGGCGATCTGCTTGGCCAGCGCGACGGCCTGGTTGGAACCGCCCGCCGCCGGCGAATCGATGATGCGCGCGCCGTACATGGTGAGCAGCTGACGGCGTTCCACGGAGGTGTTCTCCGGCATCACGCAGACCAGCTGATAACCCTTGAGCTTGGCCGCCATCGCCAGCGAGATACCGGTGTTGCCGCTGGTCGGCTCGAGGATGGTGCAGCCGGGGCGCAGCCGCCCCTCGGCCTCGGCCTGCTCGATCATCCGCAGCGCGGGCCGGTCCTTGACCGACCCGGTGGGATTGCGGTCCTCCAGCTTCGCCCACAGCCGCACGTGGTCGTCGCCGTCCCATTTCGGCGACAGGGTGCGCAGGCCGACCAGCGGCGTGTCACCGAGGGTGGCGATCAGCGATTCGTAGCGTGCCACGGATTCAGCGCGGATCCGGGGCGCCGCCCGCCACCGCGGGCAGAATGGTCACGCTGGCGCCCTCGGGCACCTCGGCGGCGAGCCCGCCGGCGAAGCGGACGTCCTCGTCGTCGACATAGATGTTGACGAAGCGGTTGAGCTTGCCGTCCTTGAGCAGTCGCTCGGCCAAGCCGGGGTGGTTGGCGTCGAGGTTCTCGATGAGCGCCGACAGCGTCGCGCCCTCGGCCTGGACGCGCTTCTCGCCGCCGGTGAGGCCGCGCATGATGGTCGGGATGGACACGGTTACCGACATGGGTTCTCCTCGGAGTTGCTCGTTCGGTGATGCTCGGGGACGAAACCGGCTCAGGCGCCGGGCGTGACGGTGTCGTGGTCGTCGGTGCCGGTGGCGGTGTCGTAATCGTCGACGACGCGGACCGGCTCCTCGGTGACCACGCCGTCGAGGATCCGGTAGCTGCGCAGCTCGTGCTGCTCCGGATCGCGGGTGGAGATCAGCACGTAGTGCGCGTTCGGCTCGGACGCGTAGGAGATGTCGGTGCGGCTGGGGTAGGCCTCGGTGGCGGTGTGCGAGTGATAGATGACCACCGGCTCCTCGTCGGCGGCGTCCATCTCGCGCCACACCTTCAGCTGCTCCCCGGAATCGAAGCGGTAGAAGGTGGGCGACCGCTCGGCGTTGGTCATCGCGATGAAGCGCTCGGGGCGGTCGGAGCCCTCGGGCCCGGCGATGACGCCGCAGGCTTCGTCGGGGTGATCGGCGCGGGCGTGGGCGACCATCGCCGCCACCAGATCGGACTTGATCACCAGCACCAGATTCGAACCTTTCCGCGCACCTGCTCGTCACAGCCGTCAACGAGCCAGGATATGTGGCTATTCCCGGCGGATCGGACCCGGGGCGGCGGGCTCAGGAGGGGAACAGGTCGCGGTAGGCGGGCACGCCCGCCACCGTGGTGGCGGTGAGCACGGCGTCGACCACCGCCCGTTCCACGCAGACCGCGGCGGCCGTGCAGACCGCGTCGAGCACCAGCAGTTCGGCCGGAAACGCCGAGGGCAGCGGGACGCCGGGCGGCTGCACCGCGCCGGTGGCGACGCCGAACAGGGTGTCGCCGTCGAGCGGGGAGTGCGCGGGCCGGATCGCGCGGGCGAGCCCGTCGTGCGCGGTGGTCGCCATGCGGCGACAGCCCGCCGGATCGAGCGCGGCGTCGGTGGCCACCACCCCGATGGTGGTGTTGAGAACGGTGCCCTTGACGGGCAAGGCGTTGGCCGCGGCGAGCTGTTCGGGTGTCGGCGGCCGCAGACCGAATCGCTCGGGACCGTCGGTGCCCACCCCCCACGGCAGCCCGGTGCGCGGATCGAACACCGAACCCACCGGGTTGGCCACGACGAGCGCGGCCACCGTGACACCCGCGGCGGGCCCGTCACCGAGTACCACGCTGGCGGTGCCGACACCGCCCTTGATCGAGCCCGCGCGAGCGCCGGTGCCCGCGCCGACCGAGCCGCGCGCGAACTCCGTGCCCGCGGCTTGCGCGGCCAGCCGGCCGAACTCCGCGGTGGGGCGGATGTCCCAGGCGCCGACGGGCAGGTCGAAGATCACCGCGCCGGGCACGATCGGCACCACCCGGGCGGGCTCGGCCGGGTCCATCGGGATGCCTTCGCCGTGTTCCTCCAGCCAGCGCATCACCCCGTCGGCGGCGGCCAGACCATAGGCGCTGCCGCCGGTGAGCAGCAGCGCGTGCACCTGGCGCACCGTATTGGCCGGATCGAGCAGATCGGTCTCCCGCGTGCCCGGCCCGCCACCGCGCACGTCGACCGCGGCGGTGACCCCGCCCGGCGCCCGCACCACGGTGCAGCCGGTGGCCGCACCCGCACCGAGCGAGGCGTCGGCGTCGAGGACGTGGTGGTGGCCGACCAGCAGCCCGGCCACATCGGTGAGCGCGTCGCGCGGACCGGGAACCGCCGTCATGCCGTAGTCCTCCCCTAGGGCGCGAGTGCTTGCAGCAGGCTGTCCTGCATCCAGGTGAGCCAGTGGTAGACGTCCAGGTGCGGCGCCCGCGGATCGTCCGGATCGAGCTGGTCGGGCGTCTCGGCGTCGATGCCGAGCACGGTGCCCAGCGCCAGCCGCACGTCGGTGAGCGCGCTCAGCCAGGCGTCGGCCTGCTCGGGGGTGAGCACGATCTTGCCGCCGCGGGCGGGCACGGTGTCGAGCACGACCGAACCCGCGGCCAGCTTGGCGTCGATGATCTCCGGTTCGTGCAGCGCGCGCAGGGCGCTGTTGAGTCCGGCCCGGTCGGCGTCGGGGGAACCGGGCTCGCTGCGATGGAAGTCGGGCAGCAGCCGCGCCAGCCGCGGATCGTCCGGCGGCGCGGTGTTGCCGGTGCGCAGGCCGGTGAGCGCGCTCAGTTCGTCCTCGGGCGCGGACTGGGCCCGTTCGGCCAGCAGTCCCGAGACCGCGCCCACCAGCGAGCGCAGCACCTCGGCCTCGTGCGCGTCCATCTCGGCGCGCAGCTTCAGGCCGCCCAGCGAGTTCTTCCTGGTCCACTTACGCACGGCTGCTCGTCCCATCACGCACGAGCGCCAGGGTAGTCGCAGGGTCAGTCGTCTCGCTGCATGGTGGCCCAGAGGCCGGCGGCGTGCAGTCGGCGGACGTCGTGCTCCATCTTGTCGCGCGATCCGGACGAGACAACGGCTTTGCCTTCGTTGTGCACCTGCAGCATCAACTCGGTCGCCTTGGCTTTGCTGTAGCCGAAAAGCTTCTGGAAGATGTACGTCACGTAGTGCATCAGGTTGACCGGGTCGTCCCACACGACAGTCACCCACGGACGGTCCTCCGCCTCCAGGATCTCGGTGTATTCCACCGCTTCCGGAGTCGCCTGTGCCGCCGACAGTGTCAGGTTCGTATTGCACAAGCCCATAACGTCAAGGGTACGACGCGGCTCGCGATACTCAACACCCCCGCCGGACCCGGCCGGATCGGGCGAGCGCGCCCCCGGTACCCGCTGTCTACAGTGACGGAGTGGACATCCGCGACCAGGTCACCACGAGCACCGCGCTGCTGACCGATCAATACGAGCTCACCATGCTGGCCGCCGCGCTCGCCGACGGTTCGGCCGCGCGCACCTGCGCGTTCGAGGTGTTCGCCCGGCGCTTGCCGCACGGGCGCCGCTACGGCGTGGTCGCCGGTACCGGGCGGTTGCTCGAGGCGCTGCGGCACTTCCGCTTCGGCGAGCCCGAGCTCGCGGTGGTGGCGGGGTTCCTCGACGAGCGCACGCTGAACTGGTTGCGCGAGTACCGCTTCACCGGCGACATCGACGGCTATCCGGAGGGCGAGCTGTACTTTCCCGGCTCCCCGATCCTGTCCGTGCGCGGCAGTTTCGCCGAGTGCGTGGTGCTGGAGACGCTGATCCTGTCGATCTTCAACCACGACAGTGCCATCGCCTCGGCGGCGGCCCGCATGGTCTCGGCCGCCGACGGCCGCCGGATGATCGAGATGGGCTCGCGCCGCACCCACGAAGCGGCCGCACCCGCCGCGGCCCGGGCCGCCTACCTCGCCGGTTTCGACGCTACCTCGAATCTGGAGGCGGTGCGCCGCTACGGCGTGCCCGGCGCGGGCACCAGCGCGCACGCGTTCACCCTCCTGCACAGCGGCCGCGACGGCGCGCACGAGGCCGAGGCGTTCCGCAGCCAGGTCGCCGCGCTCGGCGTCGGCACCACCCTGTTGGTCGACACCTTCGACATCACCGAGGGGGTGGCGACCGCGATCCGGGTGGCCGGGCCGGAGCTGGGCGGCGTGCGCATCGACTCCGGCGACCTGGGTGTGCTGGCCCGGCAGGTCCGCGAGCAACTGGACGCCCTCGGCGCGACCAAGACCCGCATCGTGGTCTCCGGCGACCTCGACGAGTACGCGATCGCCGCGTTGCGCGCCGAACCCGTCGACGTCTACGGCGTGGGCACCTCGCTGGTCACCGGTTCCGGCGCGCCGACCGCGGGCATGGTCTACAAGCTGGTGGAGGTCGAGGGTGTGCCGGTGGTCAAGCGCAGCAGCCACAAGGAATCGCGCGGCGGTGCCAAGCGGGCACTGCGGCTGACCAAGAGCTCGGGCACGATCGTGGAGGAGATCGTCTACCCGGCCACTGCCGAGCCGCCGCCCACCGACGGCTTCGAGGCCAGGCAGCTGCTGGTGCCGCTGGTGCGCGGCGGTGCGGTCGTCGACGACCTGCCGACGCTCACCGACGCCCGCGACCTCGTCGCGCGCGGGCTGGTGAGCCTGCCGTGGGAGGGCCTCAAGCTCTCCGACGGCGAACCCGCCGTGCCCACCACCTTCGTCTCCTGAGCGGGGCCTACCCTGTCGGGCGGGGTAGCCTCGGGGCATGAGGCGGGCGCTGATCATCGTCGACGTGCAGAACGATTTCTGCGAGGGCGGCTCCCTGGCGGTCACCGGCGGCGCCGCGGTCGCCGATCGGATCAGCGATCACGTCACCGGTAGCGACTACGCCGCCGTCGTGGCCACCCGCGATTACCACATCGACCCGGGCCCGCACTTCTCCACCGCTCCGGACTACGTCGACAGCTGGCCGCCGCACTGCCGGGTCGGCACACCGGGCGCGGACTTCCACCCGAACCTGGACACCGCCGTGGTGCAGGAGATCTTCTCCAAGGGCGAATACTCGGCCGCCTATTCGGGTTTCGAGGGTGCCGCGGCCGACGGCACGGCGCTGGCCGAGTGGCTGCGCGACCGCGGCATCGACGCCGTCGACGTGGTCGGCATCGCGACCGACCACTGCGTCCGCGCCACCGCCCTGGATGCGCGCACGGCCGGTTTCGACACGCGGGTGCTGCTGAACCTGACCGCGGGCGTGGCGCCGGAGACCGTGGACAAGGCCCTGGTGCAGCTGCGGGAGGCGGGCGTGGAACTGGCCGGGGAGCTGCCCGGCCGGTAGGACGCCGCCGCGCGCCTTCGCTCGCTCGCGGTGTCGGTGCCGGGCAGTAGGCTGCACGCGTGCCCGAACTGCCTCCCACCGCCGAACTCCTGGCCACCGCCGTGCGCGCGCTCGGCGGCAAGGAACGTCCGGGCCAGGTGCGGATGGCCGCGGCCGTCGACCACGCCATCGACACCAAACAGCACCTGGCCGTGCAGGCGGGCACCGGCACCGGCAAGTCGCTGGCGTACCTGGTGCCGAGCCTGCGGCACGCGGTGCGCACCGGCCGCACCGTGGTGGTCTCCACCGCGACGATCGCCCTGCAGCGTCAGCTGGTCGACCGGGACCTGCCGCGCCTGGCGCAGGCACTGGCCGGGCCGCTCGGCCGCCCGCCGCGCTTCGCGATCCTCAAGGGCCGCAACAACTATCTGTGCCTGAACAAGATCAACAGCGCCGTCCCGGACGAGCCCGCCGAGGCCGAGCTCTTCGACGCCTTCGCCATCTCCCGGCTCGGCCGCGAGGTGCAGCGGCTCAACGAATGGGCCTCCGACACCGAGACCGGCGACCGGGACGAGCTGGCGCCCGGCGTCAGCGACCGGGCGTGGCGGCAGGTGAGCGTCTCCTCCCGCGAATGCCTGGGCAAGTCCCGGTGTCCGTTCGGGCAGGACTGCTACGCCGAGCGCGCCCGCGGCGAATCGGCCCAGGCCGACGTGGTCGTCACCAACCACGCGCTGCTGGCCATCGACGCCATCAGCGGCATCCAGGTGTTGCCCGAGCACGACGTGGTGGTCATCGACGAGGCGCACGAGCTGGTCGACCGGGTCACCGGGGTGGCCACCGCGGAGCTGTCGGCCGCGAGCATCAGCGCCGCGGCCCGCCGCTGCGCCAAACTCATCGACGAGCGCGAGGTCGACCGGCTCGAGGGCGCCGCGGAGGCCTGGCACGAGATCCTCGACAATCTGCCGCCCGCCCGGTGGGACCGGCTGCCCGAGGGCGCCGCGCAGGTGCTGGCGCTCATCCGCGACTCCGCGTGGAACGCCCGCACCGAGCTGTCCCCGCCCGGCAGTTCCACCGCCCAGGGCGACCCGGACACCGCGGCGGCGCGCAACTTCGCGGTGGCGGCCGTGGAGGAGGTGCACGACAGCGCGGTGCGCGCGCTCACCGCCTTCGACGAGCCCGACCCGGCCGCCCGGCGCGACGTGATCTGGCTGGCGGCCGAGGAGAGCCGGGGCGGGGTGCCGCGCAAGACCGTGCGGATGGCGCCGCTGTCGGTCGGTGGGCTGCTGCGCGCCCGGCTGTTCGGTGCGGCCACCGTCGTCCTCACCTCGGCGACACTGCAGATCGGCGGTTCCTTCGACAATCTCGCGGTCACCTGGGGCCTGCCCGCGCAGTCCGGCGATCGCGTCGACCCCGCGACGGCGAACGGCGGCCGAGCGCCCTCGGACACCGAGTCGATCCGCTGGAGTTCCCTGGATGTCGGCTCCCCGTTCGACCACGCCAAGTCCGGCATCCTCTACGTCGCCAAGCATCTGCCGCCGCCCGGCCGCGACGGGCTGCCGCCGGCCTACCTCGACGAGATCGAGCGGCTGATCGACGCCGCGGGCGGACGCACGCTCGGCCTGTTCTCCTCGATGCGCGCGGCCCGCGCGGCCGCCGACGCGATGCGCGACCGCCTGAGTACCCCGGTGCTGTGCCAGGGTGAGGACGCCACCGGCGCGTTGGTCGGCAAGTTCGCCGACGATCCGGAGACCTCCCTGTTCGGCACCCTGTCGCTCTGGCAGGGGGTGGATGTGCCGGGCCCGTCGCTGAGTCTGGTGATCCTGGACCGCATTCCGTTCCCCCGCCCGGACGATCCGCTGCTGGCCGCGCGCCAGCGGGCGGTCGAATCCCGCGGCGGCAACGGCTTTCTCACCGTGGCCGCCAACCATGCCGCGCTGTTGCTCGCCCAGGGCACCGGCCGGCTGCTGCGCAGCGTGGACGACCGCGGTGTGATCGCGGTGCTCGACTCCCGCCTGGCCACCGCGCGATACGGCGGCTACCTGCGGGCCACACTGCCACCGTATTGGGAGACAACGGATCCCGACGTGGTGGCCAAGGCGCTGCGCCGACTCACCGCCGACGCCGCTAAACTGTGATCTGACGCACAAAACCTGCTCTATGGTTCCGGACGGAACTACATTGAGCACCGGTACCTCGGTGGATACCCAATTCCCGCGCCGACGTATCCGGTCCCCGCGCCAAGCCCTGCACGCGGCGCGGGGCCACCGCCTTCCCCGATCGCCCACGGCGGATAGGGTTTTCACGCGAGCGCGGCGCGGGCGGCCGATCCCGGCCCCCACGCCGCGCGCCCCGGCGGTCTCAGTCCCGTACCGAGATCACAAGGCCCACTTGAGGATCAGCGTCAGCACCGCGGACACCACGGCCAACCCCAGCACGCCGACGCCCCACACCAATCCGTTGCGCTCCCACGGCCGCCCGGCATCGAGGGCGTAGCGACCCGCACCGGTGAAGCCGAGCCCCGCGGCGACGGCACCGAACAACAGCCCCATCTCCCAGCCGCCCTGGCCGAAAAGGCCGGGGCCCCAGGTCGCGTTGATCGCGTTGATCATGGTGCCGAGCGCGATGGCCGCGGCCAGCGGAGTGAACAGGCCGAATGCCAGCAACAGGCCGCCGACGAGTTCGGTGAGCCCGGCCAGGGTGCCGAACAGCGCGCCGGGGTTGTAGCCCATCGCCTCGAACATGGCGTTGTTGGCGTCCAGGCCGGGGCCGGAGAACCAGCCGAACAACTTCTGCGCGCCGTGCGCGGCCAGCAGGCCGCCGAAGACGACACGCACGATCAGCAGGCCGATGTCGGCGGCGGCGGCGTTGTCGAGTGCGGTGGTGGTGATGGTGTCGCGGTCGCGGACGGGAGCGGTATGCGTCGTGGTCATGATCAGTCCCTGCGGTCGTTCCGGCTCGGTCGTTAGGCTCGGCAACTAAACGGACTCCAGTCCGCTTGTCGCACAACCCCTTCCAACCGGCGAGCCCGCGGACCTATTCCGCGAGGAAGAAGAAATATCCGAGGAACACCACCAGCAACGCCCACATCGCCGGGTGTACTTCCCGGATCCGGCCGCGCGCCGCCATCACGATCGGGTAGAAGACCATGCCCATCGCCAGCCCGTTGGCGATCGAGTACGTCAACGGCATCATGATGATGGTGATGAACGCCGGGATCGAGTACTCCAGCGCGGTCCACTCGATCTGCCCCAGCGAGCGCGCCATCAGGATGCCGACCACGATCAGCGCCGGCGCGGTGACCTCCCCCGACGCGGCCACCACCGAGAAGATCGGGTAGCAGAACATCGCCAGCAGGAACCAGCCCGCCGTGGTCACCGCCGTGAGCCCGGTCCGCCCGCCCGCGGTGACGCCCGCGGTCGACTCGACATAGGCCGTGGTGGTGGAGGTGCCGATGACAGCGCCCGCGGTGGTGCCGACGGAATCGGCGGCGAAGGCGCTCGCCGCGCGCGGCAGCTTGCCCTGCTTGTCCAGCAGGCCGGCCTGATTGGCCACGCCGATCAGCGTTCCCGAGGCATCGAAGAAGTCGACGAACAGCATGGTGAGCACGACGACGGCCATCTGCGCGGTGAACGCGTCGGGCAGGTGGATGATCGCCTGGCCGAAGGTCTGGTCCAGCCCGCGCGGCAGCGCCGCCACCCCGCTCGGCAGATCGACCAGGCCGGTGACGATGCCGAGCACCGCGGTCAGCACGATGCCGTAGAGCACCGCGCCGTGCCAGCCCTTGACCAGGAACACGATCGTGACGACCAGACCGAACAGGGCCAGCAGGGTGCGGCCCTCGGTGAAGTCGCCGAGGGTCACGAAGGTGGCCTCGCTGGAGGCGACGATGCCCGCGTTCTTCAGGCCGAGGAACGCCACGAACAACCCGATGCCCGCGCCGACGGCGAGCTTGAGTTGCAGCGGGATCGCGTCCAGGATCCGCTCGCGCACCTTGGTGACCGCGAGCACGAAGAAGATCACCCCGGACAGGAACGTGCCCGAGAGCGCCACCTGCCACGGGATCCCCATCCCGAGCACCACCGAGTAGGCGAAGAAGGCGTTGAGGCCCATGCCCGGCGCCAGCGCGATCGGGTACCGGGCCCACAGGCCCATCACCAAGGTGCCGAACACGGCCGCGACCGCCGTCGCGGTGAAGACGGCCTGCATCGGAATGCCCTTGTCGCCCAGCGCGCCGCCGTCGCCGAGGATGCCGGGGTTCACCGCCAGCACGTAGGACATCGCCAGGAACGTGACGGTGCCCGCCATGATCTCCCGCCGTACCGTCGATCCGGTGCGGGTGATGCCGAAGTAGTCGTCGAGACGACTCAGGCCGCGGGGCTGCGCGTCGGTGGCCAAGGCGGTTCTCCGGTTCTTCCAGGTGGGGCAGGGGGATGAACGGACGGTAGCGGAGAATTCACCGGTTCGCGCCGCGGGGTCCCGCTGCCGGGCGCCGGAGTGACCCGGCACACGGCCGCTGCCGTGCCGGTCCCCGCCCGGCGGCGGTCGAGAGTGACCGTGCCGGGCGTGCACCGGCGGCCCGGCGTCAGCCGCGCGGCGCCGCGATCAGGCCCAGCTCGGCGGGCGAGGCCAGCAGCTCGTGGCGCGGCAACACCCGCACGGTGTAGCCGACCGCACCGGACAGCGGTACCGGCGTCTCGACCGTGAACAACTCGACACCGCCGTCGGAACCGGTGTGGGCCATCTCGACGGTGGTCACATCGCTGAGGTCGTCACCGGGCGACACCCGGCCCAGCACCGCCTGCACGGTCACGTCGGCGACCGCGAGCCCGCCCAGGTCGACGCGCGCGGTCAGCGACAGCGGCGCACCGATCACGGGGGTGTCGGGCAGGCCGGCGCTGTCCACCTGGATCACCTTGACCGCGGGCCAGGCCGCCTCCACCCGCCGTCGATACTCGGCCAGCGCCCTGGCGCCCGCGTAGTCGTCGGCACTCACCCGCCGGTAGGCCGCCGCGGCCGGGCCGTAGTACTCGACGGCGTAGTCGCGCACCATCCGTGAGGCCAGCACCTTCGGGCCGAGCGTCTGCAGGGTGTGGCGCACCATCTCCACCCACCGCACCGGCATGCCGTTCGCGTCGCGGTCGTAGAAGCGCGGCGCGACCGAACGCTCGAACAGCTCGTAGAGGGCGGCGGCCTCGAGGTCGTCGCGGCGGTGCTCGTCGCGCACGCCGTCGGCGGTCGGGATGGCCCAGCCGTTCTCGCCGTCGTACATCTCGTCCCACCAGCCGTCCCGGATGGACAGGTTGAGCCCGCCGTTGAGCGCCGACTTCATCCCGGAGGTGCCGCACGCCTCCAGCGGGCGCAGCGGGTTGTTGAGCCACACGTCGCAGCCCCAGTACAGGTATCGGGCCATCGACATGTCGTAGTCGGGCAGGAACACGATCCGGTGCCGCAGTTCCGGGTCGTCGGCGAACCGCACCACCTGCTGGATCAGCGCCTTGCCGCCGTCGTCGGCGGGGTGGCTCTTGCCCGCCACCACCAGCTGCATCGGCCGGGTGGGATGCAGCAGCAGCGCGCGCAACCGCTCGGGGTCGCGCAACATCAGGGTCAGCCGCTTGTAGGTGGGCACCCGGCGGGCGAAGCCGACGGTGAGCACATCGGGGTCGAAGACCTGATCGATCCAGCCCAGCTCGGCCTCGGCGGCGCCACGTTCCAGCCAGGAGGCCCGCAGCCTGCGCCGCACCTCCGCCACCAGCGTGGCGCGCAGGGTGTTGCGGGTGGACCACAGTTCGGCCGGATCGACCTCGCGCAGCTTCTCCCAGCCGCGCCCCTCCTCCGCCAGCTCCACCCCGACGAGTTCGCGCGCCTTGTCGATCCATTCGCGCGCGGCCCAGGTGGGCGCGTGCACGCCGTTGGTCACCGATCCGATCGGCACCTCCTCGGCGTCGAAACCCGGCGAGAGCGGGGCGAACATGCCGCGGCTCACCTCGCCGTGCAGCCGGGAGACGCCGTTGGCCCGCTGCGCCAGCCGCAGGCCCATGTGCGCCATGTTGAACACCGCCGGGTCCGGCTCGCGGCCGAGCGCCAGGATCCGGTCGACCGAAAGCCCGGGCAGCAGCGCCGATTCCGGCTCGCCGTGCGCGCCGCCGAAGTACCGGCGCACCATCGGCATCGGGAACCGGTCGATGCCCGCGGGCACCGGAGTGTGCGTGGTGAACACCGTCGCGGCCCGCACCACCGCCAGCGCGGTGTCGAAATCCATCCCGTCGGCCACGTATTCGCGGATGCGCTCCACCCCGAGGAAGCCCGCGTGGCCCTCGTTCATGTGGAAGACCTCCGGATCGGGCAGCCCCTCGGCGCGGGTGAACGCCCGCACCGCGCGCACGCCGCCGATCCCGGCCAGGATCTCCTGGCGGATGCGGTGGTCCTGGTCGCCGCCGTAGAGGCGGTCGGTGACCGCGCGCAACTCCGGATCGTTCTCCGCGATGTCGGAGTCCAGCAGCAGCAGCGGCACCCGCCCCACCTGCGCGATCCACACCCGGGCCCGCAGTACCCGCTGATCCGGCATCGCCACGTGCACCAGCACCGGCGCGCCCTCGCTGGTCAGCAACCGCAGCGGCAGACCCTGCGGATCCAGCGCCGGATAGTGCTCGATCTGCCAGCCGTCGGCCGACAACGACTGCCGGAAGTACCCGGACCGGTACAGCAACCCGACACCGATCAGCGGCAACCCCAGGTCCGAGGCGGCCTTGAGATGGTCGCCCGCCAGGATGCCCAGACCGCCGGAGTAGTTGGGCAACACCTCGGTGACGCCGAACTCCATGGAGAAGTAGGCGATACCGCGCACCCCGTCCTCGCGGCCCTGCCGCTGGAACCAGGTCGCCGCGTCGAGGTAACCGCGCAGATCCGCGGCGGCCGCGTCGACCCTCGCCACGTAGCCGGCGTCGGCGGCCAGCTCGTCGAGCCGGGCGGCGGGCACCTCCCCCAGCATCCGGACCGGATCGCGGCCGACCTCGCGCCACAGCTGCGGATCGATCGCCGAGAACAGATCCTGGGTGGGCGGATGCCACGACCACCGCAGATTCGTGGACAGCTCCCCCAGGGCCGCCAACCGCTCGGGCAGATGGGCACGGACAGTGAACCTGCGCAAAGCCTTCACCGGCTAGACCCTACACGGCCGCCGCGGCCGTCGCCGTCCACGAACAACGCTCTCAACAGGCACAACCGCCCCCGGTCGCCCTGTGGATGCCGAGCCGCCGCGGCCGGTGATCTTCCAGTAGGTTGGTGCACGTGACCGGCCGCATCGCCATCGATGACACTGCCCCGTCCATTCCCGGCGGCCGCCCGGCCAAGGCCGTGGTGGGCGAGGTGTTCCCGGTGCGTGCCGTGGTCTGGCGCGAGGGGCACGACGCCGTCGCCGCGACGCTGGCGGTGCGCGGGCCCGGCGCCACCCGGCCCACCCGGATCAGGATGACCCCCGATCCCGAGCCCGACGTGTTCAACGCCACCTTCATCCCGAACACGCCGGGCACCTGGACCTTCCGCATCGAGGGCTGGGGCGACCCGATCGCCACCTGGCGCCACGCGGTGGAGGCCAAGCTCGCCGTGGGGCAGAGCGCGGCCGACCTGGCCAACGATCTCGAGCTCGGCGCCCGCCTCCTCGAGCGCGCCGCGCAGGCGCTGCCCAAGGCGAAGTTCGAGAAACTGCGCGCCGCCGCCGCGGCGCTGCGCAGCGACGAGCAGTTGCCTGCCCGGGTGGCGCCCGCCTTCGGCGCGGAGGTCGCCGAGATCCTGCGCACCACCCCGCTCCGCGATCTGGTCACCCGCGGCCCGCAGCACTGCGTGGCCGTCGAGCGCCCGCGCGCGCTGTTCGGCTCCTGGTACGAGTTCTTCCCGCGTTCCACCGGCGGCCGGGACGCCGAGGGCAGGCCGGTGCACGGCACCTTCGCCACCGCCGCCAAGGAGTTGCCGCGCATCGCCGGCATGGGCTTCGACGTGGTGTACCTGCCGCCGATCCATCCGATCGGCGAGGTGAACCGCAAGGGCCGCAACAACTCCCTCGTCGCCGAGCCCGGCGATGTCGGCTCGCCCTGGGCCATCGGCTCGAAGGACGGCGGCCACGACGCGGTGCACCCCGCGCTCGGCACCGAGGCCGATTTCGCCGAGTTCGTCGCCACCGCCGCCGAACTCGGCCTCGAGGTCGCCCTCGATCTGGCTCTGCAGTGCGCGCCGGACCACCCCTGGGTGCGCGAACATCCGGAGTGGTTCACCACGCTGCCCGACGGCACCATCGCCTACGCGGAGAACCCGCCGAAGAAGTACCAGGACATCTACCCGGTCAATTTCGACAACGACCCCGACGGCCTCTACGCCGAGGTGCTGCGGATCGTCCGGCACTGGATCGGCTTGGGCGTCAAGATCTTCCGGGTCGACAACCCGCACACCAAGCCCGCCGACTTCTGGGAATGGCTCATCGCCACCGTGCGCAAGGACGACCCCGACGTGGTCTTCCTGTCCGAGGCGTTCACCCGCCCCGCCCGCCTCTACGGCCTGGCCCGGCGCGGATTCAGCCAGTCGTACACGTATTTCACCTGGCGGGTGGCCAAGTGGGAGCTCACCGAGTTCGGCAACGAGCTCGCGGCCAAGGCCGACGAGGCGCGCCCCAACCTGTTTGTCAACACCCCCGACATCCTGCACGAGAGCCTGCAGCACGGCGGTCCCGGCATGTTCGCCATCCGGGCGGTGCTCGCCGCGACCCTCTCCCCCACCTGGGGCGTGTATTCCGGCTTCGAGCTCTTCGAGCACCAGGCGGTCCGCCCGGGCAGCGAGGAATACCTGGACTCGGAGAAGTACGAGCTGCGCCCCCGCGATTTCGCCGGCGCGCTGGCGCGCGGGGAATCCCTCGAACCGTGGCTGACCCGCCTCAACGAGATCCGCCGCGCGCATCCGGCCCTGCAACAGCTGCGCTGCCTGCACTTCCACCACGTCGACAACGACGCGCTCATCGCCTACTCGAAGTTCGACCCGGTCAGTGGTGACGCGGTCCTCACCATCGTCAACCTCAACCCGTTCGGACCCGAGGAGGGCTTCATCTCCGTGGATCTGCCGGCGATCGGGCGCGAATGGCACGACCACCCGGTGGTCTTCGACGAGGTCAGCGGCGAGGAATACCACTGGGGACAGACCAACTGGGTGCGCTTGGACCCGGCCCGCGCCGTCGCGCACATCATCGCGCTGCCGCCGGTGCCCGCCGCCCTGCGCACCCCGCTCGCGCACCGGCGGAGCCTGCGATGAGCGGCCCCGAGGATCCGGCCGACCGCCGCCACGGCGAGTTGCCCGCACCTCGCCGCGACATTCCGCGCCCGCTGGTCGAACGCCGCGATCTCATGTTGCTCGCCGCGGGCACGCACCGCGATCCGCACACGGTGCTCGGCGCGCATCCGCACCCCGACGGCACCGTCGTGCGGGTACTGCGCCCGCACGCGGCCAAGGTGAGCGTGCGCGTGGGCGGCGTCGACCATCCACTCGACTCGGTGGGTTACGGCGTCTTCGCCGCGGTGCTCCCGCACCCCGAGCTGATGGACTACCGGATCGTCACCGAGTACCCCGGCGGTCCGACGGTGATCGCCGCCGACGGCTACCGCTTCCTGCCCACCCTCGGCGAACTCGACCTGCACCTGATCGGCGAAGGCCGCCACGAACACCTCTGGCACGTGCTCGGCGCCCATCCGCGCCGGTACACGACACTGGACGGACCGGTGTCGGGCACGTCCTTCGCCGTCTGGGCACCGAACGCCCGCGGTGTCACGGTGATCGGTGATTTCGACGGCTGGAGCGGCAACACCGCGCCCATGCGCGCCCTCGGCACCTCCGGCATCTGGGAGGTTTTCGTGCCGGACGTGGGGCCCGGCACGAAATACAAGTACCGGGTGCACGGCGCCGACGGCCGGGTCGTCGATCACGCCGACCCGCTCGCCTTCGCCACCGAGCTGCCGCCCGCCACCGCCTCCGTCGTCACCGGCAGCGACTACACCTGGCAGGACGCGCAGTGGCTGGAGCGCAGGCGCAGCACCGACCCGACCCGCTCCCCGATGAGCGTCTACGAGGTGCACCTCGGCTCGTGGCGGCCCGGCCTCGGCTACCGCGAACTGGCCGAGCAACTGGCCGACTACGTGCGGGCGGCGGGCTACACCCACGTCGAACTGCTGCCGGTCGCCGAACATCCCTTCGGCGGCTCCTGGGGCTACCAGGTCACCTCGTACTACGCCCCCACGGCCCGCTTCGGCTCCCCCGACGACTTCCGCGCGTTCGTCGACCACCTGCACGGTGCGGGCATCGGCGTGCTGCTGGACTGGGTGCCCGCGCATTTCCCGCGGGACGAGTGGGCGCTGGCCCGCTTCGACGGCACCCCGCTCTACGAGCATCCCGACCCGCGCCGCGGCGAACAGCTCGACTGGGGCACCTACGTCTTCGACTTCGGCCGCAACGAGGTGCGCAACTTCCTGGTCGCCAACGCCCGGTTCTGGATCGAGGAGTTCCACATCGACGGCCTGCGCGTGGACGCCGTCGCCTCGATGCTCTACCTGGACTACTCGCGCGGCGAGAACTGGGAACCCAACATCCACGGCGGCCGGGAGAACCTGGAGGCCGTCGCCTTCCTGCGCGAGCTCAACGACGTCGTGCACCGCGCGCACCCGGGCGTGGTGACCATCGCCGAGGAGTCCACCACCTGGCCGGGTGTCACCCGCGGCACCGAGGTGGGCGGCCTCGGTTTCACCATGAAATGGAACATGGGCTGGATGCACGACACGCTGGGGTTCCTGGCGCGCGACCCGATCCACCGATCCTGGCACCACAACGAGATCACCTTCTCGCTGGTGTACGCGTGGAGCGAGAACTACGTGCTGCCGATCAGCCACGACGAGGTGGTGCACGGCAAGGGCACGCTGTGGACGCGGATGCCCGGCGACGATTTCGCCAAGGCGGCGGGAGTGCGCGCACTGCTGGCCTACATGTGGGCGCACCCCGGCAAACAACTGCTGTTCATGGGCCAGGACTTCGGCCAGTTCCGCGAGTGGTCACACGACCGCGGCCTGGACTGGGGCGAACTGGACAACCCGCTGCACCGCGGCATCGCCACCGCCGTACGGGACCTCAACCGCGTCTACCGCGCCACGCCCGCGCTGTGGAGCCAGGACACCACCCCCGGCGGCTACGCCTGGATCGAGGCCGACGACCGGGACCGCAACGTGCTGGCGTTCCTGCGCTACGGCTCGGACGGCTCGACGGTGGCCTGCGTGTTCAACTTCTCCGGGGCACTGCACGGCGAGTACCGGGTCGGCCTGCCGATCGCCGGGGAATGGACCGAGATCCTCAACACCGACGCCGCCGACTACGGCGGCTCCGGCGTCGGCAACTACGGAGTGGTCCGCACCGAGGAGATCCCCTGGCACGGACGGCCGGTGTCGGCCACCGTCGCGCTGGCGCCGAACAGCGCGGTCTGGCTGGCGGCGCCGCGCGCGTAGGCGGCGCCGGATCACTACAGCCGGATCAGTACAGCGCGGCCGCGAGCTTGCGCCGCGCCGCCACCACGAACGGCTCGGCCTGGTCGAACAGTTCGAACAGCTCGAGCAGGTGGGTGCGGGCCTTGGTGCGATCGTCACCCGCGCTGCGCTTGACGACGGCGATGAGCCGGTCGAACGCGGCCTCCGGCTGCTGGTTGAGCAGTTCCAGATCGGCCGCGGCGATGGCCGCGTCCACGTTGGCGGGGTCGGCGTCGGCGGTGGCGACGGCGTCGGCGGGCACCTGCTGCGCCCTGGCCAGGAACCGCAGCTGCCGCAGCGCGCCCTTGGCCTCGGTATTGTTCGGCTCGGCGGCAAGGATCTGCTCGTAGGCGGCCTCGGCGGCCGCCATGTCGCCGCGTTCGAGCGCCTCCTCGGCGGCGACGAACCGCGGGTCCTCCTGCGGCTGGGGCTCGCCGCCGTCGCCTTCGAGCTTGCCCGCCACGGCCTGGACCACCGCGTCGATCCACTGACGCACCTGCGGCTCCGGCTGCGCGCCCTCGAAATCGGCCAGCGGCTGGCCCGCGGCGATCGCGATCACCGTCGGAATGCCCTGCACCCGCAGCGCCTGCGCGATCCGCATGTTGGCCTCGGCCTCGACGGTCGCCAGATCCCAGGTGCCGCCGTCGGCCGCCACCATCCGCTCGAGCGTGCGGACCAGCTCGACGCTGCCGGGGCTGCGCTGCGAGTACAGCGCGACCACCACCGGCACCTGCAGCGACCGGCGCAGCACCTTGGTCTCGAAATCGGCTTCCGAGACGGCGTATCCGCCGGCCGCGCCACCGGAGGCGCCCGCGGGCGGCTGCTTCAGACTGGACAGGTCCACCGCTCCGGACATGGCTGCGGCGACTGCTGGCGAAGGACGGCGTGCGGCTGGTCGAGTCACGGTTTCCAGTTTGTCACGAGGAGGCGCGAACGGCTCCCGCGCCGTCGGCGGAATCGGCGGTTTCGGCGGCGGTCAGCTTGCCGGTGCGCACCGCCCAGACCTCGAAGACGACGGTGAAGAACGGCGGGATGCTCGACAGCAGCGCGAGCACGGTGGTCTTCCAGTTCCAGTTCAGCTCGCGCGCGGCCAGCAGCGCGGTGAGCACGAACAGCATGAAGATCGCGCCGTGCACCGGGCCGAAGATCTTCACGCCCACCTCGTTGCCCGGCTCGGGCAGGTACTTGAAGCCCATGCCGATCAGCAGTCCCAGCCACGACAGTGCCTCGAGGACGGCGAAGAATCGGAATCTCCCGGCGACGCTGCGCAGATCGAAGTAGCCCATGCGCCCTATTGTGCCGCACCAACTACACCGGGTCGTAGTTGAACCGGTCACATCGGACAGATCGGTCGGATCCGGACATGTGAACGCCGCGCCCCGCGGACGCGGGACGCGGCGTATCGGCTACCCGTCAGACCTTGACGATGAGCGCGTCGCCCTGCCCACCACCGCCGCACAGCGCCGCCGCGCCGATGCCGCCGCCGCGCCGTTTCAGCTCCAGCGCCAGGTGCAGCAGGATGCGCGCACCGGACATGCCGAGCGGGTGCCCGATGGCGATGGCGCCACCGTTGACGTTCACCTTGGCCGGGTCGATGCCCAGCTTGCGGGTGGAGGCGATACCCACCGCGGCGAAGGCCTCGTTGATCTCGACCAGATCCAGGTCGGCCGGCGAGATGCCCTGCTTGGCACAGGCTTTCGCGATGGCGTTGGCCGGCTGGTCCTGCAGGGTCGAATCCGGGCCCGCCACCACGCCGGCGGCGCCGATCTCGGCGATCCAGCTCAGCCCGAGCGCCTGCGCCTTCGCCTTGCTCATCACGACCACCGCGGCGGCGCCGTCGGAGATCTGCGAGGCCGACCCGGCGGTGATGGTGCCGTCCTTGCGGAAGGCCGGGCGCAGCTTGGCCAGCGACTCCACCGTGGTGTCGGCGCGAATGCCCTCGTCGGTGGTCACGAGCACCGGGTCGCCCTTGCGCTGCGGCACCGCGACCGGCACCACCTCGTCGTCGAAGACACCGTTCTTCCAGGCCGCCGCGGCGCGCTGGTGCGAGGCGGCGGCGAAGGCGTCCTGGTCTTCGCGGCTGATCGGCTGCCGGTCGTTGCCCTGCTCGGTGAGCAGGCCCATGGCCTGATCGGTGAAGATGTCGTGCAGGCCGTCGTAGGCCATGTGGTCGCGCAGCGTCACGTCGCCGTACTTGAAGCCCTCGCGGCTCTTCTCCAGCAGGTGCGGCGCCTGGCTCATCGACTCCTGGCCGCCGGCCACCACGATCTCGTGCTCGCCGGCGCGGATGAGCTGATCGGCCAGCGCGATCGCGTTGATGCCCGACAGGCACACCTTGTTCAGCGTCAGCGCGGGCACGTCCATCGGGATGCCCGCGGCGACGGCGGCCTGCCTGGCCGGGATCTGGCCCGCGCCCGCGGTGAGCACCTGGCCCATGATCACGTACTCGACCTGCTCCGGAGCGACGCCGCCCTTCTCGAGCGCCGCCTTGATGGCGAACCCGCCCAGGTCCGAGCCCGAGAAGTCCTTCAGTCCGCCGAGCAGGCGACCGACCGGGGTGCGCGCACCGGAAACGATGACGGATGTGGTCACGACGAGCCTCGCATTCTTCGCGGCCGCGCCATCGCACGGCGACGACGCGATGTCAAGTGGTTCTACTCAACGGTAGCCGGTCGGGCGGAACGGACATCGCGCAGGTGGGGCGCTACCGTCGAGGTGTGAGCAACGCGAATCAGACATCCGAATCCACCCCCGGCGACTTCATTCCCGGCGACTACGTGGTCGCCGTCGACCACGTCGGCGTGGCCGTGCCCGACCTGGACGCCGCGATCGCCTGGTACGCCGAGAATCTCGGCATGGTCGAAACGCATCGCGAGGTGAACGAGAGCCAGGGCGTGCACGAGGCGATGCTGTCGCTGCCCGGCGCCCCCGACGGCGCCACCGCGCTGCAGTTGCTGGCCCCGCTGGACGAGTCCTCCACCATCGCCAAGTTCATCGATCGCAACGGACCGGGACTCCAGCAACTGGCCTACCGGGTCACCGACATCGAGGCCGTCTCGGCGTACCTGCGCGGCCGCGGACTGCGTTTGCTGTACGAGGCTCCGCGGCACGGAACCGCCGATTCCCGCATCAATTTCATCCACCCGAAGGATGCTGGAGGTGTGCTGGTCGAGTTGGTCGAACCGAACCCGGATGTTACGCACTAGTATCGGCCCGGACGCCCGGAAACCAGCCCCCTTCACATTCGCGGTCGAGTCACCATCGGCCGCGCCTAGGCTGTAGTTTGTGTGCCATGTCGTCACCTGAGTCCGATCGCAATCGCTTCGTCGCATTGCCCTTCACCGTTGTGCGGAAGGGTTATGCACAAGACGAGGTGCGTAACTACTTCGACCGCTTCGATGCCGAACTGAGGGTCACGGCCACCGACCGCGATGCCGCTGCGGCGCAGGCCCGTAACCTTGCCGCGCAGCTGGAGGACGCGCGGGACGAGATCGACGAGCTCCGTAAGGAGGTCGACCGCCTCTCGGTGCCGCCGACCACCGCCGAAGGCATGTCCGACCGCATCTCCCGCATGCTGCGGCTGGCGTCGGACGAGGCCTCCGAGGTCCGGGCGCTGGCCCAGGCCGAGGCCGCCGAGATGGTGTCGATCGCCGAGCAGCAGGCCGCCGAGATGCGCGGCAAGTACGAGTCGCTGCTGGCGGAGACGAAGGAAAAGCGCGAAGCGCTCGAGATCGAGTACGAGCAGACGCTCGCGAACGCGCGCACCGAGTCCGCGAAGATCATCGAGGCCGCCCAGGCCGAGGCGGAGCGGATCCTCAAGGAGGCCGAGGCCAAGCGCAAGGCGGCGCAGCAGGACTTCGAGGTCACGATGTCCGAGCGGCGCACCAAGCTCACCCGCCAGATGGAGGAGCTCGAGGCCACCAGCCGGGCCGAGGCCGCGCAGCGGATCAAGGACGCCACCGACGAGGCCAACCGCCTCATCACCTCGGCGACCCAGACCTCCGAGCGCAAGATCGCCCACGCCAAGGAACTGGCCGAGGAGATGCGGGTGCTGCGCGGCCGCGTGCTCGCCCAGCTGCTCGGCATCCGCGGTCAGCTCGACTCGGTGCCCGCCATGCTCGCGGCGGTCAACCGCGAGAGCGAGCTGCTCGACGGCGTGCCGGAACAGCGTAAGTCGATCGGCGGCAACAACACCAAGTCGGTCGGTGCCCGCACCACCAAGGCGATCCCCGAGGCCGCCGAGGACGACGAGGACATCGACGCCGACGAGCGCGAGAACGCCGAGATCGCCAACTGACGTCGGTTCCCGGAAGGCGACGACGCGGTTATCACCACGGTTCAGCCCGAAGGCCGTCCCCGGTTTCGCCGGGGGCGGCCTTCCCTAATTTCCGGGTGGCTGGATCGGCTTTGCGCCGATCAGGACCAACGGCGCGTGATGCGCCGGGTCCGGCGCCCGTTCCAGCAGCCGCGATGCCAGTGCCGACGGTCGTCCTCGCCACCGAACCGCGGCCAGGCGACGATGTGGGCGACGCCCGGCGCGATCTCGTGATCGCATCCGGGGCACCGGTAGGTCTTGAGCGCCCGCGCCGCCGGGATCGTGCGCACCGCGTAGTCCTCGTCCCCGTCCGGCCCCGGCTCCACCGAGCCGAACACGTCGCTCAGCGGCCGGCCACCGTCGAGGCGGCCCGCCTTGCGGTCGGCACGCGGTTTGCGACGGGGCACGTACCCAAGCCTAGAACAGCCGGAATTCGTTGCTCTCCGTGCCGCGGAGCGCGTCGTAATCGAGTGTGAGGCAACGGATGCCGCGATCCTCGGCGAGTGTGCGCGCCTGCGGCTTGATCTGCTGCGCGGCGAACACCCCGGACACCGGGGCCAGCAGCGGGTCGCGGTTGAGCAGTTCGAGGTAGCGGGTCAGCTGCTCGACACCGTCGATCTCGCCGCGGCGTTTGATCTCCACCGCGACCGTGGCGCCGCCGGCGTCCCGGCACAGCAGATCCACCGGCCCGATGGCGGTCATGTACTCGCGCCGGATGAGGGTGTAGCCGGGCCCCAGCGTCTGCACGTGCTCGGCGAGCAGTTCTTGCAGATGCGCCTCGACACCGTCCTTCACCAGCCCGGGGTCGATGCCGAGATCGTGCGAGGAGTCGTGCTCGATGTCCTCGATCGTGATCCGCAGTTCCTCACCGGCCTTGTTGGTCACCACCCACAGCGCCTTCGCCGTTTCGGGCACCTCCGCGGTGGCGAGATCGCGCTCGTCGAGCCAGCACGGCGGACTCATCCAGTTCAGCGGCTTGTAGGAGCCGCCGTCGGAGTGCACGAGCACGGAGCCGTCGGCCTTGATCATCAGCAGCCGGCGGGCCATCGGGAGGTGAGCGGTCAGACGACCGACGTAGTCGACCTGGCAACGAGCAATCACGAGGCGCACCGGTAACAGTTTAGGGGCTCGATGTCCACGGACCAGCACGCACCACCTGTGCCCGCCAGGGGCCGAGGATTCGTCGGAAACGACCGGCCGGATCGGGCGGGCGCTATTGGGCGATGTGGCCCGATGACTTGTGGGGGCGTAGCGGTCCAGCGATGCCCGGGTGGGTCTGCCGGTGTGGACCGGAATCGCGTGCCCGGAGGGCAACAGCAGGCGAGGGAATGCGGCGGGCATCTCCGACGGCTGCGGATGCCCGCCGTCGAGTACCGATGCCCCGCGGTCGAGTACCGATGCCGCGCCGTCGAGTACCGAGGCAATGGTCGCAGGGCCCGGCCTGGAGCAGGACAGAGCGTGCAGCGGGAAGGGGCAGGCGGTGGCGCGGCGCGGACCGCGTGCCCGGCGGCCGGCGCAGACGCCGACGAGGAAGCGGCACCGCCTGGTCCGACCTGGCGACGGTGTTCGTCGTCCTCGTGCTCTACACCGTCGCCCGGCCGACGCTGCACCTCACGCACGTGGTCGTCACCGGCACCGAGGCGCGCCCGTGGTGACGGTTGCTCGCAAACGGCCTGCTGAGCGTCGGCGCTGACGGCGGCGCTCGACGATGGCGTGCGCACGCACGAGCGGGGCCGCGCTCCGGCAGGCGGGGCCGGCTCACCAGGAGTGCGGCGACCTGCCCGAGTAGGCAGCGCGCCGGTAACGGCGCCTCGAATCAGCGGGGTGGCGCTCGGGTGGCCGGCCTGCGCAGGAGTCCGCGGGACCGTGCGCCACCAGTGGCCCGGCTCGCGCAGGAGTCCGCGGGACCGTGCGCCACAGTGGCCCGGCCTGCGCAGGAGCCGGCGGAACCGTGCGCCACCAGTGGCCCGGCCTGCGCAGGAGCCGGCGGAACCGTGCGCCACCAGTGGCCCGGCCTGCGCAGGAGCCGGCGGAACCGTGCGCCACCAGTGGCCCGGCCTGCGCAGAAGTCCGCGGGACCGTGCGCCACAGTGGCCCGGCCTGCGCGGAAGTCCGCGGGACCATGCGCCACCAGTGGCCCGGCCTGCGCAGGAGCCGGCGGGACCGTGCGCCACAGTGGCCCGGCTTGCGCAGGAGTCCGCGGGACCGTGCGCCACCGGTCGGCCGGCCTCCGCTCGAGTGGGGCGGACCACCGGTGACCGCTGCGCTCGAGTGACCGGGACCGTGCGCGAATGGGCGCTGCGATCAGGGGGGCGGGTCGGCCGAGTCGAGGATGTCGGCACAAACGGCGGTGGTCGAGGAAACAGCAAAGGCCTCCAACGCTGTTGGAGGCCTCGATGTTCCGGTCGCCGAACGGTTCCGGTCCGGAAATGCCGATAGGGGACCCACTAGTGGGTCCCCTATCAGGAAAGGATGTTCCGGCGGTGTCCTACTCTCCCACACCCTGTCGAGTGCAGTACCATCGGCGCTGGCAGGCTTAGCTTCCGGGTTCGGAATGGGACCGGGCGTTTCCCCACCGCTATGACCGCCGTAACTCTATGAAACTATCCACACCCCCGCACACACCCCACACCATTCCTCGGTGATGGGGCGGGTGCCAACGGTGGGTTGTGTGTTGTTTCAGATACCGCACAGTGGACGCGTAACATCGTTGTTGGTAAGTCCTCGGCCGATTAGTACCAGTCACCTCCACACGTTACCGCGCTTCCAGTTCTGGCCTATCAACCCATGGTCTGTGGGGGCCTTACCCCCTCGAGGGGGTGAGAAACCTCATCTTGGAACAGGCTTCCCGCTTAGATGCTTTCAGCGGTTATCCCTTCCGAACGTAGCTAACCAGCAGTGCCCTTGGCAGGACAACTGGCACACCAGAGGTTCGTCCGTCCCGGTCCTCTCGTACTAGGGACAGCCTTCCTCAAGTTTCTGACGCGCGCGGCGGATAGAGACCGAACTGTCTCACGACGTTCTAAACCCAGCTCGCGTGCCGCTTTAATGGGCGAACAGCCCAACCCTTGGGACCTACTCCAGCCCCAGGATGCGACGAGCCGACATCGAGGTGCCAAACCATCCCGTCGATATGGACTCTTGGGGAAGATCAGCCTGTTATCCCCGGGGTACCTTTTATCCGTTGAGCGACACCGCTTCCACATGCCGGTGCCGGATCACTAGTCCCGACTTTCGTCCCTGCTCGACCCGTCAGTCTCACAGTCAAGCTCCCTTGTGCACTTGCACTCGACACCTGATTGCCAACCAGGCTGAGGGAACCTTTGGGCGCCTCCGTTACATTTTAGGAGGCAACCGCCCCAGTTAAACTACCCACCAGGCACTGTCCCTGAACCAGATCATGGCCCGAGGTTAGAAGTCCAATACGATCAGAGTGGTATTTCAACGACGACTCCCACCACACTGGCGTGTGGCTTTCACAGTCTCCCACCTATCCTACACAAACCGTACCGAACACCAATACCAAGCTATAGTGAAGGTCCCGGGGTCTTTTCGTCCTGCCGCGCGTAACGAGCATCTTTACTCGTAATGCAATTTCGCCGAGTCTGTGGTTGAGACAGCAGAGAAGTCGTTACGCCATTCGTGCAGGTCGGAACTTACCCGACAAGGAATTTCGCTACCTTAGGATGGTTATAGTTACCACCGCCGTTTACCGGGGCTTAAATTCTCAGCTTCGCGCCGAAGCGCTAACCGGTCCTCTTAACCTTCCGGCACCGGGCAGGCGTCAGTCCGTATACATCGTCTTACGACTTCGCACGGACCTGTGTTTTTAGTAAACAGTCGCTTCTCTCTGGTCTCTGCGACCCAACCCAGCTCACGGTGCAAGACCGGTCACCAGATCAGGTCCCCTTCTCCCGAAGTTACGGGGGCATTTTGCCGAGTTCCTTAACCACAGTTCTCTCGATCGCCTCGGTATTCTCTACCTGACCACCTGTGTCGGTTTGGGGTACGGGCCGTGTACCAACTCACTAGAGGCTTTTCTCGGCAGCATAGGATCACTGAATTCACCTCAATCGGCTACGCATCACCTCTCAGGCTCATGTTGTGCGGATTTGCCTACACAACGCCCTACAGGCTTACACCAGTACAACCACTCACTGGCCCAGCTACCTTCCTGCGTCACCCCATCGCTTGACTACTACAGCAGGGGTCGTGCGCAGCCACTTCCGGCCTCCCGAAGGAGGTCCATCCGCTTTTGGGCACTTAGCACCACTGATTCGCCATTGGGCGCGGATACACGGGTACGGGAATATCAACCCGTTGTCCATCGACTACGCCTGTCGGCCTCGCCTTAGGTCCCGACTCACCCTGGGCGGATTAACCTGGCCCAGGAACCCTTGGTCATTCGGCGGACGAGTTTCTCACTCGTCTTTCGCTACTCATGCCTGCATTCTCACTCGCACAGCCTCCACAACTAGTTCACACTGCTGCTTCCCTGGCTGCACGACGCTCCCCTACCCACCCCAACCACTGCGCACCGGACCGTAACCCGATGCGGATGTCATGTTGGAGTGCCGCGGCTTCGGCGGTGTACTTGAGCCCCGCTACATTGTCGGCGCAGGATCACTTGACCAGTGAGCTATTACGCACTCTTTCAAGGGTGGCTGCTTCTAAGCCAACCTCCTGGTTGTCTTCGCGACCCCACATCCTTTTCCACTTAGTACACGCTTAGGGGCCTTAGCCGGCGATCTGGGCTGTTTCCCTCTCGACTACGAAGCTTATCCCCCGCAGTCTCACTGCCACGCTCTCACACACCGGCATTCGGAGTTTGGCTGACTTCGGTAAGCTTGTAGGCCCCCTAGGCCATCCAGTAGCTCTACCTCCGGCGTGAAACACGTGACGCTGCACCTAAATGCATTTCGGGGAGAACCAGCTATCACGGAGTTTGATTGGCCTTTCACCCCTACCCACAGCTCATCCCCTCAGTTTTCAACCTAAGTGGGTTCGGGCCTCCACGACGTCTTACCGTCGCTTCACCCTGGCCATGGGTAGATCACTCCGCTTCGGGTCTAGAACACGCGACTCAACGCCCTATTCGGACTCGCTTTCGCTACGGCTACCCCACACGGGTTAACCTCGCCACATGCCACTAACTCGCAGGCTCATTCTTCAAAAGGCACGCCATCACCCACCCCAGAAAACTGGGCGCAGGCTCTGACGGATTGTAAGCGCACGGTTTCAGGTACTATTTCACTCCCCTCCCGGGTACTTTTCACCTTTCCCTCACGGTACTAGTCCGCTATCGGTCACCAGGGAGTATTCAGGCTTACCGGGTGGTCCCGGCAGATTCACAGCAGATTTCACGGGCCCGCTGCTACTCGGGTATCACTCACATGAGCCGTCATGTTTTCACTTACCGGACTCTCACCGTCTACGGTAGGCCGTCCCAGACCACTTCAGCTAACACAACGGTTTCTGACTCACGCCCAGCTCGGCAGAACCGGGAAGAGCAACCCCACAACCCCACATAGACAACGCCTGCCGGCTATCACATCTACATGGTTTAGCCTCATCCGCTTTCGCTCGCCACTACTCACGGAATCACTCTTGTTTTCTCTTCCTGTGGGTACTGAGATGTTTCACTTCCCCACGTTCCCTCCACACACCCTATATATTCAGGCGCGGGTAACACGACATCACTCGTGCTGGGTTTCCCCATTCGGAAATCCTCGGATCTCAGCTCGGTTGACAGCTCCCCGAGGCTTATCGCAGCCTCCTACGTCCTTCATCGGCTCCTGGTGCCAAGGCATCCACCGAACGCTCTTAAACACTTACAAACAAAGATGCTCGCGTCCACTGTGCAGTTCTCAAACAACACACCCACTCAAACCTCGACTCGGCACCAGCACCCCACCCCGAAAGGCGAAGCCGGTATGACCGAAGACCCGAGCGGATCGTATCTCTTGCCTGGAAAGAACGTCTGTTCTTTCAGGACCCAACAGTGTGTCGATATATCCACCACGATCAGGAACTGAGCCCTGACCATCCATGACGGAAGCTGTCAGCGTTCCACCCATGAGCTCCGCAGTCCCACACTCGGGGACATCAGCGGCTCTGGCACGACCGACCTCGACTCTTCGAGACGACCGAGCAGATGCTCCTTAGAAAGGAGGTGATCCAGCCGCACCTTCCGGTACGGCTACCTTGTTACGACTTCGTCCCAATCGCCGATCCCACCTTCGACGGCTCCCTCCCACAAGGGTTAGGCCACCGGCTTCGGGTGTTACCGACTTTCATGACGTGACGGGCGGTGTGTACAAGGCCCGGGAACGTATTCACCGCAGCGTTGCTGATCTGCGATTACTAGCGACTCCAACTTCACGGGGTCGAGTTGCAGACCCCGATCCGAACTGAGACCGGCTTTAAGGGATTCGCTCCACCTCACGGTATCGCAGCCCTCTGTACCGGCCATTGTAGCATGTGTGAAGCCCTGGACATAAGGGGCATGATGACTTGACGTCGTCCCCACCTTCCTCCGAGTTGACCCCGGCAGTCTCCTGCGAGTCCCCGCCATAACGCGCTGGCAACACAGGACAAGGGTTGCGCTCGTTGCGGGACTTAACCCAACATCTCACGACACGAGCTGACGACAGCCATGCACCACCTGTACACCGACCACAAGGGGGCCTACATCTCTGCAGGTTTCCGGTGTATGTCAAACCCAGGTAAGGTTCTTCGCGTTGCATCGAATTAATCCACATGCTCCGCCGCTTGTGCGGGCCCCCGTCAATTCCTTTGAGTTTTAGCCTTGCGGCCGTACTCCCCAGGCGGGGCGCTTAATGCGTTAGCTACGGCACGGATCCCGTGGAAGGAAACCCACACCTAGCGCCCACCGTTTACGGCGTGGACTACCAGGGTATCTAATCCTGTTCGCTACCCACGCTTTCGCTTCTCAGCGTCAGTTACTGCCCAGAGACCCGCCTTCGCCACCGGTGTTCCTCCTGATATCTGCGCATTTCACCGCTACACCAGGAATTCCAGTCTCCCCTGCAGTACTCAAGTCTGCCCGTATCGCCCGCAAGCTTGGGGTTGAGCCCCAAGTTTTCACGGACGACGCGACAAACCGCCTACAAGCTCTTTACGCCCAGTAATTCCGGACAACGCTCGCACCCTACGTATTACCGCGGCTGCTGGCACGTAGTTGGCCGGTGCTTCTTCTACAGGTACCGTCACTTGCGCTTCGTCCCTGTCGAAAGAGGTTTACAACCCGAAGGCCGTCATCCCTCACGCGGCGTCGCTGCATCAGGCTTTCGCCCATTGTGCAATATTCCCCACTGCTGCCTCCCGTAGGAGTCTGGGCCGTGTCTCAGTCCCAGTGTGGCCGGTCGCCCTCTCAGGCCGGCTACCCGTCGTCGCCTTGGTAGGCCATTACCCCACCAACAAGCTGATAGGCCGCGGGCCCATCCTGTACCGATAAATCTTTCCACCAAACACCATGCGATGTAAGGTCATATCCGGTATTAGACCCAGTTTCCCAGGCTTATCCCGAAGTACAGGGCAGATCACCCACGTGTTACTCACCCGTTCGCCGCTCGTGTACCCCGAAGGGCCTTACCGCTCGACTTGCATGTGTTAAGCACGCCGCCAGCGTTCGTCCTGAGCCAGGATCAAACTCTCCGTTGAAGACTCACAATCACACCCCACAGGGCGCAATCAAAAGTACAAAACTAGAGTCCGAAAACCCAGCAAAACAATCGCCAGCCGGAAATTAGCTGACAAAAAATGTCCGACCCTCACACGGGGGTATGAGGAACCGGAACCAAAAAAAATTTGGCACTGACATTCATCGACACACTATTGAGTTCTCAAAGAACACACGCACACACATCCGATCGGAACTTCTTCCGAGTTTCAGTGAGGCAACTTCACCAGTTTAGCGCGGCCGTTCTCCCGAACCAAATCGGGGTCTCGGTCGAGCCAGTGTGACCGTCAGGCGCTCCTCGTCCTACCTCGTTTCCCAGGCCCCGCCCAGCCTCTCGGCTTGGCGTCTCGGCTCAGCGTTTCCGCTCAGCGTTGCGGCTCCGGGTCGGTGTCCGTGTCGCTCTGACCTGGAATAAGTTACGTGCTGCGGATGATCATGTCAAATCGCCTGGTCAGGAACCGTTTTCGCGCACTGTCGGCGTGCGGCTCCGGCCGGACCACCTACTCCGCGCCGCCCACCCGCTCGACGAGCCCGCCGAGCGACTGCAGCTGCTCGACGAAGTTCGGGTACCCGCGGTCGATGTGGAAGACGTCGTGCACCTCGGTGGTGCCGTCGGCCACCAGGCCGGCGAGCACCAAGCCGGCGCCCGCCCGGATGTCGGAGGACCACACCGGCGCGCTCGACAGCCGCGGGATTCCGCGCACCACGGCGTGGTGACCGTCGGTGCGCGCGTCGGCGCCCAGCCGGATCATCTCCTCCACGAACCGGAACCGCGCCTCGAAGATGTTCTCGGTGATCATCGAGGTGCCGTCGGCGATCGCGGCCAGGCCGATGGCCATCGGCTGCAGGTCGGTCGGGAAGCCGGGGAACGGCAGCGTCGAGAAGTTCACCGCGCGCGGGCGATCGGGTTGCACCACCCGGAAGCCGTCCACATCGAAGGAGATTCGCGCACCCGCCGAGCGCAGCTTGTCCAGCACCAGGGCCAGGTGCTTGGGGTTCACGCCGGTCACCCGCACGTCGCCCATCGTCATGGCGGCCGCGATACCCCAGGTGGCGGCGACGATGCGGTCGCCGATCACGCGGTGTTCGGTGGGATGGAGGCGCTCGACGCCCTGGATGGTGAGCACCGAGGTGCCCGCCCCGCTGATCCGGGCGCCCATCTGCACGAGCATGTTGCACAGGTCGACGATGTCGGGCTCGCGGGCGGCGTTGTCGATGACGGTCTCGCCCTCGGCGAGCACCGCCGCCATGAGGATGTTCTCGGTGGCGCCCACCGAGGGGAAGTCGAGGCGGATCCGGGCGCCGCGCAGTTCCTCGGCACGGGCGACGACGCAGCCGTGCTCGATCTCGCTGGTCGCACCGAGCAGCCGCAGACCAGCCTGGTGCATGTCGAGCGGACGGGAACCGATGGCGTCACCGCCGGGCAGTGCCACGACCGCGCGCTTGCACCGGGCCATCAGCGGCCCGAGCACGCACACCGAGGCGCGGAACTGGGTGACGGCCGGGAAGTCGGCGTGGTACTTCGGTTCGGCCGGGGTGGTGATGGTCACCACCGACCGGTCCCCCGGCGCGTCGTCGGTGATGGTCACCTCGCAACCGAGGCCGCGCAGCACCTCCGCCATCAGCGGAACGTCGAGGATGTCCGGGCAGTTCGTGATCGTCGTCGTGCCCTCGGCCAGCAGCGCGGCCGCCATCAGCTTGAGGACGCTGTTCTTCGCGCCTCCCACTGCGACCTCGCCGACGAGCCGATTGCCCCCGGTGACCAGAAACCGTTCACTCACACCGGGTAGCTTATCCACCGTCGGCCGGCGACACCCGCGTGTAGGGCATCCTCACCGCGCGGATTCGGCACCGCCGGGCCGCCAGAGCACATCGCCGTCCGGATTGGTGTAGCGGCTGAGGATGAACAGCAGGTCCGAGAGCCGGTTGAGGTACTTGGCGGGCAGCACGCTGGTGTCGTCCGGGTAGGACCGCACGGCCGCCCAGGCCGAGCGCTCGGCGCGGCGCGCCACCGTGCGCGCGGTGTGCAGCAGCGCGGCCAGCGGGGTGCCGCCGGGCAGGATGAACGAATTCAGCGGCGCCAGTTCGGCATTGAACTCATCGCACCACTTCTCCAGGCGATCGATGTAGTCCTGGGTGATCCGCAGCGGTGGGTACTTCGGCTCGGCGACCACCGGGGTGGACAGATCCGCGCCCGCGTCGAACAGGTCGTTCTGCACCTGCCGCAACACCGGCCGCACCCGCTCGTCGGGGTCACCCAGCGCGAGCGCGACACCGATCGCGGCGTTCGTCTCGTCACAGTCGGCATAGGCGACCAGGCGCGGGTCGGTCTTGGGGACCCGGGAGAAGTCGCTCAGGCCGGTGGTGCCGTCGTCGCCGGTGCGGGTGTAGATCCGCGTCAGGTGCACGCTCACGCGTCCAGCCTAGAGGGGAGTTCAGAGTCCCCGCATGCGCCGGGCGCGATCGGAGGGGCGGGATTCCACCCAGGACAGAAAGGCCGCCCGGGCCCCGCGGTCCAGCGCGAGCTCGTAGCGGCCTTCGGAATCGGAGACCTCGGTCACGATGATCTCGTCGGTCATGATGTCGTATTCGTCGCCCACCGGGCCCCGGCGATTGCCGATGTCGATACCGCGGCGATGGATCACCGCGTCCGGGCCCAGTTTGAGGCTGGTGAGCTTGAAGAAGACGAGGCGATCCTCGTCGTAGCGGATGAGACCGTGCCGCCAGCCCTGACCGCCGCTGGCGGGCAGTACCCGCAGGATGGCCGAGGTGCCCCCGCGCCGGATCATGACGAGCCGATAGAGCGAGACCACGGCGACCGCGACCAGCAGCAACACCAGAATGATCAAGACAACCATCCCGGTTTGCAATGCGGTCCGTCCTTTCGTTCGGCGACCCGTGCGCAACGGTGCCGGATACCCATCCGTGGGGACATTCAAACACGAGTCTACAAACCGACTCGCACCGGTCCCGAATAGCGTTGTCGGCGGCGAAGATTACCTTCGCCGCCGACAACGGGGATGTTCTCGAACCAGAAGCTAGGCGCTCGCGACCTGCTCGACCGCGCGCACCCGGCCCTGCGCCACGCGCAGCTCCTCGTCGCTGGCGGCGGAATCCGCCAGCACCTTGCGAGCCTCGTCGACGTCGACCTCACCGGCGAACTCCGCCGACTCGGCCAGGATGCGCACCGTGCCCGCGGTGACCGAGAAGAAGCCACCGTGCACGGCGGCCACGATCCGCTCGCCCTCCACCGGGACGATGTTCACGATCCCGCCCTCGACCAGCTGGCCGAGCAGCGGCTCGTGACCCGGCATGATGCCGATCTGGCCCTCGGTGGTCTGCGCGCTGACGAACGTGGCCTGGCCCGACCAGAGCCGCCGCTCGACCGCGACGAGATCAACCGACATGTCTTTCGTGGACTCAGCCGCCATCGGTGACTACTTTCCGGCGATCTTCTTGGCGGCCTTCTCGACGTCGTCGAGACCACCGCAGGAGTTGAACGCCTGCTCGGGGTAGTGGTCGAACTCGCCCTTGCAGACGCGATCGAAGTCGTCGATGGTCTGCTCGAGCGGCACGACCGAACCCGGCTGACCGGTGAACTTCTCGGCCACGATGAAGTTCTGGCCGAGGAACTTCTCCAGGCGACGGGCGCGGCCGACGAGGACCTTGTCCTCCTCGGAGAGCTCGTCCATGCCGAGGATGGCGATGATGTCCTGCAGCTCCTTGTACTTCTGCAGGATCCGCTTCACCTCGTTGGCCACCGCGAAGTGCCGGTCGCCGACGATCGAGGCCTCGAGGATGCGCGAGGTCGAGGTCAGCGGGTCGACGGCGGGGTAGATGCCCTTCTGCGAAATCGGGCGGGAGAGCTCGGTCGTCGCGTCCAGGTGGGCGAAGGTGGTCGCCGGCGCCGGGTCGGTGTAGTCGTCGGCGGGCACGTAGATGGCCTGCAGCGAGGTGATGGACCGGCCACGGGTCGAGGTGATGCGCTCCTGCAGCTCACCCATCTCGTCGGCCAGGGTCGGCTGGTAACCGACTGCCGAGGGCATGCGGCCCAGCAGGGTCGAGACCTCGGAACCGGCCTGGGTGAACCGGAAGATGTTGTCGATGAACAGCAGCACGTCCTGGTGCTGGACGTCGCGGAAGTACTCCGCCATCGTCAGCGCGGACAGCGCCACGCGCATACGGGTGCCCGGCGGCTCGTCCATCTGGCCGAAGACGAGGGCGGTGTCCTGGAGGACGCCCATCTCCTCCATCTCCAGGTGCAGGTCGGTGCCCTCACGGGTGCGCTCGCCGACGCCGGCGAACACCGAGGTGCCGGAGAACTCCCGCGCGATACGGGTGATCATCTCCTGGATCAGAACGGTCTTGCCGACACCGGCGCCACCGAACAGACCGATCTTGCCGCCCTTCACGTACGGGGTCAGCAGGTCGATGACCTTGATGCCGGTCTCGAGCAGCTCGGTCTTGCCCTCGAGCTGATCGAAGCTCGGCGGCTTGCGGTGGATGCCCCACTGCTCGCCGTCGCGGCCCAGGCCGGGGGTGTCCAGGCAGTCGCCGAGGGCGTTGAAGACGTGGCCCTTGACGACGTCGCCGACGGGCACCGAGATCGGCTTGCCGGTGTCGGTGACCGTCGCGCCGCGGACCAGGCCGTCGGTCGGCTGCATGGAGATGGTGCGGACGATGTTGTCGCCGAGGTGCTGGGCGACCTCGAGGGTCAGCGTCTTGGCCACCGAGGTCAGCGTGATGTCGGCGTGCAGAGCGTTGAACAGCTCAGGAATCGCGCCACGCGGGAACTCGACGTCCACGACGGGGCCGATGACCCGGACGACGCGGCCTGCGGCGGCGCCGGTCCGGCTCGTGTTGTCTTGAGTGACAGCTGCGGTCATTTGGATTGGTTCTCTCTGTGTCGGTTGGCGGCATTCGCGGGCCCTACGTGGCTACGCAAGCTCCCGCCTTCGGGCCGTTCGCTCATGCCGCGGCGCTTCTAGTCGCGGTCCGAGCTCGACGCCAGCGCGTTCACACCGCCGACGATTTCGCTGATTTCCTGCGTGATCTGGGCCTGGCGCACCGAGTTCGCCTCACGCTGCAACACGCTGGCGAGTTCGTTGGCGTTGTCGGTGGCCGCCTTCATTGCGGTGCGCCGAGCCGCGGACTCGGATGCCGCTGCCTCGAGCAACGACGCGTAGATACGCGTATTGACGTACTTCGGCAGCAGCGCCGCCAGCAGCACATCGGCGTCGGGCTCGAATTCGTACTGCGCCTGAACCTCGGCGGTCGGGGAATCGGAGAACGAGTCCTCGCCCATGTCGAAGTTCTCGTCGACGAAGCTCACCTGGATCGGCGCCAGGCGGCGCACCTCCGGGGTCTGGGTGAGCATCGAGACGAACCGCGTGTAGACGATGTGCAGCTCGTCGACGCCGGCGATGTCGCCGGTGCCGTTCGGGTGCGGCACCTCGCCGTCCGACCCGACCATGAAGGCGTCGACCAGGTGGCGGCAGGCGGCCGAAGCATCGGTGTACTTCGGCTGCTGCGAGAACCCGGTCCACGCCGACACGAACGGCCGGTTGCGGAAGGTGTAGTAGGTCAGGCCCTTGGCGCCCATCACATAGAGCACCGGTTCCTTGCCCTCGTTGCGCAGGGTGGTCATCAGCTCTTCGGCGCGCTTGAGCACGTTCGAGTTGTAACCACCGCACATGCCGCTGTCACTGGTGATCACCAGCACGGCGGCCCGGCGCGGGTTCGGGCGTTCGGTCAGCAGCGGATGCGAGAGGTTCTTCGACGCGCTCGCCAGCTCGCCGAGCACCTTCGTGATCTCCTCCGCATACGGCTTCGCGGCGGCAACCCTGGCCTGCGCCTTGGAGATGCGCGAGGTGGCGATCAGCTCCTGGGCCTTGGTGATCTTCTTGATCGAATTCACACCACGAATGCGGGAGCGCAATTCGCGCAAGCTAGCCACGGTTCACCCCTTCATTCGCTGTGGTCGGCGTGATGCCGACAATCGAATAGCGCATTGCTCGACCGATTACTTCTCGACGTGCTTGCGGGTGACCGACAGCGACTCGACCTCTTCGTGGCCCAGCTCGCCCGCCGCGGCCTCGTTGACGACACGGCTGCCGTCGGAGGCCAGGAAGCCCTGCTTGAACTTGTCGGTGGCCGCCTTGATGGCCTCGGCCGCCTCGCCCTCGAGCACCTTGCCGCCCTCGATGGACTTGAAGGCGTCCGCCGCGGAGCGGTGCAGGTCCTCGAGCAACTCGGCGTTGAACCGGCGGATGTCGCCGACCGGCACCGAGTCGTAGTAGCCCTGGTCGACCAGGAAGATCGAGACGATCTGGTCCTCGACCGGAACCGGCGAGTACTGGTCCTGCTTGAGCAGCTCGACCCAGCGCGCGCCGCGCTCGAGCTGCGCCAGCGACGCGGCGTCGAGGTCGGAGGCGAACGCGGAGAACGCCTCCAGCTCGCGGTACTGGGCCATTTCCAGACGCAGCGAACCGGCGACCTTCTTCATGCCCTTGGTCTGGGCGGCGCCACCGACGCGGGAGACCGAGGTACCGACGTTGATCGCCGGGCGGACACCCTTGTTGAACAGGTCGGACTCGAGGAAGACCTGGCCGTCGGTGATCGAGATGACGTTGGTCGGGATGAACGCCGAGATGTCGTTGGCCTTGGTCTCGATGATCGGCAGACCGGTCATCGAGCCGCCGCCCATCTCGTCGGAGAGCTTGGCGCAACGCTCGAGCAGGCGCGAGTGCAGGTAGAAGACGTCACCCGGGTACGCCTCGCGGCCCGGCGGGCGGCGCAGCAGCAGCGAGATGGCGCGGTAGGCCTCGGCCTGCTTGGTCAGGTCGTCGAACACGATCAGGACGTGCTTGCCCTGGTACATCCAGTGCTGGCCGATGGCCGAGCCGGTGTAGGGGGCCAGCCACTTGAAGCCGGCGGAGTCCGAGGCCGGGGCGGCGACGATGGTGGTGTACTCCAGCGCACCGTGCTCCTCCAGCGCGGCCTTGACGCCGGCGATGGTGGAACCCTTCTGGCCGATGGCGACGTAGATGCAGCGGACCTGCTTGGTCGGGTCGCCGGTCTCCCAGTTCGCCTTCTGGTTCAGGATCGCGTCGATGCAGACCGCGGTCTTGCCGGTCTTGCGGTCGCCGATGATCAGCTGGCGCTGGCCGCGGCCGATGGCGGTCAGGGCGTCGATGGCGGTGATGCCGGTGGCCAGCGGCTCCTCGACCGGCTGGCGCTGCAGCACGGTCGCGGCCTGCAGCTCGAGCACGCGCTGCTCTTCGGCCTCGATCTCGCCCAGGCCGTCGATCGGCTGGCCGAGCGGGTTGACCACGCGACCGAGGAACTTGTCGCCGACCGGCACGGAGAGCACGTCGCCGGTGCGGCGCACCTGCTGGCCCTCTTCGATCTCGGCGAATTCGCCGAGGATGACCGCGCCGATCTCGCGGTCCTCCAGGTTGAGCGCCACGCCGAGCACGCCGCCCGGGAACTCGAGCAGCTCGTTGGCCATCGCCGAGGGCAGGCCGCTGACGTGCGCGATGCCGTCGCTGGTGTCGGTGACGACACCCACTTCTTCGATGGAGGTCTCGGGGGTGTAGCTCTGGGTGTAGCTCTCGATCGCGCTACGGATCTCGTCGGAGGAGATCGTCAGCTCCGCCATGTTCTTCCTGCTCTCGCTGTAAGGGTCTCGAATGTCGGTGTGGTGGCCGCCCGTGGCGCCGGCCCGCCCTAGGCCAGTTCCCGGCGCAGCCGCTCCAGTCGGCCGACGGCGCTGCCGTCGATCACGTCGTCGCCGATCCGGACGACCAGCCCGCTGAGCAGGCTCGGGTCGACCTGCACGTGCACCGTGACCGGCTTGCCGTAGATGCGCTGCAGGGAGGCGGCGAGCCGCTCCCGCTGCTGCGACGTCAGGGCGATCGCGGCGCGCACGTGCGCGACGATCTGATCGCGGCGGGCCGCCGCCAGATCGGACAGTTCGTCGAAGGCCGCGCCGATGCGGGTGGTGTTGCGGCCGACCACCTGCTCCGCCAGGGAGATGGTGACCGGCTCGGCCTTACCCGCCAGCAGCCGGGCGAGCAGCTCGCGCTTGGCCGCGGCGGGCTTCGCGCGATCCGACAGCGCCTGCTCCAGGTCGGCGTTGTCGGCGATGATCCGGCCGAGCCGGAACAGCTCGTCCTCCACCGCGTCCAGCCTGCCCGCGTTGGCGGCCGACTCGAGCAGCGCCTCCTGACCGAGCAGCACCAGCGTGTCGACCATGTCGGAGGTGCGCGACCAGTTCTGCGCCACGGCGGTGGTCAGCACCGCCTGGGTGGCGACGCTGACCTTGCCGCCGAAGACCCGCTCACTCAGCTCGGCGCGCGCCGAGCCGGGAACCGACACGTCCGCGAGCGCAACACGCAGCGAACGCTGGTCGTCCAGCACGGCGACAACGGCGAACAGTTCCGAGCCCGTCGTGGCGGCAACACTGTCGCTTCCGGTCAGAGCGGCCCGAAGCGCCTCCCGGGACCGGGAGCTGGCCTCGCGGCTCGCTGCGTACATGCTTCTCACTTTCGCGTCGTTACCTTCCGACCCCGATGCCGGCATCGGAGGAATCGAGCTCGCTCAGGAAGCGCTCGATCGATGCCGCCTGCTTGGCCTCGTCCGAGACCGACTGACCGATGATCTTCTCGGCCAGGTCGACGGCCGTGCGGCCGACCTCGGAGCGCAGTTCGGTCAGGATCTGCTGGCGCTGGGCTTCCAGCTGCGCGTGGCCCGCGGCCACGATGCGGTCGCTCTCGGCCTGCGCCTCCGCGCGCATCTGCGCGAGGATCTGCTGGCCCTGGGTGCGCGCGTCCTCGCGGATGCGCGCGGCTTCCAGCCGGGCGTCGGCCAGCTGCTGCTGGTACTGCTCCAGCGTCTGCTGGGCCTCCGCCTGCGCGGCCTCGGCCTTGGCGATACCGCCCTCGATCTTGTCGGCCCGCTCGTTCAGCACCTTGGTCAGGCGCGGAATGACGTACTTGTAGAAGACGACCGCGATGATCGCGACGCAGACGACCGACCAGACGATGTCGTACGTTGCGGGGATGAGAGGATTCACATCCTCTCCGCTCTCCGCTGCCAGTACTGAGTACTCGTACATCGGAATCAGAAGATGAAGCCGGCGACGAGGCCGATCAGGGCCAGCGCCTCGGTGAACGCGATGCCGAGGAACATGTTGGTGCGGATCGTGCCCTGCAGCTCGGGCTGGCGGGCGATACCCTCGATCGCCTTACCGACGACGATGCCGACGCCGATGCCCGGGCCGATGGCGGCCAGGCCGTAGCCGACGGCGCCGAGGCCCTTCAGCGTCGACTCGTTGGCAGCTTCCTGGGCCAGGTACGAGAGGCTCATGAGTCTTCTTTCCCTTTCTGTTGCTCACCCGCCGGGTGGCGCGGTGTAGCAGGTCTGGCGGTGATGGGTAGTGCGGTCAGTGGGAGTCGGCGTGTTCGGCGAGACCGATGTACACGGCCGTCAGCAGGGCGAACACGTAGGCCTGCAGGAAGATGACCAGCATCTCGAACAGGGTGAACCCGAGCCCCGCGAGCAGCGAGAACGGCGAGAACACCTTCATCCAGGCGGTCGCGTCGAACAGGAAGTACCAGGTCGCGCTGAAGAACAGCACCAGCATGATGTGGCCGGCCAGCATGTTCGCCATGAGTCGGACGGTCAGCGTGAACGGACGCAGGATGAACGTCGAGACGAACTCGATCGGGATCAGCAGCACGTGCAGCGCGGGCGGCACGTTCGGCACGACGATGCTGCTGCGCATGTAGGTGAAGAAGCCGTACTTCTTGATGCCCACGTAGTTGAACGCGATGTACGCCACGACGGCCAGCACCAGCGGCATACCGATCCGCGCGTTCGAGGAGATGTTCAGCAGCGGGACGATGCCGGAGAAGTTCAGGAAGAGGACCGTGAAGAAGATCGTCGCGATCAGCGGGAAGAACTTGCGGCCGGTTTCCTTGCCGAGCACCTCTTCGGCAATCTGTTCCTTGACGAAGACCAGGCCGATTTCGGCGACATTCTGCAGGCCGCGCGGAATGATCCGGGGGCTGCGGAATGCCAGCAGCATCACGGCCACGAGCACCGCGGTCATCAGCAGCCGGACCAGCATCAAACGATCGAGTTCGAACGGCGTTCCCTCGAACAGCACAGCTGGAGGGAAGAAGTCGGTTAGCGACGGCGCGTGGAACTCACCCGCCGCCAAAGTGGTGACGCTCAGCGTTCTCTCCCGTGTTCGGGCCGCGGGTTCGGTCATTCCCGCGGTTCGATCGGACATTGACGATCAATTTGGTCGACTCAGGTCGGCTCGAAGTTCGTCAGCAGCTGTGCGGCAAACCGCTTAGGCGTCTGTACGTGTGTCGGCGACATCGTCGACATGCAGAACCGGAACCCTCGGAGTCCGGCACGGCAGTAAGCATAGCGGCACGGAGGGCCATCGAGGTGAGTGCCCCTCGCTTGGTCGCTTGCTTACCAACACTTTACCAAGGTATCTACGACGCTGTGTAGGGGGGTGAAGTCAGTCCGCCCGATCGGCGGGGTCGGGGTCGCCCGCGGTGGTAGTGACATACGGAACCTTCTGGCGCAGAACGCCGTACGTCTCGGCGCCGAGCACGATCACCAACGCGCCGATCACCGTGAGGAACAGCGCCACCCGGTCGTAGAAGTCGAAGCGGTTCAGGATCGCCACCGCGATGAGCACCAGCAGCACCTTGGCGACCCAGCTGACCAGCATCACCAGCCCCGCGGTGCTCGGCGGCAGCTTGGCGCCGAAGAGCACGACCGCCGCGGTGGTGAGGATGAAGACGCCGCCGATGGCCGCGCCGAGCAGCGCCCCCCACAGCCCGGGCAGGCCGGCGGCGGCGCCCGCTATCGCGGCGCTCAGCACGACCAGCACCGCCAGCCCGATCAGGCCGTAGCGCAGCGCCGACTTCAGCGGCGCGTCGGGACCGGGGACGGGGGTGGGGGTGAAACTCACGCCACCGACTTTACCCAGACGGCGGACGGCGCTGCGCCGCCTCCCCACGCCGCAGACCCGGTACGGCCGTCACCACCAGCGCGAACACCAGTCCGCCCGCCATCAACAGCACCACCAGCCTGCGATCCATCAGCGACGTGCCGACGGCGCCGAAGGCCAGCACCCCGACCCACAGGTAGATCAGCAGCACGACGCGGCGGTGCGAATGCCCGATCTGCAACAGCCGGTGGTGCAGGTGCATTTTGTCGGGGGTGGAGAAACTCACCCCGGCGCGCACCCGGCGCACGATGGCCAGCAGCAGATCCAGCACCGGAATGAACATCACCGCGCCGACCAACAGCACCGGCGAGAGCAGACCGACGATGTCGCGCGGGCCGTATCCCTGGAGCGGAATTCGCCCCGAGGCGCCGGTGGAGACGGCGGCCAGCATCAATCCGATCAGCATCGATCCGGAATCGCCCATGAATATCCGCGCGGGCTGGAAATTGTGCGGCAGGAATCCCAGGCAGGCACCGGCCAGCGCGGCGGCGAGCAGGGCGGGCGGATAGGTGTCCACCGAGCCGCCCTGTTCGTAGAGCAGACCGACCGAGAACACGAACACCGCGCCCGCGGCGATGAAGCCGAGCCCGCCGGCCAGGCCGTCCAGGCCGTCGACGAAATTCATCGCGTTGATCAGCGTCACCGTGATGGCGACGGTGACCAGGCCGCCCTGCAGCGCGTCCAGCACCACGGTGGAGTCGTCGAAGGGGTTGTAGATGACGTACCAGCTCAGGCCCATCACCGCCATCACCCCGGCGGCGGTGACCTGCCCGGCGAACTTGGTCAGCGCGTCCAGACCCCAGCGGTCGTCCACGATGCCGACCGCGACGATCAGCGTGGCCGCGACCAGGACCGCCGGAATGTCCGGGGCATAGTCGAAACCTCTTCGCAGCGCGGGCAATTGGTGCGCGAACAGCACGGCGGCGACGACGCCGACATACATGCCCACCCCGCCCATCCGCGGAATCGGCTCGAGGTGCACATCGCGCTCCCGCGGCACCGCGATCGCGCCGAAGCCGATCGCCAGCACCCGCACGCCGCCGGTCGCCAGGAAGGTCACCGTGGCGGAGACGAGCAGGACCAGCACGAGCTCGCGCAGCGGGACCACCGAACCGGAGCCTGCCAACGGCGAGAACGCCAGCATCACCCGCGATACCGCCCGATCATGCGTCGCTGCATGCGGCTCACCGCGCCGCGGTGCCGGTCAGTTCGTCCGGCGACATGCCGAGCACTTCGGCGATCTCGGCGGCCGAGACCGCACCCTCGCGCAGGATCCGCGGCCGGTCGGCGGTGAGATCGACGATGGTGGAGGCCACCGCGTGCGCGGCCGGGCCACCGTCCAGATAGACCGAGACCAGGCTGCCCAGCTGCTCGCGCGCCACGGCGGCCGTGGTGGCGGGCGGCTGTCCGGAGACGTTGGCGCTCGACACGGCCAGCGGGCCGACGTCGCGCAGCAGATCCAGCGCGACCGGGTGCAGCGGCATCCGCAGCATCACCGTGCCGCGGGTGTCCCCGAGATCCCAGGCCAGCGAAGGAGCTTGCTGCACAACCAGACTCAGGCCACCGGGCCAGAACGCCCGGATCAGGTCTCTGGCCTGCGGACGCACCGAGAACACCAGTCCATCGATCGTGTTCCAGGATCCGACCAGCACCGGGACCGGCATGTCACGGCCGCGCCGCTTGGCGGCCAGCAGCTCGGCCACCGCGGTCGAGTCGAAGGCGTCGGCGGCCAGGCCGTACAGGGTGTCGGTGGGCATGACCACGAGTCGCCCGGACTTGAGGGCACTGGTGGCCGCGGTCAGTCCGGCGGCGCGCGAGTCGGGATCCGCGCAGTCGTAGACGGTACTCACGGCAACCATCCTGTCACGCGAGCGCGCCCGCTCCACCATCCCCCGCCACCTTGGCGGCGACCGGGGAACCCACGGCCGCGCTCAGCTGCGGACGGCGACCACGAAGCGCGGTTTTCCGGCCAGGTCGGGGTGTTCGACGACCTCGCTGAACTCGCCGTGGGCGGTGAGCAGCGCGGCGAGCGCACCGCCGTTGGAGTCGTCGTGTTCGATCCCGGTGGCGCCGCCGGGACGCAGCAGGCGGGCGATGGTGGGCACCATGCCGCGGATCACGTCGAGTCCGTCGGCACCGCCGAACAGGGCGAGGTGCGGGTCGTGGTCGACGACTTCGGGGTCGAGCACGGCGCCCTCGGGAATGTAGGGCGGATTGGCGACGACGAGGTCGACGCGGCCGTTCAGGTCGGTGAGCAGGCTCGGATCGGTGACGTCGTCGGCGTGCAGGGTGATGGGAGTGTCGCCGTCGGCGATGCGCTCGTCGGCGTTGCGCCGGGCCCAGCGCAGCGCGGCGGGGTCCAGTTCCACCGCGTGCACCTGCGCGTCCGGCCTGGCGTGCGCGATGGCCAGCGCCAGCGCCCCCGATCCGGTGCACAGATCGATCACGATCGGCTGGTGATCGTGCGGCAGCGTCTCCAGGTGGGCCAGCGCCCAGGCGAACAGCAGTTCGGTTTCCGGCCGCGGGACGAACACCCCTGGTCCGACGGCCAGGTCGATCTCCCCCATCGCCGCGACGCCGGTCAGGTGCTGCAACGGCACCCGCTCGGCGCGGCGGTCGATCAGTTCGCGGTAGCGCTCGACGACCTCGGGCTCGGCCAGCGGGACCAGCGCCAGCCGCCCGCGCTCCACGCCGAGCAGATGCGCGGCCAGGCATTCCGCATCGGTGCGGGGGCTGGGCACGCCCGCCACCCGCAGCTTCTCGGCGGCTTCCTCGATGACCGGGCGCAACGCTGTTCGACTCACGCCATCACTGTGCCCGAGATCGCCCGGCCGTGAGCGGCGGATGCCGGAATTCCGGTCATTCCGCGGCCATCCGCGCTTCCCGGTCGGCCTTGCCCAGCGCGTCGAGCAGGGCATCGAGGTCGCCGTCGAGCACGGCGTCGAGATTGTGCGACTTGTAGCCGATGCGGTGGTCGGTGATCCGGTTCTCCGGGAAGTTGTAGGTGCGGATGCGCTCGGACCGGTCGACCGTGCGGATCTGGCTCGCGCGCCCGGCCGCGGCCTCCTGCTCGGCCTGTTCCTCGGCCAGCGCCTGCAACCGGGCCGCCAGCACCTGCATCGCGCGGGCCTTGTTCTGCAGCTGGGAGCGCTCGTTCTGGCAGGTCACCACGATGCCGGTGGGCAGGTGGGTGATGCGAACGGCCGAGTCGGTGGTGTTGACGCCCTGACCGCCCTTGCCCGAGGAGCGGTAGACATCGATGCGCAGATCGGATTCGTCGATCTGCACCTCGGCGACCTCGTCGGGTTCGGGGTAGATGAGCACGCCCGCCGCCGAGGTGTGGATGCGGCCCTGCGACTCGGTGACCGGCACCCGCTGCACGCGGTGCACGCCGCCCTCGAACTTGAACCGCGACCACACCCCGTCGCGCGCGGCGTCGCGGCTCTTGATCGACAGCGTCGCTTCCTTGTAGCCGCCCAGGTCGGAGACGGTGGCGTCGAGCACTTCCACGCGCCAGCCGCGGCGCTCGGCGTAGCGCATGTACATGCGCGCCAGATCCGCGGCGAACAGGGCCGACTCCTCGCCGCCCTCGCCGGATTTGACCTCGAGCACCACGTCGTCACCGTCGTGCGGGTCGCGCGGGGCGAGCAGATCGGCCAGTGCCTGCTCCAGCTCGTCGACCTGGCGTTCCAGCTCGGGAACTTCGGCGGCGAACGAGGCGTCGTCGGCGGCGAGTTCCCGGGCGGCGGTCAGATCCGCGCGCGCGGACTCCAGCTTGCGGTAGGTGGCCATGATCGGCGCGAGCTCGGCGAATCGCTTGCCGACCCGGCGGGCGGCCGACGGGTCGTTGTGCAGCGTCGGATCGGCCAGCTGGGTCTCCAGGCCGGCGTGTTCGGCCAGGATGTCGTCGATCGCGGACGGCTGCGTCATGGTGCTTCCTCTTCCTCTGGTGCGGGTGCCCGACAAAACACCGACGCCCGGCCTGCACAGCAGGACCGGGCGTCGGCGAGGAAGCTACTTGGCGTCGGCCTTCTTGCCGGCACGCTTGCCGTAGCGGGCCTCGAAGCGGGCCACGCGACCACCGGTGTCCAGGATCTTCTGCTTGCCCGTGTAGAACGGGTGGCACTGCGAGCAGACCTCGACGGTGATGTGGCCGGACTCCTTGGTGCTGCGAGTCTGGAAGGTGTTGCCGCAGCCACAGACGACGGTGGTGTCGACGTAGGCCGGGTGGATTCCTGCCTTCATGGATGTCCTCTCGATATTGGTCGCCGGGTCGCCCACGGGCGTGAACGTGAACCGGAACCGACTAGGCGGGATTGTCTGCGCGAGCCGCAGACGCACAGCGATCCAGTATGCCAGAACCGCCGTCACCCACCCAAAACACCCCGGCGCACCACTTTGTTCCGCGTCCTTCCCGAGATTCGAGTAGCCGGCTACCCGCGTAGGGACGACCGTCCCACTTCTACCGTGAATCCGGGAATCCACGGTGGCCCACCACACCGAATCTTCCGTACAGCGCGGGAAGGAGCACCATGACCGGTCGCATCGCCGGGGCGATCTTCGTGTCATTGGTACTTCTCGCCGCACTCGGCTGGGCGCTGCCGCCCGAACCCGCCACCGCCGAGGCCGAGCTGACCTCCTACCCGGCCACCACACCCGCCGACGTCGACGCGGCGCTTGCGTCGCTCGCGGCGCTGTTCACCTGCATGATCTCCGGCGCGGCGACGATCGGGCTGGTGTTCTTCCGGCCGCAGACGCCGAGAGGGCCCCGCGTGCGCGAGGCCCTCTCGGTGGCGAGCGAACTATTCGTCGAGTGCGCCCGGCGCGGTCTTGCTGACCTGCATCAGGAACTCGAGGTTGTTCTTCGACTTCTTCAAGCGGTCGATCAGCAGGTCGATCGCCTGGTGCGAGTCGAGACCGGACAGCACGCGCCGTAGCTTGTGCAGCACCGCGGCCTCGTCGGGGCTCAGCAGCAGCTCGTCCTTACGGGTACCGGACGGGTTGACGTCCACCGCGGGGAACACGCGCCGCTCGGCGATCTTGCGGTCGAGCTTGAGCTCGGCGTTGCCGGTGCCCTTGAACTCCTCGAAGATCACCGTGTCACCGGTCGAACCCGTCTCCACCATGGCCGTGGCGATGATGGTGAGCGAGCCGCCGTTCTCGATGTTGCGCGCCGCGCCGAGGAACCGCTTGGGCGGGTACAGCGCGGTCGAGTCGACACCGCCGGAGAGGATGCGACCCGAGGCGGGCGAGGAGTTGTTGTAGGCGCGGCCGAGTCGAGTGATCGAGTCGAGCAGCACCACAACGTCTTTGCCCATCTCGACCAGGCGCTTGGCCCGCTCGATGGCCAGCTCCGCGACCGAGGTGTGATCGCTCGGCGGACGGTCGAAGGTCGAGGCGATGACCTCGCCCTTCACCGACCGCTGCATGTCGGTGACCTCTTCCGGACGCTCGTCGACCAGCACCACCATCAGGTAGCACTCGGGGTTGTTGGTCGCGATCGCGTTGGCGATGTCCTGCAGGATCGTGGTCTTACCGGCCTTCGGCGGCGACACGATCAGGGCGCGCTGGCCCTTGCCGATCGGCATGATCAGGTCGATCACGCGGGTCGTCAGCTTGTTCGGCGTGGTCTCCAGCCGCAGCCGCTGGTTCGGGTACAGCGGAGTGAGCTTGCCGAACTCGGGGCGCCGCTTGGCCGCCTCGACGTCGCCGCCGTTGACGGTGTCCAGCCGCACCAGCGGATCGAACTTCTGCCGCTGGTTGCCCTGCTCACCGTCGCGCGGGGCGCGCACGGCGCCGGTGATCGCGTCACCGCGGCGCAGGCCGTTCTTGCGGACCAGGTTCATCGACACGTACACGTCGTTCGGCCCGGCCAGGTAGCCGGAGGTGCGCACGAACGCGTAGTTGTCGAGCACGTCGAGGATGCCCGCGACCGGCTGCAGGACGTCGTCCTCGCGGATCTCGAGCTCGCGGCTCTCACCGCCGCCGCTCTCGCGGTCACGCCCGCGACGGCGCTCGCGGAACCGGCGCCCGCGCCGGCCGCGGCCGCCTTCCTCGTCGTCACCGCCGCGCCCGTCCGTGCGGCCGCCGTCGTTGCGGCCACCCGCGTTCTGGTTGCGCTGCTCGGCGTTCTGGGCACGCTCACCCTGCTGGGCGCGCTCACCCTGACCCTGCCGGTCGCCCTGGTTGCGGTCACGACGCCGCTCACCCTGGTCGGCATCGGTCTTGGACTCCTGAGCCTCGGCGTTCTCGCCACCGCCGGAACGCGCCTGGTCACGGCCACGCCGCTGGCGACCACGGCCACGCTGACCCGATTCGCGACCGGTGTCCTCACCGCTCTCGGCAGCCTTGCCCTCGGCGGTCTTGCCCTCCCCCGCGCCGGACTCGGCCGGGGCGGATTCGGCGGACCGCTCGGGCGCGGCGGCCGGGGCCTGCGTCGGGGCGGCGGCCTGCGCGGTCGGCGCGGCGTCCTTCACCTCGGCGGCCTTGCTCTCGGCGGGCGCGGTCTTGTCCTTCGCGGGCTGCACGTCGAGCGCGGTCTGCTCGGACTTCGCCTCGGAGCGAGCGGGCTTGTCGGCCTTGGCGGCCCGGCCGGCCTGATTCTCCTTGATGGCGGCGATCAGATCGCCCTTGCGCATCCCGGAGGTACCTCGGATACCGAGCTCCCCGGCGAGGGCGCGCAACTGCGGCAACAACATCCCAGTCAGCCCCGATCGTGCGACGTCGGTGTGTTCGCTCATCTTCGAAATCTGTCCGGATTCACTTTCGCGGCCGCCCGAGGAACTTGGGTTGGAATCCACCCCGGGTGTCGCGAGCAGGTCCGTATCTGTCACGGAAATCCTTTCCTTCCCTCGACTGCCGTCTGCTGTTTCGAGGGTTCGTCCCGCAGTCCGGGCACTGTGCCGGACTCGGTGTTGCCGTATCGCCTGCCCCGCCGGACCGGAGGCTTCGCCACCGGTGATGAAAGGTGGGAGAGATCATTCCAGTTGCGCAGCTACGCAGTACCCCCATGGCCTGGAGGCTCGAGCCTGGAGCCTGCTGGAGCGATTGCCCTGATGAAGCACCGGCGTCTGATGCGCACGATGTACGGACTTGCCCAGGATAGCTGGCAACGGTGAAGCTCGGCAAGGCAGACTCGCCGTCAGTCGACCAGGACGCCTTCGGCGAGTCCCGGCTCGACGACCCGCAGCCCCTCCTCCGCCGCCAGTGCGCGGAGCTCGGCGGGAAATTCCCCGGTACCCAGGGCCAACACCGTCGGCCCCGCCCCCGACACGGTGGCCGGGATGCCCGCCGCGCGCAGCCGGTCGATCCAGCGCGTCGTCAGCGGCAGCGCGGGCGCGCGCTGGGCCTGGTGCAGCCGGTCGGCGGTGGCGGGCATGAGCAGGTCGGGCCGCGTGGTGAGCGCCACGACCGCGAGCGCGGCCCGGCTGACGTTGAACGCCGCGTCACCGTGCGGCACCGATTCGGGCAGCAGCCCGCGGGTGTGCGCGGTGGACGAGCGCACCTCCGGGATCAGCACCACCGGGCGCAGCGTGGGGTGCGGATCCAGCCGCACGGCGCGGTAGACCCGGCCGTGGTCGGGCACCTCGGCCTGCGCCTCGGCCGAGGTCTCGGTCCAGGACACCACGATGCCGCCGAGCACGCTGGCCGCCGCGTTGTCGGGGTGGCCTTCGAATTCGGAGGCCAGCTGCACCAGCTCGTCGGCCGCGGTGGCCAGGCTCTCGTCCAGCTTCGCCGCCAGCGCGCACCCCGCCGCCAGGCCGCCGACCACCGCGGAGGCGGAGGAGCCGAGCCCGCGCGAATGCGGAATCACGTTGCGGCACACCACATCGAGGCCGTCGGCCCACACCCCGGCATGCTCGAGGCCGCGCTCGATGGCGCGCACCACGAGATGCGAAGGGCCCCAGGGCACGTCGTCGGCACCCTCGCCCTCGACCCGGATGGTGAGCCCGGAATCGGTGGTGCGCACCTCGATTTCGTCGTAGATGCCCAAAGCCATGCCCAGCGAGTCGAATCCGGGCCCGAGGTTGGCGCTCGACGCGGGCACGCGCGCGGTCACGGTGAGACCGGCGGGCAGCGTCCGTGTCATCAACTGACTCTCGCGCGGGTTCAACTCAGGCCAGCTCGAGTCGGGTGGCCACGGCCACGGGGTCGACCTTGATCGCCTCCACCTGCGGCATGCCGAGCAGCGCCGTATCGGGGTCCTTGAGGCCGTTGCCGGTCACCGTGCACACCACGGTGAGCCCGGGCTCCAGCCAGCCTTCCGCACGCGCGGCGAGCACACCGGCGACACTGGCGGCCGAGGCGGGTTCGACGAACACGCCTTCCTTGGCGGCCACCAGGCGGTACGCGGCGAGGATCTCCTCGTCGGTGGCCGCGCGGAACGCACCGCCGGACTCCTCCTTGGCCGCGACCGCGCCGTTCCACGAGGCGGGGGCGCCGATGCGGATGGCGGTCGCGATGGTCTCGGGCTCCTTCACCGGCGCGCCGTGCACCAGCGGCGCCGCGCCCGCGGCCTGCACGCCGAGCATGCGCGGCAGCGAGCCGGTGATGCCGTCGGCGTAGTACTCGCGGTATCCGCGCCAGTAGGCGGTGATGTTGCCCGCGTTGCCCACCGGCAGCGCGTGCACGTCCGGCGCCTTGCCGAGCACGTCGCAGATCTCGAACGAGGCGGTCTTCTGGCCCTCGATGCGGGCCGGGTTGACCGAGTTGACCAGGCCGACGGCCGGGAACTCGGCGGTGACCTTGCGGGCCAGCTCGAGACAGTCGTCGAAGTTGCCCTCGACCTGGATGATCTGCGCGCCCAGCATGACCGCCTGCGCCAGCTTGCCCATCGCGATCTTGCCCTGCGGGATCAGCACCGCGCAGGTCATGCCCGCCCGGGTGGCGTAGGCCGCGGCCGACGCCGAGGTGTTGCCGGTGGACGCGCACAGCACCGCCTGCTGGCCGCGGTACTTGGCGTCGGTCATCGCCATCGTCATCCCGCGGTCCTTGAACGACCCCGTCGGGTTGGCGCCCTCGACCTTCAGGTACACCTCGCAGCCGGTCAGCTCCGACAGGTACGGAGCGGGCACCAGCGGGGTGCCGCCCTCGAACAGCGTGACCGGCTCCCAGTCGGCCGCGCCCGCGAGCCGATCACGGTAGGCCGCGATCAGACCCGGCCAGCGGGAATGCACGCCGGCCTGGGGGGCGACTCCTGCGGTACTCATTCTTCGGTGCCTTCCAGTCTCAGGACACTTGTCACGGACGTGACGGACTCCATCTCCGCCAGGGCGGCGACGGTGTCCGCGAGCGCCGACTCCATCGCGTGATGGGTCACGACGACCAGGCGCGCACCCTCGCCGTGTCCTTCCTGGCGGACCGTCGAGATGCTGACCTCGTGCTTGGCGAACTCGCCCGCCACCTTCGCCAGAACACCGGGACGGTCCTCGACCTGCAGGTTCACGTGATAGCGGGTGGGCGTATCGCCGATCGGCGCGATCGGTAGCTCAGCATAAACCGATTCGCCCGGCGCGCGGCCACCGTAGAACTTGTTGCGCGCGGCCATCACCAGGTCACCGAGCACCGCGGACGCGGTCGGCGCGCCGCCGGCGCCCTGGCCGTAGAACATCAGCCTGCCCGCGTTCTCGGCCTCCACGACCACGGCGTTGAACGCGCCGCTGACCGCGGCCAGCGGATGCTTGCGCGGGATCAGCGCCGGGTAGACGCGCACCGAGACGCGCTCCTTGCCGCCCTCGGCGGGGCTGGGCTCGCCCGGTCCCGCGGCGACCCGCTCGCAGATAGCCAGCAGTTTGACCGTGCAGTTCACCGCGGAGGCGGTCTCGAGATCCTCGGCGGTGATCCGGGAGATGCCCTCCCGGTAGACGTCGGCGGCGGTGACCCGGGTGTGGAAGGCCAGCGACGCCAGGATCGCGGCCTTGGCGGCGGCGTCGTAGCCCTCGACGTCGGCGGTCGGGTCGGCTTCGGCGTAGCCCAGACGGGTCGCCTCGGCGAGGGTCGCCGAGTAGTCGGCGCCGGTCTCGTCCATCGCGGACAGGATGAAGTTGGTGGTGCCGTTGACGATGCCGACCACCCGGTTGACCCGGTCGCCGGACAGCGATTGGATCAGCGGCCGCACCACCGGGATCGCGCCCGCCACCGCGGCCTCGAAATACAGGTCGGCCCGGTTGCGCTCGGCGGCGGCGGCCAGTTCGCCGGTGTAGTCGGCCAGCAGCGCCTTGTTCGCGGTCACCACGGACTTGCCCGCGTTGAGAGCGGCCAGGATCAGCGCGCGGGCCGGGTCGATGCCGCCGATGACCTCGACGACGAGGTCCACGTCGGGACGGGCGACCAGCGCTTCGGCGTCGGTGGTGAGCAGGTCGGCGGGCAGGCCGCGATCCTTGTCGAGGTTGCGCACCGCGACACCGCGCAGCACCACCGGAGCGCCGACCCGGGCGCGCAGGTCGTCGGTGTGCTCGCGCAGGATCCGCACGACCTCGGTGCCCACGTTGCCCATTCCGAGCACCGCGACACCGATCGGGCGATCGGCGCCCCAGCCACCGTTCTCGGCCACTTCGGTCATGACTCAACCTCCAGACTCAGCAGATCCGCCACCGTCTCCCGGCGCAGCACCAGCCGGGCGCTGCCGTCGCGCACGGCGACGACCGCCGGACGCGTCAGCTGGTTGTACCGGCTGGACATGGAATAGCAGTACGCGCCCGTGGCGGCCACCGCGATGAGGTCACCGGGGCCGACATCGGCGGGCATCCACGTGTCGCGGATGACGATGTCGCCGCTCTCGCAGTGCTTTCCGACGACGCGGGCGAGCACCGCCTCGGCCTCGGAGGGCCGCGAGACCAGCCGGCAGTCGTAGTCGGCCTGGTAGAGCGCGGGCCGGATGTTGTCGCTCATGCCGCCGTCCACGCTGACGTAGCGGCGACGCAGCCCGGCGTCGAGCGAGACGTCCTTGATGGTGCCGACCTCGTACACGGTCACGGTGCCGGGTCCGGCGATGGCACGGCCGGGCTCGACCGCGATGGTCGGCTCGGGCAGGCCGGCGCGGGCCGCCTCCTCGGCGACGATCGCGCGCAGCTTCGCGGCGAACTCGTCCAGTGGCGGCGGGTTGTCCTCGGGCAGGTAGGAGATGCCGAGACCGCCACCGAGATCCAGGGTGGAGATCTGCGCGGTGCGCTCGACGCCGAAGGTGTCGATGGCCGCGCGCAGCAGGCCGAGCATGCGCCGCGCGGCGATCTCGAAGCCGTCGATCTCGAAGATCTGCGAGCCGATGTGCGAATGCAGGCCGACCAGGCGCAGGTTGCTCGCCTCGAACACGCGCGCCAGCGCCTCCATCGCGTCGCCGCCCGCGATCGAGAAGCCGAACTTCTGGTCCTCGTGCGCGGTCGAGATGTACTCGTGGGTGTGGGCCTCCACGCCGACGGTGACGCGCACCAGCACGTCCTGCACCACGCCCGCGCGCTCGGCGACCGCCTCGAGCCGCTCGATCTCGATCAGCGAGTCGACCACCACGTGGCCGACGCCCGCGGCGACCGCCGCTTCCAGCTCGGCGACCGATTTGTTGTTGCCGTGCAACGCGATCCGCTCCGCGGGAAAGCCCGCGTGCAGCGCGATCGCCAGCTCACCGCCGGAGCACACGTCCAGCGAGAGGCCCTCGTCACGCAGCCAGCGCGCGATCTCCCCGCACAGGAACGCCTTGGAGGCGTAGTGCACCCGCGCGTCGGGGCCGAAGGCGCGCACCATGTCGCGGCAGCGCGACCGGAAGTCGTCCTCGTCGACCACGAACAGCGGCGTGCCGAACTGCTCGGCCAGTTCGCGCACCGGCACACCCGCCAGCCGCACCTGGCCCGCCTCGTCGCGGGTGGCGTTGCGCGGCCAGACGTTGGCTGGCAGCTCGATCATCTGCTTCGGGTCGACCGGCCGTTGCGCCAGATGGGGGGTGGCGCTCGATTCGGCATGCCGGGGACCGGCGGGGTGCGCGCTCACGGGGCGTCCTTCCTACAGCAGCAGCTCATCACATCTGCTCCGGCGCGCTGACACCGAGCAGGGCCAGGCCGTTGGCCAGCACCTGACGGGTGGCGTTGACCAGGACGAGCCGAGCGGCGTTCAGCGGGCTCACCGGGTCGTCGGCCAGCGGGAGCACGCGCAGCTTGGAGTTGGTCTGGAAACGGTGGTAGGCGCCCGCGAGTTCCTCGAGGTAGCGGGCCACCCGGTGCGGCTCGCGCAGGCTCGCCGCGCTCGCCACCACCCGCGGGTACTCGCCGATCGTGCGGATCAGCTCGCCCTCCTCGTCGGCGGTGAGCTGCGACAGATCCGGCGTGACGCTCGCGTAGTCGAACGCGGCGGCATTACGGCCGATCGAGGCGGTGCGGGCGTGCGCATACTGCACGTAGTAGACCGGGTTCTCGTTCTTCTGGCTGGTCCACAGGTTCAGGTCGATGTCGACGCTGGAGTTCACCGACCAGCGCACCAGCGCGTAGCGGGCGGCGTCGACGCCGATGGCCTCGACCAGGTCGTCGAGGGTGACGACGGTGCCCGCGCGCTTGCTCATCTTCACCGCCTGGCCGTCGCGCACCAGGTTGACCATCTGGCCGATCAGCACCTCGACGGTGGCGGGGTCGTCGCCGAACGCGGCCGCGGCGGCCTTCAACCGGCCGATGTAGCCGTGGTGGTCGGCGCCGAGCATGTAGATGCACAGGTCGAACCCGCGCGACCGCTTGTTCTGGAAGTAGGCGATGTCACCGGCGATGTAGGCGGCGTTGCCGTCGCTCTTGATCACCACGCGGTCCTGGTCGTCGCCGTATTCGGAGCTCGCGATCCACCACGCCCCGTCCTTCTCGTACAGGTCGCCGGAGGCCTTCAGGGTCTCGACCGCCTGCTCGACCGCACCGGAGGCGAACAGCGTGCTCTCGTTGAAGTAGACGTCGAAATCGGTGCCGAACTCGTGCAGGGTCCGCTTGATGTGGGCGAACATCAACTCCACGCCCTCGGCGCGGAACAGTTCGTGGCGCTGGTCGGCGGGCAGGGTCGGCGCCTCGGGATGCTCGGCCACGATCTGCTCGGCGATCTCGCCGATGTAGGCGCCCGCGTAACCGTCGTCCGGGGTCGGCTGCCCGGTCGCGGCGGCGACCAGCGAGTTCGCGAAGCGATCGATCTGGGCGCCGTGGTCGTTGAAGTAGTACTCGCGGGTCACGTCGGCGCCCTGGGCGGCCAGGATGCGGCCCAGCGCGTCGCCCACCGACGCCCAGCGGGTGCCGCCGAGGTGGATCGGCCCGGTCGGGTTCGCCGAGACGAACTCGAGATTGATCTTGGTGCCCCGCAGGGTGTCGGCGGTGCCGTAGCCGGACCCGGCCGCGAGCACCTGCTCGAGCACGGCGCCCTGCGCGGCGGCGGCCAGCCGGATGTTCAGGAAGCCGGGACCGGCGACCTCGGCGGAGGTGATGCCGTCGGCGGCGCCGAGCGCCTCGGCCAGCCAGCCGGCCAGATCGCGCGGATTCGTACCCGCCTTCTTGGCCACCTTCATCGCCAGATTCGTGGCATAGTCGCCGTGTTCGGGATTACGGGGACGCTCCACGGTGACCTCGTCGGGCAGGACCGCGGGGTCCAGCCCGCGTTCGGCTAGCACCTTCGCCGCGGTGGCACGAAGGAGATCGGCAAGGTCAGCTGGAGTCACGAGTCTCTATCCTATGGTCTGGGCAGGTGAACACCTTCGGGCGGGCACCGCCGCGGACCGGTCCGTAACGAACCCCACACGGTTCACCACATCGAGAGAGCACACACGAGCGATGCCGAGTAGCAACAGCGCCTCGAAGTCGGCCAAGGCCGTCCGCGCCGCCGGGAAGACCTCTTCCCGCAAACGGGGTGGTGGCAAGGGCCAGCTGCCGACCAAACGCCCCATCCCGTGGTTGGCCATCGGCGCGGCAGCGGTCATCATCGCATTGGTCGGCGCCCTCGCCTACAGCCTGGTCCCCAAATACCGCGAGCAGGCCGAGCTGGAGCGCTACACCCCCAGCGCGGAGCAGCAGGATCCCGCCGAGCAGATCCCCGGCATCGTCGAGGTCGACTACAGCGGGGCCACCGGCAAGCACGTCAGCGCCGCCGAGCGGGTCGCCTACGACCGCACCCCGGCCTTCGGCGGCTCCCACGACCAGGAGTGGGCCGACTGCACCGGGGCCGTCTACGACCAGCCGATCCGCACCGAGAACGCGGTGCACTCGCTCGAGCACGGCGCGGTGTGGATCGCCTACAACCCGGACAAGATCGACAACGCCGGTCTCGACACGCTGAAGGGCAAGGTCGAGGGCAAGCAGTACACGATGATGTCGCCCTACCCCGGCCTGGACGCCGCGGTCTCGTTGCAGGCGTGGGGCCACCAGCTGAAGGTGGACAGCCCCGACGACAAGCGGATCAACCAGTTCATCACCGCCCTGCGGCAGAACCCCTACACCCATCCCGAGGTGGGCGGCTCCTGCTCCAACCCGCCGTTCGGCGAGAACCCGAACCCGTTCGATCCCACGCCGCCCGGCCCCGACGCCAAGCCCGTCGACGGCAGCGGCATCGCGGCCGACGTCTCGGAGTTCGGCAGCATGGTGCCCGGTGTGCCCGGCATTCCCGGGGTGCCGAGCGCGCCCGTTCCCGGTCAGCCGACGCAGTAGATGGAGACCTCCGCGGAACAGGGGTTCGGCGCCCAGGTCCGTCGGCAGCGCGGTGCGCTGCTGGTGTTGGGCGCGCTCGGCGCGATCCTGCTCGGCATCGCGATCGGCGCCCTGATCCGGCTGCCGCTCGACGGCGACCCGCAACCCGATCCGAACGCCGTCGACGTCGGCTTCCTGCAGGACATGTCCGTCCATCACACGCAGGCCGTGGAGATGGCGGGCATCGCGCTGCTGCGCTCGACCGACACCGAGGTGCGCAGGATCGCCTACGACATCCTGACCACGCAGCAGAGCCAGGTCGGGCGGATGCAGGGCTGGCTGCAGCTGTGGGACCAGCCCGTCCAGGCCGTCGACGGATACATGGGCTGGATGGCCGAGACCGGCGGCCACGGGCACGGCGGCCAGGCCGACGGCGACAGCGGGCCGGTGACGGCGATGCCCGGCATGGCAACCCGCGAGGAGTTGACCGCCCTGCGCGACGCGTCCTCCCCGGCCGCCGACACCCTGTTCCTGAGCCTCATGCTGCGCCACCACCAGGGCGGCATGCCGATGATGGAGTACGCCGCCGAGCACGCCGCCACCACCGCCGTGCGCACCCTCGCCGCGGGCATGGTCGCCAGCCAACGCAACGAATCCGACCTGCTGACCACCATGCTCACCGCCCGCGGCGGCACCCCCCTGCCCCTCAACTGACCCACCCCACCACCGTTTTGGTGTCCACCCCGGCCATGCGATACGCTTGCCCCGCCCGATCGACCGGCCCCGCGCCCCGATCGCCCGCTATCCCGCCCTCGTAGCTCAGGGGATAGAGCTTCTGCCTCCGGAGCAGAAGGCCGCAGGTTCGAATCCTGCCGAGGGCACAGCTGCCGAAGGCCCCGATCAGTCCTGCTGGTCGGGGCCTTCGGCGTTTCTCACTCGACGATCACACCACTGACGTCGTCGACACCCCTCAGTCCGGCGCACCGATCACTGCCACGCCGTGGATTCGAGCGGACTTCGGCATCCCGTCGTCCAACGTCATCAACGGGTAGGCGAGGCGGCGGGCGAGCGCGATGTACCAGGCGTCCGAGTAAGTGGAGTTGTCGAGCAATTCCATGGCGGCACCCGAATCCGCCTGGTCTCGGAGCCGGCCCCACGAACAGGCACCCGCGACTACCAGAAACCCTGGCCGCCCAGGTGTTGGGGGGACGAGCTGGTTCAGGGCGAGCTTCGGGTGCGCCGGCTGCACCGACTCGGCAACCGTGGAGTTCGGTGTCGCCGGGACCATGACGGGGCCGTTGTCGGACTGCTACGAAAAACGCTGCGGCACAGGTGGCTGTGGCGACGACGTCGCGGACGGGATGTGGTCCGGGGACGGGGTATCGGTCGGGTGACGACCGATACCCCCGTGCCCGGCAGGGGAGCGAGCGGCGGGAATCGAACCCGCGTGCACGGCTTTGCAGACCGTTGCCTAAACCTCTCAGCCACGCCCGCGCGGCCTGTTCAGGGTGCCTGGACAGGGGTGGGGTGGGACAGGGTTGTGGTCAGGGTGATCGGAAGGGTTGTGCGGAATCGGGCGGTTCCGGTGTCGCGGAGTGGTGTCGGGGGGCAGGTGACGTGCGATGATCGGGACCATGTCTCGGCCACGTCCGCTTCCGCTCGATCCGATCGAGGAGGCCCACCGTCAGTGGGTCGACCACGGGTGGGGCGATGCCGCGGACGGGATGGCGGCGGTGACCTCGCTGGTGCGGGCGCAGCAGATCGTGATGGCGCGGGTGGACGAGGCGTTGCGGCCGTCGGGGTTGACGTTCTCGCGCTACGAGTTGTTGCGGCTGCTGAGTTTCAGCAAGACGGGGGCGCTGCCGATGGCGAAGGCCAGCGCGCGGCTGCAGGTGCACCCGACCAGCGTCACCAACACCGTCGACCGGCTGGAGGCCGCCGGCCTGGTGACCCGGGTGCCGCATCCGAGCGACCGGCGCGCGACGCTCATCGAGATCACCGATGCCGGAAGGGATTCCGTGGCCCGCGCGACCAAGGAGCTCAACGACAAGGTGTTCGCCCAGCCCGGCCTCCCGCCGGAGCGGCTGCACACCCTGCTGCAACTGCTGGCCGAGTTCCGCCATGCCGCGGGCGACTTCGACACCGGCGACGCCCCGGTGCGCTGGGCGCGCAACGGCTGATCACTCCGCCCCGCCGAACCGCTCCCGGCATCGCGCGGCCGGGCCCCCGACTCACGGGGCACACCCGCTCGCGCGAACGAACCGGCCGCCCGGCAGGCGAGTGATCGCACATCTGTAAGCACATTTGCTCTTGGCAGCCGGTCGGTGAAGGTCCACCATTGACCCATGGTGCTGGTCTTGGGGGTTTCCGCGGGCGCCGGCGGTGCGCGGGCCATCCTCACGCACTCCGACCAGCCGCATCTACCGCCGATCGATTCCTGCCTGGTCGCGCGCCGTCCCGGGCGCGGGGTGGACGAGCCGGTGTTCGACGCGATCCGCCAGATGTGCCGCTCGGCCGAGGAGCGCGACGAGCTGATCGCGAGCACCGCGGTGACCTGCCGCTGCCCCTTGCACGCCGAGGCCATCCGGCGCGCGGCCGGGCGCACCCGCCTCACCATCGTGGACGAGCCGCTGGCGCAGCTGCGCTATCTGCGTTTCACCGGCCGACTGCCGGAGTCCGGCTCGGTGATCCTCTACGACCTGGGCAGTTCCGGACTCACGCTCACCCAGGCCGACTGCCGGTCGGAGGCGGTGATCGCGGGCACGCGCAGCACGGTGCTCGGCGGCGACGGCTACGACCTGCTGCTGCGGCGCAGGCTGGCGCGGGCGGGCGTGCGGGCGGACCGAGCGGCCACCCGCAGGCACCGCGAGGAACTCAGCAGTGCGCGGGTGGTGACCGCGATCGATCCCGAGTCCGGCGACCGGGCCGTACTCACCCACAGCGACCTGGCGGACCTGTGCGCGGCGGGCGTGCAGCATTCGGCGGCGTTGGTGCGGCATCTGATCGAGGAGACGGGCGTGCCGCCCGCGGCGCTGGTGCTGGTCGGCGGCTGCACGCGCAGTCCGATCGTGCGTTCCGAGCTGGTGCGGGCGATCGATCTGCCGATCGTCTACGACCCCGAACCGGAAGTGGTCTCGGCGCGCGGTGCGGTGCTGCTGGCCGCCGAGCGGCCGTCGGGGGATGTGCACATGCCGCGGGTGCGCACGCGCGCCGCCCTGGCCGCCCTCCCCCGCCCCGGGGTGGGCAGGCGCAAGGTGCTGGCGGCGGCCGCGGTCACGGTCGCGCTCGGCGGGACCGTCGCCGGGCTGCTCGCGCTGGAACGGGATTCGGCCGACCGGCCGGGCGGGGGTTCGGCGCCCACCAGGATCGAGCTGGGCACGGTCGCGCCACTGCCGACGAAATGAGGACCGGCACCGCGTGACTAGCATGGGCGGCGGACCGATCGACCGCTCGACCCGGGGGTGCCACGTGTCGTACACGACCGCGCGAACCATGTTCAGCACAGCCAACGGCCTGCTCGGTGCGCAGCGCGGACTGCGCCGGTTCCCGGTGACCTCGGCGCTGGTCGGCGCGGGCCTGACCGGCGCCACCTTCATCACCCTGCACCTGACCGGCCTGGACGCCACCTCCGCGGTGCCGTATCCGCTGGTGGCCGCGCTGTACCTGCTGTGTGTGATCGTCACGACGTTCGGCAACGCCGCCCTCGTCTCGCAGGCCGACATCGTGCTGCGTGGCGGCTACCCGAGCACCGCGGCGGGCAGGCGGGCGGCGAACAGCCGGTTCTTCGCGGTGCTCACCTGGTCGTTCGCGGTGGCGATCGTGCTGCCGGTGCTGCGCCTGGTCGAGCGCAACGCCGGCGAGCCAGGCGTGCCGCGCCCGAACCGCGCCACCCCGTGGTCGGATGTCGCCTACCTGGTGTTGCCGATGATCGTGCTGGAGCGGCGCGGCCCGGTGGACGCGGTGCGCGCGGCGCGAGACTGCCTGGGCCGGGTGTGGGGTCCCGGCGTGGCGGGCACGACGCGGCTGGGCACCCTCGGCTACGTCCTGGTGCTGGTGGGCGGCCTGTTGAGCATGGTGCTCGGCACGGCCATCGGCGCGCTGGTCGACGCGATGATCGGCGGCGTCACGATGGCGACGATCGGCTGCTGGCTCGGGCTGAGCGCCTTCATCACCGCGCTGGCCTTCTATTCCGCCGCCAACGCGGTCTACCAGGCGGCGCTGTATCGGTTCGCGGTGGACGGGCGCACGCCCCCGGCGTTCGCGGGGATGGATCTGGCGCAGTCGTTCCAGGGCGGGCAGTACCCGGTCGGCCACTACGACGGCTACCTGCACTGACACGAACGGCCCGCACGCCGTACGCGTGCGAGCCGTCGGTGCGGGAAACGCTCAGCGGTTGCCGAACTGGGCGGGCCGCTTCTCCACGAACGCGGCCATGCCCTCCTTCTGGTCCTCGATGGCGAACAGCGAGTGGAACACCCGCCGCTCGAAACGCAGCCCCTCGGCCAGCGTGGTCTCGAAGGACCGGTTGACCGCTTCCTTGGCGATCATCGCGACCGGCAGCGACATCGAGGCGATGGTCTCGGCGACCTGCTGCGCGGTGTCGAGCAGCTCGGCGGCGGGCACGATCCGCGACACCAGTCCGGCGCGCTCGGCCTCCTCGACGTCCATGTTGCGGCCGGTGAGCACCAGGTCCATCGCCTTGGCCTTGCCGATGGCACGGGTCAGGCGCTGCGAGCCGCCGATGCCCGGGATGACGCCGAGCTTGATCTCCGGCTGGCCGAACTTGGCGGTGTCGGCGGCGATGAGGATGTCGCAGATCATCGCCAGCTCGCAGCCGCCGCCGAGCGCGTAGCCCGCCACCGCGGCGATGGTGGGCTTGCGAAAGTTGGCCAGCCGGTCCCAGCGCGCGAAGTAGTCGTCCATGAACATGTCCATGTACGACTTGGGCTGCATCTCCTTGATGTCGGCGCCGGCGGCGAAGGCCCGCTCGGAACCGGTGATCACGACCGCGCCCACCTCGTCGTCGCGCTCCAGCTCGTCGAGCGCGGCGATGACGTCGTCGAGGACCTGCGCGTTGAGCGCGTTGAGGGCCTTGGGACGGTTCAGCGTGATCCACCCGACCGCGCCCTTACCGGCGCTGGTGGGCTTGCGCTCCAGCAGAATCGTCTCGAAGTCGGTCACTGGTCACCCTCTTGCTCGGATCGGTTGCGGACATCGGTGACGATAGCCGAGAAGTCCCGGTCGGCATCGGTCTGGTTGAACCGGGTGTAGATCTCGGCGGCGAGCGCGCCCAGCTGCCCGTCGACGCCGTTGGCGCGCAAGGCGTTCGCGGCCAGGCCGAGGTCCTTGGTCATCAGCGCGGTGGCGAATCCCGGCTGGTAGTCGTTGTTGGCCGGGCTGGTCGGCACCGGTCCCGGCACCGGACAGTAGCTGGTCAACGCCCAGCTCTGGCCCGACGCGGTGGACACCACGTCGAAGAAGGACTGGTGGCTCAGGCCCAGCTTCTCGCCGAGCACCAGCGCCTCCGACAGCGCGATCATCGAGATGCCGAGCAGCATGTTGTTGCAGATCTTGGCGGCTTGGCCGACGCCGGCGCCGCCGCAGTGCACCACCTTGCCACCCATCACCTCGAGCACCGGCAGCGCGGCCGCGAAATCGTCGGCCGCACCGCCGACCATGAAGGTCAGCGTGCCCGCGGCCGCACCGGCCACCCCGCCGGAGACCGGGGCGTCCAGCGCGCGATGCCCCGCCGCGACCGCGCGTTCGGCGGCGGCCTTGGCGTCGGCGACGTCGATGGTCGAACAGTCGATGAACAGGGTGCCGGGTGCGGCGGCGGGCAGCAGGTCGGCGTAGACGTCGAGGACCAGCTTGCCGTTGGGCAGCATGGTGATGACGATCTCGCGGCCGGCGGCCGCCTCGGCGGCGGTGGCGACGACGGTGGCGCCGTCGGCGCGGGCCTGCTCCTGCGCGGCGGGCACCGGGTCGTAGGCGAGCACGTCGTGGCCCGCCTTCACCAGGTTGGCCGCCATCGGCGCGCCCATGTGGCCGAGGCCGAGGAATCCGATCTTCTTGCTCACTGCTGTGCCTCCGGTGTCGCCAGTGCGAGTTCCTTGTCGCCGAGTTCGGCGAAGTAGGCCGCGACCTGCTCGTCGGTGACCTCGGCGAGGGTGGCCGGGGACCATCGCGGGTTGCGGTCCTTGTCGATGACCTGGGCGCGGATGCCCTCGACCAGGTCGTGCGAGCCGAGCGAGGCGATCGACACCCGATATTCCTCGTCGAGCACGGCCTCCAGGCTGTCGAGTTCCCGCGCGGCGCGCAGCGAACGCAGCGTGACCTTCAGCGCGACCGGCGATTTGCCGAGGATGTCGGCCGCGGCGGCGCGGGCCTCGGGCGCGTCGGCGGTCTGCAGCCGCTCCACGATCTCCTCGACGGTGGGCGCGCTGTAGCAGCTGTCGATCCAGTCGCGCTGCGCGACGAGCGCGGATTCCGGTGCGGTCGTGGCGAATTTGGCGATGGCCACGTCGGCGGTCTCGCTGCGCAGGGTGTCCAGCAGCGCCGGGATGTGCTCGGACGGTACGAAGTAGTCGGCGAAGCCCGCCGCGATCGCGTCACCGGCGCTCATCCGCGCGGTGGTCAGCGCGACATGGGTGCCGATCTCCCCCGGCGCGCGGGAGAGCAGGTAGGTGCCGCCGACGTCGGGGACGAAGCCGATGCCGACCTCGGGCATGCCGACCTTGGAGCGCTCGGTGACGATGCGGTGGCTGCCGTGGCCGGACAGGCCGACGCCGCCGCCCATCACGATGCCGTCCATGACCACCACGTACGGCTTGGGGTAGCGGCCGATCAGCGCGTTGAGGATGTACTCGTCGCGCCAGAACCGGCCGGTGGGCGAATCGGCGCCCGTGTTACCGCTTTTCGCGTCGGCGTGGATGGCGACGATGTCGCCGCCCGCGCACAGGCCGCGCTCCCCCGCGCCGGTGACGACGACCGTGCGGACCTCGTCGTCGGTGGCCCAGGCGCGCAGCGCCTCGGTGATGGCCAGTGCCATCGGATGGTTCAGCGCGTTGATGGCCTTGGGCCGGTTCAGCGTGATCAGGCCGAGCCCGTCGCGCTTGTCGATGATGACGTCGGACGTGTCGGTCATGCTGCTCCTACCACCGAGCGGGCGACGACCACCCGCATGATCTCGTTCGTGCCCTCCAGGATCTGGTGCACCCGTAGATCCCGGACGATCTTCTCCAGGCCGTATTCGGCCAGGTAACCGTAGCCGCCGTGCAGTTGCAGGGCCTTGTTGGCGACCTCGAACCCGGCGTCGGTGGCGAAGCGCTTGGCCATCGCGCACAGCTCCACCTTGTCCGGGGCGTCCGCGTCGAGCGCGGCGGCGGCCCGCCACAGCAGCGTCCTGGCCGCCTCCAGCTGGGTGCGCATGTCGGCCAGGTCGAACTGGAGGGCCTGGTTGCGCAGCAGCGGCTTGCCGAAGGCGTTGCGCTGCGCCAGATACGGCACGGTCTTGTCCAACGCGGCCTGCGCGCCGCCGACCGAGCAGGCGGCGATGTTGAGCCGGCCGCCGTTGAGCCCGTTCATGGCGATACGGAAGCCGTCACCCTCTGCGCCGAGCCGGTTGGCCACCGGCACCCGGGCGTCCTCCAGGATCACCTGACGGGTGGGCTGAGCGTTCCAGCCCATCTTCTTCTCGTTCGGTCCGACCGAGAGGCCCGGGGTGTCGGCGGGCACGATCAACGCCGAGATGCCGCGCGCGCCGTCGTCGCCGGTGCGCACCATCATCACGTAGACGTCGTTGGCGCCCGCGCCGGAGATGAACTGCTTGGCGCCGTTGAGGATGTAGTCGTCGCCGTCGCGCACCGCCTTGGTGCTCAGCGCCGCCGCGTCCGAGCCGACGCCGGGTTCGGTGAGCGCGTAGCTGCCCAGCAGTTCCATCGCGGTCAGCCCGGGCAGCCAGCGGGACCGCTGGTCGGGCGAGCCGTAGGCGTCGATCATCCACGTGGCCATGTTGTGGATGGAGATGTAGGCCGCCACCGACGGGCAGCCGGTGGCCAGCTGCTCGAAGATGCGGACCGCGTCGAGCCTGCGCAGGCCGGAACCGCCCATGTCCTCGTGCACGTAGATGCCACCGAGCCCGAGCGGGCCCGCCTTGCGCAGCACGTCCACGGGGAAGTGTTTGTGCTCGTCCCAGTCCAGCGCGTTGGGCGCCAGGAACTCGTCGGCGAACTCGCGCGCGGTGTCGCGGATCGCCTTTTCGTCCTCGTCGAGTGTGAACATCGCCGCGATCAGTCCATGGTCGGGATGACGAACGCGTTGGACGCGGAGGCTGCGGAGCGTCCCGACAGCACAGCTCGGCTTCCGCCGTCCGGCCAGCGCTGCGTCACCGTCTTGGTCTTGGTGTAGAAGCGGATCGAGTCGGGGCCGTGCTGGTTGAGATCGCCGAAGCCGGAACGCTTCCAGCCGCCGAAGGTGTAGTAGGCGATCGGCACCGGGATCGGCACGTTGATGCCGACCATGCCGACCTGCACGCGGGCCGCGAAATCGCGGGCGGTGTCACCGTCGCGGGTGAAGATCGCCACGCCGTTGCCGTACTCGTGCTCGTTGGCCAGGCGCAGGCCCTCCTCGTAGTCCTTGGCACGCACCACCGAGACGACCGGGCCGAAGATCTCCTCCTTGTAGATGCGCATCTCCGGGGTGACCTTGTCGAACAGGGTCGCGCCGACGAAGTAGCCGTCCTCGCCGCCCTCGACGGTCAGGCCACGGCCGTCCACCACCAGTTCGGCGCCCTCGTCGATGCCGATCTGCACATAGTTGTTCACCCGGTCCACACCGTCCTTGCCGACCAGCGGGCCGAAGTCGGCGCCCGGGTCGTCGGAGCGGCCGACGTTGAGCTTGTGCACCCGCTCGGTGAGCTTGGCGACCAGCCGATCGGCGGTCTCCTCCCCGACCGGCACCGCCACCGAGATCGCCATGCAACGCTCGCCCGCGGAGCCGTAGCCCGCGCCGATGAGCTGGTCGGCCACGTCGTCGAGGTCGGCGTCGGGCATGACGATGGCGTGGTTCTTCGCGCCGCCGAAGCACTGGGCGCGCTTGCCGTTGGCGGTGGCGGTCTCGTAGATGTACTGCGCGATCGGGGTGGAACCGACGAAGCCGACGGCCTTGATACGCGGGTCGTGCAGCAGCGTGTCGACGGCTTCCTTGTCGCCGTTGATCACGTTGAACACGCCCGCGGGCAGGCCGGCCTCGAGGAACAGCTCGGCGAGCCGCAGCGGGACCGAGGGGTCGCGCTCGGAGGGCTTGAGCACGAAGGCGTTACCGCAGGCCAGCGCCGGTCCGGCCTTCCACAGCGGGATCATGGCCGGGAAGTTGAACGGGGTGATGCCCGCGACGACGCCGAGCGGCTGGCGCATCGAGTAGACGTCGATGCCGGTGCCCGCGCCCTCGGTGTATTCGCCCTTGAGCAGGTGCGGGATGCCGACGGCGAACTCGATGACCTCGAGGCCGCGCTGGATGTCGCCCTTGGCGTCGGCGATGGTCTTGCCGTGCTCGCTGGACAGCAGCGCGGCCAGGCTGTCCATCTCGTCCTGCACCAGGGCGAGGAACTTCATCATGACGCGGGCACGCTTCTGCGGGTTGAACGCGGCCCACTCCTGCTGCGCCGCTTCGGCGTTCGCGATGGCGGCCTCGACCTCGGACTTGCTCGCCAGCGGCACCCTGGCCTGCACCTGGCCGATGTTGGGGTCGTAGACGTCGCCGAACTTGCCCGACGTGCCCGCGACGTGCTGCCCGCCGATGAAGTGAGTGAGTTCCCGAACCATGTCAGTCCTTCTCTTGTCGTCGCGACGCGCGGCACCCGCGCGATCTCGGTCATCCTATAGTTGGACATCCAAGTAAAAAGGGGAGTGTGATTCATACCACCCGGAAGAACCGAACCGCCGGTGCGTCACGCGGCGGTCGTTCGCATGGCGGTGTGATCGGCATCACCGTAGACTTCCTATGACGTCCTAGTATCGGGCGCCATAAGGACTCGCCGGAGGACTCCCGTGGCCGACAGCACGCTCCACCAACCCGCCTATCCGGTCCGCTTCGTGACCTCGGCCGCCCTGTTCGACGGGCATGACGCCGCGATCAACATCATGCGGCGCATCCTGCAGAGCCAGGGCGCGGAGGTGATCCACCTCGGCCACAACCGCGCGGTCCACGAGGTCGTCGCGGCCGCCGTCGAGGAAGACGTGCAGGGCGTCGCGGTCAGCTCCTACCAGGGCGGCCACGTCGAGTACTTCGAATACCTGGCGAGCGCGCTGCGCGAGGCGGGCGCCGGGCACGTGCGCGTCTTCGGCGGCGGCGGCGGGGTGATCGTGCCCGAGGAGATCGAGCGGCTGGCCCGCTCGGGAGTGCGGATCTTCTCGCCCGAGGACGGCCAGCGGCTCGGCCTGCCGGGCATGATCAACGAGCTGATCCAGACCTGCGATGTGGACCTGACCGGCGAGCGGCCCGCCGTCGAGGCGGTGCTGGCCGGTGAGCGCACCGCGCTGGCCCGGGTCATCACCTGCCTGCAACAGGACGCGCTACCCGCCGCCGACCGCGACGCGCTGCTGGCCGCCGCCCGCGACCGGACGGTGCCGGTGCTCGGCATCACCGGTACCGGCGGGTCCGGAAAGTCCTCGCTCACCGACGAATTGGTCCGCAGGCTGCGCACCGACCAGCAGGACAAGCTGCGGGTGGCGATCCTGGCCGTCGACCCGACGCGGCGCCGCGGCGGCGGTGCGCTGCTCGGCGACCGGATCCGGATGAATTCCCTCGACGGCACGCACGTGTTCTTCCGCTCGCTGGCCACCCGCGGCGGGCACGAACTCCCGCACGACATCGACGCCGTCATCGCCGCGTGCAAGGCGGCGGGCTACGACCTGGTGATCCTGGAGACGCCGGGCATCGGCCAGGGCGACGCGGCGATCGTCGACCATGTCGACGTCGCCATGTACGTGATGACACCGGAGTTCGGCGCCGCCTCGCAGCTGGAGAAGATCGACATGCTCGACTTCGCGGACGTGGTGGCGATCAACAAGTTCGAGCGCCGCGGCGGCGCGGACGCCGTGCGGGACGTCTCGCGCCAGCTGCTGCGCAACCGCGAGGCGTTCGGTGCCGACCCGGCGGACATGCCGGTCTTCGGCACCAGCGCGGCCACCTTCAACGACGACGGGGTCACCGCCCTCTACCAGCATCTGCTCGAGCTGCTCGGCGCGCGCGGACTCCCGGTCGACGAGGGCGTGCTGCCCCGGGTGCAGACCCGGGTCTCCACCCGCTTCGCCCAGATCATCCCCACCGCACGGGTGCGCTACCTCGCCGAGATCGCCGACACCGTGCGGGCTCATCACGCGCGCACCCGCGACCAGGTGGCGGCGGCGCAGCGGGTGCAGCGGCTGGAACTGGTGGCCGCGGAGCTGCCCGGCGACGCGGCCGTCGCCGACTTGCTGGCCCGCGCCCGCGCGGAACTCGACCCCGAGAACGCCGCCCTGCTGGCGCGCTGGCCCGAGGTCGCCGAGAGCTACCGCGGACCCGAACAGGTGGTGCGGGTGCGCGATCGCGAGATCCGCACCACGCTGCGGCGGGAATCGCTGTCGGGCAGCAGTATTCCGCGGGTGGCGCTGCCGCGCTTCACCGACCACGGTGAGCTGCTGCGGTTCCTTCGCTCGGAGAACCTGCCCGGGCACTTCCCGTTCACCGCCGGGGTGTTCCCGTTCAAACGCGACAACGAGGATCCGGCGCGGATGTTCGCCGGCGAGGGCGACCCGTTCCGCACCAACCGCCGGTTCAAGGTGCTCTCGGAGCATTCCGAGGCCAAACGCCTGTCCACAGCGTTCGATTCGGTGACCCTCTACGGGCGCGACCCCGACGAGCGGCCCGACATCTACGGCAAGGTCGGCACCTCCGGGGTCTCCATCGCCACCGTCGACGACATGAAGGCGCTCTACGACGGCTTCGACCTCACCGCGCCCACCACCTCGGTGTCGATGACGATCAACGGCCCCGCGCCGACCATCCTCGCCTTCTTCCTCAACACCGCGATCGACCAGGCGCTGGACCGGTTCCGGGCGGCCGAGGGCCGCGAGCCCACCGCCGACGAAGCCGCCGACCTCCGCGCGCGCACCCTGGCCACCGTGCGCGGCACCGTGCAGGCCGACATCCTCAAGGAGGATCAGGGCCAGAACACCTGCATCTTCTCCACCGAGTTCAGCCTGCGCATGATGGCCGACATCCAGGAGTGGTTCGTGCGCAACAAGGTTCGCAACTTCTACTCGGTGTCGATCTCCGGCTACCACATCGCCGAGGCGGGCGCGAACCCGATCAGCCAGCTGGCCTTCACGCTCGCCAACGGCTTCACCTACGTGGAGGCATACCTGGCGCGCGGCATGCACATCGACGACTTCGCGCCCAACCTGTCGTTCTTCTTCTCCAACGGCATGGACCCGGAGTACTCGGTGATCGGCCGGGTGGCGCGCCGGATCTGGGCGATCGCGCTGCGCGACAAGTACGGCGCCGCCGAGCGCTCGCAGAAGCTGAAGTACCACGTGCAGACCTCGGGCCGCTCGCTGCACGCGCAGGAGATGAACTTCAACGACATCCGCACCACGTTGCAGGCGCTCATCGCCATCTACGACAACTGCAACAGCCTGCACACCAACGCCTACGACGAGGCCGTGACCACCCCCACCGAGGACTCGGTGCGCCGGGCGCTGGCGATCCAGCTCATCATCAACCGGGAATGGGGGCTGGCGATGAACGAGAACCCCTTGCAGGGCAGTTTCATCATCGACGAGCTCACCGACCTGGTGGAGGAGGCGGTGCTCACCGAGTTCGAGCGGATCAGCGAGCGCGGCGGCGTGCTGGGCGCGATGGAGACCGGCTACCAGCGCGGCAAGATCCAGGACGAGTCGATGCTCTACGAGCACCGCAAGCACGACGGCTCGCTGCCGATCATCGGCGTGAACACCTTCCGCAATCCACACGGCGAGCCGGAACGCACGCTCGAGCTGGCCCGCGCCACCGAACGGGAGAAGCAGTCCCAGCTCGACCGGGTGCGCGAGTTCCAGCGCAGGCACCGCACCCAGGCGCAGGCGGCGCTGGCCCGGCTCGAGGAGGTCGCCCGCACCGACGAGAACATCTTCGAGGTGCTCATGGACGCCGCGCGGGTCTGCTCGTTGCAGCAGGTGACCGAGACGTTCTTCACCGTCGGCGGACAGTACCGGCGCAACGTGTGAAGTCGGCGCGGCCCGGGTATGCGTTTGCCGCCGGGCCGGGCCACGGGCGTGTGAGAATCGCGCCAGCCGTACCGATCGACGAGGACAGGACGGGCCTGCATGGACCTCAGCGATTTGCGCATCATCGATGCCCACATCCACCAGTGGGACCCGCTGGCGACGCCGCGCGACTTCAGCCACCTCGCCCGGCTGTTCAGGTACCTGCCCGTGCCGATCCATCTCGCCGCCAAACTGGCGCGCCGCAGTGACCGCGAGTTCGTCGGCGACCCCACCGCCTACGCGCATCCGTACCTGCCCGCCGACTACCGCGCCGACGCGGTGGGCGTGCCGGTGGCGGGCGTGGCCCACATCGAGGTCGACTGGAGCAACACCGGCCCCACCGCCAAGGCCGACGAGACCCGCTGGGTGGCGAGCCTGCCGTTCGGGGTGGACACGCCGCGGCTGACCGCGATCCTGGGCTCGGCCGACCCGGCCGCGCCCGGTTTCCCCGAGCTGCTCGACGCCCACCAGACCGCCTCGCCGCTGTTCCGCGGCATCCGGACGATGGTGGCCCATCATCCCGACCCCGGCGTGCGGCAGTTCGCGCCGACCGAGGACGCCCTCACCTCGTCGGCGTTCCTGGACGGGTTCGCCGAGCTGGTCCGCCGCGGCCTCGTCTTCGAGGCCTGGGTGTACTCGAACCAGCTGCCGCAGGTCACCGGCCTGGCCAAGCGCTACCCCGAGGCCACCATCGTGCTCGACCACCTCGCCACCCCGGTCGGCCTGTTCGGCCGGATCGGCAAGCACACCGGCGGCACCCCCGAGGACCGCCGCGACCTGTTGCTGCGCTGGCAGGACGACCTCGCCGCGCTCGCCGAACACCCGAACGTGGTGGCCAAGGTGAGCGGCCTGGCCATGCCGATCCTCGGGCACCCGGTGCCCCGCCGCGGCAGCACCACCACCGCGCCGGTGCTGCTCGACCGCATCCGGCCGCTGCTCACCCACGCCATGGACTGCTTCGGCACCGAGCGGTTGATTTGGGGCTCCAACTTCCCCGTCGACAAACCCATCACCACCATCGCCGACAGCGCGCAGGCGGTGGGCACCGCGCTCACCGAGCACGGGGGCGACCGCGCGGATCTGGCGCGGGTGTTCGGGGGCAACGCCGAACGGGTCTATCGCATCGAACCGCCGGAGTGAGCGGGCGGAGCCGAGCGGGAGGAGAACAGCCATGACAGCGGAGTTCGACCACGAGGTGATCGTCGTCGGCGCCGGCTTCTCCGGGATCGGGGCCGCGATCAAGTTGCGCGAGGCCGGGTTCGAGGACTTCCTCGTCGTCGACGACGCCGACGGCGCAGGCGGAACCTGGCACTGGAACACCTATCCGGGTGTCGCCGTGGACATTCCGTCGTTCAGTTATCAGTTCTCCTTCGCGCAGCGGGCGGACTGGTCGCGGGTGTACGCGCCGGGGCGGGAGTTGAAGGCCTACGCCGACTGGTGCGTGGACACCTACCGATTGCGGCCCAAGATCCGCTTCTCCACCACGATCACCGCGGGCGAATTCGACGAGCAGCGGCATGTGTGGACGTTGCGCACCGCCGACGGACAGCGGCTGCGGGCGCGGTTCGTGGTCGGCGCGACCGGGGTGCTCACCCGGCCGAAGCTGCCCGACATCCCGGGCGTGCGCGAGTTCGGCGGCGTCACCATGCACACCGCGCGCTGGGACCACCGTCGAGACCTGCGAGGCAAGCGGGTGGCGATCATCGGCACCGGCGCCTCGGCGGTGCAGGTCATCCCGGAGATCGCGCCCACGGTGGAGCGGCTGGTCGTCTTCCAGCGCACCCCCATCTGGTGCCTGCCGCGCCCGGACCTGCCGCTGCCCGCGCCGCTGCGGCTGGCGCTGCGGGTGCCAGGCGGCCGCTCGCTCACCCGCCTGGCCAGCCAGACCTACGTGGAACTGACCTTCCCGATCGCGGCGCACTACCACAACACGGTGCCCACCACCGCGGTCGCGGAGCGGCTCGCGCTGGCCCACCTGCGGCGTCAGGTGCACGACCCGGTCGTGCGCGACGCGCTCACCCCGCGCTACACCCTCGGCTGCAAACGCCCCAGCTTCTCCAACGACTATCTCGCCACGTTCAACCGGCCGAACGTGACGCTGGAGACCGACCCGATCGCCGAGATCACCCGCGGCGGCGTGCGCACCACCACCGGCACCGAGCATCCGGCCGACGTGCTGATCCTGGCCACCGGGTTCAAGGTGATGGAGTCGGGCAACATGCCGACCTTCGAACTGCTCGGCGTGGGCGGGCGCAACCTCGAACAGTGGTGGGACGAGCACCGGCTCCAGGCCTACGAGGGCGTGAGCGTGCCCGGCTTCCCGAACTTCTTCTCGGTGATCGGCCCTTACGGCTACAACGGCTCGTCCTATTTCGCGCTCATCGAGAACCAGGTCCGCCACATCCTGCGCTGCCTGCGGCACGCCAGGAAGCGAGGCGCGACCCTGGTCGAGGTCACCGAGGCCGCCAACGACCGCTACTTCCAGGAGATGCTGGCCCGCCGCGGCGGCCAGGTGTTCTGGGAGGCCAGTTGCGCCCGTGCCAACAGCTACTACTTCGACAAACACGGCGACGTGCCGCTGCGCCCCACCACGACGCTCGAAGCAGCCTGGCGCAGCGGCCATTTCGACCTCGACGACTACCGGTTCGCCCGGGCGGGCTGACCGTTCAGCCGATCGCCGCCTCGATCCGGGCGGTGAGGTGGCTTCGGGCGGTGGTCAGCGAGGGGCCGTACCAGGTGAGGGCGCGGCCTTCGACGAGGGCCACCGGGATGCCGGGGAAGGCGTCGGGACCGTCGTCGGCGGTGAAGACGTAGGGCTCGTCGGGGAGGACGGCGAGGTCGACGCCCCGGGTGAGGTCGGCGTCGGTGAGGGTGGGGTAACGCTCGGGGCGCTCGGCGTGGACGAGGTGCAGGCCGAGGCGGGCGGCGAGATCGCCGGTGAACGTGTCGCGGCCGACGACCATCCAGGGGTTGCGCCAGACCGGGATCACCGCCGGAATCGGCGGGCGCGGTGGCGGTGCGGCCCAGGCGTTCTCGGCCTCGGCCAGCCACGCGGGCACCTCGTGCCCGAAGGCGGTGGTGAACAGCCGCGCCAGCGAGGCGACGGCCCCGGCGAGGGTTTCGATCCTGGTCACCCACACCGGCACGCCCGCGGCACGCAGCCGGTCCACGTCGAGACGCCGGTTCTCCTCCTGATTGCACAGCACCAGGTCCGGCGCCAGGGCCACGATGCGGCGCACGTCGGGGTTCTTGGTGCCACGCACCCGTTCGACCGCCAGCTCCGCCGGGTGCGTGCACCATCGCGTCGCCGCCACCAACGTCTCCGGGCAGGTGTGCGCGACCGCCTCGGTGAGCGAGGGCACCAGGGAGACCACCCGCCGGGCGGGCGCCGACAGCGGGACCTCGGCGCCGAGGTCGTCCCGGATCACGGCCGTCACCTGCGCCAGCTTAGGTGAGGCGCACCGCCCGGGTGCGGTGTTCGGGCAGCGGCGGGGCAGTGCCGGGACGTTCCGCCGGTCACGGCCCACGCCGCACACTGGGAATCGGCACCCGGCGCCGGGATGTTCCGAGCCCGCGCACCGGACGGGATCCGCCCGACGAAGTCCGGCCGCCGCGATCGGCCCCGCTGCCGGGTGCCGACCAGCCGAACACGCTCAGGTCCGGTCGAGGCGTTCGTACAGCGCCTCGAGTTCCCGCACCGCCGTCGCCGCCGCGGTCTCGTCCTCGGACACCATCCGCGCCGCCTTGCGCAGCAGCACCGGATCGAGATCGTCCGGGGCGGCGTGGAATTCGAGGCGGGGCAGGGCGGGCAGGGTGCCGCGCTCGCCGTAGGGATCGTCGTCGGATTCCGGCGACGGCTCGCGTTCCAGGCCGCCGATGAGGGTGTCCAGATCGAGACCGCGCAGGGTCAGGATCTCGCGCGGCGCCTCGTCGAGCCGCTCGGCCAGCAGATAGCAGACCGCGGCGGCGTGCTTGCACGGCCAGCCCGGGTCCGGGCAGGTGCAGGAGAAGTCGAGGTCGGCGGCGGTGGTGGGCAGCAGGTGCGGGCCGAGGGCGGGCGGCAACACACCGGAGGCGATGTCGGCGAGCATGCCGGGGGTGTCGCGGATCGTCTCGACGAGCAGCTCGAGTTCCTCCTCGCGCAGGCGACGGACGGTGAATTCGGCGGTGAACGGGCGCGGCTGGCTGCCCTGCACCTCGGCGACCACGCTGCCGGCGCCGATCCGGTAGCTCACCACCTGCCCGGCACGCGCGTAGCTGCGGCCCCGGGCGAGCCTGCCCGGCTCCGACATCGCCTCCACCGCCTCGATGAACGCCTTCCCCCACCACGTGCGCCCGAAGCCGCCGCGGGCGCTGCGCGCTTTCACCCCGCCGTCCACGGGGCGTGGCCTGCCGTAACGGTCACCGCGCGCGGGGCTCACTCGCCCACCGCCTCGGCCCCGAGGGTGAACAACTCGCGCAGCTCCTCGGTGCCCAGCTCGGTGATCCAGTTCTCCCCCGCGTCCACGGCCAGGTCCGCGAGCCTGCTCTTGCCGGTGATCATCTCGTCGATCCGTTCCTCGATGGTGTCGACGCAGACCAGCTTGCGCACCTGGACGTCGCGGCGCTGGCCGATGCGGAAGGCGCGATCGGTGGCCTGGTTCTCCACCGCCGGATTCCACCAGCGATCCAGGTGCACCACGTGATTGGCGGCGGTGAGGGTGAGCCCGGTGCCGCCGGCCTTGAGGGACAGCAGCATGATCGGCGGGCCGTCGCCGGACTGGAAGCGCTCGACCATCGTGTCCCGGTTCTTCTTGGTCACGCCGCCGTGCAGGAACGGGATCGGCGCGCCGAACCGCTCGGACAGATAGGGCGCGAGCAGGTCGCCGAACTCACGGAACTGGGTGAACAGCAACGCCTTCTCCCCGTCCGCGACGACGGTGTCGAGCACGTCCTCGACCAAGGCGAGCTTGCCGGAGCGGTGCCTGCCGCGGTGCAGCACCGGGGAACCGTCACCGAGGAAGTGCGCGGGATGGTTGCACACCTGCTTGAGCCGGGTGAGCGCGCCGAGCACCGCACCCTTGCGGGCCATGCCCTTGGCACTGCGCAGTTTCACCAGCATGTCGTCGACGACGGCCTGGTACAGGGCGGCCTGCTCGACGGTCAGGTTCGCCCGCACCGTCATCTCGAGCTTGTCGGGCAGATCGCCGATGACCGCCGGATCGGTCTTGACCCGGCGCAGCACGAACGGTTGGGTGAGGAAGCGCAGGCGGGACAGGGCGTTGGGATCCTGCTCGCGTTCGATGGGGACGGCGAACCGGGCGCGGAAGGTCGGTGCGGTACCGAGCAGCTTGGGCACCGCGAAATCCATGATCGAGCGGAACTCCTCGAGCCGGTTCTCCACCGGGGTTCCGGTGAGCGCCAGGCGATGCCGGGCCGGCAGGGCACGGGCGGCACGTGCCTGCCTGGTCGCGGCGTTCTTGATGTGCTGCGCCTCGTCGAGCACCACCCGGTCCCACGACTGGCGCGACAGTTCGGCCGCATCCCTGGCCAGGATGGCGTAGGTGGTGAGCACCAGGTCCGAATCCGCCACTGCGGCATCGAGTTCGGCGTCGCGACGGCGGTCGGCGCCGTGGTGCACCAGCACCCGCAGCCCGGGGGCGAACCGCTGCGCCTCGCGCTGCCAGTTGCCGACCACCGACATCGGGCACACCAGCAGTGTCGGGCCGGGCGGTGCCGTGCTGGTCTCGCGCTCGTGCACCAGCAGGGCCAGCACCTGCACCGTCTTGCCGAGACCCATGTCGTCGGCGAGGATGCCGCCGCAGCCCATCCGGCTCATCGTCGCCAGCCAGCTCAGGCCGCGCAGCTGATACGGGCGCAGCTGCGCCTTCAGCCCACCCGGGGTCGCCACCGGCTCGCGGCCGCCGTCGAACAACTCGCCCGCCCAGCCGGTGGCGGTGACCTCGGTGAGCGGCACCTTGTCGACGCGGGTGGCGGCGATCTCGCCGAGCAGGTCGGCGAGGGTGACCGGCGACGTGTCCAGATGCGCGGCGACGTAGCGGGCGGCGGCGGCGAGCACCTTGTGGTCGGCCTGCACCCATTCCCCGCGCAACTGCACCAGGTCGGATTTGGCGCGGACCAGGCGCTCCATCTCGGCGCGGGTGAGCACCTTGTCGCCGACCGCCAGTTCCCACCGATAGGACAGCAGGCCCTGCATGCCCACGGTGCTCTCCGCGGCGGGCGCGGCGCTGCTCACCGCGAGCCGCAGGGTGGGTTCGGCGATGGTCCAGGCGCGCGGCAGCAGCAACCGCACCCCCGCCTCGTGCAACGCCTGCGCACCGTGCGCGACGAGATCGGCCACCACCTCGGTGGGCAACAGCAGGTCGAGGCTGTGCGGATCACCGGGCAGATCGCGCAGCCGGGGGTAGGCCCGTTGCGCCCGGCCGAGCTGCTCGACGGCGATGCGCAGCAGGTTCGGGTCGGCGGTCGTCGGCACCGGGGCCGGGGTCTCGCCCTCGGTGCGGAGGCAGACCTCCAGCCGCCACAGCGCCACGGTGTCGTCCCGGTCGTCCCCGCCGTCCCCGTCGATACCGGTCTCCCCGTCCGGTTCCAGCAGCCGCAACACCAGCTCCGGCTCGTCGACGGTGAGGCTCTCGCGCCAGCGCCGCAGCACCTCGGCCAGCTGGTGGCTACCCGTCTCGAGCGGCTGGTCCCGCACCAGTGCGCGCACCAGCGGGTGCGTCACCGGCGCGTCGGCGAGCCTGGCGCGCACGATCGGATCGGTCAGCTCGGTGACCAGATCGTCGAGCACCGCCGCGGGCTGCCCCGCCACCCGCAGCGCCGCGGGCATCGCCACCGCGAGTTCGGCCAGCCAGGCCCGTTGCCGGGCACCGCCGACCAGCCGCCAGCGCGCCCACCACTGTCCGTCGGCCCGGTGCAGGTCGGGCACCACGCGACCGGCCCGCACCCACCGATCGATCCCGTCGGCGACGTGGGCGAGAAAGCGCAGGTCACCGGCCACTGATTCGACGGGTAACCGCTGCCGCAGCACGTCGACCGCGGCCTGTGGCACCAGGGCGTGCGCGCGCACCTGCGTGAGCTGTGGGCCGACGGGGCCCGGCACCAGCACCTGCGCCCGATGCCGGAACCGCGATGCGCGCAGCAACGCACCGGCCGGGTCGGGCAGCGCCGGCGGCACCTCGCCCTCGGTCCACAGCACCAGGCCGGACCCCGGTGACCACAGTCCGTGCAGCATCCGTCCATCCAAGCAGGTGGCACCGACACCCGGCGGGCCGCCGGCGCCCACCATGCCGCAGCTCACCGTGCGCTCGCCACCGCGCCGACTACCGTGGTCACCGTGGACCTACGCATCTTCACCGAACCCCAGCAAGGCGCGAGCTACGACGACCTCCTGCGGGTCGCGAAGACGACCGAGGACGCGGGCTTCGACGCCTTCTTCCGATCCGACCACTTCCTGAAGATGGGCGAGGTGTCCGGCCTGCCCGGCCCCACCGACGCCTGGATCACGCTGGCCGGGCTGGCCAGGGAGACCTCCCGCATCCGGCTGGGCACGCTGGTCACCTCGGCCACGTTCCGGCATCCGTCCGTGCTGGCCATCTCCGTCGCGCAGGTGGACCGGATGTCCGGCGGCCGGGTGGAGTTCGGATTCGGCGCGGGCTGGTTCGACGCCGAGCACACCGCGTACGGCATCACCCTGCCCGAGGTGCGCGAACGCTTCGACCGCTACGCCGAGCAGCTGGCCATCATCACCGGCCTGTGGGAGACCCCCGAGGGGTCGACCTTCGACTTCGTCGGCAAGCACTACGAGCTGCAGGGCAGCCCGGCGCTGCCCAAGCCCGCGCAGTCGCCGCGGCCGCCGGTGATCATCGGCGGCACCGGCAAGAAGCGGACCCCGGAGCTGGCCGCCCGCTACGCCCAGGAGTTCAACCTCCCGTTCAGCGATGCCACCTCCGCGGCCGCCCAGTTCGAGCGGGTCGCCGACGCCGCGCGCGCGATCGGCCGCGATCCGGGTGAGATCGTGCGCTCGGCCGCGCAGGTGCTGTGTGTCGGCCGCGACGACGCCGAGGTCGCCCGGCGCGCCGCTGCCATCGGCCGCGAGGTCGCCGAGCTGAAGGAGAACGGCCTGGCCGGCACGCCCGCCGAGGTCGTGGACAAGATCGGCCGCTACCGCGCCGAGACCGGCATCACCCGCCTCTACCTGCAAACCCTCGACCTCGGCGATCTGGACCACCTGGAACTGGTCGCGGCCGAGATCGCCCCGCAGCTGGACTGACCCGTAGCCGAGCGCCTTCGGTGCGCTCTGCGCCTAGTCCCGCTCCGGCGGCCGCGCCGCCCAGGCGCGCAACGCGTCGTCGACTCGGGCCAGCACCTCGATCGGCAGTGGCTCGTGGGTGCCGGGCCGCCAAGGCGGGTCCGTCGGCGGTGTGCGCCGCGGCAGCCGCCGTACGTCCTCCTCGTGCCCTGCGGTCCGGTCCGCGTCCTCGTCCATGTCCGCCCCCTCCTGCGGTGGGTCAATCGTCTTCCCGGTCACGGTCGTCGTCCTCGTCGACGGGGTCCTCGGCGACGGGCCAGGACAGCGCCACGGTGAGGCCGATCAGCCCGAGGACCAGCACCACGAGCACCCCGTCGGCCAGGCTCATTCGTCCTCCCGTTCGGGCCAGCGGTAGCCGCGCGGGTAGACGCGCGACGGGGTGACGAGGGCGGCCAGGTCGGACACGACGTGACGGACCGGGTCGACGTGTTCGAGGCCGGGCGTCACCACGGCCGCCGCCGCGAACTCGTCGAGGTGGCGGGCGATCGCGAGGGCCGTCAGCATCGGACCCGCGTCGAGGAAGACGGTGAACACCAAACGGAAATCGGGCCCGGCGATCGATGCGAGGTCGATCTGCTTGCCGCGCAAGAGTTCTGGTCGAATCACACCGATCGCGGGTCGGCGTTCGCCTGGCATCGATCTGCTCCCTCTGCCGTGTCGAATGGGTGGTGGAAGCCGCCGGTTCGGCACCGGGCGGATGCTCCGGTAGTAGCGTGGCGCAGAGGCGTTGGCGTACGCGGAAATCCGTGTTCACAGACCTGTTGACAGCAGTTCCGGGAGTTTTTCGGGGGGTGGGCGTGATCGAGGGGGCACAGCTGCGGACGGCGCGGGATTCCCGAGTTCGCCACTCCGCCTGACCCATTCTTTGCCGGTCTTCGGGTCGATACCGCCCATTCGCTCCGGCACCGGACGCGGGTTCGGATTGCACTTCGCCGTCGCGATATCACCAATGCAGCTCCAACCCTGCGAGAACGCCTTGCCGAACTCGATCGGGAAACGCCAAGCCTGGCAACGGGCCCGTCCCGGCCTCCTTACCTTCGGATAATGGCCGCCCGCTTCTGCGCATACACAGCAGCGTATACGCAGTTGCGTATACGCACAAGCTGGCTGCGTCCGAGCCGCGCGACTCAGCGCCTTCGCGACAGATGCTGATCCCGAATAGGCTGTAGTGTGTATACGCAGTTGTGTATGCTCAAACGCCGACGCCGACCCCGAGGAGTGGAGCCATGAGTGAGCCTGCCTACGTATTGATCGCGGGGGAGATCGCGCGGGAGATCCGCGCAGGGGCCCTACCCGCACGGACACAGCTGCCGAGCTATTCCGAGCTGGCGAAGCGACACGGCGTGTCCGAGATCGTCATTCGGAAGGTCATCGACCTGCTGCTGCGCCAAGGTCTCGTTTACACAATCGAGCGCCGCGGGACCTTCGTAGCCGCTCGGCCGACGCTGGTTCGAGTATCACCCGAACGTCAAATGGAAGACCCGGCAACGACCTTCGGCAACGAGTCACCCCACAGGGTGGATGATGTGCGGATCGAGCGCACGACAACTCTGGTTCCCGCCGACGATGAAGTGGCGGGACTGCTCGGGATCAACCCGGGCACCGAGGTCGAGCACATCGTCACAGCTGTCGCTGAACTCGGCCGACCGGTCTCCATCTCGGACAGCTATCAGCTGCCCGGCACCGATGTTGCCACCGCGACCGTTCTCGAGGAGACCATTGCCGACAAGGTGCCCGCGCCGACGCATGCGGTATGGCTGAAAGTGCCGGCGGGCGACCTGGTGAAGGCCATTCGCCAGCGCTTTCTCCGGCACGGGAGGATTCTGATGGTGTCGGACGTATCCTACCCGAAGGACCGGTACGAATCGTTCGTCTTCCGGATGACGCTCGAACCGGAGTCCTAGGCACAGCCCGTCGGATATGGCCCGACGCCTACGATCGGGCCATCGTTTGTTGGTCGGCTATCCGGGGCGCACCCAGCCCTGAGCAACATCCCCGAGGTTCCACCACGAGACGTGGTGCGGATCCTCCGATTCCAATCTCCACGCCTCCGAGAGTCGGGCGAAGAACGCGTCATCGCCGGTCTTGCCGCCCTGCGGTTCCCCGATGAAGATCACGCGCCGACCGCCTCGCGTCTCGAACTTCTCCAGCGCCGCGGAGGCCATCGGGTCACCCCAGCCCGGCGGCCAGCAGAGGAACAGAACCGATTCGCCGTCCAAATCGGCGTCGAACTCATCAAGGCCCGACACCGGGAACCACACGTCTCGTTGGCCTTCGGCTCCGGGAAAGGACGGGTTGGCTGTGCTGTCTGGTGGTTCCGCATCGAAGGCACGTACGTTGACGCCGTGGTCGGCCAGTTGCTTCGCCCAGTAACCACGCCCTGCGCCCAGTTCGAGCACGCGCCGTCCTTCGCTGAACGCTCCGATCCAGCTGAGCGTCTCCGGAGAGGGGACCGCGTAGGCGTACGCACTTTGCAAGATCGTCTGTACAAAACCCAGCCGGGCACTTCCGCCCGGATTCCCCCCGTCGACTACCCGGCGTTCCCCGTCGACCGTGATCGACGGAGCCACGATGTCCCAGTACGGGTTCGCCGACTCCTCGCTGCCGCCGGTCATGTAGTGCACGAACCGCAGGTCGAACGCGGCATCGGCTTCCTGATCCCCGGTCCCGGCCAACATCGGCGCGATGTCGAGATAGTCCGCCACCTTGGGAAACTCAGCCCGCAGCCGCAATCCGTCCCCGAGCAGCGCAGCCAGCTCCGATCGACGTTCCGGTGTCAACACGAGCGCAGTCATGGTCCGATTGTCCGTGCGCGCCTTCGGCTCCGCGAGTGGTTGCCAGGATTTCTCCGACTTCGTCCTCCCGTCCGGGCCAGCGGTAGCCGCGCGGGTCGGCGCGCGATGGGGTGACGAGGCGTCACCGCCGCCGCCGCGAATTCGTCGAGGTGACGGACGATCGTCGAATCACACCGATCGCGGGTCGGCGTTCGCCTGGCATCGATCTGCTCCCTCTGCCGTGTCGAATGGGTGGTGGAAGCCGCCGGTTCGGCACCGGGCGGATGCTCCGGTAGTAGCGTGGCGCAGAGGCGTTGGCGTACGCGGAAATCCGTGTTCACAGACCTGTTGACAGCAGTTCCGGGAGTTTTTCGGGGGTGGGCGTGATCGAGGGTGCACAGCTGCGGACGGCGCGGGAAGCGGCCGGGTGGAGTCTGCGCGCCATGGCGGAGTTGGTGCATTTCGCACCGTCGTATCTGAGCTTGATCGAGACCGGGAAGCGGCCGGTGACGCGCGAGGTCGTCGCCGCCTACGAGCTGATTCTCGGTCCGGGCTCGCTGCGCGCGGAAACACCGGAACCGCAGGGTGATCGAGTGCCGCGGGTGATCACTTCCGAGCTCCCCGAAAGCCTGCCCGCGTTTCTCGAGTTCATCGCCGACGACCTCTCCCGCGCCTACCCGAAGTCGCGGCCGGATCAGCTGCTGGCCGAAATCCAGTGGCGCATCCGCGGGGTCCGGGCGCTGCTCCAGGGCCGGACCACCCTGATGGAGCATCGCAGGCTGATGGTCGTGCTCGGCTGGTTGTCGATGCTGGCCGCGGCCTGCCACGTCGACCTCGGCGAGGGCAGGGCCGCCGCCGCGCAACTGTGGGTGGCGCGGGAGGTGGCGATCGAAGCCGAACACACCGAGATCGACGCCTGGCGCGCCGAGATCATGGCCCGGCAGCAGCTCGCCCTCGGCGAATACCTGGTCGCGGTGGTGGCGGCGCAGATCGCCCAGCAGGCGGCACCGCGGGGCAGCTACGCCATGATCCAGGCGACCGCGCAGGAGGCGGCGGCGCTGGCCCGGTACGGCGACAAGCAGGACGCCTACACCGCCTTGCGCACCCTGGCGCGGCTCGTCGCCGACCTGCCGACCGTCGAGATGGCCGAACACCGCTTCCGCTTCGACACCGTCCAGGCCGACAGCGCGATGGCGACCACGCTCGCCTGGCTCGGCGACCGAGCCGCGGAATCGTTCGCCCGCCACGTGATCCGCCACATCGAGAACTCGCTCTACGTGCGCCCCCGGCGCCTCGCCGCCGCCCGGTTGGATCTCGGGCTCGCGCTGCTCGCCGCGGGCAGGCCCGAGGAGGCGGCCCACGAGGCGATGACCGCGGTGACGTCGGGGTGCCTGGTGCCCGCCGACCGCCTGCGACTCGAGGAGGTCGTCACCGGCGTCGAAGGCGTGCACGCCGCCGCGGCGCGACCCCTGCGCGAGGCGTTCCGCAGCCTCTACCCCACCGACGCGCCGTCGGCCGACGCCTCTTCGGCCGACGCCTTTTCGGCCACCGGATGTCCGGCGGCGCCGCGTCGGCGGCCCTGACCGGTGCACGGCCGCACCCGTGGCACCGGAATTGTGGACGCCACGTAATCCACAACCGCGCCGACGGTGACGACCCGACCGTCCGGGGGAACGGGTAGAAGTGACGGGGTGCGTGAGCGGGTGGTGGTGCGGTTACCGGCGGCGGTCGTCGTGCCTGCGGTCGTCGTGCTGATGGTGGTTGTCGCGTCGGCGGTCGCCGGGTGCGGGCAGGTGCGGGTGGGGCAGGTCGAGCCCGCGCCGGGGAGTCCGACGCGCGCGCAGGTCGAGGACCTGCTCGGGCGGGTGCGGGTGGTGGCCGAGCGCGGACGGCCGGGCGGATACGACCGCGATTGCGGCCGGGGCGGCGGATGCGTGTTCGGGCCGGCCTGGACCGACGACCACGGCGGAGCCGAGGGGCACAACGGCTGCGACACCCGCAACGACGTGCTGGCGGCGCAGCTGAGCGACGTGCGGTACCGGGAGGGCACCCGGGACTGCGTGGTGGTGGCGGGAACCCTGCGCGACCCCTACACCGGGCGCCTGCTGGAGTTCCGCAAGGCCGACGCACGTGACGTGCAGATCGATCACGTGTATCCGCTGGCGGCGGCCTGGGATCTCGGGGCCGCCGGCTGGAGCCCGGAACAGCGCGTGCGCTTCGCCAATGACACGGTGACCAACCTGCTCGCCACCGCGGGCGCGGTCAACCAGGCGAAAGGGGATGCCACGCCGGCCGAGTGGCTGCCCCCGGCGCGCGCGAACCACTGCTTCTACGCGGGCAAGTACCTCACCGTCGCGGTGCGCTACGACCTGCCGGTCACCGCCGCCGACAACGCGGTGCTGCACGCCATCGCGCGCACCTGCCCCTGAGCGCAGCGGCGGATCAGTCGCCCGTCGCCACCGGGCGCTTGGGGTCGTTGGACCACTGCGACCACGAGCCGGGGTAGAGGGCGGCGTCGATGCCCGCGACCGCCAGCGCCGCGATCTGGTGCGCGGCCGTGACGCCCGACCCGCAGTAGACCGCGAACGGACCGGCGCCGTACCGCCCGAACCGGGCGCGCAACCGGTCCGGATCGTGGAAACGCCCGGTCTCGTCCAGGTTCTCGGCCGTCGGCGCGCTCACCGCGCCGGGGATGTGGCCCGCCTGCGGGTCCACGGGCTCCACCTCGCCGCGGTAGCGTTCCGCCGCGCGCGCGTCGAGCAGCACACCCGGCCACTTCGCGGCGCCGTCGGCGTCGACGACGGGCAGGTTGCCCGCGGTGAGGGTGACGTCGCCCGGCTCGGGATCGGGTTCGGCGCCGGTGGCCGTCGCCCCGCCGGCCGCCGTCCACGCGGGCAGCCCGCCGTCGAGGATGCGCACGTCGGCCAGCCCCGCCCAGCGCAGCAGCCACCACGCCCGCGCCGCCGCCATCCCGCCCGTGGCGTCGTAGACGACCACCGGGTCACCCTCGCGAATACCCCAGCTGCGCGCACACTTCTGCAGCGCGGCGAGATCGGGTAGCGGATGCCGCCCGCGGGCCGGGGAGGGCGGCGCGGCCAGTTCGGTCTCCAGGTCCACGAACACCGCGCCCGGGATGTGGCCGTCGAGATAGTGCTGCGGGCCGTCCGGGTCCCCGAGCGCCCAGCGCACATCCAGTAGCCGTACCCGCTTGTCCGCCAATTCCTTCCGCAGTTCCTCCGCGGAGATCAGTACCGCGCTCAACCCCAGCTCCTCGTCCAGTCACCCTCGCGCGCCGACCCGGACCACCCTACGCACCGATGGGCGCGCGCGAGCGACTTCTCGCGTCCGGCCGCTACAACCGGCTCAGCAGCGTGAGCGGATCGGTCAGCAGACCCGCGACCGTGGCGAGGAAACGGGCCGCGAGTTCGCCGTCGATGAGCCGGTGGTCGAAGCTCAGCCCGAGCGTGGTGACCCAGCGGACCGCCAGCTCGTCGGCCACCACCCACGGCCGCCTGCCGATCGCGCCCAGGCACAGGATCGCCGCCTCCCCCGGATTGACCAGCGGCACACCGGAATCCACGCCGAAAACGCCGACGTTGGTGATCGTGAAGGTGCCACCGGTGAGGTCGGCCGGGGTGGCGGTGCCCGCCCGGGCGGCCTCGATCGTCCGGCCGATCTCGGCACACAACTCGCGCAGGCTCAGCCGGTGCGCCTCCTTGACCGACGGCACGAGCAGGCCGCGGTCGGTGGCGGCGGCGATGCCGAGGTGGACGTAGCGCTTGGTGACGATCTGCTGCCGCTCCTCGTCCCACTGCGCGTTCACTCCGGGGAACTCCGCCAGCGCCGCCAGCACCGCCTTGGCCACCACGACCAGCGGGGTCAGGCTGAGCCCGGCGAACGCCGGGGTGGTGCGCAGATGGTCGATCAGCTCCATCGTTGCGGTGCAGTCGACGGTGACGAAGGTACTGGCCTGCGGGATCGTCGTCGCGCTCGTGACCATGGCGGCCGCGGTGCGTTTGCGCACCCCGGTGACCGGGGTGCGCTCCTCGCGCGCCTGGCCGGGCTCGGCCACGGCGGCACCGGTCGGTGTCGCGGCCGCGCGCACGTCGTCGACGGTCACCGCCCCGTTCGGGCCCGAGCCGTCGACCTGCCAGAGATCCACCCCCAACTCGCGGGCCAGCTTCCGGGCCGCGGGGGTGGCGGCCGGGCGCGCGGCGACCGCGGCCGGACGGGCGACCGGCACCGGGCCGGTCGTCCGCCGGCGCCGGGTCTGTTGCTCGGCTTCGGGCCCGTAGCCGACGAGCACCGAGCGCCTGCCGTTCCCGCTCGCCGCACCGGCATCGGAGTCGGCACCAGCACCACCGCCGCCGCCACCGACATCGCCACCGGCATCGGCATCGGCATCGCCACCGACATCGGCACCGGCACCGGCACCGGCATCGGCACCCGCACCGGCGTATTCGGCGGGGACCGTCGACCCGCCGCCGTTCCCGATATCGGCACCGTCCGCGGTGGCGGCTCCGCGACCGCCCGGGGCGCCGCCTCCACTCCCGGCGCCGGAACCGTTCTCGGCACCGCGCGCCGCGTCACCACCGCTCCCCACCGCCGACCCCGCGCCATCCGCCCGGACCCGGATCAGCGGCGCCCCCACCGGCACCGTCTCCCCCGGGTCGGCCAGCAGTGCCGCCACCGTCCCCGCATACGGGCAGGGCAGGGCGACCACGGCCTTCGCGGTCTCCACTTCGGCGATGGTCTGGTTCAGGTCCACGTGGTCGCCGACGGCGACCGACCAGGACACCAGTTCGGCATCGGTGAGTCCCTCCCCCAGATCCGGCAGCCGGAACTCCAGGACGTTGCCGTCGTCGTGCACAAGTCACCTTCCTTCGCATCGGGTCGCATGCGGTGGTACCGCCACGCTCCGCTACCGCCTCCGGCCGCTGACCGCTCAGGCTGTGTCGACTGCGCCTGCGCGGGGCGGCCTCCGTGGTCACGCTCCGCTACCGCCTCCGGCCGCTGACCCGCTCAGGCTGTGTCGACTGCGCCTGCGCGGGGCGGCCTCCGTGGTCACGCTCCGCTACCGCCTCCGGCCGCTGACCCACTCAGGCTGTGTCGACTGCGCCTGCGCGGGGCGGCCTCCGTGGTCACGCTCCGCTACCGCCTCCGGCCGCTGACCGCTCAGGCGGCCAGCGAACGGTCGACCGCGTCGAGGATGCGGTCGGGGTCGGGCAGGTGGTGCTTCTCCAGCTTGGCGGGCGGGTACGGGATGTCGTAGCCGCCGACGCGCAGCACCGGCGCCTCCAGGTGGTAGAAGCAGCGTTCGGTGATGCGCGCGGCGATCTCGGCGCCGAGACCGCCGAACACGGGGGCCTCGTGGGTCACCACCAGCCGACCCGTCCTGGTCACCGATTCGGCGACCGTGTCGACGTCCAGCGGCGCGAGGCTGCGCAGGTCGATCACCTCGAGCGAATGCCCCTCCGAGGCGGCGATCTCCGCGGCGGCCAGTGCCGGTGCGACGGTGCCGCCGTAGGCGACGACGGTGGCATCGGTGCCCGCCCGGCACACCCGCGCCCGATGCAGCGGCAGCTCCGGCGGCGCGTCGAAATCGACGTCGGCCTTGTCCCAGTAGCGGCGTTTGGGTTCGAAGAAGATCACCGGATCGGGGGCGGCGATGGCTTGGCGCAGCATGTGATAGGCGTCAGCGGGCGTGCTGGGGGTGACCACCCGCAGCCCGGCGGTGTGCGCGAAGTACGCCTCCGGCGACTCCGAATGATGCTCCACCGATCCGATACCGCCGCCGAAGGGGATGCGAATGGTGATGGGAGCGCTGACTTTTCCGCCGGTGCGGTAGTGGATCTTGGCGACCTGGGAGACGATCTGATCGAAGGCCGGGTAGACGAAGCCGTCGAACTGGATCTCGCACACCGGCCGGTAACCGCGCAACGCCATGCCGAACGCGGTGCCGACGATGCCGGACTCGGCCAGCGGGGTGTCGATCACCCGGTTGTCGCCGAAGTCCTTCTGCAGCGTGTCGGTGACCCGGAAGACCCCGCCCAGCCTGCCGATGTCCTCCCCCATCAGCACGACCTTGGGGTCGTCCTCGAGCGCCCGGCGCATGCCGGTGTTGAGGGCGCCTGCGAAGGTGGTGATCATCGGCTGACTCCTTCCGGTCGGGCGAAGGCGGCGCCGGGATCGCCGGCCGCGTACTCCGCGAAGGCCCGCCGCTCCGCCTCGATCAGGGGGTGGGGTGCGGCGTAGACGTGGTCGAACAGCTGGGCGGGATCGGGATCGGGCATCTCGAGGGTGGCGCGGCGCAGTTCGGCGGCCGCGGTGTCGGCCCGCTCGCCCACCTCGCGCTCGAAGGCCGCGTCCCACAGCGCTTCCCGTTCCAGCAGCCTGCGCAGCCGGTCGATGGGGTCGCGCCGCGTCCATTCCTCGGTCTCGGCGGCCGCGCGGTAGCGGGTGGGGTCGTCGGCGGTGGTGTGCGGGCCCATCCGGTAGGTGAGCGCTTCGATGAACGAGGGACCGCCGCCCGTGCGGGCGCGCGCGACCGCCTGCCGGGTGACCGCGAGCACCGCGAGCACGTCGTTGCCGTCGACCTGGAGGCCGGGCATGCCGTAGCCGTAGGCGCGTCGCACGAGTGGCGTGGCGCTCTGGACGCGCACCGGGGCGCTGATGGCCCAGTGGTTGTTCTGGCAGAAGAACACCACCGGCGCGCTCCAGCTCGCGGCGAAGCCGAAGGCTTCGGCGATGTCGCCCTGGCTGGTGGCGCCGTCACCGAAGTAGGCGATGGTGGCGATCTCGGCGCCGTCGAGGTGCGCGGCGTAGGCGTACCCGGTGGCGTGCAGGCCCTGGGCACCGACGACGATGTTCGGGTTGGTCATGCCGACCGCGTCCGGGTCCCAGCAGTGGTGGGCGACCCCGCGCCACAACCGGGTGAGTTCGCCGGGACGCACGCCGCGGCAGTAGGCGACGGCGGCCTCGCGGTAGCTGCAGAACACGTAGTCGTCGGGGTGCAGGGCGCGGGCGGAACCGACCTGGGCGGCCTCCTGGCCGAGCAGCGGCGGCCACAGACCCAGCTGGCCCTGCCGTTGCAGCGCGGTGGCTTCGACATCGATCCGGCGCGCCACCGTCATGTCGGCGAACAGCTCGCGCAGCTCGTGCGGGCCGATGTCGGCGACGAGCGCGGCGTGCTCGCGGTCGAGGACCCTTGCCCCGTCGGGCTGGATCAGTTGTACGGGGTACGCGGGCTTGTCCGGCATGGGTGGCGCCTCCTCCGATCACGGTCGAGTCGCGGCCTTGTGGGCCGGTCGACTCGTGCGTGTGTTGTACCTCACAGCATGCACCGTTCAGCGGCATGCGCAAGTGATCGACACGGGAATGTGCACAATGCTCAATTCACACCGGGGCCGCGGTGTCATACTGCGTCGTATGCCCAGTACTGAACAGGTCGAGGCGACCCTGGACGCGACCGACGCGCGCCTGCTGCTGGAGTTGATCGCGACGCCGCGCGCGACCGGCGTCGAACTCGCCACCCGGCTCGGCCTGTCGCGCAACACCGTGCAGGCGCGCCTGGCGCGCTGGGAGGCCACCGGCATGCTCGCCAGTGTCGAGCGGCGGGTGCGTCCGCGAGCGCTCGGCTATCCGCTGGCCGCGTTCGTCTCCGTCGTGCTCGATCAGCACCGCCTCGACGCGGTGGTCGACGCGCTCGCCGAGATCCCCGAGGTCACCGAGGTGTGCGGGATGACCGGCCGGGTCGACCTGACGGTGCGGGTGGTGGCCCGCGACGCCGAGGACCTCTACCGGCTCGCCGAGGAGATCCTGCAGATCCCCGGCGTGGAGCGCACCGACATGGCGCTGGTGATGCGCGAGCTGGTCGGCCCACGCACCGCTCCGCTGCTGGAGCGGCTGGCGGGCACCGGGTAGCGCGGGCACCGTTACTGTGCGGGCATGGAGATTTCGGGCAAGGTAGCCATCGTCACGGGGGCCGGCGGGGGAATCGGGGCGGCGCTCGCGCACAGGCTCGCCGCGGGCGGCGCGCGGGTCGTGGTCGCCGACATCGACCCCGCGGCCGCACGAGAGGTGGCGGAGGCCATCGGCGCGGCGGCGGTGCCGGTGGCCGGCGACGTGGCCGACGAACAGGTGATCGCCACCATGATCGAGCGGGCCGAGTCCGAGTTCGGCCCGGTCGACCTGTATTTCGCGAACGCGGGCATCGGCGGCGGCCCCGGCCTGGACAGCACCGATGCGCAGTGGACGGCGGCGCTCGAGGTCAACGTGCTCGCGCACGTGCGGGCCGCCCGGGCACTGATGCCGGGCTGGCTGGCGCGCGGCACGGGCTATTTCGTCGCCACGGCCTCGGCGGCCGGGCTGCTCACCCAGATCGGTTCCGCGCCGTACTCGGTGACCAAGCACGCGGCCGTCGGCTTCGCCGAATGGCTGGCGGTCACCTACGGCGACCGAGGGATCCGGGTGAGCTGCGTGTGCCCGATGGGGGTGGACACCCGGCTGCTGCACGGCGACCTGGTACCGGGGAACGCCGAGGCCGCCACGCTGGCCGTCAAGGCCGTCACCACCGCGGGCGCGGTGCTGACCCCCGAGGAGGTCGCCGACGTGGTGATCGCCGGGATGGCGGCCGAACAGTTCCTGATCCTGCCGCACCCGGAGGTGCTGGAGATGTACCGGCGCAAGGGCGCCGACTACGACCGCTGGCTGGCGGGCATGCGCCGGTTCCAGTCCGCGCTGCTGGGCGAGGGCCTCAGTCGGTGACGAGTTCGGCGGCCGCCGTGCGGATCACCGCGGGGATCTCGACGGGCTTGCGGGTCTGCGCGTCGACGTAGACGTGCACGAACTCACCGGTGGCGGACAGTTCCAGCCCGTCGTCGGTTTCCCGGAAGATCGCCAGGTCGTAGGTGATGCTGGAGCGGCCGAGCCGCGCGATCCGCAGCCCCACCTGCAACCGGTCGGGGAAACTGATCGAGCCGTGGTACCGGCACGAGGTCTGCGCGACGACGCCGAGGGCGGGCAGCTCGCGGATGTCGGTGCCGGTCGCCTTCATCAGCCACGCGTTGACCGCGGTGTCGAAGTAGGAGTAGTAGGTCACGTTGTTCACGTGGCCGTAGTGGTCGTTGTCGGCCCACCGGGTCGGCATCGGCCAGAGCACGGGATACTGCTGCGTCACCCGGCCGACCCTAGTCGGCGCCGGATCGCTCGGTACCGTCGACACAGTGCTGGACGTTCCGATCGATCGACGCCTGCGTATCGCGCGCGCGGCCGTGTTCACCGTCTTCGGCCTGAACGGCTTCCTGCTGGCGATGTGGGTGGTGCACATCCCCGTGGTCACCGACCGCACCGGGATCGCGCACTCCACGCTGGGCATGTTCATCCTGCTGATGGCCGGGGCGGGCATCGTCGGGATGCGGGCGGCCGGGCCACTGGCCGACCGGTTCGGCAGCCGGACCCTGGTCGCGGCGGCCGCCGTGGTCGCCGCGCTCGCGGTGATCGGCCCCGGCCTGGCCACCGCGCCCGCCGGGCTGGCGATCGCGCTGGCCTGCTTCGGTTTCGGCAACGGCGCGCTGGACGTCTCGATGAACGCACAGGCCGTGCACGTGGAACGAGCCTATCGCCGTCCCATCATGTCGGCGTTCCACGCGCTGTTCTCCGGCGGCGGTCTGCTGGGCTCCCTGCTCGGCGCGGCCGCCCTGCGCGCCGGTCTCGACCTGCGCGTCACGCTCGTGTTGGCGAGTCTGGCCTGCCTGGCGCTGGTCGCGCTGAGCGTGCCGCGGCTGCTCGCCGATCGCCCGGCCCCGGCCGTCGAGCCGAGCACCGCTTCCGAGCACACCGCCGCCGAGCACATACCCGCCGCCGAGCACCGCACCGCCGCCGAGCACACGGGCCCCGGCGCGCCGACCCGCGAGGGCCCCGGTGCCCGCCTGCGACCGTCCGCGCACGGCCGGAAGGTGCTGGCGCTGGCCGTGATCGCGTTCGCGGTGCTGCTCACCGAGGGCGTGGCCACGGACTGGAGCACCCTGCAGATGCGCGAGCGGCTCGGCGCCGACGACGCGACCGCGGCGCTGGCCTTCGGCGCCTTCTCGGTCACCATGACCGGCGGCCGCCTGGTGACCGACCGGGTGAGCGGCGCCTTCGGTCCGGTCGCGGTGGTCCGCTACGGCACCCTGCTGGCCGCGCTGGGATTGGCGGTCATCATGGTGTCGCCGTGGGTGCCGCTGACGCTGGCCGGGTGGGCCCTGTGCGGGCTCGGCCTGTCCGGCAGCGTGCCGCAGATCTTCACCGCGGCGGGAAATCTCGGCTCGACGACCGCCGCGACGGACATGTCGCGGGTGTTCGGGCTGGGGTACCTCGGCCTGCTCGCCGGGCCCGCGATCATCGGCTGGCTGACCGAGCTGATCCCGCTGACCGCCGCGCTGATCGTGCCGCTGCTCGCGGTGCTGGCCTGTGCGCTGAGCGCGGGGGTGGTCGGCGCGGGCCGTCCCGCCCACGCGCGCGCTCGGTAGGGTCGGGGCATGTTCGGCAACGACAGACTCGAGCACCGGCTGGCCCGCGTCGAGCGCAAGCTCGATCTGATCCTGGCGCATCTGGGGCTCGAGGACCCGCGCTCGGTCGAGGGCCTGGCCGAGGTGGACGCGCTGGTGCGCGCGGGGAAGAAGATCGAGGCGGTCAAGAAGTACCGCCAGGTCGATCCGGGCGCGGGGCTCGGCGAGGCCGTGGCCGCCGTCGAGGAGCGGGCGCGCGGGAACCGCTGAGCGGTCCGGGACGCCGGTGAACAGCGCAGAAACGGGTGAACCCCGGCGCGCCCGTGGACGGGCGCGCCGGGGTTCACCGAAACCGATGTGCTACAGCGCCTTCAGTTCCTCGGTGACCTCACCGACGGACTTCTTGGCGTCGCCGAACAGCATCGAGGTGTGCTCGGCGTAGAACAGCGGGTTGTCGATGCCGGCGAAGCCGGAGTTCATCGAGCGCTTGAGCACGATCACCGACTTGGCCTGGTCGACGTTGAGCACCGGCATGCCGTAGATCGGGCTGGCCGCGTCCTCGCGGGCGGCCGGGTTGGTGACGTCGTTGGCGCCGATCACCAGGGCGACATCGGTGCGGGCGAATTCGCCGTTGATGTCGTCCATCTCCTTCATCGCGTCGTAGGAGACCTCGGCCTCGGCCAGCAGCACGTTCATGTGACCGGGCATGCGGCCCGCGACCGGGTGGATGGCGTACTTGACCTCCACGCCCTTGGCCTCGAGCAGCGCGGCCATCTCCTTGACCGCGTGCTGGGCCTGGGCGACGGCCATACCGTAGCCGGGCACCACGATCACCTGGTTGGCGTAGGCCATCTGGATCGCGGCGTCGGCGGCGGAGGTGGCCTTGGCCTGCTTCTGCTCCCCGCTGCCACCACCGGCGGCCGCGGCGCCACCGCCGAACCCGCCGGCCACGATCGCCGGGATCGAGCGGTTCATGGCCTTGGCCATCAGGTTGGTCAGGATGGTGCCGGACGCGCCGACGATCATGCCCGCCACGATCATGGCGGTGTTGTTCAACGCCAGGCCCGCCGCCGCGGCCGACAGGCCGGTCAGGGCGTTGAGCAGCGAGATGACCACCGGCATGTCCGCGCCGCCGATGGGCAGCACGACCATCAGGCCGAGCACGCCCGCGGCCACCAGCAGCAGCACCATCCACCACCAGGCGGCACCGCCGTCGGCGGCGCCGAGGCCGATGACGACCGCGGCCGCGACCGAACCGACCAGCAGCAGCAGGTTCAGCGGCTGCTGCAGCTTGCCCAGCCCGATCGGGCGGCCGGGCAGGATCTCCTGCAGCTTGCCGAAGGCGATCAGCGAACCCCAGAACGAGATCGAGCCGATGATCGCGGCGAACAGCGAGCCGACGATGATGTGGACCGTGGGCTCCTCGCCGTGCTTGAAGGCGGAAAAGCCGCTGGTGTCCAGGAATTCGGCCCAGGCGATGAGCGCGACGGTGCCGCCGCCGACACCGTTGAACGCCGCGACCAGCTGCGGCATCGCGGTCATCTTCGTGTACTTGGCCGGTGGCACGCCGAGCACCACACCGAGCACCAGGCCCGCGACGATCAGGATCCAGTTGCCGGTGTCACGCACCGCGATCAGGGTGGCGACCACGGCGATGGCCATGCCCGCCGCGGCGATCCAGTTGCCGCGCACCGCGGTCTTCGGGCCGGTCAGACCCATCAGACCGTAGATGAACAGCGCGAACGCGATGATGTAGAGGATGTTGACCAGATTGTCCATCGGACTCACTCACCAGCCTTCGCCGCCGGGGCCTTCTTGCCCTTGAACATGCCGAGCATGCGGTCGGTGACCACGAAGCCGCCGACCACGTTCAAGGTGCCGAAGACCAGCGCGACGAACAGGATGATCTGGATGCCGATCGAGGGATCCTCCATCTTGCCCAGCGTCACCAGCGCACCGAGCACGACGATGCCGTGGATGGCGTTGGTGCCCGACATCAGCGGGGTGTGCAGGGTGTTGGGCACCTTGGAGATGACGGCGAACCCGACGAACCCGGACAGCACCAGGATCGCGATGTTGGCCAGCAGTTCGGAATACATCAGGCGTCCACCTCACGTGTGACACAGGAATCCGCGAGCACCTGGTCGCTGAAGTCAGGCGCCAGCGCACCGTCGACCAGCATCAGTTCCAGCAGCGCCGCGATGTTCTTCGAGTACAGCTCGCTGGCGTGCTCGGGCATGGTGGCGGGCAGGTTCAGCGGCGAGGCGATGGTGACGTCGTGCTTGACCACGGTCTTGCCCGGCTCGGTCAGCTCGCAGTTGCCGCCGGTCTCCCCGGCCAGGTCCACGATCACGCTGCCGGGCTTCATGCCCTCCACCGCGGCGGCGGTGACCAGCCGCGGCGCCGGGCGGCCCGGCACCAGCGCGGTCGTGATCACGACGTCGAACCCCTTGATGGCGTCTTCGAGGGCCTGCTGCTGCTTGGCCTTCTCCTCGTCGGTGAGTTCCCGGGCGTAACCGCCCTCACCGGCGGCGTCGATGCCCAGGTCCAGCCACTGCGCACCCACCGACCGCACCTGGTCGGCCACCTCGGGCCGCACGTCGTAACCGGTGGTGCGCCCGCCGAGTCGCTTGGCCGTGGCCAGCGCCTGCAGACCCGCCACGCCCACGCCGAGCACCAGCACCGTCGCCGGCTTCACGGTGCCCGCGGCGGTGGTCAGCATCGGGAAGAATCGCGTCGACTCGGAGGCCGCCAGCAGCACCGCCTTGTACCCGGCCACGTTCGCCTGCGAGGACAGCGCGTCCATCACCTGCGCGCGCGAGATACGCGGAATCGCCTCCACCGCGAACGCCTGCACCCCGGCCGATTTCAGCGCCTGGATCTGGTTCTCGGCGTTGCGCGGGGCGAGGAAGCCGATCAGGGTCTGTCCCTTGGACAGCTTGGCCACCTCCGCGTCGCTGGGCGGGGCGACCTTGACGACCACATCGGCCGACCACGGGTCGCCGATGACCGCACCCGCCTCGACGTACGCCTGGTCGGGGATGAGCGTACCGTGCCCGGCGCCGGACTCCACGACCACCTCCACGCCCTGCTTCAGCAGGGCGGGAATGATCTTGGGTACCAATGCGACACGCCGTTCGCCCGCGTTGGTCTCGCGAACGACTCCGACACGCGCTCCGCGCGGGGACGAATCGCCCACGTTTTGCGTTGTCTCCACTTGTCAGACTTCCTTCTCAGGGTGGTCGGAACCACCGAGTGACGGCCGGACGAAGCTACTCACGAGTAAGTTCGCCTGAAATCCTCGCAACTGTACCCGGCTCGCGGTGAGCCTAGCTGAGATGCCCGTCACAGCCGCAGCCGGATAAGACCGATTCGTCGGTTCTGTACCCACGTCCAGCTGCGGCGAACACCGTCGCCACACGGTTCCTGTCCGCGGGAGCCGGGCTGTCCCCGCCCGGCCCGTACACCGTATGGTCGCGGATGTGAACGACTGCGTCTTCTGCCGCATCGTGGCCGGCGCGGCGCCGGCCACCAAGGTCTACGAGGACGAAACGCTGTGCGCCTTCCTCGATATCAGGCCGATCGCGCGCGGGCACACACTGGTGATCCCGAAGCAGCACGCCGCCGGGCTCCCCGACCTCGACCCCGAACTCGGCGCGGCGATGTTCCGTGCCGCGCACCGGATCGCGCTGGCGATGCGCCGCGGCGGGCTCGCCGCGGACGGGGCCAACCTGGTGCTCAACGACGGCCGGGCGGCCTTCCAGACCGTCGGACACGTCCACCTGCACGTCATCCCACGCCGCGACGGCGACCGAATCCGCTTCGCCACAGGCTTTCTGCTGCGCAGACCGCACGACCCCGGGGCGACCGCCGCCGCGATCCGGGCCGGTCTGACCGCACTGGAGGAAGGAACCCAGCCGTGAACGACCCCACCCTGGCCAAGGACGAACTGGTACCGCTGCTCTCGGAACAGTGGACGGCCATCGATCGCCTGGTCGCCGACCTCGACGAGCCCGCCTGGCGGCAGCCGTCGCCGCTGCCGGGCTGGACGGTATTCGACGTGGTCGCCCACGTCGTGGGCACCGAATCCTGGCTGCTCGGCGAGAAGCCACCGCCGCACGATCCGGTGCGGCCCAAGACCGACGTGCGCGCACTTCCGCACGTGCGCAACGAAACCGCCGTGCTGAACGAGATCTGGATCGACCGGCTGCGGCCGATGCCGGGCCACCGGCTGCTCGCGCTCTTCCGCGAGGTCGCCGACCGCCGCCGCGCCGCACTGGCCGACAAGACCGACGCCGAGTGGGCGACCCCCACCGTGTCCCCGATCGGCCAGGTGCCCTACGGCCGGTTCATGCGGGTGCGGCTGTTCGACTGCTGGATGCACGAACTCGACATCGCCGACGCCCTCGGGGTGCGCGTGGCCGAGGGCGGCCGCCGCGGCGAGGTGGCCTTCGCCGAGTTCGCCGGTTCCCTCCCCCGGGTGGTCGCCAAACTCGGCAAGGCGCCCGCCGGATCCCGCATCGCGTTCGTGCTCACCGGTGAGCTCGCGCGCACCCTGCGCATCGAGGTCGGCGAGCGCGCGGCGTTCGTCGAGCGCTTCGCCGAGCCCGCCGGCGTCGAGATCACCCTCGACTCCGGTCTCTTCGTGCGACTCGGCGGCGGACGCACCCCGATCGAAGACCACCTCGGCGACGTCGACATCACCGGTGACGAGCAGCTCGGACTCCAGGTGGTCCGCAACCTCGCGTTCACGATCTGAACCGTGCGCCTGTTCCTGGCGAGTTACCGCTTCGGGCGGCACGCGCAGCGGCTGGCCCGGCTCGTCGGCGGGCCGGGCCGGGTCGCGGTGGTGCCCAACGCCTGTGACGCCTGGCCGAGCGCCTGGCAGGCGGCGGTGACCAGCGACCTGGTGCCGCTGCGGCGGGCGGGCTACGCCCCCGAGGTGGTCGACCTGCGGGACCACCTCGGACAGCCCGCGGCGCTGGAGCGGCGGCTCCGGGAGTTCCCGCTGCTGTGGGTGCGGGGTGGGAACACCTTCGTGCTGCGGGCGCAGTTCGCGCGCAGCGGGGCCGACCGCGTGATACCCGACCTGCTGGCCGAGGACCGGCTCGCCTACGCGGGGTACAGCGCCGGTGCGTGCGTGCTCACGCCCGACCTGCACGGGCTCGACGTCGTCGACGATCCGCAGGAAGTGGTCACGGCCTGTGGCGTCGCGCCGCGCTGGGACGGCCTCGGCCTGGTGCCCTACCGGATCGTCCCGCATCTCGACTCCCCCACCGACCCGGACGGCGCGTGCCGTCGAATCGCCGAGAGGTACCGGGCGGCCGGGGTGCCGCACCACGCGCTCACCGACGACGAGGTACTGGTGGTGGACGGGGACGAGTTCGAACGGCTGGGGTGAGCACTCCCGGACCGATCGGCCCGGCCGTGCCTGCGCGGACGGGTCAGCGGCGGAAGACGATCCAGCGCATCGCCGAGTACATGTAGATCGCCTCGCACCCGCCCGCCACCAGCCGCGCCAGGTGGTAGTCGAGGCCCGCCGCCGCCAGCCCGCTGCCCACGCCGAGGATGAACGCGAGATAGTTCACCACCACGACCACGACGTAGACGACCAGCTGACGGCCGACCGGTGCGTGCGAGTGGAAGTTGAGGGTGCGGTTGAGCACGAAGGCCACGCCGAACGCGCAGGCGTAGGCGATCGAGATCGCCACCGGCAGGGGCCACCCCAGACCACCGTGCATGGCGGTCAACAGCAGCAGATCCAGCCCGAAGGTGCCGCTGTTGATCAGCGCGAAGCCGAGGAACGTCGGCGGGACGATCCGGTCCAGCCTCCACGGCAGCCGTCGCACCACGGCCGCGCACCAGGCGCTGAACCGGTCGGCGAGGTTGTCGGTGGTGACAGCGGCGGGCACGCCGCCAGGATGGCAGCGGCAGGTGACGGCCGGATGATCATCGGGCGAACCGGAGACGATCCGGTCGGTCAGCCGATGCGGCTGACCGGTTCGGGACGCTCGAGGGCCGACCAGGCCATGGCCCACCGGCGCCGGGTGACGTCGTCGGCGTCGGCGAGCAGCGCGTCCAGCAGGGTCCGCGGATCCCGCCGCCAGCGCCCGACGATCCGTTCCAACGCCTGCTTGTCGAACAACCCCGAGCCCTCCAGGGCGGCCGCCCACGGGCCGAACTCGCCCGCGTGGATCCGGCGCAGCGTGTCGAGGTCGACCGCGGTGTCGCCGAGATCGTCGGCGAAGACGGCGGCGACGAGGTCGAGGTCCGGTCCTTCGGTGCGCATCGCATAACCTCTCTGGGCTCATCCCCGGGCGCGCGCGGAGCGCTGCTACCCGAGGTCGTTCTCGCTTTCCAACGGTCCTGCTTCGCCGACGACCCGACCCGGCGATTCTTGCCCGGCAACGTGCGAAATACCAGCCCGGGCGTACCAATTCACATCCGGGCAACCCGCCCGGAACACCGGGCGCTCCGGGTAGCGTGGCACGGGTGGACCTGCACGACCTTGCTGCCGCGCTGTCCGACGGCGCCCTGCACACCGACCGCGACCTGCTGGAATCCTACCGACAGGACTGGGCCAAGGATCCCGCCGCCGGCGTACCGCTGGCGCTGGTCCGCGCGGCCGGAACCGACGATGTGGTGGCGACCCTGCGCTGGGCCAACGAGCATCGGGTGCCGGTGGTGCCGCGCGGGGCGGGCTCCGGGCTGTCCGGCGGGGCCACCGCCCTCGACGGCGGCATCGTGGTGAGCACCGAGCGGATGCGCGCGATCACCGTCGACCCGGTCACCCGCACCGCCGTGGTGCAGCCCGGGCTGCTCAACGCCGAGGTCAAGCGCGCCGTCGCCGAGTACGGCCTGTGGTATCCGCCGGACCCGTCCTCGTTCGAGATGTGTTCGATCGGCGGCAACGCGGCGACCAACGCGGGCGGGCTGTGCTGCGTGAAGTACGGCGTCACCACCGACTACGTCCTCGGCATGGAAGTGGTGCTCGCCGACGGCACCCCGGTGCGCCTCGGCGGGCCACGCCTGAAGGACTCCGCGGGCTTGTCGCTGACCAAGCTGTTCGTGGGCAGCGAGGGCACGCTCGGCATCATCACCGAACTCACCCTGCGCCTGTTGCCCGCCCAGCCGCGGCAGAGCACCGTCGTGGCGAGCTTCGCCGACCTGTCCGCCGCCACCGAGGCCATCCTCGCCATCACCGCCGCGCTCCGGCCCTCGATGCTCGAGTTCATGGACAGCGTGGCGATCAACGCGGTCGAGGACGAACTGCGCATGGGATTGGACCGCTCGGCCGCCGCGCTGCTGGTCGCACGCTCCGACGCGCCGGGCGAGTTCGCCGCGCGGGAGGCCGAGCTGATGGCCGAGGCATGCGAGAAGTCCGGCGCCACCGAGGTTTTCCATACCGAGGACGCGCAGGAGGGCGAGGCGTTCACCGCGGCGCGGCGATTCGCCATCCCGGCGGTGGAGCGGCTCGGGCCGCTGCTGCTCGAGGACGTCGGGGTGCCGCTGCCGCGGCTCGGCGAGCTCGTCACCGGGATCGCCGAGATCGCCCGGCGCAACGAGGTCACCGTCTCGGTGATCGCGCACGCGGGCGACGGCAACACCCACCCGCTGATCGTGCACGACCCCACCGACGCCGACAACACCGCCCGCGCGCACCGCGCCTTCGGCGAGATCATGGAGCTGGCGATCGCCCTGGGCGGCACCATCACCGGCGAACACGGTGTCGGACGCTTGAAGAAGGCGTGGCTGCCCGATCAGCTCGGGCCGGACGTGATCGCGCTGACCAAGCGCATCAAGGACGCCCTCGACCCACACGGCATCCTCAACCCCGGCGCCATCCTCTGACCGCCGAGGAACATTCCCGCCAGCGAAGGAGTTGCATCCGATCATGACGACCAGGCTCGAGCACAACGCCGCCGACACCCGCTACGAGATCTACGTCGACGACACCCTCGCCGGGTACGCCGACTACGCCGAGCGGGAGGACGCCAAGGTCCGCGACTTCCACCACACGATCACCTTCCCGGAGTTCCGCGGGCAGGGCATCGCGGGCAAGGTCGTCGAATATGCCCTCGACGACACCAGGGCCGCGGGCTTCACGGTCGTCCCCACCTGCTGGTATGTGGAGAAGTTCATCGCCGAGCACCGCGAATACGCCGACCTGCTCGCCCCGTAGGGATCGACGAGCACAAGGGGTGGCCCGGAAGTTCCGGGCCACCCCTTCGCGTCGGGCGGGTCAGCCGCGCAGCAGGGCGCGGCTCATGACCACGCGCTGGATCTGGTTGGTGCCCTCGTAGATCTGGGTGATCTTCGCGTCGCGCATCATGCGCTCGACCGGGAAGTCGGTGGTGTAGCCCGCGCCGCCGAAGAGCTGCACGGCGTTGGTGGTGACCTCCATCGCCACATCGGAGGCGAAGCACTTGGCGGCGGCGGAGATGAAGCCGAGGTTCTTCTCACCGCGCTCGGCACGGGCGGCCGAGGTGTAGACCATGAGACGGGCCGCCTCGATCTTCATCGCCATGTCGGCCAGCATGAACTGGGTGTTCTGGAAATCGGCGATGGCCTGGCCGAACTGCTTGCGGTCCTTGGTGTAGGCGATCGCGGCGTCGAGCGCACCCTGGGCCAGGCCGACGGCCTGCGCGCCGATGGTCGGGCGGGTGTGGTCGAGGGTCTGCAGCGCGGTCTTGAAGCCGGTGCCGGGCTCGCCGATGATGCGGTCGCCCGGGATGCGGCAGTTCTCGAAGTACAGTTCGGCGGTCGGCGAACCCTTGATGCCGAGCTTGTGCTCGAGCGGGCCGACCACGAAGCCCTCGTCGTCCTTGTGGACCATGAACGCGGAGATGCCGTTGGCGCCCTTGTCGGGGTCGGTCACCGCCATCACGGTGTACCAGGACGACTTGCCGCCGTTGGTGATCCAGCACTTGGAACCGTTGAGGATCCAGTCGTCGCCGTCCTGGCGGGCGCGGGTGCGCATGCTCGCGGCGTCGGAGCCCGCCTCACGCTCGGACAGCGCGTAGGAGGCCATCTCGCCGTTGACGATGTCGGGCAGCACCTTCTGCTTGAGCTCCTCGGAGCCGTTGAGGATCAGGCCCATGGTGCCGAGCTTGTTGACCGCGGGGATGAGCGAGGACGAACCACAGACGCGGGCGACCTCCTCGATCACGATGCAGGTGGCGACCGAGTCGGCACCCTGCCCGCCGTAGGCGTCGGGCACGTGCACGGCGTTGAAGCCCGCGGCGTTGAGCGCGCTCAGCGCCTCCTCGGGGAAGCGCGAGTTGCCGTCGACGTCCTTGGCGTAGGGCGCGATCTCCTTCTCCGCCAGCGCGCGGATGGCCGCACGCAGTTCGTCATGGAAGTCTTCGAGCTTGAACAGATCGAAATCGGGGTTTCCCGCCATCGGGCACGCTCCTGGGTTTCGGGTGGGTCTCGCCGCGGTCAGCAGCCTCTCGGCACATCGGCACCGTGCATCTCGGCACTCAGTGCCATGCCGCCTCCCAGTATACGCACGACCAGCGAGGCACTTGGGGATACGTTATGGCACTCGGTGTCACACCGGGCCGTGCGCCCGATCACAGACTACCCAGTCTGCGGGTGAGCAGGTCGGCGACGCGACGCGGCGGCAGATCGCGCGGGAACACCGCAACCACCAGTTCGTCGGACGCGGCCGGGCGCTCGGTGCCGCGCGGAATGGCGGCCAGCTCCACCCGCAGATCCGCCGCCCCGGCGTCGGACTCGCCCCGCACCATGCGCCGCAACAGGTAGTTGTGCGTGGCGGTCACCGCGGCGGTGAACTGGACCCGGGCCAGATCGGGCGAATCCGGCAGCCGGTCGCGCAGGTAGTCGGTGAACAGCCGCTCGTAGCGGAACACCGTGACGATCTCGCGCTCGCGCAACGCGGGCACGCGTCGCACCACGCGATACCGGCGCGCGGCGATGTCGCGCCACTGGGTGAACCGCTCGAAGACCTGCACGACGGCCTCGCACACGGCGTCCCACGGATCGCCCTGCGCCGCCTCCAGGAACGCCGACGCCGCGGCCAGCTGCGCCTCGTGATCGGCGAAGATCACGTCCTCCTTGGACCGGAACTGCCGGAAGAAGGTGCGCCGCGAGATCCCCGCCGCCTCCGCGATCTCGTCGACCGTGGTCGCCTCGTACCCCTTGTCGGCGAACAGCCGCAGCGCCTGATCCACCACCGTCAACCGGAACCGCGCCGGATCCACACCCACCCGCGCCCGCCCACTCTCCTCGCTCACCCCCCAACCGTATCGGCTGGACGACCGGGCTTCCCCGACCGAGAACGTTTCGAATATTTCGTTTATTGCGTATATTCGGATAGCGAGGAGGTGTGTGCGATGTCTCCAACCCACGCAGCCAAACGCATCGAGCCAGGCACCATCGACGCCGAGCTCGCCGCCCGAGCGATGCGGCGGATCAAGGACTACCTGGTAAAGCACCCCGCCGAAGAAACGGTCCCGGTAACCGCGGAAACGGGGCCGGACGAGCCGCTGGTTCTGCCGCGTGCCGTGGTGGACATGGTTGCGTTCATCCTCGCCCAAGCGGCCGCCGGACGAGGCGTGTCCCTCGTTCCGTCCAACGCCGAACTGACCACCCAGCAGGCTGCGGACATTCTGAACGTCTCCCGCCCCTATGTCGTCGGGCTCCTGGAATCGGGCGAGATCCCGTTCCGACTGGTGGGCACCCACCGCCGCATCAGGTTCGATGACTTGAAGGAGTACCAGCGGCGTAGCGAGGGACACAGCCGCGCCGCCGCCGACGAATTGTCCGACCTCGGTCAGGAGCTCGGCATCTGATGCCGTTCATCGCCCTGTACGACGCGAATGTTCTCTACGGCAACACGCTGCGCGACATGCTGATCCGCCTCGCTCGATCCGGGGTCGTCCAGGCGAAATGGACCGATGCGATCCTCGACGAGACCATGCGGACACTAGCGGCGAAGCGACCCGACATCGCCGAATCCAAGCTGAACCGCCTGCGCGAACTGATCGTCGCGGCCGTACCCGATTGCCTGGTCGAGGGTTACGAGCCGTTGATCGCCGGACTCCGGTTACCCGACCCCGACGACCGGCACGTGCTGGCGGCCGCGATCAAGGCGGGCGCCCAGGTGATAGTCACCGCCAACCTGGCCGACTTCCCCGCTGCCCAGCTGCGGCAGTGGAACATCGAGGCACGAGGCCCGGACGAGTTCGTCCTCGACCAAGTGCACCTCGACGATCGCGTGGTGTGGGCCTGCGTCCAACAGATCGCGGATTCTCGCCGCAACCCTCCCGAGACCGTCGACGACGTGCTCGAGGCACTCGAGAGCGCCGGCTTGGTCGAATCCGTCGCCGCGTTGCGGACTGGGCGGTAAACCGTCCGGTTCAGCCGAGGAGTTTGGTGCGGAGGGCTTCGTCCTTGTCGAGGACGAGTTTTTCCAGGTTGGCCTGGAACTGTTCCATGCGGGCGCGCAGGGTGGGGTCGGTGGCGGCGAGGATGCGGACGGCGAGCAGGCCGGCGTTGCGGGCGCCGCCGATGGAGACGGTGGCCACGGGCACGCCCGCGGGCATCTGCACGATGGACAGCAGGGAGTCCATGCCGTCGAGGTATTTCAGCGGCACGGGTACGCCGATCACCGGCAGCGGGGTGGCGGAGGCGACCATGCCGGGCAGGTGGGCGGCGCCGCCCGCACCGGCGATGATCACCTTCACCCCGCGGTCCGCGGCCCGGCGCGCGTAATCGAGCATGCGCTGCGGGGTGCGGTGCGCGGAGACGACACCCACCTCGAACCGGACGCCGAACTCGGCCAGCGCCTCGGCGGCGGCCTCCATCGTCGGCCAGTCCGAGTCGCTGCCCATGATCAGCCCCACGGCCGGGCCTGCGGTGTCCATCTCACTCATGCGGATCCCATCCGTCGGTCCAAACGGCGTGCGACATCCAGTGCGCCGCCCGCTCTGCTTTCTCCCGCACCACGGCGACGTCGTCGCCGAGCACGTTGACGTGCCCGATCTTGCGGTCGGGCCGCTCCCCCTTGCCGTACAGGTGCACCTTGGCCTCGGGCATCCGGGCGAACAGGTGGTGCAGCCGCTCGTCCATCGACATCGCCGGCGCCTCGGGCGCGCCGAGGATGTTCGCCATCACGGTGACCGGCGCCAGCGGCGCGGTGTCGCCGAGCGGATAGTCCAGCACCGCGCGCAGGTGCTGCTCGAACTGACCGGTCCGGGCGCCGTCCATGCCCCAGTGGCCGGAGTTGTGCGGACGCATGGCCAGCTCGTTGACCAGCAGTTCGCCCGCGTGGGTCTCGAACAGCTCGACCGCCATCACCCCGACGACGCCGAGTTCACGAGCCAGGTTCAGCGCCATCGTCTCCGCCGCGGTCGCGATCTCGTCGGGCAGATCGGGCGCGGGCGCGATGACCACCGCGCACTGCCCGTTGCGCTGCACGGTCTCCACCACCGGCCAGGTCGCGGCCTGCCCGAAGGGCGAGCGGGCCACCATCGCCGACAGCTCACGACGCAGGTCCACCTTCGCCTCGGCCAGCAACCGGGTGCCGCGGGCGAGCTGGTCGGTGACCAGTCGCTCGGCCTCGGTGGCGTCGGCGGGCATCCACACCCCGCGCCCGTCGTAGCCGCCGCGGACGGCCTTGAGCACGAACGGCCAGCCGTGCTCGTCGCCGAAGGCGATCGCCTCGGCGGGCGCGGTGACGGCGGTGAACGCGGGTACCGGCAGGCCGAGTTCCGCGAGCCGGGTGCGCATGGCCAGCTTGTCCTGGGCGTAGACCAGCGCGGTGGGCGGCGGCGCGACGTTGACGCCCTCGGCGACCAGCACCTCGAGATGTTCGGTCGGCACGTGCTCGTGGTCGAAGGTCAGCGCGTGCGAGCCGACGGCCGCCTTGCGCAGCGCGGCCAGATCGGTGTGCGAACCGAGCACGACCTCGGGACTGACCTGGGCGGCCGGGTCGTCGACCTTCTCGGCCAGTACCCGCAGCCGCTGGCCGAGGGCGATCGCGGCCTGGTGGGTCATCCGTGCCAGCTGCCCGCCGCCGATCATGGTGACGGTGGGCATGGTCGCGGGATCGAAGCTACGGGTGCTCACGTCATGCAATCTTGTCACGTCGGGTCCGCGGGACCCCTACCGGTACACTCGGCACTCGTGTCCATTGCCGACGACGCGGTCAGCGTCCTCCCCGAGCCCTTGCGGGAGATCGCCTACCGCCACCACGAGCTGATCAAGTTCGCCATCGTCGGGGCCACCACCTTCGTCATCGACAGCGGCATCTTCTATGCCCTGAAGTGGACCGTGCTCACCGAGAAGCCGGTCACCGCCAAGATCATCTCCGGCGTCGTCGCCGTGATCGCCTCCTACGTGCTCAACCGCGAATGGTCGTTCAAGAATCGCGGCGGCCGCGAGCGCCATCACGAGGCCCTGCTGTTCTTCGTGGTCAGTGGCATCGGCGTGGCGCTGAGCAACATCCCGCTGTGGATCTCGAGCTACGTGTTCGACCTGCGGCAACCCGCGGTCAGTTTCACCGTGGAGAACATCGCCGATTTCGTCAGCGCCTTCATCATCGGCAACCTGCTGCAGATGGCGTTCCGGTTCTGGGCCATGCGCCGCTGGGTGTTCCCCGACGAGATGGGGGAACTGGAGGCCGAGCTCGAGGAGCTCATGGAGGAAGAGCAGCTCGGGCGCAGCTGATCAACGCGGCTCGGGGGTGATCGCGACCGGCCGGTTCGGCGCGGAGGACCCGAGGAACACCCGGAACAACGCGGGGCGGCGGCGCTGTAGTTCGAGCCTGCCGCCGTCGGCCTCGATGAGGGCGCGCGCCAGCGCGAGGCCGACGCCGGTCGAACCGCCCGCGGAGAAGCCGCGATCGAAGATGTGCGGGGCGAGTTCGTCGCGCACACCCTCCCCTTCGTCGGCGACCTCCACGCACACCAGCGGCTCGCGGCCGTAGCCGGGGCGCACCGAGCGCACCGAGACGGTGCAGGTGCCGTCGCCGTGCATGAGCGCGTTGTCGACCAGCACGGTCACCGCCTCGCGCAGCCGGGACGCGGTCACCGGCGCACGCAGCGTCTCGTCCCCGGCCAGCAGTAGGGCACGGCCCGCCTCGTCGAAGGGGTGCTTCCACTCCTCGACGACACCGCGCAGCTCCTCCAGCACCGCGATGGGGTCGCGGTCGGCGGCGTCCTCGTCGCGGGAGGCGCGCACCAGATCGTCGATGGCCTCGGTGAGCCGGTCGACCTGCGCCATCGCCTCCTCGGCCTCGTGCACCACCTCCGGGTCGGTGTGCGCGGACAGCTCGTCCAGCCGCAACCGCACCGCGGTGAGCCTGCTGCGCAGCTGATGGGAGACGTCGGCGACGAGCGCGTGCTCGCGTTGCAGCCGACCGGCGATCTCCACCGTCGCCGAGTCGAGCACGTCGGAGACGCGGTCGAGTTCGGCGATGCCGTGCCTGCGCGGATCGGGACGGAAATCGCCCATCGCCAGGCGCGCCGCCCGGGCCGCGACGTCACGCAGCGGGTCGGCGACCCGGCGCGCGGTGACCACCGCGACACTGGCGGCGGCGCCGAGCGAGGCCAGCACCGCCAACGCCACCACCGCGACCGCCTGGCGCTGCATCTCCTTCATCGGCGCCGCGGGCACCTCGAGCCGCAGCGAACCCGAGGTGCCCATGGCCAGCGACTCCACCAGCGGATCGTCGACGTGTGCCGCGCCGAGGTCGACCCGGGAGGCGTTGTCCTGGGGGGCCGGATAGACGACGGTCAGCTTGCCGTTCACCGGCACCAGCGCACGTACCGCCCGCACGTCGAGCCCGCCGTGCACCATCCCGTCGACACCTTCCTGGGCCACCACCTCGGCGGCGATGCGGTCCAGGCGATTGCGCAGATCGTTGCGGGTGATGTCCTCCACCCACAGCCACGCCAGGTAGGTCAGCGGCACGCCGAGCACGACCGTGGTGATGGTCAGCACGGCCAGCATGGACCGCAGGATCCGGCGGCGCACGTCAGTCCGTGTTCAGCCGGAAGCCGACACCGCGCACCGTGACGATGCGGCGTTCGGCCATCGGGCCCTCGTCGCCGATCTTGCGGCGCAACCACGACATGTGCATGTCGAGGGTCTTGGACCCGCGCAGTTCGGCGTCGCCCCAGACCGCGCGCAGGATCGTCTCGCGCGGCACCACCTGGCCCGCCCGGTCGATCAGCACCTTGAGCAGCTCGTATTCCTTGTTCGCCAGACCGACCTCGACGCCGTTGACCAGCACCCGCCGCGCGGCCGGCTCCAGCCGGATGCCGCCGACCTCCACCGCCTCGTCACCGATGCCGCTGCGCCGCAACAAGGCCCGGACCCGGGCGAGCAGTTCGGCGAGCCGGAAGGGTTTGCCCACGTAGTCGTCGGCGCCGGCGTCCAAGCCGACCACGAAGTCGACCTCGTCGGTGCGCGCGGTGAGCATCAGCACCGCCAGGTCGGCGCCGCGGGCCCGGACCTGGCGGCACACCTCGAGCCCGTCCATTCCGGGCAGGCCGAGGTCGAGGATGAGCAGATCGTGATTGCCCTCCAGGGCCCGGCGCAGCACGGCCGGGCCGAAGCTCTCCACGGTGACGGTGTAGCCCTCCCGCCCCAGGGCGCGCGACAGCGGGGCGGCGATGGCCTCGTCGTCTTCGGCCAGGAGTACGGCGGTCATGCCACCAGATTACGGTTCAGTGCTCGCGCTGCGCCTCGAACACCTGGTAGTAGAGCAGCGCGTGCACCTTCTGCACGGCCGGGATGTCGTCGTATTCCAGCGGCTCCTCCGACGACGAGCCGATGATCAGGGTGCCGGTCCCGAGCAGCCGGTCGAAGAGCCCGTGGCGGAACTGCACGCTGGAGATGCGGCTCATCGGGATGTCGATGCCGGTGTGGGTCACCACGCCCTGCCGCACCAGCACCCGGCGCTCGGTGACGATGAAATGCGTTGACCTCCAGGCGAGCACGGGCGCGACCACGCGCCACACCACCACAACCGCCCACAGCGCGGGCACCAGGATCAACAGCGCGGTCCGCAGCGTGCCCTCGGTGGTGCGGTAGGCGAGTCCGCCGGCGAATCCTGCGAGGGCCGTGGCGACGATGAGCGTCACGATGGGCCAGAACAGCATCTTCCAATGCGGATGGCGGTGGAGTATCAGGTGCTCGTCGGGCGCGAGCACATCCTCCGGGTAACCCATGTGGGCAAACCCTACTCTCGCGACCGTCACGCGCCCGGCAACCCGGCCCGTGACACGGGCCATCACAGCGGATTTCGCCGGTCGCGCGAACTCAGTACTGTCCGCGCAGATGCGTGACGTCGCCCGCGGAGACCGCGTCGTCGCCGATCAGCAAACGCCCGGCGTCGTCGATGCCGGTGGCGATGCCGGTGAGCGTGCGCCCACCCGGCAGTTCGGCCATGACCTGGGCGCCGATGGTGGCGCACCGCTCCCGGTAGGCGGCCGCGAGTTCGGTGGTGTCCCAGCCCGCCTGGCGCCAGGCGTCGAACCGGCGGGAGAACTCGGCGAGGATCGCCAGCACCACCGCGGTGCGGTCCACCTGGGCCGCACCGGCGAGCTCGAGCGAGATGGCATGGGGCACGGGCAGTTCCGCCGCCGAGAGGCTGACGTTGACGCCGACGCCGACCACCACCGCGGGAGTGCCGCCGCTCGCGGCGACCTCGGCCAGGATGCCCGCGACCTTGCGCCCGCCGATGAGCACGTCGTTGGGCCACTTGAGATCCGCGGGCACGCCCGCGGCGGCGCGCAGCGCGTCCACCACGGCCACCCCGGTCAGCAGCGGCAGCCAGCCGAGCACCGCGGGCTCGAGCCCGCGCGGGCGCACCAGCATCGACATGGCGATCTGCGCACGCGGCGGGCTGGTCCAGCTGCGGGCGTGCCTGCCGCGCCCGGCCTGCTGCGTCTCGGCGAGCAGGACGGTGCCCGCCGCGCCGGGGTCGCTCGCCCGCGCGATCAGGTCGGCGTTGGTCGATCCGGTGGCCTCGACCACCTCGACCCGCGAGAACAACGACAACTCCGGTGATTCGACACCGCGCCGCAGCCGGGTCACATCCAGGGGCGGGCGCCGTGACGCATCCGACGAAGGGCTTTGCACACGGTGAGGCTACCGCCGGGCCGGAGGGATCATTCGCGCAGGGCAGAGCCGTGGCAAGAGGGCTCGACGTGGGGTTCGACCTGCGCTTTTCTACTCACGGGTAGCCCCCGCGCCGTTACAGACCATTCCTGTCTCTGGTTACACTCCGAAGCCATGACGAGTGTCCAGCAGCAGTCCGCATCAGGTTCGGCGGGCTCCCCCGATATCCACACCACCGCCGGGAAGCTGGCTGACCTGCGGAATCGGCTGGAAGAGGCCAAACACCCGATGGGTGAGGCCGTGGTCGACAAGGTGCACGCGAAGGGCAAGATGACCGCCCGCGAGCGCATCCTGGCGCTGCTCGACGAAGGCTCGTTCGTCGAGCTCGACGCGTTGGCCCGGCACCGCAGCGTCAACTTCGGCCTGGAGAACAACCGCCCGCTGGGCGACGGCGTGGTCACCGGCTACGGCACCATCGACGGCCGCGACGTCTGCATCTTCAGCCAGGACGTCACCGTCTTCGGCGGCAGCCTCGGCGAGGTCTACGGCGAGAAGATCGTCAAGGTCATGGACCTGGCGCTCAAGACCGGCCGTCCGCTGATCGGCATCAACGAGGGCGCGGGCGCGCGCATCCAGGAGGGCGTGGTCTCGCTCGGCCTCTACGGCGAGATCTTCCACCGCAACATCCAGGCCTCCGGCGTGATCCCGCAGATCTCGCTGATCATGGGCCCGGCCGCGGGCGGGCACGTCTACTCCCCCGCGCTCACCGACTTCGTGGTGATGGTCGACCAGACCAGCCAGATGTTCGTCACCGGTCCCGACGTCATCAAGACCGTCACCGGCGAGGAAGTCACCATGGAGGAGCTGGGCGGCGCCCACACCCACATGGTGAAGTCCGGTGTGGCCCACTACGTCGCCTCCGGCGAGCAGGACGCCCTGGACTACGTCAAGGATCTGCTGTCCTACCTGCCGAGCAACAACCGTGCCGAGCCGCCGCGGTTCCCGGCCTCCGACCCGATCGAGGGCGCCATCGAGGACTCGCTCACCGACGAGGACCTCGAGCTGGACACGATCATCCCGGACTCGCCGAACCAGCCCTACGACATGCACGAGGTCATCCGTCGCCTGCTCGACGACGACGAGTTCCTCGAGGTGCAGGCCGAGCGCGCGATGAACATCATCGTCGGCTTCGGGCGCATCGACGGCCGCAGCGTGGGCATCGTGGCCAACCAGCCGACCCAGTTCGCCGGCTGCCTCGACATCGACGCCTCGGAGAAGGCGGCGCGGTTCGTGCGCACCTGCGACGCGTTCAACGTCCCGATCATCACCCTGGTGGACGTGCCCGGCTTCCTGCCCGGCACCGACCAGGAGTACAACGGCATCATCCGCCGCGGCGCGAAGCTGCTCTACGCCTACGGCGAGGCCACTGTGGGCAAGATCACGATCATCACCCGCAAGGCCTACGGCGGCGCCTACGACGTGATGGGTTCCAAGCACATGGGCGCCGATGTGAACCTCGCCTGGCCGACCGCGCAGATCGCCGTGATGGGTGCCTCCGGCGCCGTCGGGTTCGTCTACCGCAAGCAGTTGCAGCAGGCCGCCAAGGACGGCGCCGACGTCGATGCGCTGCGGCTCGAGCTCCAGAACGAGTACGAGGACACCCTCGTGAACCCCTACGTCGCCGCCGAGCGCGGGTACGTCGACGCGGTCATCCCGCCCTCGCACACCCGGGGCCAGATCGTCTCGGCGCTGCGTCTGCTCGAGCGCAAGATGGTCACTCTGCCGCCGAAGAAACACGGCAACATCCCGCTCTGAATAAGCGATACCCTCGGTAGGCCGCGCACACTGGTAACGAGAGGCGATGAGCCGATCCGAGGGAACACGCCTGATCGAGATAGAGAGAGGATCTGGCACTGTGACGACCGTGGCAGAAGAAGAGGTGTTGACCGCCGCCGAGCTGGATCTCGCCGTCGAACCGGTCACCGACGCGGCCGAGAGCGAAGCGAGCACCGACGCGCCGACGGCGGAGGCCGGTGCGGCTCCGTTCCTGCGCATCCTCAAGGGCTCACCCACCGATGCGGAAATCGCCGCGCTGGTGTGCGTATTCGCGGCGGCGGCGGGCAACGGCGGCCAGGACTCCGGTCCGGCCCGGCCCCTCGACATGTGGGGCAGGCCGACCCTCATGCACCGCGGGACGTCGCCCTTCTCGCCGTACGCGTTCCCGCAGCTGTCGCAGCTGCGCTGACGGCGGGACATGACCTCGACGCTGGTTCTCGCGTCCGCGTCCCCCGCGCGCAGGCAGGTTCTGCGCGCGGCGGGCATCGACCCGGTCGTCCGGGGCTCCGACGTCGACGAGGACGCGGTGGCCGCGGCACTGCCGCCGGACACCGCGCCCGCGACGGTGGTGGTCGAACTCGCCCGCGCCAAGGCCGCGGCGGTGGCCGCCGACATTCCCGAGTACGCCACCGATTGCGTTGTCGTCGGCTGTGATTCGATGCTGCTGCTCGACGGTGAGCTACAGGGCAAACCCCATACTCCCGAGGTGGCGCGCGCCCGCTGGGCGCAGATGGCCGGGCGCAGCGCCGAACTCGTCACCGGGCACTGCGTGCTGCGGCTGCGCGGGGGCGCCGTCGTCGCCGAGGCGACCGACTGCAGCGCCACCACGGTCCATTTCGCGAAGCCCGAGCCCGAGGAACTCGACGCCTATCTGGCCTCGGGTGAACCTCTCCAGGTGGCCGGTGCGTTCACCCTCGACGGGCTCGGCGGCTGGTTCGTCGACCGGATCGAGGGCGACCCGTCCAGCGTCATCGGGATCGGCCTACCACTGCTGCGCCGACTGCTTGGCGACGTTGGGGTCGGTGTTGCGCAGCTGTGGCGCCACCCGGCCCGCTGAGGGCGGCGTGAGGGCCGGTTCGGCCTCGTTCTCCGCGCCGATCGGCACGGCGGCCCGGCGCGCCAGCTCCAGGCGCGCCACGCACAGCTCCGGCTCCACGAACGGATGCAGGCGCACGTTCACCGCGCCACGCTCGCCGCTGCGGTCGAGCACCTCCTCGATCAGCCCCAGATGCACGCCGCACACCACGTCGGTGTGGGTGCGCGCCAGATCGCGCAGGGGGCAGCCGGTCATCCGGATCACCACCTGATCGCTCTCCTCGCCGGAGGGGTCGCGTTCGGGGGCGAAGCCGAGTTCGGACAGCAGGCCGACGGTGACCTCCCGCACGTCGGCGAGTGTCTCGATGCGGCGCTCCTCGGCGTCGAGCTTCGCGCCCCAGGCCCGGCCCGCCGCGACCGCCGCCTCGGAACGGCTGCGCGAATCCGGACCGAGCTGCTCGGCGAGCACCTGGGCCAATTCCTGATAACCGAGGGTGCGCTGCACCGCGCGATAGCCGATGCGTGGCCTGCCCCGGCCGCGGGGCGGTTGCTGGAATTGCCGGACCAGCGATTCCTTGGTCAGTACATCGAGGTGGAAACGAACCGTGGTGACGTGCTGTCCGGTGATTCTGGCCAGTTCCTGGGCATCGAGGGGCTCGCTTGCGCCACGTAGGATCGCGAGCAGTCGCCGCCGCGGCCAAGAATCGGACATAGCTCACCCCTCCTCTCCGGAGACTTTATCGGATGCCGGTTCGATCTATTCGTCCATTCGGTCGATTGGGCATCTGAAACGAGTTTCAGTATCGACCCACCTCTACCATCGCTGTGAGACCCGAACTTCGTGACACCGCCTACTCGTGCGAAGGAAACCGATCGTGCCCGTTGCCCCGGACCCTCACACCCCATTCGGTGCCTACGCACATCCTCACCGATTGGTAACCACGGAGTGGCTGTCGGCAAACATCGGCGCGCCGGGGTTGAAGATCGTGGAGTCGAACGAGGACATCCTGCTCTACGACATCGGCCACGTGCCCGGCGCCATCAAGATCGACTGGCGCGGTGATCTGGAAGATCCGTTGATGCGCGACTACATCGACGGCCCGCGCTTCACCGAGTTGATGCGGGCCAAGGGCATCGGTCGCGAGGACACGGTGGTGATCTACGGCGACCGCGGTAACGCCCAGGCCGCGCACACGCTGTGGCTGTTCACCTTGTTCGGGCACCAGGACGTACGGCTGCTCGACGGTGGCCGCGAGGCCTGGATCTCCGAGGGCCGCGACACCACCTTCGAGCCGCCCTACCTCACCGTCAGCGACTACCCGGCCGCGCGACGCGACGACACCACCGCCCGCGCCTTCCGCGACGACGTGCTCGCCCACCTGGGCAAACCGCTGCTGGACGTGCGCTCACCGCGGGAGTACTCCGGGGAACTCGCGCACGATCCCGGCAACCCCGTCGACGGCGCGCTGCGCGGCGGCCACATCCCCACCGCCCGCAACATCCCCTGGACCGAGGCGTTCGGCGCCGACGGCCGGTTCCGGTCGCGCGCGGAGCTGGACGAGGTGTACCGCGAGCTGGCCGGGTCCGAGGAACTGATCGTCTACAGCCGGGTCGGCGAGCGTTCCAGCCTCACCTGGTTCGTGCTCACCTTCCTGCTCGGCCTGCCCGCCGTGCGCAACTACGACGGTTCCTGGACCGAATGGGGCAATTCGGTACGGTTGCCGATTGCCAAGGGCGACGAGCCGGGCGAGGCGCCGGTCCGACCCGGGCGGCGTGCACGGGCGCGGTGACCGCACGCTAAAGTGAGGTCGGATGCCCGCACACAGGACTCCGCACACAACCGTGGCCGAGTGTGATCCGCCACCTACTGTTCAGTAGGGCTATCCGAGTTCGGCGCGAATTGGCAGACTGCCTACACTCGCCCGAGACGTACATTGTCGACACGGGCGCGGAGCCTGCGCGGTGTTCGTACCCCTACCGGGATCGGGCCGCGCGGCCACCATCCCGCGAAGCGACCAGAAGATTGCAAACCAGGAGGCTCAGTGCCCAGCCATGCCAGCGCGCGGATCACGAAGGTACTCGTAGCTAACCGCGGCGAGATCGCCGTGCGCGTGATCCGGGCGGCCAAGGACGCAGGCATCGCCAGCGTCGCCGTGTATGCCGAGCCCGATGCCGACGCACCCTTCGTGAAGCTGGCCGACGAGGCCTTCGCGCTGGGCGGCCAGACCTCGGCCGAGTCGTACCTCGTGTTCGACAAGATCCTCGACGCCGCGGCCAAGTCCGGCGCCGACGCCATCCACCCCGGTTACGGCTTCCTCTCCGAGAACGCCGACTTCGCCCAGGCCGTCATCGACGCGGGCCTGATCTGGATCGGCCCGTCGCCGCAGTCCATCCGCGACCTCGGTGACAAGGTCACCGCCCGGCACATCGCCGAGCGCGCGAACGCGCCGATGGCCGCGGGCACCAAGGACCCGGTGAAGAACGCCGACGAGGTGGTCGAGTTCGCCAAGCAGTACGGCGTGCCGGTCGCGATCAAGGCGGCCTTCGGCGGTGGCGGTCGCGGCATGAAGGTCGCCCACACCATCGAGGAGATCCCCGAGCTGTTCGAGTCGGCCACCCGCGAGGCCATCGCCGCCTTCGGCCGCGGCGAGTGCTTCGTCGAGCAGTACCTGGACAAGGCCCGCCACGTCGAGGCCCAGGTCATCGCCGACAAGCACGGCAACGTCGTGGTCGCGGGCACCCGCGACTGCTCGCTGCAGCGCCGTTTCCAGAAGCTCGTCGAGGAGGCGCCCGCGCCGTTCCTGTCCGACGAGGTGCGCGCCAAGATCCACGAGTCCGCCAAGCGGATCTGCCGCGAGGCCGGCTACTACGGCGCGGGCACCGTGGAGTACCTGGTGCAGGGCGAGACCGTGTCGTTCCTCGAGGTGAACACCCGCCTGCAGGTCGAGCACCCGGTCACCGAGGAGACCGCGGGCATCGACCTGGTGCGCCAGCAGTTCCGCATCGCCAACGGTGAGGAACTGGAGATCAAGGAGGACCCGACCCCGCGCGGGCACGCCTTCGAGTTCCGCATCAACGGCGAGGACGCCGGCCGCAACTTCCTGCCCGCCCCCGGCCCGGTCACCGTGTACCGCGAGCCGGCCGGTCCCGGCGTGCGCGTCGACTCCGGCGTCGTGCAGGGCAGCGTGATCGGCGGTCAGTTCGACTCGATGCTGGCCAAGCTGATCGTCTACGGCGAGAACCGCACCCAGGCGCTCGAGCGTGCCCGTCGCGCGCTGGCCGAGTTCGAGGTCGAGGGCCTGGCCACCGTCATCCCGTTCCACCGGGCCATCGTCGAGCACCCCGCCTTCATCGGTGACGGTGAGAAGTTCGACGTCTACACCAAGTGGATCGAGACCGAGTGGGAGAACACCATCGAGCCGTACACCGGCGGTGGCGCTCCCGCGGAGGAGGACGAGGACGGGCCGCGTCAGAAGGTGGTCGTCGAGGTCGGCGGGCGTCGCGTCGAGGTCTCGCTGCCCGGCAACTTCAGCATCGGCGGCGGCAGTGGCAACGGTGGCGGCGGCGCGATCCGCAAGAAGCCCAAGCCGCGCAAGCGCGGTGGCGCGGGCGGCGGCGCCGCCTCCGGTGACGCCGTGACCGCCCCGATGCAGGGCACCGTGGTCAAGGTCGCCGTCGAGGAAGGCCAGTCCGTCGAGGCGGGCGACCTGATCGTGGTGCTCGAGGCCATGAAGATGGAGAACCCGGTCAACGCGCACAAGGCCGGTGTGGTCACCGGTCTCGCGGTGGAGGCGGGCGCCGCCATCACCCAGGGCACGGTGCTGGCCGAGATCAAGTAGGACCGACCGTCGAGAGCGGGTGTGGACCGGGTCCGCACCCGCTCTTGTCGTATCGTGGTCGGGTGTCCAGCGATACCGTGGCCGAGATCATCCGCGGCCGCAGCACCTCCGGTTCCCGAGCCGACGGTCATCGCCTGGTCCTGGTGATCGAGGGCGGCGGCAGTCGCGGGGTGTACTCCAGCGGCATGGTGCAGGGGCTGGAGGAGCTGGGGTTGTCGGCGGTGTTCGACGCCGTGTACGGCACCTCGGCCGGCGCGATCAACGGGGCCTGGTTGCTGTGCGGGCGGGCGGTGCCCGGCATGCGGTCGTGGTCGAATCCCGACATCATGCGCGCCGTCATCGATCCGGCGCGACTGTTGCGCGGCGGCGCGGCCTTCGATGTGCGGTATCTGGTGCACCGGGTCTACGACGGCGTGGAGCCGATGGACTTCGACGCCATCCTGAACCATGCGACGACGTTCCACCCCATCGCGACGGACGCGCGCACCGGCAACGCGGTGGACCTGCGCCCGCACATCTACGACAAGCGCAGCCTGATGCGCGCCCTGCGGGCCAGCGCCAATCTGCCGATCCTGGCGGGCGGGCCGATCCTGCTGGACGGTGTGCCCTACTTCGACGGCGGGCTCGCCGAACCGATTCCGATCCACGCCGCGGTGCGCGGCGGCGGCACGCATTTCCTGGTGCTGCGCACCCGCCGCGCCGACGAGTCCCGGCCACCCGCCTCCCGGGTGCACCGGCTGGTGGGCGGTGGCTACCTGCGCCGACGCGCGCCCGGCGCCTACCGCGCCTGGCTGGCGCGGCCCGACCAGGAGCGCGCCGAGGACCGGCTGCTGGCCGACCTCGGGGAGAAGGTGTGGCAGATCCATCCCCCGCCGGGCTCCCCCGTCGTGGACGGCACCGCCCGCGACACCGGCTTGCTCAGCCGCGCGCTGGAACTCGGCCGCCGAGCGGTGCATTCGTCGCTGGCGCCGGTCACCACGAGCTGAGTTCCGTTCGTCTGCCGGCCCGGGGGCTCGGCCGCGCCCGCGGTCATGTCCGCCCGCCCGAGCGCCGGCGGGCTAGCTCACCGCGACGGTGACACCGCCGGAGAGGACGAAGTCGTGGAGTTCGAGGTGCGCCGGCGCCGTGTGGGCGGGGACGTCGAAGACCAGGACCGCGGTGCCGGACGCTCCGGGTGCCACTTCGAAACTGTGTCCGAGGCGGTGTTGTACGGCCTGCCATGCCGTGGCGGTGGTGTCGTGTTCCACGACGGTGCCGTCGCCGGTGACCAGCTTCTGCCCGAACGGCAGGAACCACTTGGGCTGGTCGGAGATGTTGCGCACGGCCAGGGTGACGATCGCGAAGGCACCGCGCGCGGTCTGCAGCCCCACCCGCGGCACGCCGGACTCCATCGCGGCGACTCGGAATTCGAATTTCCCGTCGCGGACGGGGGTGCCGGCGGGCGCGGGTCCGGCATCTGGACCGGCGGGGTCGGGCTCGCCGGGCGGCGGTTCCTCGACCACCGCGGCGGGCGGTGGCGCACCGGTGGCGGGCTCGCCGCCGTCGCCGGAGTTCGCCGCCAACGCGGCCAGGCAGCCTACCGCCAGCACGAACGGCGCGAGCACGACCAGCAGTGTCGCCCACAGCAGCTTCCGAACCAGTCCGCCCCGCCGCCTGCGCCGGGGTGGCGGCGGTGCGACGGGGCCCGGCCTGCGCGCGGGCCAGGAGGGACCCCAGGTGCGGCGGACCGCGTTCTGGGTCGACGCCTTCCGGCGCAGGTACCACTGCCGTGCGCCGGGTGCGGGCAGCACCGGCCGCGCGATCGACGCGGGAGCGGTTCCCCGGGACGGCGCCGGCGCGGGTGGGTTGCGCCGCGCCGGAGCAGGCACGAGCGGATTGCGCCGCGCCGGAATCGACGCCGGTGGGGTGCCCCGCACCCGATCCGCGGCAGGTGGGGTGCACCGCGCCCGATCCGCGGCAGGTGGGATGCCCCGCGCCGGGTCCGGGGCAGGGGGGTTGTGCCGCAAGGGTTCCGGGGCGGGTGGGTCGTGCCGCAATGGATCCGGCGCGGGAGCCGACGGCGGGACCCACCGCGCTCTGACGTGTTCCCGATGCACCGGGGCCGGGGTGCCGGTCGTTCCCGTCATCGGTGCCGGCATGACCTTCGTCGGATGCGGGTTCCGGCCCGGCACCGCCGAACCCGCGCCGACGCCGTGGTGGGCCGGATCGGGCACCGGCGACGACCCCACGGCGTCCCGCCCCGGGGCGGCGACCACACCCGACGAGCGACCCGCGGCAGCACCCGACGAACCACCCGCGGCAGCACCCGGCGGTATCCGGCCCGCAGGCTCGTGCGCTGTCACGGCCTTGGTCGGCGTGGGGCCGGAGGCGGGCAGTGTTCGGGTCGGTGAGGGCGCGCCCGCGCCCGCGTGGGCCGCGCGGGCGGCGCGGAGGAATTCGCCGGCGGAGGCGTGCCGGTGCGCGGGGTCCTTGGCCATGCCGTGGGCGATGACGGCGTCCAGGCGCGGGCCGATGGTGGGGTCCACGGCGGCGGCGCGTGGCGGGTCGTTCATCAGGTGGCCGTGCATCTGCTGTGCGGGATCGGTGTCACCGTAGGGGCGGCGGCCGGTGAGGGATTCGAAGAGCACGCAGGCCAGGGAGTAGACGTCGGAGCGGGCGTCGGCGTGCCCGCTGAAGCGTTCGGGAGCCATGTACGCCCAGGTGCCGATGGTCAGGCCGGTGGCGGTGAGCGAGGTCTGGCCGACCCCGCGCGCGATGCCGAAATCGATGAGGTAGGCGAAGCCGTCCGGCCGCAGCAGGATGTTGGAGGGCTTGACGTCGCGGTGCACCAGACCGGCGGCGTGCGCGGCGTCCAGCGCGGCGGCCACCTGATCGAGGATGTCCAGGGCCGTGGACGGGTCGAGCGGTCCTCCCGCCGCCAGCCGGGCGCCCAGGTCGGTGCCCTCGACGAGTTCCATCTCGATGTAGAGCCGTCCGTCGACCGCGCCGTGGCCGTGGATCGGCACGATGTGCGGGTGCCGCAACGTCGCGGCGAGCTCGGCCTCCCGCTCGAAGCGGGCGCGATAGCCGTCGTCGGCCGCGAGGTCGGCGGGCAGCAGTTTGAGTGCGACGCGCCGCCCGCGGCGGGTGTCGTGCGCTGCCCAGACCTGGCCCATCCCGCCGCTGCCGAGCGGCCGTTCCAGCCGGTAGGGACCGAACTGCGCCGCCTCCATCGCCACACCTCCCGCCGCCGGCACCGGGGCGTCCCGGCGGAAGTCCTGTCCACGTCACCGAGTTCACCGGGCCGAGCCGTACCTGGAGCGTACCCGGACCCGGAAACGCCCAGCAGTGTGAGTTCGCAGACCCCCACTAGGCTGTACTGGCTCTCGCCTGAGCGGGGCAGCGGGTTGTCGATGTGGGAGACGTGATGGAACCGATCGAGATCAACGCGGGCACCTGGTACCTGCGGGCGTTGCGGGCCGACGAGCGCATCGATGACCGGCCCGCCCTGGCCGAGGGCGGCATCACCGACCCGGAGCACGTGGCGCGGCGCGCCGCCGACTGGGCCGAAGAGACCCGCTATTCGTGGGCGGTCTGCGAGCCGACCACCGCCGAGCTGATGGCCGAGATCGTGCTCACCCCGGGTGCCGACGGCACCGCGGAGATCACCGGCTGGGCCCGCGCCGGGCAGGAACCCGCCCTGGCGGCGGCCCGCACGGCCGTGGCCCGGTTCGCCGAGGGGGCGCTCGGCCTGCGCACCGCCTGAGTCTCAGGCCAGCTCGGTCAGGACCCGGTCGAGGGCGTCGACGGCGCGGTCGAGCTGCTCGACGGTGACCGTGAGCGGCGGCCGGAACCGGATGCCCCGGGTACCGGTACCGAGGATCAGCACGTGCTCGCGGTCGCGCAGCGCGGTCACCACGGCGTCGCGCAGTTCGGTGGAGGCGAGCGTGATCGCGCACATCAGGCCGCGTCCGCGCGGGTCGTCGACCGCCGGATGCGCGGCGGCCAGGTCGGTGAGCCTGCTCAGCAGGTGGGCGCCGAGCGGGCGAGACGCCTCGATCAGCCGGTCGCGCTCGAGTACCTCGAGGATCCGGCGGGCCCGCACCATGTCGGTGAGGTTGCCGCCCCAGGTGGAGTTGAGCCGAGAGCTGACCGCGAAGACGTTCTCGGGCACCTCGTCCACCCGCCCGCCCGCCATGATCCCGCACACCTGGGTCTTCTTGCCGAAGGCGACGACGTCCGGCGCGAGGCCCAGTTGCTGGTAGGCCCAGGCTGTTCCGGTGCCGCCCGCGCCGGTCTGCACCTCGTCGAGCACGACCAGCGCGTCGTGTTCGTGACACAGCCGCTGCATCGCCCGCAGGAACTCCGGGCGCAGGTGCCGGTCGCCGCCTTCGCCCTGGATCGGTTCGGCGATGAAACAGGCGATGTCGTGCGGGTTCTCGGCGAAGGCGCGCCGTGCCTGGGCCAGGGCGGCGGCCTCGGCGGCCTCGATGTCGCGGCCAGGCGCCAGGTAGGGGGTGTCGATGCGTGGCCAGTCGAACTTCGGAAAGCGCGCGGTCTTGACCGGCTCGGTGTTGGTCAGCGACATCGTGTAGCCGGTGCGGCCGTGGAAGGCACCGGTCAGGTGCAGCACCTTGGTGCCCAGATCGGCCGGCCTGCCGCGGCTTTCGTTGTGCCTGCTCTTCCAGTCGAAGGCGACCTTGAGCGCGTTCTCCACCGCGAGCGCGCCGCCGTCGATGAAGAACAGGTGCGGCAACCGTGGATCACCGAGCACGCGCGCGAAGGTGGCCACGAAGCGCGCCATCTCGACGGTGTAGACGTCGGAGTTGCTCGGCTTGTTCACCGCGGCGGTGGCCAGTTCCGCACGGAACAGCGAATCGTCCGCCAGCGCTGGGTGATTCATGCCCAGCGCGTTGGAGGCGAAGAAGCCGAACATGTCGAGGTAGGTGCTGCCGTCACGGGCGTCCACCAGCAGGCAGCCCCGCGACGCGCGCAGATCCAGCACGAGCGGGAACCCGTCGGCGAGCAGATGCGCGGACAGCACGTCGTGCACCCGGGTCGCGGGGACGTCCTGCGCGTTCTCGGCACCGGATGAGGTGCGGTCCAGTTCGAGGGTCACACCCGTAGGGTACGAAAATATTCAGGCAAACTCCATGACTTAACGGACAAATTACATCCAACGACTACCTGTCGTAGAATGTCTGCAGGATGATGGTGCTGCGGGTGCGAACGTTCGCGGTGGCCCTGATCTCCTGCAGCAGCTGCTCCAGATGCCGCGGCGAGGCCACCCGGACCAGCAGGACGTAGCTCTCGTCACCGGCCACCGAATGGCAGGCCTCGATGCCGGGGATGTGTTGCAGCACGGCGGGCGCGTCGTCGGGCTGCGACGGGTCGAGAGGAGTGATGGCGACGAATGCCGAGAGCAACTGCCCCAGCGCTTCCGGATCGACCTTGGCGGTGTAGCCGCGGATCACCCCGCGTGCCTCCAGCCTGCGCACCCTCGACTGCACGGCGGAGACCGACAGACTCGCCTTCTCGGCCAGATTCGACAGGGTGGCGCGACCATCGGCCATCAGTTCACGAATCAGCAGGCGATCGATGTCGTCGAGTACGGGTTTTGCCGGTGTATCCGCCATCAGCGAAGGCTAACCCAGCCGACGCGACCCGTGTCGAGAACTTGTCCGCGATCACCGCCGCGATGCCGGCCCACCCGGCGCGGCGGGATCGGAACCGCCGCACCGGCCCGAAGACGAAGGGGAACAACCGATGACAGACACCCTCGGCACCGCCGCCCGCACCGACCTCGGCGACGAGGCCGCCGCCGTCCTGCGCGCCCTCGGCGTCGACATGCCGCCGCCGGGCGACCTGGTCGCCCGCACGCCGATCACCGGCGAGCGGCTGCTCACCCTGCCCGCCGACACCCCGGCCGAGGCACAGGCCGCCGTCGAGCGCGCGAGCGCGGCGTTCCAGCGCTGGCGGACCGTGCCCGCGCCGGTCCGGGCCGCCGTCGTGCGCCGGCTGGCCGAGCTGCTGGTCGCGCACAAGGCGGACCTGGCCCGGCTGGTGACGCTGGAGGCGGGCAAGATCCGCGCGGAGGCGCTGGGCGAGGTGCAGGAGATGATCGACATCTGCGAGTTCGCCGTCGGCCTCGCGCGCCAGCTCTACGGACGCACCATGCCGTCGGAGCGGCCCGGGCACCGGTTGATGGAGACCTGGCATCCGCTCGGCGTGGTCGGGGTGATCTCGGCGTTCAACTTCCCGGTCGCGGTGTGGTCGTGGAACACCGCGATCGCGCTGGTGTGCGGTGACACGGTGGTCTGGAAGCCCTCGGAGACCACTCCGCTCACGGCGCTGGCCTGCCACACCCTGCTGCGCCGCGCCGCCGCCGACGTGGGCGCCGATCCCGAGGTGCACCAGCTGATCCAGGGCGACGCGGCGGTCGGCGCGGTGCTGGTGGACGACGAGCGGGTGGCGCTGGTGAGCGCGACCGGCTCGGTGCGGATGGGCCGCGCCGTGGCGCCGCGGGTGGCCGCCCGGTTCGGGCGCTGCCTGCTCGAACTCGGCGGCAACAACGGGGCGATCGTCACGCCGTCGGCGGATCTGGAGCTGGCCGCGCGCGGGATCGTCTTCGCCGCCGCGGGCACGGCCGGTCAGCGGTGCACCACGCTGCGCCGCCTGATCGCGCACGTCGACGTCGTCGGGCCGCTGCTGGACCGGCTGACCCGGGCCTACCGCAGCCTCGCGGTCGGCGATCCGCGCGAGGACGGCGTGCTGGTCGGCCCGCTCATCGGCGCGGGCGCCTACCGCGACATGCGCGCCGCCCTCGACCGCGCGCTGGCCGACGGCGGCGAACTGGTGTTCGGCGGTGAGCGGGTGCCCGGGTTCGGTGCCGACGCGTTCTATGTGCGCCCCGCCATCGTGCGGATGCCCGCGCAGACCGCGATCGTGCGGGAGGAGACGTTCGCCCCGATCCTGTACGTGCTCACCTATCGGGATTTCGAGCACGCGGTGCGGCTGCACAACGGGGTGCCGCAGGGCCTGTCCTCGGCGGTGTTCACCACCGATCAGCGCGAGGCCGAACGTTTCCTGGCCGCGGACGGATCCGACTGCGGCATCGCCAATGTCAACATCGGCACCTCCGGGGCGGAGATCGGCGGCGCGTTCGGCGGCGAGAAGCACACCGGCGGCGGCCGGGAATCCGGGTCCGACGCCTGGAAGGCCTACATGCGCCGGGCCACCAACACGATCAACTACTCCACCGAGCTACCGCTGGCCCAGGGCGTCGAGTTCGGCTGAGAACCGCCCGCCGACCAGGCGATTAGGCATGCACCACCGGCTGTGTGTAGGGTTGGTTCCACACCGACGCGGGGTGGAGCAGCTCGGTAGCTCGCTGGGCTCATAACCCAGAGGTCGCAGGTTCAAATCCTGTCCCCGCTACTACGAAGGCTCCCGGAGATTCTCCGGGAGCCTTCCGCTTTTCCCGGCGGCATTTCGACGCCTCCGGCGGTAGCGGATCCGAATAACTCGGCACGCGCGCGGAATTGCCGAGCGGGCTTGCCGGATCGGGCATTTCGGATCACGAATTGGTTGCGGCCCCCTCCCGCACTGGATAGTGTTACGCCCAAATCCGCAAAGGGCGTTCACTGCCCAGAAGTAGGCAAGATCGGTGATCAGCAGCAGTATCAAGCGCGTATTACCGACCGATGTGCTGAAGCCGAGTTCTCGCGCACGTTTCCGCGGACCCATCGGAGTCAGAACCCGTTTGCTGGCCATCGTGCTCATTCCGAGCGTGGCGCTGCTGGCGATCGGCATCGGCGGCGCCGTGTATCTCGTTCAGGACGGCCGCAAGGCGAAGGACTTCGCCGACGTCGCGGCCTCGACCACCGAACCGGCCATCCGGATGATCGAGGCGATGCAGGAGGAGCGGCGGGCCTCGATGCTGCATCTGTCCGGCGACCCGCGGGGCACCGAGAGCCTGGCCGCGGCCCGCCGCAATTCCGACGCCGCGATCGACGGCCTGTTCGCCAACGGCGAGGCGGCCAAGAAGCTGCGCGGCGACGTCGTCGACGACATCGACAGCTACGACCAGCTGTATCAACAACTTCCGCAGTTGCGCAGCGGCATCGACGCGCGCGCCGTGCCCGCCGCGCAGGTCTTCGCCGCCTTCGGGCTGGTGATCGACACCATCGTGCAGGCCTCCCTGCTGGCCGCCGAGGTCGCGCCGAGTGCCGAGGTCTCCGTCGGTCTCTACAAGGCCGTGCACGCGCTGCGCGCCGGAGAGGCCGTGTCGCGCGCGGGCGCGCTCGGCGTCACGGCGCTGCTCACCGAGCAGTTGCCGCCGGGGCAGCTCACCGAATTCAGCCGCTATGTCGGCGATGCCCGCGGTGAGGTCGGCTACGTCACCGCGGTGCTCACCGGGCCGCGGCTCGAGCAGGCCAAGGCGATCGTCGCCGGTCCGGACTGGCAACGGCTCACCGCCATGGAGGACGCCTTCATCCAGCGCGGCCCGGTACTACCCGAGGACAGCACCGCCCGCACCGGCAGTGGTTCCGGCAGCGGATCCACCACCGGTTCCGGCAGCGCCACCGACGACGTCGAGTTGCCGCTCACCGCGGAGGACTGGGAGCACGCCGCCGACGCCGTCACCGCGCAGCTGCTGAAGCTGTGGGAGGACCAGAGCCGCGACTCGCACGCCTTGGCCAAGGCCATCGGCGACGATCAGGCGACCGGCTCGTCGTGGGCGGGCGCCGGTGTAGCCGCGCTGACCCTGCTCGCGTTCGTCGCGGCCATGTTGCTGGCCAACCGGTTCGTCGGCCGGATGCGCAGGCTGCGCCGGGAGACCCTGCAGCTGGCCGACGAGCGACTGCCCGAGACCATCCGCCAGCTCAGCGCGGGCAAGGAGGTCCAGCCCGACGACATGGCGCCGCTGAACTTCGGCGGTGACGAGATCGGCCAAGTCGCCGACGCGTTCAACCGCGCCCACGCCGCCGCGGTGGCGGCCGCGGTCGCCGAAGCCAAGACCCGGGCGGGCGTGAACGCGGTGTTCCTCAACATCGCCCACCGCAGCCAGGTGATGGTGCACCGGCAGCTGGTGCTGCTGGACAAGGCCGAGCGCGAGGAAGAGGATCCCGACCGGCTCGACCTGCTGTTCCAGCTCGACCATCTGGCCACGCGCTCCCGCCGCAACGCCGAGAACCTGGTGATCCTGGGCGGCGAGCAGCCGGGCCGCAAGTGGCGCAACCCGGTGCCGCTGGTGGAGTTGGTCCGCAGCGCCGTGGCCGAGAGCCTCGACTACACCCGCATCCAGACCGGCAAGCTGCCCGAGGTCCGCATCCTCGGCAATGTGGTGGCCGACCTGATCCACCTCATCGCCGAGCTCACCGACAACGCGACCGCGTTCTCGCCACCGGAATCGCGGGTCGAGGTCTCGGGCAACCTGGTGGGCAAGGGCCTGGCGCTCGAGATCACCGATCAGGGCCTCGGGATGTCCGAGGCGGAGCTGGCCGAGCGCAACGCGCTGCTGGCCGAGCCGCCGGACTTCAGCGTCGCGGCGCTGTCCGGCGACGCCCGCCTCGGCCTGTTCGTCGTCGCGAAACTGGCGTCGCGCCACGGCATCTCGGTCCGACTGACCGAATCCGACTACGGCGGGGTCAAGGCGATCGTGCTGGTGCCCACCCAGCTGCTGTCCACCGGCCGGGAACCGGCCCAGGTGCCGGCGGCCGCGTCGACCACCACGACGATGCCGCCGACGAACCTGATGAGCAAGGGCTCGTTCAACGGGTTCGTCCCGCCGGTGACGACCGTGAGCGCGGTGGCCACCACCGGGTCCGCGGTCGAATCCGCGGCTCCGGCCGCACCGGCGGCGCGTCCGGCGCTGCCGCGGCGGCGGCGCCAGTCGCCCGCCGCCACCCAGCCGATGACGGCGAGCGCACCGGCCGCCCCGACCACGGCGCGACCGCGCACCGCCGAACAGGCGCGCAATCTCATGTCGGCGATCGAGAACGGCACCCGGCAGGGCAGGCTGAACCGCGTCGACGTCGACTCCACGCCCACGGCGTCCGATCACGAAGAAGGTGCTGGTGACGATTTCCAAGCCCCGTAGCCTCGACTGGTTGCTCGACGATCTCATCGAGCGGCTGCCCGATGTCCGCTACGCCGTGGTGCTGTCCACCGACGGCCTGCTGCTCGGGCACAGCACCAAGATCGACCGCTCCGATGCCGAGCGCTTCTGCGCGATGGCCTCCACCCTGCACGGCGTGGCCCGCAGCGCGGGCGTGCACTTCGAGGCGGGTGGGGTGTGCCAGACGGTGGTGGAGCTGGACCGAGCCGTCTTGTTCATCACCGCCGCGGGCGACAACGCCTGCCTGGCCGTGCTCACCTCCGAGTCGGCGAACATGGGCATGGTCGCCTACGAGATGAACCAGACGGTGCAGCGCGTCGGCGCGCATCTGTCCGTCGACCCACGGCCTCATCCCTTCGATGAGGTCGGTATGCGGCAGCCATGAACAACCGGCGTGAGTCCTGGTTCGACGACGAGGCGGGTCCGCTCGTCCGGCTGTACGCGGTCACCCGCGGACGGTCGGACGCTCGTCCGGACCTGAACATGCTCACGCTCGTGGTGTACTCGGGGTCGGGGACGTTGCGCCGGACCGAACCCGAGTACGCGGAGATCCTGCGGCTCAGCCGCACGGTGCAATCCATCGCCGAACTCGCCGCGCAGCTGCATCTGCCGCTGACCACGACGAAGGTGCTGGTCGGCGATCTCATCGACGACGGTCTGCTCGACTTCCGGGCGCCCGAGCCGACCCCGGACGCCGGACCACGCGACCTGGGCACGCTGCGGGCGGTGTTGCGCGGCATCCAGGCACTCTGACGCTGCTCCCAGCAGGGGCGGTCATCGCGGCGGGCCGGTCGACCTCGGCACGACGGTGGCCGATCCCTCCGGGAACCGGCCACCGCCTGTCGTTCAGGACAAGCGCGCGGCGAGGCGGGTGGCGTTCATGTAGGCGATCGCCTCGATCGACACCATCGGGTTCACCCCCGACGAGGTCGGGAAGCACGAGGCGTCGGCGACGACGACATTGGGCACCTCCCAGGTCGCGCCGTCCGGATCCAGGGCGCAGGTGTCGCGGCTGCCGCCCATCCGGGCCGAGCCCATGATGTGCAGCGCCGCCATGCCGCACCGGCCGGGCCGGTAGCCCGCCGCCTGGCAGGCCGCCGCGAACTCCGCGTGCGACCCGCGCACGCCCGGCTGGTAGACCGGGCCCGCCTGATGGCCGGAGAAGATCTTCTTCGCCCCGGCGGCCTCCAGAATGCTTGCCGCACCGAGGATTCCGGTGTGGAGGTGGTCGCGGTCGCGATCGGAGATCGTGTAGTGCACGATCGGGTGGCCCGCCTTGTCCACCTCCACCCGGCCGCTGTCGCGGTCGCGGGTGATGACACCGATGGCGGCGGTGTGCGCGAGATCGAGCATGGCGCGGCGGTGTTCGGCGCCGCCGCGCCAGTTCATGAAGCCGACCAGCATGCCGGGATGCATCGGCCCGGTCTCGTAGATGACGCCGTAGCCCGCGCCGTCGAGATCGGCGTGCTTACGCGAGATCCGCGTCTGCAGGCCGCCCTCCCAGGGGCGCACCTCCTCCTCGAAGGTGCCGAACACCGCCGAGGCCGGGTGCAGCCGCAGGTGCGCGCCGATGTTCTTGTTACGCAGGCCGGATCGGCGCAGCAGCGCCGGGGTCTGGATCGCGCCACCCGACACCACCACCGCCTTGGCCCGCACGGTCAGCTCCGCGCCGTTGTCGGTGACCGCGACGACGCCCTCGGCCGTGCCGCCGCGCACGACGATGCGGCGCACGTCGGCGCCGACCACCAGCCGCGCACCGCGGGCGGCGGCGTCGGCCAGCCAGGTCTTGGTCACCGACTGCTTGGCGCCGACCCGGCAGCCGTAGCCGCAGCGCCCGCACTCCTCGCCCGCGTCGCAGGCGTCGGTGACATTGCGGGGCAGCGGACCGATGTCCCAGCCGAGCGCGCGCACGCCACGCTCGAGCACGCTGTCGCGCCGCGAGATCGGCGACTTGTCGTAGGTGACCGACAACCGCCGCTCGACGGCGTCCAGGGCCGCGCCGAACTCGTCCTCGGCGAACTGGGTGGCACCGAGGCTCGCCCATTCCGCGCGCACCGAATCCGGCGTCCGCAGCGAGGTGCTCCAGTTGACGACCGTGCCGCCGCCCAGGCAGGTGCCCGAGACGAGGGTCAGCTGACCCTCGGCGGTGGCGTTCGGGCCGGGCGCGTAGAGGCGGGTGAGGGCGTCGAGTTCGCCGTTGCCGAAGTCGGCGTCGTCGTAGTAGTCGCCGCGCTCGAGCACGACCACGTCCAGGCCGGCTTCGGCCAGCACCGCGGCCGCGGTGCCGCCGCCCGCGCCGGAACCGACCACGACGACGTCGCAGTCCAGCGTGGTGGGCGCGGTGCAGCGCAGCGGGTCGAGCGCGGGCCTCGGCGCGGCGGCGAGCTGTCCGGGCGGACCGGGATAGCCCATCTCCTTCCACAGGGGATTGAAGCCGTCCGGCCCGGGCGTGACGTAGTAGGACAGCAGCGAGCCCTGCTTGAGCGCCTGGAACAGGGCCCGTTTGACGCCCAGCCGGGAGGCGCCGAGCTTCAGCAGCAGCTGCTCGCGTTCGGCGGGCGAGCGCCGGGAGAACGGGCGCGGCCCCGCACCCGCGAGCAGCCCGAGCAGTGGCGTGTCCCAGATGCCGAGCAGGGTCGCCAACTGCTTGCCCGCCGCCTCGTTCGGGTCGCGGCCGAGCATGCGCAGCATGACGTCGGGCACGCCGAGTTGGGTGGCCGACGGTAGCGCGAGCCCGTCTCCGGGGGCGAAGGTGTCGCAGATCAGCTCGAGCGCCGCGCGCTGCTTTGCCGAGAGCTCCATAGGGTGTGACTCCAAGGCCGTGGTGTGGCAACGCAACATGAATTGCGGCTCACATAGATCAGAACGACCTGAAACCTACTCCGGTGAATTACCGGAGTAAAGCGGAGTTTTCTGGTTACTCGCCGGTCGGTTGGCAGCGCGGACAGAAGAAGATTCCTCGTTCGCGTTGCACGATGCGGTCGGAGACCGGGGTGGGTTCGCCGAGCGGGCGCGCCTGGATGCGGGTGCCGCAGCGGCGGCAAGGCAGGCCGGTGCGTCCGTAGACCATCGGCCGCCACGGCGGCTGGTGCGCGGCGGCGCCGAGCACGCGATGTGCCTCGCTGACGACCGCGGGCAGATCCGGTACCGCGGCGACCGGGGTGGCGGGGTGGACGCGGCGCAGGAAACAGATCTCGCTGCGGTAGATGTTGCCGATGCCGGCCAGGTTGCGCTGGTCGAGCAGCGCGAGTCCGATCGGCCGCTCGGGCACGCTCGCCAGCCGCCGTTCGGCCTCGGCCGGGTCCCAGTCCGGGCCGAGCAGGTCGGGGCCCAGGTGGTCGATCACGGTGTGTTCGTCGGCGCGGCGCAGCACCTCGACCTTGCCGAGGGCGAAGCCGACCGCCTCGGTGTCGTCGGTGGTGAGCACCACCCTGGCCTGTACCCGCGGACGGGTCCAGCGCTCGCCGACGCAATAGGTGCGCCACACGCCCTCCATCTTCAGATGGGTGTGGATGCTGGCGTCGGCGGTGCGGATGAACAGGTGCTTGCCGTAGCTGGTCACCTCCTCCACCCGCTCGCCCACCAGGTCGACCGTGGCATAGCGGGGCACCCGGAAGTCGCTGCGCACCAGCGTCTTTCCGGCCAGCGCCAGGTGCAGCCGGTGGGCGGCGCGGAAGACGGTGTCACCTTCGGGCATGGGTGCTCCGCAGGCGCAGGCCGCGCGGGGTGTCGGCGAAACCGGCGTCGGTGAGGAAGGCGGCGAAGGTGTTGCCGTGCACGGTTTCCCCGTCGATGCGGTCGATCACCAGCGCATCGACGCGGCCGTGGAACACGACCTCCGCCAGGGCGGTCGCGGCGGCCCGGCGGGCGGTGGGGTCGGTGGTGAAGGTGAGCAGCGTCTTGCCACCGCGTTCCAGGTACAGCACGAGCTCACCGCCGACGAGCACGACCAGCGCGCCCGCCTTGCGGCCGGGCCGGTGCCCACCCTCCCCCTCGTTCTTGGGCCAGGGCAGTGCCGCCCCGTACGGGTTGGCGGGGTCGCAGGCCGCCAGCACCAGACCGCTCGGCGCGGGGGCACGATCGTCCGGCCTGCCGCGGTCGGTGTCGTGGGAGCGCAGCCGATCCACCACGTCGGTGGTGGAGAACTGGGCGCCGCCCAGCGAGTCGACGAAGTAGCCGCGGCGGCAGCGGCCGCGATCCTCGAACTCGGTGAGCACCCGGTACATCAGCGCGAAGCCGCCCGGCACGCCCTCGTTCTGCACCGAGCCCCTGGTGAGCACGCCGTAGCGCTCGAGCAGGATGTCGGCGGTGGCGTGCGCGCGCACGGTGTTGTCGGTGACCCGCTCGGGCAGCAGCGACCAGCGCCCGGCCACGGCGGGCGGGCCGGTGCGCGTCGGCAGGCTGGGACGTGGCAGGTAGGCGCGGCCACGGGGGGCGCGGCGCGGGGTGCGGTGCGCGGTGGTGGTGCGGGTGGTGCCCGACAGCAGCGCGCGCACCGGGGCGAAGGTGTCCCCGGCGACCAGCCCGGCCCACACCAGCTCCCACAGCGCCGCGGCGACGGCGGTGTCGTCGAGCAGGCCGGTGGCATCGCTGAGCTGACGGAAGAAGTAGGCGCCGCCGCCGTGCAGGACCGGCGGCAACGGCACCGGGCCGTCGGCGCCGGCGCGCGGGGCGGGCGTCGCGCCGAGCGCCGCCAGCAGCCGTAGGTGGGTCTCGGAGAGTTCGATGTCGTCGGGCGGGGGCAGTGTGAACGGCGCCTGCTCGGCCAGGTGCAGGGCGATCCAGCCGTCCTTGGCGGTGATGGCGCCGTGCCCGGACCAGATCACCTCGCCGGTGGCCGTCAACTCGTCGAGCATGGCGGGGGTGTAGTCGCGCACCCGGGCGGGCAGGATCAGCGATTCCCACGCCGAGGCGGGCGCGGGCACCCCGGCCAGTTGTTCCACCACCGTGGCGACGCCGTCGACGCCGCGCAGCTCCCCGGTGCCCACGTGCTGCCACGCGGGCAGGAACCGGCCGAACGCCGCGGTGGCGACCGGCTCGACCTCGTGCCGTGCCGCCGCCAGCGAACGGCGCCGCAGCCGCCGTAACACCTGGGTGTCACACCACTCCCGGCCGCTCGCGCCCGGCGTGAATTCGCCCTCCACGACACGTTTTTCGGTCACGAGGCGGTGCAGCGCGGTGGCGGCCACCGCCGGTCCGATCCCGAAGCGCCGCGCCACCGCGTCGAGGCCGAACGGGGCGTGCGTGCGGGCATAGCGGCCGACGAGATCGCCGAGCGGATCGGCCACCGGCTCGATGAACGCGGCGGGGGTGCCGATCGGCAAGGGCACGCCGAGCGCGTCGCGCAGCCGGGACGCGTCTTCGACCGCGGCCCACCAGGTCCGGCCGGCGAAACTCACCTCGAGGGCGCGCCGGGCGGCGACCAGTTCGGCGAACCAGCGGTGATGGGGGCCGGTCCCGTCGTCCGCCGGGAACTCCGACGGCTCCGGTTCGGCGCCGGCCATCGACCCGTCCGGCGCACCGTCCGCGGACCGCGTCGTCGCCGCGGCGACGGACGGATCGGCCTCCGGTAGCCCGGTGTCGGCGACCTCGTCGGCTCGCCCGCGCACGCACCGCTGCCCCGCTTCCTCCGGCGTCAGCGGGCCGAGCAGCCGCAGCAGGTCGGCCAGGCCCTCGGCGTCGCGGGCGCGGCGTTCGGGGGTGAGACGTTGGAGTTCGCGTTCGGTCTGTTCGAGCACGGCGGTGTCGAGCAGTTCGCGCAGTTCCACCCGGCCGAGCAGTTCGGCGAGCAGGCCGGAATCCAGGGACAGGGCGGCGGCGCGGCGCTCGGCCAGCGGACTGTCGCCCTCGTACATGAACTGGCCGATGTAGTCGAACAGCAGCGCGTTCGCGAACGGCGAGGGCGTGGCGGTCTCCACCTCCACCAAGCGCACCTGCCTGCGCGCGACCCGGCCGAGCAGATCCCGCAGGGCGGGCAGGTCGTAGACGTCGCGCAGGCATTCGCGGACGGTCTCGAGCAGGATCGGGAAGTCGGGGAACTTGCGGGCCACGTCGAGCAGCTGCGCCGAGCGCTGCCGCTGCTGCCACAGCGGCGCGCGCTTGCCCGGGTCGCGGCGCGGCAGCAGCAGCGCCCGCGCCGCGCATTCCCGGAACCGGGAGGCGAACAGCGCCGAACCGCCGACCTGTTCGGTGACCAGGTCGTCGATCTCGTCGGGTTCGAAGACGAACAACTCCGCGCCCGGCGGATCGTCGGTGGTGTCGGGCAGCCGCACCACGATGCCGTCGTCGGAGGCGTTCGGCGCGGCGTCGACGCCGAAGCGCTCGCGCAGCCGCGCCCCGACCGCCAGCGCCCACGGCGCGTGCACCGGCAGCCCGAACGGGGAGTGCAGCACCAACCGCCAGTCCCCGAGTTCGTCCCGGAACCGCTCCACCACCAGTGTCTTGTCGGTGGGCAGTTGCCCGGTGGCCGCGCGCTGATCGTCCAGCAGCGCAACGAGATTCGCGGCGGCGTTGGCGTCCAGGCCGGCCCCGGCCAGCAACCCGCCGAGGTCGGTGTCGGCGGCGGCGTCCGCCCGGTTCGCGGTCTGTTTGGCGGCCTTGCGCACGAATTCACCCAGCGCGGCGCCCAATTCGGCGGGACGGCCCAGCCCGTCACCGTGCCAGAACGGCAACCGGCCCGGCTGCCCGAACGCCGGGGTGACCAGCACCCGGTCGAAGGTGATCTCCTCGATGCGCCAGCTGGTCGCGCCGAGGGCGAACACATCGCCCACCCGCGACTCGTAGACCATCTCCTCGTCGAGTTCGCCGACCCGGGTGTTCTTCTCCCCCACCATGTACACCGCGAACATGCCGCGATCGGGGATGGCGCCGCCGGACGTGACCGCCAGCCGCTGCGCGCCGGGCCGCCCGGTGAGCGTGCCCGCGTCCCGGTCCCACACCAGGCGGGGCCGCAGCTCGGCGAATTCGTCGGAGGGGTAGCGGCCGGAGAGCAGATCGAGCACCGACTCGTAGGCCGACCGCGGCAGGGTGGCGAAGCTGCCGGTGGCGCGCACCGCGTCGAACCAGGCGTCGACGTCGATCGGTTCGAGCGCGCAGACCGCCACGGTCTGCTGGGCCAGGATGTCGAGCGGGTGCGCGGGAATGCGCAGTGCCTCGATGCGGCCGGTGACCATCCGTTCGGCGGCGACCGCGCAGTGGATGACGTCGGTGCGGTGCTTCGGGAACAGCACACCGCGCGAGATCTCGCCGACCTGGTGCCCGGCCCGGCCGATCCGCTGCAGCCCGCTCGCCACCGACGGCGGCGCCTCCACCTGCACGACGAGGTCGACCGCGCCCATGTCGATACCGAGTTCCAGGCTGCTGGTGGCCACCACGCAGCGCAGCCGCCCGCTCTTGAGATCGTCCTCGATGAGGGCGCGCTGCTCCTTGCTCACCGAGCCGTGATGGGCGCGCGCGAGCAACTGCTCGGCGCCGTGGATCACCTCGGTGGACGGACCGAGTTGCGCGGGCGGAGCGTGCGAGGTGGACACCGGGTCACCGACGCGCGCGGCGCAGGCCTCGTTGAGCCGGGCGGTGAGCCGCTCGGCGAGCCTGCGCGAATTGGCGAACACGATTGAGGAGCGGTGCGCCAGCACCAGATCCACGATGGCCTCGTCCACGTGCGGCCAGATCGAGCCCGGCTGGTCGGACTCGCCCGGCTCGGTCATGTCCGGCACCGGCACCCGCACGGTGAGGTCGAAGGTCTTCGGGGCGGGCGGGGAGACGATCGTGATCGGCGCCGCGCCCACCAGGAACCGGCCCACCTCCTCGGCCGGACGGACCGTCGCCGAGAGCCCGATCCGCTGCACCGGCCGTTCGGTCAGCATGTCCAGCCGGGCCAGCGACAGGGCCAGGTGCGCGCCCCGCTTGGAACCGGCGATGGCGTGCACCTCGTCGACGATGACGGTGCGTACCGTGCGCAGCGTCTCCCGCGCCGCCGAGGTCAGCATGAGGAACAGCGACTCCGGCGTGGTGATCAGGATGTCGGGCGGGGTGCGTTGCATACTGCGCCGGGCCGCGGCGGGGGTGTCGCCGGAGCGCACGCCGACGGTGATCTCGGGCGGGTCGAGCCCGAGCCGCTTGGCGGTCTGGGTGATGCCGACCAGCGGCGCGCGGAGGTTGCGCTCGACGTCCACGGCCAGCGCCTTGAGCGGGGAGATGTAGAGCACGGTGGTGCCGCCTGGCGCGTCCGGGTCCGGCGCGGTGGCGGCGAGTTCGTCGATGGCCCACAGGAACGCCGAGAGGGTCTTGCCCGAGCCGGTCGGCGCCACCACCAGGGTGTGTTCCCCGGCCGCGATGGCCTGCCACGCGCCCAGCTGGGCCGAGGTCGGCGCGGGGAAGGCGCCGTCGAACCACTCCTGGGTCGCGCGGGAGAACACCGCGGTGGAGAACGAGACCATGAGTTCAGTGTGCACCCGCGCACCGACAGGCCCGCCGCCGCCGACCCGCGCCGCCGCGCGAGTGCCCGTACGCTTCGGTGCGTGCGTACGGTGCTCGGACTCGACCTGGTCGGCCACGGCATGACCGAGGCGATGCGCGCCGCCCGCTTCCCCGCCGACGAGCCGCTCACCGAGGGCGGCCGCAACGCACTGGCCGGGCGCCGGCCGTCGCGCGCCGCGACGGTACTCACCGCGCCGGAACGCCGGGCCTTGGAAACCGCCGAACTGCTCGGCCTCACCGCCACGGTCGACGAGCGGCTGCGCGACCTGGACGCGGGTGCCTGGCGGGGCGCGGACCTGGCCGCGATCCCCGAGGAGCACCTGCGGGACTGGCTGAGCGACCCGGAATTCCGCGGTCACGGCGGCGAATCGGTGCTCGACGTGCTCGCCCGGACCGGCCGGTGGCTCGCGGACGTGGCCGACTCGGGGCGATCCACCGTCGCGGTCACGCATCCGGCGGTGATCCGGGCTGCCCTGGTGGTCGCGCTGGACGCGCCGCCCGCCGCGTTCTGGCGCCTGGACGTAGGCCCCGGTGCCGTGGTGCGCCTGCGTCACCGCGGCCGCTGGAGCCTCCGGCTCCCCTGACCATCCCGTTGCCTTACGTTTGCTAACAACCCGGCCGCCGCGCGCGACAGATCGAACGGCGCCGTCCACCGCGCGCCGAACCCGCCGATCCCCGGGAGAACGACCATGCCGCGCCGACCGCGCACCGCCGGGCCGCCGATCCTCGCGGTAGCCACCAGGCTGCTCGTCGCCGTCCTCTGCTGCGCCGCGACCGCGCTGTTCAGCTATGCCCTGCTGCAACTGCCCACGCCGGCCGGCACCGCCGAGACCCCGCGGCCCGCGATCGTCGCACCGCACCCTTGACGCCCGGCCGCACCGCCGGATTGACTGACAATCCGTCAGTTGATCGGGAGGAGCGGACGTGGGCGAGCCGCGGCGGCGTATGTCGGCGGCCGACCGGCGCGATCAACTGCTCGACGTCGCCCGCGACATCGTGGTCGCCGAAGGCTTCGCCGCCGTCGGCATCGACCGCGTCGCCCGTATCGCCGGGGTCGCGCGGGCACTGATCTACCAGCAGTTCGGCGATCTGACCGGACTCACCACCGCGCTGCTCGAACGCGAGACCGAGACCGCCCTGCGCGGCATGCTCACCGTGGACTGGGCCGACGCCGACATCGACCGGGTCGGCCGCGGCATTCTCGCCTACCTGCACGCCGCGCCGATCAGCTGGCGCATCCTGCTCAGCCCGCCCGAGGGCGGCCCGGCCCTGCTGCGCGAGCGTGTCGAGATCGGCCGCCGCTACGCCCGCGCCATCGGCGCCAGGCACCTGTCCCGCTACGCGGGGGTGCCGGTGGACCCGGACGGGCCCACCCAGCGGCTGGTGCACGCCGCGCTCGAGGAACTGCTGCGTCAGCACCTGGCCGATCCGGCGGCGTGTCCGGACGAGGTGGTGCTGCGCTACCTGCGCTCCCTGGTGGCCTGGGCGGTACGCGTCGAACAGGGTGCGCCGGACTGAGTCTCAGCCCTCGCTCGGCACCGGTTCGAGGATCTGCGGGCGCGGCTCGGGCGCGGCGATGCGCAGCGCGTCGGCGGAGGCGTCGTCGGGCTGGGTCTGCGAGCGGACCTCGGCCTCCACCCGGGAGCGGTAGGTGTCGATCTCGCGCTCGATCTCGGCCTCGTCCCAGCCGAGCACCGGCGCGACCAGCCGCGCGACCTCCTCGGCGCAGTCCGCGCCGCGGTGGGCGTACTCGATGGAGATGCGGGTGCGCCGGGCCAGGATGTCGTCCAGGTGCAGCGCACCCTCGGCCGCCGCGGCGTACACCGCCTCCACCCGCAGATAGGACGGTGCGGCGGTGATCGGCTGCAACAGCTCCGGGCGGTCCTGGGCCAGCACCATCACCTCGTCGATCAGCGAGCCGTAGCGATCGAGCAGGTGCTTGATCCGGTACGGGTGCACGCCGTACATCTCGGCGAGTTGCACGGTCTGGTTCACCAGCGCGAAATAGCCGTCGGCGCCCAGCAGCGGCACCTTCTCGGTGATCGAGGGCGACACCCGCGCCGGGATGTCCTGCGCGGCTTCGTCGACCGCGTCGTAGGCCATCACCCGGTAGGTGGTGTACTTGCCGCCCGCGATGGCCACCAGACCGGGCGCGATCCTGGCCACGGCGTGCTCGCGCGACAGCTTGGAGGTCGAATCGCTCTCCCCGGCCAGCAGCGGGCGCAACCCGGCGTACACACCGGTGATGTCGTCGTGGGTCAGCGGGGTGACCAGCACCTGGTTCACCCGGTCCAGCAGGTAGTCGATGTCCGCCTTGGTGGCGGCCGGGTGCGCCAGATCCAGGTTCCAGTCGGTGTCGGTGGTGCCGATGATCCAGTGCGCGCCCCACGGGATGACGAACAGCACCGAGGTCGCGGTGCGCAGGATCAGCGCGGTGTCGCTGACGATCCGGTCGCGCGGCACCACCACGTGCACACCCTTGGACGCGCGCACGTGGAACCGGCCGCGGGTCTGCGAGAGCGCCTGCACCTCGTCGGTCCACACCCCCGTGGCGTTGATCACCACGTGCGCCCTGACCTCGCCGGTGCGCCCGTCCTCGGTGTCGCGGATCTTCACCCCGACCACCCGGTCGGCTTCCCGCAGGAACCCGACCACCTGGGTGGAGGTGCGGATGACCGCGCCGTAGTGGGCGGCGGTGCGCGCCACGGTCATGGTGTGGCGGGCGTCGTCGACCACGGTGTCGTAGTAGCTCACCCCGCCGATCAGCGCGTCGCGGCGCAGGCCGGGTGCCAGCCGCAGCGCGCCGTGCCTGGTCAGGTGGCGTTGCCCTGGAACGGATTTGGCGCCGCCCATGGTGTCGTAGAGCACCAGGCCCGAGGCCACGTACGGCCGCTCCCAGCCGCGATGGGTCAGCGGGTAGAGGAACCGCAGCGGCTTCACCAGGTGCGGCGAGAGCGTCGACAGCGCCAGCTCGCGCTCGCGCAGCGCCTCGCGCACCAGGCCGAATTCCAACTGCTCGAGATAGCGCAGGCCGCCGTGGAACATCTTCGACGAGCGGCTCGACGTGCCGGAGGCGAGGTCACGTGCCTCCACCAGCGCCACGTCCAGGCCGCGGGTGGCCGCGTCCAGCGCGATGCCCGCGCCGACCACGCCGCCGCCCACGACGACCACGTCGAAATGCTCCTTGCCGAGTCGCTCCCAGGCCGTGCGGCGCTGCTCGGGGCCGAGGCACTGCGATTGCGGTCTCTTGGTCATCTCGACTCCTCCAGCCGACTGGTCTGCGAGCGCTTCCCTACAGGCTAAGCAATTCCCCGGTCACCCGAGCGGTACGCCCCGCGGGGTCGCACTCCGCGTCCGCCGCCGGGCGACGAACCGCTCAGGCTGTGCCCATCTGCCCGAGCCGGGGCGGCCTCCGTGGTCACACTCCGCGGCCACCTCCGGCCGCTGACCGGCTCAGGCAATCCACGAGCTACCCCGGCCGCACGCGGTCGTCCCCGCGTCGACACGGACTACTCGCCGGTAACTACGGAGCTTAGTCCCGGCGGGCGGCGGTCGCGATGTGATCCCCGGCGGGCTCGCCGTTGCGTATCCTGCTGCCATGCGTCGCTATGTGGCCGCCCTCGATCAAGGCACGACCTCGACCAGGTGCATCGTCTTCGACCACGGCGGTCGCGTGCTCGGCCTGGCCCAGCGCGAGCACGAGCAGATCTTCCCGCGCCCGGGCTGGGTGGAGCACGACGCGGAAACCATCTGGCGCAACACCGAACTCGTCCTCGCCGAGGCGATGCGGACCCTCGAGCTGAGCGCCGCCGACATCGCCGCCGTCGGTATCACCAATCAGCGCGAGACCACGCTGGTCTGGGAGCGCGCCACCGGCAAGCCCATCCACCACGCCATCGTCTGGCAGGACACCCGCACCGACCGCCTCGTCGGCGAACTCGGCGGCGCGCAGGGGCCGACCCGCTACCAGGACCGCACCGGCCTGCCGCTGTCGACCTACTTCGCCGGACCCAAGCTGCGCTGGATCCTCGACCACGTCCCGGATGCGCGGGAGCGCGCGGAGGCCGGTGAGTTGTGCTTCGGCACGATGGACAGCTGGCTGCTGTGGAACCTCACCGGCGCACACATCACCGACGTCACCAACGCCTCGCGCACCATGCTCATGGATCTGCGCACCCAGCGGTGGGACGAGGACATCTGCGCCGACTTCGGGGTGCCCCCCGCCATGCTGCCGGAGATCCGCAGCTCCTCGGAGGTCTACGGCGAGATCACCGCGGGCCCGCTGGCCGGTGTCGCGGTGGCGGGCATCCTCGGTGACCAGCAGGCCGCCACCTTCGGCCAGGCCTGCCTGTCGCCCGGTGAGGCCAAGAACACCTACGGCACCGGCAATTTCATGCTCCTCAACACCGGGACCACGCCGGTGTTCAGCAAACACGGCCTGCTCACCACGGTGTGCTACCGGCTCGACGACCAGCCCGCCGTCTACGCCCTGGAGGGCTCGATCGCCGTCACCGGGTCGCTGGTGCAGTGGCTGCGCGACAACCTCGGCCTGATCTCCTCCGCCGACGAGATCGAACCGCTCGCGCGCAGTGTCGACGACAACGGCGGCGCCTACATCGTGCCCGCCTTCTCCGGCCTGTTCGCCCCGCGCTGGCGTCCGGACGCGCGCGGGGTGATCGCGGGCCTCACCCGGTTCGTCACCAAGGCGCACCTGGCCCGCGCGGTGCTCGAATCCACCGCCTTCCAGACCCGCGAGGTGGTCGACGCCATGCGCGCCGACGCCGAATCCCAGCAGCTCGACCTGGAATTGACGACGTTGAAGGTGGACGGCGGCATGACGGCCAACGATCTGCTCATGCAGTTCCAGTCCGACATCCTCGACGTGCCGGTGGTGCGCCCGGTGGTCGCCGAGACCACCGCGCTCGGCGCCGCCTACGCCGCCGGCCTCGCCGTCGGCTACTGGTCGGGCACCGACGACATCCGCGCCAACTGGGCCGCCGACACCACCTGGCGCCCGACGATGAGCGACCAGGACCGCGCCACCCACCTGGCCGCCTGGAACAAGGCGGTGGAACGCACCTACAACTGGACCGACTGAGCCGGGTCAGCGCCCGGAGGCGGCAGCGCAGCATCACCACGAAGGGCGCCCCGGCACAGGCACGATAGATACAGCCTGAGCCGGGTCAGCGCCCGCAGGCGGCAGCGCAGCATCACCACGAAGGGCGCCCCGGCACAGGCACGATAGATACAGCCTGAGCCGGGTCAGCCCGCCGCGTGGGCTTTCGCCAGGCGCTGCACCGCGTCGCCGAGCACCGGCGCTTCGGAGGTGGTGAAGCACATCCGCAGGGAGCCGCGGTATCCCTCGCTCACCGCGAAGGCCTGGCCGGGGACGTACGCGACACCGGCTTCGAGGGCGCGCGGCAGCATCTGTCCGGTGTCGGTGCCGTCGGTGAAGTCGGCCCACACGAACATGCCGCCCGCGGCATCGGTGCAGACGATGCGCTCACCGAAGGTCTCCCGCACCGCGTGCACCAGGGCGGTGGCCCGGGCGCCGTAGACCGCGCGCACCCGGTCCACGTGGCCGGTTAGCCAGGTGGTGTCGGCCAGCAGCTCGGCGGCGATCTGCTGGGTCAGCGCCGAACCGCACAGGTCGGCGCCCTGTTTGAGCAGCTCGACCGCCCGGCACACCGGGTCCGGCGCGACCATCCAGCCGACTCGCAGGGTGGGCGCGATGATCTTCGAGGCGCTGGACAGCCGGATCACGGTGGGGGCGTGGCTCGCCACCGGCGCCGGTGCGGGCCGGTCGAACCAGAGTTCGCCGTAGGGATCGTCTTCGATCACCCAGAAGCCGTGTGTCTGGGCCAGTTCCGCGAGTTCGCGGCGGCGGGCCGGGCTCATGGTGACCCCGCCCGGGTTGTGGAAATTGCTCACCGTGTGCACCACGGCGGGTCGCTCGCCGCGTCCGAGCAGCTCGCGCAGCACGTCCACCCGCATGCCCTCGGCGTCCAGCGGCACGGCGACGATGCGGGCACCGGCGGCGCGGAACACCTGGAGCGCGCCCACGTAGGCCGGGTCTTCGACCACGACCAGGGCGCCCGGGTCGAGCAACACCTCCGCCAGCAGCGACAGCGCCTGCTGCGAGCCGTGCGTGACGAACACCTCCGCCACGGGCACGGTCCGGCCCAGCCGGGCGGACTCGCGTGCGGCCAGCACCTCCCGCAACGGCCCCCACCCCGGCGATTCGGTGTACTGGAGACAGCCGGGGCCGCGCAGGGCCGCGTCGGCGGCGGCCGCGATGCGTTCCCGCGGCATCAGCTCGGCGTCGGGCAGGCCGCCGGCGAGGCTCACGATGTCGGCGTCGGCGGTGAGTTTCAGCAGGTCACGGATCGCCGAGCTGGTGAGTCCGCCGAGCTTACCGGCCAGCGGTGGCAGGGTCGACGACATCGAAACCTCCGGGAACGGCACGGAACGGGATACCCCACTGTTTCACATCCCCGACCAGAGAGTGAAACGAGTATCCCAGATCCCGAGATCAGAGCCGCTCGCGGATGGCGAACACCAGGGTCTTGCCGTCCCGGTTCACGGTGGTCACCGTCTGCGGATACACCGTGGTCGTACCGTCGGGGCGGTGTTCGGTGAGGTCGACCTCGAAGGTGTCGGCGGCGACCTCGGTGATGCGCAGGCAATGCGTGGTACCGACCGGGATCTGCTCGTCGATGGCCTGCTGGATGATCGCCGCGGTGGAGATGTTCTCCGCGTCCGGCGCGACGAACCTGCGCACCCGCTCCCCGCTGCGCTCGACGTAGAAGGCGTATTGGAAGCCGAGGATCGCGTCCGGCCCGCTCGCGGTGGAGCCCTGACCGTTGCCGACGGCGACCTTGCCGTCCTTGGTGGCCGGGCAGCTCAGCGCGGCGGTGGTGGTGGGGCCCGCGGCGCGGCCGGTGCCGTCGTCACCGCCGGACACCGACACGATGGTGACCACCAGGCCGATCAGCACCACCACGGCGGCGGCCACACCGAGCAGAATGCGCCGGTTGTCGCCGCCGGACTTCTTCGGGCCCGCCGCAGGCGTGCCGGGGGCCAGGCGTTGCGCGATCGGGTCGTCGGCCCAGGACAGTCCCGCGGGCTCGGCGGGCGGCTTGGGCACCTCGCCGGACTCGGTGGGGCTGTTCCACCACCGCTGCGGGGTGGCTTCGGGCACGGGTGCGCTGTGCCGCACGGTCTCCTCGGTGGAGACGTCGGGTTCGGATTCATTCCGGCCAGGGCGCTCGGCGCCGGCGGGTGGGCGGGTGGGCGCGGAGGTCTCGGGAGCCGGGCCGCTCTCGGGCGCGCGGAACCGGCCACCCGGCGCGGTGGCGGGCGGCGGCGGCTGATCGGCGGGACGCCAGCCGATCTCGGGCTGCTCACCCGCAGGCTGCCAGCGCGGCCCGGTCTCGGCCAGCGGCGGGCCGGTGAACTCGGCCACGGGCGGCCCGAAATCGGCCGTCGGGGGCTCGCCGACCGGAGGACCGAAGTCGCCGACCGGCGGCCCGAAATCGCCCACCGGAGGACCGAAGTCGCCGACCGGTGGGCCGAAATCGCCTACCGGTGAACCGAATTGCGACCCGGGCCGATCGGTGTCGCGATCCTTCGCGTCATCCTCGGAAACCACACCCATTCCTCTCCCCGGGACACACGTGTGGGGCGGCCGCGAACGACCGCCCCACCCGTCGAATCATCCCGTTCAGTACTGGAACGAACCACCCCACTGGGTGGTCACGCCTGCGACGTTCACCGTCTGCGGCGCCAGGTCGCCGGCGGGAACGAGCGGCGGCAGTTTAACCTGCGCGGCGGCTTCGAGCGCGGCGGCGCCGCCCGGCTGCGCGGCGATCCACTGCTCCACGGCCGCCTTGGCCGCGTTGACCTGCGTGGTGTCGAGCACGAAGGCGTTCTTGTTGTCCGCCAGGCCTTCCCCACCGGTGTAGGTGGTGACCTTGACGGTGTTCACGTCGAGGAACTCGACCGAGGCGCCGGCCTCGCCCGCGCCGGTGGGGGTGCGGTAGCCGATGGTGCCGACGTAGCCGGCCTCGTTGCTGAAGTGGTGGGTGTTGGCCACGTAGCCGGGCAGCACCGCACCACCGTCGACGTTCGCGCCGAATTCCTGGTGGGGGCCGGTCATCTCGACGACCGGGGCGGCCGGGGCGGCCTCCAGGCGCGGCGCCTCCCAGCGCGGCTCCTGCACCAGCGTCTCGGTCTGCGACTCCGGCTGGCTCGGGGTCACGCGGCGCTCCGGCTGGGCCGGGCGTGCCTGGCCGTCGTCGGCGGCGGGAGTGTCCTGCTGCGCGCCGTGTTCGCCCGCGCCCGGTGCGACGGACTCCGGGGTCTGGGCGCCGTTCTCCGGCGCGACGGCGGGCTGCGGCTGGTCGCTCTGACCCGGCACCGGCAGCGGTGCGACGCGCGGGGTGGTGACACCCGGCTGGGTCGGCGTGGCCAGCTTCGGATCCTTCTCCGGCTCCGGCATCACCTGCTCCGGCTCCGGCGTGGTGACACCCGGCTGGCTCGGCGTCGGCTTGTTCTCCGGCTTCTTCTTCTCGTCTCCCTGACCCGGCGAGCCCTGCTCCGGCGAGCCCTGCCCGGGCTGCGCGGTGCCGGGCGTGTCGGTCCCCTGCGGTGCGTCGTTGGTGCCCGGCTGCACCGGCGCCGGCGTGGCCGGTGTGCTCGGCTCGTTCGGAACGGCCCCCGCCGGCGCAGCGAACAGGGTAGCCACAGCCGCCGCGGTGGCCAGAGGCAACGATGTGCTGGCCATCGCTCGCTGCGCCCGACTCGGCTTACGATGTTTCACTTTTCGCCCAATCCCTTCCCGGGTGCGGCCGAGGCGGTCGCACTCAGTTCGTCCCTGACGAGACGCGTCCGGTCGCCGAATGACCGACGGTCACCCCCTGGGCCGGCGCCCGCCTGTGCGGGCACGCGGCACCACCGGCGACCCCGTGCACTGTACGAGGCCCGGAAAAGGACGATCCCCCACCAGAACCCCGCGACCGCCCGCCGATCGCGTCTCTCGCGAGCGAGTCAACCACATCAGCGCGGTTCGAGGCAATGCGACCGAAAGCCGTCCACCGGCAACGGCACTCGCGCCGGTGCGCGGCGGGTCAGTCCAGGTCGTCGTGCCGCATGAGCAGCCGGCCCGCTTCGGTGACCGAGCCGGTGAGCGAGGGGTAAACGGAGAATGTCTGGGCGAGGTCGTTCACGGTCAGATTGTTCTGCACCGCCAGCGCGATCGGCAGGATCAGCTCGGAGGCGATCGGCGCCACCACCACGCCGCCGATCACCACGCCGGTGGCCGGACGGCAGAAGATCTTGACGAAACCGCGGCGCAGGCCCGACATCTTGGCGCGCGGATTGGTGTTCAACGGCAGCATGACCGTGCGGGCGGGCACCTCGCCGTTGTCGATGGCGGTCTGGCTGACGCCGACGGTGGCGATCTCGGGGCGGGTGAACACCGCCGAGGCGACGGTCTTGAGCCGGATCGGGCTCACGCCCTCGCCCAGCGCGTGGTACATCGCGATACGGCCCTGCATCGCGGCCACCGAGGCCAGCGGCAGCAGGCCGGTACAGTCACCCGCGGCGTAGATGCCCGAGACCGCCGTCCGCGAGACCCGGTCGACCCGCAGGTATCCGCCGCGGTCGAGTTCGATGCCGACCTTGTCCAGCGCCAGGTCGCCGGTGTTGGGGGTGGAGCCGACGGTCATCAGCGCGTGCGTGCCGGTGACGGTGCGCCCGTCGGAGAGCTTGACCACCACGCCGTCGGCGGTGCGCTCCACCGCGTCGGCCCTGGCGTGCTTGACCAGTTCGACACCGCGCTCGGCCAGCGCCTCCTCCAGCACCAGCGCCGCGTCGGCGTCCTCGCCGGGCAGCACCCGGTCGCGACTGGAGACCAGCTTCACCTGCACGCCCAATTCGGTATAGGCCGAGACGAATTCGGCACCCGTGACACCGGAGCCGACCACCACCAGCGTCTCCGGCAGCTCGCGCAGGTCGTAGAGCTGACGCCAGGTGAGGATGCGCTCGCCGTCCGGCTCGGCCCCGGGCAGCACCCGCGGGCTGGCGCCGGTGGCGATGAGCACCACCTCGGCATCGATCACCCGCTCACCGGCGCGCTCGCCGGTGGGCCGGACGGTGATGCGGTGCGGCGCCCGGCCGGGCGCCGGGTCGGTGAAGGACGCGGTACCCGAGATCAATGTCACGCCCGCGGACAGGAGTTTGGAGCGGATGTCGGAGGACTGCGCCAACGCCAGCGCCTTGACGCGCGCGTTCACCTCCGGCAACTGCACGGCGGCCTGGCTCGGGTCGAGCGTGATGCCGAGATCGCGGGCCCGGCGCAGATCGGTGCGCATGCCGGTGGAGGCGATGAAGGTCTTCGACGGCACACAGTCCCACAGCACGCACGCGCCACCGATCCCGTCGCGGTCGATCAGTGTCACCTGGGCGCCGTGCTGCGCCGCCACCAGCGCGGCCTCGTAACCGGCCGGTCCGCCACCGATGATCGCAATACGGGTCATGGGTACTCCCCTTCAGCTCGTCGACCGGGATCTCCGGTATGAGGCTTACGTTAATCGGCCCCCCGGTGTCGTCTTCGCCACACACCTGCCGTGCCGTGCCCGCATTCCCACGCGCGTATGCCCGGCGAACTGTGCACCGAGCAGGCTAACCTTTGCTACGTGCCGATTTACGCCGCTTACGGGTCGAACATGGACTCGTCGCAGATGCTCGAGCGCTGTCCGCACTCCCCCATGTCCGGGACCGGTTGGTTGGAGGGCTGGCGGCTGACCTTCGCCGGAGACGACATCGGCTGGGAGGGGCCGCTGGCGACGGTGGTGGAGGACCCGGGCTCGCGGGTGTTCGTCGTGCTCTACGACGTCTCGCCGGAGGACGAGCAGCGGCTGGACCGATGGGAGGGTTCCGACTTCGGCATCCACAAGAAGATCCGGTTGCGGGTCACCCCCAACCCCGGCAGCGGCACCGAGCCGCGCCTGGCGTGGCTGTACGTGCTCGACGCCTACGAAGGCGGGCTGCCCTCGGCCCGGTACCTCGGCGTGATGGCCGACGCGGCGGAGAAGGCGGGCGCGCCCGCCGACTACGTGCACGCGCTGCGCACCAGGAACAGCCGCAACGTCGGCCCGGGCAACTTCTCCGGCTGAGCGACACCCGTCGAGCCCCCGGTTCCGACGCGGGAACCGGGGGCTCGACGGCGTCTCAGCGGGGTCGCTGCTGCAGCACCAGGTTGGTGAACACGCGCACGCCGACGGCCAGCGCCCGCTCATCGATGTCGAAGGTCGGCTGGTGCAGATCGAGCTGCTCGCCGTGCCCGGACCACACGCCGAGGCGCGCCATCGCCCCCGGCACCTCCTCGAGGTACCAGGAGAAGTCCTCGCCGCCGCCGGACTGCGGGGTGTCCGACAGCGCGTCCGGCCCGAGCGCGCGGATCGCGTCCTCGAACTGGCGGGCCGAGTGCTCGTCGTTGACCACCGGCGGCACGCCGCGACGGTAGTTCAGCTGGTAGCGCACGCCGGTCGGGGCGAGCAGGCCGTCGACGATCTCGTGCACCATCGGCTCGAGCAGCGACCAGGTGGCGTGGTCGCCGGTGCGGACGGTGCCGGTGAGCATACCGGTCTGCGGGATGGCGTTGGGCGCCTTGCCCGCCGACACCGCGCCCCACACCATCACGGTGCTGGTGCGCGGGTCGATGCGGCGGCTGAGCAGGCCGGGCAGCCCGGTGATGACGGTGCCGATGGCATAGACCAGGTCGCTGGTCAGGTGCGGGCGCGAGGTGTGCCCGCCGGGCGAGTCCAGCACCAGCTCCACGGTGTCGGCGGCGGAGGTGATGGCACCCACCCGCATGCCGACCCGGCCCACCTCCAGCCGGGGATCGCAGTGCACCGCGAAGATCCGCTCGATGCCGTCCAGCGCGCCCGCGGCCACCATGTCCAGCGCGCCGCCGGGCATCACCTCCTCGGCGGGCTGGAAGATCAGCCGCACGCCGACCGGCAGCTCGGGCACCTCGGCCAGCGCCAGGGCGGTGCCGAGCAGGATGGTGGTGTGCGCGTCGTGGCCGCAGGCGTGGGAGACGCCCGGCACGGTGGAGGAGAACGGCAGCCCGGTGAACTCCTGGAGTGGCAGCGCGTCCATGTCGGCGCGCAGGGCGATGCGCGGCCCGTCCTCGGGTCCGATGTCGCACAGCAGACCGGTGCCGCCCGGCATCCGCCGCGGGGTGAGCCCGGCCTTGGTGAGCCAGGTGGCGACGAATTCGGTGGTGGCGAACTCGGTGCGGGACAGTTCGGGGTTGGCGTGGATGTGCCTGCGCCACTGGATCAGGTCGGCACCGTGCGCGGTCAGCCACCGCTCGACCGCCGCGCGGCCGTCCAACGCGGGCTCGGGCACCGGTTCACCGTCCGGGGCGTCGGCCACCGCGCGCACGGTCACATCCGGGGCGGGCGGACGCGTCGGCGGCGCCGCCTGAGCGGTCACGCATGCCGCCGCCGCGGAGCCGCTCGCATGCCCGACGGGTTGCCCGGATGTGCTCACCGAATGTCCTCCTGTCGTCGAACCAGCCGTTGCCACAACCTGCCTCTGTGTTCTTCATCGCGGGCCACCGCGATGGCGGTACGCGCGAGGGCGCGCGCGCCGTCGATCACCGCCCGGTCGGCCGAGGCGTTGACGCTGGCGGCGGCGAAACCCGGCTGATGCGTCACCGCCCCGCCCGCATCGATGCCGATGACCGGATGGATGCCCGGGACCACGTTGGTGACGTTGCCCATATCGGTGCTGCCCAGCGGGCGCGCCGCCTCGAGGTCGGCCGCGATCGGCACCCGGCCGAGATCGGCGATCTGCTCCCGGTACACCCGCAACAGGCCGGGGTCGGGCGTCAGCTCGGTGTAGGTCGGCGCCAGGGTCCGGATCTCGTGGGTGCAGCCGGTCGCCAGGGCGCCCGCCTCGAAGCAGGCCGACGCTCGTCGCATCAGGTCGTCGAGGGACGCGGAGTCGGCTGCGCGCAGGTAGTACAGCAGTTCCGCATGGCCGGGCACGATGTTGGGGGCGATGCCACCGTCGCTGACTATACCGTGCAGCTGCTGGCCGGGTTTCAGGTGCTGGCGCAGCAGACCCAGCGCCACCTGCGCGACCGTCACCGCGTCGCCCGCGTTGCGGCCCTGGTCGGGTGCGGCGCTGGCGTGCGCCTCGCGGCCGTGGAAGCGCACCGCGATGTCGGCCAGGGCCAGCGACCGCGCACCGGCGATGTCGCAGGGGCCGGGGTGCACCATCATCGCCATCGCGATGTCGTCGAACACGCCGCGCTCGAGCATCAGCACCTTGCCGCCGCCGCTCTCCTCGGCCGGGGTGCCCAGCACCACCACGGTGAGGTCGAGCGCGTCGGCCACCTCGGCCAGGCCGAGTCCGGCGCCGACCGACGCGGCGGCGATGATGTTGTGCCCGCAGGCGTGGCCGATCTCGGGCAACGCGTCGTATTCGGCGCACAGTCCGACGGTCAGCGATCCGCTGCCGTAGACGGCGCGGAAGGCCGTCGGCAGCTCCGCGACGCCGGTGGTGATCTCGAAGCCGCGTTCGGCCAGCGGCTCGAGCGTCTTGGCGACGCTGCGGTGCTCGGCGAAGGCCAGCTCCGGTTCGGCGTGGATGGCGTGCGAGAGGGCGATCAACCGCGGGCCGGCGGCACCGATCGCGGCATCCGCGCGCGCCGCCGCGTCCACCCGCGCGCCCGCGTCCGCCCGCGCGCCGTCGCGGGACGGCGGGACGGGCGGAGGTGGTGGCATGGGACACAGTCTGGCACTGCTGGCCGCCCGCGGCGCGGCACGCACCCGCGGGGCGGGTCGGCGCCGGGTCAGCCCAGGGCGAAGGCCAGGTTCTCCGGCGTGGTGTGCACGGCGAGTCCGGCCAGGGCGTCGGCGTGCAGCGCCCGCTTGATGATCGGCAGAATCGGCTTGCGGTTGGCCGCCAGCGCCGCCGCGCGCGCTACGGCCTGCTCGAGCAGCGCGTCCGCCTCGGCCACGTCGTCGACGATGCCCGCGGCGCGGGCTTCGGCGGCCGGGAACCGGTGACCGGTGGTCATGGCCTGCACGCAGACCTGGTTGCCGAGGCGATGCGTGAGCAGGGCGTTCATCCCGACGGTGAACGGCATGCCCAGGTGCACCTCGGGCAGGCACCAGAAGCCGCGGTCGGCGCGCATCACCCGGAAGTCGTGCGAGCTGGCCAGCATGGCGCCCGCCCCGAAGGCGTGCCCGTTGATCGCGCAGACCGTCGGCAGCGGGAAGGTGAGCAGGCGGCTGTAGATCGCGTGCACCCGGTCCAGGTAGCCGTGCATCTGCTTCAGGTTGCCGAACAGCCAGTCGGTGTCCAGGCCGTTGCTGTAGAACTTGCCGGTGGCGGTGGTCACCAGCGCCGCGGGGCCCTCACTGGCCTCGACCTCGTCGAGCAGCGCGTTGAACCGGTCGATCCAGTCGGGATGGAAGCGGTTCTCGCTGTCGGTCTGTCCCTCGTTTCCGAGGTGGAGCACGAACACATCGCCCTGACGTTCCAGATACGGCATGCGGGCAGCCTAACCAACCGGAGCGCGGTCCTACTCGTGGGTAGCACCCCCTGCCCGGCGCCCGCGGCCGATCACGGCGATACTTGACCCATGCTTGCCGCAGAGGCCGCCGAGGCGATCGCCGAACGTACCGGGGTGCCGCGGCACCGGGCCGCCGTGGTGCTGGGATCGGGCTGGCAGGCCGCGGCCGCCGAGATCGGCGAGCCGTCGGCCTCGGTGCCGATGCCCGAGCTGCCCGGCTTCGGCACCCCGTCCGCCCAGGGCCACGTGCCCGTACTGCACTCGGTGCCGGTCGGGTCCGAGCACGTGCTCGTGCTGATGGGCAGGCAGCACCTCTACGAGGGCTACTCCCCCGCCGAGGTGGTGCACCCGGTCGCGACCGCGGTGGCCGCGGGCGCGGAGACCGTCGTGCTCACCAACGCCGCGGGCGGCATCAGAGCGGGCCTGCGGGTCGGCGAGCCGGTGCTGATCGCCGATCACCTGAATCTGACCGGCCGCTCCCCGCTGGCCGGCGCCACCTTCGTCGATCTCGTCGACGCCTGGGATCCGGGGTTGCGGGCCCTGGCACGGGAACTGGACCCGGAACTCACCGAGGGCGTGTACGCGGGCCTGACCGGTCCGCAGTACGAGACGCCCGCGGAGATCCGGATGCTGCGCACCGTCGGCGCGGACCTGGTCGGCATGTCGACGGTCCTCGAAGCCATCGCGGCCCGGTCGCTGGGCGCCCGCCTGCTCGGCATCTCCCTCGTCACGAATCTCGCCGCCGGCGTCACCGGGGAACATCTCTCGCATGCCGAGGTGCTCGCCGAGGGCAACGCGGCCGCGCCGCGATTGGGCAAACTCCTGCGCGGCGTGCTGGAGCGGCTCGGCTCGGCGCCCGACGGCGCCGCATGATCGCGTCGATCGTCCCGCCCCGGCGACGCACCGTGATCCGGCGCGGCGGGTGGAAAGGACACGGTCGCTAGCCATGCTGCGCTTCGGGACGGCGGGACTGCGCGGACCGGTCGGACCGGGACCGGACGCGATGAACACCGAGACGGTCGCGCGCGCGACCGCGGGCGTGGTCGAGTGGCTGCGCGGCCGCTGCCTCGGCGGCGGCCGGGTGGTGGTGGGGCGCGACGCCCGGCACGGTTCGGCCGAGTTCGCCGCCGTCACCGCCGAGATCTTCCAGGCGGCGGGTTTCCCGGTGACGCTGCTGCCCGAACCGCTGCCGACGCCGGTGGTCGCCTACGCGGTGCGGGCGCTGGGCGCGGTGGCGGGCGTGCAGATCACCGCCTCGCACAACCCGCCCGCCGACAACGGCTACAAGCTCTACCTCGACGGCGGATCGCAGCTCATCGCTCCCGCCGACGCCGAGATCGAACGGTGTATCGAGGCCGCGCGGCCCCCGTTCGACCGGGCGGCCGTCGCGCCATCGGGCGCGGAGCTGGTGGATGACTACCTCGCGCGGGTGGCCGCGCTGCCGTCGCTGATCGGCGGACCCGGCCCGCGCGCGGCCGTGCGGATCGCGCTGACCCCGATGCACGGCGTCGGCGGCGACCTCGCGGTGCGCGCCTTGGCCGCCGCGGGCTTCACCGACGTGCACGTGGTGCCCGAGCAGTTCGACCCCGATCCGGACTTCCCGACCGTCGCCTTCCCCAACCCGGAGGAACCCGGCGCGGCCGACCTGGTGCTGGCGACTGCGCGGCGGGTCGGCGCGGATCTGGCCATCGCGCTGGACCCGGACGCCGACCGTTGCGCGCTGGGTGTGCCCGGCCCGGACGGGTGGCGCATGCTGCGCGGCGACGAGACCGGCGTGCTGCTCGGGGACCGCGTCCTGCGCACCGCACCCGCCGACGCGCTGGTGGCGACCACGATCGTGTCCTCACGGCTGCTGTCGAAGGTCGCGACCGCGCGCGGCGCCCGCTACGCCGAGACCCTGACGGGTTTCAAGTGGCTGGCCCGCGCCGGTGACGGCCTGGTGTACGCCTACGAGGAGGCCATCGGGCACTGCGTCGACCCGGCCACCGTGCGCGACAAGGACGGCATCTCCGCGGCGGTGACGGCCGCCGACATGGTGGCCGCCGGCAAGGCCGCCGGACGCACCCTGCTCGACGAACTCGACGACTACGCGGTGCGATTCGGCGTGCACGCCGGTGACCAGGTCTCGCTGCGGACGGCCGACACCGCCGCCGCGGCCGCCGTGGTCGAACGGCTGCGCGCCGACCCGCCCGCGGCACTCGCGGGCGAACCGATGCGCTACACCGACCAGCTGCGGGTGCGGGGCCGGCTGCGCACCGACGCGCTGATCTTCGAGGGCGAACGCTCGCGGGTGGTGATCCGGCCGTCCGGCACCGAGCCCAAGCTCAAGTGCTACCTGGAGGTGGTGGAGCCGGTACGCGCACCCGCGGCCCTGGCCGCGGCGAAACAGGCTGCGCGGGAACGGCTCGCGGAGCTGGCGGATTACTGCCGCAGGCTCTGACACCGGCCTCGATCGCGTTCGCCACGCTCCCTCAGCGCGGCCCGAACTGCCGATCGCCCGCGTCACCCAGACCGGGCACGATGTAGGCGTTCTCGTTCAATCCCTCGTCGACCGCGGCGGTCACCAGCCGTACCGGCAGGCCGCTGCGTTCCAGCGTGGCAATGCCTTCCGGCGCCGCGACCACGCACAGGGCGGTGATGTCGGTGGCGCCGCGGGCGGCGAGCAGTTCCAGGGTGTGGCGCATGGACCCGCCGGTGGCCAGCATCGGATCCAGCACGAACACCGGCACGCCCGCGAGGTCTTCCGGCAGCGACTCCATGTACGGCACCGGCTGATGGGTGCTCTCGTCCCGCGCGATCCCGACGAAACCCACCCGCGCGTCCGGCACCAGCCCGGCGGCCGCATCGACCATGCCGAGCCCGGCGCGCAACACCGGCACCAACAGCGGCGGCTGCGCGAGCCGGGCACCGGTGGCCGGGGCGACGGGCGTGTTGATCTCGTAGGTGTCCACCGGCGCCTCCCGCAGCGCCTCGTAGACCAGGATGCCGGTCAGATCGCACAGCGCCGCGCGGAAGACCGCATTGGGCGTGCGCTCGTCGCGCATCGTCGTCAACAGGGCAGCGGCCAGCGGGTGATCCACGGTGTGCGTGCGCATGAGGGAACGATAAGGTCGACGCGAGTGCGCAGTCGGGCGAGGCGGTGGAAAATGTTGCCGCGGGGGTGGAACCGCGGGGCGAGGCGGCGCGTCGAACTAGGTGGATGACGTACTCTGCCTGGGAACAACGGATGGGGGAAGCACTATGTCGAAGATGTCGGCGGATACCGAGGGCATCGCCGCGTATGGCGCGACCGCCGGTGTCATGGCGGGCGAGATGGCGGGTGTCGCGGCGGGGGCCGCGGCCGCCGCACCGGCGCTGCTCGGGCCCGTCATGGGGTTGATCGGCGGCGATTTCGTGGCCGCCTACAGCGCGGCGCACGCCGGGCACGTCGCCTCGATCGCGCAGTTGTCGGCCGTGCTGTCCAGCATGGGCGGGGCCGCGGCGGGCGCGGCCACGGTGCTCACTGAGACGGACCTCACCAACGCCGCCGCCCTGCGCGGCGCCGAGTTGGACGGATGAGCCGGTGATCGACATCAACGTGCTCGTCAAACCGCTGCTCGACCTGCTGAGCAGTTTCGGTTCCGGCGTGCTGCCCAGCGGCGGCCCCTCCGACGCGCTGGTGTCGGCGTCCACCGCCCTCGAGCAGTTGCACCAGCAGGGCCGCGCGAGCATCAACCAGATGAACAGCGCCTGGGACGGGGTCGCCGCCGACGCCGCGACCGCCAAGGCGCTGCGGGTGCAGACCTCCGCCGCCACCATCTCCGACCGGGGCACCGAGATGGCCACCGTGGTGAATCAGGCTGCCGCCCAGGTGGAGACGGGCCAGAAGGATCTCAACGGCATCGTCCAGTCCTTCGTGAACACCGCCACCGCGCTCGGTCCCACGCTGGCGACGCCGCAGGGCCTCACGGTGCTGGTCGGCTCGGCCATCGAACACCTGAACCAGGGCTTGGCGGTGGTCGGGCGGGTGCGCAGCGAACTCGACACCCAGACCGCCGCCATCACCCAGCTCACCCCGCCGCCCTCCACCCCGCCGGTGGCCTCGCTGCCCGGCGCGCTCGCGGGCGGCGCGTCCTCGGGCCTACAGGGCCTGATGGGCGTGGTGGGCCAGGCCGGTTCACTCGCCACCACGATGGCGAGCACCCCGCTGAAGCAGGTGTCGAAGGCGGCGACCACCGGCACGACGCCGAGTTCGGCCGCGCCCAGCGGGCAGAACCCGAACTCGTCCACGTCGACGACCGCCACCACCGACGGGGTCAAGATCACCCTGCCCGACGGCAGCGTGGTCGAGGCGCCGAACGAGAAGGCCGCCACGGCGGTGCAGGCCGCGATCGGGGCCGTGGGCACGCCTTATGTGTGGGGCGGCAACGACCCGGGCTCGGGCATCGACTGCAGCGGTCTCACCAAGTACGCCTACGGCGAGGCGGGGGTGGAGTTGCCGCGGCTGGCGCAGGAACAGCACATCGGCCACCCCCAGGTCTCGCCCGGTGACCTGATGCCCGGCGACCTGGCCGTGTGGGACGGCCACGTCGCGATGGTCATCGGCAACGGGCAGCTCGTGGAGGCCGGTGATCCGGTCTCGATCAGTTCCATCCGAACGGAGAACATGGGTATGGAGTTCTACGGCTTCTACAGGCCCACCGCATGAGCGAGCAGCAGATCCCGAACGTCACGGTCGCGGTCAGCCAGAACCGGTCGGGCACCATCGCCGTCAAGGCCACCGACCAGGGCATGCCGGTGGAGATCAAGTTCGAGCGCAGCGAATACCGCTACGGCGCACAGGCGCTGGCGAACGAGATCCTGCGGCTCACGCAGCGCTCGGCCGTCGCCGCCCGGGCCAAACGCCGCGAGGTGCTGGCCGAATCGGGCATGCCCGCCGACATCCTGGACCGGCTCGGGCTGCCCACCCGGCAGCAGGCCGTCGACGAGCTGGACCGCATCGATGACGCCGACACCGGTCCGACGAGCTGGATGAGGCCGGTATGACGGGAGGGCGCGCGATGCGCGTTGAGGGAGGCACAGCATGAGCGCGGAAATGGATGCCCTGGTCGCCGGCGCGACCGCGAAACTGGAGGCGCTCGAGGCCGCGCTGTACGGCCTGAAGCAGGTGAAAGGCACCTTCACCACCGAGGACGGCGCGGTGAGCGTGGAGGTGAACAGCGACGGCGCGCTGGTCGGCCTGCGGCTGTCGGAGGCGGTCACCGCGATGGCGCCCGCCGACGTCGGTCAGCTCATCGTGTGGGCCTGCCGGCAGGCCGCCGAGGACGCGGGCGCCCAGCGGTCGAAGGTCGTTGCGACACTGAACGAATCGTTCGCTTCGGACACGACCTCGGTTCCGGGGTCGCCGGGAGGCAGGCCGGATAGTGCCTGAGCCGGAAGGTCGATAGGCTTCCGCACATGGCTTCTGGAGACATCGTCCCGATCGAGCTCGGCCTGACCGACGGCGATCTCGTCACCCTGTGGGCACCGCGCTGGCGTGACGGTGACGACGAGTGGATGGCGTTCCTCGGACACGAGGACACCCTCTACGGTTTCGAGGGCGTCGCCGAGCTGGCGGCGTTCGTCCGGACCAACTCCGACAACGATCTCGTCGACCATCCCGCCTGGAAGGTGGTGGTGGGGCTGTCGGCGGCGGAGCTGGAGCCGGAGGAGAACTACTCCTACGATCTGGTCGGCGTTCCCGAGCTGGCGGCGGGCGATCCGGATCCGGAGACCATCGCCGAACTCGAGGAGACCCTCGAGATGGTCCGCAACATCGGTGATGTCTGCGAGCTGGAGACGGTGACCAAGTTCTTCAGCTCCCACCCGGTGCTCGGTGCGCTGCCGAGCGGGGTGAGCGCGTTCGTCGGCCGTGACGGCGAGGAGCTGTGGGACCAGATCGGCGCCGCCATCGCCAAGGACTGGGACGCGGTACTCGACGCGGTCGACACCGTGGTGAGCATTCCGGAGGTCGACGCCGACGCGCTCGCCGTGGCCGAGGCGGAGCTGCTCGCCGCCGAGGAGAACGTGGTCGACGCCGACGACGTCGCCGACGCCGAGGAGGAAGAGGAGTTCGAGCCCGTCGATCTGGACGCGGACGACGAGGACGAGGAGGAGTCGTTCTGGCACGAGGTCGGCATCGACCCGGTCAAGATCGTCACCTCCGAGGGCACGTACTTCACGCTGCGCTGCTACCTCGACGACGAACCGATCTTCCTGGGCCGCGACGGCTCGATCCTGGTGTTCGGTTCCGAGCGCGCGCTGGCCCGCTACCTGGCCGACGACCACGATCACGACCTGGCCCGGGTGAGCACCTACGGCGACGTGCAGACCGCCGCCGTGGACGGCTCGCTCGAGGTCGAGGTCACCGACGAGAACGTCTACGTGCTGCCCGGCCTGGCCGAGGACCTGGCCGAGGGCCCGCGTGCGGTGGACATCGATCAGCTCGACCTGGCGGTCGAATTGTTCACCGACGCAGCCGATTACGCCGACGACGACGCGGTGGAAACCGCGCTGGCCAAGTCCACGCCGCTGGGCTGGTACGTCTCCTACCTGTTGAACCCCGACCCGACCAGGCTGGCCCCGAACCCGCCCTACGCGGCCGAGGCGCAGGCCTGGCGCGAGCTGGAACGCAACTTCGAGGCGCGCCTGGTGAGCGAGTGAGACGTCAGCCGATCAGCACGGCGTAGCCGGGCTTGATGATGTCGTCGATGATGCGCAACCGTTCCGGGAACGGGATGAACGCCGACTTCATGGCGTTGATCGTGAACCGTTCCAGGTCGCTCCAGCCGTAGCCGAAGGTCTGCACCAGCTTGTGCATCTCCTGGCTCATGCTGGTGTCGCTCATCAGCCGGTTGTCGGTGTTGACGGTGACGCGGAAGCGCAGCCGGGCCAGCAGGTCGAACGGATGCTTGTCCAGCGAGGGCACCGCGCCGGTCTGCACGTTGGACGACGGGCACAGCTCGAGCGGTATCCGCTTGTCGCGCACGTACCGGGCGACCAGGCCGAGTTCGGCGTCGGCCACCGAATCACCGACCCGGATGTCGTCGGTGATCCGCACGCCGTGCCCGAGGCGGTCGCAGCCGCAGAAGGCCAGTGCCTCGTGGATCGACGGCAGCCCGAAGGCCTCACCGGCGTGGATGGTGAAGTGCGCGCTGTTGGCACGCATGTACTCGAAGGCGTCCAGGTGCCGGGTGGGCGGGTATCCGGCCTCGGCCCCGGCGATGTCGAAACCGCCGACCCCGCGATCGCGCCAGCGCACCGCGAGTTCGGCGATCTCGCGGGAACGCGCGGCGTGCCGCATGGCGGTGAGCAGACAGGTCACCACGATCGGCTGGCCGGCGGCCGCGGCCGCCCGCTCCCCCTCGCGGAAGCCCGCCAGCGTGTGTTCGACCACCTCGTCGAGGCTGAGCCCGCGTTCCAGGTGCTGCTCGGGCGCGTAACGGACCTCGGCGTAGACCACGCCGTCGGCGGCGAGATCGAGGACGCATTCCCGGGCGACCCGGCGCAGCCCCTCGGGGGTCTGCATGACGGCCACGGTGTGGGCGAAGGTCTCCAGATACCGTTCCAGCGAGCCGCTGTCGGCGGCCTCCCGGAACCAGGCCGCCAGCTCGGCCTCGGTGTCGGCGGGTAATTCGTCGTAGCCGCACTCGGCGGCCAGTTCGAGCACCGTCGCGGGCCGCAGGCCACCGTCGAGGTGGTCGTGCAGCAGGGCCTTGGGTGCTCGGCGGATCGAGGCGAGGGTCAGCGGCGTCGGTCCTGTCATGTCCACACGGTAGCCGCGCCCGGCCGATTCGGCAGGCGACACGGGCGCGGGCCACACACCCGTCGCCGCACGGTCACGGACTTGTCGGTCCGCGGCCATTCGGCGGTGGGCCGAGGGGTGCGATCACGACCGTGTGGCCGCCCGATCCGGGGCCGGGCGAGCGAGCAGGGCGCGGATCTCCGCGGCGACCAGGGCGGGGTCCTGTTCGGCTAGGAAATGACCGGCCGAGACGGTGCGATGGCGCAGGTCGGGCGCCCAGGTTCGCCACAGTGCGGCGGCGTCGTAACCGAGCGCGGCTCCCCAGTCCTGTGGGAGCACCGCGACCGGCATGCCGAGGGTGCGCCCGGCCGGCGCGGTCGTGCTCGACGTCGACGGTCGCGGAGGCGCGGTAGTCGGCGACGATCGATGGCACCGCGGCACGGGATGCGGCGAGGCAGGCGGCCCGGATCTCGCTGCTGCACGCCACCGACGGCGATCTCGCCTGCGCCCGCGCCGCGCTGCGGGACCTGCCCGATCCGCCGGCGGACCCGCACGCCGAGGCGCTGTGGTGCGTGATCGGTCGCGACGCGCTGCTGGCCGGTGGCCGCGACTCCGTCGCGCGTGCGCGCGCGGCGCTGCTGCCCGCGGCCGCCGAGTCCGCGGGCGGCGGGCGGGCTGTTCACCGCGGGACCGGTCGCCGGGTACCTCGCGGAACTGGCGGCCACGCTCGGTTGAGCGCCGGACGTCCGGCGCTCAACCGATCCGGTCGAGCACGAGCGGGCCCGTGCCGGCGGTGGCGTCGCCGATCTCGATCCCCTCGCGCAGCGCGGCGGCCGCGGAGTCGAACGCCTCGGGGGTGTCGGTGTGCAGGGTGCACAGCGCCTGGCCAGCGGTGACGCGGTCGCCGACCCCGACGTGCAGTGCCACGCCCGCGCCGTGCTGCACCGGGTCGCCCTGGCGTGCCCGCCCCGCGCCGAGCCGCCAGGCGGCCACACCGACGCCCATCGCGTCGAGGCGGGTCAGTACGCCGTCACGGTCGGCGCGCAGGATCTCGGTGTGGGTGGCGCGCGGCAGCGGCGCGTCCGGGTCGCCGCCCTGGGCGCGCACCATCGCGCGCCAGTGGTCCATCGCGCGGCCGGAGGCGAGCACGTCGGCCGGATCGGTGTCCAGGCCGGCGAGGGCGACCATCTCGCGCGCCAGTGCCAGGGTCAGCTCGACGACGTCGGCGGGCCCGCCACCGGCCAGGACCGCGACCGCCTCGGCGACCTCGAGCGCATTGCCCGCCGTGCGGCCGAGCGGGCTGTCCATCGCGGTCAGCAAGGCCACCGTCCGCACGCCCGCGTCGGCGCCGAGCTCGACCATCGTGGTGGCCAATTCGGTCGCGGTCGCGCGGTCCTTCATGAACGCGCCGGAGCCGACCTTGACGTCGAGGACCAGCGCGGCGGTGCCCTCGGCGATCTTCTTGCTCATGATCGAACTGGCGACCAGCGGCACCGACTCGACGGTGCCGGTGACGTCGCGCAGTGCGTAGAGGCGCTTGTCGGCGGGAGCGAGGTCGGCGCCGGCGGCGCAGATCACCGCACCGATCGCCGGGTCGGCCAGGATGTCGCGCATCCGCGCCACCGGGACGTCGGCCCGCCAGCCCGGGATCGACTCGAGTTTGTCCAAGGTGCCGCCGGTGTGCCCGAGCCCGCGGCCGGACAGCTGGGGCACCGCCGCGCCGCAGGCGGCGACCAGTGGCGCCAGCGGCAGGGTGATCTTGTCGCCGACGCCGCCGGTGGAGTGCTTGTCGACGGTGGGCCGGGGCAGGTCGGTGAAGTCCATGCGCTGCCCGGAGGCGATCATGGCGGCGGTCCAGCGGGCGGTCTCGCGCCTGGTCATCCCGCGCAGCAGGATCGCCATCGCCAGCGCCGCCATCTGTTCGTCGGCGACCGCGCCCCGGGTGAAGGCGTCGATCACCCAGTCGATCTGTTCGTCGGAGAGCTGTCCGCCGTCGCGTTTGGTGGTGATGAGGGAAACCGCGTCCAGAGCCGTCACGCGGCCAGTCTGGCACTCACCGCTGCCCGGCGGCGAGGTCGTCGGGGCCGAAGGCATCGGGCAGCAACCGCGCCAGCGGGACCGGACCGGCCCGGTGGTCCACCAGCAACCCCGCTCCCCCGTGCTCGTAGAGCACCTGGCGACAGCGCCCGCAGGGCAGCAGGATTTCGCCGCGCGAATCGGTCACCGAGACCGCCAGCAACCGCCCGCCCCCACCCGCGATGAAGTTACCGACCAGTACAGTTTCGGCACAGAGGCCGAGTCCGTATGAGACATTTTCCACATTGCATCCGCTCACAATTCCGCCGTCGGCACGGAGAGCCGCCGCGCCGACCGGGAACCGCGAGTACGGCGCATAGGCGTTATGCATTACCCGAAAAGCATTGTCGCGCAAAGAATTCCAGTCGATTTCGGGCACAGCGGACCTTCTCCTCCACGGGCCGCACCCACGCGCGCGAGTGCCGCAGCGCACCCCGTTACGCAGCAACAAAGGTAAACCTAACCCACCGCATTACCACGCAACGCACGGCACGCCGAATTAGTTCCGCGAATCGGAGGGGATTAGAGTCCAAGACAGATCGGTTCAGGTTCCCGGCAGCGGGCATGCGCTTCAGGAGCACAGCGCAGCCACCTGGGCATTCGCCCCTCCCACGCGGTCGGCACCGGACCTGAAACCGGGTCCATCAACGACGTTGGAGGCACCGCACTCTATGACCACGATCGAAGCTCCGGCCCAGCCGAAGCGGAAGACGCTGTATCGAGGCGACCCGGGAATGTGGTCCTGGGCGCTGCACCGCATCACCGGTGTCACGATTTTCTTCTTCCTCTTCGTGCACGTGTTGGACACCGCGCTGGTCCGGGTCAGCCCGGAGGTCTACGACGAAGCCATCGAGACCTACAAGAACCCGCTGGTCGCCCTGATGGAGATGGGCCTGGTCGTCTGCGTGCTGTTCCACGCGCTCAACGGCGTCCGCGTGATCCTCGTCGACTTCTGGTCCCAGGGCCCGCGCTTCCAGCGCCAGATGCTGTGGATCGTGCTCGCCATCTGGATCGTGGCCTCGGCCGCCGGTGTCGGCCGCCAGTTCTTCTACCTGCTGACGGAGCACTGATCACGATGACCGCACCTGTTCTCGGCAAGTCCTACGACCGCCCCGCCAGCCTGGACCTACCCCGGGCGCCGCGCGGGCGCGCGGGCAACAACTTCGAGAAGTACGCCTGGCTGTTCATGCGCTTCTCCGGGCTGCTGCTGATCGTGCTCGTCCTGGGTCACATGTTCATCATGCTGATGATCGACGGCGGCGTGCAGCGCCTGAACTTCGCGTTCGTGGCCGGCCGCTGGGCCTCGCCGTTCTGGCAGATCTGGGATCTCACCATGCTCTGGCTGGCCCAGCTGCACGGCGGCAACGGCCTGCGCACCGTGATCGACGACTACTCCCGCAAGGACTCGACCCGCTTCTGGCTCAAGACCCTGCTCGCGGTCTCGATGATCCTGATCATGGGCGTCGGCACCTACGTCATCTTCACCTTCGACCCCAACATCAGTTAGGAACAGGCCACCTCGCATGAGTGAGTCCAGCGAACGTAACAGCGGCGCCGTCGCAGCCCGTCCTGTTCAGGAACATCGCTACGACGTCGTCATCGTCGGTGCCGGCGGCGCGGGTATGCGCGCGGCCATCGAGGCGGGCCCGCGCGTCCGGACGGCCGTGCTGACCAAGCTGTACCCGACCCGTAGCCACACCGGCGCGGCCCAGGGCGGCATGTGCGCCGCGCTGGCCAACGTGGAAGAGGACAACTGGGAATGGCACACCTTCGACACCGTCAAGGGTGGTGACTACCTGGTGGACCAGGACGCCGCGGAGATCATGGCCAAGGAGGCCATCGACGCGGTGCTCGACCTGGAGAAGATGGGCCTGCCGTTCAACCGCACGCCCGAGGGCAAGATCGACCAGCGCCGCTTCGGCGGTCACACCCGCGATCACGGCAAGGCGCCGGTGCGCCGCGCCTGCTACGCGGCCGACCGCACCGGCCACATGATCCTGCAGACGCTGTACCAGAACTGCGTCAAGCACGACGTGCAGTTCTTCAACGAGTTCTACGTGCTCGACCTGGTGCTCACCGAGACCGACCGCGGTCCGGTCGCCACCGGCGTGGTCGCCTACGAGCTGGCCACCGGCGACCTGCACGTCTTCCACGCCAAGTCGATCGTGTTCGCCACCGGCGGCTCGGGCCGCATGTACAAGACCACCTCGAACGCGCACACCCTGACCGGTGACGGCATGGCGATCGTGTTCCGCAAGGGCCTGCCGCTCGAGGACATGGAATTCCACCAGTTCCATCCGACGGGTCTGGCCGGTCTGGGCATCCTCATCTCCGAGGCGGTCCGCGGTGAGGGCGGCATCCTGCGCAACGCCGACGGCGAGCGCTTCATGGAGCGCTACGCCCCCACCATCAAGGACCTCGCCCCGCGCGACATCGTCGCCCGCTCGATGGTGCTCGAGGTGCTCGAGGGCCGCGGCGCCGGGCCGAACAAGGACTACGTCTACATCGACGTGACCCACCTCGGCGAGGACGTGCTCGAGGAGAAGCTGCCCGACATCACCGAGTTCTCCCGCACCTACCTGGGCGTGGACCCGGTGAAGGAGCTGGTGCCGGTCTTCCCGACCTGCCACTACGTGATGGGCGGCATCCCCACCCGCATCCGCGGCGAGGTGCTGCGCAACAACGACGACATCGTGCCCGGCCTCTACGCCGCGGGTGAATGCGCCTGCGTCTCGGTGCACGGCGCCAACCGCCTCGGCACCAACTCGCTGCTGGACATCAACGTCTTCGGCCGCCGGGCGGGCATCGCCGCCGCCGAGTACGCCGAGCGCACCGACTTCGTCGAGATGCCGGAGAACCCGGCGCAGATGGTGCAGGACTGGCTGGCGCTGATCCTGTCCGACCACGGCAACGAGCGCGTCGCCGACATCCGCACCGAGCTGCAGCGGTCGATGGACAACAACGCCTCGGTGTTCCGCACCGAGGACACGCTCAAGCAGGCCCTCACCGACATCCACGCGCTCAAGGAGCGGTACTCGCGGATCACGGTGCAGGACAAGGGCAAGCGCTACAACAGCGACCTGCTCGAGGCCGTCGAGCTGGGCTTCCTGCTCGAGCTGGCCGAGGTCACCGTGGTGGGCGCGCTCAACCGCAAGGAGTCGCGCGGCGGCCACGCCCGCGAGGACTACCCGGACCGCGACGACGTGAACTTCATGCGGCACACCATGGCCTACAAGGAGGGCACGGATCTGCTGTCCGACATCCGGCTCGACTTCAAGCCGGTGGTGCAGACCCGTTACGAGCCGATGGAGCGTAAGTACTGATGACTGCCGTACTCGAGAAGACCAGCGCGTCGAATCCGGCTCCGGTGCCCGAGGGCTCGACCATGATCACCGTCAAGGTGGCGCGGTTCAACCCGGAGGACGGCCAGGGCGCGCACTGGGAGTCCTTCCAGGTGCCGGTCCTGCCGACCGACCGCTTCCTGAACGTCCTGATCTACATCAAGTCCTACCTCGACGGCACCCTCACCTTCCGGCGCTCCTGCGCCCACGGCGTGTGCGGGTCCGACGCCATGCGGATCAACGGTGTGAACCGGCTGGCCTGCAAGGTGCTGATGAAGGACATGCTGCCCAAGGACGGCAAGAGCATCACCGTCACCGTCGAGCCGATCCGCGGCCTGCCCGTGGAGAAGGACCTCGTGGTGGACATGGAGCCGTTCTTCGATGCCTTCCGCGCGGTGAAGCCGTACCTGATCACCTCGGGCAACGAGCCGACCCGCGAGCGCATCCAGAGCCAGGCCGACCGTGCCCGGTTCGACGACACCACCAAGTGCATCCTGTGCGCCTGCTGCACCACCTCGTGCCCGGTGTACTGGCACGACGGCAGCTACTTCGGCCCGGCCGCGATCGTGAACGCGCACCGCTTCATCTTCGACAGCCGTGACGAGGGCGCCCGCGAACGCCTCGACATCCTCAACGACGTCGAAGGCGTGTGGCGCTGCCGCACTACCTTCAACTGCACCGACGCCTGCCCCCGCGGCATCGAGGTCACCAAGGCCATCCAGGAAGTCAAGCGAGCCCTCCTCTTCGCCCGCTGAGTCCAGGCCGCCCACGAAGGCCGTCCGTGTCGACAGACGCGGGCGGCCTTCGCGTTTCAGTACGGCGCATCGTCCAGGGGTGCGGCGCGGGACCAGTGTTCGCCGGCGAGGACGATGTGGTCGAGGAAGCGGAGGCCGACGGTGGTGGCGGCGGCGTGCAGGAGGGTGGTGGCGCGGCGGTCGTCGGGGCTGGGGTGTGGGTCGCCGGAGGGGTGGTTGTGGACGACGGCGAAGGAGCGGCCGTCGTGGCGCAGGACGGTGTTGAGGATCTCGCGGACCGGGACGGCGACGCGGTCGACGGCGCCCTCGGCGACGAAGACGTGGCGGCGTAGCCGGTGCTGGGTGTCGCAGATCAGCACGAGCAGGCGTTCGACGCGGGCACCGGCGAACAGGGGCGCGGCGACGCGGGCGACCTCGGCGGCGTGGGTGAGCCGCGGCGCCGCGGCCGACTCGGCGCGGGCGCGATGGCCGAGGTGGAAAGCGGCGATGAGGGCCGCCGCCTTCGCCGAGCCCACGCCGGTGCGGCGGGCCAGTTCTTCCGGCCTGGCCGCGGCCAGGCCGGCGATGCCGCCGTGGTCGGCCAGCAGCTCGGCGGCGAGTTCCAGCGCACTCGCGCCGCGGCGGCCCTGGCCGAGCAGCAGCGCCAGCAGCTCACCGTCGCTGAGCGCCATCGGCCCGAGCGTGAGCAGACGCTCTCGCGGCCGCTGTGAGCTGGGCATCCGCGCGATCGGTACCGACATCCCCATCCCCCCTCGCCATCCGACGTGACGGGGCGATCATGCCACCGCCCACCGACACCGGGGCGACGACTCGCCTTGACGATATACCCTATAGGGGTATAGTCCGGGGTATGGAGGACATGCAAGGCCACCACTCCGGCCATGCCGATCACCCTGCCCACGACCACGCCACCCACGCGGACCACACCGACCACACCGACAACGCGGACCACATCGACCACGCGGACCACGCTGCCCACGCCGACCACGCAGCCCACAGCGACCACTCCACCTGGCAGATGGCGATGACCGCCACCCTGCACTGCCTCACCGGCTGCGCCATCGGCGAGGTGCTGGGCATGGTCATCGGCACCGCGCTCGGCTGGGGCAACGTGCAGACCATGGTGCTGGCGATCGTGCTCGCCTTCGTCTTCGGCTACGGCCTGACCATGCGCGGCGTGATGCGAGCCGGGGTCGCCTTCGGCGCCGCGCTGTCGGTGGCGCTGGCCGCCGATACGGTGTCGATCACCGTCATGGAGATCGTCGACAACGGCGTGCTGCTCCTGGTGCCGGGCGCCATGCACGCCGGCATCACCGACGCGCTGTTCTGGGGTTCACTGGCCCTGGCCTTCGCGGTGGCGTTCGTGGTGACCACGCCGGTGAACAAGTGGCTGATCGGCCGCGGCAAGGGCCACGCGGTCGTGCACGCCTACCACTGATCGATTCCGCCCGCGCTGCCGCAATCGAGCGGTACCGGCCGGGGGAACTGAGCAGATTGTCCAGTTGTCCGGGTGTTCGTTGTCCCGGCGGCGCACCGGTGCTTGCATCGAATCATGTTCACCGAAGCGCAGCTGTACTCGCCGGTGACCCGTGACCGAGACGGTGCGGTGACGGTGCACCTGAGCGACGAGCACCCCGGCGTGCGCGATCCGGACTACCGGGCGCGGCGCAACGCCATCGCCGCGCTGGCGCTGGGTTACACGCCCGGCGCGGCCCTTCCCCGGGTCGATTACACCGAGGAGGAGCAGCGGGTCTGGCGGATGGTCTCGACCGAGCTGGCGCGCAAGCACCGCACCTACGCCAGCGCCGAGGTGCTGGCCGCCGCCGAGCGCCTCGCCCTGCCCACCGACCACATCCCGCAGCTCGACGAGGTGAGCGCGGCGCTGGCCCCGCTCAGCGGGTTCCGTTACGTCCCTGCCGCCGGTCTGGTGCCGCTGCGGGAGTTCTTCGGCTCCTTCGCCGAGTCGGTGTTCCACTCCACCCAGTACATCCGCCACCATTCCGCACCGCTGTACACCCCCGAGCCGGACGCCATCCACGAGATCATCGGGCACGCGAACCAGATCGCCAGCCCGCGGTTCGCCGCGATCTACCGGACCGTCGGCGCGGCGGTGGCGCGCCTGCGTACCGAGGCGGCGCTGAAGTTCCTGGCGGACGTGTTCTGGTTCTCGATGGAGTTCGGGGTGGTCCGGGAACGCGGCGAGATCCGCTGTTACGGAGCGGGTCTGCTGTCCTCGTTCGGCGAGATCGAGGAGTTCCGGCGGGCCCGGCTGCGTCCGCTGGACGTGGTCGCGATGGGCACCGAACCGTACGACATCACGCACTATCAGCCGGTGCTGTACTGCGCGGAGTCGATCGGCCAGATCGAGGACGTGATCGGCGGGTTCTTCGCGGAGATGGACGACGAGACCCCGCTGCGCGCGCGGCGCGTCGGGTCCGGCTCGCGAGGCTAGGGCGGGTCCGGAGCTCAGCCGGGGCGGCCGGCCCCCAGCGGCATGCCCGCGTCGAGGAATTCCATCACCCGGCCGAGGTTTTCGGCGTTGACCGGGGACCGGAGCGAGACGGCGATACCCGCTCCGGCGATCGCCCCCGCGGCCGCGCGGACGTCGAAGTCGTCGGGCGAGCGCTCCAGGTATTCGGCCAGCAGGCCGGCGATCATCTCGATGCCCCGCTCGAGTTCCCGGCCGATCGCGGCCCGCAGTTCCGGCACGTGATACAGCAGCGCCTGGCGCTCCTGCTCGAACGCGAGTTCCTCGGGCGTCAGCGTCGCGAAGGCGGCACTCATCGCGTTGCGAAAGGCGAGGAAGGGCGACAGTCCACGCGGCTGGGCGCGGATCTCGGCGATCATGACCGGGTCGAGATCATCGGCGACGACCAGGTGTTCCTTGGACGGGAAGTACCGGAAGAAGGTGCTCGGCGAGACCTCCGCCGCGGCCGCGATCTGCTCGACGGTCGTCTCGCTGTACCCCTGCTCGCGGAACAACCGGAACGCCGCGGTCCGCAGGGCGCGCCGGGTCCGTTCCTTCTTGCGTTCCCGGAGGCCTGGTGCGGGCGCGGCGTCCGATGGTTCAACCGACATGCGTCGATTCTGACGCATCAACGGGTGCGTCGGCCCGCCGCGGCAGCGCGGCGAGCGCGAGTACCACCCCGGCCGCCGCCACCGCCGCGCACACCCAGAGCATGAGCGCCATCCCGCCGGTGAACGCCGACTGCACCTGCGCCAGCGCGGCGGTGTCGCCGGTGGCTTTCGCCGTCGCGACCCCGGCACTGACCCCGGCGTCGTAGGGGGCGGTGTTCAGCGCGCCGAGTTCGCTGCGGTACCGCGTGGCCAGCGCCGCGCCCAGGGCCGCGACGCCGAGGGTGCCCGCGGCCTGGCGCACCGCCTGCAGCAACGCGGTGCCGACGCCGGCGTGGTCCAGGTCGAGATCGTCGAGCGCCATCGACATCGCGACCGGCAGGCCGGCGCCCATGCCCGCACCGACGAGCGCGATCCAGCAGGCGGTGAACCAGTACGGGCTGTCGACGCCGGTGAGCGCACCCCAGCCGAGGCCGAGCGCCAGCACCACCATCGCGCCGGTCAGCACCGCGCGCGCGCCGGCTTTCGGCAACAGCCGCTCCCCCACCCTGGCGCCGACGATCAGTCCGCCGATCATCGGCAGCAACCGCAGTCCGCTACCGAGCGCGTCGGTGCCGAGCACCTCCTGGAAGTACTGCGGGACCGTGAAGAACAACCCGAACAGCGCGAAGCTGATCAGCACGGCGAACACCGCGCCCCACCGGAAGCCGGGCGCCCGGAACAGGCCCGGGTCGATGAGCGGATGCGTAGCGCGCCGCTGCCAGGCGACGAGCGCGGCACCGGCGACCAGACCGGCGGCGACGCAGGCCAGGGCGAGCGGGTCGCCCCACCCCTGCTCACCGCAGCGGATCAGTCCGTAGGTCAGCGCCAGCATGCCCGTGGTCGACAGTCCCATTCCCGGCAGATCCAGCGGTCGCCGGGCGTGGTCGCGGGATTCGGGCACCAGCGCGGCCACCGCGATCGCGGCCACCACGACCATCGGCACGTTGATGAGGAACACCGACCCCCACCAGAAGTTGTCGATCAGCCATCCGCCGAGCACCGGGCCCAGCGGCAGGCCGAGCCCCATCGCGGTGACCCAGATCGACAACGCGCGGGCGCGTTCTCCGGGCTCGGGGAACAACACCGGCAGCACCGCCATCGACAGCGGGATCATCGCCGCCGCGGCCGCGCCGAGCACCACCCGGGCGGCGATCAGCTGCCCCGAGGATGTCGCGAAAGCACACGCGGCGGAGGCCGATCCGAAGACGACCAACGCCGCCAGGAGCAGCCGTTTGCGGCCGTAACGGTCGCCCAGCGCGCCGGCGGGCAGCATCAGCGCGGCCAGCGCCAGGGTGTAGGCGGTACTGAACCACTGCAGGGCGCCGACGTCGGCGTGCAGATCCATGGCGAGCGTGGGCAGCGCGACGGTGAGCACCGTCATGTCGAGCCCGATGGTCAGCGTCGCCACGGACAGGGCGCCCAGGGCGAGCAGACGGGAAGCGGAGTCGGTTCGCACGAATCCTCCGAAAATGGAAGTTTATGGATTTTGATAGTAACTCTCATTTCGGAGCTTCTGTCAATATCTGCCGGGCAACACCGGCCGCCGCCCGCGCGGCTGGACTCGGAGCGCCCGATAGGCTCGCTGTCGATGACTGCTCGCCTCTCCGTCCCCCTGCGCAGGCTGACGGCGGCGCTCACCGTCGCGGCCGCACTCGGCGCGGCGGTCGCGATCCCCGCCGCGGCCGCGCCCACCGCGCCGACGCCACCCACCACGACGGCGCCGTTCACCACCCCCGAGACCGACACCTGCCCGCAGAAGAACGTCCCGCCGCCCGCGGTGGACACCTCCGAGGTGCCCGCCCCCGGTGAGCCGGCGCCCACCCCGCTGCCGGTGCCGGTGCCGCCGATCGGGGGTGCGCGGATGGGCGAATGCGGTGTGGTGGTGCCCGACGACGCGCCGCCACTGCCCCGCGACATCTCCGCGACCGCGTGGATGATCTCCGACCTGGACACCGGCGAGGTGCTGGCGGCCAAGGATCCGCACGGCCGGTACCGTCCCGCCAGCACCATCAAAGTGCTGCTGGCCATCGTGGCGCTGCGCACACTCGACCTGGACCGGGTGGTCACCGGCACCCAGGCCGACGCCGACGTCGACGGCACCCGCGTCGGCATCGGCCCCGGCGGCCGCTACACCAACCGGCAGCTGATGCAAGCGCTGATCATGGCCTCGGGCAACGACGCCGCACACGCCATCGCCGCGCAACTCGGCGGCGACAAGGCCACCGTCGCGCGGATGAACGAGGTCGCGAAGTCGTTGTCGGCCTTCGACACCCGCGCCGCCACGCCCTCCGGACTGGACGGACCGGGCATGACCACCTCGGCCTACGACCTCTCCCTGCTGTTCCGCGAGGCGATGACGATCCCGCTGTTCGCCGAACTCATCCGCACCGAGCAGATCGATTTCCCCGGCTATCCGAAGAACCCGCTGATCCCCGACGACACCGACCACCCCGGCTTCCCGATCGGCAACGACAACCAGCTGCTCTACAACTACGCGGGCGCCCTCGGCGGCAAGACCGGCTTCACCGACGACGCCCGCCAGACTTTCGTCGCCGCCGCCGAGCGCGACGGCCGCCGCCTGGTGGTGACCCTGCTCAAGGCCGACGTGCTGCCGATCCGTCCGTGGGAGCAGGCCGCCCGGCTGCTCGACTACGGCTTCGCGCTGCCCGCGGGTGCTTCGGTGGGGTCGTTGCCCGGCGCGGCGACCGACGCCACCGACACCGAGCAGAACGTGGTACTGGCCGCGCCGCCGCCGGGCGACGACGAGACGGCCACCGCCGCACAACCCGAACGCAGGCACGCGGGCGCCCGCACGCTGCTGATCGTCGGCGGTCTCGTAGCGATCGCCGTGCTGCTGCTCGGCGCGCGCCGGGTCAGCCGCCCCCGCCGCTGACACCGCCCGCGCGGGGGAATCGTTCGGGTGCGTGCCGGTGCCCGCCCCTCGCCGGGCACCGGCCTGTCCCGTGACCGGCCGCACGCAGCCCTCGTCCCGCCGGTCCCCGCGATCCCCGATCGGGATATCGCGTCATGAGATTGGACGCCGCAGCCCGCCGGTCGGTTCCACGAATTCGGGCGCAGGCTTCGGCACCGGGACCGTTACGACTTCACTTGCGCCGGAACATCGTCAACGCCAGCGCCGCCAGCGCGCCCGCTCCGAACGCGGCCGCACCCGCCCCGCCGGACACCCCGCGATCGACCACGCGCGGCCGGATGACCGCCGGTGCGGGCGTGGGAACCTCGGCGTCCTTCCGGTTCTCCTCGGCGGTCGCGGCCCAGGCCGTGGCGAACAGGATGATCCGGTAGGTGACGTAGCTGAACACCATCAGGCCGATGATCGACCCGAAGGTCGCCCCCGCGGGGCTGCGCAGCACCGTGCGCAGGTAGATCGAGGCGACGAACTTGAAGACCTCGAAGATCAGTGCCGCCAGCAGCGCGGCCTTGGCGGCGCTGGCCAGGGTGACCGGCTCGCGCGGCAGCCGCGCGATGATCCAGGCGAACACCGCCCAGCTGGCCACCAGCGCCAGCAGGATCGACACCGCGGTCAGCAGCAGCCGCGCACCGGGCACCCCGCCGAGGCCGAGGCCGTCGAGCACGCGCTCCCCCAGATCGCTCGAACCCACCGCCGACAGACCGAGCGACAGCACCAGGGCGACACCGAGGCCGAGCAGCGCGCCGAGATCGGAGAGCTTGGTGAGGAACCAGTTGCCGTCCTCGTGCTTGCCCTCCCATTGCTCGGTGAGCGCCGCGCGCAGGTTCGCCATCCACCCGAGCCCCGTCCACAGGCCGGTGATCAGGCCGAGGACACCGACCGTGCCGCGGGATTCGACCGCCTGGTCCACCAGATCGTTGACCTGCGTGCCGAATTCGCCGGGAATGTTCTCGACGATCTTGTTCTGGAGCTCGGTGAACAGGTCCTGGTTGCCCGCCAGCACGAAGCCCGCGATCGCGAATGCGACCATCAGCAGCGGGAACAGCGACAGCACCGTGAAATAGGTGATGCCCGCGGCGAAGTAGTCGCCGCGCTGCCGCTGGTACTGCCCACCGGCGCGGATCAGGTGATCCAGCCACGGTCGCGCTTGCACGCGACGTTCGATACCGGCCTTGACGTTGTCGATCACCTGCACCTGTACACCCCTTCGACGCCTACCCTCGCAAGCGTCGTACCCGGGCTAGCGTGCCAGGAAACCCACTCGGTCGTAGACCTGTGCGAGAGTGTTGCCGGCGATCTCGCGCGCGCGCTCGGCTCCGGCGGCGAGGATGCGATCGAGTTCGCCCTGATCCGCCAGATACTCTCGCACCTGCGCCTGCAACGGCGTGACGAACTCCACCAGCGCGTCGGCGACGTCGGATTTCAGGTCGCCGTAACCCTTGCCGTCGTAATCGCGCTCGAGCGTGTCGAGCGAGGTTCCGGTCAGTGCGCCGAGGATCACCAGCAGGTTGCTGACACCGGGTTTGGTGTCCGGGTCGTAGCGGATCTCGCGGCCGGTGTCGGTGACCGCCGAGCGGATCTTCTTGGCGCTCACCTTCGGATCGTCGAGCAGGTTGATCAGACCGGCGTCCGAGGCCGCCGACTTGCTCATCTTCGAGGTCGGATCCTGCAGGTCGTAGATCTTGGCGGTGCCCTTGACGATGTGCGCCTCGGGCACCACGAAGGTCTTCTTGAAGCGGGTGTTGAACCGCTGGGCGAGGTTACGGGTGAGCTCGAGATGCTGGCGCTGGTCCTCGCCGACCGGCACCTGATGCGGGCGGTAGAGCAGGATGTCGGCGGCCATCAGCACCGGGTAGGTGAACAGGCCAACGGTGGCGTTGTCCGCGCCGTGACGGGCCGATTTGTCCTTGAACTGGGTCATCCGGCTCGCCTCGCCGAAACCGGTGATGCAGCTGAGCACCCAGGCCAGTTCGGCGTGCTGGGGCACCTGGCTCTGCACGAACAGCGTCGAGCGCTTCGGGTCGATGCCGATGGCCAGCAGCTGGGCCGCGGCCGCCCTGGTCCGGGCGCGCAGCTGCTTGGGCTCCTGCGCGACGGTGATCGCGTGCATGTCCGGGATGAAGTACAGCGCGTCGTAGTCGTCCTGCATCCCTACCCAGTACTGCAGCGCACCGAGGTAGTTGCCGAGGTGGAACGAATTGCTGGTCGGCTGGATCCCGGACAGCACACGCTGCTTGCGCTCCGCGGCCGGGGCTGATGCAGGACTGGACATACCCCCGATCTTTCCATGCCGCTCAAGCGGAATTCCGCTCCGCCCACGAGCGCGGATCGACACCGGGCATACTCGGCTTTCCGGAGCGTTGCAGGTCCTGCTCGCGGCGCGAGGCCACCTGGTAGAGCGGCGCGCTCGGACCGCGCAGGGTGTTCGCCAGCAGGCGCGGGCCCACCGGCGGGGCCAGATGGGCGGCCCGCACCCCGGCCGCGAGCAGCCGGAACCGGCGTTCCTGCGCCCACCCCCAGTCGAGGCCGTACAACCGCCGCACCGGCTCGGGCAGGCTGCCCTGCACGAGCAGGTAGTACCCGCCGGTGACCTGCTGGGCGGGCACCGGCAGCGGGTAGGGCACCCGTTGCCCCATCAGGTACGAGCCCACCATCCGCGCCTCCGGCGTGAGATGCGGCTGGTTCGAGGCCAGGTAGCCGTCGTAGCGCGCCCGGAAACCGGCGTAGCTGTCGGGGGCGGCCGAGCGCGGCATCCCGAACAGCTCGCCCCAGCGCACGTAGTCGTGGTAGAGCGCCTCCCGTTCACCGTCGGTCAGCCTGCGGACCAGCAGGTCGTGCATGACCTCCGCGGAGTCGAAGGTGAACGCCATGGTCCAGAACATCAGGTCCGGGTCGAGCGCGGAGTAGTGCGTGCCCGCCGGGTGCGGGCCCGCGTCCTCCGGCAGCGCGCCGCTGACCCGGACGTGGCGTTTACCGGTGTAGGACAGCGCCCGGTCGGCCTCGTCCTTGCTGCCCAGGAACACCGCCTCGAACAGCTTGCCGGTGATCGCGAGCCGGGTGTAGGGCGTGCTCCGGTGGTGGGTGCTCTCCGCGGTGCCCACATACAGCAGCGGGTGCACCGCGCCGATCACCAGCGCCCGCAGTCCGTAGGTGATGCCCACCGCGCGTTTGCGCATCACCCGCCGGATCATCGAGTGCTCGGCGAAGTATCCGGGCTCGGACATGGCGGCCTCCTCATCGAGTCATCTGGCAACAGAATCCACCAGATTGCCCATTCTGGCAAGACACTCTGCCAAAAACCTCAGAACGGTCGGCGTGCCAGAATCGGACGGGTGACTGCGCAGCGGACCTACGGCGGCGTCTCCGCCGAGGAGCGCAGGGCGCAGCGGCGCACCGCGCTGCTGAACGCCGCGCTCGAGATCGTCGGCACCGAGGGCACGGCCAAACTGACCGTGTCCGGGCTCTGTGCGCGCGCCGGTCTCAACGAGCGCTACTACTACGAGAACTTCGACAGCCGCGAGGCCGTGCTGGCCGCCCTGTTCGACCAGATCGCCGAGGAACTGGCGCTGGCCATCCTCGCGGCACTGCGCGAGGCGCCGGACGAGACGCGCGCCAAGGCGCACGCCGCCATCGCCGCGGGTATCCACCTGCTCACCGACGACCCGCGCAAGGCACGCGCGGCACTGATCGCGGGCATGTCGACGCCGGAGCTGCGGGCGCGCGGCAACCAGACCGTCCGCGCGTTCGCGCGCATGGTCGCCGCGCAGGGCGTCGGCTTCTACGGCCGCGGCGAGCCGGTGTCCGACGCGGTGATCGATTTCCGCGCGACCTACCTGGTCGGCGGCCTGGTCCACACGCTGACCTCGTGGTTGCAGGGCGAGATCGCGCTCGACCGGGACGAACTCGTCGAGCACACCACCGACGTGTTCGTGCTGCTCGGCGAGGATCTGGCGGGCCGGCTGCCCAAGCCCTAGTCGAGTTCCAGCTCCACCGCGGTGGTGTCCGGATCGCCCTGCAACACCACCCGGAAGCTGACGTCGCGGCGGCGCCAGTAGTCGGCGCAGTCGCGCATGGCCTCGTCGAACCAATCCCGTTCGGCGGGCTGCTCGGCCAGCAGGTCGGCCGCGTCGCGCACCACCGCGACATACCCGGCGGCCTCACCCACGAAATCGTCGAGATCACGTAGGCATTCGTCGAAAGCGTTCTTGTTCTGCCCGAAGTAGTAGGGGAACTGGAAGGCCGCCGCCCACTCGTCGAACACGCCCGCGACCGTCCGCATCCGCGTCCCGCGCAACTCGCGCACCGCGTAACCGGCGGGCGCGCGATAGCGCACCTCGGTCAGTTCCGGCGCGCTCACTGCCAGCGCGCCGAACACCGGTTCCGCGGCGGCGGCGATCGGCTCGGGGGTAGCGGATTCCGGCCGGGCTTCGGTGGGGCGGGCCAGGAATCGCGACAGCGGAACAGGCATCAGCGCATCCTCGTGAAGGTCTGGTAGTGGTCGCCGGTGTACCAGGCCGAACCGTCGCTGCCGGTGACGATGCGTTCAGCGTCCCGGGTCCGGTTGCGTTGCTTGGGATTGACGTCCCACTCCTGGTAGGTGATCGGCCTGCCCGCCGCATCGGCGCGCGGCAGATCACCGTCGCGGTTCATCCACCGCTCCCCACCCTTGGTGCCCGGCGCGTTCGCCGAATCCGGCCAGCGGCCCGCATCGATCTCGGCGAGCGTGGTGTAGGCCCGCTCGGGCACGCCCGCCACCCGCGTCGGCGAGGTGACCGGAGCCGCGGGCTTGCCGGTCGAGCTCGCACCCGCCGCGGGCGTCGCGGTGGCCGAGATCGCGCTCGGCGCGGTGTCCGAGCCGCGGGTGGTGAGGACGGAGATCAGCACCACCACCGCCAGGGCTCCCAAGGCCCCCACCAGTCGAAGCACCTTCGGAGACATCGTGGACGGCCCTCCCTCAGCGATACTGGACGGTGACGGGTGCGTGGTCGGACCAGCGCTGGTCGTAGGACGGGGCGCGCTCGACCACGGCCTGTTTGGCGCGGCCGGCCAGTTCGCCGCGGGCGAGGTGGTAGTCGATGCGCCAGCCGGAGTCGTTGTCGAAGGCACGGCCGCGGTAGGACCACCAGCTGTAGGGGCCGTCGACGTCGGGGTGCAGGGCGCGGACGACGTCGACGTAGCCCGCGGCGAGCAGTTCGTCGATCCAGGCGCGTTCCTCGGGGAGGAATCCGGCGGACTTGCGATTGCCCTTCCAGTTCTTGAGGTCCCGTTCGGTGTGGGCGATGTTCCAGTCGCCGCACACCACGAAATCGCCGGTGCGGGCCTTCAGGTACGCGCCGAATTCCGTCATGAAGCGGTACTTCTCGTCCTGCCGTGGCGTACCCGCATCACCGGAGTGCACGTAGACGCTGGCCACGGTCACATCCCCGAAATCGGCTTCGAGATAGCGGCCCGAGCCGTCGAACTCGCTGCTGCCGAACCCGATTCGCACCGCGTCCGGTGCCCGCCGCGACAGGATCCCGACCCCGGCGCGCCCCTTCGCGCCGGGCTCGGCGTGGGCCAGCTGCCATCCGTCCGCGAGCGCGGGCGCCAGCGCGGCCGCGGTCTGCTCGTCGGTGGCGCGGGTCTCCTGTAGGCAGACGATGTCGGCCTCGGTGGCGGCCAGCCACGCGAGCATCCCCTTGCCCGCAGCGGCCCTGACCCCGTTGACGTTGATCGTTGCGACGATGTTCGGCACCGTCCGACCGTACAATGCTGGTCAGATGTACCTGCCCCGGACTCCGCCGTCCAGGAAGGGGTGCTGACGATGACGTCCGACACCTCCCCGTCCCCCGCCTCCCCCGCCGCGCGTGCGAGCGCCGCCACGGGCGCGAAGCCGGCCCGCAAGAAGCCCGTGGAGCGGCCCGCCGCGATGGCGGCGCTGCACATCGGTTCGGGTGATCCGCTGCTGTTGCTGCACGGCTTCCTGCTCTCGCCGCACTGCTGGGAGCAGACCGCGACGCTGATGGCCGCGCACTGCGAGGTGTTCGCCCCCGCCCTGGCGGGGCACTGGGGTGGGCCGGACGCGCCGGGACGCACCATCGACATCGCCGCGCTGGCCGACGCGGTGGAGCGGCAACTCGACGAGATGGGTTGGCGCACCTGCCATATCGCGGGCAATTCACTCGGCGCGTGGGTCGGGGTGGAGCTGGCCCGGCGCGGGCGGGCCCGCACCCTGACGCTCATCGCACCGGCGGGCGGCTGGAATGTGCCCTCGCTCACCCAGTTCCGGGTCGCGCTGAAATTCCTGTCGCTGGTGCCGGTGACTCGCCTGGGTGCGCGGATGGCCGATTTCGCCGCGCGCAACCCGGTGGTGCGGCGGCTGGCGTTGTTCCCGGTGGTCAAGAATCCCACCGCGGTGGCGCGCCGCGACGCCGTCGCCACCGTCACCGCGGCGGTGAACTGCCGGGCGATGGTGCCGCTGATCCTGGGCAGCCTGCGCGCGCCCGCGCTGGCCGACCTGTCGGATCTGGCCACGCCGGTGCGGCTGCTGCTGTCGGAGTACGACCGGGTGATCCCCAACCGCGTCTACGCGCGACGGTTCCTGAAGGAGCTGCCCGACTCGGCCGACCGCATCCTGGTCAACCGGGTCGGCCACGTGCCGATGCTGGAAGCACCCGACCGGATCGCCACCCTCATCGCCGAACACGTCTACGCCAGCCGCACCCGCTTGCGCGCCGTCTGAGCGGGTCAGCGGCCGGAGGCGGCAGCGGAGCATCACCACGCAGGCCGCCCCGCTCAGGCGAATCCAACACAGCCTGAGCGGGTCAGCGGCCGGAGGCGGCAGCGCAGCGTCACCACGCAGGCCGCCCCGCTCAGGCGAATCCAACACAGCCTGAGCGGGTCAGCGGCCGGAGGCGGCAGCGCAGCATCACCACGCAGGCCGCCGCAGTGCCGGACTTCAGGATTCGTCGTCCTCGCCCCGGGCGCGGCGTTCGTAGGCGGCGCGGGCCTGCTGGTCCACCTCGCTGAGGAAGACCTCCTTCATGCCGAGCTTGTCGCCGAGGAAGTCGAGCACCTTTTCCGGCACGTAGTACTGGAGGTTGGCCAGCCTGCCGGCGAGCTTGGTCACCGCGACGCGACGGCGCGGGGTGGTGATCAGGGCCGCGACGGCCGCGGCGATCTCCTCCGGCTCGGCGTTGCGCATGCCCTTCGCGCCCGCCGTGCCCGCGACCAGTTCGGTGTTGGTGAAGGTCGGTGTCACGGCGGAGAATTCGATGCCGCGGTCACGGTACTCCAGGCGCAGGGTGTCGGTGAGGGCGAGCACGGCGGCCTTGCTGGCGCAGTAGGTGGCCAGGCCGGGGGTGGCGACGACACCGGCGAGGGAGGCGATGTTGATGACGTGCCCGCGGCCGCGTTCGAGCATCCGCCGGGTGGCCAGCTTGCTGCCCAGGACGACACCGTAGACGTTGATGTCGAGGATCCGGCGGCTGACGCGGTCGGGCTCGTCGGCGAAGTGGCCGGTCGGCATGATGCCCGCGTTGTTCACCAGCACGTCGATCGGGCCGAGGGTGCGCTCGACCTGGTCGAGGAAGGCCTCGAAGCTGTCCGGATCGGTGACGTCGAGCGCGCCGTAGACGTCCAGGCCCAGTTCGGCGCCGGATTCCTTCACCTTGGCCTCGTCGACGTCGCCGATGGCGACCTGCGCGCCCAGATCGCGCAGCGTGCGCGCGGTGGCGTACCCGATACCCCGCGCGCCGCCGGTGATGACGACGACCTTGCCCGCTATCCGTGCGGCTGAACTCATCTGTGTGCCTTTCTCGACGGATCGCCGCGAACCGACGGGGCCTCAGCGGCCGAGCAGCCCCTTGGCGATGTGGGTCACCTGGATCTCGTTGCTGCCCGCGTAGATCATCAGCGATTTCGCGTCGCGGGCGAGCTGCTCGACGCGGTATTCGCTCATGTAGCCGTTGCCGCCGAACAGCTGCACCGCCTCCATCGCCACCTCGGTGGCGGTCTCCGAGCAGTACAGCTTCATGGCCGAGGCCTCGGCCAGCGACAGCGGCTTGCCCGCCCGGCCGCGCTCCAGCGTGCTGAACACCATGTTGCGCACGTTGATCCGCGCGATCTCCATCTTGGCCAGCTTGAGCTGCACCAGCTGGAACCGCCCGATCTCCTGACCCCACAGCCTGCGGTTCTTCGCGTATTCGACGCAGAGCCGGTGGCATTCCTCGATGATGCCCAGCGCCTGGAACGCCACCCCGACCCGCTCGGCGACGAAGTTGGTGCGCGCGGATTCGCGGCCGTCGCCGCCGCGGTGCTCCTCGGTCTCCCCGAGCAGACGATCGCGCCCGAGCCGCACGTTGTCGAAGAACAGTTCGCCGGTGGGAGACGCGTGCAGACCCATCTTCTTGAACGGTTTGCCCTGCGTGAGACCTTCCATGCCCTTGTCGAGGACGAAGGTCAGCACCTTGCGGTCGCGCTTGTCCACGCCGGCGTCGCCCTCGTCGAGCTTGGCGTAGACGACGATGACGTCGGCGTAGGGGCCGTTGGTGATGAAGGTTTTCTGGCCGTTGAGGAGGTAGTCCTCGCCGTCGCGGCGCACGTAGGTCTTCATGCCGCCGAAGGCGTCCGAGCCGGAGTCGGGTTCGGTGATCGCCCAGGCGGCGACCTTCTCCATCGTCACCAGTTCCGGCAGCCAGCGCTTCTTCTGCGCGAGGGTGCCGCGCGCCATGATGGTGGCCGCGCCGAGCCCGGTGCTCACGCCCATCGCGCTGACCAGGCCGAGACAGACGCCGGACAGTTCGCTGACCACCACGGCCATCATGGATTGCTGACCGAACGCACCGGACCCACCGCGCTCGGGCGCGTCACCGCCCTCGGTGCGGGCTTCCTCGGCGGCCAGCGACTTCTCCAGCGACTCGGTCGCGATGGCGGCGATGCCGAACTCCGCGAACATCTTTCGCAGGATCGGGTACGGCAGCATCTCGCCGCTGTCGAGGGCGTCGAGGTTGGGCCGGATCTCGCGGTCGATGAAACCGCGCACGGCGTCGCGCACCATCAGATCGGTCTCGGACCATTCGAACATCGTCGTTCACTCCCGTCGCTGCGCCGCTCGCCGAGTCCGGCGGATCGAGCTGCCACAAACGTACAGAGCTGTATGTAACGGCGCAACGGGTGGCGCGCGGCTCGCCGGTCAGGTGTCCGAGGCGCGCGCGGCGGCACGCAGCAGGGCGCAGGCGCGCCGCCAGCGCCGGTGCGCACGCTCGGTGTCGGTGTCACCGGAGCCGGCCAGCAGGATGCCGCGCAGGGTGTCCATCGCGGTGTAGACGAAGTCGCGCGCGCCCTTGCGGCGCATCTCGTCGGGCACGAACCGCTCCACGGCGGTGAGCACGGCGCCGTTGACGAAGGGCTCCACCTCCGCCATCGCGGCGGCGAGGACGGGTTCGGTGCGACCGGCCACCCACAGCTCCACGGTGGCCGTGAACAGCGGATCCTGGTGCAGCTCCCACAGGAAATCGAGGGCGGACGCCACCGGATCGGCGCCCGGCGCCAGGTCGGCCATCTCGCGCAGCACCGCCTGCACCCGGCGCTGGGCCAGGTGGTTGATCGCGGCGATCACCAGATCGTTCTTCGAGCCGAAGTGGTGCACCTGCGCGCCACGGGTGACCCCGGCGCGTTCGGCGATGCGCGGGGTCGTGGTGCCCGCGTAGCCGTACTCGACGAGGCATTCGATGGTGGCGTCGAGCAGCCGCGTGCGCATCTCGGTGCTGCGCTGCTCCTGGGTGCGCCGCGGCCGCCTGCCGGTCGTGGTCATCCGGCGATTCTACGGTTACATACAGAGCTGTATGTCAGTGCGTCCGATGTCGATGTGTCTGTGTCGGTGCGCCTGTCGGTCACTGCGCCGCCGGCGCGCCGCGGCGGGCGGCCCACACCGTCACGGTGAACAGCAGCACGCCCGTCACCGCCAGGCCCGCGCCGACCAACGCGGGCGCGGTGTAGCCGAAGCCCGCGGCGATCACCAGACCGCCCAGCCAGGCACCCGCCGCGTTGGCGATGTTGAGCGCGGCGTGGTTGAGGGCGGCGGCGAGGGTCTGCGCGTCGGCGGCCACGTCCATCAGGCGGGTCTGCAGGCCCGGCGCCAGCGCGGCGCCCGAGGCACCGACGAGGAACGCGCCGATCGCGGCGGTCACCGGGTGGTGCGCGGCGGCGGCGAAGGCCGCGAGCACGACCGCCATCGTCACCATCGCGACGAAGATCGAACGGTCCACGCCGCGATCGGCCAGCACGCCGCCGGCGACGTTGCCCGCCACCATGCCGAGGCCGAACAGCGCCAGCACCAACGGCACCGCGCCCGCGGCCATGCCCGCCACGTCGGTCAAGGTGGTCGCGATGTAGGTGTAGACAGCGAACATGCCGCCGAAGCCGATCGCGCCGACGGCGAGAGTGGCCAGCACCTGCGTCCTGCGCAGCGCGCCGAGTTCGGTGAGCGGGTTGGTGATCACCAACCCGGTGAGTTCGGGCACGAAGCGCAGCAGCGCCGCCACCGTCGCCGCGCCGATCAGCGCCACCACCACGAAGGCGTCGCGCCAGCCGAAGTGCTGGCCGAGCCAGGTGGCCGCGGGCACGCCGACGACGTTCGCGGCACTGAGGCCGAGCATCACCGCGGCGACCGCCTTCGCCCGCCGGCCGACCGGCGCGAGCGAGGCCGCGGCCAGCGAGGCGACGCCGAAGTACGCGCCGTGCGGCAGGCCGGCGACGAAGCGCGCCGCGACCAGGGTGTGGAAGGTCGGCGCGAGCACGGTGGCGAGATTGCCGAGGGTGAAGGCCACCATCAGGGCCACCAGCAGACGTTTGCGCGGTACCCGCGCGCACAGCGCGGCCAGCAGCGGCGCACCGACCACGACGCCGAGCGCGTAGGCCGACACCGCGTGCCCGGCGGTCGGCTCGGAGACGTGCATGGCCACGGCGATGTCGGGCAACAGGCCCATGGTGACGAATTCGGTGGTGCCGATGCCGAAACCACCGAGCGCCAGTGCCAGCATCGCGGGCACGTGCCACTCGGTGCGCGGGGAGTCGGAACGGACGGGGGCGATGGTCGCGGGACTCGTCACGTGTCCATGTAACCGACCGGCAACCGGCATCGCTTCCCGAGATCGCGTGAGTTACGCCACCGCGCCGTCCCGCGGCGGGGTCCCGGGCTCGCGGCGGGCGAAGGTGCGGCGGTAGTCCGCGGGCGTCACCCCGAGTGCCGTGGTGAAGTGCCTGCGCAGGTTGGTGGCGGTGCCGAGCCCGGCCATCCGGGCGACGGCCTCGACGGTCAGGTCGGTCGACTCGAGCAAGCTTCTGGCATAGGCCAGGCGCTGGTTCAGCAGCCACTGCTTGGGTGTGACCCCGCCGGCCCGTTGCAGGCGCCGGTGGAAGGTGCGGGTGCTCATGTTCGCGCGGGCGGCGAGCAGGTCGACGGTGAGCGGCTGGTCCAGGTGCGCGGCCGCCCATTGCAGTACCGGACCGAGGTCGTCACGCGGATCGGCGGGCACCGCGCGGTCGACGTACTGCGCCTGGCCGCCGGAGCGGTGCGGGGGAATCACCATGCGCCGGGCCAGCCGGTTCGCGACGGTCGCGCCGAGGTCGCGGCGCACCAGGTGTAGGCACAGGTCGAGGGCCGCGGTCATGCCCGCGCTGGTGAGCACGTCGCCGTCGTCGAGGTAGAGCACCGAGTCGTCGACCACGAGATCGGGGTGGCGGCGGGCCAGCAGGCCGGCGTGCTCCCAGTGCACCGTCACCCGCCGCCCGGTCAGGATGCCCGCCGCCGCCAACGCGAACACCCCGTCGCACAGCGCGACCAGCCGGGCGCCCCGGCGGTGCGCGGCCACCAGCGCGTCGAGCAGTTCCGCGGGTAGCGCGCGCTCGCCCGTGCGGCAGTGCGCGGCCACCGAGGGCACGATCACGGTATCGGCGGCCAGCAACTCGGCCAGACCGTGTTCGGGACGCAGGAAGGCGCCGAAGCCGATCGACTGTTCGCCCTGGTCCGGTGCGACCGCGCACACCCGCAGCGTGTACCAGGGGTCGGCCAGGTCCGGCTGGGGCGTCCCGAAGATCGCGGCCACCACGCCCAGCTCGTAGAGATCCCAGGGGTGCAGCGCACCCGGCGCGATCGCCATCGCGACGGTCCGTCCGGTCATGGCACCAGTGTGGCAGGAAACGTTCGGTTGTGGTCGGTTCTGCCACTCACCGCTGCGGTGCATCCGTCCGGAAACTGAATCCAGGGCGCCCACCCGACAACCCCGAAATCCACGGAGGAACCATGAGCAAGACACCCGTGACCGTGCTCGGCCTCGGCCGGATGGGCGCCGCCGTCGCCGAGATCCTGGTGCGCGCGGGCCACCCGACCACGGTGTGGAACCGCACCCCCGGCCGGGCCGCGCATCTCGACGCCCTCGGCGCCCGGCGCGCACCGGACCCGCGGACGGCGGTCGCGGCGGGACGGTTGATCATCACCGTGCTCGCCGACACCCCGGCCGCGACCGAACTGCTCACCCCGCTCGCCGACGCGCTGGCCGGACGCACGGTGCTCAACGTGGCCACCGGACGCCCCGACCAGGCCGCCGAACTCACCACCCGGCTGGGCGGCATCCCGGTGCTGGACGCCGGCATCTTCGGTGTCCCGCAGACCCTCGGCACCCCCGACACCCTGCTCGTCTACAGCGGGTCGCCCGCGGCGAACACCGAGTTCGGCGCGGTCGTCGCGCTGCTCGGCGACGCCCGCTACGTGGGATCCGACCCGGGCTCGGCGGCCAGGCACGACATGGCCGTGCTCGCCGGGATGTACGGGCTGTTCGGCGGGTTCTTCCAGGCCGTGGCGATGACGCGCGGCGAGCGGGCCGGCGCGGTCGGCTTCACCGAGACCTACCTCGCGCCCTGGCTGCGCGCGCTGCTGGACATGCTGCCCACCCTCGCCGCGGAGATCGACTCGGGCGAGTACCCGGTGAACTACTCCGACCTTGCGGTCAATCGCAGCGGCCTGGCCGACATCCGCGCGACCGCCCGGGCCGAGGGGGTGACCACCGACCTGCTCGACCCGCTGCAGCGGATCTTCGACGCCGAGGTCGCCGCGGGTCATGGCGCGGCCAGCTTCACCCGCGCGGTCGCGGCGCTGACCGCGGCGCCGGTGACCTCCTGACCCCGCAGACGGCTCGGGCACCCGTGCCACCGCGGCATGCGGTGGGCGGGTGCCCGTTCGATCCGGCACCGGGTCCGTGTGCCCGGCGCCGGGCGGGGTGGGTCCGACAGGCCCCGCCCCGTCGGCTGGGTCAGCGCAGCGCGCGGGCCAGGTTGGTGTCGAGCGCGCCGAGGAACTCCTCGGTGGTCAGGTAGCCCTGGTCGCCGCCGACGAGCAGCGCGAGGTCCTTGGTCATCTGGCCGCCCTCGACGGTCTTGATGACGACGTCCTCGAGGGTCTGCGCGAAACCGATCACCTCGGGGGTGTTGTCCAGCTTGCCGCGGTGCTCGAGGCCACGGGTCCAGGCGAAGATCGACGCGATCGGGTTGGTCGAGGTCGGCTTGCCCTGCTGGTGCTGGCGGTAGTGCCGGGTGACGGTGCCGTGCGCGGCCTCGGCCTCACAGGTCTTGCCGTCCGGGGTCAGCAGCACCGAGGTCATCAGGCCCAGCGAGCCGAAGCCCTGCGCGACGGTGTCGGACTGCACGTCGCCGTCGTAGTTCTTGCACGCCCAGACGTAGCCGCCCTCCCACTTCATCGAGGAGGCCACCATGTCGTCGATGAGGCGGTGCTCGTAGGTCAGGCCCGCGGCGTCGAACTGGCTCTTGAACTCGGTGTCGAAGATCTCCTGGAAGGTGTCCTTGAACATGCCGTCGTAGGCCTTCAGGATGGTGTTCTTCGTCGACATGTACACCGGGTAGTTCTGCTGCAGGCCGTAGTTGAACGAGGCCCGCGCGAAATCCTCGATGGACTTCTTGAAGTTGTACATGCCCATCACGACGCCGCCGTCCTCGGGCATCTTCACGACCTCGTGCACGATCGGCTCGCTGCCGTCGTCGGGGGTGAAGGTGAGGGTCACGGTGCCGCCCTGGAACACCTTGAAGTCGGTGGCGCGGTACTGGTCGCCGAAGGCGTGGCGGCCGATGATGATCGGCTTGGTCCAGCCCGGCACCAGGCGCGGGATGTTGGAGATGATGATCGGGGCGCGGAAGATCGTGCCGCCGAGGATGTTGCGGATGGTGCCGTTGGGCGAGCGCCACATCTTCTTCAGGCCGAATTCCTTGACGCGCGCCTCGTCCGGGGTGATGGTGGCGCACTTCACACCGACGCCGTGGCGCTTGATCGCCTCGGCCGCGTCGACGGTGACCTGGTCGTCTGTCTTGTCGCGGTATTCGATGCCCAGGTCGTAGTACTCGAGGTTCACGTCGAGGTACGGGTGGATCAGCTTGTCCTTGATGAACTGCCAGATGATCCTGGTCATCTCATCACCATCGAGTTCGACGACGGTGCCTTCAACCTTGATCTTGGACATGGATCTTCGTGTCCTCCTAGGATGTGTGCCCTCATTGCACGGCCAGGCGAACACGCTTGTGAGCGGACCCCAGCTGTTCAACAGACAACGTATATGCCCCGCATTGTCCGCGGGACACGTGGTGCAAACAAGACGAGCGTACTGCTGCCGCCGTCCGCACCGTGCGGGGAGGGGGCCCTGTGCGGGCGATGTGACGGTTACCGGCCAGTAAGCTCGGAGTGATCTCGAGCACCTCACCCATGATGACACCGGGGGCCGGATTTCGGCCATCGCGGCCCGCCCGGTTACCATGGCGGTCAGGTCATGAGCGCCAGCGTCAAGCCCCGGCTCGCTGGCCGGCAACCCTCCAGCTGCGGTGGGGTGCTCCGGGTGATGACCGGGCTCCCGAAGGTCGGGGGCAAGCGCGCTCGCAGGAGGTTTTCCCGACATGATCGAGTGGTCCGCGTGACCGTGAGCACCGATCAGAGCCCCTGCCCCTCGGCCACCGGGGCGGAACTGCTGCCGCCGCCGGACGGCACCCTGGCCATCGTGCCCGTCGGCGACATCCGGCTGGAGAGCGGCGCCGTCATCCCCGACGTCCACCTCGGCGTGCAGCGCTGGGGCGAGCTCTCCCCCGGCCTGGACAACGTCGTGCTCGTCGAGCACGCCCTCACCGGCGACTCCCACGTCGTCGGCCCGGCCGACGACGTGCACCAGCTGCCCGGCTGGTGGAACGGCATGGTCGGGCCCGGCGCGCCGATGGACACCGACGAATGGTGCGTCATCGCCACCAACGTGCTCGGCGGCTGCAAGGGCAGCACCGGCCCCGGTTCCACCGCACCCGACGGCAAGCCGTGGGGCTCGCGCTTCCCGGCGATCTCGATCCGCGATCAGGTGACCGCCGAGGCCGCGCTGTTCGACCGGATCGGCATCCACCGGCTGGCCGCCGTGGTCGGCGGCTCGATGGGCGGCATGCGGGTGCTCGAATGGATGGTCGGCGCTCCCGAGCGGGTCGCCGCCGCGCTGGTGCTGGCGGTCGGCGCGCGCGCCACCGCCGACCAGATCGGCACCCAGACCACCCAGATCGCCGCCATCACCGCCGACCCGGACTGGCAGGGCGGCGACTACCACGACACCGGCCGCGCACCCACCACCGGAATGGGCATCGCGCGCCGCATCGCGCACCTGACCTACCGCACCGAGGACGAACTCGACCACCGCTTCGCCAATCACGCCCAGGACGGCGAGGATCCGTTCGACGGCGGGCGCTGGGCGGTGCAGAGCTACCTCGAGCACCAGGCCGAGAAGCTGTGCAGGCGTTTCGATCCCGCCACCTATGTGCTGCTCACCGAGGCGATGAACCGGCACGACGTCGGGCGCGGGCGCGGCGGCGTCGCGGCCGCGCTGGCCGCCACCCCGGTGCCGTGCGTGGTCGGCGGCGTCGATTCCGACCGGCTCTACCCGCTGCACACCCAGCAGGAGCTGGCCGACCAGCTACCCGGTTGCGCGCGGCTCGAGGTCGTGCATTCCCGCGACGGACACGACGGGTTCCTCACCGAAACCGCCGCCATCGGCAAACTGCTGGTCGAGACGATGCGGCTGGCGCGCGCCCACCGCTGAATCAGCCCACGCCGAGCGTGTTGATGGTCACCGCCAGGAACACGATCGCCGAGCCGAGCAGCGTCAGCGCCGCCACGTCGAAGGGTTTGCTGCGCACCGCCAGCACCCCCACCCGAATGCTCGGCAGGCACAGCCGCAGCGCCGCCGCGAGCAACGCCGCCCCGCCGAAGATCAGCGCACCGCGCCGCCACCGGTCGGAGGCCACGAACACCACCGCGACCAGCACCACCAGCCCCACCAGCACCATCGGCAGATGAGTACGCAGGAACTGGCCCGCCCCGCCCCGCGGCTCGCCGGAACCCTCCACATCACTCACCCGCGCGATTCTTCCATGCGAAGGGGCACGGTCGCGGACCGGACCGCGGCGCCGCCGGGCGGTCGTGCGAAGCTTCTGCGTTGTGTTCCATTTGGTCTTCCATGAGCCGCGGATTCCGCCGAACACCGGTAATGCGATCCGGCTGGTGGCGGGGACGGGGTGTGCGCTGCATCTGATCGAGCCGTTGGGGTTCGACCTGTCGGAGGCGAAGCTGCGGCGGGCGGGGCTGGACTACCACGACCTGGCCAGTGTGACCGTGCACGAGAGCCTGGCGGCGGCGTGGGAGGCGTTGGCGCCGGAGCGGGTGTACGCCTTCACCACCCAGGGCAGCACGCGCTACACCGACATCGCCTACCGCCCGGGTGACGTGCTGCTGTTCGGCACCGAGCCCACCGGACTGCCCGCCGAGGTACTCGCCGACCCGCACATCACCGACCGCCTGCGCATCCCGATGCTGCCCGGCCGCCGCTCGATGAACCTCTCCAACGCCGCCGCCGTCACCGTCTACGAGGCCTGGCGCCAACAGGGCTTCCCCGGCGCGATCTGATCCCCGGATCCGCCCCCGCCTGTCGGTGGGCGCCGCTACTGTGCTCGATGTCGCGGCGGTGGTGACGACGGCGGCCGCGTTCACCCCACAGGCGCGGTCCTACGCGGAGCGGATGGCGATCCGGCTGGTGGACAACAGGGCGCCGGCCGCGTGGGCGTCGGCCACCGGTCCGGCGCCGTGGCCGTAGTCGCGTGGCCGTAGTCGGCTGGAGCCGCGCCTATTCGTCGATGTCGAAACGTTTGTGGCGGGAGGTGGCGCCTGCGGTGAGGCGGACGGCCGACTTAGGGACACCGTAGTGGGCGGCCAGCAGGTCGATGGCGGCCTTGTTGGCCTTGCCCTCGACGGCGGGGGCGCGGACGTAGAGGGTGAGGGTGCCGTCGGCGGCGGTCTCGACCAGCGGGCCCTTACGGCTGTTCGGTTTGATCGTCGCGCGCACCACCCTGGTCGGCACCGGAACCTCCTGTCTGCGGAGCGCTTTCGCGTCGATCGGGGCCGGCGGCCGCGGTGGGTCGGGTGCCGGCGGCGGGCGCGGGGCGGCGGCGCACCAGTCGCAGGAGCGCCCAGCCGAGCGCGCCGAGCAGCGCGAGGAAGCCGAGCCACGGCACCGCCTTGCCGAGGAACACGATCGCGTCCTGCAACCAGTCGACCAGCGAATGCCAGCCCGCCACCACGCCGTCCCAGAAGTTCGTCGGCCCGTCGTCGCGAGACCCCTTGTCGGCGGCGGTGATCGAGATGGTCAGGGTGGACAGCGCGACCTGGTCGGCGAGGCGGCGCTGCTGGGCGGTGAGGCTGTCGAGTTCGCCCTGGCGGCTGCCGAGCGCTTCCTCGGCGGCGATCAGGTCGGCGGTGGTGGTGGCGCCCGCGATGAGCGCGCGCAACCGGTCGACCGAGGCCTGCAACGCCTTGATCCTGGCGTCGAGGTCCTCCCACTGCATGGTGACGTCGTCGCGGTTGGTGCTGACCCGGGTGAGTTCGCCGATCCCGCCGAGTCCGTCGACGAAGGCGTCGGTGCGGTCGGCGGGTACGCGCACGGTGAGGGTGGCCGACGGGTCGGTGTCGTCGGTGCCGGGTTGTTCGGTGCGGCTGTCGATCCGGCCGTCGACGGCGCGCACCTGGTCGGCGACCCGGCCCGCCGCGGCGATCGGGTCGGCGGTGGTGATCTCGACGCTGCCGGTGACCACCTCCTTGCGGTCGAGCGTCGAGGTGTCGGGGGCGTTGTCGGCCGGGCTCGGCGCCTGCTCGCGCAGGCCGGGCGGGCTGATCGCGGGCGCGGCGGTGCCCATGTCGGGCCGGGCGCCGGAATCCTCGCCGTCACCGCCGCACGAGACGAGCAACACCGACCCGAGCAGGGCGACACACAGGACCGCAAGCTTCCGCATGGTCGCAGCGTAGCGGCCGGGACGGCGACGGAAGTGGATTCGGCGCGGCGCCGAGACCGTCATGCCGCCCGGCCGCCGGGGACCGGGCGTTCGGGTGCGGCCCGTTCGATCTCGCGCAGCCGCACCGGCGTCGGCGCTTCGCTGCCGAGCAGGCGGCGATACCACAGCGGCAGCGGCGGCTCGTGCGCGGCGGCCCAGGTGCGCAGGGCCGCGGCGAGCGGCGGACCGTACCCGAGGGCGACCGCGTAGCGGTCGGCGGCCGTCTCGGCGGCGCGGGAACGAGCGGCGCGCGCGAAGGGTTCGACGGCGAGCACCGCCGCCAGCAAGATCGCGGCAGGCAGCCCGACACGGTGGCCGAGCACCACCACCAGGACCGGCAGCGAGACCAGTCCGAGGACGGCGCGCACCACGGGGGCGCGGTACCCGAGCAGGTCGAACGGCCTGCCCACCAAGGCGAGCACCCGCCACAGCATCGCCGCGGGCCAGGCGCACCAGGCACCGCACAGCCGCAGCCGCGGGTCGGCGCCCGCGTGATGCCCCAGCGCCTGCGCCAGCAGAGCGGACACCTGTGCCGCGGGCAGATCGTGCAGTGCCCACGCGGTGACCGCGATCGCCGACGACGGCGCGGGCGTCGCGGTGGCCCGCGCACCGTCCTGTACCCGCAACGGATGCCGCCCCGGCACGTCCGCCGCGCGGGCGACGGGCTCCCACACGAGCGCCAGCAGCCGCGCCTCGGCGGGCTCGGGCCGGCGGTAACCGTCGAGCACAGCCGCGATCCTCGCGCGCTCCGGCGCGTACCAGGCGATCCACACCAGCACCACGCCGTACAGCAGCCAGGCGCCGCCGAGCACCAGGACCGCCCAGGACCCGAGCAGCGCGCCCGCCGTGCCGACGATCAGCAGGCTGAGCAGGATGGTCGGCAGGATCAGCACCGACGCGAGGATCACAGACACGAGGGATCATCGTACGGATCGCCGCGCCGCGCACGGCCGGAGTTCGCCGCGGCGTCAACGGAAATCGCGTGAGCGCGACCCCATGCCCAACGACAACAGCTGCAGATGCTCGGCGACCACGCTGACCGCCCCCTCCGCGTTCTGCACCCGCCCGCGCACCAGCAACGCCGAAGCGCTTTGGGCGAGTGCGCGATAGCGCGTCCACAAGCCCACCGAGCAGACCACGTTCACCATCCCGGTCTCGTCCTCCAGATTGAGGAAGGTGACGCCCGCCGCGGTGGCCGGGCGCTGCCGGTGCGTGACCGCCCCGCCCACCAGCACCCGCGAACCGTCACGCACCTCCAGCAGCCGGCCCGCCGGGATCACGCCGAGTTCGTCCATGCGGGCGCGCAGGAATTCGGTCGGATAACTGCCGGGCGAGATCCCGGTGGCCCAGACGTCGGCGGCGGCGAGTTCGAGCGCGCTCATCCCGGGCAGGGCGGGCGCGTCGGCGGCCGGGCCGGTGCCGGGCAGCAGATGCGCGCGTTCCCGCGCCGCCGCCCCCGCCGCCCACAGCGCCGCCCGCCGCCCACCGGAGCGCTCGGCGCCGGACGGGCCGGTGACACTGTCGAACGCGCCCGCCGTGGCCAACGCCTCGGCCTGCGCGACGGTCAGTTCCACGCGCCCGGTGAGGTCGAGAACCGAGGTGTAGGGGCCGTGCTCGACGCGGGCGGCGACGATGCGCTCGGCCAGCTCCGACCCGATGTGGCGCACCCCGGCCAGGCCGAGCCGGACCTCGCGCCCGCCGTTCTCCAGGGTGGCCTCGGCCAGACTGGCGTTGACGTCGGGCCCGTGCACCGGTACCCCGTGCCTGCGCGCGTCGGCCACCAGCGACTGCGGCGAATAGAACCCCATCGGCTGCGCGCGCAGCAGCCCGGCGCAGAACGCGGCCGGATGGTGCAACTTGAACCAGGCCGAATAGAAGACGAGCGCCGCGAAGCTCTGCGAATGACTTTCCGGGAAGCCGAAATTGGCGAAGGCATAGAGCTTCTCGTAGATCCGGTCGGCGACCTCGCCGGTGATGCCGTGCAACTCGGCCATCCCCCGGTAGAGGCGTTCCTTCAACCGCCGCATCCGCTCGGGCGAGCGCTTGGACCCCATCGCCCGGCGCAGCTGGTCGGCCTCGGCGGCGGTGAAGCCGGCGACGTCGACCGCCATCTGCATGAGCTGTTCCTGGAACAGCGGCACCCCGAGCGTGCGGCCGAGCGAATTCTCCAGCGCCGGATGGTCGTAGGTGACCGGCTCGGTGCCGTTGCGGCGGCGGATGTAGGGGTGCACGGAACCGCCCTGGATCGGACCCGGCCGAATCAGCGCGACCTCCACCACCAGGTCGTAGAACTCGCGCGGTCGCAGCCGGGGCAGCGTCGCCATCTGCGCCCGCGACTCCACCTGGAAGACACCGACCGAGTCGGCGCGCGAGAGCATCTCGTAGACCGCGGGTTCCTTCAGGTCGAGCTCGTGCAGCCGCACCTCGACGCCTTCGTGCTCGCGCACCAGGTCGATCATGTAGTGCAGTGCCGAGAGCATGCCCAGGCCGAGCATGTCGAACTTCACCAGCCCGACCGCGGCGCAATCGTCCTTGTCCCACTGCAGGACACTGCGCCCGGCCATGCGCGCCCACTCCACCGGGCACACGTCGGCGATGGGCCGGTCGCAGATCACCATGCCGCCGGAATGGATGCCCATGTGCCGCGGCAGGCCCTCGAGGTCGGCGGCCAGGCGCAACACCTGTTCGGGAATGTCGGTGCCGGTCTCGGCGCCGACCCCGGTCCAGCGGCTGACCTGTTTGCTCCAGGCGTCCTGCTGGCCGGGCGAGAACCCCAGTGCCTTGGCCGCGTCACGTACCGCCGACTTGCCGCGGTAGGTGATCACATTGGCCACCTGCGCGGCGTATTCCCGGCCGTACCTGGCGTAGACGTGCTGGATGGCCTCCTCCCTGCGGTCGGACTCGATGTCGATGTCGATGTCGGGGGGCCCGTCGCGTTCCGGGGACAGGAAGCGCTCGAACAGCAGCTCGTTGGCCACCGGGTCGACATTGGTGATGCCGATGGCGAAGCAGACCGCGGAGTTGGCCGCCGAACCGCGGCCCTGGCAGAGGATTCCGTTCCGCTCACAGAAGCTGACGATGTCGTGCACCACCAGGAAATAGCCGGGGAAGCCGAGGGTGGCGATCACCTCGAGCTCGTGTTCGAGCTGGCGGTAGGCGGGCGGGTTGGCGTGCGGCGGGCCGTAGCGCCGCGCCGCGCCGCGCAGTACCAGTTCGCGCAGCCAGGAGTTCTCGTCGTGACCGTCCGGCACCGCGAACGGCGGTAGCTGGGGCGCGATCAGGCGCAGGTCGAACGCGCATTCCCGGGACAGCGCAACGGCATTGGCGACCGCGTCGGGGCAGGCGGCGAACAGCCGCGCCATCTCCGCGCCGGAACGCAGGTGCGCGCCGCCGGCCGGGGCCAGCCAGCCCGCCATCTCGTCCAGGCTGCGCCGGGCGCGGATGGCGGCCAGCGCCATCGCCCGCCGCCGCTGCTCGGGACCGGCGAAATGGGCACCGGTGGTCGCCAGCACGGGCAGGCCGACCCGGTCGGCGAGGGCGATGAGCAGGGCATTGCGCTCGTCGTCCGCCGGGACGCCGTGGTGGGTGAGTTCCACACTCACCCGGTCGGCGCCGAACCGCTCGACCAGGTCGCGCAGTGCGGCCTCGGCGCGCGGCAGGCCGGTCTCGCCCGCCGCCAGGTCGTCCGCGAGTGCCGTGCGCAGATGCCCCTTGCGGCAGCCGGTCAGGATGTGCCAGTGCCCGCCGGCCGCGGCGGTGAGGGCATCGATGTCGTAGCGGAGCACGCCCTTCTCCCCCGCCGCCAGATGCGCGGCCGCGATCTCGCGGGACAACCGGCGATACCCCTCCTGCCCGCGGGCGAGCACGAGCAGGTGCGGTCCCGGCGGGTCGGGCTCGCCGGTGCGCGGCGCCGAGTCGGGAGCCGCGGCGTGCTCGAATTCCGGTGTGGCGGCGTACCGTACGGCACCGCCGCGGCCCCGCGCCGCCTTGCGGGCACTCCGCCGGGGTGCGGGCCGCGCGACGCCGAGCGACAGCTCCGCGCCGAAGACGGTGGCGATGCCCCACTCCTTGGCGGCCTCGGCGAACCGCACGGTGCCGTAGAAGCCGTCGTGGTCGGTGAGGGCGATGGCCTCCAGCCCCAGCCGCACGGCCTCCTCCACCAGTTCCTCCGGCTGGCTCGCACCGTCGAGGAAGCTGTAGGCCGAATGCGCGTGCAGCTCGGCGTAGGGCACCGTCGGGCGGTCGACGGGTCGGATCGGCTCGGCCAGGTAGGGCTCGCGCTTGCGGGACCAGGCCGGGCTGTCGCCGCCGTCGCCGGGGTACATGGCTTCCGGGTCCGTCCGGCCGGGACGACCCGAGAGCACCCGTTCCAGCTCCGACCACGAGGGCGGCCCGGTACCCCAGCCCATGCGCCTACTCCCGGCGCAGACGTTCGGTCGAGCCTGCCGCGATCGCCGCGGCCACCCGGTCGAGACCGGACCGGATCAGTTCGCCGTAGGCGTCCTCGGCGAGGATGCGCAGGTGCCCGCGGGCGATGGCCAGCTGCATGCGGGCGGCGTCGAAATCACCGACGCGGCGATGGCTGTCGGCCAGGTTCAGATACAGCGAGGGCAGGAAGCAGCGCATGCCCTCGTCCAGCGCGACGCCGGGACCGAACACCGCGCCCAACGCACGCTGATCCCAGGCCAGCGCCTCCTGGTCGTCGTCCTGGAGGACGGCGAGGTGATGGGCGACCACGCAGCGTTGGAGCGGGGCGGCGGACGGGTCGAGCTCGTCCCACAGCGCCCCGAGCGCCTTGCGGGCCGCCTCCGGGTTGTCGCTGCCGAGCCGCACCGCGGCAAAGATGTCCGCCATCCGATCGTCCGCCATGCGCACGAGTATCGCACATATGTTCGATGGAGAACTAACTTACTTTGGAGTAAGTTCAAGCCCATCCGGCGCCCACTCCGGCGCCGCTTCGGCATCGAGGAGCGATCAATGGCCCCAGCCTCCGACCACGGGCGCGATCTCACCGGCAAGCACGTCCTCATCACCGGCGCCTCCTCCGGCATCGGGCGCGCGGCGGCGGTGGCCGTCGCGCGCAAGGGCGCCACCGTGTTCCTGCTGGCCCGCCGCGGCGAGGAACTCACCGCCGTGGTCGAGGAGATCCGGGCGGCGGGCGGGCAGGCCCACGGCTACCAGTGCGACATCACCGAATCCGAGTCCGTCGACCACACGATCAAGGCCATCCTCGACGAGCACGACCACGTCGACATGCTGGTGAACAACGCGGGCCGCAGCATCCGCCGCGCCATCCACCGCTCCACCGACCGGCTGCACGACTACGAACGCACGATGGCGGTCAACTACTTCGGCGCGCTGCGGGTGACCTTCGCGTTGCTGCCGCAGATGCGGGCCCGCAAGTCCGGCCACATCGTGCAGATCAGCAGCGCGGGCGTGCAGGCCGCCACGCCCCGGTTCTCGGCGTATCTGGCGAGCAAGGCCGCGCTCGACAAGTTCACCGAGGTGGCGGCGGTGGAGACGATGGCCGACGGGGTCACCTTCACCACCATCCACATGCCGCTGGTGCGCACGCCGATGATCGCCCCGAGCGGTCGGCAGGGCCGCGCCGAATCGCCGGAATGGGCGGCCGCGCTCATCGTGCGCGCGCTCGTCGAGCGCCCCAAGCGCATCGACGTGCCGCTCGGCACGATCGCCGAGTTCGGCGCGCTGTTCACCCCGAAGTTCCGCGACCGCGTGCTGCACCGCTACTACCGGGCACTGCCGGACTCCCCCGCGGCCAAGGGGGAGATCAGCGATTCGGACAGCGCGGGCGCGAACGGTGCGCACCTACCCGCACCGTCCCCGCGACCGGCACCTTCCGGCCCGTCGACCGCCCGCCGCCTCACCGGGACCGCCCTGCGCCGAGCCGCACGACTGGTGCCGGGGGTCTATTGGTAGGCGGTTCGCGGAGCGCCCACGGCGGGCGCGAGTGAGACCAGGGGGCCGGGGCACCGCGACAGCGCGGTACCCGGTTGGCGGGTGGTACCCGGGTGGTTCGGCGCGGGCGGCGAGGGGTCGCGGCGACGGCCACCCGGGTACGGTCCCGACCTTCGAGCGGCATCGGAACCGTCGTGCCGGACCTGACGCGAGCGGGCGTGCGCCCGGCTACCGTGGAGGGGTCCGTCGCCCGCTACCCGTTGGAGGCGTCTTGCGGTTCCTCGCCCGCGCACTGGCCGCCGTGATCGCGCTCGTCTGCGGCCTGGTCCCGCTGCTGCCCGCCGCGGTGGCCGCGCCGGGCGTGGCGGTCGACGAGGTCACCGCCCGCCGGATCGACGAACTGCTCGCCGTGCGCGCGGCATCGGCCGGGTTGCCGACGGGTGAGCTGCTCGAGGCGCTGTCACGGCCGTTGCTCGGCACCCCGTACGGGGCGAACATGCTGATCGGCTCGGCCGGCGAACCCGAGCAGTTGGTCGTCGACCTGCGCCGGGTGGACTGCTTCACCTTCCTGGACTACGTGGCGGCCCTCAGCCGGTCCGGCGACCGCGACGACTTCGTGCGGCACCTGATCGAGACCCGCTACGCCGGCGGACAGGTCGACTTCGCCCACCGCAAGCACTTCTTCACCGACTGGGCGCACGTCGACCGGATCGCCGCCACCGACATCACCGCGAGCCTGAGCCCCGCCACGGTCACCGTCACCAAGCACCTCAACGCCAAGGCCGACGGCAGTGCCTACCTGCCCGGCCTGCCCGTCGTCGACCGCACCCTCGGCTTCATCCCGGCCAGCGCCGTGGACGCCGCCGTCCTGGCCGGGCTGCGCACGGGCGACTTCCTCGGCGCCTACGCCGATGCCCCCGGCCTCGACGTCACCCACGTCGGCCTCGTCGTGCAGACCCCCGACGGCCCCGTCTTCCGCAACGCCTCCTCGGTCCCCGGCGTCGACCGGGTCGTGGACACCCCGCTGACCGACTACCTGCGCACGGTCCCGGGCATCGTCGTCCTGCGCCCGAACTGACCCGCCCGAGCCGGGGTGCCGTGCACCCGAACTGCCGTCGTGGGGCCCGGTGACTCGGCCCTCGGCCCGACAGCGCAGGGCTCATCCGCTCCGACCCGGCCGGTCGGCCGAGTGGATCGCCGGGCATCGTGGCGGTGGCGGCGCGAGGAAGGCCCGACCGGGACCCCGGTCAGCGCGCCGGACGCCAGCCCGCCTCGGCGCAGGCCGCGTGCAGTGGGTCGAGGCCGAACGCGTCGACCGGGCCGAGGGCGCCCGTGCCCGAGACGCCGTCGTCGCGCACGGTGTCGGCCGCCCACGCCATGATCCGCGCGGTGAAGTCGTAGGGGTCGCCGCCGGCGAGCGTCACGGTCGCGCGGGGCAGGCCCGCGGCGTCGAAGGTCCGGGCGGTCACCCAGGACCGGGTGCGGGCTCTGGACGCGGCGTCGGGCCCGCCCGTGGAGCCGCGCACGAGCGCGGTCACCCCCGCCCGCAGCCCCCGCTCGAGCGGCGGGAGGTGACCTAGCGCCGCGGTCAGCACCGAGGTCGCCTGCATACCGCGTCCGGCGAGTTCCGGAACGCCGAGGAAGACATCGATCTCACGCAGGTTCGGGTAGGAGCGCGGCAGGGCGAGCTGTTCCGAGGCGGGGATCGACACACCCGCGCGGGTCGCGCCCGCCACGTCGAAGCGACGCAGCCGGGCACCGGCGCGTTCGTCGACGAGCGCGCCGCCGCGCAACGCGAAGCCGGATTCGAACAGCATCCCCGCGATGGAGGCGCGGGTGCCACCGCTGGTGCCGGGCCGGTCGATGAAGTAGCCGACCTCGACACGCGCCGCGTCGGGCGCCTCGCGCAGCGCCAGTCCGGCGGCCAGGTTGCCGGGCACGTAATCGAAGCCGAACGCGCTCAGCAGCACCGACCCCGTGGCCACCGCCCGATCGTGCCGCTCGAACACGCTCCGGATGAACGGGCCTTCCCCGGTGGAGTCGATGTAGTGCGCCCCGGCGTCGATCGCGGCGTCCAGCGCGGGACGGCCGTGGCGCAGGAACGGGCCCACCGTGGTCACCAGGACATCGCCGCGCCCCAGCAGCGCCCGCACCGAGGCGGGGTCGCCCACGTCGGCGACCGCGGTCGGTGCCCCGCCGAGTTCGGCGGCGAGCGCGGCCAGGGCGGCGGCGTCCCGCCCGGCCAGCACGGGTGTGGCGCCGCGGGCGACCAGCTCGGCGGCGGTCAGACGGCCGGTATAACCGGTCGCCCCGAACAGCACGATCTTCGACATCGGGCACACCTGTTTCTGCTCGTCGGTCCGATGGTCACGATCAAAGCACGAGTGGACCCGGTCAGCCGAGGACGAGACGGGGCTCGGGCAGGTAGGTGCGGGCCTGCGAGCGGACACTGCCCCAGACGGCGAACCCGATCAGGGGTGTGTTGTCCGGGATGTGGAGGCGCCGCGCGGCCAGGTCGACGACGGCGGGGACGATGACCGAACCGTAGCTGAGGGACCGGTTCTTCAACGCCCGCAGCGCCTCCGGGTGAACGCGGTGCGAGACCAGCGCGGCCACCCCGAAGGCACCACCCTTGACGACGAAGGCGCTGCGCCTGCGCAGAGACTGCGCGAATTCGTCCACCCGGCAGGGGAAGTCGGTGACGGCAGCGGGGGTGATCTCCGCGACGCCCGCCGCGCACACCGCCAGCTCGATCGGATTCAACTCGGTGGCCACGGCCATCCCGACCCCGAGCAGGCTCCACACCGGACCGATCCAGTTCCGGCCGACCTGCAACCGGCCCATCGCCATCTGGTGGGCGACGGCCGCCAGATACCGCTCCACCTCGTCCTGCATCGGATCGACGGCCTGTCCCGGAACCGCGACGGAAGCCCCGTCGGTGGGCGGGTGCGGGGGCACCGAGAGAACCGGATGCGCCGGGGCGCCAGGCTGTCCCGTCACGACGACGGGATGCGGCATGTGCGCGGGACCCGGCGCGGCAGGATGCGCCTGCGTGGCTGCGGCATCGGGTACTCCCGGATGCCCGTGCGGGACAGCGGGATGCGGCGCGACCGCGGGGGGCGGCCCGGAGACACCGTGCCGCTGCCCCGGCGGCGCGGGAGCGTGCGGCGGAACCGGATGCGCCGGACCGGCCCACCGATGCGCCGGAGCACCCGACGGCGACATCGGAGCTCCGGGGTGTGCGGCGGGATGCGGCGGATATCCCTGCGGCGGTGCGGGATTCACCGGTCCGCTGCCCGGCGGCGCGGGGACGGGACCGGACGCGTACCCCGGTCCTGGCATCGGCGCGGGTGGCGGTGCGGCGGGGTGCACAGCCGCACCCCCACCGGTGCCCCCGTCCGGCGGTGTCGGACTCTTCCCCCACGGCGTCGACATGCGTTCCCTCCCTACTCACTTCGACCCTGCCCGTTCGCCCCTGCCCCGATCGAGCAGCCCCGGCGGCGGCACGGCGACCAGCTGCCGAATGAAGCCCTCGGCGCTGCCCCGTCCGACACGCGACCCTACCGCTCCGGGCACATCGCCCACGAGGGCACCGCATCGACCGGGCCCGACCAGGCGGACATCACTGCGGTCGGTGCGGCCCGTCCGCCTCCTCGACGGTGTCGGCGACGACGGCGGTGACCGGTTTGGCCGCGGCACCGCAACTGGCCTGGCGCGGCGCGAGTCCCACCGTCCGGGTGCGCACCACCCAGCGGCGGCCGTCGCGGTGCGCCACCTCGGCGGTGCCCGGGTCGGCGGGCGCGACGGTGAGGTCATCGATACCCGCGACGATCCGTTCCCGCACCGCGAGTTCGGCGACCTGCTCGACGGGCGGGTAGCAGCTGCGGCCGCGCAGACCCGGCAGCGAGACGGCCCCGCGGTCGGCGGCGAGCACGGCGGCGACCGCGGTGTCGGCGTCCACCCGGCCGTAGGTCAGCCCGGCGGGCAGCAGCACCATCGCGGGCGCGAACCGGTGCCCGCCGGTGTGCGAGCACTCCCACACCCGGCCCGGAAACGCGGCGGCCAGGCTCGCGGCGATCGGGCGCCCGAGCAGGGCGCAGCACCGGTCTCGTTTGCCGTGCGCGCACACCAGCACCGGCGGGTCGGCGACCGGTTCGCCGAGGCCGGGCGGCGGCCCGGCGAGCAGGCCGAGATCGATGTCGAGCAGCTGGTCCAGGTCGTCGATCAGCAGCCGCTCGCACCAGGAGCCCTGCGGGCGCGAGGCCGCCAGCAGCACGGTGCGGGCGCCGGTGAACTCGGTGCGGCCCGGTCTGCGGATCAGGGTGGGGCGCACGCGCGCGGCGGCGGTGCGGGCGGCGAGTTCGGTGCTGATCCGCGGGCCGAGCACCTGGTCGCCGAGCACGTCGCGGCCCCACGCGCCGGGGTGTTCGACACAGAGCCAGCCGTCGACCCGGGTGGCGGTGCCCGCCAGCGGCACGTCCACGGCGGCCGCCGAGCACGGCATGCCCGCGAATCCGGTCATGCCGTCAGGAACGGCAACACGGCCGCCTCGAACTCCCGGTAGCGGTCGCGGTGGATGCTGTGACCGCAGGTGAAGGCGGTGACCGTGCAGTCGGCCACGGCCGCGGTCAGGACCGCCAGCTTCTCCGGGTCCACCATGCCGCCGGGTCCACCGCGCAGCACCAGGGTGGGCGCGGTGATCTCGCTCAGCCGCTCCCACCACTGCGGGTTCGGCTTGCGGAACTGTTCGAGGGCGACGCGGGTCATCGACCGGTCGAAGGCCCACACCGCGCGCGGATGCCGCACCAGGCTGGAGGCGGCGTGCCACAGTTCGGGCACGGTGGGGAAACGGCGGGTCAGGCTCAGTTCCTCGTCGCCGGACCGCAACGGCAGCGGGCATTCCTCGATCACCAGCTTGCGCACCAGCGCGGGCCGCTCCTGCGCGACGCAGGAGACGGCGTAGCCGCCCAACGAATGACCGACCAGGTCGACACCGTCGAGCCCGAGGTGCTCGCACAGGCGGAGCAGGTCGGCGCCGAACTCGTCGAATCCGTAGGTGGCGGCCCGGGAGCTGCGGCCGTGGCCGCGCAGATCGGGCACGATCACCCGGCGGCCGTCGCGCAGCAGGCGGCGCGCGAACCGGTCCCAGGTGTGGCCGTCGCCGCCCATGCCGTGCACCAGCAGCACGGGCACGCCGTCGGCCGGACCCGAGTCGCGGTAGGCGATGCGCACGCCGTGGGACGACAGGTGGGCAAACGTCGAGTTCACGAGGGGAGTCTACGAGGACGCGGTGCCCGCTAGCCGTACACCCCTTCGGCCTCCCAGACCCCGTCCCGGTAGCCGAGCAGCAGCACCCGGTCCTGGGAGTCGGTGATGCGGACCTGGGCGCGAGCGGCGAGCGCCGCCGAACCGCCGGGCGCCCACCAGTGCTCGTCCACCGGCCACGGCCCGGCCCACCCGGTCAACCGCCAGCTGCGCGACTCCCAGTGCAGGTGGACCGGGTCGGCGGTGAACAGCCCGCGCGGGGTGATCTCCACGGGTGCGCCGTCGGCGGCGAGCAACCGCACCTGCGGGCGGGGTGTCAGCAGGACCGCGGGTGCGGGCTCGGGCAGCCGGCCCGGCCACGGTTGGTCGGGATCGGCCGCGGGCACGCGTTCGTCACCGAGCACCACCAGGGTGACGCGTTCGGAGGGCCCGCGCCCGCCACTGAGCACCCCGACCCGGACCGCCTCACCGCCGAGCAGCCCCTGCACCCGGACCAGGGCGCGCCGCGCCCGCTCGTCCTCCTCGCCGACCCCGCCCCACAGCCCCAGCTGCAACGCACCCGCGCGCACCACCTCCACCGGTTCCAGGCGCAGCAGCGTGACGGGCGCGCTCGGGCGGTCGCCGCGGGTCAGCCAGCCGTCGAGCTGCCAGCGCACCCGGTCGGCGGTGTCGGCCGGGGTCAGCGGCTGCGCGCACCGCCAGGTGCGCGAGAGCTGTTCGCCCGCTTCGGTTTCGGCGTGCACGGCGAGCCGGGTGCAGGCCAGCGACGCCGCCGCCAGCGCGCCGTGCAACTCGGTGGCGAGCAGCCTGCCCGCGAAGGCGGCCGCGTCCACCCGGTCGATCGGCGGATCGCAGCGATGCTCGACGACCAGGTCGGGCGCGGGCCTGCGCGCCGAGGGCGGCCGTTCCGGGAGGGCACGCGCGCTGCGGTGCGCCAGCACGGCATCGGTGCCGAAACGCGAGCCCACTTCGGCCGGGCGCAGCGCCGCGAAGTCGCCCACCCGGCGCAGGCCGAGCCGGTGCAGCAGATCGACCAGGTCGGCGCGTTCGGGCGCGGCCAGGCTCGGCTCGACGGCCAGCTCGGCCACCGGCAGCGGCGCGAGGAAATCCGCCCCCGCGCCGGGTGCGACGACGGCGCCGTGCCTGGCCGCGATCACCGCGGTGAACACCTCGTCGGCGATGCCGACCTGCGCCTCGACGCCGACCGCGGCGACCGCGTCGACGAGCCGTTCGGCGGCGGCCTCCTCCGAGCCGAAGAACCGGGCCGCGCCGCGGGCCCCGAGCACGAGCAGCCCGGGGCGCAGCACCTCCACGCCGGGCACGGTCGCGTCGACCGCGGCGACCACCGGCTCGAACAGCCGCGCGTCGCGGTCCGGATCGGCCTGCGCCAGATGCAGCTCGGGGCAGCGCGCCTGCGCCTCCCGGCGGCGCAGGCCGCGGCGCACCCCCGCGACCCGCGCGGTCGCCGAGCACGCCGTGACGCGGTTGGCCGACAGCACCGCCACCGGCCGGGTGGGCGGCACCTCCGCCACCGCCGCCGCGGCGACCGCGGGCCAGTCCCGGCACCACACCGCCAGCACCCGGCTCGCCCGCGCCGCGGCCGGGGTCACGACGCGGCCTCCCCCGCCACCGGAAGATCGCTCACCGTGTGCCCGGTGTCCACGTCGAACCAGGCCACCCGCCCACCGTGCGGACGCAGTTCGATGCGTCCGCGCCGCGGCGGTCCCGCCCGGTGCGCGGCGGTGACGTCGAGGCAGAACGAGCGCAGCCGCCCGTAGCCCGCGCCGAGACCGGTGTAGCCGGCGATCCTGGCGTCCATCCGCAGGGTGGCGTCGGGCCAGCGGCCGTCGGTGACCACCAGGGTGGCGCCCTTGTTGCGGGCGCGGGCGGCGATCACCCGGGCGCGCGCGGGCGGTACGGCGGCGCCGCGCAGGCCGAGCACGACCAGGTCGAGTCCGTCCAGCAGCACCGCGGCCACCTCGACCGGATCGGGCCCCGGATCCGGGATGACGGCCAGCCTGCCCAGGTCGGCGCCCATTTCGGCGGCGGCGAGCAGCCCGAAACCGGGGACGCCGACCACCGCGGCGTGCCCACCGGGCTCGGTGACCGCGGCCAGCAACCCGGCCAGCAGCGAACGCGCCCCGGCGTAGGAGACCACCGTGCCCTTGCCGAGCCCGCCGTCGGGCAGCAGCCCGGCCAGCGCGGGCGGCACCGGCAGCGGTTCGCGCCGCAACCGCGGCGCCACCGGGCTGCGAGCCGCCGCGGACTCGCCCCGGCCGGGAATCGCCGCCATCCTGCGCCGCAGTTCGGCCAGCTTCTGTTGTCTTTCCGTCTCCCCCACCCGCGCGTCCGAACCCATCACAACCACCTACTTCCCAGATGGACTCCGAGGCGAAGCGAGCGCCAGCACCGATTCAGCTATCGATCGCTATCGAATATACGTTCGATAGTCGGCGAACAGAAGCCCACCCCGGGGATCGGCAGGCGGGGCCGCGCGGTACCCTCACCGCCACCGTCCGGCCCGCGCCGGGCCGATCGTCCGAGGGCGGTGCCGCTGGTCTCGAATCAGGTCCCCTACCACCGAATTCGGATACTCTGCACACCATGATCGATCGCGCCCGTCCCATCGTCGGCCCCGACTATCTGGTCGCGGGTCGCTACCGCCTGCAGTCGAAGCTGGGCGGCGGCGGCATGGGCGCGGTGTGGCTGGCGCACGACCGGTTGCTCGATCGCGACGTGGCCATCAAACAGGTGCTCTCCACCGCCGGGCTGCCCGAGGCGGAGGCCGCCAGGATCCGCGAGCAGATCATGCACGAGGGCCGGGTCGCGGCCAAGCTCTCGCACGAGCACGCCATCGCCGTCTACGACGTGGTACTCGAGGCGGGCGAGCCCTGGCTGGTGATGGAGCATCTGCCCTCACGCAGCGTCGCGCGTGCGCTCGGCCTGGTCGACACGCTGCCGGTACTCGAGGTGGCCCAGATCGGCGCCCAGGTGGCCGACGCGCTCGCGGCCGCGCACGCGGTGGGCATCGTGCACCGCGACATCAAGCCCGGCAACATCCTCGTCGCCGACCGCGGGCCCCGGGTCGGCTTCGCCAAGCTCAGCGACTTCGGCATCTCCCGCGGCGCGGGCGAGACATCCGACGAGCCGGACGGCATCATCACCGGCACCCCCGCCTACCTGCCGCCCGAGGTGGCCCGCGGCGCGCAGCCCACCGCGGCCAGCGACGTGTTCTCCCTCGGCGCCACCCTCTACACCGCGATCGAGGGTCAGCCGCCGTTCGGCATGGACGACGACAGCGACGCCGTCGTACAGCGGGCCGCGATGGCCCAGATCATCCCGCCCTCGCGCAGCGGCGTGCTCACCGACGCGCTGCTGCACATGATGGAGCCCGCCCCGCAGCGCAGGCCGACGATGGCCGAGGCGCGCGACGAAATCCTCACCGCCGCATTCGGTCCCGGCACCGCCTCCTACATCCTCGGCGCGCCGGTACGCACCGAGGACGGCACCATCCCGTCCTGGGCGACCCGCAACGGAGCCATCGGCCTGCGCAGCCCGCACTCGGCCCCGCTCCCCCGCCCGCATCGCGGCGCGTCGGCGGCGAACGCGCCCGCCGCCCAGCGAGCCAGGGTGGCCGCGCCGCGGCAGACCAACGCCGCGCTGGCGGTGACCATCGGGCTGCTGATCGGGTTGATCATCATCATCGGCGTCATCGTCGTGGCGATGTAGCGCCGCCGGCTCAGTCGATGCGGCGGCGGTGTGCCCAACGGGTCAGCGCGTTGCGATTGGACTGCTGGGTCTTGCGCAGCACATTGGAGGCGTGCGTCTCGACGGTCTTCACCGAGATGAACAGGGTCTCGGCGATCTCGCGATAGGTGTAGCCGCGGGCCAGCAGGCGCAGCACCTCGAGTTCGCGCGGGGTGAGCGAATCCAGTTCCGGGTCGAGCGGCGGCTCGGGCACCGGCGAGCGGCCGGTGAACGAATCGAGCACGAAACCGGCCAGTCGCGGGCTGAACACCGCGTCGCCGCCGGCCACCCGGCGGATGCCGTCGGCCAGTTCGGCGCCGGAGATCGTCTTGGTGACGTAGCCGCGCGCGCCGGCCCGGATCACCGCGATGACGTCCTCGGCGGCATCGGAGACGCTCAGCGCCAGGCACACCGGCCCGTCCTCGATACCGGAGAGCACCGCGACACCGCCGCCGTCGGGCATGTGCACGTCCAACAGCACCACGTCGGGCTCGGTCGCCTTGATCCCGGCGATCGCCTCGGCGACACCGCCCGCCTCGCCGACCACCTCCAGATCGGCCTCCCTGCTCAGCTCCGCCCGTACCCCCGAGCGGAACACCGCGTGATCGTCGACGAGAAAGACCCGCACGGTCACCTACATCTCCTCACCTGTCGGCGGCCCGAGCCCACGCGCCGACCGCACCTCCATCGGTATCACACCACCACTGTCCCGCCCGCGCGCCGCGTCAGTCGGCCCGGCCCGCGGGCTCGCGCGTCCGCTCGGTCGCGTCCTCGTCCGGCTCCCCCGCGCAGTCCAGCCCGGCGGCGTCGCTGCGCGGCATGTGGATCCGCACCTCGGTGCCCCGGCCGGGCGTGGACAGGATCTCGACCCGGCCGCCGCGCCGCTCGATCCGCCCGCGGATCGATTTGGCCAGGCCCTGCCGGTCCTGCGGCACGGCCGCCGGATCGAATCCGGCGCCGCGGTCGCGTACGAACACGCTCACCTGATGCGGTTCCACCTCGGCGAACAGGTCGACGGTCGGCACCCCGGCGTGCTTGGCGGCGTTCACCATCGCCTCGCGGGCCGCGCCGAGCAGGGCGGTGAAATGCTCCTTGGGCAGGCCGAAACCGGAATCGTCGACGTCCATCGTCACATCGCCCACGGTCACCGGGGTGACCTTCACGCCGTGCTGGTCCTCCACCTCACCGGCGATGGTGCGCAGCGCGGCGGCCAGGCTGGAATGCGCGGGACCGGAGTCGTCGAAGAGCCAGCGGCGCAGTTCACGTTCCTGGCTGCGGGCCAGGCGCATCACCTCGTGCGGATCGTCGGCCTGGCGCTGGATCAGCGCGAGCGTCTGCAACACCGAGTCGTGCAGGTGCGAGGCGATCTCCTCGCGCTCCTCGTTGCGGATGCGGGCGGCGCGTTCGGCGTTCAGCGCGCCCATCATGCGCAGCCACAGCGGCACGGTCAGCAGACCGGCGCCCGCCAGCGTCACCACCACCGCGATCAGCGCCGAGCCGAGCGAACCGAGGTCGATCCTGGCCAGCACCAGCACGCCGAGCCCGAGCACCACCAGGGTCGCGCCGGTGACGATGCGGGCCCAGGTCACCACCGACGGCCGCGCGGGCAGCCCGAGCAGCGACCGCGGCCCGTCGGTGTCGTATTCGCGCCACACCAGCGCCGCGCCGACCGCGACCACCACGATCGGCACGATCACCTTCGCCGCCACGGTCGCGTTCATCGCCCAGGAGACCGCGATCGCCAGCCCGAGCCCGAGCATCGCCAGGCCGATCGCCTGCCGCCGCTCGGTGCCCGACGGCTCGGCGGTGTCGACGCCGCCCGGGGTGAACACCCACAGCATGCCGTAGGCGATGATGCCCGCCCCGGCCAGCGCGGACAGCAGCACGAAAGCCATCCGCACCTTGAACACGTCGAGACCGAGATGATCGGCCAGACCACCGGCGACACCGCCGACGATCCGCCCGCCGGACCGGCGCACCAGCCGCAACCGGGGCGTCTGCCCGAGCGCCAGCACCGGGGCGGGCCCGAACCCGCGGGGCATCCCCGCTCCGGACGGATCGGGGCCGCCGGCGGGATGGCCGGGCGCGGCGCCTGCCCCCCACGCGGAGCCTGCGCCCCGGGCAGCGTCGAACGCGGGGCCGGTCGGGTACATGCCTTCGATACTGGCACGCCACCCCGACCACCGGCATCGGGATTCTCCCTGATCTTCACCCCCACCCACCGCATCCGCGCAGGTCCGCCGCCCGCGACCGCGCCGTGTGCCGACAGGCGGCGCGGTCCGGGAGTTCCGTGGATTTTCAGGGTTACCCCCGATGCGGTGGCGGTCGTGCGCGCTCACCATGGAGAACATGACGAGAACGACCTTCGGCGATCAGCTTCAGCAGATGTGGCAGACGCGGCCGGTACGGCTGCCGCGGCAAGGGCCGATCGCGGGCGTCGCCGCGGGTTTCGGCCAGCGCTACAACGTCGACCCGGTGCTGATCCGGGTCGCGTTCGTGGTGTCGAGCATGTTCGGCGGCGCGGGCATCGTGCTCTACCTGTTCGCCTGGCTGATGCTCAGCGAAGCGGGCGAGCGGTCCTCCCCGGCCGAATCGCTGTTCGGCAAGGGGCACAGCTCGCAGTCCCAGACCAAGACGGTCGTGCTCATCGTGGCGCTGGCCATCGCGGTCACCACCGTCGGACCGATCGGCGTCGGGCTGGCCGGTTCCGGAATGATCAGCCTCGCCTTGATGCTGGCCGGCTGGTGGATGCTGTTCATGCGCTGCCCGCAACCACCGCCGGGCACCAGTCTCTGGGACGCGGGCTACCCCGGCGGCACCGCGACCGGCTATCCGGGTACCGCCTTCCCGACCGGCCCGATGCGCACCACCGGCGGCTTCCCGATGGCGCAGGCGACGCACACCACACCGATGTACACGCCCTACACCAAGCTGCCGGACGCCTACATCCCCGACGACCGGGCCGACGCGCCGACCGTCGAACTGCACAAGCGACCGGAACCGGCCGCCACGACCGACGCGGCACCAGCGGCATCGGATCGTCCCGCACCCACCGACACGGCCCGCCCGACCGCCGACGACACGGTCGCCGCCGAATCCGGCGCATCGGCGCCGCCCGAGCAGACCACCGCCGACCCCGCCGAGCCCGGCCCGGCGGCCGGATCCGACTCGGCCGAGACGGCCCGCGACGGCGCCACCGTGGCGGCCACCTCCGCGGACGCCCCGTCGCCCGCCGGGACAGCCGGCTCCCGCCCCACGCCGAGCACCCTGGCGGCGGCCCCGCCCCCGGTGCTCGCCGGACCGGTCCCCCCGTCCTGGGATCCGCTCGGCGTCGCCCCGCTGGCCTGGGATCTTCCCGAACCCACCCCGGCGCGCCCCGTGGTCGCGCCCCCGCCGAAACGGCCCCGCTCCCGGCTCACCCCGGTGGTGCTCGGCCTGGCCATCATGGCTGCCGCGGGCGCCGGCGCGCTGGCCGCGGCGGGCGTCGAGTGGATGACACCCGGCCGCATCGGCGCGGTGGCCCTGGCCGTGATCGGTCTCGGGCTGGTGCTGGGCGCGTTCCTGCGGCGCGGCTACGGCCTGCTCGTGGTGACCGCCCCGCTCGCCGGGTTCGTGCTGCTGGCCTCGCTGATCGGCCCGATCGAATTCGACCGCGGCGCGATGGGCGAACACGTCTGGGCGCCGCCGACCGCGGCGGAGTTGCGGTCGGACTACCGGGTGACGATGGGGTCGGGCACGCTGGACCTGCGCTCGATCGAACTCACCGAGAACCGCACGGTGAACCTCGACGTGCAGATGGGTGAGGCGCGCATCCTCGTGCCCGCCGGGATGACGGTGCACACCGACTGCTCGGTGCGGATGGGTGAGAACCTCTGCCCCGAGGGCATCACCGGCCCGAACACCCCGGGTGCGCCGGTGCTCGACCTGAACGTGGACGTGCGGATGGGCAGCGTGGAGGTGCAGCGTGGCTGAGCGCAAGGAAACCGAGCGCGTGGGCAACGGCGGCCCGTCCGCCTCCCTGCTGATCATGGGGCTGCTGGCCCTGGCCGTCAGCGTGTGGGGTTTCGTCGGCCCCGCGGCCACCGCCGGTGGCGCCGTCTCCCTGGGCTGGATCCTGGTGATCGGCGCGATCGTCGTCGGCCTGCTGCTGGTGATCTCCCCGCGCCGCCGATGACCGGCACCGGCCCCACCGAGGGGAGCACCGCGACCCCGCCCGCCCAGGCCGACCGCGATCCAGGCACTCCGCTGGCCCGGCTGGTCCGCGGCGGGAGCCGGGGAATTCCCGGCCTGCGCCTGGGCCACCTGGTCTACGGCCACCACGGCAGAACCGTGCGCGACTGACCCGCGAACGACGAACGGCCCGCACCGGAGCGGTGCGGGCCGTTCACTGCCTCGGGATCACTCCCACTCGATGGTCCCCGGCGGCTTGCTCGTCACATCCAGCACCACGCGGTTGACCTCGGCGACCTCGTTGGTGATCCGGGTCGAGATCCGCTCGAGCACCTCGTAGGGCAGCCGGGTCCAATCCGCGGTCATCGCGTCCTCGCTGGACACCGGACGCAGCACGATCGGATGACCGTAGGTGCGGCCGTCGCCCTGCACCCCGACACTGCGCACGTCGGCCAGCAACACCACCGGGCACTGCCAGATCTGCCGGTCCAGCCCGGCCGCGGTCAGCTCCTCGCGGGCGATCGCGTCGGCCTGCCGCAGCGTCGCCAGCCGGTCCGCGGTGACCTCGCCGATGATGCGGATCGCCAGCCCCGGCCCGGGGAACGGCTGCCTGGCCACGATCTCCTCGGGCAGGCCGAGCTCGCGGCCCACCGCGCGCACCTCGTCCTTGAACAGCAACCGCAGCGGCTCGACCAGCTCGAACTCCAGGTCCTCCGGCAGTCCGCCGACATTGTGGTGGGACTTGATGTTCGCGGTGCCGGTGCCGCCGCCGGACTCCACCACATCCGGGTAGAGCGTGCCCTGCACCAGGAATTCCACCTCGGGCTGCTTGCCCTCGGCCGCGCCCTGCTCGTCGACGATCTGGCGCACCGCGTCCTCGAAGGACCGGATGAACTCCCGGCCGATGATCTTGCGCTTCTCCTCGGGATCGGTCACGCCCTTCAGCTCACCGAGGAACTTGTCCACCGCGTCGACGGTCACCAGCTTGGCACCGGTGGACGCGACGAAATCCTGCTGCACCTGCTCGCGCTCGCCCGCGCGCAGCAGCCCGTGATCGACGAACACGCAGGTCAGCCGGTCGCCGATGGCGCGCTGCACCAGGGCCGCCGCCACCGCGCTGTCCACGCCGCCGGACAGGCCGCAGATCGCGTGGCCGTCGCCGACCTGCGCGCGCACCTGCTCCACCAGCACATCGGCGATGTTCGACGGTGTCCAGCTCGCCGGGATACCGGCCAGCTCGTGCAGGAACCGGCTCAGCACCTGCTGGCCGTGCGGGGAATGCAGCACCTCGGGGTGGTACTGCACACCGGCCAGCCGCCGCGCGCGGTCCTCGAACGCCGCGACCGGCGCACCCGCCGTGGTGCCGGTCACCTCGAAGCCCTCCGGCGCGTCGGTCACCGCGTCACCGTGGCTCATCCACACCGGCTGAATCGTGGGCAGGCCGCCGTGCAGCACGCCACCGTCGATGTTGAGTTCGGTGCGGCCGTATTCGCGGGTGCCGGTGTGGGCCACCGTGCCGCCGAGCGCCTGCGCCATCGCCTGGAAGCCGTAGCAGATGCCGAAGACCGGCAGGTTCAGATCGAACAGCCGCGGATCCAGCTGCGGCGCGCCCTCGGCGTACACGCTGGACGGGCCACCGGACAGGATCACCGCGAGCGGCTTCTTCGCCGCGATCTCCTCCACCGTGGCGGTATGGGGAACCACCTCGGAGTAGACGCTCGCCTCGCGGACCCGGCGAGCGATCAGCTGGGCGTATTGGGCACCGAAGTCGACGACGAGGACCGGTCTCTGGGTTTCTGCCACCGGCCCAGTCTAGTGAGCGGACCCGCGCCCGGAACGCACGGGCATGCCCGGTGCGCGCCAGGTCACGCCCGCACGCTCAAGCCGACCTTCTGGAACTCCTTCAGATCCGAGTAACCCGCCTTCGCCATCGAGCGCCGCAGCCCGCCGACCAGGTTCAGCGAACCGAACGGATCGTCGGACGGGCCGAAGAGCACCCGCTCCAGTGGCGGCCGCGCGGCCTCGTCCGCCTCGTCCTCGGCACCGAGATCCCAGCCGTCACCCACCTGCAACAGCGAACCGCGCGGCACCGAGGGATGCGCGGCCGCCGACGGCCAGTACCAGCCGCGGCCGGGCGCCTCGGCCGCCACCGCCAGCGGCACCCCCAGCATCGCCGCGTCCGCACCGCAGGCGATCGCCTTCGCCAGCTGACCCGACGTCGCGATGTCGCCGTCGGCGATGACATGCACGTAACGACCGCCCGTCTCGTCCAGGTAGTCCCGCCGCGCCGCCGCCGCGTCCGCGATCGCCGTCGCCATCGGCACCCCGATACCGAGCACCTCACCCGTCGTCGTCGCGCCCGGGTACGAGCCGTAGCCCACGATCACGCCCGCCGCACCGGTGCGCATCAGGTGCAGGGCGGTGCGGTGATCGCTCACCCCGCCCGCCACCACCGGCACATCCAGCTCGGCGATGAAGGTCTTCAGGTTCAGCGGCTCACCGTCGCCCACATGCTCGGCCGAGATGATCGTGCCGTGCACCACCAGCAGATCGATGCCCGCCTGCAACAGCGCGGGCGTCAGTGTCCGAGCGTTCTGCGGGCTCACCCGCACCGCCACCGTCACCCCGGCCGCGCGCACCTCGGCGACGGCCGCCGCCAGCAGATCCGGCTGCATCGGCGCGGCGTGCAACTGCTGCAGCAACGCCACCGCCCGGTCGAACCTACCCTGCGCCGCCAGCTCGGTCAGCTGCTCGATCTTGGTCTCGACATCGGCGTGCCTGGCCCACAGGCCCTCGCCGTTGATCACCCCGAGCCCACCGAGACGACCCAGCTCCACCGCCGACCGCGGCGAAACCAGCGCATCGGTCGGATGCGCCACCAGCGGGATCTCGAAGCGGTACGCGTCCAGCTGCCATGCCAACGACACCTGCTTCGACGAGCGGGTACGCCGCGACGGAACGATGTCGACATCGTCCAGCTCGTAGGTACGCCGGGCGGTCCGGCCCATGCCGATCTCGACCATGTCGCGCACGTGAGTTGTCCTTTCGGTGTTGGATTTGCCGCTCCTTCGTCGCGGCGGGTTCGCGGCCCCCTGGTGTCTCGCGGTCGAGTCGCCGATGCTTGCTCCTTCGTCGCTTGCGCATCGGCCACTCGACCGCGAGACGGGCCGCGAACGGGGCTCGTCCCTCATGGTGATCCGGGCGGGTGAGCGTGTTGTTTGCTGCTCGGGGGTCGGCTCGAGACTATCGCCTGCGGTGAGCGGGGGGTCGCGCCGCTCCGGGTACGGCTCGGTGGGGTGGGCCGGACAGCAGTGACGGCCGGGACCGCTGGGGTGCCCGGCCGTCTGGGGCGCTCGTCAGGAACGGCCCGTGTAGTTGGGGGCCTCCACGGTCATGGTGATGTCGTGCGGGTGGCTCTCCTTCAGGCCCGCCGCGGTGATCTGCACGAACTGGGCCTCCTGCAGGTCCGCGATGGACTGGGAGCCGGTGTAGCCCATGGCGGCGCGCAGGCCGCCGACGAGCTGGTGGATCACCTGGTTCACCGGCCCGCGGAACGGGACCCGGCCCTCGATGCCCTCGGGGACCAGCTTGTCCTCGGCGAGCACGTCGTCCTGGAAGTAGCGGTCCTTGGAGAACGACTTGGCCTGGCCACGGCCCTGCATCGCGCCCAGCGAACCCATGCCGCGGTAGCTCTTGAACTGCTTGCCGCCCACCAGGATCAACTCGCCCGGCGACTCGGCCGTACCCGCCAGCAGCGAACCCAGCATCACGGTGGACGCGCCCGCCGCGATGGCCTTGGCGATGTCGCCGGAGAACTGGATGCCACCGTCGGCGATCACCGGCACACCGGCGGGCTTGCAGGCCGCGACGGCCTCCAGGATGGCGGTGATCTGCGGCGCGCCCACGCCCGCGACGACGCGGGTGGTGCAGATCGAGCCGGGGCCGACGCCCACCTTCACCGCGTCCGCGCCCGCTTCCACGAGCGCGGCCGCGCCGGCGCGGGTGGCGATGTTGCCGCCGACGACCTGGATGCGGTCACCGACCTCGGCCTTCACCTTGGCCACCATCTGCAGCACCTGGGACTGGTGCCCGTGCGCGGTGTCGACCACCAGCACGTCCACCCCGGCATCGGCCAGCGTCATCGCTCGCGACCAGGCGTCTTCACCGACACCGACCGCCGCGCCGACCAGCAGGCGGCCGTCGCGGTCCTTGGTGGCGTTCGGGTACTGATCGGTCTTGACGAAGTCCTTCACGGTGATGAGACCGCGCAGCCTGCCGTTGCCGTCCACGATCGGCAGCTTCTCCACCTTGTGGCGGCGCAGCAGCCCCAGCGCGGCCTCCGCGGTGACACCCTCCTGGGCGGTGATCAGCGGCGCCTTGGTCATCACGTCGGCGACCCGGCGGTTCTGGTCCACCTCGAACCGCATGTCACGGTTGGTGATGATGCCCACGAGGGCGCCCGTCTCGTCCACCACGGGCAGGCCCGAGATACGGAAGCGGGCACACATGGCGTCGACCTCGGCGAGGGTGTCGGTGGGACGACAGGTCACCGGATCGGTCACCATGCCCGCCTCGGAGCGCTTCACGGTCTCCACCTGGGCGGCCTGGTCGGCGGCCGACAGGTTGCGGTGCAGCACACCCATGCCGCCCGCACGCGCCATCGCGATGGCCATCCTGGCCTCGGTGACGGTATCCATGGCCGAACTCACCAGCGGGGTGCGCAACCGGATCTCCCGGGTGAGCCGGCTGGAGGTCTCGACCGAACTGGGAATCAGATCCGATGCGGCAGGCAGCAACAGCACGTCGTCGAACGTGAGGCCGAGCATGGCGATCTTGTTCGGATCGTCGCCACCCGTAGGGGGGCGGACTGTGTTTCGTTCGCCCGTTACGGGATTACTCATTCGGATCGACCCCTCCTGGACGTCGAAAGCGAGAGACGCCGACCGGCGTCGCGCACAACTGATGGGATGGACGGTGGCGGCGAGATCAGCGTGTCGGGTACTGTCCGGCGCCTGCCCACCATGGTATCTGTCGCGCAAACAGGCCGGGGAACCGATCCCGCCGTCGAAAACTGGCACCCGGCAGCGCTGGCGCAGACCGCCCTGTTCTGCGTACCGTGGGTGTGTGCGTGACCATCTACCACCTGGCTTGCCGCCGGATCCATTCGCCGGAGATCCCTCCGACCCGTCCGCCGCGCTCGATGCCATCGAGCCCGGTGAACCGCTGGATCCCCACGAGCGCCTTGCGGTCGAGGAGGATCTCGCCGATCTCGCCGTGTACGAAGCTCTCCTGGCCCACCGCGGCATCCGCGGACTCGTGGTCAGCTGCGAGGACTGTAGACAGGATCACTACCACGACTGGGACATGCTCCGGGCCAACCTCCTGCAACTGCTGGTCGACGGCACGGTGCGCCCCCATGAGCCCGCCTACGATCCCACTCCCGAGGCGTACGTCACCTGGGACTACTGCCGCGGCTACGCGGACGCCTCGATGAACGAGGCGTTCCACGGCGACGGTTTCGACGGGTTCGACAGCTGAATCCCCGGCCCCGTCGATCGGCGGGGTCACCCCGTGCCCGACAGCACAGGCCCGCGAAAACACGAAAGCCGATCGCCGTCGGGCGATCGGTCTCTGTGCAACTCGTTTCCGACAACGCGCCGCTGAATCGAAGTCTCCGCGATCCGCTGCGCGGGAACCGCTAGCTCGACGGCGCCGGCAGCACACCCGGAGGCAACAGCCCCGGCGGAATCTGGATTCCGCCCGGGCCCATCGTCGGCGCGCCGGTGTCGGGAACGCCCGGCGAGCCGGTGTTCCCGGTCGGCACGACCGTCGGCGGGATCTGGGTGGGCCCGCCGGTCGCGGGCGGCTCGGTGGTGGGCTGCGGCTGGGTCGGCGTCACCGGGGGTTCCTCGGTGGTCGGCTCGACCGGCTCGGTGGGCTGCGTCGGCTGGGTGGGCTGCGTGGGCTCGGTGGTTCCGCCCGGCAGCATGGTCACCGTGCTGCCGTCCCCGGGCGAAGGCCTGGTCGGTAGCACCGTGCCGGTGGGTCCGGGCTCCGGCCGCTGCGGCTGGCTCGGTTGCACCGTCTGCTCCAGCTGGGTGGCCAGCTCCGGGGAGATGCTGCGCAGCTGGGCGAACAGGCGCTGCCATTCGTTCTGCAGATCCTGCTTCTTGGCGCCGTCGCTGATCTGGTCGACATTGCCCTGCGCCCGCTCGAGCAGCGCCACGGCCTGCGTCGTGTTGCCCTGCGCCAGCGCCTGTTTCGCCTGATCGAGCTCGGTGTCCGCGCGCTGCACCACGGTGGTCTGGGCCTGCTCGCTGAACACAACTTCCTTGACCCGCCACAGCGGATCGCCCGGCTCGGCGCCGTAGGAGAACGCCGTGGTACCGCCGATGATCAACGCGAGGGCGGCGGCCGCCCCCGTGATCGGGTAGAGGAGTCGCAGCTTCCCACGCGCCTGGGCACCGACACGGACCTTGCGCGCACCGATCTCCTGGTTGACGGCGGCGACCACCGTGTCCAGGTCGGGAGCGCTCGGCAGCGGCGCAGCGATCAGCTCCGCACGCCAGTCCGCGAGCAGCGCGGCGAGCTGGAACTCCTCCGCACTGTCGGTCTGCACCGGGCCATCGCTGGCGATGGCGTCGATGAGCGCATCGTCGCGGCGCACCGCGGCGATGTCCACCGGTCCGGTGTCTCCAGCCCCCCCGGCGTAGGGACCGCTGTTCCGCGATCCGCGCCGCGCCTTCCAGTCGCCCCGACCGCGCTCGCCATCCCTAGCCATACATTTCACCTGCCCTCGCCACTTGTGACTTCAGTTTCGCGAGCGCCCTGTGCTGGGCCACTCGTATAGCGCCCGCCGTACTGCCCACGGCGGCCGCGGTTTCCTCCGCTGACAAACCCATGACCAAACGCAGGACCAGGATCTCTCGATGCTTCTCAGGAAGCGTCGCGAGCAAGCGGTTCATCTGCCTGCTCGTTTCTGACTCGAGAGCTCGCTGCTCCGGCCCTTGGTCGGTGGATATGACATCTGGTACTTCGGCCATTGCCTCCGCCTTGTTACGGGCGGCGTTGCGATGGGCGTCGGCGACCTTGTGCGAAGCGATTCCGTATACGAAGGCCATGAAGGGCCTGCCCTGATCCTGATAGCGGGGCAAGGCGGTCATCACGGCCAGACATACCTCCTGCGCAACGTCATCCGCGGAGAGCTGACCGCGCTCCGCCGCGCCGATACGCGCGCGGCAATAACGGACAACGAGCGGGCGGACAAGCTCCAGTACCTGAGCTAAAGCTGTCCTGTCGCCCTGCGCAGCGGCAGCGACGGCGAGGTCCAACTCTTCGCCCGTGTGCGTCATCGTCAGAGATATTCCTGGCGTTACAAGTGGCACGGGCCCGATGACCTGTGCTTCCACCGAAGTGGCGGAACGGAACCAACAATAGCGACCGGCGCGAGCGCATCGGTCAACATGGTCACTTGTCGCTACAACCTACGGGGCCGTAGAAGTGACTTTCAGCACGTCTGGGCCGGTCGGAAGCGGCCTCCGCGGCGGGCGATCTCGGCGGCGCAGGTCGCGGCCTCCGCCGCGGCGGCCGCGCGCGCGTGCTCGGAATCACCGACGCCGGCGAGCAACATCGCCGCCGCCCACCGCAGCGGCAGCAGTTCGTGCGCGCGCGCCTCGGCGGCCACGGCGGTGGCGCGGGCGGCGGAATCGGCCCGATCGCTGGCCGCCGCGGCGGTGGCGGCGACGAGCAGACGCGATTTCACCCGGTGCCGCACCGACGACCAGTCCTGCGCCAGCCGCAGCCCCGCCTCCGCGTGCGGCCGGGCCCTCGCGGCGTCCCCCGCGGCCAGCGCCGTCTCGGCGGCGACCCAGTGCAGGCGGATGCGGACGCGGGTCCGGTCGGTGATGTCGGCGGTGCCCGCGGTGGTGGCGGTATCGGCGTCGGTGTCGAGCAGCGCGGCGGTCCGGTCGAGGAGGCGTCGGGCCAAATCGAGCCGCCCCACGCCGAGCGCGTCGGCGGCCAGCCCGGTCAGCGCGTCACAGGCGGCGTCCACGCCGTCCGGCAGGCCGGGCGCCGCCGGGTGCCGGGCGCGTGCGAGGTGCGGGACCACCGCGGCGGCGGCCCGGCCGTCGAACTCCGCGGCGGCCGCGTGCCAACCGAGCTGGCGCAGCAGCGATCCGGTCGTGCTGTCGACCAGTGCGCGCAGCACCGGATCGGGGCCGGTCCGGCGCACGCGGGCCAGTTCGGTCCGCGCGGCGGCGTAGTGACCACGACCACCGAGCGCGACCGCCCGCAACCATCCGGCACCGGGTCCGGGCGGGGTCGGCAACCCGGCGGCGTCCGTGCGGTCACCGGCGCCGAACGCGGCATCGACGAGGATTTCGAAGCGAGGATCCGCGAGCGGAGCGGGCACGAACACGGACGGCAGCCTAACCCGGCGCCGCGGTGCGCGGGCTCCCCGGCAATGCCCGGGCCTTTCCGGCAACCTTTCAGCTTTCTGGTACGGACCCCATGTTTCCATCGGGTAAAACTCGTATGCGAGTCCGAGCATGAACGGCGTCGCGAATTCACATGCGTTTCTCGCAATTAACCTGAGCGCCCCGATTCCGCCATCTCGAATCGTCGTACGCGCCGCACCGCCGGTGGCCCGGGTCACGTCCGCTACCGCACCGCGAGACCGGCCAGCAACTCGTGAGCCGACCTAAAAAGTGCCTATGACCTGGACGGATACCCCACCGGCGGGCCCTGCGGGCAGTCAGCCGCCAACCGGCCAACCGTCCAGTACTACCGGAGCACACGTAAAAAGTAAACAGCTGGAAGGTTAAATCTCGCCTTCGCGGATTTGGAAAACCGGTGCGTCGAACTATTGACGGAATTTCCCGGCTGGCCCTAACGTAGCTCATCGCCACGGACCGCGCCGCGCGAAATTGCAGCGATCCCCCAGGGCGAGACCTGCCGAAGCAGCCGATCGCGCCGTGGCCCATGACTGTGCAGAGACGAAACTGCTCGACAACGCTGACGAGCTCGCATCACGAGGAGTTCACCATGCCCATGCCGACCCACCTCCCCGGACCGAACGCCGACGTCTGGGACTGGCAGATGCGCGGTTCCTGCCGAGGCGTGGACTCGGCGGTGTTCTTCCACCCCGACGGCGAGCGCGGCCGCGCCCGCACCGCGCGCGAGATGCGCGCCAAGGAGATCTGCCGTACCTGCCCGGTACTCGTGCAGTGCCGCAGCCACGCACTGAAGGTGAGCGAGCCCTACGGCATCTGGGGTGGCATGTCCGAGACCGAACGCGAGATGCACGCCCGGCGCAACCGGCGCCGCATGGCGGTGTAGTCGCGCCGACCCATCCGGCCCCCGCAGGGCACCGAATCCCTTGCAGATGCCCGGGCCGACACGCCCACGGTGGACCTGTCCGGTCCGCCGCAGGCCCTGTCGGCCCGGGCAGTTTTGCGACAACTATCGGTGGTTCGCGGGTCGTCGGGCAGCATTGCGCGCGGCGTGTCGCGAATTGCCGCAAAGTAGCTGGGGCGCTTGGCGTTTGCCGGGGCACCCCAGCGGAGGGCTGGTGATAGCACCGCGCTAGCGTGGTGGCCGATGACACAGAACGGAGCGTCACGCGCAGCCGAAAGCATCGAGCTGGCCGCACTCCTGCATCGTTGCGGCCGGGCCGACCAGCACGCTTTCGCCGAACTGTACGACCGGACCAGCGCGCGCGTGTTCGGTCTGGTACTCCGGGTGCTCCAGGACCCCGGATACGCGGAGGAGACCACCCAGGAGGTCTACCTCCAGATCTGGCGCACCGCCGCCAGTTTCGACCCCGATCGCGGTTCCGCCATGACCTGGCTGATGACGCTCGCCCACCGGCGCGCTGTCGACCGCGTGCGGGCCGAGCAGGCGCACTCCTCCCGGGAGGCGGCCTACGGCGCGCGGGTGCTCGACCACGAATTCGACGAGGTGGTCGAGGAGGTCGAGCGCAGGGCCGAACAACACGCGGTGCGCGCGAGCCTGGCCGAGCTGACCGACACCCAACGCGAAGCCATCTCGCTCGCCTACTACGGCGGCCGCACCTACGCCGAGGTGGCCGCCCACCTCGGGGTCGGGCTGCCGACCGTGAAGTCCCGGATACGGGATGGATTGACACGACTGAAGAAAAGTTTGGGGGTGACGTGAGATGACCGACAGCCGGATCGATCTCGCGCACGCCGTCGCGCTCGGATCGATCGACGACGAAGACCAGGACGAAGTGCAGCAGTTGCTCGACAGCGCGGACCCCGAGGTCCGCGCCGCGTTCCACACCGAAGTACAGCAGAGCGCCGACGCGCTCACCGCGCTGGCGGAGCTGACCGCCACCGCGCCGCCACCCGCCTTGCGCGCCCGGCTGCTGGCCGCGATCGCCGCCGAGCAGCCGCCCGTGGCCTCCTGAACGAGCCCCCGCGGATCTCCCCACGAGCCAGCCGTTTCCATCGTCCCGTCGGCCGTACCGTCTCCGGCGCACGGGCAGCCCAGTCGCGTAGCCGTCGCGCCCGCCCGGTAGCCGCCTCGTGATTCGGCGCGGGCTCGACCGCCCCGCGGAAACGACGAAGGCCCCCGGGATTTCCCGGGGGCCTCGCTACCGCCGTACGGTCAGTGCGCGTGACCGTGGTGGCTGTGGTCCTCGGCCTCCTCGGCGGGCTTGTCGACCACGGCGCTCTCGGTGGTGAGCACCATGCGCGCCACGGACGCGGCGTTCACCACGGCCGAGCGGGTGACCTTCACCGGGTCGACGACACCGTCGGTGAGCAGGTCGCCGTAGCTGAGGGTGGCGGCGTTGAAGCCCTCCTTGCCCTCGGCCACCTTGCTGACCACCACGGCGCCGTCCAGGCCCGCGTTGCTGGCGATCCAGAACAGCGGCGCCTCCAGCGCCTTGCGGACGACCTCGACGCCGACCGCCTCGTCACCGGAGAGCGAGTCGCGCAGCTCGACCAGCTTGGTGGCCGCCTGCACCAGGGCGGTGCCGCCACCGGGCACGATGCCCTCGTCGACGGCCGCCTTGGCCGCGCTCACCGCGTCCTCGACGCGGTACTTGCGCTCCTTGAGCGCGGTCTCGGTGGCCGCGCCGACCTTGATGACCGCGACGCCGCCGGCCAGCTTGGCCAGCCGCTCCTCGAGCTTCTCGCGATCCCAGTCGGAATCGGTCGCCTCGATCTCGCGGCGCAGCTGGGCGGCGCGCGCGGCGATGTCCTCGGCGGTGCCCGCACCGTCGATGATGGTGGTCTCGTCCTTGGTGACCACCACGCGGCGCGCCTTGCCGAGCACGTCGATGCCCGCCTCGCGCAGCGTGATACCCAGGTCCGGGTTGACCACGGTGCCCGCGGTGACCACGGCCAGGTCGTCGAGGAACGCCTTGCGGCGGTCGCCGAAGAACGGCGCCTTGACCGCGACGGCCTTGAGGGTCTTGCGGATGGAGTTCACCACCAGCGTCGACAGCGCCTCGCCTTCGACGTCCTCGGCGACGATCAGCACCGGCTTGCCCGCCTCGGCGATCTTCTCGAGCAGCGGCAGCAGGTCCGGCAGCGAGCTGATCTTCTCACGGTGCAGCAGTACGAACGCGTCCTCCAGCACCGCTTCCTGGGTGTCGGTGTCGGTGATGAAGTAGGGCGAGAGGTAGCCCTTGTCGAACTGCACGCCCTCGGTGACGACGAGCTCGGTCTGCAGCGTCGAGGATTCCTCGACGGTGACCACGCCGTCCTTGCCGACGGTGGTCAGCGCCTTGCCGACCATCTCGCCGATCTCCTCGTCGCGCGAGGACACCGTCGCGACCTGCGCGATGGCCTGCTCACCGGAGACCGGGGTGGCCGCGGCCAGCAGCGCCTCGGAGACCGCGTCGGCGGCCTTGGCGATGCCCGAGCCGACGGCGATCGGGTTGGCGCCCGCCGCGACGTTCTTCAGGCCGCCGCGCACCAGCGCCTGCGCCAGCACGGTGGCGGTGGTGGTGCCGTCGCCCGCGACGTCGTTGGTCTTGGTGGCGACGCTCTTGACCAGCTGGGCGCCGAGGTTCTCGAACGGATCCTCGAGGTCGATGTCACGCGCGATGGTGACGCCGTCGTTGGTGACGGTCGGTCCGCCGAACGCCTTGGCGAGCACCACGTGACGGCCGCGCGGCCCGAGCGTGACCTTCACCGCGTCGGCGAGCTTGTCGACGCCGCGTTCGAGAGCCCGGCGAGCTTTTTCGTCGAACTCGATCTGCTTTGCCATGAGTCCTTTTCCTTGGATGGGGGCCGGAGAGGAGGAGCCCGAAACGACGGTGCCCCGGCCCCGTGGGAGGGGAACCGGGGCACGTCGCTACGACTCGATCCCGGACGGAGCCGGGTGGCGCGCGCCGGAGCAGGCGGCGCCGAGCGCGGTCACTTGCCGACGACAGCCAGCACGTCGCGCGCGGAGAGGATCAGGTACTCCTCACCCTGGTACTTGATCTCGGTGCCGCCGTACTTGCTGTAGATGACGGTGTCACCTTCCTGGACGTCGAGCGGGATGCGCTTCTCGCCGTCCTCGTCCCACCGGCCGGGGCCGACGGCGACGACGGTGCCTTCCTGCGGCTTCTCCTTCGCCGTGTCCGGGATGACCAGGCCGGAGGCCGTCGTCGTCTCGGCCTCGTTGGCCTGGACGAGGATCTTGTCCTCGAGCGGCTTGATGTTCACGCTCGCCACGTTGAGCCCTCCACTTTCAGGGGATACGGTCGTCCGGGACTGTTGTCCCGGACCATCGGTTCGGTCACGGTGCTGACCCTGCGCATAGCCCCGTCGTCGCGGGTGCCGGGACCCCTGCTCAGTAGTCACAACTGCGTCGACACCGGCGCTGCGCGAGGGCGGGTGAAGGCCCGGCCGCCGCGTTTCACCAGTGTCACTAGCACTCTATACACGAGAGTGCCAGCGCTCAAGGGCGGGCGGTGCCAACACTGTTCAGGGTTCATGACGAAACCCGCCGGGACTTCCCTTCGGATCGCGGAAACTGTAACGTTCGGATAACGGATTGTGACAGTATTGGCGACGGTCGCACCACGGCTGCCCGCACCACGGCTGCCGGTGTCCGTCACGGGTCGGCGCCTCGTGCGCGGTCCGGGCATCACGAGAAGACCGGTACTTCGTCACGAGACGTTGCGCACCACCAGCTTCACCAGGGCAAGTACACACGTGATCCCCGGGTCGACCGTCCGACCCACCGGTCGGCGGGTCGGCCGGACCACGCGTCCGGAACGTCGCCGACCAGCGGTGCTCCGGCAATCCATTCGCCGATGGTCGGCCGCACCGCGACCATCCGCTCGAAGGGAGGTGAACCATGCGAACGTCTCTCGGCATCTCCGCCGGGAACGAGGTCGTCTGCTCGGCGCTCGTCGCCACCGCGCCCAACGGCGCCCAGAGCTTCGACTACCGCGTCGTCTCGGCCGACGCCGCCCATTCCGACATCGGCGATCTGGTCGCATCCTCCATCGACCTGATGACCACCCAGCTGCCCGCCCGGCAGGTACCGCACGACGTCGCGTGGCCCGCCCACCCGATCGGCGTCGGCGGCGAGAGCGGTCTCGGCCTCCAGGCCGCCGCGAGCAAACCGCCGACCAGTGTCGCCGTCGCCTACCGCAGCCGGGAACAGGCGCAGGTGATCCGCTCGGCGACCGGCAGGCAGCGCGAGCTCGAGCTGGTCCACGAGGCCACCGCGGCGCTGACCTACCTGCGCCACACCGGCCTCACCGACCGCTACGGCACCGTTGCCGTGGTCGACCTCGGCGCCACCGGCCTGAGCGTCTCGGTGGCCGAGCAGGCCGACGACACCCTGCTGCACACCCAGCGCACCCACGCCATCAGTGGCAACGCCATCGACGACCTCATCTACCACCACCTGGTCGACCTGCACTTCGCCCGCCGCGGCACCCGCCCGAATCGCGCGATGCTGGTCAATCGCGGCCGGGCCGCCAAGGAGCATCTGTCGATCGCGCCCGCGGTCACCATCGACCACGTGGCCGGGCAGCCGCTCAAGCTCACCAGGTCCGATTTCGAGGTACTCATCGCCGACCTGCTCGCCGACACCGCCGCGTACGTGTCCGGGGCCTTCGCCCGGTCGCCGCGCGCACCGGAGGCGGTCGCCGTCATCGGTGGCGGCGCCAACATCCCCGCGGTGGTCGAGACGCTGCGCCGCAGCCTCGACGTCCCGGTGCTGACGGTCGACGATCCCGAGGCCGTGATCGCCAAGGGCGCGGCGCTGGTGGCCGATGCCGCCCAGCCCGCCACGCTCCCGGTCGGCGCGATGGGCGCGGAATCCTCGGTGAGCACCTTCACCAAGGTCGCGGGCACTCTCGTCGGCGCCGTCGTGGTGGTCGGGCTGATCATCGGCTACGGCGTGAAGACCCTGGCCCCCACCGCCGACGACGAGGTCTCCCCCGCGGGCACCACGAGCGGTACCCGGCTGCCGGGCGCTCCCGTCGCGGTCGTGCCGACCACCGCTCCGGCTCCCACCGCGGGCGGCATCACCACCCTGGCGCCGCCCACCTCGGCCGCGCCCACCACCACCGAGCGCACCGGCGTGCCGAGCACCACCGGGTCCCCGGTCGCTCCCACCACCGCGCCGTCGACCACGCCGACGCTGCGCCCGGATCCGAACCTGCCGCCGATCCCGTTCCCCGAACTCCTCGGCCCGCTGCTGGATCGCAACGCCCCGCAGGAGCAGAATTCCGAGCCGCCGCTGTCGGAGCAGCCGGACGCGGGCAGCCCGCCCGTCACCACGTCGCCCTCGACCACGGCGCCGACGCCCACACAGGCGCCGGCGCAGTCCCGAGTCCCGTTCCCGCGCGCCGGTTCCGGCTCCGCGAGCGGGAACACCGAATAGTCGAGGCGAACGCGCTCAGGCGGTCTGGCTGACCGAGACCGGCAGCCCGGGATCGCTGGCCACCGTCAGCGGCGATGGCCGTGCCCCGCCCGCGATGACATGGGCCCCCAGCGCCGCGATCATCACGCCGTTGTCGGTGCACAGCCGCGGCTTGGGCACCCGCAGCGTCAAACCCGCTGCCGCGCAGCGTTCCTCGGCCAGCGAGCGGATGCGGGAGTTGGCCGTCGCGCCGCCGCCGAGCACCAGGGTGTCCACCCCCACGTCCTGGGCCGCGCGGACGGCCTTCATGGTCAGCACGTCGGCCACCGCCTCCTGGAAGGACGCGGCGATGTCGGGGATCGGCAGGTCGGCGGTGGCGACGCCGGCGCGCTGGGCGGCCTCCACGTGGCGAGCGACCGCGGTCTTGAGGCCGGAGAAGGAGAAGTCGTAGCGCGGGTCGCGCGGCCCGGTCATGCCGCGCGGGAAGGCGATCGCGTGCGGGTCGCCGTCGCGGGCCGCGGCATCGAGCGCGGGGCCGCCGGGGAAGCCGAGTCCGAGCAGCCGGGCGACCTTGTCGAAGGCCTCGCCCGCCGCGTCGTCGACGGTGCTGCCCAATTCGACGATGGGCGCGGCCAGATCGGTCACGTGCAGCAGATGGGTGTGCCCACCGGAGACGAGCAGCGCCACGCACGGCGGCATCGGCCCGTGTTCGAGGGTGTCGACGGCCACGTGCCCGCCGAGGTGATTCAGCGCGTAGAACGGCACATCCCACGCCGCCGCATAGGCTTTCGCGGCGGCGACACCGACCAGCAGCGCACCCGCCAGCCCCGGCCCGATGGTGACGGCCAGCGCATCCGGTTTGGCGATGCCCGCCGCGGAGAGCGCGCGCCGCATGGCGGGCACGATCGCCTCGAGGTGGGCGCGCGAGGCGATCTCCGGCACCACCCCGCCGAACCGGGCGTGCTGGTCGACGCTGGAGGCGACCTCGTCGGCGAGCAGTTCGCAGGTGCCGTCCGGACGCCACCGGACGATGCCCACTCCCGTCTCGTCGCAGGAGGATTCGATGCCCATGACGATCACGACAGCACCTCGTCGATCTGGTTCGCGCGCCATTCGCGGCCCTGCGCGGTCAGTTCCGGCCTGCGCATGGTGTAGGCGTCGGCGCCGCTGGGGTGGTAGTAGTTCTTGCGCAGCCCGATGATGTGGAATCCGTGCTTGGCGTACAGCGCGATGGCGGGCGCGTTGTCGGTGCGCACCTCGAGGAACACCGGGCCGCCCCGTTTGCCCGCCTCGGCGAGCAACGCCTCCAGCAGCAGGGTGCCGATGCCCGCGCGGTGGTAGTCGGGGTCGACGCCGATGGTGTGCACCTCGGCTTCGGGGTGCTCGTCGTCGCCGAGCAGCGCGATCCCCGCGTACCCGACCATCCGGCCGTCGGCGTCGCGGGCGGTGATGTAGCGGTTGTGTGGTCCGGCCAGCTCGGAGTGGAAGGCCACCGCCTGCCAGGGATCGTCCTCGGGGAAGAGCAGGTGCTCGAGTTCGACGCAGCGCTCGATGTCGGTGACGGTCATCGGCTCGATGTGGAAGCCCGCGGCGCGGACACTCGATTCGGCCACCGTCAGGCCCCCGTCCGGTCGAGCGAGCGGTAGGCGTTCTCCACGGCGTCGGGTCGGCGCAGGTACAGCGGGACCAGCGGTTCGGGCGCCACGCCGGCGAGCAGGTCCGCGGCCGCGACCCGGACCAGGCCGGCCGGCGAGGGCGTCTCGACCGGGACCACGGGGAGATCGAAGTAGTCGACGTGCGAAGCGGATCCGGCCACCGAGGTGGCACCGGCGGTATCCAGCTCGGCGGGCTTGATCACACCCGGGCCCGCGATGCGAACTCCGTCACGGTAGCGGGCCCAATAGACTTCGCGGCGACGGGCATCGGTGACCACCAGCAGCTCACCCCCGGCGGGGAGGTCGGCGGCGGTGGTGACGTCCGCCGCGATGGCGTCGAGGCTGCACACCCCGTGCACCGGCAGGCCGAGCGCGTCACCGAAGGCCGCCGCCGTCGCCATGCCCACCCGCAAACCGGTGAACGGACCGGGCCCGATGCCCGCGACCACCGCGGCCAGGTCGGTCCTGGAACGTCCTGCCTCGGCGAGGCATTCGAGGATCTGCGGGGTGAGGACCTCGGCGTGGGCGCGGGGATCGACCCGGACCCGCGCGGCGATGGTGCACAGCCGGGCCGCGGTGGCCGAGCCGTCCGCGGCCTGTTCCAGTTCCACCAGTCCCGCGGTAACGGCGGGGGTCGCGGTGTCGACGGCTAGTACAAGCATGATTGCCCCCACGATACCGGGTGGTAGCCGACCCCTTCGCGCAGCTACCGGCTCGGCGGCGACGGCTGCCGGTCCACCCACTCCCACACGGCGGTTCGGACCTCCGAATCGGGTTCCCTGGTGAGCCGCACCCACAGGTGCCGGTCGGTCAGATGCTCGACCACCCCGCGCCCCCACTCGACCACCACGACCGCCTGATGCAGATCGGTGTCCAGGTCCAGCGCGTCCAGCTCGTCCAGATCGCCGCCGAGCCGGTAGGCGTCCACGTGCACCATCGGCACCGGCGGCGCGCCGTCGCGCGGCCCGGCCCGGTGCTGGCGGGCGATGATGAACGTCGGTGAGCTGACCCGGCCCTGCACGCCGAGCCCGGCGGCGATGCCGCGCGTCAGCGCCGTCTTGCCCGCACCGAGCGGTCCGTCGAGCACCACCAGATCACCCGCCGCCAGCTGCGCGGCGAGTTCCCGGCCGAGCGCCTCGGTGTCGGCGACGGTGGGCAGGGTGCGCTGGTGCTTGGCCACGACCGTCCTTTCGTCCTCGTTCACCTTCCGGGTTCACCTTCCGGCCGCGGCCAGCGTACCCGCGGGGCCGACCGGGCCGCGCGGGGCGGGACGGCGGCCGGCGCAGCGCCGCGCGGGCTCGACCGCCCCGGCCGGAACACTCAGGCCGACCCGGTCCGGCCGTCGCGGCGGGACCGATCGCGCCGGAACACGCCCGCCCGCACCATCAGCCGGTGCAGCGCGTCGTTCACCAGGTCCGGGTATTGCAGGTGCGGCATGTGGGCGGCGCCGGGCAGCAGCACCAGCTCGCTGTCGGGCAGTTCGCGCGCCAGCGCCTCGGAATTGCGGAACGGCATCACCACGTCGCGGGTACCGCCGAGTACCAGCACGGGCAGCTGGGCCAGGGTGGGCAGCGCCGCCGATTCGTCGTGCACACGAATGGCTTCCAGGAATTTCACGATCGTCTCGACCGGGGTGCGGTCGATCATGCGCGCGGTGAAGCGCGACAGCGCCGGGCTGACCGGGCCGTGGAAGGAGGTCACGTGCAGCAGCGGGGTGATGACGTGCCGTCCCGCGGTCCTGGCCGCCTGCACAAGCGCCGGTGCGGCCTCGACGGCGAGGCGGAAGCCGTCGATCACGGGATTGCGCAGCAGCTGGGTGATGCCGGTGGAGGTGACCTGCGCCGCCGAGGTGGACAGCAGTGCGACGGCGGCGACCCGGCTGCCGAACAGGGCCGGGAACTGTGCCGCGGCGGCGAGCACCGCCATCCCGCCGAGCGAATGGCCCACCAGCACCACCGGACCGCTGGGCGCGGCCGCCGCCAGCACCGCGGCCACGTCGCGACCCAGTTGCGGTACCGTGCAGCTGTCCGTCGACGGGGTCCCGGAGCGGCCGTGGCCGCGCTGGTCGAAGAACACCAGCCGCACGCGCGGGCCCCACCGGGCGGGCAGATCGCGGCGCTGGAAGTGGAACGACTCCATGCTGTTGCAGAAGCCGTGCACGAAAACCATGGTGACGTCGGCGTTCTCGGGTCCGTGGACGCGCACCGCGAGCGGCACGCCGTCGGTGGCGGTGACGGTGCTCGGTTCGTCGGCTTCGAACAGGGCGAAGTCCTCGGCCACGTAGTCGTCGGGCACATCGAGGTGCAGCACCCACTGCCCGAGCCTGCGCACCACGTGGGCACCGGCGAGCGCGCCGACGAGGACAGCCGTGGCGAAGCCGCCGCGGCCGATCCGGCCGCGCACGTCAGCGGCCCGTTCCGACGTACCGGCGGACGGCCCGGCCGCGCGGCGAGCAGACCACCTCGTAGTGGATGGTGCCGAGCAGGTCGGCCCACTCCTGGGCACCCGGCACGCCGGGCCCACCGCCGAACAGCACGGCGGTGTCGCCCGCCGCCACGCCCGCGGCATCGTCGCCGAGGTCGACGACGAACTGGTCCATGCAGACCCGGCCGACGTTGGGGCGGCGGGCACCGCCGAGCCACACGTCGAAGCGGCCGCTGAGCGGCCGGAACACGCCGTCGGCATACCCGGCGGGTATCAGCGCGACGGTGGTGTCACGGGGAGCGATCCACTGGTGGCCGTAGGAGACGCCCTCGCCCTCGGCGACGCGTTTGACCAGCGCGACCTGCGCCTGGAAGGTCATGGCGGGCCGCAGCCCGAAATCGCCGAGTTCGGGCACTGGGCTCAGGCCGTAGACGGCGATGCCGGGCCGCACCATGTCGAAGGCCAGGTCGGGCCGGGTCACGGTGGCGGCGGAGTTGGCCAGGTGCAGCAGTTCGGGACGCAGCCCGCGGGCGGTGGCCGCGGCGGCCGCGGCGGTGAAGCGGTCGCGCTGTTCGTCGAGGAACGGGTGTTTGGGCTCGTCGGCGTGGGCCAGGTGGGAGAACATCGCGCGCAATCGCACCGTCTTCTCCTCGACCAGCTCACCGAGCAGGTCGAGCACGGTCGCCAGCTCGTCGGCGGCGATGCCGTTGCGGTTGAGTCCGGTGTCGACCTTGAGCGTCACGGTGGCGGTGCGGCCGGTGGCGCGGGCCGCGGTGGCGACGGCGCGCAGTTGCTCGGTGCCGGAGACGCCGATCTCGATGTCGGCGGCGACCGCGGCGGCATAATCGGCGGACAGGGTGTTCAGCCAGCACAGCACCGGTGCCGTGATCCCCGCCTCGCGCAGTCGCAGCGCCTCGGCCACGGTGGTCACGCCCAGTTCCCGCGCCCCCGCCGCCAGCGCCGTGCGCGCCACCTCCACCGCCCCGTGGTTGTAGCCGTCCGCCTTGACGACGACCATCATCGCCGCATCGCCCGCGTACTCACGCAGGACCCGCACATTATGGGCAATCGCATCGAGGTCGACCACGGCCTCCACTTGGGCACTCACGTCTCCCGATCCTGCCACCCGCTGCCCCGAGTGTTGTGGGCACCTGTGCAAGTTCCCGAAGAAAAGGCAGGTCATCGGGGGTGGGTTCGGACCTCACCTGGGCTGATGGTCGGGAACGTCACAAGTGGGGGCGGTGGACGCGAGGCGAACCGGTGGCGCCCGGCCCGGCCGGGACATGGTCGGCCCGGGGCTGTGCGCGCCCCGGATGGGATGCACCAGACAACTCCGCGCAATCGGCCGGACCGGTACGTCCCCGACCCGCTCCGATGGGCGGTGACGAGGCGATCGCGGCCCACCGAACTCGCGTCAACCGGCGACCGATGGACTCATGCCGGATGCGGTTCCGCCCCCACCTCGCCCAGCGCGCGCAGCGTACGGATCGCGGCGGGCAGCTGATGCAGCAGCGGCGAGGCCGAGACGGGGGCGCCGACCGGGCCGCGGTCGTGGGCGGCCAGGGCGGCGGCGAGGGCGTGCGCCCGGGCGGCCGCGGCGGCCGACCAGGCGGGGTCCCGTCCGGCGGCCAACAGCGCGCCGATGACGCCCGACAACACGTCACCCGCACCGGCGGTGGCCGCCCAGGACCCACCCGCCTCGTTGACCAACACCCGCCTGCCCGGCTGCGCGACGAGGGTCGCGCGGCCCTTCAGCAGGACGGTCACGCCCCAGCTCTCGGCCAGTTCCCGTACCGCGCCGACCCGGTCATCACCCACCGGCCGCCCGGTGAGCCGCGCGAATTCGCCCGCGTGCGGGGTCAATACGGTCGCGGCGGCTCGTCCGCGCACCAGGTCCGGGTCCCGGGCGAGCAGGGTCAGCCCGTCGGCGTCGACCACCACGGGCAGATCGGTGGCCAGGATCTCGGCGAGCCGCTCGCGCGCGGCGGCGTCGGTGCCCGCGCCGGGACCGACCACCCACGCCTGCACCCGCCCGGTCGCTCGCACGTCCGGCGCCGCGATCACCTCGGGGAAGCGGGCCAGCACCTGCTCCGCGCCGGTTCCGGCGTAGCGGACCATCCCGGAGGTGGCCGCCACCGCACCACCCGTGCACAACACCGCCGCGCCGGGATAGGTCGCGCTGCCCGCGCAGATCCCGGTGACGCCCTGGGTGTACTTGTCGTCGGCCGGCCCCGGAACCGGCCAGGCCGCACCGATCAGCGCGGGCGCGAGCGCGGCCAGCCGCGGCTCGGGCAGCCGTAATCCGATGTCCACCAGTTCGATTCGCCCACACCACGGGGCGGCCAGTACGTGCACCGGCTTGTACGCGCCGAACGTCACCGTCACCTCCGCGCGCACGGCGGGCCCGGTCACCGCGCCGGTGTCGGGATCGACGCCGCTGGGCAGATCGGCCGCGACGATGGGCGCGTCCACCTCGGCGACCAGACGTGCCGCGGCCGGTCGCAACGGCCCGCGCCCGGAGATGCCGACGATGCCGTCCACCACCAGGTCCGGCTCCCCGAGGTCGGTCCGCACCCGGCCGCCCGCCCGGCGCAAGGCCGCCAGACCGGCTCGGTGGGCTCGATCCGGGTCCAGCAGCACCGCGGTCACCGCCACCCCGCGCGCCCGCAGTTTCGCCCCCGCCCACAGGGCGTCGCCACCGTTGTCCCCCGACCCCACCAGCAGGGTCACCGCCCGTCCCGCGATCCCGCCGGTCCGCTCGCGCAGTTCCTCCGCCACCACCCGTGCCAGCCCGTGCGCCGCGCGCTGCATCGGCACACCGGCAGGCACCCGGGTGAACAGTTCCGCCTCGGCCGCCCGCACCTCGTCGGCGGTGAAATAGCCGTGTCGACCGGACATGAGCGCTCGCCTCCACGATTCGATCGGGCCCTGCGTCGGGCCCGCCACACCGCGCGAGCCGCGGATCCGGACATTACCCGCCCGGCGACTACGCTCGACGAATATGCCGACCCTGCACCGTGGCCTGTCCGCCCGAGCCGTTGCCGCCCTCGCCCTGACCGCGTCGATCGCGCTGGCCGGATGCGGTTCCGACGCGTCGGAGTCCGCACCGAGCAGCACTTCCGCCTCCACCACCAGCGCCCCCGCGACCTCCGCCCCGGCGGGCCCGTCCAGCGTCACGGTCACCGTCGACGACATGACCTTCTCCCCCGAGAACATCACCGTCGGCGTCGGCGACACCGTGACCTGGAAGTTCTCCGACAGCGCGCCGCACTCCGTGCAGGGCATCGGCGACAAGGCGATGGGCATCAACAGCCCGATCCTGGACAGCGGCGAATGGAGCTACACCTTCACCGTGCCCGGCACCTTCCGCTACCTGTGCACACTGCACCCGCAGATGCGCGGCAGCGTCACCGTCGAGTAACCGCTATTCGACGGTGACCGACTTGGCCAGGTTGCGCGGCTTGTCGACGTCGTAGCCGCGGGTCTGGGCCACCTCGGCGGCGAAGATCTGCAGCGGCACCGTCGACAGCAGCGGCTGGAACAGCGTCGGCGCCGACGGGATCTCGATCAGGTCGTCGGCGAACGGGCGCACCGTGTCGTCGCCCTCCTCGGCGATCACGATCGTGCGCGCGCCGCGGGCCTGGATCTCGCGAATGTTGCTGAGCAGCTTGGAATGCAGCACCGCGCGCCCCTTGGGGGAGGGCATCACCACAATCACCGGCAGCCCGTCCTCGATCAGCGCGATCGGACCGTGCTTGAGCTCGCCCGCCGCGAAGCCCTCGGCGTGCATGTAGGCCAATTCCTTGAGCTTGAGCGCACCCTCCAGCGCCACCGGGTAGCCGACGTGGCGGCCGAGGAACAGCACCGTCGGCACGTGCGCCAGCTCGCGCGCGATCGCGCGTACCTGCGGCGCGGTCTCGAGCACCCGCGAGACCAGCTTCGGCATCGCCTCGAGTTCCTGGAACTCGCGGGCCACCTCGTCGGGGTACTTGGTGCCGCGGGCCTGCGCGAGCGCCAGGCCGACCAGGTAGTTGGCCGCGACCTGGGCCAGGAACGCCTTGGTCGAGGCGACCCCGATCTCCGGACCGGTGCGGGTGTAGAGCACGGCGTCGGATTCGCGCGGGATCTGCGCGCCGTTGGTGTTGCAGATGGCCAGCACCCTGGCCTTCTGCTCCTTCGCGTGGCGCACGGCCTCCAGCGTGTCGGCGGTCTCGCCGGACTGCGAGATCGCCACCACCAGCGTGGAGCGGTCCAGCACGGGGTCGCGATAGCGGAACTCGCTGGCCAGCTCGACCTCCACCGGCAGCCGGGTCCAGTGCTCGATGGCGTACTTGGCCAGCAGACCCGCGTGGTAGGAGCTGCCGCAGGCCACGACGAACACCTTGTCGAACTCGCGCAGCTCCTGATCGGCCAGCCGCTGCTCGTCGAGCACGATGCGGCCGCCGGCCTCGTCGGTGGTGAAATGCCCGATCAAGGTGTCCGCGACCGCCGCGGGCTGCTCCTCGATCTCCTTGAGCATGAAGTAGTCGTGGCCGCCCTTCTCGGCGGCGGCGATGTCCCAGTCGATGGTGTACGGCCGAGTGCGCACGCCGTCGCCGCGACCCGCGAAGTCGGTGACGGTATAGCTGTCGGCCGTGATCACCACGGCCTGGTCCTGGCCGAGCTCGACGGCTTCCCGGGTGTGCTCGATGAACGCCGTCACATCCGAGGCGATGAACATCTCGCCCTTGCCGACACCCACCACCAGCGGCGTGTTGCGGCGGGCGGCGATGATCGTGTCCGGATGGTCGGCGTGCACGAAGACCAGGGTGAACGCGCCTTCCAGGCGGCGCAGCACGGCCAGCGCGCTCGCGGTGAAGTCACCCGCGGTCGGACCCTCGGCGTAGGCGCGCGCGACCAGGTGGACCGCGACCTCGGTGTCGGTGTCGCTGTGCAGTTCGATGCCCGCGTCCTCGAGTTCGCGGCGCAGCGGCGCGAAGTTCTCGATGATGCCGTTGTGCACCACGGCGACCTTGCCGCCTGCGTCCCGGTGCGGGTGCGCGTTGCGGTCGGTCGGCGCGCCGTGGGTGGCCCAGCGGGTGTGTCCCATGCCGGTGGTGCCCGCGAACGCGCCCGCACCGGACTCGGCCAGCTCGGCTTCCAGATTCGCCAACCGACCGGCCTTGCGCTCCACCGCGAGGGTGCCCGCGCCGTCCAGGATCGCCACCCCGGCGGAGTCGTACCCGCGGTATTCCATGCGGCGCAACGCGTCAACGACGACGCCGAGCGCGTCCCGGTACCCGACGTAGCCAACGATTCCGCACATGGCTCCCCAGAGTACTTATCGGATAACGTTCACGTCGTGTCGGCGTCTGTGAAAGAGCTTCTGAGCACCCTGACCCGCCGTGGCCCGCACCGGGTACTGCGCGGCAACCTGGGCATCGCGGGCCAGCCCGGGGTCGTCTACACCCCCGAGACCGGCCGCGGACTACCCGCCGTCGCCTTCGGTCACAGCTGGTTGACCGGCGTGTCGCACTATCGGGGCATGCTCGAGCACCTCGCTTCCTGGGGCATCGTGACCGCCGCCCCCGACACCGAGCGCGGACCGATCCCGTCACACCTCGGCCTGGCGACCGACCTGCTCACCACCCTCGACATCTGCACCGGCGTGCGCCTGGGCGACGGCACCGTCACGGTGCACCCCGACCGGCTCGCCCTCGCCGGACACGGCATGGGCGCGGGCGCCGCCGTCATCGCCGCCGCCCAGCGCCGCGTCGGCACGGTGGTCGCCCTCTTCCCCGCGCCCACCGCCCCCGCCGCCGAACCCCTGGCCGCCGACCTCGACATTCCCGCCCTCCTGCTGGCCGGCGCCGTCGACATCTCCTCGGTCAGCTCCAACGCGCTCCCCCTGGCCGCCGCCTGGTCCGGCCCGGCCACCCTGCGCGTCGTCGACGGCGCCACCCACAACGGCCTCGTCGAAGGCCGCCGCGCGCTGGCCGCCCTCGGCGCGGGCAAGCACGAACCCAAGACCGCCCGCACCGTCCGCGCCCTGCTCACCGGCTACCTGCTGCACACCCTTACCGACGACAAGACCTACGCGCCGTTCGCCGACCCCGACACCGAGATCCCGCGCACCACCGTCGTCGACCCGAACGCCCCGCGCGACGAGGAACAGGAGAAGCCGAAGCTCTCCGTCGGCACCCTCCGCAAGCTGGTGCGGGGGTAGGTCGGCGCCACGCACCGCCCGCCGGCCGCGACTACACCAGCCAGCTCTCCCTGCGGTAGTACTCCCCCTCCGGATCGTCGTCCTCGTCGATCGGCGTCACGACATCCGTGGCCCGGCGCGCCGCGATCGATCGCGCAATGGCCTCGCGCTGCGCGCGCAACTCGGCCGCCATCCGCTCCCGCTCGGTGGGCTCACCGAAGGCCCGGTCCGCCGTCAGGTCGCTGCCGGAGTGGTGGGTAGGCCCGACAGCGCCGTGGACCTGCGAGCCGTGCTCGAGCCATCGGCGGTCCGTCTCCACACGCCCGGCCCGCTCGAACTCGGAGCGCTGCCACTCCGTGCGCGCCGACCCGGTCGGCTCGCACTCCGCCCGCTCGGTCTCCGGTTGTTCACGCTCGGCCCGTTCCCGATCCGCCTGTTCACGCTCGGCTTGCTCGTCGAGGGCTCGCTGGATCTCCGCCGCGGTTTCCACGGCGATGTCGCGCAGCGTCGCACCGCTGCGCTGATCGATCTCGTCCAGTTCCAGGCCGAGCAGCCCGGCGCGGCGGCGGAATTCCTCGAGTTCCCGCTCGATGGCTTCGGCGTAGTTCACAGCGGGCCCGCCTCGGCCAGTTGGGCACCACTATCGGCGGGTTGATCGATGTCGGCGGCCGGGGCGTCGACGGGCAACGGCTGCGGCTGGTACTCGCCGTCCTCCTCGCGGCGGACACCGGAGGGAACTCCGGGAACCCCGGGAGCGGGTTGCGAATTTCCGGCCGGGCTGCCCTCCTCGGCGGAGGGATCGTCGGCGGGCGGCGTGGGCTGCGCCGCCGGGGGCTGCCCGGCGTCCGGCTGTTCTCCCGGCGACATCGCCTCAGCGGGTTGCCGGCCCGCGGGCTGCTGCGGATTCGATTCGTCGCCCGACGGGCGGTCCGAGGCGGGCGGCTGCTCGCCGTCCGAATCGTCTTTCCCAGCGCCGCTTTCGACGATCACCGGGCGGCCGTTCTCGTCCAGTTCCAGCGTGTACTCCTGCACGGACCCGTCCGGACCGGTCGCCACCAGCTTCGGCTGTCCGTCCGGTCCCACCGTGAATTCCATGTGCTTGTCGCCGAGGTCGAATTCGGCCGACACGCCCTTCTCCTTCGCATCGCCGTCGGGATCGTCGGCGTCGGTGCCGGGAGCATCGTCCTCGGCCGCGGTGTCGTGCTGCAGCGCCGACTGCCACTGCTCCACGGCCTTGTCGATGCCGTCGCTCACCTGCCCGCTCAACGACGTGAGCCCGGTCTGGATCTCCTGGGCCAACGTGGTCGCCAGCGGCGAGAGCTGTTGGGCGAGCTGGCTCAGCCCGGCCAGACCGCTCAGCGGATTCGCGGTCCCCGCCGGGTTCGTCTGCCCCGGGTCGTCCGAGCCGGGCGTGCCGGGCGTACTCGTGTCGTTGCCGGGGTCGGTGGTGTTGGTACCCGGGTTCGTCGTATTGCTGCCCGGATTCGTCGGATTGGCGCCTGGATTGGTGGTATTGCTGCCCGGATTCGTCGTGTTGGTGCCGGGGTTGGTCGTGTTGTCACCCGGAGTGCTCGGCGTCGAATTCTGGGCGGCCGGTTGCGGGTAGGGGTTCCGGTCCAGCTCCTCGACGGCGGTGACGAGGGCCGCGTACGCGCTCTTCACCGCATCGTCGGTGAGCTTGCACATGTCGACGTAGTTCTGCAGCCGAGCGTCGAAGTGCGGTTTGAAGACCCGCTCGAGTATCCGGCTCGCCACGACGCGGCCACCGAGATACGACAGGCCGAAACCGCCCACGTAGTAGTTGAGGACGTTTCCGGCCGCCTTGCTCAGCAGATCCGACAAGTCGTGGGTCAGCGCTCGCCCGACCCCGCCCGCGGCGCAGGCGATCAGCGTGTCGAGATCGTCGACGGTGAGCGAACCGACCTCGACCTGACCGTTCACCAGCTTCTTCACGTGATCGGCCTTCGCGCGCACGGCCGTCCGCAGCGCGGGGATCGCGGTCGTCATCGCGTCGAGAGCTGCGCGGGCCTTGGCCCGGTCGTCGTCGGCCATGGTGACCTGCTGGCCGAACATGTACTGCGCCGCCTCGGCGGCCTGGCCCTGCCACAACGTCGGCAGCCGCTCCGACAACGCCTTCTGCGTGTCCCATTGCTCGTCGACCTCGCCGAGCGTGGTGGCCAAGGCACCGGCGGTCGCGGCGAGCTTGTCCAAATCCATGCCCCGCTGCTCGTCGTAGAGCGCGTAGATCCGGTCGAGCGAGTGGCTCGGCTCGTGACCGAAGGCCTCGGTGTAGCGACCGTGCAGCTGGGCGAAATACTGCAGGCCGGTGGCGCCGTCGTCGAGCATCCGGTCGACATTGTCACCGGAGAGGTCGGGCAGCGTGGTGCTCGCCATGTCAGTTCCTTCCCTGGATCGTCACCGCGCTACACGTTCTGGGTCTGCTGCCGGGTCTTCTTCGCCGCCTCCGCGTCGGTGTCGGAGTAGACGACGGTGGCGGCTCCGATGCTGTCGGCCACGGCCTTTCCGGCCGACCCCCAGTTCTCCAGCCACTGCACGACGTTCTCGAGACCGGTGTGGATCGCCGCGCCCTGCGACACGTAGTTGCGGCCGGCCTCGGGACCGTGCCCGTTCGAGCCGTCCCCGAACATGTGCTGCGACACCCGTTGCGCGCTGGTTCCCACGACACCGGCCGACAGCCGCAGGTCGTTGGCGAACTTGCCCAGCTCACCGGTCTGCACGCCGAGATTCTGCGAACTCACGGTTCCACCCCTTCCTGTCGGATCCGGCATCCACCGACGAATCCCCGTCGAATCCAGTGATGGTCACAAAGGACTGGACGCGCTCGGACGCGATCCGGTTCCCGCCCTCCGGGGCGAGCCGCGGCGTCTCGACGCGCGGAGGACCGCCCTCACTCCCCCAATTTCCCCTGGTCCGTGCGGACCCATTCGGAGGTTCCGTCGGGGTGGCGGTGGAATTCCCACGCGCTGTAGTCGCCGTCGTTCTCGACGACGGTGACGTGGTCGGCGATGCCGTCGTGGTCGAAGTCGGTCCAGACCTGCATGGCGTCCTCACCGCGGGTGGTGGCGGTGTCGAGGAGACCGTCGCCGTCGATGTCCTGGGTGGGGTGTTCGAGTTCGACGGGACCGAGGCCGCCGAGGGACGAGGACGTGTCGATGCCGGGTAGCTCCAGACCGCCGAACTCGCCGGACGTGACCATGGCTCCTCCTCGAAACGCGGGCGCGGGGATGTGCTCATCCTGTCATCCCCGCGCCCATGCGTCAGCCCCAGCCCCGCGCCGGTCAGCGCTTGGGAATGACCACCCACAGGACCGCGTAGAGCAGGAACTGCGGGCCCGGCAGCAGGCAGGACAGCACGAACAACAGTCGGACGACGCCTGCGCTCCAGCCGAAGTACTCGGCGATGCCACCGCAGACGCCTGCGATCCATTTGTCGTCGGAGCGAGTGAGGCGGCGGGTCGGTGCGGTCATCGGATTCCCTCTCGTGTCGATCGGTACGTCTTCCACTGTCGCCGTCCGCGCCGTGCCGCGCATCGGTCGACCGACCCATCCCGACCCTGATTTCCGGCGGCGCGGACTCGGGGTGCGACCCGGAGGACGGGTCGCCGGGGCCGCGCGGATGCGGGTGCGGCGACCAGGCAGACTCGACCCCGTGAGCACCACTCTGCACGCGCGCGGCCTCTCCGCCGGACACGGGGAACGAACGCTGTTCGACGACCTCGACCTGACCATCGCGCCCGGCGATGTGATCGGCCTGGTCGGCGTGAACGGTGCGGGCAAGTCGACGCTGTTGCGGATGCTCGCCGCGCGCGAGACGCCCACCGGAACCATCACGTTGAGCCCGCCCGACGCGACGGTCGGGTACCTGGCGCAGGAGCCGGAACGGGTGCCGGGCGAGACCGTGCTGGATTTCCTCGGCCGCCGCACCGGCGTGACCGCGGCGCAGCGCGCGATGGATGCCGCCGCCGAGCGCCTGGCCGAGGGCGGACCGGACGAATACTCCCCCGCGCTGGAACGCTGGCTCGCGCTGGGCGGCGCCGATCTGGAGGCGCGGGCACAGGAGGTGGCCGCCGACCTCGGGCTCGCCGAGTCGCTGGCCGACGGCCTCGGCACCCCGATGACCGCCCTGTCCGGCGGGCAGGCCGCCCGGGCCGGGCTCGCTTCGGTGTTGCTGTCCCGCTACGACATCCTGCTGCTCGACGAGCCCACCAACGACCTGGACCTGGACGGCCTGGCCCGGCTCGAGGACTTCGTGCGCGGCGTGCGGGTACCGCTGGTGGTGATCAGCCACGACCGAGAATTCCTCGCCCGCACCGTGAACCGGATCGTGGAGCTGGATCTGGCCCAGCAGCAGGTGGGACTCTACGACGGCGGGTACGAGGCCTATCTCGCCGAGCGGGAGATCGCGCGACGGCACGCGCGCGAGGCGTTCGAGGAGTACGCCGACACCAGGGCCGCCCTGGAGGCCAGGGCGCAGATGCAGCGCAACTGGCTCGAGCACGGGGTGCGCAACGCTCGCCGCAAGGCCCGCGATCCGCGAAAGCTGGACTCGGACAAGGCCGGGCGCAAGATGCGTGCCGAGGCGACCGAGAAGCAAGCCGCCAAGGCGCGCCAGACGCAACGGCGCATCGAGCGTCTCGAGGTGGTCGAGGAGCCGCGCAAGGAGTGGGAGCTGCGGATGACGATCGCCGCCGCGCCACGCAGTGGCGCCGTCGTCGCCACCGCGACCGACGCGGTGGTGACCCGCGGCGATTTCCGGCTCGGCCCGGTGACCACGCAGATCGACTGGGCCGATCGGATCGTGCTCACCGGCGCCAACGGCGCGGGCAAGTCGACCCTGCTCGGCCTGCTCCTCGGCCGGATAGCACCGGACAGCGGATCGGCCGCGCTCGGCTCGGGCGTCGAGATCGGCGAGGTGGACCAGGCCCGCGGCCTCTTCCGCGGCACGACACCGCTGGCCGAGCGGTTCGGCCGCGAGATGCCGGACTCGCCGGACGCGGAGATCCGCACGCTGCTGGCCAAATTCGGCCTGCGCGGCCCGCACGTGTTGCGCGCCTGCGACACGCTCTCCCCCGGTGAACGCACCCGTGCCGCCCTGGCACTGTTGCAGGCGCGCGGGGTGAACCTGCTGGTCCTGGACGAACCCACCAACCACCTCGACCTCCCCGCCATCGAGCAACTCGAACAGGCCGTCGACTCCTTCACCGGCACGCTGCTGCTGGTGACCCACGACCGCCGGATGCTCGACTCGGTCCGCGCGACCCGCCGCTGGCACCTGCGCGACGGACTGCTGCACGAGGACTGACCTCACCGCGAACCGTTCGCCGACACGGAGATCCGCCCTGCCCGGTGTGCACCACCCGCGCAGGCGGCTCGCGGGCGGCCGCTACCGTCTGCCGGCTCGCACACCGCCCCGGCCCGTGCCGCGTCGATCAGTTCGTCCGCTTGCCCACGGCCGCGCCTGCCACGCTGGGCGTCCCACTCCACGACCAGCGCCGTGTGCGAAACCCCCGCGCGCATGGCCGCTTCGATCACCGCCAGTCCCTCCGCACGGCTCGCCGTGCGGGCCACATCGACGGCGGTGCGGGCGGCGCCGGTGACGACCGCGCCCTGGATCGTCTCCAGGGCGCGCGCGTCGATCGGATCGGCATGGACGATCAGGCGGGCGTAGCGCGCCGGATGCGCACCGAGGACGTGGGTGACGTGATCGGCGCGCACCGGAAACCCGTGCAGTTGCGCCGCCGTGCCGTACGCGGCCACCAGCGCGGGCACGCCGAGGAACAACCGCGCGGCCTCCAGCCGTAGCCGGGCGGTCGGCGGCGAGTCCGCCTCCCGGTAGACCCCGCGGAACACCCGCACCCAGACGCCGCGGTCGATCTGCTCCCGCATCTCCGCCCGGCTGTACTCGCACAACACCTGCCAGCCGGTGAACACCCCGAACTGCTTGTCGCGCACCTGCGCCAATCCCGGTTTCATGGGTTCGAGGATGGCCGGGCGCGGGCCGACGGCACCTCCGCCGACCTGCGCGGACAGCAGGTCTGTTGACAAGCCCGCCGCTGTGGACAACCGCGGCGGGCGGGGCCACCGCCGCTGCTACAGAGAGGCGACCAGCTTCGCCAGATCGGCGGCCAACTGCTCGGCCTTCACCGGGTCGGTGGCCTCCACCATCACCCGGACCAGCTGCTCGGTTCCACTGGGGCGCAACAGGATCCGGCCCGAGTCACCGAGTTCGCGCTCGGCGTCGGCCACGGCCTCGCGCACATCCGGTGCCGCGGCGACGGCCGCCTTGTCGCTCACCGGCACGTTCACCAGTACCTGCGGGACGGTGGTCAGCACACCGGCCAGATCGGCCAGCGATCGCCCGGTCTGCGCCATCCGCGCCATCAGCTTGAGCCCGGTCAGCACGCCGTCACCGGTGGTGCCGTACTTGGGGAACACGACGTGCCCGGACTGTTCGCCGCCGAGGGTGTAGCCGCCCGCGCGCAGTTCCTCGAGCACGTAGCGGTCGCCGACCGCGGTGGTGCGCACGGCGATTCCGGCCGCCCGCATCGCCAGATGCAGCCCCAGATTGCTCATGACGGTGGCGACCAGGGTGTCCTGGGCGAGTTCGCCGGACTCCTTCATCGCGATCGCCAGTACGGCGAGGATGGCGTCACCGTCGACGACGCTGCCGTCGGCGGCGACCGCCAGGCAGCGGTCGGCGTCACCGTCGTGAGCCAGGCCCAGGTCGGCACCGTGCTCCACGACCGCCCGGCGCACCTGGTCGAGGTGCGTGGAGCCGCAGCCGTCATTGATGTTGAGCCCGTCGGGTTCGGCGTTGATGGCGATGACCGTGGCGCCTGCCTCCCGGTAGGCGGCGGGCCCGACCTCGGCGGCGGCGCCGTTGGCGCAGTCGACCACGACGGTCAGCCCGCTCAGATCCCGGCCGGTGGCCTCGACCAAGTGCTCGACGTAGCGCTCGTGCGTGCCCTCGACGCTGTACTGGTCGGGAATGTGCAGGCCGTGGTCGCGCGCGCCGGAGGCGTTGAGCACGCGGCCGATGCCCGCGCCGGTCGGGCGGACCGGGTCGTCGGCGGCGACCAGCGCTTCGATGCGGTCCTCGACGGCGTCGTCGAGCTTGTGCCCGCCCGCGGCGAAGATCTTGATCCCGTTGTCCGGCATGGGATTGTGCGAGGCGGAGATCATCACGCCGAGGCACGCGTCGTACAGGCCGGTGAGGTAGGCGACCGCGGGCGTGGGCAGCACACCGACCGACAGCACGTTCACCCCGGCGGCCGTGAGCCCGGCCGTGACCGCGGCCTCCAGCATCTCCCCCGACGCGCGCGGATCACGGCCGACCAGCGCCAGCGCCCGGGTCTTCCCCCGGCCGAGCACCTGTGCGGCCGCACCCGACACACGCAGCGCCAGCTCCGGGCTCAACGACCCGTTGGCAAGCCCGCGCACACCGTCGGTGCCGAACAAACGTCCCATACCTCGCCCCTATCGGTGGACATGCGTTCATATACAGCACGAGAGCAGGCGACCAGCGATGCTGGAAGCCTGCTCTCGCACAGCTGCCGCGCCTGACTCGCCGCCCGGCACCACCGGGGTGCCGGGCGCCGGAACCGACGCGGGGAAAATCAGCGCTTCGAGTACTGAGGCGCCTTGCGGGCCTTCTTGAGACCGTACTTCTTGCGCTCGGTGGCACGCGGGTCACGGGTCAGGAAGCCGGCGCGCTTGAGCGCGGGACGGTCCTCCGGGGTGACCTCGATGAGGGCGCGCGCGATGGCCAGGCGCAGGGCGCCGGCCTGACCCGACGGGCCGCCGCCGACCAGGCGGGCGTGGATGTCGAAGGACTCGGTCCGCTCGACGGTCACCAGCGGCGACTTGACCAGCTGCTGGTGCACCTTGTTCGGGAAGTAGTCCTCGATGCTGCGACCGTTGAGCACGAACTGGCCGGTGCCGGGCACCAGGCGCACGCGCACGACGGCCTCCTTGCGACGGCCGACGGTCTGCACCGGGCGGTCGATGACGACCGGGGCGTAGGTGGCGGGCTCGGCCTCGTAGCCGTAGTCCTCCTCCACGACCTCCACGGCCGCGTCCTCGGCGGTGTAGTCCTCGTTGAATTCCTCGGGAGCGGTCACTGGGCCACCTGCTTGATCTCGAACGGAACGGGCTGCTGCGCCGCGTGCGGATGGTTCGGGCCCGCGTAGACCTTGAGCTTGCCCGCGATGGCGTTACCCAGCTTGTTCTTGGGGATCATGCCCTTGACGGCCTTCTCCACGAGACGCTCGGGACGGGTCTCCAACACCTGACCGACAGTGCGCGACTTGAGGCCGCCCGGGTGCCCGGAGTGGTGGTGGATGAGCTTGTCCTGCCGCTTGTTGCCGCTGATCGCGACCTTCTCGGCGTTGATGATGATGACGAAATCGCCACCATCGACGTGCGGGGCGTAGGTCGGCTTGTTCTTGCCGCGCAGCAGATTCGCTGCCTGCACGGCGAGACGGCCGAGCACTACGTCAGTGGCGTCGATGACGTACCACTGCCGGGTCACGTCACCCGCCTTGGGGCTGTACGTAGGCACAGTGCTTCCCTGTCTGTCGTCGGTGTTGCCAGCCAAGCGTGTGGCCGAGGTGCTCCCGGCGGCCGGTGGAGACCCGGGCCTCGGTAGGGCCCACACGCCAACGAGCCACGATACCAGGAGGGTATCGCCGGGAAAGAATCGCGTGGTCGAGCCCTAGATCTCGACCGGAGGGCCGGGATCGACGGCGCCGGGCGGGCCGGGCACGACGTAGCGCAGCGTGTCCATGTTCGGCTGGGTGCAGTCGGGCTCGGTGGTGGTGCCGTCCCGGACGGTGGCGATGCCCTGCCGCTGCTGCTCGACCCGCGGCGTGGTCCCGCAGGTGCGCACGACCCGGTCGACGGCCGCCGCCTCCGTGCCGGACGCCGGGGGTGCCCCGGCGTCGCCGGGCAGGGCGACCACGGCCAGGGCCACCGCGCCGATCACGGCGGGGGCGCCGAAGAAATTGTCCTTCATCTTCGACCAGACCGTGCCCGCGGCGCCGGTGCCCTGCGCCGCGTGCGGCCGCGCCAGCACCGTGGTCTGGTCGTCGCCGTGACCGGGCGGACGGGTGAACCGGCTGCCCGGCCCGGCCGCGTGCGGCGGCACGCCACCGGACGGATCCGGCCGGGTGACCCGGGTGGTCGGCTCCTCACCCACGGGCGCCCCCGTCGGGTACCCGGGACCGTAGGTGACGACCGGCGAACCCGGCGCGGTGGCCGGCCGCGGCGCCTGGTGCGGCGGGTACGGCGGCGCCGCGGGCGGACCGGCCTCGGCCGCCTCGGTGACCAGCAGGTGGGTGGCGCCGAGCACCAGCGCGTGCATCGGATGCTGGGCCACCTGGAGGCGGTGCCCGAGGTGGTTCTGGAAGGCCAGCCGCAGCGCCTCGTTGAAACAGACGTTGCCGGTGAGCAGCACGGTGGCGGTGTCCGCGCCGATCGAGCGGGCCGCGGCCATGGCCTCGATCACCACGTTGTCGGCGGAGTGGGCATCGCGCATCGCGTCCGCCGTGACCGGCACCTCGATGGATTCGGTGGGCTGTTCGTCGTCGCCGTGCACCGCCACGACCAGCATCGTACGACCGTCGGAGTACACACCGGTGGCACCGACACCGCGCGGGTCGCGTTCGTCCGGCGGGCGGACCAGGCCGATCGCCCGGACGTAGCCGGACAGCGCGACGCTCTCCGGCAGCGGCTCCACCGCGATGTCGAGCTTCTCCACCAGCTCGGCGTAGAGCTCGACCTTCTCGTCGGGCCAGCCGTCCGGGAAGGGCAGCGCCACCACGTCCGGCTTGCCGCGCAGATAACCGCCGATGGCGGCCAGCGGGTGGTACATCCTGGCGTGGAACACCAGTTCGGCGGGCCAGGTCGCGCCCGCGACGACGATCTGCGGATAGCCGAGGATGTCACGCACGTCGGCGATCGCCATCCCGAGATCGCGCCGCTGCCGCTCCGCCCCCGCGGTGTGCAGCCTGCCCGCCGCGTCGGCCAGCAGATACGCGGGCGGTGTGTAGGTACCCTCCACCTTCACCGGGCGGATCGGGGTGCCGCCACCACCCGCAGCCACGGACACCACATCCCACCCGAGATGTACCGCCCCTACTCGCACCGTCACAGGCATAAGTGTGCCTGGTGCGTGCGCGAGGCGCGCGCGATCGGGTGCCGGGCGCGCGGGCGGCGGGCCGGGACGCTCACGTCGCGGACTTCTTCAGCCGGAGGTTGCGCCGGGTGAACAACGCCAGCACCAGCGCGATGGCGGCCAGCACCGACACGTCGATCACCCACCACTGCACGGTGTGCTGCCACAGCGTGTCCTGCTCGGCCTTGACGAACAGCGTGGTCAGGTCCACGGTCGAGGCGCTGGCCGCGAATCCCCAGCGCGACGGGAACAGCCACGACACCTGTTCCAGGCCGGGCCGTCCGGTCACCGGGATGAAGCTGCCCATCATCACCAGCTGCACGATGATCGCGATCACCAGCACCACCATCACCTGCTCGTTGGACTTGACCAGCGAGGAGATCAGCAGGCCGAGCACGACGCTGCACACCGCGAGCAGGGTGATGTCGACGAAGAGTTCGACGGCGCCGGGCGGGATCACCACGCCCGCGCGGGGCCCGTTCTTGCCGACCAGCACGATCGCCAGCATCACCGCGACCTGGTACACCGCGGCGAGGCTGAACACCAGGATCTTGGCGAGCAGGTAGGCGGTCGAGGACAACCCCACCGCGCGCTCGCGCAGGAAGATGGTCCGCTCGCCGACCAGGTCGCGCACGCTCAGCGAGATGCCCATGAAGCAGGCGCCGATCACCAGGAACGACAGCAGGGTCTGCGCCTCACCGCTCACCGCGGGCCCGATGCCCTCGGGGGTCTGCACCAGCGGCGGCGGCTGGAAGCCGTTCTTGCCCGGCGTCGCCAGCGTGACCGCGCCGACGATGATCGGCATCAGCAACAGCGACAGCGAGTACACCCGGTCGGAGACGATCAGTCGCAGCTGCCTGCGGGCCAGCGTGGAGAACTGCTTGATCGAGCTGGTCTGCGGCGGCGAACCGGCGGGACCGTAGCGCGGCGGCGGAGGCGGCGGCGGTGCGACGGCCTGCCGCGAACGATAGGCGGCGAACGCCTGATCGGGATTGGCGGCGACGTTGGCGAAGATCTCGGCCCAGTCGCTGGTGCCCAGCGCCGCGCCGACACCGGCCGGATGCCCGCAGAAGGCGGTCTTGCCGCCGGGCGCCAGCAGCAGCACCTGATCGCACATGTCCAGGCAGGCCACCGAGTGGGTGACGACGATGACCACGCGGCCCGCGTCCGCGAGCTCGCGCAGCATCACCATCACCTGCCGGTCCAGCGCCGGATCCAGACCCGAGGTCGGCTCGTCGAGGATCAGCAGCGACGGACCGGTCAGCAGTTCCAGCGCGACCGAGGCGCGCTTGCGCTGGCCGCCGGAGAGCCGGTCCACCCGGGTGTCGGCGTGTTCGGTGAGCGAGAGTTCCTGCAGCACACCGTCGATGACCTGCTGCCGGTCGGCCTTGGTGGTGTCCGGCGGCAGCCGCAGCTCGGCGGCGTAGCCCAGTGCCTGGCGCACGGTGAGCTGACGGTGCAGCACGTCGTCCTGGGGCACCATGCCGATGCGGGACCGCAGCGCCTCGTACTCCGCGTGCAGGTTGCGTCCCTCGAAGGTCACCACGCCGCCGGAGGGCTGGGTGCTGCCCGCGATGAGCTTGGACAGCGTCGACTTGCCCGCGCCGGAGGGGCCGATCAGCGCGGTCAGTGTGCCGCGGCCGGCCTGCATGTTCACATCGACGAGCAGTTGCTTGTTGCCCTCGACGGTGAAGCCGACGCCGTGCACGTGCAGGCCCTGCTCGGCGACCGGCTTCTGCCGCAGCACCAGCGTGCCCTGTTGCACGACGAAGTCGATGTTGCCGATGGTGATGACATCGCCTTCGCGCAGCACCGCGCGCTGCTGCCGGGTGCCGTTGACGAAGGTGCCGTTGGCCGAGCCGAGGTCCTCGATGGTGAGGCCCTCGCGGCCCGCCACCAGCCGCGCGTGCTTGCGCGAGGCCAGCGGGTCGTTGACGACGATCTGGTTGTCGGTGGTACGGCCGATCGCCAGCCCGCCCGGCGGCAGCCGGTCGGCGCGGGCGATCGCGGCGGTGGACGCGCGGGCGCGCAGCGGCGGCAGGGCCGAGGTATCGGCCTTGGTGGTCATGTTGACGTTGGGTTGCTGCTGGGACGCCGGTGGCGGAGTCGGGCGCGCGGGCGCCGCACCGGTCGGTGGCGGTGCCGCCTGCTGAGGTCCGGACGCGGCCGCGCCCGGACGCGCAGCGGCGTGCGGCGGCTGGTACGGCGGCGTCGGCGGACGCTGATAGCTGGGCCGTTGCGGCGGACGGTGCTGCGGTGTCCCCTGCTGCGGTGCCCCCTGCGGCGGTGATCCCTGCGGCGGGTGCGGCCGCTGGGCGGGCGCCGCGGGCAGCAGATGCAGCAGCGGGCCGTTGATCGCGTCGCCCAGCCGCACCTGCGTCGGCCGGTCGATCGAGACCGGCTGGGTGAGCCGGCGCGCGTCGACGAAAACGCCGTTCGTACTTCCGTTGTCGGTCAGGACCCAGCCGCTCCCCTGCCAGGTCAACGTCGCGTGCACCCGCGACACCAACGGGCTGTCGACGAACAGCGTCACCTCCGGCGCACGGCCCAGGGTGACCAACTGGCTCGAATCGAAGACCCGTTCGGTTCCATCATGGCGCACGGTGATGGTCTGCGCCCCCGGTGAAGACATGCAGCGGATACTATGCCATCAACCGGACATCGGAGGTGCCCGTGATGCGCCTTTCGCCCCGATCCGGGCACTGATCCGACCACCGTAACGGGCCGATGAGGGGGAGCCTTGGCGAAACTCCGAGCGAGGGTCTTCCTCACGGTCGCCGTGTGCGCGATCGCCCTGCTCACCGGATGCACCCGTGAGGTGGACGGCCGGGCGGTCTCGGTCTACGACGACCCGTTCAAGGTGGCGGGCCTGCCCACCACGAGCGGGCCGAGCGGACCGCGTTCGGGCGTCCCGGACAGCACCCTCACCGCGATCGACGGCGACGGCGGGGAGATCGACACCCTCGCCCTCAACGCCATCGACGACATCCAGTCCTACTGGCGCACCGAATACCCGCGCGCGTTCGGCGGCGAATTCACCCCGGTCGAACGGCTGGTCTCCTGGAGCGCGAAGGAGAGCCGAGCCGACGCCGCGGAGTTCTGCAAGGAGTCGACCTACCGGCTGGTGAACGCGGCCTACTGCCGGCTGGACACCTCGATCGGCTGGGACCGGGCGGTGCTGCTGCCCACCATGGCCGAGACCTTCGGTCAGATGGCCGTGGTGATGGTGCTGGCCCACGAATACGGCCACGCCATCCAGGACCAGGCCGAGATCGTCGATCCGAAGGATCCGGTGATCGTCAAGGAGCAGCAGGCCGACTGCTTCGCCGGCGCGTTCATCCGCCATGTGGCCGAAGGCAAGTCGGCGCACTTCACCATCAACACCTCCGACGGCCTGAATTCGGTGCTGGCCGCCACCGTCGCGATCCGCGACTCCGACCCCGACGACCCGGAGAGCGTGCACGGCTCGGCCTTCGAGCGGGTGACCGCCGTGCAGATCGGCTTCACAGACGGCCCGCAGGCCTGCAAGAACATCGATATCGACGAGATCAACCAGCGCCGCGGCAACCTCCCGCAGACGCTGGGCGGCACCGACGGCGAGTACCCGATCGACAAGGAGAGCCTGATCGAGCTCAGCAAGGCCCTGGCCGCGATCCTGCCGGTGCCCGACAGCCCGACCTACGTCTACTCCGGCGCCGGGATCGATTGCCGCGACGGCGTCACCACCGCACCGGTCTCCTACTGTCCCAGCGACAACACCATCGCCACCGACATCCCGCTGCTGGCCGAACGCGGCACCGCCGACGTCGACGAGACCGATCCACTGCCGCTGAAGGTGACCGGCGACTACAACGGCTACGTCGTCTTCATCGCCCGCTACACGCTGGCGGTGCAGCACAGCCACGGTCAATCGCTCACCGGCGCCAAGACCGGCCTGCGCGCCGCCTGCCTGGCCGGCGTGGTCACCGGCAAGCTGGCCGACCCGAATCGGCAACGCTCCCAAGGCAACATCTCACTGGCGGCGGGCGACCTGGACGAGGCGGTCTCGGGCCTGCTCACCGACGGGCTGGCCGCCAGCGACGTGCAGGGCAAGACCGTGCCCAGCGGCTTCTCCCGGGTCGACGCCTTCCGTGCCGGCGTGCTCTACGGCGAGAACACCTGCATGTCGCGCTACTCCTGACCGGACACACCCTCACCCGCCGAACGGCGGCGGGGCGATCGGCTCGAACCGCAGCACCCGGTTGCCGAGCATCACCTCGGCACCGGGCACCAGGATCATCGGCTGCCCCGGGTTCAGGCGCACCCAGTCCCGGTAGCCGGGCAACCGCGTCCTGGTGCCGTTGGTGGAACCCCGGTCGACCACCGTCACATCCCAGTTGACCAGCCGGATCTCGGCGTGCGCGCGCGACATCCCGCCCGAGGCGTCGTCCACCTTCAACGGGACGAGGCCGCGCTGCGCGGCATCGGAATGTTCCGGGTCGCGGCCGAGCACCGCGTCGGCCGCCAGCATGTAGGTCATCCCGTCGTCGAGCACCAGCATGCCCAGCGGCGGGCGCACCACCTCGATCAACGCCTGGGTCTGGTCGACCGGCATGCCGCACACGGTGCAGAACGCCGAGCGCGGGTCGCTGGGATGCGCTCGGGCGCATTTGAATCCGAGCACCTTCACCGTCAGCGCCGTCGCCTTCGCGGTCGCCTCCAGCCTGCGCTGCAGGTCGGGATCGGGGCGCGGAGCCGGGTTGGTACCGGCCAGCGTGTGCGCGGCGTGCCGGTCCGGGTGCTGCTCCTCGACCGAGTCCAGCATCGAGGTCGAGGCCTGCGTCTCGGTGCGGCCGGGCACCTGTTCCTGGGCACCGGTGGCGGGTGCCAGGTCGCGCTCGGTGGGCGCGTACGCCCGTGGTTCACGGTCGATGCGCGCCGTCGGCACCGGCGCGGGCTCGGCGCCCCGGCCGGCGGGAGCCGTCTCGGCGAGGGCGGCATCGGTCCACAGGATCGCCCCGCCCGCCTGCGCGACGCCCTCCACCAGCGATCCGATGCCCGGCGCCGCGGGGAGATCGGGCACCCGGCCGTGCGCGTCGTCGGCGAACAACGCGGCCGCCCGCGCGGGCACCGGCGCCACCCGGTCCACCGTGAACGCCGCATCGCTGCCGCGCAACAGCTCCACGCCGCCGTCACCGGCCAGCACCGCGGTGATCGCGCCGTGCAGGAACACCGCGAGCCCGCCGTGCTCGGCCGGTGAGACGATCCCGAAATCGATGGGCACGCCGGGGCTGATGCGTTCGGCGCGCTTCATCAGCCAGCGGGTCGCCTCCCTGGCGACCAGGGCGCCCGGCCTGTCCGGCCGATGGCGCTGCGCCTCGCGCACCAACTCCGCCAGGTCGGTGAGCGCCAGCGCCGCGGGCGACGCCGGTGTCAGCGGTGCCGCACCGCGGTGGGCCACCACCAGCAGCGCCCCCGAAACCCGCGCCACCGCATGACCGCCCGCGACCACCTCGACCTGCCGATCCTTCACCGGAATCGGCCTCCGCGGACGGTCGGGGCAGGGGTGCTGGCCATGGGCACCAGGGTATTGCACCTCCCGGACCGATGCCTCGCTCTCCCTGCCCTCCGTCCGGTAACTTCATCAGCACGTACGGGAGGAACGAGGGGCCTGTCATGGTTCGGACTTCGCGCATCGCGACGATCGTGGCGTGGGTGGCGGCAGCGGCGACGCTCGCCGGGTGCGGTGCGGTGAGCGGCACCGCGCTACCGGCGGAACCCGATGTCCGCCGCCTCGAGGTCGGTACCTATCCGGTCACCCGGCACTCCTACGACCAGAACTCCGCGGGCAAGGGCGCGCTGCTGGAAGGCATGCGCATGTCGGAGGCCGTGGTGCCGACGGTGACGATCGACCCGTCGCTGAAGTTCGGCCGCGGCAGCACCGTGCTCACCGACAGCGAGCACGCGCTCGACTTCCTCGCCAAGGTGTCCAAACCCGTGCTGGACAACCGGAAACTCGTCACCGGCTTCGCGGCCAGCGGCGCCGACGAGCCCGACCCTGCCGGCGAGACCCGCCCCGCGCCCGACACCACCGCCGTCACCGACGTGGTGCTGCGCTTCCCCGACGAGGCCACCGCCAAGCTCGCCGCCCGCGAACTCGAGGACGCCGACATCGGTGTCTCGCCGGAGAATCAGCGGCTCGGCTCCACGAAATACCCCGATGCCTATATCCACTGGCGGCCCGGCATCGCCAACGTCGGCGCCTTCATCGCGCACCGCCAGTTCGTCGTGTCGCTGTTCATCCAGCGCCCCCGCGCCGACAGCACCGACCTGGTGAAGTGGATCGACAAGACCCTCGACGCGCAGCTGCCCGCCCTCGACCGCTTCCAGCCCACCCCGGTCGACCGGCTCGACACCCTGAAGGTCGACCCGGACGGCCTGCTCGCGCGCGTCGTCGTCGCCGAGCGCACCGACCGGGAACCCGATCCGGCCGACTTCGCGATCTACGGCCCCAACCACGCCGTGCACGTCTCCGACGACGAGTCCGCCACCCTGCGCCTGGTCGAACAGACCGGCGCCGACAAGATCGCCGTCGTCGACGCGGGCTCGGTGACCCGGGTCCGCGACGCCGAGGCCGCACCCCGCCTGATCGACGGCATGATCGACACCGCGGGCGAGCAATTCGATCCGATCGACGCCCCCAAGGACGTGCCCGGCGCGAAATGCCTGCAGCTCAACGACAGAGGCGACCTCGAACGCGAATACAAGTATCGCTGCTACGTGCCGTACAAGCGCTACGTCGGCATCGTCACCAGCGACAAGGAACCCGACGTGCGGCAGAAGGTGGCCGCGCAGTACGCGCTGTTCGCCAACAGCCTGTGATGCGCCGGTGACGCGGAGTGCCCGGATGCGCGTCCTGTCGTAGGATGCGCGGGGCCGAGCAAGAACAGCGAGGGGGGATGCTCTGTGCCGGGCAGACACTGGGTGCGTCGCGCCGCGGGCTTCGTCGTCGTGGTCGCCGCCGTGGCCGGATGCGGGCAGACCGTGCCCGGCCTGCCGCAAGCCGGGATGGCGCCGGTCGAGCTCACCGCGCTGAATCTGGGCCCCTACCCCGGTGAACCGGTCGACTACGAGTCGGAGGTCTCCACCAAGATGGACGTCTTCCGGATCGAAGCCCGGCGCATGCTCGGCTTCCTCGTCTCCCCCGACGAGGTGGACCCGGAGATGGACCATCTCGACGAGCTGCGCGTGGTGGAATCGCTCGACAGCCTGTTCGGCGAGCCGCCGCTCGGCATCTATCCCGCCGCGTTCAAACCGGTGATGGACCGCAACTTCCTGCTGGCCGGCGTCACGACCACCCGCTCGAACAACACGCCGCGCACCATCCGCAACACCCTGCACTCGCTGCTGCGCTTCCCGTCCGACGCCGCGGCCCGCACTGCCGCCGCCGAACTCGCCACGACCATGGCCGAACTCGTGCCCGGCGGGCGCCGGGTACCGGTGCCGGGACACAGCGGCCTGGAGTTCCTCACCGCCGACGACAAGAAGGGCTTCCTGTTCGCCGCGCGCGGCCCCTTCACCCTGCTCAGCATGGTGACCTTGCCCGCGCCGGACCCGGCCGGGCTCGGCGACCGGATCGGCAAGCTGGTGACCCTGCAGTACGACCGCATCGACAAGACCCCCGTGGTCCCGGTCGACGAGATCCTGGATCTGCCTGCCGATCCCGACGGAATCATGCGCCGCACCCTGCCGCCCGGCGACGGTGAATACTCCGACCTGCCGCGCCAGTTCGTCGGCGCGCTCTCCCCCGCCGCCCGGTTGCACTTCGAGCGCGACGCCGCCGCGCTGCGCCCGGTCTTCGAACGGGCCGGGGTGGACCTGGTCGGACAGTACAGCGGCGTGGTGTACCGCACGGCAGATCTGCAGTCGGCCTTCCTGTTGCAGACGGCGCTGGCCCGGCTCGGCCGCTACGACGAGGAAATCGACCCGCCGCCCGGCCTCACCGACGCCCGCTGCTGGAAGATCGACGACCGCGACCCGGTCCGCAGCTCGACCTACAAGTGCGCGCTGGTGCGTGGCCGCTACGTGGCGGTCGTCGAATCCGCCCGGATGACCTTCGACGCGGGCCTGTACCAGCGGGCCGCCGCCCAGTACTCGATCCTGGCGAAAAGCGAGTGACCGTGCCATTGATTCCCTCTGCACGCCAACCGAATCCCCCCGCACGCCGGCGCCGGTGGCGCGCGGCGGTGGTGACCCTGCTGCTCCTGACCGCGACCAGCGCCTGCACCGGCGCCACCGAACCGGACGCACCCGACCTCGCCCTCGACCCGGGCAACTATCCCACCTCCCCGCGCGACATCGACGCCACCCGCACCCCGGCCACCGGCACACTCCAGGAATCGATCCGCCTGGCCGAGCACGTGCCGCTGTTGATGGACATCAACAGCAAGCTGGTCTTCGGTCGCGGCTACAACACCGCGCACCTCACCGCGCAGCACCCGCCACTGGCCAGCGGCGGTGTCAGCTACCTGGAGAACTTCAACGAACGCCTGCCCGGCCTGATCGCCGGGTGGCGCACCGGCGCCGCACGCCGCGCCGCGACCGCGCTTGGCCTGGACGTCACCCTGGCGGTGCTGCGCTTCACCACCGGCGAACAGGCGATCCAGGCGATGAACCAGCTGGCCGACGCCGCGAACGCGAAATACCCGCCCAAGGGCCCGCTCGATCTACCCGGCCACGAGACCGAGCGGACCTATCACACGATGTACGACGCGGTGCAGTCCTACACCGTCCACGACGAGTACCTGCTGTGGACCTACGTCTCCGACGGCCTGGCCACCCCACCCGACACCGCGCCACTGCTGGACACCGCCCGCGCCGTGATCGACCGCCAGATCGCGATGCTCGCCGAGTACCGGCCCACGCCGCCCGACCGGCTCGGCACCCTGCCCGCCGACACCGACGGCATGCTGGCCCGCACCCTGCCCTACGGCGCCAACAGCTACGACGACCCCACCGGCGTCTACCCGGCACGGGTGTTCCTGCACATGGTCAAACGCCCCGACCTGATGGCCCGCGCGTTCACCGACGCCGGTGTCGACGTCGTCGCCCGCGGCAGCACGGTCCTGTTCCGCGCCGCCGACGCCGACGCCGCCGAACGGCTCGCCGGCGCCCTGGTGACCCACCAGTCCGACGACATGGATCCCGCCGAGCCGCCCACCGGCGGCCCACCCGCCACCTGCCTGACCGAACGCCCCGTCTCCAGCCAGGACCCCGGCGGCGTCACCCAGTGCTACCTCGTCCGCGGCCGCTACGTCGCCCTGGTCGGCTCCACCCAACCCCAGGACCTGACCCAACGCCTCGCCGCCCAGTACCTGCTCATGGCAGACCTGTGAGCACTCCCCCGCCCGGAAAGGAACGACGCCCGTGAGGTCCGCGAAGGCCATCCTGCTCGCCCTCGGCTGCGCCGTGGCCCTGACAGCCTGCGGTTCCGCAGTGACCGGCACCCCCGTCCGAGTGACGACCGATCCGTCGACCGTGGACGCCGGCAACTACCGGGTCGAGCCGCAAGTGCTCGGCAACGCCAAGAACGACAAGCAGGCCCGCAGCGTCGAAGCCCTACGGCTGGCCGATTACGTCGCGCTGCCCTTCGAAGCCGATCCGAGCTACGTGCAGGACGCCTGGTTCGTCAATCCGCACATCGTGCTCAACCGCAAAGCGCTCGGCAGTCTCGTCATCAACGACACCTTCGACGACGTGGCCGAAGACCTGGTGGCCGGCTGGGTGAATTCCTGGTCGACCGGCGGCCCGCCGGAGGCGCCGCGCCGGACGCTGAGCATCGCCGTGCTGATGTTCCCCGACGCCGCCACCGCACAACGCGTCGGTCCAGCGCTCGAACACGACGACTTCACCTACAACATCGACAATCAACCGGTCCCCATCACGAAATACCCGACCACCACGGCACATTGGCGGCCCGGGGTCTCGTCGCTCGGCTCCTGGACGGTGCATGACCGCTACGTCGTCTTCGTCAAGGTGGACGACAACCTGGTACCGCCGGATCTGCCGAACCTGGTCGGCCACGTCGAACGCATCCTCGACGTCCAGATCCCGCTGCTCGACGAGTTCGAACCCACTCCGCCCGACCAGTTGGCGAAGATTCCGCTCGATCCGACCGGGCTGCTCGGACGCACGCTACCCAGCGACGCGAACCGGCCGCCGCGCGCCGAGCCGGACGGCGTCTACACCCGCCGCGGCGCGGTGACCCTCATGGACGGCGGCGCCGAACTGCTGGCCGAACTGGACCGGGCCGAAGTGGACCTGATGTCCTTCGGTGACGCCGTGGTCTTCCGCAGCAAGACGGCGGCCGGCGCCACCCAGCTGTGGCGCGACTGGCAGTTCTCGACCCATCTCGACCCCGATCAGACCCTGGTCGACGCGCCCGACGGGTTGGGCGACCATGTCGAATGCCTGCTGGACTCGCCGTCGGCAGAGTCCAGCACCCTCGACATGAACATCTGCATGTTCCAGGTCGACCGCTACGTCGTGCAGGCATACGGCCGGAACCTGCGGGACCTGCACCAGAAGATGGCGGCACAGTATGTACTGTTGACCGCGAAGTGATGGGCTCGGGGGGAACCATGAATCTGCTGCGACGAGTGCGGCGAACAACACTGGCCGCGATGGTCACCGCGTGTGCGGTCGGCTGCGCCTCTACCGTTGCCGGGACCGCACAGCCGGGCCTGACCGCCGTGGACCTCTCCACCTTGGAAACCGGTCCTTACCGGCCGGAACCGACCGCCTACGAACCGAGCATCGACGGTGTCCCGGACATCCGCCTGATCGAAGCGCGCCGCATGCTCGGCCACCTGGTGCACTCCGACGAGGTCGACCCGGAGATCGATACGCTCGGCGATCTCGCGTTCTTCTGGAACGGCCAGTCGATGGCCCAGTCGGAGACCTTCCCGCCGCAGTACCAGCCCGCCGCCGACCACAACAATCTGATCGCCGGGGTGTACGTGTCACGCACCAACGGTGACCTGCGCAGCCGCAAGAAGCTGATCATCTCGGTCCTGCGATTCCCGACCGATGCCGCGAGCAGGCAGGCGGCGGCGGAGTTCGACCAGATCACCCACGACGCACCGGACCGGCATCCGATCGCCGTGCCCGATCGCCCGGACGCCCGCACCTCCTCGGCCGACGACATCACGGCCGTCTCCTTCCTGGCACACGGCGCGTACGTGATCATGGTCAACGCTGCGGTGCCACAGCCCGATCCGGGGGCGCTCGCCGCGATGATCGATACCACCCTCGACCTGCAGACGGCGCGGTTGGATCGGCAGCAGCCGGTGCCGATGGACGATCTGCTCGACATACCGGCCGATCCCGACGGCATCATGCGCCGGGCCCTGCCCACCTCGACGGCCTCGACCGACCCGTTCTTCGGCGACGACGACTTCGGTGCCTTCACCCCGGCCGGGCAGCTGCACTTCGAGCGCGACCCCGCGCGGGTGCGCCGCGCCTTCGAGGAGAGCGGCGTCGACCTGGTGGGCAGGCGCGCGGGCGTGGTGTACCGCGCCCGGGATCTGGCGGGCGCGTTCCGGCTGCAATCCGTGCTCGCCGCCCCGGGACGCAACGACGAGGAACTGCCGCCACCACCGGGCCTGGTGGACGCTCGCTGCCTGCGCCTGGATGACCGCGACCCGGTGCGCCACTACGACGGACTGTGCGTGGTGGTCCACGGGCGCTATGTCGCCGTGGTCGTCAGCCGCTTCCCCGCGTCCTCCCGCATCGACCAGGGACTGTACGAGCGGGCCGCGGCACAGTACGCGATCCTGGCCGAAAGCGAGTGAACCGCATGCGTATCCGCACCCTGCTCTGCGTGGCCGCCGCCGCGCTCACCGGACTCACCGCGTGCACGAGCGACCCCGACCACGCCGCCTCGCGATACGACCTGGCACAGGTCGATTCGGGGAACTATCCGACCGTCCCGCGCGACGCCGAAACCGCCAGGACCGAATACACCGGCGCCATGCTCGAAGCCGCTCGCCTCGGCGCGGCCTTGCCGTTGGCGGCCGACATCGACGGCAAGTTCGCGTTCCGGCCGACCGTGTACGTGGACCGGCGCATCACCCCGGTGAAGGTTCCACCCGACGTTTCGACCTTTGCCGATCTCGCCGAGTTCACCGAGCTGACCGAGGGCCTGGTGGCCGGCTGGAACACCAGGGGGCAACGCCGGGAACGGCCCGGGCTCGGCAGTGCCCTGGAGATGTTCGCGCTGCGTTTCGAGTCGCAGGCCGCGGCGCAGACGGCCGGGCGGCGACTCGCGGAGCGGCTGCACTCGCGGACACCCGGTGATCCCGTGGCCGTACCCGGCCTCGGCGACGCCACCGCGACCTGGTCGGTGTCGAACCGGCAGCTGAACGCCCAGCTCGCGCGCGAGGGCATGCTGCTGCTGGTCCGGGTCGAGGACCCCGTCACCGAACCTCCCGACAGCGCTCCGCAGGCGGCGCTGGCCGGACGGGCCTTCACCGAGATGCTGAACGGCCTGAACCGCTATACACCGACTCCCGTGGACCAATTCGCCACCCTGCCCGTGGACGCCGAACAGATGCTGCGGCGCACGCTGCCGCTGGAGGACGCGACTCAGTTCACCCGGGCTACCGATCCGTCGATGGTGCTGACCCGGCAGGCGTGGTTGCACTCGTCGCACTTCCCCACCAGGGCCAAGGCCGCCTACGCCGACGCGGGTGTCGATCTCGTCGCCGTCTCCGGAGCCACCCTCTACCGCACCGCCGACGCTGCCGCGGCCGAACGGCTCGTCGCCGCGCTCGCCGACGAGGACTCGGCGCACTACGCCCCGATGGACAGCCCGCCGCACATGCCCGGCGTCCGGTGCCACGACCGCAAGGATCCGAAGGACTCCGCCACGCGTTATCCCCCGGTCTGCTATCTCGGCTACGACCGATTCGTCGCGGTACTCACCGGTGACAACCAGCAGCACGTGTACCAACAGACCGCCGCGCAATACAAGATCCTGGCCGCATCCTGACACCGCGCCGGTCGAATACCCGGGCCGGGCTTGCTAGATTGCTGCAAGGCTCGTGTCCGGCCGACGGACATCGATGAGGGAGGATCGGATGGCGTTGCGGCCCGGCGCGATCGTGGGCGGCTACCGGGTGATCCAGGTTCTGGGCAGCGGCGGCATGGGCACGGTGTATCTGGCGCAGAATCCGATCCTGCCGCGCCGGGACGCGCTCAAGGTGCTCAGCGCGGATCTGTCCACCGACGACGAGTTCCGCGCGCGGTTCGAGCGGGAGGCGAATCTCGCCGCCGGACTCGACCATCCGAACATCGTCGCGGTCTACAACCGCGGTGAGGAGGACGGTCAGCTCTGGATCGCGATGCAGTACGTCGACGGCACCGACGCCGCGGAGGAAGCGGCCAAGGGACCGTCGGTGATGACGCCACAGCGTGCGCTGCGCATCGTCTCCGAAGTCGGCAAGGGCCTCGACTACGCGCACCGGCGCGGCCTGCTGCACCGCGACGTCAAACCCGCCAACTTCCTGTTGTCCGCCGTGGACGGCGATGACGAGGAGCGGGTGCTGCTCACCGATTTCGGTGTCGCGAAGTCCGCCGAAGACGGGCAGGACCTGACCGCGACCGGCAATTTCATGGCGACGGTCGCCTACGCCTCGCCGGAGCAACTCCTCGGTGAGCGCCTCGATCACCGGTCCGACATCTACAGCCTCGGCTGCTCGTTCTATCGCATGCTCACCGGGCAGAACCCCTACCCGTCGACGGTGCCCGCCGTCGTGATGATGGGCCACCTGCACGAGGCGCCACCCAAGCCGAGCGCGGCGAGGCCCGGGTTGCCACCGGCGCTGGACGCGGTGATGGCGAAGGTGCTCGCCAAGAATCCGGCCGATCGCTACGCCAGTTGCCGCGAGTTCGTGCAGGACGCCGAGGCCGCGCTGTACGGCAGACCGGTGCCGCAGGCGCCCAGCCGGACACCGGGTGGCACCGATCCACGGATGCCGTTGTCGCGCCATCCCTCCGAGCCGCAGCTGGCGACCGTGGCCCAGCCGTCCCCCGGCCCGTTCGGTCCGTCGGTCTCGCCCTACGAGCAGACCGATCAGCACCTGATCGACACGCTGCGCAACGGGCGCCCGCGGCGGCCCCGTGCGCGCCGCCTGCTCCTGCCCGCGATCCTTGCGCTCGTGGTCGCCACCGCTGTCGCCGCGGGCACCTATTTTCTCACCCGTCCCGACGCGGCCGCCGGTGGCGGTGACCCGGTCGCCGCGGTCCGCACGCACTATCCGCAGTTCAGCGGGAAGACGGTGACCGCGTTCAATTTCGGCGACGCCACGCTCTCGGCCGTGTTGACCCCGAGTTCCCAGGCGAAGTTCCTGCAGGACATCGGCTTTCAGTACAGCGCGAAATACAAGGCGGTCGGTGACGAGAAATCCCCACGTCCGCTCTCGGTGAGCGGCTACTCCACCGAAATCGACTCCGAAGTGGTGATCGTGCTGCGCTCGGATCGCGAGGCGGGCAACGGTGGCTTGCGCGGACTGCCGAACGCGTTGATGGCCAGTTCGGCACAGATCGTGGTGATCGACGATCTCGCCACCGTGCAGGCCTTCCAGGTCTGGACCGACCAGTCGCCGCAGGTCCTGGTCGACAAGATGGTGCCGGTGATCGCCAAGACCGTCACCGAGTAGCTGACACGCCCGAACCGCCGCCGACCTGCGCGGTCGTGCCGTTCCCTGCTAGCGCCGACACAACCGGTTGGGTTAGGGTGATCCAAGCCAGCCCACTCGCCGGTTCAAGTGTGCCGAGCAGGGGGAAGGAGGGGAACGAGCGCTGGCGGCGACCGACGTGACGGCACCGCGGTCCGAGATGTCCGGGGGGATCTCGTCAAGGCCCTCCGTCCACGGTGCGGCCTGTCGGTATTGCGTGCGGACGCAGGAAAACTCCGTCGGAGTTCCACCCAAGTCGATGGAACCGATCGAGCGCGGACCGCGTCAAACCATATGAACAGGTCAGCTGGGCACCTACTACGTTGACCGTGAACACAAACAGGAGGAGCCGCAATGGCTGAAGCAGGCAGTCTTGATGCCAGCCCCGAGCTGATCGCCCAGAAGGCGAAGGAGTTCCAGGAGCAGCACGCCAACCTGATGGCGGCCATCCGGACCCTGAAGGCGGACGAGGACGCCGTCACCAACGGGGCCAACTGGAAGGGCCAGGCGCGCGACGCGTTCAACGCGTTCATGGAGCGCTACTACTTCCAGGCCGACAAGCTGAACGACAAGCTGATGGAGACGTCGGAGAAGCTCATCAAGGCCGGTTCGTCGTTCGCCGATCAGGACACGGATTTCGCCTCCAAGGTGCAGGCTCAGGTGTCGAGCCTGGATCTGCCCCCGGTGTAATCTCCGCAGATTCGGACTTAAAAGGAGCCTGAACAATGTCGCAGCAAATCTCCGCCAATTTCGCCGGCGTCGAGGACGGTGCCCGGCAGATCATCAAGCGCGCCGAGGGCATTCGGGACGAACTCGAGGCCTTTCACAAGAAGGTCGAGGAATTCGTCACCACCAACTGGAAGGGTGCGACGAACGAGGCCTTCGCGCAGCTGCAGCGCACCTGGCAGCAGAATGTCGACCAGCTCAACACCACCCTGGCCGGTGCCGGTCAGCTGGTGAGCAGTGGCAACTCCGAGTTGCAGAGCACCGACTCCGCGCTGGCCAACCTCTTCTGAGGTTGTACCCCACGGAATTCGAGCCCCGGGCGCACCGCCCGGGGCTCGAATTTTGGTATCACCGAGGTTTCCGAATGTTGCTCGGCCGATAGCTCGCCCCCTACCCCCGCACGTCGATCGACTCCGCGAACCTCTCGCACGCCGATTCCACCCGCTCCCACCCGTCTCCGGCGTACTGGCAGCCGATGCTCACCTGGGTGCCGTGTTCCACGAGGACGTGCCAGTGCACGGTGGAGCCCCCGTCGGGGCGTTCGATGTAGGAGAGTCCTGGGCGGCCGGCGAAGACGACGTCGCGGCGCAGGTCGCTCAGGGAGGGTTTCTGTGCCATCTGGGCTTCGAGGTCGGCGGCGATGCGGGTGTAGCCGGCGGCGGGGTCGACGGGGGTGTGGACGAGGGTCAGGCGCAGGCGGGCGCCGTCCTCGGGGGTGAGGTCGAGGCGGTTGCCCGATCGGGTGGGTGTGGTGATGCGCCAGCCTTCGGGGACCTGGAAGGTGATGGGGCCGAACGCTTCTCGGGGGTTGGTGGTTCGCGGCGTGGGCGGCGCGGTGGTGGTGGTCGGCGTGGTGGTGGCCGGGACCGAGTGTGCGGGGGATGTCGGGGCTGCCGCGGTGGCGGCCGAGGGGTCGTCGCTCCCGCCCAGGACGAGGAAGGCGCCGATCGCGGCGGCGGCGAGGACGACGGCGGCCGCGGCGGCGCCGAGATAGGCGGTGCCGGGGCGGCGCGGGGTGTGGGCGGCGGCGGCCCGCTGGCGCAGGGGTTGCAGCCATTCGGTGTCGGGCATGGCGCGGACCGGGTCGGGACGGTACGACGGTGGCGGGGTGGGGCCGCGGACGAGGTCGACGCCGGAGACGGGGCGCAATTCTGTTTCCGCGCCGCATATGTCGCGGACAATGCCGTCGACCAGGTCCACGGTGGCCGGGTCGGCGGTGCCGAAGACCTGGACGACGTCGGCGCGGCCGCCGTCGAGGAGACGGCGCAGCAGGGCGGTGAGACCTTCGGCGGCGAACGGGTCGACACCGAGGTCGGCGGCGGCGAGATCCGGCTCGTATTCGCAGGATTCGACGTGGATGCCCTGGTGGGTGCGGGCGACGACGGAGGCCGTGGTGGTGAGGGAGCCGAATTCCAGTACCACGATCCGGCGGGCGCGCAGGGTGCCGTCGTCGGTGGCGACGGCCCGCACCGCGAGTTCCTCGAACGCCACGTCGTCGGTGTAGCGGCGCGCCGCCGCGGCGATCACCCCGCGGCGACGTGCACCCCATTCGGTCGGGCAGACGACGGTGATCCGCACGCAGGGGGCGGTGAGCCCGAGATGGCCCAGCACCGTGCCGAACAGCGCGGTGAGCGTCTCGGCGACGGCCGGGATGCGCGGCGGCAGGGCGATCCGTTCGGCATCGACGAACTGCACGGCCGAGCTGACCTGGTCCGGCGGGCTGAACGGGGCACCGACCACCAGGCCGCCGTCGCTGCCGAGCACGACCGTTGGTGCGCCGTCCCAGTGGGTGGCCGGACCGCGGGCCCAGATCCTGGTGTCGGTGAGGACCAGATCGACCGCGGACATCACTCGGCCGCCGGCATCCAGGCCAGCTGGATCAACTCCTGCGCGTTCCGGGTGATGTAGGTGCCGCGGCCGGGCGGCAGCGGGCTCGGGCGGACGGTGCCCATGAGCACGCCCTCGTCCTTGGGGCAGCTCATGATCAGGCCCGCCGAGCCCAGATCCTTCATCCGCGCCATCGTCGACTCGTACATCGCGCGGCTGGCGCCACCGGCGCGGCGGGCCACGATGAGGTGGAAGCCGAGATCGCGAGCGTGCGGGAGATGTTCGAGCAGCGCCGAGACGGGATTGCCCATCGAGGTGGCGACCAGGTCGTAGTCGTCGACGATGACGTACAGCTCCGGGCCGCTCCACCAGGACCGCTCGCGCAGCTGCTGCGGCGTCACGTCGGTGCCCGGGGTGCGCTGGGCGACATAGGCGGCCAGGTCGTTCATGTTCTTGGTGAACTGCGGTGCGGTGGAGCCGTAGCCGGCCAGGTAACCGTCGGGCACCAGGCCGAGCATGCTGCGGCGGTAGTCGCCGAGGATGAAGCGGGCCTCGTTCGGCGAGTTGGCGGCGGCGATGCCCTCGATGATCGAGCGCAACAGCGTCGTCTTGCCCGACTCGGTGTCGCCGATGATGATGAAGTGCGGGCTCTCGTTGAAGTCGATGTACACCGGCGCGAGTTCGGATTCGTTGATGCCGATGGGGATTCGCATGTTCTTGACCCCCGCGGTGAGCTGCGAAGGCCAGTTGCCCGCCAGGTGCAGCAGTTGCTCGCGCGGCAGCACCTCGGGGAGCATGCGGGCCGCGGGCGCGGGCCTGCCCGGGGTGAGCCGGGCGATGGTGGCGACCGCGTCGGCCACGGCCTGGCCCAGGGTGTCCGGGTCGGCGCTGCCGTCGATGCGCGGCAGGCCGGTGAGCATGTGCAGGCAGTCGGGGGTCATACCGCGGCCCGGCCTGCCCATCGGCACCAGTGCCGCGAACTTGCGGCCGAGGTCGGAGTCCATCGGATCACCCAGGCGCAGCTCGATGCGGGTGCCGATCTGGTCCTTGAGCGCGGGCCGCGCCTCGGCCCAGCGGGCCAGCGCGATCACGACGTGCACGCCGTAGGACAGGCCCTGCACGGCGAGGTTCATGATCGGCTGTTCGAGCGGGTCGAAATCCTGGCGGATGGAACCGAAGCCGTCGATCACCAGGAACACGTCTCCGAACGGGTCCTCGTGCGCCCCGGCGGCGGCCGGACTGCTCGCCGGATCCATCGATCGCAGCCTGCGGAACTCGGCCATCGATTCGATGCCGAGCTGGCGGAACCTGGCCTCGCGCTGGCGCACGATGGTGGTCATCTCCGCGACGGTGCGGCGCACCTTGTCCTCGTCGAGCCGGCTGGCCACCGAGCCGACGTGCGGCAGCCCCTCCAGACTGGCCAGCGTGCCGCCACCGAAGTCGAGGCAGTAGAACTGCACCTGCTCGGCGGTGTGGGTCATCGACATGGCCATGATCAGCGTGCGCAGCGCGGTCGACTTGCCGGACTGTGGGCCGCCGACCACCGCGACGTTGCCGCGCGAGCCGGACAGGTCGACCACCAGCGGGTCACGCCGCTGATCGTAGGGCCGGTCCACGATGCCGATGGGTGCGCGCAACGTCGCCATCGGCGAGTAGTCGCCGGTGAGGATGGAGCGCGGAATGAGCTGGTCGAGGGTGGGCGCCTCGTCCAGCGGCGGCAGCCAGATCTCGTGCGCGGGACGGCCGTGGCCGCGGATCCGCGAGACCAGCATGTTCAGGTTCGAGATCTGCTCGCCGTCCTCGCCGTGCTCCTCGGGCTCGTCGGCCGCCTGGGTGGGCAGCGGCACCCGGTCGATCGGCCGGAAGTCGACGTGGTGCGCGGTGAAAGGCCTTGCCTTGACGTCGATTTCGCCACCGGCGACACCGGCCTGGGTGACCTCCCGCTGGGAACCGCCGCCGACGTAGGGCCCGGACACGTAGGCGGCCTGGAAGCGCTGGATCTCGCCCGAGTCGGACTTGAGGTAGCCGCCGCCGGGGCTGTTGGGCAGGTTGTAGGCGTCGGGAACACCGAGCACCTGACGGGACTCGTTGGCGGAGAACGTCTTCAGGCCGATCCGGTAGGACAGGTGGCTCTCCAGGCCCTTGAGCTTGCCTTCCTCCAGCCGCTGCGAAGCCAGCAGCAGATGCACGTGCAGCGAGCGGCCGAGGCGGCCGATCATCACGAACAGCTCCGCGAAATCCGGGTGCTGGGTGAGCAGTTCGGAGAACTCGTCGAGGACGACGAACAGCGCGGGCAGCGGATCGAGATCGGCGCCCGCGGCGCGGGCCTTCTCGTATTCGGAGACATTGGCGAAGTTGCCGGCTTGGCGCAGCACCTCCTGGCGGCGGTTCATCTCGCCGGCCAGCGCGTCTTTCATCCGGTCGACGAGGTCGGCCTCCTCCTCGAGGTTGGTGATGACCGCCGCGACGTGCGGCACACCCTCGAGGCCGAGGAAGGTGGCGCCACCCTTGAAGTCGACCAGCACCAGGTTGAGCTGGTCGGGCGAGTGCGTCGCCAGCAGGCTCAGCACCAGCGTGCGCAGGAACTCCGACTTACCGGAGCCGGTGGCGCCGATGCACAGGCCGTGCGGGCCCATGCCGTTCTCGGCGGCCTCCTTGATGTCGAGTTCGATGGGCAGGCCGTCGGCGCCGACACCGAACGGCACGCGCAGCCGCTCCCGGCCGTAGCGCGGCCGCCAGGCGCTCTCGGGATTGAAGGTGCCGATGTCGCCGAGGTTCATCAGCTGGGCCCACGAGGAGATGACCTCGGTGTCCTCGGCCTCCACATCGCTGCTGCGCTGAGTCGCGGCGCGGTACGGCGCGAGCCTGCGCGCGGCCTGTTGGGCCTGCTCGATGCTGATGCGGTCGATGGCGGCGAAGCGCTCCAGGTTGCCGGTGGCGCCGCGGCCGACGCACTCACCGTCCTCGATGACCATCTTGATGCCGCGCGAGACGGCCAGCCGCGGCGCATATCCGCACAGGTCGATGATGGTGACGCCCTCGTAGCCGGACTCGCGCAGCTGGTCTTCCTCGGCTTCGAGCAGGCCGCCGTCCACGACGATGACGACCTGCACCAGGCCGGGGTTGGCGGGCTGGTTACGCGAGTACCTGACGCGATTGCCCAGCAGCGGGTGCAGGCTCGCCGTGGCCTCCCGGATCGACCCGTAGAACATCCGCTGGGTGCCGATGCCGTCCTGCGCGTCCGGGTGCTGGGTGTGCGGCAGCCACTTGGTCCACTCCCACTCGCGGGCCGTGTCGGGACCGCACACGATCGCGACCAGCACCTGGTCGGGGCCCTGGAACATGCACAGCTGCAACAACATCGCGCGCACCATGTCGCGCGCCTGGGCACGGTCACCGTCGAGGGCGATGGTCGCGAAGCCCTTCACCGCGATGGCGGTGGGCAGGTCGGGCACCGTGGAGTGCGCGCGGACGAAGCGGCGCAGCGAGACCGCGGCGATGGGTTCGAGTTCCTCCACCGGGCCGGTCTCCGGCGCCACCAGCCGGGTCGCCAGGCGCTGCGGACCGATGCCGATGCGGGCATGGCAGAAGTCCTTGTCCCCCGCGCGCCGCTCCCACATGCGGCTGGTGCCCGCCAGCATCCAGATCAGGCCCGGCTCCGGATGACTCCATTCCACGGAGGCGCGCTGCTGCCGCGCGGTCTCGTCGACGTCCTTGCGCACCTGGTCCAGGTAGCGCAGGTAGTCCTTGCGGTCCTCGTTCGCCTCGGCGGCCTTCTGCCCCTTGCCCCCGCCCTGCCCGGCGAACATGGTGACCATCGAGAACAGCATCATGACCGGGAACATCAAGGTCATCGGATTGGACGCGATGCCGCTGCCCTGGGTGAACAGCAGCGCCATCATGCCCACCATGCCGATGATCATGACGACCGGCATCATCTTCATGAGCAGGTTGCCCGGTGTGACGCGGGGGATCTCGGGCGGCGGCTGGAGGGTGACCTCACCGCCCGGAGTTCGGGGCATCTCCCGGCGCGCACGGCGCTGGAACCGGACAGTGCTCATCGACGAGATTCCCCCTCTTCGCATGCGGCGACTTCGGGCTCAGTGTAGAGGCCGACGCCGACATGTCGTACAGTTCGACCTGCATTCTGCTGCCCGGACGTCAGGGTTCGCAAACTCGCCCCCACGCGCGCGGGTCAGCGGAAATCCGAGGTAGAACACCAGGTTGGGGGAATCTTGACGCACGCGCGACTTGACCACATCGACGAAGACTCCTCGCGCGGCATCGTTCGTGCGCCGGACCTGGCCCGGGTGACGATTCTGGCCAAGCACACGCAGGTGGACATGGCCATTCCGGTCGATGTCCCGGTCGCCCTGGTGATTCCGAGCGTCGTGGACATGGTCGCCCAGCACAGCCGCAGCAACGACTTCGACAACGAGGGCGAACGCTTCGAGCCTGCCGAGTGGGTGCTCGCCCGGATCGGGCATCCGCCCTTCTCCAATTCGCTCAGCCTCGGTGAGCACGGCGTGCGCGACGGTGAGCTGCTCATGCTGGAGAGCGCCTCGCACACCGCGCCGACACCGCTGTTCGACGACATCATGTACAACGTCGCGATCGCCGACGCCGACCACTTCCGCGGGTGGACCCCCAAGACCGCGCGGCTGACCGGCTCGGTGCTCGCCGCGGTGACGATGCTGGTCGGCTGCCTCGGCCTGCTGGCCTCGCCCGCCGCGATGCCCGAGTGGGTGAGCGGTTCGATCGCGCTGGCCGTGGTGATCCTGCTCGTGGTCGCGGGCATGGTGCTGAGCCGGATGTACGGCGACACCGCGACCGCGCTGGTGCTGGGCGGATGCGCGTTGCCCGCGGCGTTCACCGCCGGAATGCTCTATGTGCCCGACCATTACGGCTGGGCGCATCTGCTGCTGGGCGGCACCCTGCTGGGCGCGACCGCGATCCTGGCCTGGCGCGTGACCGGCGTCGGCCTGGCGCTTTTCATCGGCACGGCCGCGGTGGCGGTGTATCTGGTACCGGCGGCGCTCGTCGGCCTGCTGACCGATCAGCCGCTCCGGGCGATCGGCGCGGTCGCGGCCGCGCTGGGGCTGGCGGGGCTCTCGCTGGCGCCGCGGCTGTCGATGTTGCTCGCGAAGTTGCCGCTGCCGCCGGTGCCCTCGCCCGGCACCCCGATCGACCCCACCGAGGACGACCCGGACGATCACCGCGCGCTGCCGACCATGGAGGCGCTGCGCGTGAAATCCGAACGGGCCAGGATGTATCTGGCCGGGCTGGTCGCGGCGACCACACTGGTCACCGCCGCCGGCGCGCTGGCGGCCACCGACCCGCAGGCCGACGACCCGTACTGGCAGGGCATCGCGCTGGCCCTGGTCTGCGCGGTGGTGCTGATGTTCCGCAGCCGCACCTACGCGGGTGCTGAACAGGCCGTGGTACTCATCGCGGGCGGTGCGGCGATCGTGCTGATCATGCTGGTCGGCGCGGCCTTCACCATGGAGATCCCGCTGGCGGTCTTCGGTGCGACCATGCTGATGCTGGTGGCCGCGCTGATCCTGGGCATCATCATCCCGAACCAATCGGCGACCCCGCCCATGCGCCGCGGCGTGGAACTGCTCGAGTACGCGTTCGTGGCGGCGGTGCTGCCGCTGGTGTTCTGGGTGACCTCGCTCTACTCCCTCGTCCGCGGGCTGTGAGGCAGCGGTGGCGCGTCGCCGCCGCGGCGGTGACGCTCGGCATGAGCGCGTCCTTCGGAATCGGCGCGAACGCCGGTGTGGCGCACGCGGATCGGCCGCCCGCGGTGAATCCGGGGCTCAAACCGCCCGGTGATCCCGCGGCGCCGCCGGAGAAGACCGAGCGCCCCGCCAACTCGGCCTGCGCCGACATCCTCACCGGCGGCGACGGCCCGACCATTCCGGAGGCCCAGCGCGCGCTGGATCTCGAGCGGGCCTGGAAGTTCTCCAAGGGCGCGGGCCAGCGTGTCGCGGTGATCGACACCGGTGTCGCCCGGCACCCGCGGCTCCCCGGTCTGGAGGCAGGCGGCGATTTCGTGGCGAACTCGGGCGACGGCACCGAGGACTGCGACGGCCACGGCACCCTGGTCGCGGGCATCATCGCCGCCTCCCAGGTGGAGGGCCAGGGCTTCGCGGGGGTGGCGCCGGAAGCGCAGATCATCACCATCCGCCAGACCAGCAAGATGTACCAGAAGGAGGGTCGCTCGGCGGAGAAGGCGCCCGACGAGTTCCCCGACAGCTACGGCAACCTCAACACGATGGCCTCGGCCATCGTGCGCGCCGCCGACCTCGGCGCCACCGTGATCAACATTTCCGAGGTCTGGTGTGGCACGGGCAGCCCCGACGCCGACAACAAGGTCGGCGCGGCCCTGCACTACGCCGCGATCGAGAAGGACGTCGTGGTCGTGGTGGCGGCCGGGAACAAGGACGACAAGTGCAAGGGCGAGAACCAGGTCATCGACCCGCTCGACCCGACCGCCGACCCGTGGAGCAAGGTCACCTACAACATCAGCCCGGCGCGCTGGGACGACTATGTGCTCTCGGTCGGCTCGATCGACGCCAACGGTGCGCCGTCGAGCTTCACCATCCCCGGCCCCTGGCTGGGGGTCGCGGCCTCCGGGGAGAACATGGTCTCGCTCGATCCGCGGGGCACCGGCACCGCGATCGGTGTGGTCGACCAGCGCGGACAGCAGGGCGCGGTCAGTGGCACCAGCTTCGCGACACCGATCGTCGCCGGGGTGGCCGCCCTGGTGCGCGCCCGGTTCCCGGAGCTGAGCGCGCTCGAGGTGATCAAGCGTATCCAGGCGACCGCGCATGCGCCCGCCGAGGGCTGGAATCCCTATATCGGCTACGGCGCCGTCGACCCCATCGCGGCGCTGACCAACGCCGTGCCCGGTGAGCTGCCACCCAAGCGGCCCACCCCGGCCAAGAGCAGGCAGCTCGCGGTGCCCGCGCCGCCCCCGCCGCCGAACAACACCCCCCGCAATGTCGCGTTGATCGGCAGCGGCGTGATCGCGGGTGCGCTGGTGCTCGGCTATCTCGCCTCGTTCCCGATCCGCCGCCGCTTCGGCGTCTCCGGCGACGACATGTAGCCGCGTTTCCGGTCGCACGGCGGCGGCCGGGAGCGTAGCGTCTGCGGCGGCCCGGGCGATAACCCCAGGTCATCCCCCAACGCAGGTGAGCCCATGACCGAATCTCCCGAGTTGACCCGCAGGCAGGTATGGGAGCGCGCGACGAACGTACCGATGCTGGTGCTGGCGGTCGTGTTCATCGCCGTCTACGCCTGGCACGTGCTCGACACCGGTGCGTCACCGCGCCTGGATGCCTGGCTGACCTGGATAGACGTGGTGATCTGGGCGTTGTTCGCGGCCGACTTCCTGATCCGGGCCTATCTGTCGACCGATCGGCTGCGGTTCGTCCGCACCCACCCGCTCGATCTGCTGATCGTCGTCGTACCGCCGTTCCGGCCGCTGCGGTTGCTGCGCGCCGCGCTGCTGCTGCTCGGGACCTTCCAGCGCAGCTCCATCACCCGGCCCCGGCTCGCGGTGTTCGTCGGCGCCAGTTCGGTGCTGATCCTGCTGCTGGGCAGCCTGGCGTTCTTCGACGCCGAGTACGGCGCGAGCGACAGCAAGATCGACAGCTACGGCGACGCCCTGTGGTGGGCTGCCGTCACCGTGACGACTGTGGGCTATGGCGACATCTACCCGGTGACCGCCGAGGGGCGACTGGTCTCGCTGATCCTGATGACCTTCGGCATCGGCCTGATCAGCTTCGCGATCGGCACGGCGACCAGCTGGGTGATGGACCAGCTGAAGACGGTCGAGGCCACCCAGGAGCGCACCGACCGCGAGATCGGCGGGCTGCTCGTCGAGCTGAAGGAGCTGCGGGCGGAAGTGGCGGCCCTGCGCGACGCGCGGTCGTCGCCCGGCGCCGGGAACGACGGCGCGGTCGATCCGCCCGGGGCCCTCGACCGCGCCTGAACGCTCAGTTCTGCTTACCCACCTGCTGTTTGGCCGGCGACGGGTCCGGCGCGACACCGTCGTGGGCGACCATCGCCTCTTCCCGGCCGAGGGTGGGACCGCCCGCGAGCAGCCCGACGATCGGCCACGGCGCGGGCTCCGGCTTCACCCCGGATTCACTGTCGAGGCCGAGCGCCTTCTGCGCGTCGGCGTTCTTGATGCCGTAGCGCACGCCGGTGTCGGCGACATAGAACAGCGAGTCCTTGCGGCTGCTGTCCGGCTCGATGCCGGTGGTCTGCACGAACGCGCCCGTGCCCGGCGGCACGTACACCGAGTCGGCGTTGGCGCCGGAACCGTCGGCCTGGGCCAGCGGCACCAGCTTGGCGTTGTCCGGGATGGGCAGCGCGACACCGGTGATCACCGACAGTTCGGCGCGTCTGCCGCCGTCGCTGTTGTCGGCGGCGGCCGGGATCGGCTTCCAGGACAGGCAGCTGATCGGCCGGTCCTTCACCTCGACGATCGAGGGCTGGCGTTCGGGGTAGGTGTCGACGGGCAGCGACGCGGCCACCGGCGCGCTGACCCGGTCGGTCTGGTCGATGTGGGTGCTGGTCGCCGAGGACCGGTAGGTGTTGCGGATGATGTCGGCGGTCAGCTTGGTGACCGGCTGCAGACCGTCCTGCAGCACGACGTAGTCCTTGTCCGGTTCGGTCGCCACCTGCACCACGTCGCCGACCCGGTGGCCGCCGATCTGGTAGCTCACGCTCGCGCCCGGGTCGTTGATCTTGGGCGGAATGATCGGCAGCACTTCGGGAATCGCGTTGAGCAGCCCCTCACCGACCGGGCGCGGCGTCATGCCGGTGATGCCGAGCGCGTCGGTGACCTTGCGGTCGGACATGTCCACCCGCGCGCGGCTGTTGTCGTAGACGAGGTAGGCCTGTTCCTTGACCTTCACCAGCAGCGCCTGGTCCGCGCCGAGCACCGAGGCCTTCTCCCCCAGCTCCAGGTCACCGGCGAGCACCGAGGTGGTGAGATCCTTGCTGCCGTCGACCTTCAGCACGTCGCAGACCGACCACGGCCTGCCTTTGCCGTCCTTGTCGTAGCGCAGAGCGGCGGGCGCACCGGGGATGCCGATGAGTTGCCCGCGCGGCTTCTTGCCGAGTTCGGATTCCTTGACGATCACCGCTTTTCCGGAATCACCGGAGGCCAGCCGAGCCGAGGCGAGGTTGAGCGCGGGATGCACCACGCCGTCGATGACCACGTAGACACCACCGGATTCCTTACCGATGAGCAGGACGTTGTCGCCGATCTTGTCCTGCGGGCGCAGCAGCGCGAGAATGCCGCAACCGGCCAGCACCACGCAGCCGAGCACCAGGCCGACGGCGTACGCGCGCGACTGCGAGCGCATCGGATCGTGCAGCATCCGGACGTCCCGGCGGACCAGCGCGTGTTCCATCCGGCGCACCAGGAAGCGATAGCCGCTCACCTGCCAGCGAGTGGTGGGCTTTGAAGGCATGGTTCCTCCCCCGAACAGTGCTCACGTCCGCCGAACACAGTACAGTTCCGTGGGACTGTTGTTCAGCTCGGCCGGGCGGATTCGGCCGACACCGGTTACTTGGGGGACGTGATGGCCGAAGCCACCGGAGCGGGGCCGCGCCCGCTCTTCGGACGCATCTCGATGCCGAATCTGCTGGCCGCGCAGGTCATCGGTCTCCTCGCCGGAACCGTCGCGTTGCTCGCCGGGCTCGACGCCGTCGTCGCCCTCGCCGTCGCGGTGGTCGCGATGCTGCTGCCGCTGATCCCCGTCGCCAAACGCACGGTGCTCGACTGGATCGTCACCTGGTGGCGCTTTCGCACCCGCCGCGAGTACGAACTGGGCGACACCGTCGACTTCCGCGGTCCCGACGACCGCTCCCTCGGCCTCTACTGGGACGGCAGCCGGGTGGTCACGGTGGTGGAGGTGCTGCCGCCGCGCGGCGGACTGACCCGTATCTCCAGCAGCACGGTGCTCGCCTCGCACCTGCTGCCGCTGCCGGAACTGGCGAAATGCCTGAACCAGCACGACATTCTGCTCAGCGGCATCGACATCATCAGCCACGGCCACCGCAGCAGGGCGGGCACGCCCGCAGGCAAGATCTACGAGACACTGCTCGGCCCGCTGCCCGCCACCGCGCACCGCTCGGTGTGGCTGGCGATCAGTTTCGACGCGGTCGCCTGCCCCGGTGCGGCCGAGCGACGTGGTGGTGGCACCGAAGGCGCCTCGCGCGCGGTCACCATTGCCACCCAACGAATCATGCGCGCGCTCGAGGACGCCGACTGCAACGCCCGCATCCTCACCGCCCCGGAGATCCGCAAGGCCGTCCTGCAGATCACCGCGGGCTACGACCCGCGCGCACTGACCCACCGCTGGCGCTATGCCGAGCTGGGCAACGCGGTGAACATCGGGTCGGCCGTCGACCCCGATCATCTGGGCTCGGACCTGCTCGCGCAGCTGTGGGTGGCGCCGTCGCGCGGCACCACCGTGACGGTGCGGCTGCGCCCGGGCAGTTCGGCGGAGACGGTGAACATCGGCGCCTCCTGGCGGCTCACCGCGCGTGAACTGCCCGAGCGCGCCAAGCAGACCGGCATGATCTCGATGAACGGCCGCCACCGCGAGGGCCTGCTCGCCAATCTGCCGCTGGCGGTGCCGAACGTCGACGACACCGTGCCGATGACCGAGTACCCGATCGACGTCGTGGGCGCGCTGCACCTGCCGTCCTCGGGCTGCGGCCAGCTGATCGGCTCGGACGAGAACAACCAGGGCGTCGCGGTGCGCATCATCGGTCAGGGCATCTCGACGGTCTATGTGGCCGGTGAGCTGTATCTGGCCCAGCAGCTGGTGTTCCGCGCGCTGGCCGTCGGCGAGCGCATCCTCATCCGCACCGACCGGCCGCATACCTGGGAGCACCTGGTGCAGACCATCGGCAACCCGGAACGGCTGACCATCGCGGTGGAGACGCACCAGTCCGACGCGGGATACACCGCCGCGGTCGTCGACGGGGTGCTCGCACCGGCGCCGCACGCCGGTGTCACCACGATCTATGTCACCGGTGACCCGATGGGCTGGCCCGCCACCCGGCCGGACCTGTCCATCCACCAGCCCGGCGCGATCGGCAACCGGGTGATCGTGCGCACCGGCACCACCCAGGTCGATCTGACGCTGGTCTCGATCGCGAAAGAGGCCACCTACATCGGGCATCCGCGCGGGCGGCGGCCGATGGCGGCCGCGCAGTGAGTCAGCCGGGATAGGGATCGGCGCGCCGGGCGTCGCGCAATGCCCTTGCCCACCAAGCCAGTTGGCCGATCATGCGGCCGGCGGCGTCCACAGCGGCACCGTCGGCGGTCTGCCCGTCGGCGTCGAAGCGACGCTTGGCCTGATGAAAGCTGACCGTCTCGCGCACCGACACCATGTGGATCTCGGCGACCACCTGACGCAACTGCTCGACCGCGCGCAGGCCACCGGACAGCCCGCCGTAGGAGACGAAACCGATGGGCTTGGCCCGCCATTCGTGCTTGGCGGAGTCGAAGGCGGTCTTCAACGACGCGGGATAGCCGTGGTTGTACTCCGACGTCACCGCCACGAAGGCGTCGGCCGCCGCCAGCCGCGCCCGGAAGGCGGCGACCTCGCTGTTCTCGGTCAGATCCACCGGCAGCGGGGTGTCGAGCAGATCGATCACCCCGGTGTCGAACTCCGGACGCGCGCGCACCGTACGCAGGAACCAGTCGGCCACGACCGGGGCGAAGCGCTCCGGCCGCACGCTGGCCACGATGACCTCGAGCCGCAGCGGTGTGTCCACGGCCCGAGGGTACATCGCCCGGCCGCGCGGACGGTCAGGGCAGGTCGAAGGGCAGGGTCACGCCCTCGTGCACCCGGCAGCGCGCGCAGGTGTCCGTACCCTCGACCGCCGAGATGGCCCCGCGGATCAGCTCTTTGAACGGCTCGATGTTGCGCTTGAACTCGGCGAACACGTCGACCGCGTGCACGCCTTCGCCGCTTTCGAGACCGGCGTCGAGGTCGGTGACCAGTGCGACGGCGCAGTAGCACATCTCCAGTTCCCGGGCGAGCACAGCTTCGGGATAACCGGTCATGTTCACCAGATCCCAGCCCTGCCCGGCGAACCAGCGGCTCTCGGCGCGGGTGGAGAATCGCGGGCCCTGCACCACGACCATCGTGCCGCCGGGCTGCATCGGCAGTTCCTCGACGGCGGAACCGATGGCGGCGCCGCGCAATTCGTCGCAGTACGGGTCGGCGAAGGAGACGTGCACACCGCCGCCGTCGAAGTAGGTCTGCGGCCGACCCGAGGTGCGGTCCACCAGCTGCTCGGGTACCGCGACGGTACCGGGACCCCAGTCCGCGCGCAGACTGCCCACCGCGCACGGTGCGAAGATCCGCCGTACGCCCAGCGACCGCAGCGCCCACATGTTGGCCAGGTAGGGCAGCGTGTGCGGGGCGTACTCGTGCCGCTTGCCGTGCCGCGGCACGAACGCGACCGGTCGTCCGGCGACCTCACCGACCGCGATCGGGGCGCTGGGTGCGCCGTAGGGGGTGTCGATCTCGACGTCCTGGGTCGCGGTGTCGAAGAAGTCGTAGAAACCGGTGCCGCCGATGACGGCGAGGGCGGGGCGGGGAAGCGCGCTCATGGGCTGGATTCTTCCCGAGGCCCGCGGGTGGCGCACACCAGGTCCACGGCGGTCGTGACGGAGGTCACCGGTGTCCGGACCGCCCTCCGGGATGGGCAATGATGGGACGATTCATCGGTTGTCGTGGGAGGTGTGGTGTCGCGAGCGCGTGCGGGTGTGTGGCTCACCGTGGCGAGCGGACTCGCGTTCGCCAGTTCCGGCCCGCTGGCCAAATCGGTGCTGGCTGCGGGCTGGTCGCCCGGGGCGGTGCTGGCGGTGCGGCTGACCGGCGCGGCGGCGGTGATGCTGGTGGCCGCGGCATTGGCCGACCCGCGCGGGCTGGCACGCAGTCCGCGTCACCTGCGCACCATCGGCGGGTTCGGTGTGGTCGCGGTGGCGGGCGTGCAGGCCACGTTCTTCCTGTCGCTGCAGCACCTGCAGGTCGGCGTCGCGCTGATGATCCAGTTCCTGGCGCCGGTGGTGGTGATCGCGTGGGACTGGGTGGTGCGCGGGCGCAGGCCCACCCCGCTGACGTTGCTGGGCGCCGCGGTGGCGCTGGGCGGGGCGGCCCTGGTGATCGACGTCTTCCACACCGAGGGCCTGCGCCCGGTCGGCCTGGCCTGGGCGGCGCTGTCGATGCTGTGCAACGCGGCGTTCTTCCTGCTCTCGGCGCGCACCTCCGACAGCCTCGCACCCGTCACGCTGCTCGGCGCGGGTCTCGGGGTGGCCGCGGTGACCAGCTGGGCACTCGGGTTGAGCAGCGTATTGCCGCTGCACTTCGGCACGAGCACCGCGGTGCTGGCCGCGCGGGAGCTGCCGGTGTGGGCCGCGCTGGCCCTGCTCATCACGATCAGCACGGTGGTGGCGTACGCGTGCGGGGTGGCCGGGGCCGCGCGGATCGGTTCCACCCTGATGTCGCCGGTGCTGCTGAGCGAGGTTTTGTTCGCCGTGGCGCTGTCGCGGATACTGCTCGGCGAGGCGATCGCGCCGATCCAGATGGTCGGCGCGCTGTTGGTGGTCGGCGGCATCGCGCTGGCGCGGTCGGGCGGGCAGCGCCGTCCGGCCGCGTCGGAGGTGCCCGCGCCGGGCCCCCAGGCCACCTGACAAGCCGCCCGATCCCCTGTACCCTAGGGGGGTATTGACTCGCCGATCGGCGGGCCACACGCAGCAAGGAGACAGTCGGTGACCACCCCGGACGCGAGCAGCACCCACGACCACGCGGCACACGGCTACATCACGAGCAAGGACGACTACCTCAAGCGCCTGCGCCGCATCGAGGGCCAGGCACGCGGCCTGCAGCGGATGGTCGAGGAGGAGAAGTACTGCATCGACATCCTCACGCAGGTCTCGGCCATGACCAAGGCGCTACAGGCCGTGGCGATGGGCCTGCTCGAGGATCACATCAGCCACTGCGTGGTGGACGCCGCGGTGGCCGGCGGCCCGGAGGCCGAGGCCAAGATCAAGGAAGCCACCGACGCCATCGCCCGCCTGGTGCGGTCCTGACGTCCGCTCAACGCAACAGCGGGGCGAGCGCGCGCAACGGCGCCAGATAGTCCTCCTCGAGCGGTTGCAGCGCGACGTGGTCGGCGCCCGCGTCCCGATGCGCGCGTAGCCGATCGGCCACCTGCGCCGCGGTGCCGTGCACGGCCAGCGCGTCGACCAACCGGTCACTGCCCTGACCGGCGACGTCGGACTCCTCGTAGCCGAGTCGGCGCAGATTGGCGACGTAGTTGCGCAAGCCGAGATAGCGCGCGACCACCGGGCGGCCCACCGCCCTGGCCCGCTCCGCGTCGTCGTCGACCACCAGCTTCTGCTCCACCGCCAGCAGCGACGCCGCCCCGAGGACGTCCCTCGCGCGACGGGTGTGTTCGGGAGTCGTGAGATACGGCAGCGCGCCCGCCGACCGATCCCGGGCCAGTTCCAGCACTCGCGGTCCGAGCGCCGCGACCGCCCGGCGTTCGCGCGGCACGCCCGCCGCGTCCAGGTCGTCCAGGTACTCCGCCAGCGCGTCGTACGGCTTGCGGTAGGCGCTGACCGCCTCCGGATGACCGACCCCGATGCCGAGCAGGAACCGTCCGGGGTAACGCGCGTCGATGCGGTGGAACGATTCGGCGACTTCGGCGGCGGGCGCGGTCCAGATGTTGACGATGCTGGTGCCGACGGTCAGCGTGGTGGTCGCCGCGAGCAGCGGCTCCACCGTGGGCAGCGCGGCAGGCGGCGAGCCGCCCAGCCACAGCGCGCTGTAGCCGAGCTGTTCCAGTTCGGCGGCCTCCTCGGGCCGAAATCCCTTGTAGCCGCGCCATACCCCGAAAAGTCCGAGCTCGTGTGCCGTCATGCCCCGAGCAACCGCGACGACGCCAACGGCTATTCCGCCGAGGGCGGAATCGAGCGGAAAAAGTGTTAGCACTCTCGCCCGGAGAGTGCTAAATTTGATGGTGCACAGCTTCCGGCGCTCGCCGCCGTGGCGAGCACCGCCGTGATGGAAATGGAGGTGATTGCTGTGCTGCGGTTCGATCCATTCCATGACATCGACACCGTTGCTCGCCATCTGCTCGGCGAGGGAACCGGTACGGCACGTGCGCCGCGATTCATGCCGATGGATCTGTTCAAGGCCGGTGACCACTACGTGCTCAATGCCGACCTGCCCGGTGTCGATCCCGGTTCCGTCGATGTGAGCGTGGACAACGGCACGCTGACCCTGCGCGCCCAGCGCAGCGTCCCGAGCGAGGAAGGCGTCCAGTGGATCGCCTCGGAGCGCTTCGCGGGCACCTACATGCGCCAGCTGTCGCTCGGCGACAACGTCGACACCGACAAGATCAGCGCCACCTACAACAACGGCGTGCTGTCGGTGACCATCCCGATCGCCGAGAAGGCCAAGCCGCGCCGCATCGAGATCACCGGCGGATCCGAACAGAAAACGATCGAAGCGAGCTCCAACAGCTGACGCGGATCGCCACGAACACCGCATCGCGAGTCGTCTCCGGACGGCTCGCGATGCCCGTCCACGGGGCGCTCACTCCCCGCAGCACCCCTCCACCGCGGGCGCCGACCGCATCTCCCTGGTCTGGACGTTGCGCGCGGCGAGTTCGTCATCGGCCGGATAGTCCACCGCGACGAGGCTGAGGCCGTGCGCGGGCGCCACCGTCACCGAACTCGAGCGCTGCGTCTCGCGCAGCAGCCCGGCCACCCACTCCGGGCTGCGCCTGCCCTCCCCCACCGCGAGTACGGCGCCGACCAGACTGCGCACCATCGACCAGCAGAACGCGTCCGCACTCACGTGCGCGAGCAGCAGATCCCCCTGCCGCTCCCAATCGAACCGCTGGAGTTCCCGCACCGTGGTGGCGCCCTCCCGGCGACGGCAGAACGCGGCGAAATCGTGCAGCCCCAGCAGCATGCGCGAGGCACGGCGCATGGCATCGACATCCACCGCGCTCTTGCACGGCACCACGCTGCGGGCCGCCAGCGGTTCGGCCCCGTAGGGCGCGGTGGTCAGCCGATAGACGTAGTGGCGGCGGATCGCGGAGAACCTGGCGTCGAAATCCGGTGGGACCACGTCCGCGCGCTTGACCCGGACGTCCTTGGGCAGGAACCGGGCCAGCCGGTGCACCAGCTGCGGACCGTCGAACTCCGCCGCGGTGTCGAAGTGCGCGACCTGCCCCTCGGCGTGCACACCCGCGTCGGTGCGTCCGGCGACCGTGAGCTGGATCGGCTCGCGCAGCACCGTGCCGAGCGCGTCCTCGAGCACGCCCTGCACGGTACGCAGGCCGGGCTGCCGCGCCCAGCCCACGAAATCGGTGCCGTCGTAGGCGATGTCGAGGCGTACGCGAATGAGCCCGCCACCCGGAAGGGCGGCGGGCTCATGCGTGGCATCCCGAGTCAGGATCAGGCGTCCTTCTTGTCCTCGGCGGCCTCGTCGGCCTTCGCCTCCGCAGCGGCGTCGGCAGCGGGGGCCTCGGCCTCGGCGGCGGGCGCCTGCTCCTCGGCCTCGGCGGCCGGAGCCTGCTCCTCGGCCTTCTTGGAGGCGGCGACGCGACGGGCACGATCGGCCTCGTTGGTCACGGTCTTCTCCCGGACCAGCTCGATGATCGCCATCGGCGCGTTGTCACCCTTGCGGGGCAGCGTCTTGGTGATGCGGGTGTAGCCACCCTCGCGGCCCTCGAACGACGGCCCGATCTCCGCGAAGAGCGAGTGCACGACGTCCTTGTTGCGGATCACCTTCAGCACCTCGCGACGGTCGGCCAGGGTGCCGGCCTTCGCCTTGGTGATGAGCTTCTCGGCGTAGGGGCGCACGGCCTTGGCCTTGGCCTCGGTCGTGGTGATCCGGCCGTGCTCGAAGAGCGCCGTCGCCAGATTGGCGAAGATCGCCTTCTGGTGCGACGCCGACCCGCCGAAGCGAGCACCCTTCTTGGGCTTAGGCATTGTTGTTCTCCTGTGTCTGATTGCGGTGGTCGCGGGGCCCTTCGCGGTGGCGTTTCACCACCGTCTCCGGGCCCGTCGCGCACGCCGCGGGTCAAGGCCGGGCCGGGTTGCCTACCCCTGCCGGCCTAGAGCTGTTCGGTCTCGGCGTAGTCCTGCTCGCCGCCGTCGTTGTCGCTGAAAGTGCCGCTGTCGCTCCACGTACCGGTGCTCGCGTCGTAGCCCACCACCGAGGACGGGTCGAACGACGCCGGGCTGTCCTTGAGCGAGAGGCCGAGCGCGTGCAGCTTGACCTTCACCTCGTCGATGGACTTCTGGCCGAAGTTGCGGATGTCCAGCAGGTCCGACTCGGTGCGGGCGACCAGCTCGCCCACCGTGTGCACACCCTCGCGCTTGAGGCAGTTGTAGGACCGGACGGTGAGGTCCAGGTCCTCGATCGGCAGGCCGAAGGAGGCGATGTGATCCGCCTCGGCCGGCGAGGGGCCGATCTCGATGCCCTCGGCTTCGACGTTCAGCTCACGGGCCAGGCCGAAGAGCTCGACCAGGGTCTTGCCCGCCGAGGCGAGCGCGTCCCGCGCGCTGATGGAGTTCTTGGTCTCCACGTCCAGGATGAGCCGGTCGAAGTCGGTGCGCTGCTCGACACGGGTCGCCTCGACCTTGTAGGTCACCTTGAGCACCGGCGAGTAGATCGAGTCCACCGGGATCCGGCCGATTTCCGCACCGGACGCCTTGTTCTGCACCGCGGGCACATAGCCACGACCCCGCTCGACGACCAGCTCGATCTCGAGCTTGCCCTTGTCGTTCAGGGTGGCGATGTGCATGTCCGGGTTGTGCACGACAACACCGGCGGGCGGCACGATGTCACCCGCGGTGACGGTGCCGGGGCCCTGCTTGCGCACGTACATCGTGACCGGCTCGTCCTCCTCCGAGGACACGACCAGACCCTTGAGGTTCAGGATGATGTCGGTGACATCCTCCTTCACACCGGGCACGGTGGTGAACTCGTGCAGGACGCCGTCGATGCGGATGCTCGTGACCGCGGCCCCCGGGATCGAGGACAGCAGGGTGCGCCGCAGCGAGTTGCCGAGGGTGTAACCGAAGCCCGGCTCGAGGGGTTCGATGGTGAACTTCGACCGGTTCTCGGCGATGACCTCTTCGGTCAGCGTCGGTCGCTGAGAAATCAGCATGAGGATCTTCCTCCTTCTAGGGCGCCCGCTATTTGACGCCACGTTTCAGGGGTTGTGCGTGGCCGTTCGACGTCGGACGGCCACGCACCAGCGGCACAGCGCGCTGATTACTTCGAGTAGTACTCGACGATCAGCTGTTCCTGCAGCGGCACATCGATCTGCGCGCGCTCGGGCTCCTGGTGGACCAGGATCCGCAGGCGGCCCGGGAGCACCTGCAGCCAGCCCGGCACCGGGCGCTCGCCGAGGGTCTCGCGCGCGACCTGGAACGGCAGGGTCGACAGCGACTTCTCCTTGACATCGATGATGTCGTACTGGCTCACCCGGTAGCTGGGCACGTCGACCTTCACGCCGTTGACCAGGAAGTGGCCGTGGCTGACGAGCTGACGGGCCTGGCGGCGGGTGCGGGCCAGACCGGCGCGGTAGACCACGTTGTCGAGCCGGGTCTCCAGCAGGCGCAGCAGGTTGTCACCCGTCTTGCCCTTCTGGCGGTTGGCTTCCTCGTAGTACCGGCGGAACTGCTTCTCCATGACGCCGTAGGAGAAGCGCGCCTTCTGCTTCTCCTGCAGCTGGAGCAGGTACTCGCTCTCCTTGATCCGCGCGCGGCCGTGCTGGCCGGGCGGGTAGGGGCGACGCTCGAACGCCTGATCGCCGCCGACGAGGTCGACGCGCAGACGACGCGACTTGCGGGTGATGGGTCCGGTGTAACGGGCCATGTCGTTCTACCTTCCTTTCCCGCTAGACGCGACGCCGCTTGGGCGGACGGCAGCCGTTGTGCGGCTGCGGGGTGACATCGGAGATCGTGCCCACTTCCAGGCCGGCGGCCTGCAGCGAGCGGATCGCGGTCTCGCGGCCCGAACCCGGGCCCTTGACGAACACGTCGACCTTCTTGACGCCGTGCTCCTGCGCCTTGCGGGCCGCGTTCTCGGCGGCCAGCTGGGCGGCGAACGGGGTCGACTTGCGCGAACCCTTGAAGCCGACGTGACCCGAGGACGCCCAGGAGATGACGTTGCCGTTCGGGTCGGTGATGGACACGATCGTGTTGTTGAACGTGCTCTTGATGTGCGCGTTGCCGTGCGGAACGTTCTTCTTGTCCCGGCGCCGCGACTTCTGGGTCTTCTTGGGGCCGGAGGCCCGACTCTTCGGAGGCATGCTGTCCCTACTTCTTCTTGCCGGCGACGGTCTTCTTCGGACCCTTGCGCGTCCGCGCGTTGGTCTTGGTGCGCTGGCCGCGCACCGGCAGACCGCGGCGGTGCCGCAGACCCTGGTAGCAGCCGATCTCGATCTTGCGACGGATGTCGGCCTGCACTTCGCGGCGCAGGTCACCCTCGACCTTGAACTCCGAGGCCTCGATGTAGTCGCGGAGCTTGGTCAGGTCGTCATCGCTGAGATCCTTCGACCGCAGGTCCGGGCTGACGCCGGTGGCCTCGAGGATCTCCTTGGAGCGGGTACGGCCGATGCCGTAGATGTAGGTCAACGCGATCTCCATGCGCTTCTCGCGCGGGAGATCGACGCCCATCAGACGTGCCATGGTGGCAGTTCCTTATCGGTGTGGCGGAGGTCTGCTCCCTGTCCGTCCCCGCGTCTCGAGTTGGGGCACCGGCCTCCGTACCGGTGGTTGGCGTGCACACCCCGGGCTGTCCTCCGTGGGAGGGACCCGAATTTCCACAGCGTGCCGCTGGAGCTGGGAGTTTCTTCACTGACTTGTGGCCAAGCCGATCATGCGATCGGTGCCCGGCGGTGCTTCCCGCGATCAGCCCTGGCGCTGCTTGTGGCGCAGGTTGTCGCAGATCACCATGACCCGCCCGTGACGGCGGATCACCTTGCACTTCTCGCAGATCTTCTTGACGCTCGGCTGAACCTTCACGTCCGTCCAATCTGTTCCGGGTTCACTGGGGTGTGAACACAGTTTTTCCCCAGTCGGCGACTGGGGAAGTCTTCATTCCGTTCCGGGCGCGGCGGATCGCTCCGACATCCCGCCCGGACCCACCCGGGCCGTCCCGGCGGACCGGGACGACGGGCTCACTTGTAGCGGTAAACGATGCGACCGCGGGACAGGTCGTACGGCGAGAGCTCCACGACCACGCGGTCCTCGGGGAGGATACGGATGTAGTGCTGCCGCATCTTCCCGCTGATGTGCGCGAGAACCTTGTGCCCGTTCTCGAGCTCGATACGGAACATCGCATTGGGCAGCGGTTCGACAACCCGACCCTCGACCTCGATGGCCCCGTCCTTTTTCGCCATGTCCTCCGCGATCCCGGTTTATGCTCAAACCTGGTTTGATTGCCTGGCTTCTGCTTGGATGGACCGGTCGGGTGTTTCCCACCGGCGGCACGCAAACAGTCGGCGCATAGGTGCACCGCCGCTCCAGCTTACCGACCGCCGCGCGATCCGGCAAAAAGCACCCCCTCCGACCCCCGGGCGCAGCGGCGCTCCCTGGCCCACGAGGGCGGTGACCCGTCCCGTAAACTGGGCGCAGTCCAGGCATCGGTCGAGCAGATCTAGGGGGATGTGTTGAGCCGTAGTGACGACGGCCTCCCCATGCTGCCACCCTGGTTGTCCGAGAGCGAAGCCGGCGGCGGCTACGAAGCACCGGTCCAGAATCTCCCGCACGAAGACCTCATCGACGACGCTCCCGAGCGCAAGCGTGGCCGTCGCCGCCAGTCCCCCGACGGCAGGCAGGACCCCGGTCACAGCGCGGGCCGCAAGGACAAGAAACGCCGCGGCTGGTTGGGCCGCGACCGCGACGCCGACAAGCCGGAACCCGCCCAGGGGTGGACGGAACCCGATCCACGGTCCGGCGGGTCGTGGGGGAGCCCGGCCTTCGACGGGCCCGGCGGCTCCGCGTCGTTCGATCCCGCGTCGTCCGATCCCGCATCCCACGCGCCCGGCACCGACCGGGCGCCGTCCGGATACGGGCAGCCCGGTACGCAACCGGAGCCCGCTGGCCCGTCCGGGCCGATCGCGGGTCGCCCGGGGCCGAACGAGACCCGGCCCAACGGGACGCACCCCGGCGAAATGATGCCCGGCCCCGGCGTCGGACAGCCGCCGCTTCCCGGCCACCCCGGACAGGCACCGCTCGACCGCGCACCCGCGCCGCACTCGGGTCCCACCCCGTACTCCCCCGGCACACCCGCGCCCGGCCCGGGACCACACGGCCACCCCGCAGGCTTCACCCAGCCGCCCCACCCCCAGGACGCACCGTCCGGCCCGATCTCCGGCCATCCCGGCGGGGAGGGCGGCGCACCGGCGTTCGCGCCGGGATCTCGTTCGGTAGGGCCGCCCCCGAACGCGGCGCCCGGCGTTCCGGCGCCCTCCGACACGAGCCACGGTGGGCCGATCGGAAGTGGACCTATCCCCAGCGGGCCGGGTTTCAGCGGGACTGACCAGGGCAGCTCGGATTTCAGCGGGCCGATCCCCAGCGGGCCGATCCCCAGCGGGCCGATCCCCAGCGGGCCGATCCCCAGCGGGCCGATCCCGAGCGGGCCGGTATCGGGCGGGCCCACTCCTGCCAGTCCGACCCCGAGCGGCCCGATCCCCAGCGCGCCGGCATCGGGCGGCCCCACTCCTGCCAGTCCGACCCCGAGCGGCCCCATCCCCAGCGCGCCGGCATCGGGCGGCCCCACTCCTGCCAGTCCGACCCCGAGCGGCCCCATCCCCAGCGCGCCGATATCGGGCGGCCCCACTCCTGCCAGTCCGACCCCGAGCGGCCCCATCCCCAGCGCGCCGATATCGGGCGGCCCCACTCCTGCCAGTCCGACCCACGGGATGGGCGCACCCGGTGGCGTGCCGGGCTCCGATCCGAGCGGATCGGTGGGCGACGGGCCCGCTCTCGGTGGGCCGTTCGGGGGTCGGGGGATTCCGGGTGGGTCTGCGCCCGTGGGGCCGGGTTCCGTCCCCGGTGCTCCCGGGTCGGGCGGCGAGCCTTCGCCGGGAGCGGTGGGGTCTCGGGCGAGCGCGGGAACGTCCGCGGTGCCGGGTCTTCCGACTCGTCGGCCGAGCCAGCCCTCCGAGGCCTTCCAGCCGTTGGGCCGCCGCTCCCCCGCGCCGACCGGCACCGACCCCTCCGACCGTGGCCAGGGCGCCACGCCGCCGGGTGGATCGGCGCCGGGCGGCGCGTCGAGGGCCGCCGGTGCCACCGCCGCGGAGAACCCCGCAGCCGGTGCCCCGTCGTCCACGGCCACCGACGCGGCGGACGACAACGCGCCGCGACGGCCTCGGGCTCTGCCGGACCTACCGCCACCGCCACCGGGAATGCGGTCGCCCGCATCGTCTTCGACATCGGAGCCCGCCTCACCTCCTGACGCGTCCGATCTCCCACCCGCGTGGTCGGGAGCAGACGGCACCACGCCTCCCGCTCCCACGAGCACTACGGCGACGGGCGACCCGACCGCGCCCGACAACGGCACCGCGCCCGGAACTCCCGCGGTGCCCACCGGCCCCGTGGTCCCGACGATCGCCGACACGCCCCCCGATGCGGGCGCGCGGGCAAACATCGACCGCCCCGCGGATGCCGCCGCGCCCGAAGCAGTTCGGCGAACTCCGAACCCCACCGCACCCGCCACCGCGCACGCCGATGCCGCCACACCCGCAAACCCGGCGGCCCCCACAGACTCCAGCGCGCCCCCGAACGCCAATGCACGCGCAAACGCCAGCGCGCCCGCGAATGCCAGCGCGCCCGCAGATACCCACGCGCCGGCGCATGCCAGCGCCCCCGCAGATACCCACGCGCCCGCGGATGCCAGCGCGCCCGCGGATACCACCGCGCCCGAATCGCTTCGGCAACCCGCGACCCCCACCACAGCCGCAACCACCGCGCACGCCGACACCGCCACACCCGCAAACCCCGCGGCCCCCACAGACTCCAGCGCGCCGACGAACACCGGCGCGCCCGCGGATACCGCCGCACCCGAATCGCTTCGACATCCCACTACCTCCACCGCATCCACCGCGCGCGCCGACGCCGACGCTCCGCCGAATCTGTCGGCGCCCATCCAGTCCACGCCGCCCGCACACTCCGCGGCATCCGCAAGCCCCGCCCCGCCCGCAACCACCGCGGCGTCCACGAACCCCACCGGGCCTACGAACACCCCCGCATCCACGGACTCCACTCCGTCCGCCGGTGCCTCCGCGAGTGGTGCGCCCACCCTCCGGCCGGGTGCGGACAGTTTCAGCGGCAGCGCGCCGATCGACGGGTTCACCCCGGTCGATCATCGGGCGGGGCAGCGTTTCGGTCCGGGTGATCGGCAGGCACCGTCGGCGGGCGCGGAAACCGGTGGCAGGCACCGGCTGCCCACCGGCCTTCCCGGACCATCTCCCGACAGCGGCGTCGCGGCCCATCGCGCCCCGGTGAGCGATCAGCCCGCACCGGGTGTCCTCGGACGCGACCCGAATGTCTTCGCCCAGGCCCCGGCCGATCCGTCGATGCCCGGCTGGAACCAGCCGCAGCCGAGCGCCCCGCCGCACTCCCCCTACGGCGCTCCGGCCGCGCAGCAGGGGTACCCGGCCGCACCGCCGTTCGCGGCGGCACCGGGCAACTACCACATCCCCGGCGACCGGCGACCCGGCGAGCCCGGCTACCTGCCCGAGCCCGGCTACCCGGCGGCGCCCGGCGAACAGCACCCCCCGCAGTCCGGGCAGCCCCCGGTGCAGGCGCAGGTCGCACCCGTTCCCCAGGCGCCGCCACCGTCGAGTACCCCGCCGTGGAACCCGGCGGGTGGCGCATCCCAGTGGGGTCAGGTGCCGCCGCAGGCGCCGCAGCCCGGCCATCCCTCCCTCGACGACGTGCCGATGCGACGGGCCAAGCGCGCGCCGGGCAGCGGCTGGCGCAAGGCCGTGCACCACATGTCCGGTGGCGCGATCAATCCGGGCATGTCGGCCGAGGAGCGACGGCTGCAGGAGCTGGTCGCGCGGATCAGGCAGCCGGTGCGCGGTGACTACCGGATCGCGGTGCTGTCGTTGAAGGGTGGCGTCGGCAAGACGACGACCACGATGGGCCTAGGCTCGATCTTCGCCTCCATCCGCGGCGACCGCGTGATCGCGGTGGACGCCAACCCCGACTTCGGCACGCTCTCGCAGCGGGTGCCACTGCAGACCAGGTCGACCGTGCGCGATCTGCTGCTCGACCCGTCCATCGAGCGCTACTCGGATGTGCGTAGGCACACCTCGCAGGCCACCAGCCGGTTGGAAGTGCTTGCCAGCGAACGCGATCCGGCGGCGTCGGAGGCGTTCAACGACGAGGAGTACCGGGCGGTCGCGCGGATCCTGCAGCGCTTCTACAACATCATCCTCACCGACTGCGGCACCGGCCTGATGCACTCGGCGATGGCGGGTGTGCTGGATCTGGCGCATTCGCTGGTGCTGGTGTCCTCGGCGGCGATCGACGGCGCGCGCAGTGCCGCGGCGACGCTGGACTGGCTCTCGCTGCACGGGCACGACCACCTGGTGCGCAATGCGGTCGTGGTGATCAACCTGCCGCGCGAGGGTTCACCGAACGTCGGGGTGCAGCAGTTGCGGGAGTACTTCCTCTCGCGCTGTCGTGCGGTGCACATCATCCCCTACGACCAGCATCTGTCCGAGGGCGCCGAGATCGATCTGCACCGGTTGAGCAAGCAGGCCAAGCGGGCCTACGTGGAACTGGCCGCCACGGTGGCCGACCAGTTCGGCGTCGACCACCGTCGCTATCACTGACAGCGGTGCGGTGCCCGGGCCCGCCGGTTCACCATTCGGGTAGTCGGCGGCGTCCGGCGACGACCTCGCGGACCAGGGCGTCGTAGGCGTCGGCCAGTTCGGCGAGGTGGTGCCAGGCGCCGTGCAGCATCTCGTCGTGGGCGTCCAGGGTGACCAGCGCGTGGTGGGCGCGGACGGCGGATTCGGCCAGCCGGTCGATGACGGCGCCGACGGTTTCGGTGTGCAGGGTGGCGCCGAGCCGGTGCTGGGGCACGCTGCGCAGCACCCAGTCGTCGATGGCCATCACCAGTTCGCCACGGCGGCGCTGGTTTTCGAGGATGACCGCCGGATCGGATTCGATGGAGCCGCCGCGTCCGACCAGGCGCCGTTCGTGCAGAACGGCCAGATCCCGCGCGAACCACAGCAGCGGACCGCCGACGACGCGGTGCCCGCGACAGGCCCGCACGAGCAGATCCGAGGAGGGGAGCACGCCGGGGGCATCGGCCCCGACCGCCGGACCGGCGCACGCCGTCGCCGGGGAGATCGCCATCACGACCGTGGATGAATCCGAACCTGCCACGTTGCCTCGCCATTCCTAGCCGCACAACACCGGATCAGGACGTCCTCACAATAGACGCGGGCAGGCCGGGGTCCAAGCGCGCCACACGGCGTCTTTCGTATGTCGCACAGCGATTTTCCGATCGCACACCGACCGGTCGTTTCCTCCTCAGAGCGGTGGCAGATGCGCGATCTGCACCATCTCCTGACCGCGTGAGCGCGAGACCAGCACGCCGCGGCCGGGCGGCAGTTTCGTGGGCCGCACGTCGCCGAGCAGCTTTCCTTCGTCCCGGGGACCGCTCATGATCAGGGTGTCGACGGACATGTTCTTCATGGTGCCGAGCACGCCGTCGAACAGCGCGCGGGAGGCGCCGCCGATGCGCCGGGCGACGATCAGGTGCAGGCCGATGTCCCGGGCCTGCGGCAGGTATTCCACCAGCGGCAGCAGCGGGTTGACGCCGGTCGCCACCATGTCGTAGTCGTCGACGACGAGGTAGATCTCCGGGCCGGTCCACCAACTGCGTTCGCGCAACTGCTGCGGGGTGATGTCGGAGCCGGGAATGCGCTGAGACATGTACTTGGCCAGGCCGTTGAGCATCTTGCCGGAGGTCTGCGAGGAGGTCGAGTAGCCCGCCAGGTGGTCGCCCTCGACCAGGCCGAGCATGGTGCGCCGGTAGTCGATGAGGATGACCTTGGCCTCCTGCGGCGTCGAGTTCTCCACCACGCCCATGACGATGTTGCGCAGCAGGGTGGTCTTGCCGCACTCGACGTCGGCGAAGGCCATGAAGTGCGGTTCGGCCTCGAAATCGATCACCCAGGGGGCGAGTTCGTTCTCGCCGAGGCCGACGACCACCTTGGTGGGGCTGGGCTTCACATCGTGGTCGGCGGCGATCGCGAGCACGTTCTCGCGGCTGATCTCGAGCGGCAGCATGCGCACCTCGGGCGCGCGCCTGCTGCCGTACATCTGGACCAGGTCCTGTTTGGCCTGCGCGACCCCGTCGGCGACGGTGGCGGCATCGGAGCTGGAGTCCAGCCGCGGCAGCGCGATCAGCATGTGCAGTTGCTCCGGGGTCAGGCCGCGGCCGGGCCTGCCCATCGGCACCAGCGCGGCGGTGCGCCTGCCCATCTCGGAATCGGTGGGATCGCCCAGGCGCAACTCCAGCCTGGTGCCGATCTGATCCTTGATGACCGGGCGGATCTCGCCCCAGCGCGAGGCGGTCATGATCAGGTGGATGCCGTACGACAGGCCCTGCACGGCGATGGCGTTGATCTGGGGTTCGAGCACGTCGAACTCCTCGCGCATCGCGGCCCAGCCGTCGATGACGAGGAAGACGTCGCCGAACTGGTCGGCGGCCAGCGGGTCGCGCGCCGGGTCGGCGGCGGTGCCGTTGATCATCCTGGCTTCCAGGCCCGCGAACTTGCGCCGGCGGAACTCGGCCATCGATTCGATGCCCAGTTCGGTGAAGCGTTCCTCGCGCTGGCGCATCAGCGTGGTCAGCTCGGCGACGGTGCGGCGCACCCTATCGCTGTCCAATCGGCCCGCCACCGAGCCGACGTGTGGGATGCCGGACAGGCCGGCCAGGCTGCCGCCGCCGAAATCCAGGCAGTAGAACTGCACCTGCTCGGGCGTGTGGGTCGCGGCGGCGGCCATCACGATCGTGCGGACGGTGGTCGACTTGCCCGACTGCGGACCGCCGACGACCGCGACGTTGCCCGCCGCGCCGGCCAGGTGCACGGTGAGCACGTCGCGGCGCTGCTCGTAGGGCTTGTCGATGATGCCGATCGGCAGCCACAGCTGACCGTGCCGGTTCACCGGCGAACGCCAGTCCGGCTCCGGCAGCAGCATGTCCACGCTCGGCGATTCGTCCAGCGGCGGCAACCACACCTCGTGGGCGGGGCGGCCGTGGCCGGTCAGGCGTTTGACGACGACCTCGAGCAGGGTGTCGGGCAGGCCCTCCTCCTGCGTGGGTGCCGCGGGCGGCGGGGGCGGCAGCTCCGGCAGGCCGGACCGGACGGCCGACGCGGGTTCGCTCGGGGCGGTGATCTCCACGGGCGCGGCGGTGAACAGCGTGGGGCTCTGCCCGCCGACGGTGCGCCCGTCGACCTCGCTGGTACCACTGGGTGAGACATAGGGACCCGAGACGTAGGTGGCGTTGAAGCGCAGCGGGTCGTCGGCGTCGCTCTTGAGGTAGCCGGAGCCCGGCACGCTGGGCAGATGGTAGGCGTCGGTGATGCCGAGGACCGCGCGTGATTCGTTGGCCGAGAAGGTGCGCAGACCGATGCGGTAGGACAGGTGCGAGTCCAGGCCGCGCAACTTGTTCTCCTCGAGCCGCTGCGAGGCCAGCAGCAGGTGCACGTGCAGCGAGCGGCCCAGGCGGCCGATCATCACGAACAGGTCGGCGAAATCCGGTTTCTGCGACAGCAGTTCGGAGAACTCGTCGACGACCACGAACAGCGCGGGCAGCGGGTCCAGCGGCGCACCCGCGGCCCTGGCCTTCTCGTAGTCGGTGACGTTGGCGAAATTGCCCGCCGCGCGCAGCAGTTCCTGACGCCGGTTCATCTCACCGGCCAGCGCGTCCTTCATGCGGTCGACCATCGAGAGTTCTTCCTCGAGGTTGGTGATGACCGCGGCGACGTGCGGCAGCGGCTCCAGGCCGAGGAAGGTGGCGCCGCCCTTGAAGTCGACCAGCACGAGGTTCAGGTAGTCCGGGGAGTGCGTGGTGACCAGTGAGAGCACCAGCGTCCGCAGGAATTCGGACTTGCCCGAGCCGGTCGCACCGATGCACAGCCCGTGCGGGCCCATGCCGTTCTCGGCGGACTCCTTGATGTCGATCTCCACCGGGGTGCCGTCGGGCGTCACGCCGATCGGCACCCGCAGCCGCTCCCGGGCGGTCCGCGGCCGCCACACCTTGGCCGGGTCGATCTGGGCGGCGTCGGGGATCTTCAACAGCGCCATCAGTCCGGGGTCGGCGCGGGTCTCGTCGCCGAGGCTCACGATCTGGGCGGCGGTGGCGATCCGGTAGCGGGCCAGCCCGCGTCCGAACGCCTCGGATTCGGCGATGCTCACCTCGTCGGCGACGGCGAACTTCTCCACGCCCGCGGCGCTCTTGGCACTCACGTCGCCGTCCTCGACCACCAGTTGCAGCCCGCGCCGCGCGGCCAGGCCGTTCTCCGGGGCGTTGAGGTCGAGCACGGTCACCGCGTCGAGGCCGGATTCGCTGATCAGGCGCTCGGTGCCGTTGACGTAGCCGTCGTCGATCACGACCACCAGGTGCAGCCGCCCCTGCGTGGGCTGCGGATTGCGCATGAACCGGCCGCGTTCGAGCAGTTCGTCGTTGAGCGCGGTCTCCAGCTCGCCGAGCGAGCCGTACATCATGCGGGCCGAACCCATGCCGTCGCGGGCGGTCGGATGTTGCAGATGCGGAAGCCATTTCAGCCACGCCCAGGTCGGCGCGTCGGGATCGGCACACACCACCGCGATCGCGACGTGGTCGGGTCCGTGGAAGGCGGTGAGTTCCATCAGCATCGACCGGACCAGTGTGCGCGCCTGGTCGGGGTCGCCGCCGATGTTGACGGCCGGGAACGCGCGCAGCGAGACCGCGGTGGGCAACTGGTGCACCACCGAATGCGTGCGCACGAACCGGCGCAGCGCGACGGTGGAGACGGGTTCGAGGTCTTCGAGCGGACCGGTCTCGGGCCGGGCGAGCTTGGTGGCCAGCCGGTGACTGCCGACGCCGACCCGCACGTGACCGAAGTCGGGGTCGTTGGGCCTGCGCTCCCACATCCGCCTGGTGCCGATCACGGAGACGAGATCGCGCGGCTCCGGATGGCTCCACAGCAGCGACTCGAGCTGCTTCTTCCCGGTCCTGCGCACGTCCTTGCGCATCTGGTCCAGGTAGCGGAAGTAGTCCTTGCGTTCCTCGTTGAGTTCGGCCGCGGTCTTGGAGGTGCCGCCGCGATAGCCCATCATCATGCCGACCATCGACATGATCATCATCATCGGGAACATCATCGCCATCGGATTGGCCAGCAGATTGCGGCCCATCATGGCCATCATCGCGATCATGCCGACCACCGCGATGACCATCACCACCGGCATGAGCTTCATCAGCAGCGGCGCGGGCAGCGGCCGAGGGATCTCCGGTGGCGGATTGAGCGCGACCTCACCACCGGGCGCACGCGGCGGCGCGATCCGCGGACGACGCACGAAACCTTCGGTAACCATTCGCTATCCCTCGGTGACTTCCCGGTCGAGGACTTCCCGATCGAGGTGGTCCAGGTCGAGCTCGCGCCGGTTGCGGAACGGAATCGACAGGGCGGCGCCGACCCCCAGCACTGCCAGGCTGGTGATCGAGCCGATGACGGCGACCCGGCGCGGGAGCGGATCGGGGCCGGGCGGGCGGGCCGGTTCGGCCAGCGGACGCGGGGTGTCGGCACCGGCGTGCACGGGCTGGTCGGGCAGTTCGGCGGTGAGTGCGGCGACCGGGTCGATCAGGCCGTGGCCCAGCTTGTCGTCGCGTCCGGTGCCCGGCGCGTGCGCGGTGCGGACCACGCGGTCGATGACCTGGGCCGCGCTGAGCTCGGGGAACCGGGCCCGCACCAGGGCGACCAGGCCCGACACGTACGGTGCCGCGAAGCTGGTGCCCTCGATCGGGCTGATGCCCTCGCTGGTCTGCACACCGTCGACCAGCCCGGTCCCGCCCGGTTTGCTGTCCAGCGAGACGATGCGGCGCCCGATCGCCGCGGCGCGCACCCACGGGCCGTGCAGGGACAGCTCCGACACCATGCCGTCGGGATCGATGGAGGCGACCGAGAGCACGTACGGATCGAACCAGGCCGGGCTGGCCACCGTCTGCACCGACGACCAGCCGGGCCGCTCGTTCTGGGTCTTACAGGCGCCTTCGGCGGTGAGGTTGCCCGCGGCCGCGACCACCACGACGTTGCGGTCGAAGGCGTACTTCACCGCGGCGCCGAGGGCGGCGTCCTCGGGTGTCGCGCCCGCCGCCGAACAGGCCACCTCGGAGATGTTGATGACGGTGGCGCCCATGTCGACCGCACGCACCACGGCGCCGGCCAGGGTGAGCACATTGCCGTAGCCGGAGGTCGTGATGGCCCCGGACTGCTCGCCGGAGCGGCGGTCCTTGGGCTCGTAGGCCAGGCTGAGCTGGCGGATGGCGAGGATCTCCGCGTCGGGGGCGACCCCGGCGAAGGCGTCGTCGGGGCTCGGCGCGGCGGCGATGATGCCCGCGACCAGCGTGCCGTGGCCGTCGCAGTCCACGGTGCCGTCGGTGTCGGCGACGTAGTCGCCGCCCGCCTGCAGCGCGCGCAGCCGCGGATGCCGGTTGACGCCGGTGTCGATGACGGCGACCTTCTGGCCCGCGCCGCGGCTGAACTGCCAGGCCGTGGGCAGGTCGAGCACGGCCTGCGCCAGTGGCGGTTCCACCGGCGGCGCACCGGTGAGGATCGGCTCCGCGCACACCGATCGCTGCTCGGTGGGCTCGAGCGGGGCGGGCCTGCCGCTGATGGCCAGCGCCGCGCCCAGGGCGCCGTCGTCGACGACCGGCGGCCCGATCGCCGCCGCCGAGGCAGGCAGGGCGAACACCGCCGCGCCGAGAACCACGGCGGCGCCGACTGTTCCGGCGCCGCGGCGCAGCCCCAGCCGCCGGTTCATAGGTTCAGGTTCCTCGCCATCGAATAGATGCCGAGCAGCCACAGCGCCAGCGGGATGATCGCGCAGATCAGCAGATATTCGAAGATCTCACCGGCGCGCCTGGTGACCGGGGTGATCTCGATGTGCGGGCCGATCACACCGAAGGCGACCACGGCGGCGGCCAATGCCAGCAGCAGCCCACCCGAGAGCAGCCACAGCCCGGAATCGCCGAAGGCCAGGGCGGTGAGCAGGCCGGCGATCACCGACGCACCCGCCACGATCAGCGTGCCCGCCTGCACCAGATCGGCGAACGCGCGGCCGCGCAGGCACAGGATGATCGCGGTGATCACGGCCAGGGTGAGGCCCTGCCACCGCACGTGCCCCAACGGGTCGGCGGTGCCGAGCGCGCCGACCGCCGCGACGACGGCCGCGCCGATCACCATGCCGGTCTGGTACTGATTGGCGGCCCTGGCGCGCTCGCCGAGCCCGACGGCCGAGGGCAGCGCGGTCGCACCGATCGCACCGATGCCCTCGATGGTCGGGCGCTGCTCGTGGTCGGCCGGGTCGATGGCGGCGCCCGCGGTCGGCACCGGCGGCACCGGCAGCCGGGCGGCGACGGCGGCGAGCCGCGGGATCATCGACAGCAGGATGATGGCGCCCACCAGCAGGCCGACCGCGATCCGGGGCAGCGGCGTGTCCCACACCATCCGCACCAGTGCCGCCACCCCGCCGAACAGCGCCAGCGTGACCGCCGCCGCGCAGAGGGTGGCCCCGACGCCGGTGGCACGGTACAGCCCGACGGCGATCACCAGGCTCACCGAGCAGCCGAGCATCAGGTGCGGGCTGCCCAGCTCACCGGGCACGAAAAGGGCGGCGCCGCCGAAGAACAGCAGCAGCGCCGTCAGCGACAGCCACAGCGCGGTGAGCCGGTCGTCGTACTTGCGCACCGCGATGACGGCGGCGGCGACCGCGGCCAGCCCGGCGCCGGTCGCGAGGAACGGCGCGGCGAGGCCACCACCGTGGCCGCGGCCGACCGCGAACAACCCGAGCGCGAGCAGCACCACCGTCACGCAGGCGGCCAGGCCGGTCCAGCGGGCCGACCGCGGCGACCAGCTGTGGTGGTCTTCGGCGGTCAGCCGGGAGACGGCGTCGATGACGTCGTCGAACAGCGCCGGCGACTCCTTGGCCGTCACCGAGCGCAGCACCAGGAGTTCGCCGTCGTAGACCTCGGCCTCGGTCAGCGTGCGGCTGGGCGGGATGGCGTCGCGACCGAGCCGGGCCAGCGTCCAGTGCTGGGTCTCGAGCGGCGCGGCGCCCTCCTCGCTGTCCACCGGGTCGGGGTTGCGGGATTCGATCAACGCCACCAGATCCCGCATGAAGGTGGCGATCGGCACCGTCGCGGGCAGGCCCACATCCACCTGGGTGTTGCCGCCGATCACCGAGACACGGCACAGTTCGGGCTCAGCGGCTACCGCGCCGCTGCTCAGCGATTCGGTCAATTGCTGAACGACCCCAGTTCCCTACTGAACAAATCCCGACCATTACACGACCCTTGCGCATTCGCGCGCTGCGGGTACGCGCGTTGCGGCGGACCGGCAGCGAAACCTAATGTATCGGACAGACTCAACGCACGCGATCGGTAGGCTGGCTGAAATATGAACGCAGGCAGTATCACTGGTGAACAGCTCGGGGGCCGGTTCCGATGAGCGGCAACCGGCAGGCTCAGCGCGCCTTCGACGCGGGGGTCCTCTCGCTGGGCCTCACCATCGACGGCCAGGAGTCGACACGCGATCTCGAATACGCCAAATTGGCGTTCCAGCGTGCCACCGAATGGGATCCGACGATGTGCGACGCCTGGCTCGGGCGCGCCGCCGCCGGTGAGGTGACCGGCGAGGTACTGCACAACCTCTACAAGACCAGCACCACCACGCTGTTTCGTGAGCAGCGCCGCCTCGGCCTGCCGCCGCGGGCGCTGTCGGGCCGGTTCCTCTCCGGTCTGTACATCGACTACCCGCTGGCCAGCTACACCGAGATCTGGCTGGCCAAGGCCGCGCACCTGATCTCGGAGAAGGAATTCGGCGAGGCCGAGCAGGTGCTCGACGAACTCGCCGAACACCGGCGCCGGGTGAGCACCCCCGAACCCGAGCGGGTGGCCGACGACCGGATCTGTGCGTATGTGCGCGGTGTCCTGCACTTCACCACCCAGCGCTGGCCCGACGTGATGTCGGTGCTGGCCGGCTCCGCGGAGTGGGACGACCCGTATCTGGCCGCCGGCGCGCACGTGATGGTCGGTACCGCCTGCGCGCAGCTCGGCCTGTTCGGCGAGGCGATCCGGCGGTTGGAGCAGGCCGAGGCGGGGCCGATCCCGGCGGCGCGCACCACCGCCATGTACAGCCGCGGCCTGTGCCTGCGCGAAACCGGCGAGGAGGACAAGGCGCAGGCGCTGTTCGAGAAGGTGTATTCGCAGTCACCGGATTTCGCGGCCAACACCGCGGCCATGCGCGACCGCACCTACCGCATCACGGTCACCACCAAGGAGGTGATCGACGCCCGCACCGACAAGTGGGATCCGGCCTCGGCGCCCTCGGCCGAGCAGATGCGCAACGCCGACGCCGAGGACCGCGCCAAGAAGATCCTCGCCGAGGCCCGTGCCGAACTCGACCGCCAGATCGGCCTGGAGTCGGTGAAGACGCAGGTCGCCAAGCTCCAGGCGACCGCGCAGCTGGCGAAGATCCGTGCCGAGAAGGGCATGGCGTCGGTACCGCGCGGCAACCACCTGGCCTTCACCGGCCCGCCCGGTACCGGCAAGACCACGATCGCCCGCGTGGTCGCCAAGATCTACTGCGGCGTCGGATTGCTCAAGACCGACAAGGTGGTCGAGGCCAAGCGCATGGATTTCGTCGGCCAGCACCTGGGCAGCACCGCGATCAAGACCGACAAGCTGATCGACAGCGCGATGGACGGTGTGCTGTTCATCGACGAGGCGTACACGCTGATCCAGACCGGGCTGTCCGGCGGTGACGCGTTCGGCCGGGAAGCGGTGGACACCCTGCTGGCCAGGATGGAGAACGACCGCGATCGGCTGGTCGTCATCGTCGCGGGCTACGACGGCGAGATCGACCGGCTGCTGGCCGCCAACGACGGCTTGGCCTCACGCTTTGCCAAACGCCTGCAATTCCCGTCCTACACTCCCACCGAGCTGGGCCAGATCGGCAAACTCATCGCCTCCTCGCGGGATTCGGAACTCTCGGACGAGGCGCTGGCACTGCTGGAACAGGCCTGCGACGGGTTGTACCACTCCGAGCGCATCGATCAGAGCGGTCAGCCGCGGCGCGGCATCGACCTGGCGGGCAACGGGCGCTTCGTGCGCAATGTCATCGAGGCAGCCGAGGAGGAACGCGAATTCCGGCTCGCCAACGACGATTCCCTCGATCTGAGCACGGTGGACGCGTCGGTGCTGATGCGCATCGAGGCCGCCGACATGCGGGCCGCGCTCGCCGGGGTGCTGTCCTCGCTCGGAGTGACCGACCTGCCGACCGCCTGAGCGGGTCAGCGGCCGGAGGCGGCAGCGCAGCATCACCACGCAGGCCGCCCCGCTCAGGTGCGATCAGGCACCGCCTGAGCGGGTCAGCGGCCGGAGGCGGCAGCGCAGCATCACCACGCAGGCCGCCCCGCTCAGGTGCAATCAGGCACAGCCTGAGCCGCATCAGCGGGTGGTCGGCAGGGCGTCGTGCTGGACCAGCGCGTCGGTGGCCGACAACGTCGGACCGGGCACCAGCTGCCCGATGACGGCCCACGGGGCCAGCCGCGGTTCCTCCCCGAGTCCGAGCACCGCCGCGGTGGCCAGATCCGGGATGCCGTAGCGGATTCCGTTGTCGGCCACGTAGAACAGGCTGCCCCGGCGGGGGCTGCCCGGCTCCATGCCGGTCACTTGGACGAACTCCCCCGACGACGGGCGCAGGTAGGCGGTGTCCACGCGGTCGCCGATGCCGTCGGAGGTCGCCAGGGTGACCGGAAGGGCCGATTCCGGCATCGGCGTGCGGGTGCCCGCCAGCAGCCGCACGGTGGCGCGGTCGGCGCTGCCCTCGGCGGTGGCGTCTTCGGTGGGGTCGGTCTTGCCCCAGGTCAGGCAGCTCACCGGCGCGTCCTCGGCGGACACGATCCGCGGCGCGGTCTCCGGGAAATGGTCCACCGGCAGCGTATTCAGCAGCGGGATACCGGCCAGCACATCCGGGGGCATGGTCTTGATCTGGCTCATGCCCTGGGAGTCCGCCGTGCGGATGACCTCGGCGGTGAAGGCGCTGACGCGCTGCACGCCGTCGGCGAGCACCACGTACAGCTCGCCGGAGCCGGAGCCCCCGACGGAGATGACGCCGCCGACCGGCACCTCGGCCAGCCGGCCCGGCCCCGGCTTGCCCGCGTCCGGGATCTCCGGCGCGGCCAGCGGCGGCACGGCGGCGGCCGCGTCGAGCAGTCCCGCACCGACCGGGCGCGGCCGATGCCCGGACAGGTCGAGGGCCCGCGCCATCACCGAGTTGCCCGGATCGAGCGCGGCGCGTTTGCCGTCGTAGAGCAGGTAGGTGCGGTCGGCGCGGCGCACCAGCACGGCCTCGTCGGCACCCAACGCGCGAATGCGCTCGCTGAGCTGCGGTTCTCCCGCCACGACCGTCGTCTGCACGCCCGTCGCCGAAGCCGCGCTGCCGGTGACCGACAACGCCACGGTGTCGCAGATGGTCCAGTCGGAGCGGTCGCCCTGCGCGGAGCCGGGCAGCGCCGACGGCGCACCGGGAATGCCGAGCAGCGGGCCGCGCGGCTCACCGGCGAGCTTGCTGTCCTTGACCGAATGCGGCGATTCGCTGCTGCCCGCGATGAGCCGGGCCGAGGCGAGGTTGAGCACCGGATGCAGCCTGCGCTCGCCGTCCTCGCGTTCGACCACCACGTAGAGCGCGCCGCTGTCCTTGCCGACGACGATCAGCGCGTCGCCGATGGCGCCCTGCGGGCGCAGGAACGCCATGATCGCCGCGCCCGCCACCACCAGCAGCCCGATCACCGCGCCGACCATCAGCGAACGGGCCTGCGACCGCATGGGGTCGTGCAGCATCCGCACATCCCGGCGCACCAGGGCGTGATCGAGCCTGCGCAACAGAAATCGGTATCCGTTGACCTGAGCCTTCGTGGTCAGCTGAGCGGGCACGTGGTCTCCATCGAATGCTTGGCTCCATCGAATGCTTCACGGCCGGTTGTCCGGTGATTCTTTACAGTATCGCGGGCACGGGCGGCGCGCCCGGCCAGGCGGTAGGGTGAGCACGAAAGATGCCGCCGGAGCGGGTGATCCGGTGCGCGCTCGGAGCCGATCAATCGTGGACGAGGCCGTGAACGAACCGAATTCCGAATCCGCGCACAGCGCGCGCGAGCGAACGGAGAACCGAAATACGGTGAACGCCGCATTGCGTGACCCGGAATTCTGGTTGTTCCGCCATATTCCGTTGCGCTACATGATTCCGCTGGCATTGTTCGCGGCGCTGGCGGCCTGGGTGGCGACCGCATTCGACGCACCCGCCGCCGTGATCGCGACCGTCGTCGCGGTGGTGCTGATCGCCGGTGCGGCGCCGGTGCGGCGGCGCCACCCCCGCAATGTGGTGGGGATGATCGCGCGGGCGATCGCGTTCCGGCGTCGCCGGGTGCGGCCGGACAAGCTGCCCGCGGGCGGCGAGGCGGTGGACGTGCCGTTGGCCGAGGGCGGCAGCTACGGCGTGCGCTGGGACAACGGCCTGCTGATCACCATGATGCGGATCGACCCGCCGCCGGACGCGCTCACCCTGCTACGCCGCGGTTCGCTGAGCACCGACCAGGTGCTGCCGCTCACCGAGATCGGCAGGTGCCTGAGCCAGTTCGACATCCAGCTCGCCTCGATCGACGTCATCAGCACCGGCGCACGCACCGCGAGCAACGGCATCGTCGCCCGCCTCTACGACAGCATCATCGGCCCGCTGCCCGCCATCGCGCACCGCACGGTGTGGCTGGTGCTGCGGCTCGACCCGCTGGCGAACGTGCGCGCGGTGGACAATCGCGGCGGCGGCGCGACCGGCACCCTGCGCACCGCCATCATCGCCACCCGGCGGGTGGCCAATCGGCTCGCCGCCCTCGACATCTCCACCTCGGTGCTGACGGCGAGCGAGATGAACGCGGCCGTGCGGGTGCTCACCCGCGGTGTCGCCCTGGAGGACTTCGCGGAGACGCCGCACTCGCTCGTGTACGACGGTGTGCACCTGACCAGTTACGAGATCGGCCCGGAACTGATCGGTTCCCGCGGGTTCGCCGACATCTGGGCGACCCCGAGTATGAGCACCACGGTCACCGTGCGGTTGCGCCCCGGCGAGCAGCGGTCCGCGCAGCCCGAGGACTCCCCGCCGATCACCCTGGGCGCGCTGGTGCGCTTCGACACCGAGGCCGAGCCGACCGCCCCGCCCGTGGCCGGTCTGCGGCCGCTGCCGGGACGGCAGTTCCGCGCCCTGCTCGACTGCCTGCCCGCCCAGTTCACCGGGCACGACGGCGTGAGCGACTACCGCGGCCCGCTCGACGCGCTGGACGGCATCGCGTTGCCGACCGCGGGCTGTGGCCAGCTGATCGGCGCCGACGAACTCGGACAGGGCATCGCCGTGCCGTTGATCGGCGAGGGCACCCGGCACCTCGAGGTGATCGGCAAGCTCGACCTGGCCCAGCAGGTGATCCTGCGCGCGATCGCGTTGGGCGCGCACGTGGTGGTGCACACCGACCGGCCGGAGGCGTGGCATTCGATGGTCGTCAACGTCGGTGACCCGTACGCGCTCTCGCTGGCCCCGCGCTTCGCGGGCACCGGCCATCCCCCCGCTCCCCCGGCCGCCGCCACGCCGGGTCCGTTCCCGGCCGCCACGGTCATCGTCTTCGACGGCATCGCGCCGACCGCGCAGGCCGGTGGCGCCACGATCGTGCACGTGCGCGCACCGCACGCACCGGCGAGTGCGGTGGACGCCGATGTGGTGCTGATCCAGGATCCCGCGGCGCCCAACTCCATCACCGTGCGCACCTCCACCGCGACCACCACGGTCACGATGGTCACCACCCCCGACGAAATGCGCTACATCGGCGAATCCCTGGTTGCCGCGCGCTGATCCGCGCGCACGACAACGGCCGGCCGACACGGTGTCGACCGGCCGTCGTGGCTCGGGCGCTCAGAAGCTGAAGCCGTCGCCGATCTTCTGGTCGGTGCCGAGCGCGCGCTGCAGCGCGTTCTCGACGGCCGCGGCCACCTTGTTCAGGATGACCAGGGTGTCGCCGAACTCGTTGTCCCACTTGGACTTCACCGTGGTGAAGCCGGCCAGCGCCGCGTTGCCCTCCCAGGCCTGGGACAGCTTGGCGGCGGCGGTCTCGAGGTTTTCGCCCTCCTGCTGGAGCTTGGCGTAGTTCTCGTTCAAGTTGTTGAACAACTCGGTCATCGTGGCTTCGTCGTAAAGCATGTGGTCGGACATAATCCCGCCCTTCGTCTAGTGGAGTCTGTGTCCTGGAGGATCAGGCGAGCCGCAGGCCGCCGAACTCCTCGTAGCCCTGCGCGTCCATCTCACGCAGCTGCACGGTGCCCGTGCCGACCTGCTGCTCGATCTCGCGCAGCACGCCGTTGAGGCGGTGGGTCTCGGCGTCCCATTCGGCGACGGCCTGGGCGAAGGCCGTGTTCGCCTCGCCCTTCCAGCCGGCGCGCGCGGCGTCGACGGCGGTGTCGATGGCGGCCAGCGTGCGCTGGATCGCGTCGACGGCGTCGGCCATCTCGTTCTTGGCGGCTTCGGCTATGTCGTGCTGTGCTTGCACCATGACGTGTGCACCTTCCTTCTGGGTGTATGCGGTGTGCCAGAAGGTGATGCCGGGACGGCATCACCCGAGTCGGAGATGATTACTGCGGTAGCCACCTCCCCCCGGGCAAGGTTTCGATCAGCCCGGAAATCGCCTGGGCGACACGGTGATCGGTGCCCGGTGTGACGGTGGACCAGACCTGCTGGTCCGGCGCGATCCCGGGGGCGACCACGATGCGGCCACGACCGGTCTCGTACACCACGGCCGCGCAGGGCGGTCGCGTGGTCACGCCGTCGACGTGCGCGTAGGCGACGATCTCGGCGTAGGCACGGCAGGACTCGAAGGCGAGTCCGTAGCGGGGGGCGTCGCGCTCGGCGACGCCGAGGGCGTAGACGGCGTCGGTGAAGTCGGCCGACGTGCGCGCCGCCGACAGCCGCTCGGCCAGTTCGGCCGCCGGTGCGCTGAACGGCGCGACGTCGGCGGGTTCGGCCGGGCCGAGCGCGCGCAGCAGCGCGGCCACCAGCGCCGACCCGGACTCGTCCGACCAGGCGGGCTCGATCCGGATGTCGTCCCCGCGGCGCAGCGCCAGCGCGTGCCGCTCACCACGCAGCGCCAGGCACAACCTGGTCGGCGCGCCGTCACCGGGGTAGACCCGGGCCACCAGCTCGCGGTCCGGCTGGGCGAGGACGTACATCGCATCGGCCAGTTCGGGGTCGACCTCGCCGTACCCGTCGATCAGGCCCGCGCCGGTCAGATCCGCGACGGCGCGACGCTGGGCCGCGGTCCACGCGTCGTAGGTCTGCTGGCGCGGGCCGATGCCGAGCACCAGCGGCATGGTCTGGATGCCGAGCCGTTCGGCGAGGGCGAGCACGCCGTCGTTGGTCAAAGTCGTCACGGCGCGCTCCCGGTCGTTCCGCGATCCTGCGGCACCGCACCGGGTTCCGGCGCACCGAGCACGGCGGGCGCGGCGACGATCCCCAGTTCGGCGCCGAGTGCGTCACCGACGGCGGTGGCGCCCGACGGCGATTCGTACTCCTGTTCCTGGGCGGCCGCCGCGGCGCCGACCGCACCGGGCACCAGCGGCACCGCCGATCCGCCCGCGGGCACCGGCTGCGGCGCCGGCGCGGTGTGGGTGACGGTTTCGGTCTCGGCGGACTGCACGAACACCGGCGCCTGGTAGGCGGTCTTGGCGCGCGGAATCGCGCCGAGGCCGTAGCCACCCGCGCGGACGACACCCGGCGCCGCGGGCGGCACCGCGCCGGCGGTCACGGGTGGCGCGGCGGCGGCCGTCTGCTCGGCCGCCAGCGCCGCGGGCGAGACGAGTGCGGGCGGTTCGCGCTGCTCCCACGGCATCGCCAGCGGCTCGGTCGCGGCCTCGTAGGCGCGCATCACCCGGGAGGCCGCGGCCTTGGCCACATCGGCATCGGCGTCGGTCTCGGCGGCCACCGCCCGGATGGGCGCGCCGAGCCCGGCGGTCATCGCCTCCAGCATGCGCTTGGCCTCGGCCAGCGCGGCCAGCTCCCCGCCGTCGGGCATCGCGAGCCGGGCCACCTCGTAGGCGGCGGCCTGGGCGTGCGCCTTCGCGGCGTGATCGGCGGCCGCACCCGCCGCCTCGATCAGCCAATCACGGAGGCCGGTCACCTTCTCGAGCACATCCCGGCTGGTGGTCGACTGCCACGCGCCCCGGAGGGTCGCCATCACCAGCTCGTATTCGACCACCGCCGCGCCGAAGCTCTCGGCGAGCCTGCCCCACGCCGCGCCGGCTTCGGCGAGCGGGACGGAGCCGGGACCGGTGCGCAGCTCACGCGCCATCCGGTCCGGCTCCATGGCCTCCCAGACGACCCCGGTGAATCCGGGCTGCGGTGGTTCGATCATCGTCGTGCTCCGTACCGGGTCCGCCCGGATCTCAGGCGGCACCGCCGGAACCGGCGCCACCGAAATCGGCGGTGTTGTCGTCCTCCGCGCGGCCGAACTCGTCGACCTGACCGCGCAGGACGGCGGCCAGCTTGCGTAGCTCGAGCACGCCCGCGGCGGCGTTCTCGGCGTAGTTCGCCGCCACCTGGTTCATGGTCTGCGCCGCGCGCGTCGACACCGCGTCCAGCCCCGCGGGTTCGACCGTCAGGGCGGGTTCGTTGTCCCGCAAGCCCTGTTCGAGCCGGTCGGCGAGGTCGTCGAGCCGCGTCGCCACCTCCCGCGCGACCGTCGGGTCGAATTGCACTCCCGCGAAATCCACTCCACCGCGAACCATGCCGAACCTCCTGATCAGAGCGTGAGATCTTTGTCGGGTGGTGCCTCTGCCGACATCTGCTCGGTCGCGCCGACCACCGGCAGCGCGACCCCCTCGATGTCGCCGACGACTTCGTCGCCGTGCTGAGCGTTGACCAGGAAGCCGGGCACCTCGCCGCTGTCGCCCGCGCCGCGCGCACCCGCCGCCCCGGCCGCGGCGCCGCCCATCGGCACCATGCCGCCCGGACTGCCCGCGGGCACGGTGCCGCCGGGCCGCGCCGTCGAGCCGGTCGCGCCGAGTTCGGCGCCCGTACCGGGCACACCAGGGGAGACGCCCGCGGCCCTGGTGCCGGTGTAGGGGCTCAACGGCGTCGCGGCGGGCGCGAAGCCGCCGCCACCGCCGCCGACGCCGCCGCCCGCGGCGCCGCCGCCCGCACCGCCACCCAGCGCCTTCGCCTCGTCCAGCTGCTCGGCGTCCGCGGCCGCCGGATCGGCGGCCGGCTTCGGCGCCAGCAGCGCGGTGTTCGCGGCGGCCAGCTGGGTCAGGCTCTGCGCGCTCTGGCCGGCCATCGTCATGAGCGGGGTCAACATCTGCAGCATCTGCATCGCCTGCTGCATGGAGTCGACGCCCTTGGGCGCGCTGGTGATCGGGACCTTCTGTCCGGCCTGCGTCATGCTCGCCGAATGGGCGGTCAATTCGGTGCGGGTCTTGGCGATCACCGCCAGTGCCTCCGCGATCGCCTCGGTGGTCGCGGCGACCATGAACAGCTGGCCACCCGGCGAACCGAGCAGCGGGGCGGCCGCCACCATCGAGGCGACGTACTTGGCGATCACCGCCGACATCAGCCCCGCCCCGACCGCCACCGAGGTGGCCGCGCCGGTGAGCACGGCCTTCTCCTGGGTGCTCTGGGTGGCCAGCTCGGCGCCGTCCTGCTGTGCCTGGCCCGCCTTCTCGGCGGCGGCGGTGGCACCCATGCCCTGCCAGGCCGCCATCGCGGCCTGTAGTGCCGTGCTGCCCAGGGTCATCGCGGTCTGCAGCGCGGTACCGATGCCGGACAGCATCTGGGCCGGATTGGGCCCGGCACCGGCCGCGGCGTCCAGCGCGCCGGTGCCGAAACTGCTGGCCATGTCGGTGAGCGGGCGCGCGAGGGCCGCGATGTCGATCACCGGCAGCGGCGGCAGTTCGGGAAGCGGCGGTGCCGCTGCCGGATCCGGCAGCGGCGGTAACCCCATGTCCCGCAGGATGTCGTTCACGGGCCGGTCGATGAGCGGCGCGAGCACGCTGCCCCGCAACAGGTCCAGGACCGTGGGATCCACCGGCGAGGTCATGAGAGGCCGTGTGCCGCCGCGTCGAATCCGGCGACCGAGGTCGCCTCGGTGGCCTCGTAGGCGGCGGCGCTCTGCTGCGCCGTCACCGCCGTGGCCGCGTGCACGGCCGCGAGTTCCATCACCGAGGACAGATGATTGGCCTGCGCGCCGGCGAACGCGAACAGGAAATCCTGACCGATCAGGCCGAAGACCGGGACCACCGCGGCCATGGTGGCGGCCTGGTCCACGGTGCCCGCGGTCGCAACCCCGGCGGCCATCGCGGCGGCGGCGTCCGCGTATCCGCGGATGACGTCAGGTGCAGCTACGAGGTCGCTCATCGTATTCCCCGTTCCTGTAAAGGAATTGACCTACCCAGTCGAACATACCAACGAAGCGCCGGTTCTCGGAAGTTCTTTCGACTCCATCGAGACTGTGCCGCAATTTCGTGAACGAGGGATGACTACCCGGCGACTTCCTCGTTGAATGCGGTGACCAGATCCGCACGCTGCGCGAAGGCCGCCGCCGCGGCCGCGGTCGAGGTCGACACCAACGCCTGCTCGAACTCTGCCGGCGACATTGTGGAAATCCCTTGTTTGAAAGTGAGATTCAGCAGAGTGCCGTTACCGTCGACCTCGACGGTGATCGCCCCGTCCGCCGATGTCGCACTCGCCCGCACCCCCGACATGTCCTCGGCCAGGTCGCGCAGCCGGTACAGCCGCGTGCGCACGGCGGCCTCCAGCTCGTCCATCGTCTCGTACATCGGATCCCCTCTCCCGCCGCGCCATCCGCCCCGCTCGGCTACACCTCACGCAGCCAGCTGCGCGGCTGATCCTCGTATTCTTCCTCGTCGGCGAGCTCCTGACCAGCCACCTGTTCCTGGGTGGGCAATCCGAGCAACGCCAGCATCTCCGGCGCCATGCCCGCCGCCGTCAACTGCTCACGCCGCGCCACCCCGGCGCGGTTGGCCGCCTGCTTGCACAGCCGCAGCACCTGCGCCGCCAGATCGGCGGGGTCGCGGCGCAATTCCGCGGGCTCGATCGCGATGCCGCGCGGCAACCCCTGCTCGGTGGTGCGCACGGTGATCGAGCCGTCCCGCGAGGAGGCGGTCCACTCCACCGGGCCCTGCTGCTCGCTCATCGGTACTCCTGCCTGTGTCGCGGTCGGTCGGATGCGCGGCCGGTCACGGTCGTTCGTCCTTGATGGCACGCACGACCTCGGCCACCCGGATATTGATCATCGAGATCAGCCGCTTGCGGTCCGCGGCGACGGCCAACGGCGGATGCTGGTCGTCGACGACGTAGCGGCCGTCGTCGAGCAGGTCGCGCCACTCCAGCCGGTGCCGGGTGATGCCGCGCGGCCCGAACAGCGAACGGCCCTGGATCACTTCGATACTGCCCTGGTGCTGCACCGGCTCGGCGAGAAACCGCGCGGCCCGCTCGGCCACCGAGTCGTCGAAGGAGTCCTGCACCGCGGAACGGCCGTAGCTGTAGTCGAACTCCTCGGTGTCGGCGCGCGCCGCCAGGGTGACATCGGCCAGCCGGCCCGGCGTGGCGTCAGGCATGGCGCGCACCACCGCCTCGGCGAGCGCGACCGCGTCGCATTCGGACACGGTGAACGAGGTGCCGTGGTAGAAGGTCTCCCCCGGCAGCTGGTTCACCACGAACCCGCGATCACCCCGCCGCACCGCGTGGATACGGACCAGGCCCGCGGGCTTGCGCGGCTCGCGACCGTCCCGGCCGCTGGCGATGATCCGCAGGTCGGGTCGCACCAGCGCCTCGATCACCTCCCGGCACAACGCCCCGTGGGTCCGGCGGGCGTTGGCCAGCGCCTCGGCCTGCTCCACCCGGAACACGCTGTCGAGTTCGGTGCGGGTGGCGAAGAAGAACGGCCACGGCAGTGCCTCGCGCTCGCTGTCGTACCAGAGCGCGTAGAACTCGAGGTCGGTGAACTTCCAGGTCTGGTTCATTTCTCCACAACGGGTTTCACGACGATCGGCGCCTCACCGAGCGCTTCCTCGAGGTGTTCCACCGAATCGAGGTAGTCGGCCCGCTTGTATTCCTTCTGGCCCTGGTTGGCGCCCTGGCCCGCCGCACCCATCGCACCGGGCGCGCCCGGCATGCCCGGTGTGGCGGCGATGCCCGCCCGCGCGGCTTCCATGCCGGTGGTCGTCGGCAGCGAGGCGCGGGGGAACAGCTTCGACGTGGCCGCCAGGTCCTTGGGATTGGCACCACCGGGCAGGCCGCCGCCACCGCCGCCACCGCCACCGGCGCCCTTGCCCGCGCCACCACCGCCGCCCTTCTTCGCCAGGTCCTTCTGCAGATCCGACAACGAGCCGGGCAGACCGGCCAGGCCCGCGGGCTGCATGTTCTGCTGGGCGCCCTGCAAGCCTTCCTGGATCGCCTGCTGCGCGCCCTGCAAGCCCTGCTGCAAAGCCTGCTGCGCCTGCTGGGCGGCCTGCTGCGCCGCTTGCTGGGCGGACTGCTGGGCGGCGGCCTGCTGCGCCGCCTGCTGGGCGGCGGCCTGCTGGGCGGCCAGGTCGCGCAGTGCCTTGTCCTGCTGACTCGCCTGGCTCTGCAGTTGCGCGAGTTGCGCGTTGGGCTGGTTCTGCGACACCGGGGTGAACGCCGGTTGCAGCTGGTTCGGGCTCGGGCTACCGGTCGGGGACGTGGGATTGCCCGTCGGATTGCCGGTGGGCACCGTCTCGCGCGGTCCGGGGTTCTGGCCCTGGATACCGGTGGGGCCGGGCAGCTCGGGCAGGACCGACGAGGCGGTGACGCCCGGGGCGTACCACGCGGTGAAGGCCGCCTGCGCGCGCGTCACGGCCTGGTTCTCGGCGGTGTCGCTGGCGGCCACCGGCGCGTCGGGCAGCTCGGCGTAGAACTTCGACATCCAGGCCGAGGCGTTCTCCAACAGCGTGCCGACGTGGTTCATCGCGGTCGTGAGCTGGCCTGCCGCCGCACTGTAGCGGTTGACCGCACCCATGCCCTGCTCGGCACTGTCGCCGCGCCAACGGGATTCGGTCAGGCCCGTCATACCGCGAGCCATGTTGTTGAAGCCGATGGTCAGCCGATCGGCCATGCGCTGCCACTCGCCCGCCAGCATGGTCAGCCCGTTGATCCGGCCCTCGAGCGAATTGCGCAGCGAGTTCGCCACCGGGTAGGTCAGCGAGGCCGCGGGCTCGAGGAAGGTGTTGATCGAGCGCATGCCGGGTGCCTTCGCGTCCAGCGGCCGCCCGCTGTAGCTCTCGCCGCCGACGTTGGTGGGAATCACCGGATCGTTGGAGATGTAGCGATCGCCGTGCCTGCGCATTCCGACATGGTGCACCTGACCGGCGGCGGCGCTCTCGTTCTTCAGCGCGTTGAAGACCGATTCGCTGGTGTCTTCCTGGTTCTTCACCATCCCGCCCGCGATGATGAACGCCTCCGCCAGGTCCCGCAGCGACTTCTTGAACGCGGGCAGCGTGGTGTCCATCAGCTCGATGCCCAGATCCTGGAACGCTTTCGACAGCGTCTTGCCCGAACCGAGATTGCCGAAGTGGTCGACGGTCTTGATGTCCTTGTAGAGCTGGTCGTAGGCCGCCTGTTCGCCCTGGCTGAGCTGCCCTCCCGGCGCATCGGCCTTGAAATCGCCCGCGGCGAACTCCATGATGTCCATCGCGTCGGCGATGATCTTCACCGCGTCCGTCGCGACCTGCTCGTCGATCTTGAAGACCCGGTTCTGCGCGGCGCTCCGCAAACCCTCGTAGGGATTCGGTTCAGCCATCGGTCAACTCCTGCCCTGCTCAGTGCAGCCTGTCGCTCGACATCGCTTCGGCCCCTGCCACTCCCGCCGATCATCCCACGGATCACGTGAACGGTCAGTAGCGCAGGCGTGAATCGTGCTCGCCCGGCGCGCGATTCCCGGCCCCGCGCGCGGGCTCGTACTCACGCGCCGACCGCGCCGTGCCGCTGCTGGAACCGCCGCTCGAACTCGGCGACGAACACCGACGGCGCCACCGACGACGAGGACTGCTCGAGCACACCGTCGTCGGCGATGTAGAAGACCGCCCGGCCGACGGCGAGCTCCCGCGCGGGCGCGTACACCATCCAGCCGACGCTGATCCGTTCCGCGCGCAGGTCCTCGACCGGGTAGCCCGCCGCGTCCATGCCGCGCTCGACGATGAACCGCCGGACCTTCGCCACCGCGTCCTCCTGCGGCATCGGCTCGGGGACGGTCACCGCCACACCCGCCATCGTCAGCTGGTAGAAGGCGCTGTCGACATCGAAATCGCCGCCCTCCCCGAACACTTCCACCAGCGTGTCCCGGGTGACCACGCCCACCTCGGCGGCCGCGACCAGCGTCGCGACGGCAGCGCGCTGCGCCTCGGTCGGCCGCTCGGCCAGCAGCCCGCACACCACGTCGACCACGGTGTCGGTGGTCCAGATGCCGGGCACCGCGTCGGCGAGCGCCGTGGCGGCGGGCGACTCGCCGCGATACCAGCTGCCCGCCTCCCACCAGTAGCAGAACGTCAGCAGCCCGTTGCCCGCGCGCGGATTGAGCACCGGGTTGGCCACCCATTCCGGCGCGCCCGAATACACCCGCGGCAGGTCGGCGCCGCCGTTGTAGGCGGCGTCGAGCTCGGGTGCGTTCCACACGCCGCCGGACAGCACGGCCCGGCCACCCGGCACCATGTACAGCGTCGCGCCGCTGCGCCGCGCGCCCTCGAAGAAGCCGAGCGCGGGCAGGATTCGCGGCCCCCACTGCGAGCCCGCCGCCACGAACGCCGCCGCCATCACCGCCCATCGGCCCCACATCACCGGCAATGCCGGAAAATCGGTGTCGCTGCGCACCGGCCGCACCTGCGCGGCGCGGTCGGCGCGGGCCTGCGCGGCCGCCACGTGCGCCGGACGCGACTGCCGGCCGCCGTGCCGGACGTAGGCGGCCAGCCAGACCGGCAGCGATGCGCGCGGATAGGTCTGTAGATCGGCGGCGTAGACCTCCGGCGGGAACAGCTGGTCGTCGGGGAACGGCTCGTCGCCGTAGTCGAAATCGACCTCGATCGCGCCGTCGTTGTGCAATGTCAGCAGCAGCCGCCACCACGGGCCGTCCCCGAGTTCGGCCGACAGCCTGCGGTGGTCGCGCACCAGGGCCAGCACGTCGGGCGCCGGCTGCACCCGCACCGCGCGGCGCTGCTCGTCGGAGAAGAAGACCTGCACCATCTCGGTGGTGGTGGTGAGGGTGAACACCGCGTCCAGCCGGGCCCAGCCCTGCGGTCCCTGCGCGGCCAGGCCGCGGGCGATGCGGTGGCACAACTGCTTCGCCCGCTCGGCCAGCTCGGCGGGGTCCTCGGCGAGGGTGAACCCGATGTCGGGGTCGTCGTCTTCGGCGTCGCCGTCCTGGGCTTCGGCGTGGGCGGCGGTGGCCGTCTCGACCGCATCGGGGCGCGGGCCGTCCGGCTCCGGAGCGGCCGCGGCGGGCTCCTCGTCGGGGGTCCGGTCGTCTGGGGTGGTCACGTCGCAGCCCTCTCCTCGTCCTCGTGCCTGCACCGCCGCTGCGAGCGGAAGGCCTTGTGCCGCTGGTTCATCGCCGTCGCCGACGCCCAATCCTGGCACAGCGGCGGTGATCGGCTCGGCCGGTCGCCGCCATCAGGCGAACATCCGCGCACGCCGGTCCGGATCGGCCCAGACCTCGCGGATGAACCGGCCGATGTCGAGTTCGGCGGGCACCGTCCGGTAGGTCAGCGTGCACAGCACCGTCTCCCCCGCGCTGATGGTGAACGTGGTCTGCCGCTGGGCGCCCGCGACCCAGTTCACCGTCACCGGGCCGTCCAGATCGATGCTCTGCTGCCCGACCCGCGCCCGCAACCGGGAGTCGTGGCGGTACAGCACCACCGGCACGCCGGCGAGCTCGCCGTACACACCGGACTCCACACCCGTGCGCAGCGACGTGGCCTGGAGTGCGCCGGTCTCCGGGTCGAACTCGGCCGAGACGCCGAAACCCGAATGCGGGCGGACCAGCAGCGTGGTGGGTTCGGCGGCATCGGGGGGACGGTAGCCGTCGGCGCCACGACGCCGAGCAGCGCCCGCGGGGTGCGCGCTCGCCCCCGGCATGCCCGGGACACCGGGCGGCATCATCGGCGCCGCCGTCGCGGGGTGGCTCTGGTCCTGGACCGGTGGGGGCGTCGGCGTACCGTGCGGCCATCCGCCGGAGCCGTTCGCCGGCCACCGGTCCGGCCGGTCGCCGCCCTGGGTGGGGGCGCCGGTGCCGGGGGTGGCGCCGGACGTCGGACCGTTCGGTCCCGCGCCCGGCGGCAGCCAGGAATCCGGTGGGTTCCACCGGCCGGGAGTGTCCGACGTGTGCGGTGTACCGGGCGGGGCGCCGTTCGGCTGCGGTGCGTGCGGCGGCTGCCAACCGTTCGCGGGCGGTTGCCGGCCCGGACCGGGCACGTCGCCCGGTCCCGTCGGGCCGGGATACGACGGCCGGTCACCGGGCGGGATCGCACCGGGGAACCAACCATCGGGGGGAACCTCGCCGGGGAACCATTTACCGGGCGGCACGTCACCCGGCGACCACCCACCAGACGGCACCTCACCCGGCGACCACCCACCAGACGGCACCTCACCCGGCGACCACCCACCAGACGGCACCTCACCCGGCGACCACCCACCAGACGGCACCTCACCCGGCGACCACCCACCAGACGGCACCTCACCCGGCGACCACCCACCAGGCGGGCAGGTGTCGGCTGGGAGCTGCTGGTCCGGCGGTCGGGTGCCGTCGGGTGGGCAGGGCGGGTCCGGCTCGGCGGGGGCCGGCGGGCACGACGGGTCGGGTGTCGGCGGGGCAGGGGGCACCGGCGTGGAATGCGCGGGTGGACTGTCCGCGCCGGGCAGCGGCGGGCAGTCCGCAGCGGGCGGCAGCGGGCAGTCCGTGGCGGGCGGGGTCGGCGGGCAATCGGAACCCGGCGGATCGTGCGGCGGGTCGTGCGGCGGATCGCCCGGACCGGGCTCGGTGGGCGGGTCGGGCAACGGCCACGGTCCGGGGTCCCGCGGCGGGATGATCCCGGTCGGCGGCAACTCGATGTCGTGGTCCTTGGGCGGGTGCGGGATGTGCGACCGCATGGACGACCCCGGCAGCCGCGGTGGACGGGACGCCGCGGGGCTCTCCCCGGTGCCCGGTTCATACGGACCCCCATCGGCGCCTCGAGCACGGCCGCCCTGGTCGGCGTCACCCTCCGAGCGGGTTTGACCGTCCGTCCGTGCGTCACCGTCCGGGCGGGCATCCCCCTCCGGCGGTGCGTTCCCCTCCGTCCGCGCGTCACCCACCGTCCGCGCGCCACCGTCCGTCCGCGCGTCACCCTCCGTCCGCGCGTCAACCTCCGTCCGCGCGTCAACCTCCGTCCGCGCGTTTCCCTCCGTCCGTGCGTCACCGTCCGGACGGGCGTCACTGTCCGTCCCTGCGTCACCGTCCGGACGGGCGTCACTGTCCGTCCCTGCGTCACCGTCCGTCCCTGCGTCACTGTCCGTCCCTGCGTCACCGTCCGGGCGGACGTCACCGTCCGATCGGGCGTCACCGTCGGTCCGGGCAGCACCGTCCGAGGGGGCACCGTCCGAGCGGCGATCACCGTCGGTCCGCATGTCGCCCTCCGACCGGACAGCACCCTCCTCAGCGTCCGGCCCCGTCGACCGCCGACCAGCAGCACCGTCCGGATCATCACCGTCGTGCCGCACGCCGGGCTCGGACTCGGACTCGGACTCGGACTCGGACTCGGACTCGGACTCGGACTCGGACTCGGACTCGGCACCGAGGGTGGACCCGGTCCGCGGTGCCGCCGAGCCCTCCGTCGCCGATGCGTCGCCCGGCTCCCCGCCGTCCGGCACCTGAGGTCCCTCGGCGGAATCCGGCACCTCGCCGGGCCCGCGGCCACCGACCGGCCCGGCGCCGTCGACCCGGTCCCGCGCCTGCCGGTGCCCCTCGTCGGCGGACAACTGCCCGCTGCCGGTCGTCGACTCGGGGGACGGCGTCTCCGCCGGCCGGTGCGGCGCATCGGCTTCGGTGATCGGGTCGCTGTGTTGGGAATCAGCGGGGGGCCCGGGCGACCTCGATTGAGTCGTGGACTCGTCGGCCTCGGTGTCGGCGGAATCACGTGGCGTGGGCGGCTCCGGCGGCCACACCCGGCGGTCGCCCGGATGTGGTGGGGCGCCGTCGGTCGCGGGATCGCCGGGCCGGGCGGTCTCGCCGGGTGGGAGCTGGGCGGAGCGCCCGCCGGGCGGCCCGGTTTCGGGTCCGTCGGGGGCGGGCAGGGCGGTGCCGCGTTCACCCGGCGGAGTCCAGCCCGGGTCGACGGGCAGGGGTGCGGGGGCGTAGGGGATGCCTGCTCGCCAGTCGGTGAGCGGGGGGCGGTCGGCGTCCCAGTGGTGGCCGAGGCCGACGGCGTGGGTGTTGGCCTCGCGCCAGCCCGCGGTGGGATGACGGCGCAGGAACTCCGATTCGGCGAGGGCGTCGCGCAGGAGCACGAAATCCTGCGGCAGCGGCCTGCCCGTGCTCAGGCGGTGCCACGCCTCGGCCACGTCGGCCAGGCGGTCCATCGGGCGGCGCACGTAGCCGCCGCCGGGGTCGGTGTGGTCGCGCACCCGATGCTCGTCGCGCATCAGGTGGTCCTTGATCTGCTGGATCTGCTCGCGGGTGAACACCGGCACGTCGTCGCGCATGTGCTCGGCGAGCAGGCGGGCGATCGCGTCCTCGGGGGTCTCGCCGGGGCGCAGCTCGGCCGCGAAACTCGCGGGCTGGTCCGGGGCGAGCAGGAGCTCCCTGATGTCCTCGACCGTGGACCGCACGGCCGGTGGGTCGGCGGCGGCGAAGCGGTCGGCCAGGTCGGCGGCGACTCGATCGATGTCGGCGGCCACCATGGCCAGTTGCGCGTCGATGTCGCCGACCGGGTCGATACCGCGGTGGCTGTCGACCAGTTCGGCGCGCACGACGTCGACCACCTCGCGGGCCAGCTCCCGCTGCCGATCCCGCCGATGCGCGTCCAGGCCCTCGACGATGGCGTCGACATCGGAGTCGTCGGCGAGGAACCGCTCGTACTCGGCGTCGGCCCAGTCCTGCACGCGCTGCCAGTCGGCGACCTCGCGGTCCCACTCCGCGCGCAGTCCTTCCGGAATGTCCACCCGCTCCGCGGGCGGGGCGTGGTCGGCGACGTCCCAGGCCCGGAACATCGGCTGCACGTTGCGTTCCGGCGGCGCGAACCACTGGTAGTCGCGGAACACGGTGCCGAAGGGTGGGATGTGCCGCAACCACGGCCTGGCCTGCACCCAGCGGCCGATCTCCGGATGCCGCTGGATCCACGCCTGCACCGCGGGGTGTTTGGGCACCTGCGCGGCCATCAGGATCAGGCGCACCACGTTGTAGGAGTCGGCGCCCCAGTGCTGGCCGAACACCGTCGCGCCGTCGGGCACGCCCGCGGTGCTGTACTGCGAGGGCGCCATCGGGGCGTTGACGGGCAGCGTGCTCTCCGGGATCTGGCCGGGCGGCACGTCGTCGGTGGGCAGCGTGATGTCGTTGACCACGTCCTCCATCGCCCAGCCGCTGACGCCGTCGGGCGGGTCCTTGGGCGTGAACTTCTTCGGCAGCGTGCCGCTGTCGCGTCCGGTCGTCCAGTCCGGCCGGGTGGGATCCACCGGATGCCAGGTGCCCTCGGCGTCGCGCCACCGGGTCATGTCCAGGCGACGGCCGCCGACACCGCCCGCGGACAACCGCTCCACCTCCGGCGGTGGCATCGTCTCCGACCGCACCTCGCCCCGGCGGTCGGCGAGCACCCGCCGGTATTCGACGGTCGTCTCGGGGCGCACGACGGCCTGCGCCACCGGCGCGGCGGTGCGCAGCGCGGCCTCGAAGGCCCGATCGTGTTCGGCCCGTGGAGACTCCGGGTCGGGACGCGGGCCGAACACGACGATGCGCGGCCGCTCGCCCTCGACGATGCCGACCCGGTCGGTGACCATCCGTCCGCCCTCGGCCTCGATCTGCGTGCGCCACGCACCCGCCAGTCCGGCCATCTCGTCCTGCAGCCGGCCGATCCGGTTGTGCGCCCGTGCCACCTCGGGTGCGGCGTCGGCGAGCGCGGCGATCGCACGCAACCGCGCGGGCAGTTCGTTCACCGGCAGGGCGCCGGAACGCAGGTCGGCGGCCACCCGCCCGCGCAGGTCGGCGAGCGTGCGGTCGAGATCGCGGCTCAGCGCGGGCTCGTCGGGTGCGCCGGTGTCGTCGACGACGCCCAGGCGCAGCGCCAGATCGTCGCGCATGGCGCGGCGCGGTTTGATGCGGCGTAGTTCGGCGGCACGCTCGCGCGCCAGCGTGTCGAGGCGGTCGGCGACCTCGGCGGTGGGCGGGCGGTATTGCGCGATGCCGGCGTTCTCCAGGTCGGCCAGTCGCTGTTCCACCTGCCTGACCTGTTCGGCGAGATCGTCGAAGCGACCGGTGGTCTCGATCAGTTTCTCCAGCGCGCGACGGCGTTCGCGCACGTCGTCCGGGTCGGCGAGCCTGCGCTCCTGGTGACCGACCTCGTCGGGTCCGGCGGGGATGTCGATCAGATCGGTGCGCGCCTCGGCGTAGCGGGCGCGGATGGCGTCGTCGCGGCTGTCCGAGTCGCGCGTGGTCCACGGCGGGTCGTCGGTGCCGAGCAGGTGTTCGGCACGCTCGTCGGCCTTGGCGCGGACGAACTCGCGCTCCCGCACCAACTCCCTGTGCTCGGCGAGCAACCGGTCGTAGTCGTCGAGCAGGCCGATGCGGGCGGCCAGCAGGGCGGCATCGGCGTGGGCCTCGAGGAAGCCCGGCACCAGATCGACCAGCTCCGCCAGTGCGGCGACCTGGTCCGGCTCGGACAAGTTCCAGGTGGACAGTTCCCGCACGGTGGCCGCGATGTGGTCCGGGTCGAGTGCTTCCGGCTCGCGGATCGGCAACCGCTCCCCCAGCTCCCGGATCCGGGCCGCCAGCTCGTCGCGGCGGGCGAGGGCTTCCGCGTGCGCCCGGCGGGCCTCGGCCTGGGCGGAGTCGCGCGCGCCGGGATCGTCGGCGCTGTCACGTGCTGGATCGTCCCCGGGGTTCGCGGGTTCCCCGGCTCCGACGCGGGTGTGGTCGCGTTGTGGCGCGTCCGATTCCGGTGCGGTGGCGGGTGGTTGGCCGACCGTGTCGCGATCCGCCGTCTGATCACCGCGATCGGCTGCGGACGCGGGCGGGTCGACGAGGTGAGCGCTGATGGCGCCGTTCTCGTCGATGGTGAGGCGCAATTCGCGGATCTCGACGCCGGGCAGCCGGAGCAATTCGGCCAGCGCCGGGTCGGCGGCCAGGGCATCGGCGAGCGCGGCGCCGGTGTCCGCACCACCCCATCCGGCGACGAGATACCGCGGCGGTTCACCGCCGAGCACACCCACGCGCGAGCCGACCAGGTGCGCGCCCGCTGCCCGTAGCGCGTGCTGGGCGTTGGCCGTCAGCAGGGCGCCCGCGAGCCGCTCGATCCGCTCGGTCGCCGCCTCGACGGCCCGATCGTCGCCCGCGATCCGGGCGGCGTCCCGTTCCCGGACGGCCGCTTCGATGTCGGCGGCGAGCCGGTTCGGCACCGCGTCGCGCCGCTGCGATTGCGTGTCGGCCGCGGGGGGTGCAGTCGGGTCGGCGGCCGGCCGCGTCGGCGCGGCAGGCCGGGGCTCCGGCGCGGGATCGACCGGTGTGGTCTCGGACGTGCCGACACGATTTGTGGACTCCGACGAGGCATCGGCACCCCTGGCTTCCGGCGGCGCGACCCGGGACGCCGAGTCCGTGGACTCCGCGGTGGTCGCGGACTCCCGCGCGCGGTGCGCATCGCCCTCGTCCCCGGGGTCTCCCCGGTCACCGGCGGCCGGCGGGGCGGCCGGGGGTTGCGACGGCGGCCCCGCGGGCGGCGCGGCGGCCGGTGGGTCGTCGCCCTCGTCCTCGTCGGGGGGAGGTTCCTCGGTGCGGATGGTCCCGTCCGGCCGCGCTGGGCTGGTCTCGCCGTATTCACCGGTGACCTCGGGCGACGGGGCGGCCCGATCGTCGGTGGTCCCGTCCGGCCGCGCTGGCCGTGAGCCGGACTCGCCATCGTCGGCTATGCCCTCCGGTGACAAGGCGGCCCGGTCTTCGGCACGGATGGTCCCGTCCGGCCGCGCTGGCTGCGGGCCGGACTCGCCGCCGTCGCCGGTGACCTCGGGCGACAGTGCGGACGGGTCGTCGGCAGGGGTGGTCGCCGCCTCCGATGGTCGGTGCGGAGCCGTGTCGGCTGGACGGGTGCGGTCCGCGCCGGGGCCGGGTGACGCGGCATTGCCCGGTGTGCTGGGCGGGATTGGGGGCGGGGTCGGGCGGGTGGGTGGGGCTTGCGGGCCGACCGGTGCGGGTGCGTAGGGGATGTTCGCGCGCCAGTCGGTGAGCGGTGGCCGGTCGGCGTTCCAGTCGTAGCCGAGGCTGATCGCGTGCTGGTTGGCGTCGCGCCAGGTGGCGATCGGGTTGTCGCGCAGGAAGTCCGACTCGGCACGGGCGTCGCGCAGCAACAGCAGGTCCTGGGGTAGGTGGTCGCCGTTCATGAGGCGGTGCCAGGCCTCGGCTACGTCGGCGACGGCGTCGAGGCGGCGGCGCACGAGGGTGCCGTCCTCGGGGTCGCGGATCAGATGCTCGTCGTGCATCAGATGGTTCTTGATCCGCTGGAGTTCCTCCCAGGTGAACTCCGGTTCGTCGGCGCCCAGCTGCTGAGCGACGAGTTCGACCAGTTCGTCGGGGCGCAGCGCGTCGGCCGGCCTGCCGACCACCGCCAACAGGTCGGTGACCAGCCGTGCCGCGTCGCCGGGTTGTTCGTCGGGCAACGTCCCGGTGAGTTCGGCGATGATCGCCTCGACATCGGGGTCGTCCTGGGCCGCCAGTTCGCGCAGGCGCTGGATCAGATCCTGTGCCCGGGCGGCGCGGTCGGCCCGGGCGGCCTCGGTGAGGTTGTCGAAGATGGCCGCGAGATCGTCGTCACCCATGTCGCGGAAGATCCGGTACTGCTCGTCGGCCCAGGCCTGCACCCGCGCCCATTGCTCGCGTGCCGCTTGCTGCCGGGCGCGGTACTCGGGGCCGAGGTTGCCGTCGTCGGGGATGCGGTCGGCGGCATTCCACTCCCGCACCATCGGCTGCACATCCGGCCGCGGCGCGCGGAACCACGGATGCCCCTTGAACCCCGGCCGAATCCGGCCCGGATTCGCGCTGTCGCTGTACCAGGTGAAGCCCGACAACTTCGCGGACTCCAAGATGATCCGCATCGTGTGATAGAAGACGTCGGCGAACGGCAGCGAGTAGCTCGGCACGTCGCCGGGCGGCATGCCACCCGGGATCGTCGGCAGGAACGATTCGTTGATCGCGCCGGGCGGCGCGTTCGACGGGTCGACGAACGGGTCGACCACGGCGGCCTGGAACGGATTCACCGCCCACCCGCTCACCCCCTCGGGCAGGTCACGCGGCTCGAACTTCTTCGGCACCCCGCTCTCGTCCCGGCCGGTACTCCAGTCCGGACGCGAGGTGTTCACCTCGTGCCATTCGCCGGCGCCGTCGCGCCAGCGGGTCAGGTGAATACCCGGTCCTCCGTTACGCGGTGGGGCGTCGACGAATTCACGGCGCGGGGACGGCAGATCCACCGGCTGCCAGGTGCCGTCCCGGTCTGCGACGATCTGCCGGTACTCGATCGTGGTCTCCGGTCGCACCATCGCCTGCGCCACCGCGGCACTGTGCCGCAGCGCCTCCGCCAGCGCCGCATCGTGATCGGCGAACGGCGCATCCCACCGGCCGCGCGGACCCACCACCACGATCCGCGGATTCGGTCCGTCCACCAACCCCACCCGGTCGGTGATGCCGCGCGCACCGGCGGTATCGAAGATCTCGCGATCGGCTCCCGCCAATTCCGCCATCCGGTCCTGCAACCGGCCGATCTCGTTCTCCCGGCGATTCACCTGATCGGCGGCTTCGGCCAGCAATTCCAGGTTGCGGGCGCGCAGTTCGAGTTCGTCGGCACGGACCTGGCGACCGGCCACTTCGTCGAGCGTGGCCGTCAGATCCTCCGGACCCAACCGGTCCGGATCGACCCGCAGCCGGGCTGCGATGTCGTCACGCATCACCCGCCACGGCTTGAGCGCCAGCACTTGCCCGGCCCGCTCCCGGCCGAGTCGTTCCAGCTGGGCAGCGACCTCCGCGGCGCGCGAGCGATCCGGCAGACCACGTGCCGCTTCGAGCGCGGCGATCCGGCGGTCGACCTCGGCCAGCGCGTCCGAGGCGGCGATGAACCGTTCCGCCGCGTCCTGGAGACGGAAGATCCGCTCCCGCCGTCGCGACAGCTCCGCCGAACCCACCAGCTCCGACGTCCGCCCCGGCAACTCCTCACCGGTCCCCGCGGTTTCCCGAGTACCGACCACCTCACCGAGCAAACGCTGCAACGTCGGCTCCAGCCGGTCCGGACCCAGCTCCCGATCAGGATCGGCCAGACCCAACCGATCCGCCCGATCGTCCCGCTTCGCCCGCCAGAACTCACGCTCGGAGGTCAGTCGGGCCTGTTCCCGCAGCAGGGCTTCGTGGTCCGCGTCCGGGGTGGCGGCCGTCCGCAGGTAGTCCAGCATCTCGTCGAGACGGGCGACCTCGGCTTCGGCCTCGGCCAGATCGCGCACCCGCCGGTCGAGGACGTCGGCCTCGGTGGTTGCGGCGTCGGTGGTCGGGTCGTCGGCGGTGCTCCGGGCGAGGTCGGCGATCTCGTCGCGCAGCCGCTCGGCCCGGTCCGCCGCCTCGGCGCGCCGCTCGCGCAGACCGTCGAGTTGCTCCCGCAGCCGGCTGCGATGCTCGTCCGGCTCCCGGCTCGGCGGTGCCTCGGCGGTGGATTCCGGCGTACTCCAGGTTTCCGGCGTGCGGGGCGGGGCGATGGGGGTGGCGGTGATCCGGCCGGTCCCGTCGACCTCCACCAGCCGGTAGTCGATCTCGACGTTGTTGCGGGCCAGCAGCGCCCTGGTTTCCGGCGGCAACAGCGCGCCGGGGTCCGCGAGCGGCGAGGCGATCAGGACCCGGCGGCCATCCGGCGACAGTCCGACGCCCTCACCGATCATCCGCACACCCTCGGCGTCCAGGACCGCACGCGCGGCCAGGACACCCGCGGTCATCCGCGCGTCGTGTTCGGCGCGGATCGCCTCGGCACGCTCTCGCATTGCCGCACGGATCGCCTCGACCACCCGGCCCGCCCGGTCGGCCAGATGGGCCGCCTCGGCCACCGCACGCTGATGCCCGTCGACCTCGTCCAGCGCCACATCCCACCGGTCGCGCAGCTCGTCCTCGCGGGCGCGGGCCTCGCGCAGATGCTCTTCGGCGGCGCGCACGACCTCCTCGACCGACAGATCCGCGCGATCGATCGGCAGCTCACCCACCTGCCGCAGCAGCTGCCGTTCGATATCCGCGCGGCGTGCGGCCGCCGCGGCGGCCCGTTCACCCAGCGCGCGCAACTCCCGCGCCACCGCCTCCGACGGTGGCGCGACCTCCTGTCCGGGCCCGACCGGCGACCATGCGGCGGGACCGTCCCGCTCGGCGCTGTCACCCGCCGCCGGTTCGCCCGTGGACCGTCCGTCCTCCGATACCGGCGCCACATGGTCTGGGACCGACTCCGGGGCGGCGGCGGACGGGGCGGCGGGGGGACGCGAGGGTGGGTCCGCGGGATGGCCCGCGGCACCGTCGGTCCCGTCCTCCGGGTCGGTGGGATAGTCGCGATGGCCGCCGCGCTCGGGGTGGTGCGCGCCGTCGTGCCGGGTGTGATGCTCGCCGCCGGTGGGCGTTTCCGCGCGGTTGTCGGGATCGTCCTCGGAGCCGCGGCGGGGATCGACCTGTCCCTCGGTGGCGGGGTCGGCCGGCGCCCAGGGCAGAGCGACTCGGCGGAGTAGTTCGTCGAAGAACTCGTCGTTGCGGCGGCGTTCGTCGGCGCGCTGCTCGGCGAGGCGCCGATCGATCGCGGCGAAGGCGTCGTCGACATCGCGCTGGATGCCCTCGAACTCGCGCGCCACCGCACCGTTGCGCATCCGCGCCGCCCACTCGGCCAGCTCCGCGCGCATCCGCGCGTTCCACTCCTCCTGCTCGGCCAACCGCGCCCGCAACCACTCCGAGGGCTCGTCGGGGTCGGGCGCGCCCCGGGTCGGCGGATCGGACGGCGGGCGACCCGCACCGCCATTGGATTCCGTTGTGGGCGAGCCGGTTTCCTCCGGAACCACGGGCCGCGACCGCGCGGGTGCGGCGCTCGCCCGTCCGTCGTCCGCCGATGGCATGCCCTCGACCGGGTCGGAGACGGCCGCGGGCAGCGCGGTATCCGGACGGGCCTCGGAGACGCCTGCGCTCTCGGCCGGAACCGGTGGGGTCGGAGCCGGTTGCGTCGGTGGGCGTTCGCCCCGTGTCGGCTGAGGTTCGGCCCGCGAGGTGGGAAGCTCGGGCGGCGCCGGCGGAAGTTCGGGACGCGTCGCCTCGGCCTCGGGATGGGGTGGCGAAGCCGAATCGTCCGGGGGCTCCGGCGTGGCTGGCGCCGGCGAGGCGGGCGGGCGGTCGGGCTGTCCCTCCGGCGACTCCGGCCTGCTCGCCGGAGGTCCGGCGGCGGGCGGGGCTTGCGGGCCGACCGGTGCGGGTGCGTAGGGGATGTTCGCGCGCCAGTCGGTGAGCGGTGGCCGGTCGGCGTTCCAGTCGTAGCCGAGGCTGATCGCGTGCTGGTTGGCGTCGCGCCAGGTGGCGATCGGGTTGTCGCGCAGGAAGTCCGACTCGGCACGGGCGTCCTGGAGCAGCAGGATGTCCTGCGGCAGTGGCTCGCCGGCGAGGAGGCGATGCCAGGCTTCGGCGACGTCGGCGACGGCATCGAGCGGCCTGCGGACGAGGGTGCCGTCGTGCGGATCGCGGATCAGGTGCTCGTCGCGCATCAGGTGGTTCTTGATCCGCTCGATGTCCTCGGCGGTGAAGGTCGGCCCGCGGTCGGCCAGCTGGTCGGCCACCAGTCGGGTGACCTCGGCGTGGTCGGCGGGGTCCATCGGCCTGCCCACCACGTCGAGCAGGTCGGCCACCAGGCGGGCGGCGTCACCGGGTCGTTCGTCGGCCAGCGCGCCCGTGAGGTCGTCGACCAGCGCGTCCACCTCCGCGTCGCCGCGCAGTACCGCGCGCACGCGGTCGATCAGTTCCCGCGCGTGCGCGATCCGGTCGGCGGCGGCCCGGTCGGCGAGGTTGTCGGCGATGCGGGTGATGTCGCTGTCGTCGGCGCGGAAGGTCCGGTACTGCTCGTCGGCCCAGGCCTGCACCCGCGCCCATCGCTGCCGCGCCGCCTCCTGGCGGTCGAGGAAGGGGCGGGTGAGGTTGCCGTCGTCGGGGATACGGTCGGCGGCATTCCACTCCCGCACCATCGGCTGCACGTCCGCGCGAGGGGCGCGGAACCACGGATGTCCTTTGAAGCCGGGACGAATCCGCCCGGGATGTTCGCTGTCGCTGTACCAGGTGAAGCCCGACAACTTCGCGGACTCCAGAATGATCCGCATCGTGTGATAGAACGCGTCCGCGAACGGCAGCGAGTAGCTGGGGATGTCGCCGGGCGGCATGCCACCCGGGATCGTCGGCAGGAACGATTCGTTGATCGCGCCCGCGGGTGTGCCGCCGGAGGGGTCGACGAACGGGTCGACCACGGCGGCCTGGAACGGATTCACCGCCCACCCGCTCACCCCCTCGGGCAGGTCACGCGGCTCGAACTTCTTCGGCGCCCCGCTCTCGTCCCGGCCGGTGTCCCAGTCCGGCCGCGCGGCGTCGACGTGGTGCCATTCGCCGTCGCCGTCGCGCCAGCGGGTCAGGTGGATGCCGGGCCTGCCGTTGCTGGGCGGTGCATCGATGAACTCCCGGCGCGGCGGGGCGAGATCGACGGGCCGCCAGGTGCCGTCCCGGTCGGCGACGATCTGCCGGTACTCGATCGTGGTCTCCGGCCGCACCATCGCCTGCGCCACGGCACCGCTCCGGCGCAGCGCCTCCGCCAACGCCGCGTCGTGATCGGCGAACGGCGCATCCCACCGCCCGCGCGGACCGACGACCACGATCCGCGGATTCGGCCCGTCCACCAACCCCACCCGATCGGTGATCGGACGAGCGCCGGCGGCGTCGAACAACGCCCGCGCCGACCCGGCGAGCTCGGCCATCCGGTCCTGCACTCGGCCGATCTCGTTCTCCCGCCGATTCACCTGTTCGGCGGCTTCGGCCAGCAACCGCAGGTTGCGCATCCGCAACTCGATCTCGTCCGCGCGCACCCGACGGTTCGCCACTTCGTCGAGCGTGGCCGGCAGATCCTCCGGACCCAACCGGTCCGGGTCGACTCGCAGCCGGGCCGCGATGTCGTCACGCATCACCCGCCACGGCTTGAGCGCAAGCACCTGTCCGGCGCGTTCGCGGCCGAGCCGGTCGAGCTCGGCGGCGACCTCGGCGGTGGGGTGTCTGCCCGCACCCGCGCTCGCCGCTTCGAGCGCGGCGATCCGGCGGTCGAGCTCGGCCAGCGCGTCGGAAGCGGCGATGAACCGTTCCGCCGCGTCCTGGAGACGGAAGATCCGCTCGCGCCGTTGCGACAGCTCCGCCGAACCCACCAGCTCCGACGTCCGCCCCGGCAACTCCTCACCGGTCCCCGCGGTTTCCCGAATACCGACCACCTCACCGAGCAAACGCTGCAACGTCGGCTCCAGCCGGTCCGGACCCAGCTCCCGATCAGAATCGGCCAGACCCAACCGATCCGCCCGATCGTCCCGCTTCGCCCGCCAGAACTCACGCTCGGACGCCAGGGCCGCCCGGTCGCGCAGCAGCGCGTCGTAGTCGTCGGGGCCGCCGTCCGGTCGCGCAGGCGGCGCGGTCGGCTCGGGGGTGACATCGGTATCCGGTTCGGCAGGTCGCGGACGGACCGGCTGCTCCACCGAAGTGTCCGGCTGCCGCACGCGCGGCCGGGGTTCGGCGGCGGACCGGGCGGGGTCCGGTCGAGCACTCTCCGGCCCGGTGGCCGGTTCCGCCTCCGCCGCGGGCGGGCGCAGGTCGGTCACGGTGACCCGGCCCGCCGCGTCCACCGCCACGAGCCGATAGTCCACGGCGACACCGCGGTCGGCGAGCATGCGCCGCACCTCGGCGGGCATCACGGCGTCCGGCCGGGTCAGCGGCGAGGCGACCACGACGCGTTGCCCGTCCGGCGCGAGGCCGACGCCTTCGCTGATCATCCGCGTGCCCTCGGCGGTCAGTACATCGCGGGCGGCCAGCACACCCGCCGTCGTCCTGGCCTCGTCCTCGGCCCGTACCGCGGCCGTCCAGCGGCCGACCTCCGCGCGCAACGCACCGACCGCGCGCACGGTCCGGCCCAGCTCCGCCTGCGCCGCCCGCAACTCGTCGAAGTACCGGACCATCTCCTCGCGCGGCACCGCGGTCCGGCCGTGCAAGGCTTCGACGCGTGCTTCGGCCGCGGCGAGCAGGTCGTCGGCGAGTCGCGAAAGCTGGTGGGGCGTGCGCCCATCCGGGTCGATCCCCGCCTGCCACGCGAGGTCGGCGAGGCGTTCCTCGGCCATCCGGCGGGTCGCGACGGCATCGGCGATCCGCTCCCCCGCCCCGGCCAGGTCCCGCCGGGCCCGGTCGGTGGTCGGCTGGTGCGTCCGCGCCGGGCCGTCCGCGGTCCAGTCGCGCCCGGTCGATCCGGCGCCGGGATCGGGCTCGCCGGGGTCCGGTCCGGCCGACACCGGCGGTTCGGAGGGCGGCTTGCCCGCACCGCCGTCCGCGGCGAGCGGTGGCGTCTGGGCCGGGGTGGACGGTGCCCCGGGGTCGTCGGAACGCCCTGCCGGCCCGGGGTTCTCGACTCGCACGACGGCGACGCGGCCGGACTCGTCGATCCGCAGTTCCCGCACCGTGACCTCGGGATCGGCGAGCAGCCGCGCGAGCTCGGGGTTTCGCCCAGCCGCTTCGGCGAGCAGCGCCCGTACGTCCGCGCCCCCGCGGTTGGCGACCACGACGACCGGCCGCGCGCCGTCGATGACACCGACCCGGTCGGTGAGCGGCCGCGCATCGACCCCGGCGAGCGCGTCCCGTTCGATCGCGGCGCCGATCTGCTCGCCCAACCGGTCGATCCGCTCCCGGACGGCTTCGGCCCGCTCGCGGTCCCCGGCGGCCAGCGCGTGCTCGCGGTCCCGGACGGCGGCGTCGCGTTCGGCGGCCAGGCGGTCCAGCTCCGCGCGCCGCTGCTGCGCGGCGGCGGCCCGGTCGGCATCGGCATCGCCGGCTCCGTGCTCGGCGGGAAACTCCGGTGGATCGACGGCGTCGGTGCCGCGGTCGCGGTCGACCGGGCGCGTCGGGTTGTCGGTGTCGCGCGAGGTGAACGGCGGCATGCCGAGCGGCCTGTCGGTCCGGCCGCCCTCGGATGGACGAAGGCCGGGCGCGGGCAACGCCTCCTCCGGGCGCAGGAATCGCACCGTGACAGCGGTGTTCTCACCCAGCGGGCCTTCCAGTCCGTCGGGGCCGAATTCGACTCGGGTGAACCCGAGTTCGGCCGCCAGACGTCCGGTGAACGTCGACAGGGCCGCTTCCTCGGGGGTGGCGAAGGTGTCCTGGATCGCCGCGTTGAAGGTGGCCAGCTGGTCGTCGAAGCCACCCTCGGCGAACCAGTCGTCCTCGATGGCGCGGACCGCGTGCCCGAGTTCGCGCATCATGTCGGCGAACATCTCCCGGCCCGAGGGCGTGGCCCGGCCCGCCCGTATCTCGTAGTGCAGCACGCCGTCGGCGTCGACCACACCGGAGATGCCGTGGCGGCCGGTCCCGCCGTACCGGTTGACATACACCAGGTCGTCCTCGCCCGCGTCGACCGGCAGCCCGGGGTCGGGCGGCGGGGCGGGGCGGGCGTGCTCGGCCAGCGCGTCGAGAGTCGCGAGCGCACCGTCGAGCCAGCGGGGGCGGCCGAGTCGCTCGAACTCCGGGCGCAGCGCCGCCACCCGCTCGCGCAGATCGGCCATCTCACGATCGGTGAGCGGATGCTCGACAGGTTCGAGGGCGCCGTTCGCGGTGGCGCGCAGGAAATGGGAGGCGAAGGGGCTCAGCGTCGCCGGGGTGACGGTGCCCTCGAAGGCACGGTGGTTGCCGATGCCGTGGATGCCGCCGTCCGAGTCGACCATCCAGCCGCTCGCATCGCGGTCGGGCACCCCGGCCAGCGCGTCGGCCAGGCCGAGCGCGCGGCCCGCGTCGGAGTCCAGCGCGCCGAGTTCGTGCGGGTCGAGGAAGCCCGGCCAGCGCTGGTGCGCGGTCACCCCGGGCACCGGGCGCAGGTAGACGACGTTGCGTCCGGCGCGGAACGCCTCGGGCACCGGCGCACCGACCGCCCGCGCCAGGGCCGAGAACAGTTGCTCGGCGTCGGCGTGCCGGGAGTTGATCATGGTCTTGCGGATCAGCTGGGTGCCGTCGGCGAAGGTGACCAGCTCCACCCGGCGGGCGCTGTTGACCGAGGTGCCCTCGTGCCGCATCTGCGCCGACACCTCGCCGGCCGCCAGCGCCGTGCGCACCAGGGCGTCGAACGGGCGGATGCCGTGTGCCCGATCCCAATCCGCGCCGTAGGCCTCGCCGTAGGTGATGCCGGTCGGATCCGCGGGCAGGTCGGCCACCAGCGGACGCAGTGCCCGTAGGCCCGCCTCGTTGGCGCGCCGGTCGAGGTCGTGGGCGGGCGCGTCGGGGTGCTCGCGGACGGCGGCCGCGCGGGCGGCATCGAAGGCGCGGGTGTAGGCCCGTTCCAGGTCCGTCACCGGCAGGTCGTGCCCGGCCGCGCGCAATTGCAGGCGGGCCACGATCTCGAGCGCGTGCGCCCTGGTCTCCTCGTCCAGCATCCGGCCGACGTACTCGGCTCGCGGCAGCAGCATCCGCTCCCGGGCACCACCGGGGGTGTCCCGGGCGTGCGCGGTGTCGGCGTGGATGGCGCCGTGCACGAGCGCCACCATCTGTTCGGCGTCGGTGGCTCCGACGTCAAGGCGCAGGGTGCGTCGGGCGGGCAGGTAGCGGTCCGCGCCGTCGGAACCGTAGACGACCTGCACCCCGGCGCGGTCGAGCACGTCGTCGGCCCACCGCCCGACCTCGGTGGTGCCCAGTTCGGCGCGCACCCGGGCGATGCGGGCATCGGCCGCCGCTCCCGCCGGATCCCGCGGTGCCACCGCGTCTTCGGGCCGATCGGCCGACCCCTCGGGGCTCGGACGCGGGTCGACGCCGGGCATCGCCCGCGGATCGACGGCGTCGAGCAAGACGCGGCCGTCGTTGTCGACCCGCACCTCGAACGGCTCGACCTCCGCGCGGTCGAGCAGGGCGGCCAGCTCCGGATCGGTACGGGCGCCGTCGAGAACAGCGGGATGTTCTCCGGGCGGCGCGGCGACGAGCACCCGGTCGGGTTCCCCCGGGACCAGCACGATCTGGTCGGTCAGCACCCGCGCGTCCGTGGTCGACTCGGCGCGCGCGTGCACGTACTCGCGCGCGGCCCGCAGACCGAGGTCACGGGACCGCTCGTCCACCGCCCGCTGGGCGGCGTCGCGCTGGTCGGCCAGACCCGACAGGGTGCGCAGATCGTGTTCGACCCGGCGCAGTTCGGCGGCCCGCGCCGGATCGCTGTCCCTCGCCCGCCCGCCCGCGGCGAGATCGGCGAGCCGCTCGGCGATACTGGCGTCGAACACCTGCCGCGGCGCGGTCGCGTCGACATCGACGGTCGCGGCCAGCGCGGTCAACCGTTGCGAGATGTCCTCCAGCGCAAGGAGGTCGGCGCGCAGCGCGAGCACGGCGCGGCGCAGGTCCTGCACGACGCCGGCATCGGTGGGCCGGAACACCAGGTCCGCGGTCGGCGCGTCGGCGCCGTGGGCCGGTGGTAGCCGCACCCGGTCCCATGCCTCGCCGTAGAAGCGGGTGTAGGTGACGCCGTTGTCGAACTCGTAGTCCGCCAACGGGCCGCGCAGCGCGTCGACCGCCACCTCGTGGGCGATCCGGGCGACCTCGGCGGGGGGCAGCTCCGGCTCCGAGCGCGACAGACCGAGTTCGGCGCGCTCGTAGGCGTCGGTGTAGACCGCCTCCAACTGGTTGGTGGGGATGTCGAAGCCCAGCGTGCGCAGCTCCCGCGCCAACTGGAACCGCCTGCCGGTGGCCGCGGCCTCCTCCTCGATCATCGCCCGCACGTAGTCGTCGCGGCTCATCGACCGCATGCCGTCGCGGGTGTGCGCGGTCTGCCCGTCCACGAAGCGCTGGGCGTGCACCGACTCGTGCGCCAACGCCAACGCCTGGCGCAGATGACTGTTGCCCTCGGTGAACGCGACCGCCGCCAGCGCGCCGCGCCGGAACGAGCCGACCCGCCCGTCCTCGGCCCCGCGCTCGTAGGCGTCGCGCACCGGCCCACTGTCCAGCGTGGCCAGGATGTCGCGGCCGGTGGGGGTCAGCGCGAGCAGTTCGCGGATCTGATCGCGGTGCTCGTCGGCGGAGCGGCCGATGCGCGCGCCACCCTCGCCGACGAGATCCGCCAACGGATGGGCGGCGTCCTCGGGCAGCGCATGGCCGCCCGCGTCGAACAGGATCGCGTGCACACGGCCGAGCTCCGGCGGCACGACCGGGGGGAAGCCACGGCGCACGCCGGTGGCGGGGTCGCTCACCACCACCGAGCGCGCGCCCGTGGCCGGATCGACCTGGACCGAGAGGACGTAGGCGTGCGCGCCGACACCGTATTCGTCGACCGGCCCGCGGTATTCGTCGACCACGAGCGCCCACGTGGCGGGGTTGTCCTCCGACAGCAGCAGGTCGGCGAGGGCCTGGTGGCGCGGTGCGGATGGGTCGGCCGGGGTGGGCACGCCGTGCAACCGGCCCCCCGCGTAGTGCTCCAACTCGGCGGCCGACAATCCCTCCGGGCCCACGTCCTCGGGAACGCGGATGGACGTGCTGCCGGTCGCGTCGGCGATCTCGCCCAGCGACAGCGGAGCGCACCGGCCGCGCCGGGCCGGATCGGAATCGTGGTGGGGAGCGCCGACGCGATCCGGGTCGCTCGACGTGCCCCCGTCCCGGTTCGGATCGTCGGCGCGCGGGGTGGTGGGTGCGTCGGTGCCGGCGCGCGACGGACGCGCCCGGTCGTCGCCCGCGACGCGGTCGCTGTCCTCGGGGGTGGGGCGTGACGCCGGGCGGTCGGCGCCGTCGGTGCGGCCCGCGCGCGGTGCGGCGAGGTCGGCGACCAGCGGCGGGACGGCGAGCATGCCCTCCGGCGGCACCTGGACGCTTTCGGCGTCCTCGGAGGAAACATCTTGTGCAACAGGGCGTTCCGCGAGCGGCGCCGGTGCGTCGGCGTGCCGGGCCTGCACACCGCCCTCGCGGCCGAACGGCGAGGTGCCGTCGGCGATGCCCGCGCGGGCCGCCGGTGCGGCCGACGGGCGGGCCGCCGGGCCGGGCGTCTGGCGGGATTCCCCGGGGGCGCTCGGCCGGTCGGTGCCGTGCTGGCCGGGGGTGTGCTGGGCGAGCGATCCCGCCGGGGATGAGCCGGTGCCCGGGGTGGTGCCAGGTGTCGAACTCGCCGGTACGGCGCCGGTGCCGGGTGTGACCGCGCTCGGTGGCGCGGCAGCCGAGAGAGCGCCCGGCGGTGGCGGTGTCGCGGCGGGGATCGGGGCGGCGCCGGGGAAGCCGAACGCGGTACCGGTCGGCTGCGGTGCGCTGTCGGGCCGGGCGGGCGCGGTCCCGTCGAGGACGCGCGGGGCGGCGGTGCCGTCCGCGCTGCCGCCGGTCCGTCCTTCGGGTACCGAGGTCGACGGGTGCCCTGCGTCGCGCGGGGCGGCCGTGTCGGCGGGGGCGGTATCGGCGCGCGGCGCGCCCGTATCCGACTGGATCGCAGCCGGGTTCGCCTCCGCGGCGGCGTCGGACCGAGGGGCTGCGGCGTCGGCGCCCGGCGCGACACCCGTGTCCGAGGGGGTTGCGACGGGACTCGCCTCCGGTGCTGCGTCGGGCCGAGGCGCGGCGGCTGCGGCGTCGGCGCCCGGCGCGGCACCCGTATCCGAGGGTGATGCGGCCGGGCTCGCCTCCGGTGCGGCGGTCCGGGCGCCGCCGTCTGCCGATTCGGGGGTCGCGGCGCGGTCGCCCGGTGTCGACGGGTCGAAGCCGTCCCGCGTCGCTTCCCCATCGGTCGCGCGCTGCCCGTCGCCGGCCGTGTCGGTGCCCTCGGCGGGACGGCCGTCCGCGTCGGTCCGGCCCGGCCCGTCGGACTCGCCCCGGGTGCCTGTGTCGCCGTCGTCCTGCGGGGCGTGGTCCGCCGCGCGGCCCGGCGCGGTCTCCCCGTCGGCGGGTGCGGTGCTCCCCTCCCCCCGCGGTGTGGTCGGGTCGGCGGCGCCGGTCTCGGGCGGTGTCGCGCCCGCCGCGGGCGAGGTCTGGCTGGCGGGTTCCCCGGCCGGCCCCGCTTCGGGGGCGGCGGTTCCCGGCGCGGTCGTCTCCGGCGCGATCCCGGCGCGGTCGGCGCCCGCGCCGGTGCTTCCCGCCGGGTCGGTGCCGTTCTGATCGCCTCCCACCGGGCCGGTGCCGTTCGTGTGGCCGCCGTCGGCGTTGCCGGTGCCGCCCGGGTCGGTGCCGTTGCCCGCCGGATCGAATCCCGGTGGCGTGCCGCCGATCCTCGGTTCGGGACGCGGCGGGTCCTGCGACGGCGCGGGATACCACTCCGGATGCCGGTTGTGGTAAAAACCGTCCGCCATCGCCCGGCTCGCACCCGACATCGCACCGTTGGAGACGCCCGCGGTGAGCATGCGCGGGTCGAACTCGGTGTTCTTGGCGTTCTCCCAGGCCTTGTCCCAGCCGTCCTGGTAGGCGTCGATGCCGAACTGGGTCGCCACGCTCGCGGCGAAACCCGCGCCCGCGCCCACCGCGCCCGCCGTGGCACCGGTGACCGCGCCGCTGAGCCAATTCGGCATGGCGTCGGGCAGTTTCTTGGCGATCCAGTCGCCGAACGGGCTCGCCGCCGCGCCGCCCGCCGCCGAGCTGACGGCGGTGACGGCGACCTGCTCCCAGTTGATGTCGGGCCTGCGGCCGAATTCGACCTGGTAGGCCTGGATGCCGACTTCCTGGAAAGTGCCGATGAAGGTGTCGATGGCCATGTGCCGCACCAGAAATGTGGCCACCTTGCGCCCGACCAGGCGTGCCGTCCACTGGATGATCCGGTTCATCACCTGCTGGGCCAGGATGCGGATACCCACCCGGGTGACACCGATGGCGGCGGCCTGTACGGCGGGCGCGGTCGGCGGGAAGATCCACGCGGCCGCGATCTCGGCCGCCAGAATCGCCAGCGACGTGATCATCATCAGCTGGGCGTATTCGATCTCGGTGCCCACACCGTCCGCGGATTCGGCGATGAGGTCGAAGTTCTCGGCGAGCTTTTCCAGCGACTGATCGCCGCTGCGCAGGTCGTCGAACATCGTGACCATCTTGTCGATGCCCTCGCCCTGCGGATACGCGGCGAGGGAGGCGCTCTTGGCGGCGTCGATGTCGTCGAGGATCTCGCGCAACCCCTGGGCGGCCGTGCGCCAGTCGTCGGCGATCCCCCACATCCCCTCGGGCTCACCGGCGGGCCAGTCCGAGCCCGCGACCCACTCCAGCCACCGGAGATAACCAGGCAGCTCAGCCATCAGCGCCTACCCGGCTCACCAACCGGAGTCGGTGACGCCGCGGTCGTGCCGGGCCGGATCGATCGCCTCCACGTCCTCGAACCGCAGGGCGGAGCTGTCGTCGTCGTCGACCACGGACCGTTGCCGGGCGGCGGGCGGTGCGGTCGACACCGGCGGCGGCGCCGGGATCTCGGCGTTCAGGTCGGGCATCCCCTCGACCAGGTCGGAGATCTTGGGCAGCCGCGCGCGCCGATCCTGCAGGGGCGCCAGCAGATCCTGGCCGCGTCGAGCCACCTCGGCGGCGGCCTGCTGCGCGGCCTCGGTCACCGCCTTGGCGATCTCGGGGTAGCCGAGATCCTCGATGCCGGAACCGAACTTGGTCTCGATGACGACTCCGTCGGCGTTGACGGTGACCGTCACCTGCTTGCGGACGGTCGCGCTGGCGACCAGCCGGGATCGCTCCTGTTGCAGGCGCCCGATCATCCGCATCTGCTGCCGGACCTCGTCGAGCACGGAGAGCATCTCGGCCTTGGCGTATTCGTTGCTCATGCGCTGGTGCGACCCGTTCAGGTGCGGTACTGGTCGCCGTTGCCGAGGTCCATCGTGCGCAGGTGGAAGGCGGCGTCGGTCTGCGAGGTGCTGAAGTTGTCGAACGTGGTGGCCATGTTGGCGGCGCTGGTGGTCAGGTTCTCCCGCGAGACGAAGTAGCCGTTCTCGCCCTGGGTGAACTGGTCCCCGATCTTGTCGTTGCCCCACGGCGCGCCACGGCCGGCCAGCGAGGCCGACAGCGTGGTCAGGACGGCGTTGATCCGGTCCCTGACCTCACCGGTCTTCTGCGCCGCCTTGTCCAGCAACGGCGGATAGTTCTCCACACCCATGTTCGCTCCTCGAAAGCGCGTGCGTGGATTCGACCGTGCCAGCGGCGGGCGACCGCCCGGTATCGCCAACGTGAACGCGAGGTGCCGCCCGGCTGACGTTCGGTGGCACAACGTGATTCGGTGGCACCTGGTTCGACGGCACCTGGTTCGGTAGCGCTGCGGGCATGCGGGCGCTCAGCCGCGCAGCTCCCAGTGGCTCTCGGTGCGGTCGAGCATGGTCTCCACCGCATCGTCGATCTTCTTGGTCAGCCATTTGCGGCCCATGCCGACCGCCATCGGTGCCGCCGAGGGCAGTTCGATGACGTAGCGGCCGTCGCCGGGCAGGTCGCGCCACAGCAGGATGTGTTCGATGATGCCGCGCGGCCCGTACCGGGAGTGGCCCTGATGCACGGTGACGGCGCCGGTGCGCTCGGCCGGCGTCTCGAAGAACCGACGGCTGCGGGCGATCCCGGAATCGTCCCGGTCGTCGGTGACCAGCGACCGGACGCCGCCGTAACTCTCGAGATCGTCGACGTGCTCGGCGACCACCGGGATGCTGCCCGCGCGCCCCGCCTCCACTCCCGGCGGCAGCAGGCGCACGATCGCCTCGGCCAAACCGCGCGGCCCGCAGTCGTGGATGACGTACCCGCCGCTGTGCTCGACGGTCTCACCGGGCTTCTGCACCACCAGGTAGCCGCGGGCCCCGGTGCGCCCGCCGCGTGCCCGCACCCACAGCGCGGGGTCGTCGCGGCCGCGGTCGTACCAGGTGAGCACCCGCACGGATACTTCCGGCCGGATCAGGATCGGGATGATCTCGCGCAAGTCCGGATCCGCGGTGGCCCGCAACCGTTCCCACACCTCGAACTTGGCCCGGTCGTAGTCCTCGGCGTAACGGATGCGCGCCAGGTACGTCAGCGGTTCCGGGATACGGCTGTCGCCGTAGCGCTCGCACAGCACGCGGAACTCGAGATCGGTGAACTCCCAGGTGCGGTTCACGACTCGACCACGGGGCGGGCGTAGTGCAGCGAATCCTCGTCCACCGCTTCCTGTTCCACGCCGTCGGTGCTCTGCCGGACCAGCGGCTCACCCGGCGTGGACCCGGCGACCACGCCGGGCACGGTCCAGCCGGCACCGGACTCGTAGGCCGCCGCGCGCGACGGGCCCGCGGAGACCGCGACACCGGGATCCGCGGGCACGCCCGGGGTCGGGAACGGGGCCAACGAGGTGTCGGGCAGCGCCGCGCGCGGGAACAGCCGCGAACCGCCGGAATCCGCGGGCGCGGGCGTCCCCGAGGTCTCGGCGGGCCGCGCGGTGCTCTGTCCGGTGGTCTGCGACTCGGTCGTCTGCGGCTCGGCGGCCTGCGGCTCGATGGATTGTGGCCCTGCAGGAATGCCGAGCAGATCCCCGAGGGGTCGCAGTTCCGGGTGGGCCGCGATGAGTTCGGCGAGTTGCGGCGAGTCGGCCAGGATCGTGCGCAGCTCCGGGAACCGGTCGAACAGCTGGGCCAGCGCACCGGTGTCGACCCCCGCGGCCGCGGCCTGCTGCTGGGGCAGTTGTTGCAGTGCCTGGGTGAGACCGGGCAGCGCCTGCGCCAGTGCCGGGACGGCTTGGCCGAGGGCGGGCAGCATGGACGACATCGCCGAGGTCAGGGCGCTGAGCATCGGCACTCCCTGGCCGGTGTCGCGCTGACCCGTGGGACTCTGTCCGGTGCCGGTGCCGGTCGATCCGGGTGCGGGCGTGCCGGTCGGGTTCTGTGTGGCGTTGGGGTCGCCCGCACCGGGGATCTGCGGTGTCTGCGCGGTCGGCGCGGGTGACGGGGTCGGGGTCGGGGTCGGGGCGGGATTGCCGGAACCGGGCTTACCCGAGCCGGGGTTACCGGAACCCGGGTTACCGGAACCAGGATTCCCGGAACCCGGGGTACCCGACCCCGGGTTGCCGTTGCCCGGATTGTCACCGCGCGGACCGTCACCGCGCGGGTCACCCTTGCCCGGGTCGTCCGTCCGCGGCGGTGGCGGCGGCGCGCCGGGACCGGGCGGATCACTCACCATCGGGAACGACTTCTCCGACTGCAACGCCCCGGTGACGTAGTACTTGCCGAACTCGGCCTGGTAGTCGCCCAGGCTTGGCCCACCGCACGGCTTCTCCGGCTGCGACGGCATCTCCGTCTTGGTCCGGTGCAACCAGTCGGCGGTGTACTCGATGTTGGTCTCCATCACCTGGATGCCGCGGCTCAGCGCGACCACGCTCTCGGCGTATTTCCCGATGGCTTGGACGGCTTGGTCGGCGCCGTCGCTGCGCCAGCTGTCGGTGGTGATGACCTGGAGTTTGCGGTAGAGATCGTAGGCGGCGTCGTAGGACTTGTCGGCGATCTCACCCCAGATCGGGGCGACCGTCATCAGCGGCCACACATCGATCTTCTGCCCGAGGTCGTACAGCTCCGACCAGGACATGCTCTCCGGCTCCTCCGGTTTGACCGTCACGGTCACCGGGGCGAACTGCACGGCGGGCGGTGGCTGGCTGAGCCCCTTCGGCACCGCGGGCTCGCTGTCGTTCAGCATCGTTTTGGGGAAGTAGAACTTCCCGTTCTGCGCGTTCTGGTCGGGTTTGGTCCAGGGGATGTTCTTCGCGGCGGGATCGCCGACCACCTCGCCGAGCCTGCGCAACGTGTCACCGGACTGGTGGTCGGTGCCCTTGTAGGCCGCGCCCGCCGCCTTGAACAGCTCCACCAGGTCGGTGAGCGTCTCGATGTGCTTGTCGAACTGCTCATAGATGTCGACGGCGCGGTCGTTGAACGCCGTGGCCAGCCGCCCACCCGAGTCGAGACCACCGAACTGCGCCCCGGTGAACTTGCCGAGGCCCTGCCCGTCGTAGAGATTCTTGTATCCCTTGATGGCCGCGATCATGTCCGAGCAGGCATTCGCGCTCTGCAGCGCCGCGTCCGGCCAGACCGAGACCTTCCGTGCCCCCGCCAGTCCCGACCACGCCGATTCCGCACCCACGCCAACGCTCCTCGATCCGCCACCGACGACTCCCGTCGCGGGCACCCTAGCCCCGGGTGGTGACGAGTCTATGGCACCCCGGTGACGCACGACAGCCGAGTGACGTCGAAGACCTTGCCGCTCTTGACCTTCCACGGAACGACGATCGGCGCCGAGCGGCCGGCCGCGGCGATGGGATGATCGTTGCCATGCGTGTACTCGTGCAGCGCGTGACATCCGCGCAGGTCACCGTGGACGGCGAGGTGGTCGGCCGGATCGAGCCGAACCCGCAGGGCCTGGTCGCGCTGGTGGGCGTGACCCACGGCGACGACGACGCCACCGCCCGCGCCCTGGCCGACAAGCTCTGGCGGCTGCGATCCTCGACGGCGAGCGCTCCGCCGCCGACCTCGGTGCCCCGATCCTGGTCGTCAGCCAGTTCACCCTCTACGCCGACACCGCCAAGGGCCGCCGCCCGTCCTGGTCGGCCGCCGCGCCCGGCCCGGTGGCCGAACCGCTCGTCGACACCTTCGCCGCGACCCTGCGCGAGCTCGGCGCCACCGTGGCCACCGGCCGTTTCGGTGCCCACATGCACGTCGAACTGACCAACGACGGCCCGGTCACGCTGCTGCTGGAATCCTGACCGCCACTCAGCGACTGGCCCGGAAGCCGCGGAACTTCCGCAGGTAGGAACCGATCTGACGCAGCGGAACCGGACGGGGCCAGTCGTCGGCGCGCAGATAGGCGTCGGAACCTCCGTCCACGAACACCACACTGCCGCAGAGGAATTCCGCGGCCGGGGAGAGCATCATCAGCACCCAGTCGGCGATGTGATCGGGTTCGCCGAAGCCGCCGGTGGGCACCGGGAACGACTTGATCGCCTTCGCCTCGGCCGGGGTGGCCAGCTGCCGCTCCAGCAGCGGCGTCCGGATGGCGCCGGGCGCGATGACGTTGAGCCGGATGCCCGCGCCCGCCCATTCCCGCGTCACCGCGTGCCTGCGGGCCCAGCGGCTGACCGCGATCTTGGACCCGGCGTAGACGAACGGGGCGGCGTTCTTGCCGAAGATCTTCACCGTCCGCACCGCCTTGTCGGTGTCCCCGGCCAGGAACGCCCGGATCGTGCGGGCTGGCACGCCGGGCACCGTGGTGCTCGAATTGCTGCCGAAGACCACCACCCGGGCCGCCCCGGACGCGGCCAGCGCGCCGTGCCAGCCCTCCAGCAGTTCGACCACACCGAGATAGTTGACGGCCGCGATCACCGGCAGCCGGGACGGATCCGGCACCGGCCCGAGCCCGGCCGCCAGCACCGCGCCGTCGAGCCTGCCGTCGGCGGCGGCCAGCACCCCCGTGACCGCGCTGCGCCTGCCCGCGGGCGTGGCCAGATCCGCGACCACCTCGCAGTCGCGCAGGTCGACCCCGATCACCCGGTGCCCCTCGGCCCGCAATTTCTCGGCGACAGCCCTGCCCATGCCCGAGGCGGCCCCGGTCACCGCGTAGACGCCCATGTCCTGTCCCTTCGTTGCGACTGCGACGGAGTGTGCCAAACAACACCGCCGCGCGCACCGTGCGTCCCACCCAGTGGCGGCCGATTCGGCTCGCCCCTTCGGCAGCGCCGCGGCGGCGGATGTGGCAAACTCGGCGGGCACGAGTGCGGCCGAATCGACGACCGTGTGCGGAAGGTGATGCGGGAGTTGAAGATCGCGATGGAACCGAGCGCGATCGAGCGCCGGGTGGCGGCGGATCGCAGTGCGGCGCGGGACCGGACCGCCGAGAGCGAACTGCGGCTGGCGGCCTCGTTGTGCGAACTGGCGAAAGCCCTGCTCGAGACCAGAACCAACGGCGCGCTGCGCGACCGGACGGCGGAGGCCATCGCGCCTGCCCAGGAGGCCGTCGGCATCCGGTTGCACTGGCTCACCCACGGGCACGTCACCGCGCGGCACGCGGGCGACGTGCAGGAGGCGCTGCGCGTGTTCGAGCAGGCCACCCGGCAGACCGGGCACCGGGAACTGGCGGTGAGCACCATCCGCAACGCCTGCCATGCCTACCGCCAGGTCGCGCAGGCCTACCCGGCCGTCGCGGGCACCTGTGCCGACGGGCTCGGCAAGTGCGGGGTGTGGCTGGGCAGGCTGGACCAGAACGCGGCCGTGGCGGCCACCGAGGACGCCGCCCGCATCCGCGCCGAGCTGGCCGCCGCCCATCCCGAACTGGCGGGCAAGTACCTGGCGAGCCTGAGCACCCTGCTGCGCACGCTGATGGTGGGACGCTCGCGCAAACTGGCGGTGTCGATGTACCGCGAGCGGTACGCCTCGTTCACCCCGACCGGGCTACAGATCCGGTTGCGCGCCTGCGGCATCCGTGACCTGGACCTGACCCCGAAATCGCTGCGGGCACTCACCGAACTGGACTGCCGAACCCTCGAGCAGGCCGCCCGGCTCACCCAGCAGCAGATCCTGCGCAAGACCTCCGGCGACCTCTCCACCGTCGAGGAGATCAACTGGCGGCTGGCCCTGGTCGGGCTACGGCCGCTGGCGCCGGGTGAGGACCCCGAGCCGCCCGCCATGCCGGTCGAGATCGGCCCCACCTTCGGCGCGCTCGGCGTGCGCTGCCCCGACCGCGACGCGATCGCCCAGGTCAAGGCCGCCATCGTGGCCGCATACGCGATGGACGACGCGCGCCCGGTCGACGCCGCCGGTTACGGCGGCGAGGGCACCGACTGGACCATCGGCGCGGCCACGCCCAACCCCGCCACCGCGCTGGGCGACGACATCGTCATCGTGGATCTGTCCTACGGCGGCTGGATCACGGTGATGAGCCTCAACTGGGAACTCGCGCCGGTCGGCAGGCATCCGCTCGCACTGCGGCTGTCCCAGCAGTGGCCGGTCGTCAGCGTGACCGCCACCGACAACCAGGCCTACGAACTGTGCCGGTACGAGGGCGGTAAGCCGACCCAGTACGCGGCGATGGGCAGGCCGCCCGGCACGAGCACACTCGACCAGCCCTTGGCGCCGTTGGATTTCGGCTGGCTGGCCGCCTACGGCGCCAGCTTCGCCACCGAGAACAAGCTGCGCGTCGCCTTCGGCAACACCCAGAGCTTCGCCAACCTGACCTACCTGCCCAACAGCGGAATCCGGCAGGTGCGCAAGACCGCGCCGCTGCTCGACCACGATCACGTGCTGTACTTCCGCACGGACGCACCGTGACCGGCGGCCGGTAGGATCGCGGGCCGTGGCCGCCGACACCTTCGCCGCCGAACGCGCTCGACTGCTCGCCGAGGGCGAGCGGCTGCGGGCGCTGCGCGACACCGATCCCGACGCCGTGTTCGCGCTGTTCGACGTGCACAAGCAGTACGAGCAACTGCTTCCCGACGTGGTGGTCGCGCGCTGCCCCTTCACCGGCACGCCGGTGTCCTGGCCGATCGACCTGGTCGACCTGGACGGCTGGTACTGGGATTACGACGTGCCGACCCGCCGGCTGGTGGATCCGGTCCCGCCCACCTGGCTGGCCATGGGCGGCGCGGTCCGGCTGTCCGAGCCGGTGACCCCCGCGCCGTTCGACTGCATGCCCGGCCCCGACCGCCCTTACGTCGTCCCCCGATTGCTCGCGCGCGAGGAGGTGCGCGCGGTCGTCGTCGAACTGCCGATCGGCGCCCACACCGGCTGGGCCATCACCTATTTCGGCACCGCGCGGCCCACCGACGTCGCCCTGGAGAACCTCTGGGGCACCCGGCGCTACGACACCTACGACGCGCGCGGCCACTGGCGCGGCTGGGCCGAACACCAGCAGAACACCGCCGACTACGACTTCGACCTGGCGCCCTGGCTGACGTCCGGAAAGCTGCGGTGGATCGCCCCCGGCGACCCGACCGCGACACTGCGCGAGGGCACCGACGGCTGTCCCTACACCGCCGTCGACGGCGACGGGCGACTGCAACTGGTGCGGCAGGGACGCGTCATCCGCTTCTGAGCGGCCGTGTTCATATTGAGTTCACCTTCCGGCTGTGGCACAGTCGATTCCACGTGCTGCGTAACCGGGAGGGAGTTCCACGATGGGCAGAGTCCAGGTGACCTCGCAGAGCTTGTCCGCGCTGGCCGGTGACGTGGAGAGCTTCGGTGAACGGCTGCGCCGCATCGCCGACGCGGCCGACGCGGCGACCTCCCCCGGCCCGTCGGCCTGGGGCGACGACGAGTTCGGCACCCGGTTCGCCGAGGGCGAGGACGCCAAGGGCTTCCGTCCGGGCGCCACCACGATGAGCACCAACGCGCGCACCATCGCCACCACCTTCGACAATCTCGCCGGCGGGCTGGCCACGGCCGCCGGTGAACTCGCCCGGCTCGAACAGGGCAACAAGCTGACCTTCTGACGCCGGGAGGCACGCATGCCGAAGGATTTCGCCGAGGCCGCCACCGCCGACATCCTGGACGGGTTCGCCGCCCAGATGCGCGCCATCGCGACGGCCGCCGAGCAGCGCGCCGAACTCACCGCCACCGCCTACGCCCAGGGCAAGCGGGTGAAGGTGACGGTCAACGCCGACGGCGCGGTGCTGGAGACCCGATTCTCCGCCGACATCGGCGATCTGGACTACGACGAGATCGCCCGCGCCGTCACCGCGGCCGCGCAGGAGGCCGCCAAGGAAGCCGCACGGAAAGCGCAGGAGTTGCTGGCGCCGGTCGCCGAGCAGCGGGCGCGCATGCCCAAGCTCTCCGACCTCATCGACGGCATGCCCGACCTCGAATCACACCGGCCGTCGATCCCGCCCGCCTCGATGGCGCCGCTCAGCGCGCGGGAACAGCCCACGGCCGACCCGATGCCGGCCGGCTCCGAACCGGTCGAGGACTACGAATCCTGGCGCGCCGCCCGCGCCACCGGTGTCACCGACGAGGGATGGTGACCGGGGTCTACCAGCCGGCGAGCGTGCTCGCGTAGTGGTCGCGCAGCGCCGCCAGCCGCGCCGCGTCGAACCGGCCGGGTTCGCGTTCGTAGACCGCGCGCCCGTCCACGGAGGTGAAGGCGGCCGGGGGCACCGCGCTCGCCCCGGCGGGTACGAACTTGAGCACCTCCTCGACGGCCGCGAGTGCGGTCGCCAGCGTGTGCCGCGCCGTCCGGCGCCGGGAGTCGTCCAGCGCCGCCCCCGGTTCGGGCAGCCGGCGCGCGCAGCGGTCGGAATACCACAGCCACACCCCGGGATCGAGCAGCTGGGAGGGTCGCTCGTCGCCGAAGCGCACCCCGTCCGCGGGCGGCACGAGCACCTGTTCGGGGATCCGGAACAGGTATTCCCGCTCGGCTCCGCACACCGCGCAGCCGCCGCGGTAGCGGCCGACCAGCTCGCCGTCCACCCGGAGCACGGCGCTGTCGAACGCACAGTCCTTGGAGCCGCACACGTGGCACGGCTGCAACCGCAGGAACACCCTGGCTTCGGCGTTGCTGCGGGCGAGCGGAAGTGACTGCGGCACAGCGGCTCCCCTCATGCCTCGTGACCGTAATTGGCGCGCTGGGCCGGTGTCAGCGTGGCGACCGCCAATTGCCCGGCGCCCTCGCACACCGGGCAGACGCGGCGGTCGAAGCACTCGGGGCAGCGACGCCTGCCCCGCTGTTCGTCGGGTACCCAGCCGCGGCCGTGGCACTGCGGGCACCAGCCGGTGCCCGCGCATTCGTAGCAGAGCAGATAGCCGTCGTCGACGTCGTCGGCGGTGCGGACCGGGGGCGGCACGTCCAGGGACGCCGGGGGACGCAGCGCGACGGCGGCGGTCTCGCCGGTATAGAGCACCACCGTCGACGTGGTCGAGAAGCGCACGCGCAGCGCGAGTTCCGGCCGGGTGCCGGACACGATCAACGGCCCGTCCGGCCCGTCGGGTGCTTCCCGGTGCACGGTCCAGCCCGCGGCGGCCAGGGCGGCGGCGGCCCGCTCGGCCAGTGTCGCCGGAGATACCGCGGGATCACGGGTGGCGCGGACGGTGAGCGTGTGCCGGTAGCGCACCGGCTCGTGCCAGTCGGCCACCCGTGGCTCCGCCGGCGGACGCACCTCGGCGCCGGGAGTACACACCGCGACCAGCTCGGCGACCCGCTCGTGCAGTTCGCCGCCCCAGCGGTCCAGTTCGGCCCGCGCGTCCGCCATCTCTGCCATTCCGTCCTCCGCCAGTCGACGCTACCACCGCCGAAACCCGTGATCATCGCGCTGCCCGCGCACACCGCCGGGCATCCGGACCGGGCCCCCGGCGCGACGCGCGGAACCCGCTGTTCGTATTGTCTTCATCGAGCGGTTGTGACAGAGTCGATTCTGCGTCACCAATCGAAAGCCGGATCGGGACAGTCGTTTCCGAGGGAGGAGAGTCCGGCGGGACACGCCGGCGTGCTGAGCGAGGAGCTTGGAGTGGGAGGGTTCGCGCCATCGGCTCATTCGTCCGGCTCGCGGCCCGGCCACGCCGCTGAGAACTGAGGTTCCCCGTGGCCCTGTACTTTCCCTCGTGGCTGGAGCCGTTCGAGTGGCTCATCGGCGCGGACTGGCCGCACGGCAACGAAGACCTGATGTGGCAGATGGGCCGCGAACTCCAGCAGGTCGCCGGGGACATCCGCGAGCTGATCCCCGATCTCGACGGCATCATCAGCGGCCTCGCCAACGCCTACCCCGACGGCAGCGGCGGCGAGAAGATCCTCGAGTGGATCCAGCCGCTGCGCGACGGCGACGGTTCCGCCGAGGCGCACGGTTCGCTGCGCCAGTTCGCCGACAACTACCAAGCGCTGGCCGACTCCGCCGATTCCATGGGCGATCAGCTCGAGGCCGCGAAGCTGAACTTCTACATCGCGGGCGGCTGGCTGGTGGCCGAGGTGGCGTGGGCGCTGGCATCGGGCCCGGCGAGTCCGTTCGCCACGGCGGCGGTGTTCGCCAGCGCCCGGGTGGCGTTCCGGGCGATCAGCAACGCCTTCATCCGGCGGATCAGCGAGATCATCGTCCGGATGATCGGGCGGCGGATGAGCGCCGTCGCCGCCAAGCGGGTCGGTGACCTCATCGGGCACATGACCTTCGAGGTGATGCAGGAAGCACTGATCGAGACCTTCCAGGGCACCACCCAGGAATTGGCGGTGCAGGCCTACCAGAACGCCAAGGGCCACATCGACGGGTACGACTGGAACGCGGTCGGGCTCAACGCCGCCATCTCGGCCGTCGCGGGCGGCGCGGGCGGCCTCGTGGGGTTCGGCGCGGGCAGGCACATCGACACCAGCATGGGCGGCTGGCGGGGTGCGTTCAACGGCGCACTGGTCAGCGGGCTGGCGGGCACCGGCGGCGCGGCGGCGGCCTACGGTGCCACCGGATTGCTCACGGGCAATTGGGATTTCGATCCGCGCAGCATCACCGGCGGCGCGTTCTCCGGCGCACTGCCCGGCGGCATCTACGGCTACCGCGGCACCGGCGAGTTCACCGGGCCAGGCGGCGGACCGGTACAGACCGTCCCGCCGGTCGACGGCAGCCTCGCCCCACCCGTCCCGGGTGACCCGGCCACCGTCCCCGCCGGCGACAGCGGCACCGATCCCGGTGCCGGACAGCCGAGGGCGAGCGACCCGACCGCGACCGGAACCCCGGGCGAGCGCTCTCCCGGCCAGACGCCCACCACCGGTGACCGCGGCACCGATCCCGCGACCGGCGACCGCGGCACACCGGCCGCCGACCGCTCCCCCACCGCGGAGGCACCCGGGCAGACCGACCCCGCGTCCGGCACCCGCACGGCCGACGACGCGGCGCCGGGCGCCACCACACCGGCGGCAGCCGCCGCGCCCGGCGCGGAGTCCGCGGGCGGTCCGACCCCGCAGTCCACCCAACCGGCCGGCTCGGTCGGCGACGTGCCGTCCGCCCAGGCCGACGCCGGGCCGACCACCGAGGCCACCCCGACCCCGGACGCGGACACCGCGACGGACGGTGGGTCCCCGCCCGCGGCGGACACCAGACGCGAATCCGATACCGGCGACGAAGCGCCGGGCCACCAGACCGCCGACTCGGCCACCCCCACCCCTCGGGACACCGCCGCGGACACCCCGACGGGCGAGGCCCGCGACTCCACCGGCACGCCGGGCCAGGGCGAGCGGACCGGGGTCACCGACCGCAACCCACTCGACACCCGCGCCGGTGTGTCGACGGCCGCGACGGCGGGCACGCCCGGCGCGGCGACGGCCGGTGGCACGGCGCTACCGAATGGTGCGCTGCCCGGCGCCGGAATACCCGCTGCCACTGCGGCGCCCGGCGCGGGTGCGCCCACCCCCGGCCCCGGTACCGCCCCGGTCGGCGGCACTTCGTCGTCGGGCACCGCTACGCCGCCGGGCACCTCCACGTCGACGGGCACCTCCACGTCGGCGGGCACCTCCACACAGCCGGGCACCTCCACGTCGACGGGCACCCCCACACAGCCGGGCACCTCCACGTCGACGGGCACCCCCACACAGCCGGGCACGTCTACCTCGCCGGGCACCCCTACGCCGGCGGGCACCTCGGCGGCGACGGGAACCGCGAACCAATCGACCGCTCCTGGCGACGGCGCACCCTCCGCAACGGTTGCCCAGCCGCAGCCGACGCCCACCGCGGATGGCCGGCCACCCGCGTCCCCCGGCACGGCACCCGGTGCTTCGATCGCCCCCACGCACGCCTCCCCCGCAACCGTCGACGGACACCTGTCCGCGGCCCCGTCGGCAGCCACGCACGCCGCACCCGCGACCGTCGACAGTCACGCACCCGGGACCCCGGGCACCGCACCCACCGCGGACGGTCGAGTCGATGCCGCCCCCGGCGCCACATCCGCCCCGGCCGCGGGCGCGCCGACCGGCTCGATCACCGAAACATCCCCGGCTGCCCCGGCTTCCGCCGGTGCCGCCAGGGCGGGGATCGTGGACGGCAGCGTCGCGCCGCCCGTGGTCGCGGTGCAGGCCCGGTCCACCGGTGTCGACGTGCCCGCCGCCGACCGTGGCGGCGACGCCGGTCTCGTGGTCCCGGTCGGGCCCGTCGTCCCGGTGCCGGAATCCAACCCGCGGATGCCGTGGAACGACCGGCCGGGCGACCAGCGCGGTACCGCGGGCCCGGTGGGCGACTTCCGCGGCGATGCCCGGCCCGCCGACCTGCCCGGACTGGACCAGGGCCAGCTGCTGGCCGAGATCGGCAACAATCTGCTGCTGATCACCCCGGGATCGATCGCCTGGAACCGGGACGGCGGCTACTTCGTCCTCCCCGACGGCCGGGAGATCCACGTGCGGGTCGCGCCGACCGAGGACGGCGCCGTCGCCGAGTTCGGGCCGCTCGACGGCCGCCCGGAGGCTGGCTACGAGGTGCGCGTGTCGCCCACGGCCCGAACGGCGGACATCCCGCGCGCGGTCGCGCACGAGCTCGCCGAGATCGCGTTGTCGCTGGAACCGGCGATCGACATCGACCCGGCCACCGAGACACCCGCCACGCTCACCACCCACCTGGGCGGTCGCTTCGCCGAACTGCGGGTGCTGCTCGCGCACATCGACCGCGCCACCTTCGACCCCGCCCGCACCGCCGAACTGCCCGCCCTGCGCCGGGACCTGGCCGACCTGGCCGCTCATCTCGGCCTGACCGACCCGGCCCGCGCCGCGCAGGCGCACGAGCTGCTGTCCCGGTACGACCCGGTGCTGGCCGGGCGATTCGACCTCGAACAGGACAGCCCCTTCGCGCACCGTCCCGCGATCGGACCCGACACCGCGGACTTCGGCGACCTCGCCGACTACCGGACGCTGCTCGAACAGCGCCTCGGCGACGAGAGCCTGGTCAGGATGGAAACGCTCGCGACGCAGGGCCGCATCCGGGAGGAGCTGGTCCGCCGCGTGTTCGACCCGGTGTTCACCGGCAAGCAGGCGGCCGCCGCGCGCAAGACCGTGCCGGCCAAACAGCTGTTCGCGGCGCTCGACCCGATCAACGCCGCCCTCAACGACACCACGCTCACCGAGGTCCAGCGTGCCGCGGCCGTGCACGCCGCCATCGACAACCTCCGGGCCGCCCTGCCCGACGCCTTCCGGGAGACCCTGGGCGAGGACGGTTTCCGCCGCATGCACGAGGCCGCCGACGACCTGGGCACGCAACCGCGCCGCTTCGCGACCGAGCTGAACCACGCCGACGCGACCGTCACCCTCGACGGCGAAACGATGCCGTTCGCGGATCTACTGCGCGAGGTCGACCGCGCCAACCGGGCCGCGACCGCACTCGGCGTCAACGTCGAGTACACCGTGGTGGTGCACGATCGGGTCGACGGACGCGCGGCCGTGGAGATCCTGCCGCGCCCCCGCCCGCAGCACCGGCTGCCGTTGGAGCAGAACGTCTTCGGGGAGGACAACGAGCGCATCGCGCACCGGCCACGGCCCGCCGCGCCCGCCGCCGCCACGGGCGCGCACACCATCGATGTCGGCGTCGGCCGCAGCGCCTTCGCGGTGGAGATGACGCCGACGCCCGACCGCGTGGGCGAGGGCCTGATCATCAAGACCGAACTCGCCTCGGAGTTCCCGGTGGCCGCCCAGCGCCGTCGCGACCGCGGCATCCTCGACCCCGGCCCGCTCACCGAGCCGGGCACGGTGATGGTGTTCGGTGACATGCTCTTCGACGGGCACGTCCTGGCCGAGGACGGTGCGGGGCGGATCGGCCGCATCTACATCAACAATGTCAGCGCCCACTTCGACGACGACGTCTACGACGCACTGGCCCGGAGCATGATCGACGGCCTGGCGCCCGGCGCGCGCATCGAGTTGCAGTGGGACATGAAACCGGAGAAGTCCGAGGCCGACGGCGGCTACCCCGGGGACCGCGGCCACATCGACGGCGACCGGCTGTGGGAAGCGCTGGAGCGGCTGTTCGCCGACTCGGAGCTGCCGTTCCGCATCGACGAGCGCACGGAGTTCCCCGGCGCGGGCAACGACGACTACGACTACACGATCAACGCGGGCGGCAGCAACGTCCTCGACGCGGGCAAGATGGCGAAGTTCACGCCCCCGCGGCCCGACCACCGCATGGTGATCGTCTACGAGCCCACCGGGCCGGCCGCGACCACCCCGGCCTCGACAACTCCCGCCGCCACCACACCGGCCGAGGGCACCCCTGCCCCCGGTGACGGCGGAATCGGCGACGGCACCGACGACACCGCCGTGCCCGTGCCCGGCGACGACGAACCGACACCCGAACAGATCGAGGAGCTCTACGGCATCCCGATCGAGAACCAGCAGAAGCTCCAGCGCTACGTCGACCGGTACGGCCTGCGGATGTTCGTGCGGCCCACCAACCCGGATTCGGTGCCGCATCTGAAACGCGGCGCGGTCCCCAAACCGATGGCGATCAAGGACAAGACGATCAACGACCTCGACATCGAACTCGGCGCACCACCGGAAGCCAAGGGGCTGGTCGGCCGGTTCGCCCCCGGCATGCTGCGGATGCCCGACACCGCCGGAATGACACCGGAACACAGTGCGGCACTGAAGAAGCGGCTGCAGGACCGCACCGCCGACTTCGACGCCTACGAGACGAGCATGCGCGAGTTCGAGCGGCAGGGCACCTTCCGAACCACGGAGCAGGGCATCGTAGAAGCCGCCGTCGACGGCGAATTCCGCCCCATCACCGGCGACCACGACCTGTTCGACCTGCGACATGCCGACGGCACCCGCCTTACGCCCGCCGAACTGCGCGAGCACGAACGCAACCTGGCCATCCTGCGCGCGGGTGTGCAGCACGGCCCGCACGTCTACTGGGACCCGCCCTCGGCCTACCAGCGGGAACGCAACTTCGAGAAGATCATCGACTCGCACCAGCCCGACCCCGACCCGGACACCGACAACGAACCGCTGGTGGTGTTCGGGGCGCTGCGGCCGCCGCGGGTCGAGTGGGCCGATCTGTCGGTCGAGGGCGTCGACCGCACCATGACCTCCTGGCACGTGGCCGACGCGCTGAGCCGGCTACCCGGCGACACCGGCGACATGGTGAACCGCGTCACCGAACTGACCGCCGATCCCGGCTTCGACATCGCCACCTACCGCTCGTGGCTGGACGCCGACGACGAGCTCGCCGGTGAGCTGCGCCCGGGCACCCCCGAACACGAGGTCGCCCTCATCCGCCGCAGCGCCGAAACCCTCAGCACCCCCGAGGACGTGCGCCGTGCCGTCGCCGACGCCCTGGCCGCCCACCGCGACGTCCCGGTCTTCCGCTCCCCCGAGGAACAACACGACATCGCCGCGAAATCCGGGGCGGCGCCCGTCGAATCGACCACGCCCGCCGCCGATTCCGACGACACCGCAGCGGACGACACCGCGAGCCCGGACGCCACGACGGACCCCGCGCGCGCCGCCCTGATCGAGGAACTGACCAACGACCCCGACTTCGACCCCGACGACTACCGCGCGTGGCAGGGCTACGGTCAGCGGCTCGCCCTCGCCGCCGACATCGACCACCGCCCCCGGGGGCTCATGGCGGTCGTCGTCGACGGTGCGGTGCGGCTGTTGGCACCCGGCACACCGGCTCATCTGCGCGCGCTGCTCGAGCAGATCCCCGCGGCCCCCACCGACCGCGCCGAACTCGCCGCGCGCGTCGAGCACGCCTTCCTGCCGAAGGACCTGCCCGCCGCCCGCAATCCCGATCACGCGGTGGAGGTCGCGCGCTGGGAACTCGGCGCGTATCCACCCCACGACCACACCGTCGCCCCGATCGATCCCGGCCCGAAGGCCATCGCCGACCTGAGCAACCATCCGGACGGCGTGACCAGGAACAGCGACGGACTCATCATCCGCATCGGCGGACGGCCGGTCGGCGAGGTGGTCGACGCCATCGCCCGCGACCGGGCCGAGAAGTTCACCGCCGCCCGCGCCACGCCGGCCGGCGAGTCGAACGCGGCGGGCCGGAGCCGGGTGGCCCGGTGGCAGGAGAAGGGCATCTACGCCAACTTCAAGTCGCACGGCAAGGTGTCCGCGGTCGTCATGGATCTGCGGACCGGCGTGGTGTACGAAGGCTTCAACGGCTCGGGCGCGGACACTCTCGCCGCGGACGACACCCATCCGACCATCGAACACAACATCACCGAGATGCGCAGGCGCGGCCACGTGTTGGAGAACGGTGGCTATCCCGCGCTCGATCGCGCGGGCAACCCGGAATCGCCCGCGCTGACCCGCCCCTACCCGCACTTCGACAACCCCTACGGGCACGCCGAGGTGAAGGCCGCCAACGAGGCACTGTGGGCGCGCGACGAGCACGGACTCGACGCCTCGCCCGCCGCGATGGCCGAGTTCTATTCGCAGACGTACTCCCTGGTCCCACCCAAGGACGAGAACGGCGATCCGCTGCCGCTGGAACCCAAGCCGTACTGCGCGAACTGCCACCATACGATGGGCAGGGCGACCAACCACAGCGGCCGGTACCACAGCTTCCCGCACCTGCCCGCGCACCTGGTCGACGGGTACGTCCCCGAACCCCACCGGGTTTCGGACACACCCGAGCCACCGAACGACGAGCCGGGCCGCACCGAGCACGAGCAGGAGGGCCAGTGAAACGCATCGACCTCGCGGTGGACGCCGTTTCGTACGCCGACGACCAGCGCCTCGAGCACGACGGCGAGCCGTTCACCGGCGAGGTGGTCGAGCAGGTCGGCGGACAGCTGGTATCCCAGCAGTTCTACGTCGACGGCATCGCGCACGGGCCGGAACGGGAATGGTGGGCCGACGGCGGGCGCAAGGCCGAGGGCGAGATGCGCCACGGCATGCCGGTGGGCGTGCACCGGTTCTGGCACCGCAACGGACAGCTGGCCGAGGAACGCGAATTCGACGACGCCGGACGCATGATCCGGCGCCGGAAATGGGATGAGAACGGCGACCCCGTCGAGATCGCCGCGGGTCGCCGCGCTCGACGGGGTATCTGAGACCTACTCCGGCCGCGGGGTGAGAATCCGCGGCCCGTCCTCGGTGACGGCCACGGTGTGTTCCCAGTGCGCGGCGCGGCTGCCGTCGACGGTGACCACGGTCCAGTCGTCGTCGAGCACCTTGGTCTGGGTGGTGCCGAGGGTCAGCATCGGCTCGATGGCCAGTACCGAACCGACGACCAGCTGCGGGCCACGGCCGGGCTCGCCCTCGTTGGCCAGGAACGGGTCCATGTGCATCTCGCGGCCGATGCCGTGACCGCCGTACCCGTCGACGATGCCGTAGGCGCGGCCGTGCTCCTGCTCGGCCGCCCGGGTGCCCAGCTCGATGGCGTGCGAGACGTCGGTGAGCCGGTTGCCGGGCACCATGGCCGCGATGCCCGCCTCCATCGATATGCGGGTCGCCTCGCTGAGCAGCCGGTCGGCCTCGATGATCGAGCCGACGCCGAAGGTCCAGGCGGAGTCGCCGTGCCAGCCGTCGAGGATGGCGCCGCAGTCGATGGACACCAGGTCACCCTCGGCGAGGATCTCCTCGGCGCTGGGGATGCCGTGCACGACCCGGTCGTTCACCGACGAGCAGATGGAGCCGGGGAAACCGTGGTAGCCCTTGAACGAGGGCACCGCGCCCGCCTCGCGAATGGTCTGCTCGGCGACCTCGTCGAGCTCGAGGGTGGACACCCCCGGCTTGGCGGCCGCGCGGACGGCGACGAGAGCGCGGCCGACCACCGCGCCCGCCGCCGCCATCGCGTCGAGCTCACCGGCGGTGCGGAACGGCACCACCTTCTTGTTCTTCCGGCCGAAGACCACTGGTTCAGCGCTCCGGCGTCAACGGCCGAGCGCCCGCAGCGCCCGCTCGTTGACCTCGTCGACCTCGCCGACACCGTCGACCGTGACGACCAGGCCGTCGTAGTGGTCGAGCAGCGGCTCGGTCTCCTCGCGGTAGACCCGCATGCGGTTGCGGATGACGTCCTCGGTGTCGTCGTTGCGGCCGCGCGCGAGCATGCGCTCGACGACGGTGTCCTCCGGGACGACGAAGCACAGCACCGCGTCCAGCTTGGAGTTCATGTCGCCGAGGATCTTCTCCAGCGCGTCGGCCTGGTCGACCGTGCGCGGATACCCGTCGAGGACGAACCCGTTGGCGGCGTCGGGCTCGTTCACCCGCGCCTCGACCATGCGGTTGGTCACATCGCTGGGCACCAGGTCGCCGGCGTCCATGTACTTCTGGGCCTCGCGGCCCAGCGGGGTCTGCTGGCTGATGTTCGCGCGGAACAGGTCCCCGGTGGAGATGTGCGGGACGCCCAGCTTTTCCGACAGCAGGACGGCCTGGGTGCCCTTGCCGGCACCCGGCGGACCGAGCAGTACAACTCTCACTTGAGGAACCCTTCGTAATTTCTGTTCATCAGCTGGCTTTCGATCTGCTTCACCGTGTCCAAACCGACGCTCACCATGATCAGTACCGCGGTGCCGCCGAACGGCAGGTTCTGGATGCCACCGGAGTTGCCGATGTCGAGGAACACGTTGGGCAGGACGGCGACGAGACCGAGGTAGATCGAGCCGGGCAGCGTGATGCGACTCAGCACGAAATTCAGGTAATCGGCGGTCGGCTTACCGGGACGATACCCGGGGATGAAGCCACCGAACTTCTTCATCTCGTCGGCGCGTTCCTCCGGATTGAAGGTGATCGCGACGTAGAAGTAGGTGAAGAAGACGATCAGGCCGAAGTAGATCGCGATGTAGATCGGGTTGCTGGGGTTGACCAGGTACTTCTGGATGATCTCCTGCCACCAGCTCGGATCGGTGGCGGTCTGCGAGCCGGTCAGCTGTGCGATCAGGTTCGGCAGGTACAGCAGGGATGAGGCGAAGATCACCGGGATGACACCGGCCTGGTTGACCTTCAGCGGGAGGTAGGTCGAGGAGCCGCCGTACATCTTTCGGCCGACCACGCGCTTGGCGTACTGCACCGGAATCCGGCGCTGGCCCTGCTCGACGAAGATGACCGCGACGATGATCAGGAACGCGGCCACGCAGACCAGCGCGAAGACCATGCCGCCGCGGCTGTCCAGGATCGCCTTGCCCTCGGTGGGGATGCGGGCGGCGATACCGGCGAAGATGAGCAGCGACATGCCGTTGCCGACACCGCGCTCGGTGATCTGCTCGCCGAACCACATCACCAGCGCCGCGCCGGCGGTCATCACCAGGACGATGATGATCATGCCGAAGATGCTGGTATCGGCCAGGATGTCCTGCTGGCAGCCCTGCAACAGCTGCCCGCGCGCGGCGAGCGCGACCAGGCCGGTGGCCTGCAGGATCGCCAGCGCGATCGACAGGTACCGGGTGTACTGCGTCATCTTCGTCTGGCCGGATTGGCCTTCCTTGCGCAGTTCCTCGAACCGCGGGATGACGACGGTGAGCAGCTGGATGATGATGCTCGCGGTGATGTAGGGCATGATGCCGATCGCGAAGACCGACAACTGCAGCAGCGCACCACCGGAGAAGAGGTTGATCAGCTGGTAGATGCCGGCGTTCTCACCGCCGGAGACCAGGTCCACGCACTCCTGCACGGCCTTGTAGTCCACGCCGGGAGACGGCAACGAGGCACCGGCTCGGTACAGCGCGACCAACCCCAGCGTGAAGAGAATCTTCCGCCGTAAGTCCGGAGTCCGGAAGGCCGATACGAAGGCGGAAAGCACAGATCCTCCTGGCGCGAACGACATGGTCAAGACATGGATGTTTCAGCTGAGGACGCCGAAAACCATGACGAGGCTTGGCTTGGCAGAGCTATTGAACTCTAACAGTGGCACCGGACGAGGCTTCTCGTCCGGTGCCACTACGTCAGAGCCTACCGTCAGGCCAGCTCGGTGACAGTGCCACCGGCCGCGGTGATCTTCTCCTTGGCGGAGCCGGTCACCTTGTCGGCGGTCACCTGGACCGCGACGCCGATCTCGCCGTCGCCGAGGACCTTCACCAGCTGGTTCTTGCGCACCGCGCCCGCGGCGACCAGCTCGGCCTTGCCGACCGTGCCGCCCTGCGGGAACAGCTCGGCGATGCGGCCCACGTTCACGACCTGGTACTCGGTGCGGAACTTGTTGGTGAAGCCCTTGAGCTTCGGCAGCCGCATGTGAATCGGCATCTGGCCACCCTCGAAGGCGGCCGGGACGTTCTTGCGCGCCTTGGTGCCCTTGGTACCACGGCCCGCGGTCTTGCCCTTGGAGCCCTCACCGCGACCCACGCGGGTCTTGTCGGTCTTGGCGCCCGGGGCGGGACGCAGGTGATGCAACTTGATGGTCATGTCAGACCTCCTCAACGGTCACGAGGTGGCGCACGACGTTGATCAGCCCGCGGTTCTGGGGGTTGTCCTCCCGCACGACCGACTTGCGGATGCCACGCAAACCGAGCGTCCGCAGGCTGTCGCGCTGATTCTTCTTGGCGCCGATCGAGCTCTTGATCTGGGTCACCTTGAGATCTGCCATTTACCTGGCACCTCCAGCCGCCTGAGCGCGCGCACGCAGCATGCCCGCAGGAGCGACGTCCTCGAGCGGCAGGCCACGGCGGGCCGCCACCTCTTCGGGGCGCTGCAGCTGCTTGAGAGCCGCAACGGTCGCGTGCACGACGTTGATGGCGTTGTCGCTGCCGAGCGACTTCGCCAGGATGTCATGGATACCGGCGCACTCCAGCACGGCGCGCGCCGCACCACCGGCGATCACACCGGTACCCGGCGAAGCCGGACGCAGCATGACCACACCGGCGGCCGCCTCACCCTGGACCGGGTGGGTGATGGTGGAGCCGATCATCGGGACGCGGAAGAAGCCCTTGCGCGCTTCCTCGACACCCTTCTGGATGGCCGCGGGAACTTCCTTGGCCTTGCCGTAGCCGACGCCGACCAGGCCGTTGCCGTCGCCGACGATCACCAGCGCGGTGAAGCTGAAGCGACGGCCGCCCTTGACGACCTTCGACACACGGTTGATCGCGACGACGCGCTCGAGCTGGTTCTTCTCGGCCGCGTTGTCCCGACGGTCACCGCCACCGCGGCGGTCGCCGCCGCCACGACGGTTGTCACGGCCCTCGGGGCCATTGCTGTTCTGTCCGGCGGGTCCGTTTCCGCCGTCACGCCGCTGACGTCCCGGCATCAGACGTTCCTTCCGTTCGCAGTCTTCATCATCAGAACTTCAACCCGCCTTCACGAGCGGCATCGGCCAGCGCCGCGATGCGGCCGTGGTAGTCGTGACCACCACGGTCGAACACGACGGCCTCGACACCGGCCGCCTTGGCGCGGGCGGCGATCAGCTCGCCGACCTTCTTGCCCTTGGCGGTCTTGTCGCCCTCGACGGCCCGCACATCGGGCTCGATCGAGGAGGCGGCGGCGATGGTCTTGCCGACCGTGTCGTCCACCAGCTGCGCGTGCAGGTGCCGCGAGGAGCGGTGGACCACCAGGCGCGGACGCTCGGTGGTACCGGCGATCTTCTTGCGCAGGCGGAAGTGGCGGCGCGCCTTCGACAGACGGCGCTGGGTGGAGACGTCCTTGCCCAGCGGAATGCGCTTGGACTTCTGGTTTTCGGTTTGCGCCATGATCACTTACCCGTCTTTCCGACCTTGCGGCGAACGACCTCGCCTGCGTAGCGGATGCCCTTGCCCTTGTACGGGTCGGGCTTGCGCAGACCGTGGATGACCGCCGAAATCTGGCCGACCTTCTGCTTGTCGATTCCGGACACGGAGAACTTGGTGGGCGATTCCACCGCGAAGGTGATGCCCTCGGGGGCCTCGACCGGCACCGGGTGGCTGTAGCCGAGCGCGAACTCCAGGTTCGAGCCCTTGGCCTGCACGCGGTAACCGACGCCGAAGATCTCCATCTTCTTCTCGTAGCCCTTGGTGACGCCCTCGATCATGTTGGCGATCAGGGTGCGGGTCAGGCCGTGCAGCGAGCGGTTGCGGCGCTCGTCGTTGGGGCGGGCGACCTCGAGCTGGCCGTCCTCGCCACGGGTGACGGTGATCGGCTCCGCGACGGTGTGGGTCAGGGTGCCCTTGGGCCCCTTCACCGACACGTGCTGGCCGTCGATGGTGATCTCGACGCCCGACGGGACTGCGATGGGCTTCTTACCAATACGCGACATTTGTCCTGACTCCCTTACCAGACGTAAGCGAGGACTTCGCCGCCCACGCCCTGCTTGGCCGCCTGCTTGTCGGTGAGCAGACCCTGGGACGTGGAGATGATCGCCACGCCGAGGCCGCCCAGGACCTTGGGCAGGTTGGTGGATTTCGCGTACACACGCAGACCGGGCTTGGACACGCGGCGCACGCCGGCGAGGCTGCGCTCACGGCTGGGGCCGTACTTGAGGTCGACGACGAGCGTCTTGCCCACCTGGGCATCCTCGGTCCGGTAGTCGGCGATGTAGCCCTCGCGCTTGAGGATCTCGGCGATGTTCGCCTTGAGCTTCGAGTGCGGAGCCTTCACCTGATCGTGGTACGCCGAGTTGGCGTTGCGCAGACGGGTCAGGAAGTCTGCGATCGGATCGGTCATGGTCATGGTTCGACCTCGACACCTTTCTCGCTGCGGTTCCCATGCAGCACCCACGTGCTCGCGCACACGGATGGTGGGCCTACAACAATTCGGCTGGTCCGGGCGGCAGCTGCCGACCGGCGGGGTACGTATCGCCCGGGCGCACGACACGCACGAAGGCATGGAAGTGCCCAGGCAACCGCTCTAGTGTAGGCAACCGGCCGACCTGGACAAAATCGGGCCCCGCTTCGCATCACCCGAGGCGGGGCGGGTGGTCCCGCCGACACGGGCGAACGGTCAGGGCCGACGGCCGACGAGCAGGTGCAGGCCGACGGGTTTGCGCGGTCGCCCGACGTGCTCGACCGTCAGGCCGGCGGCGGTCAGCGCGGCCCGGAGTTCGGCGACCGGGCGCAACCGGAAACCGTGCTCGGTGAAGGGCAGCTTCGCCATGTCGGTGGGATCGCCGACCGCGACCACCGCACGCCCGCCCGGGCGCAGCACCCGCGCCAGCTCGGCGCAGGCGCGGTCGAGTTCGGGCACGAAGTAGAGGGTGTTGACCGTGATGAGCGCGTCCAGGCTGCGGTCGGGCTGCGGCAGCTCGGTGAGCGAACCCTCGCGCAGGGTCAGCCGGTCCGCCGCGATCTCGCGGGCGTACCCCGACCGCGCGCGCGAGAGCATGTCCGGCGAGAGTTCCACACCGACCACGGAGCCGTCCGGGCCGACCCGGTCGAGCAGCATCGACAGGCCGACGCCCCCGCCGAAACCGACGTCGGCGGCGATGTCGCCAGGGCCGACCTCGGCGGCGTCCACCGCGGCCGCGATCATCGCCCGGTTGGTGCGGTTGAGCATGAGCGCCACGCCCTTGCCGAGCACACCGTGCGGATTGCCCAGCTGGCCGGCGACCGTACCGAGAACCTTCGTGACCAGCGACGCCATCGTCCGATCGTAGCGGCCTTGACTTCAGGTCGACCTGAACTCGCACGCTCGGTCCATGAACACCTTCCTCGACCCGGCCGCGAGCACCGCCTACGACCGCCGGGCGACCCGGCTGCTCACCCGCTTCTACGACCGCGTCGCCGCCGAGGTGGACGCACCACCCGGCGCCCGGCTGCTGGATGTGGGGACCGGGCCCGGGCGGCTGCTGGCCCGCATCGCGCGCCGCCGCCCCGACCTCGTCCTCGCCGGCGCCGACCTCTCCCCACACATGATCGAGCTCGCCACCCGACGCGCCCCGGGCGCCCGGCTGGCCGTCGCGGACGTGGCGGACCTGCCGTTTCCCGACGGCAGCCTCGACTACGTGGTCTCGACGCTGTCGATGCACGAATGGCCGGATCTGCCCGCGGCGGCGGCCGAACTCGCGCGGGTGCTCGCCCCGGGCGGACGCCTGGTCGTCTACGACTTCCGGTTCGTCCGCACCGCACCGGCCCTGACCGCCCTGCGATCGGTGTTCGGCACGGTCGAGCGCGCACCGCTGTCGTGGTTCAGCCTGTTCACGCGGATCACCGCGCGCCCCGGCGGCGCCTAGAGTCGGGAGAGTGGCGGAGTTGTCGATCGGGGAACTCGCGGCGCGCTTCGGTCTGGCGACCCATGTGCTGCGGCACTGGGAGGACGCGGGCCTGCTGACCCCGCGCCGGGACGCGGGCGGGCGGCGCCGCTACCGAGCCGACGACGTCGAGCGCGTCGGGGTCATCCTGATCGGCAAATCCGTCGGCTTCTCCCTCGACGAGATCCGCGAGCTGTTCGCCCGGGTCGCCGACCGGTCCGGCCGACGCAGGCTGCTCCAGGCCCAGCACGCCCGGCTCACCGAGCACATCGCCCGCGCCGAGGCCGCCCGCGCCGCCATCGAACACGCCCTCGACTGCACCGCCGAGGACGTCCGCACCTGCCCGCACTTCCGCACCGCCCTCACCGCCGCCCTCCCAGCGGACCCGGGTCAGAAGTAGCGCACCCACACGTACAGCCAGGCGAGCGTGGTCGACAGCGCGGTGACGACCACGCCGTACTTGGTGAACTGCCAGAACGTGATGGGATGCCCGGCGCGGCGGGCGATCCCCAGTGCGACGACGTTGGCGCCCGCCGCGACCGCCGTCCCGTTGCCGGAGAAATCCGCGCCGAACGCGAACGACCACCACAGCGCCTGCCCGGTGGCGTGGTCGGGTGCCTGCGCGACCAGTTCCTCCACCACCGGCGCCACCGTGGTGGTGTAGGGGATGTTGTCGATGAATGCGCCCGCGATGGCCGACCCGAACACCAGCGCCGCCGAGGACAGCACCGGGTCGTCTCCGAAAGCGCCGACCGCGACGGCCGCCAGCCGATCGACGACGCCGGTGTGGATGAGCCCGGCGACGATCACGAACAGGCCCATGAAGAACACCAGGGTGCCCCACTCCACCTCACGCAGCACCGTGCCGACCTCCAGGTCGGCGACCAGCAGCATCGCTCCCGCGCCGAGCAGCGCCACGATCGAGGGCGCCACGTGCACCACGGTGTGCAGCCCGAAGCCGACCACGACACCGGCGAGCACGAGCAGCGACCGGCGCAGCAGCCGCGGATCGGTGATCGCGTGTCGTTCCTCGAGCGCGAGCACGGCGGTCACGTCGGCCGCGCGGTCCCGCAGGTGCGCGCGGAACAGGAACCGCGTGAACACGACGAACAACGCGAAGATCACCGCGACGGCGGGCGCCATGTGGATCAGGAAGTCGTTGAAGCTCAGGCCCGCCCGGCTGCCGATGATGATGTTGGGCGGGTCGCCGACCAGGGTCGCGGCGCCGCCGATGTTGGCGGCGAGCACCTCGGCGATGAGGAACGGCTGCGCGGGCAGCCGCAGCCGATCACACACCACGATGGTGACCGGTGCGATCAGCAGGATGATGGTGACGTTGTCCAGGATCGGCGAGGCGACCGCGGTGATGGTCATCAGCAGCACCATCAGCCGGAACGGGTCGCCGCGAGAGCGTTTGGCGGCCCAGATCGCCAGGCAGTCGAACAATCCGGTCTGCTTCACCACGCCGACGATGATCATCATGCCCAGCAGCAGGAACACGACGTTCCAGTCGATACCCGCGTGCGGGTCGTAGAAGACCTCGTCGCCGGGGATCACCCCGGTGAGGGCCATCAGGGCCGCCGCGACCAGTACGGTCGCGACCTTGTCGAACCGCTCGGTGGCAATGCACCAGAACGCCGCCGCGAAGATCGTCAGCGCCAGGAGTTGGTGCATCGTCGCCTCGTCCCGGCCGGGGGCAGGTCAGTCGCCGGGATCGAGGCGGGCGCGGCGGGAGCTCACGCCGGATCCCGTTCGGCGAGCAGCCTGCTCATCCGTCGCTCCAACCGGGCCACTCGGTCCGGCAGCGGCGCGCTGTGCAGGAGGTCGGCCAGCTGATCGGCCTCGTCCGGCGCCAGCGTGATGGTTTGGGCCGGTTCGTCGGGCCACTGCTGGTCGTAGACGAGCAACTGCCTGTCGTCGCCGCGGGTCAGCAGGGCGAACCGGACGCCCGCGCGGGTGCGCAGGTGGTGCAGCACGCCGGTGCCCGGTACCGTCACGCGGTCGACGTCCATTCGTGAACTCCTCCCGCCGAGCCAGCCGAACCGGTGGCTCCAGTCTGGGCGGACATCCGGCCCGCCACCATCGGCGCACACACCCATTTCCCGCGGTGCCGATCCTGTAGCCGGAGGCTTGCCGGATGGGTGCCCGACCTCATGGACACCCCACGCCCCAGCGGCCACACTGGCAGGATGCAGGCTGCGGTGCGCGCGCTCGGCCGCTTCCGGCGGCACACCCGGACCCCCGCCGACACACTGTTCCGGCGGATCTTCCTGATCAACGGCCTGGTGTTCACGGTGGGCACGCTCGTGCTGGCGCTCTCCCCGGCGACAGTGTCCGCGCGGGTGCGGCTGGCCGAGATCCCGGTGCTCGTCGTCGGGCTCGCGGTGATCCTGGCCGCGAACGCGGTGTTGCTGCGCACCAGCCTCGCCCCGCTGGACACGCTGATCGCGTCCATGCGCCGGGTCGACCCGCTGCGGCGCAGCGGGCGGCTCGACGCCCCCGTGCACGGTGACCTCGCCCAGCTGATCGAGGCCTTCAACGCGATGGTGGACCGGCTGGAATCCGAGCGCACCACCGCCAGCGCCTCCGCCCTGGCGGCCCAGGAGGGCGAGCGCCGCCGCATCGCCCGCGAACTGCACGACGAGATCGGGCAGAGCCTCACCGTCGCGTTGCTGTCGATGAAGCGCGCCATCGACAAAGCGCCAGGCCCGGCGGGCGAGGAGCTGCGCGGGGCGCAGGAGACGGTGCGGGCCTGCCTGGACGAAGTGCGGGGCATCGCCCGCCGGTTGCGCCCGGACGTGCTCGACGATCTCGGCCTGGCCAGCGCGCTCAACGCCCTGTGCGCCGAGGTGGCGGCCACCGCGGGCATCGAGGTGACCCGCGAGATCGATCGAGCACTGCCCCGGCTCGGCCCGGACGTCGAGCTGGTCTGCTACCGGGTCGCGCAGGAAGCGCTGACCAACGTGGTCCGCCATGCCGTGGCCCACCGCGCCCTGCTGCGCCTGCACGCCAGCGCCGACCTGATCGAACTGCGGGTCCGCGACGACGGCCGCGGCGGAGTGACCACCGACGGCGCGGGCATCCGCGGGATGCGCGAGCGTGCCCTGCTCGTGGACGCCACACTCACCATCGACTCGCCGCCGGGCGGAGGCACCGACATCGCCCTGGCGATCCCGCGCACCGACCAAGGGAGTCGTTCATGACCGCCGCCGCACCGGCCCGGATCCTGCTCGCCGACGACCACGCCCTGGTGCGCGCCGGGTTGCGCCTGATCATCGATGCCGAACCCGATCTCACCGTGGTCGCCGAGGCCGCCAACGGGTACGAGGCGGTGCAGCGGGCCGCCGACACCCTGCTGGACCTGGTGATCCTGGACATCGCCATGCCGCGCATGACGGGCATCCAGGCCGCCCGTGAGATCCACCGCAGTCACCCGGACCTCCGGCTGCTCATGCTGTCGATGTACGACAACGAGCAGTACTTCTTCGAGTCGCTGAAGGCGGGCGCCTCCGGCTACGTGCTCAAGTCGGTCGCCGACCGCGACCTGCTCGAGGCCTGTCGCGCCACGCTGCGCGGTGAGCCGTTCCTGTACCCGGGGGCGGTGACGTCGCTGATCCGGGAGTGGTTGCAGCGCACCCGTGCGGGCACACCGCCCCCGGACAACATCCTCACCGCCCGCGAGGAGGAGATCCTCAAACTGGTCGCGGAGGGCTACTCCTCACGCGGGATCGCCGACACTCTCGTCATCAGTGTCAAGACGGTCGACCGGCACCGGGCGAACATCCTCCAGAAGCTGGGGCTGCGCGACCGGCTGGCGTTGACCCGCTACGCCATCCGCGTCGGGCTCATCGAGCCGTGACAGGGACGCCGGCGCCGGCTTGGCCGGTGTGCGCGCGAGCAGCCCCATCACCGGCTCCACCACGCGTGCGGCCACCGGACCCGCGACCGCCATGAGCAGCACATATGTGGTCGCCAGCGCGGCGAACTCGGCGGGGACGGCGCCCGCCGTCACCGCGAGACCCGCGATGACGATGGAGAATTCGCCGTGGGCGACCAGCGCGGTGCCCGCTCGGGCCCGGCCCAGGCGCGAGGCGCCCGCCCGCTGGGCCGCCCACCAGCCGGTCGCCACCTTGGTCGCCGTGGTGACCACCGCGAGCAGCAACGCCCAGCCCAGGACCGGCGGAATCGTCGCCGGATCGGTGCTCAACCCGAACAACACGAAGAACAGAGCCGCGAACAGATCACGCAGCGGTTCCAGCAGTTTCGTGGCGTTGTGCGCGGTCGACCCGGAGATCGCGATGCCGAGCAGGAACGCGCCCACCGCCGCCGACACCTGCACCGCGGAGGCGATGCCAGCGACCAGCAGCGCCGAGCCGAGCAGTTTCAGCAGGAAGATCTCGCGGTCCTTGCTGTCCACGATCAGCGAGACGAACCGCCCGTACCGCAGCGCCACGACCAGGACCACGGTCACCGCCGCCAGCGCGATACCGAGCGTCTGCAATCCGGCGACGAAGCCGACACCGGCCAGCACCGCCGTCAGCACCGGCAGATACCCGGCCATCACCAGGTCCTCGAACACCAGGATCGACAGGATGACCGGTGTCTCGCGGTTGCCGAGCCGACCGAGATCGTTGAGGACCTTCGCGACGATTCCGGACGAAGAGATGTAGGTGACGCCCGCCATCGCGATCGCGCCGGTGAAACCCCACCCGAGCGCGAAGGCGACCAGCACCCCCGGTGTCGCGTTGAGCGCGAAGTCCAGCACACCGGCCGCCCAGGATTTGCGCAGGCCGGTGACCAGTTCACTCGCGCTGTATTCCAGTCCGAGCAGCAACAGCAGCAGGACGACACCGATCTCGCTGGCCAGGTGGATGAACTCGTCCACCTGGTGCAGTTCGACCAGGCCACCGGTGCCGAATGCCAATCCGCCGAGCAGATACAGCGGGATCGGCGACATGCCGATCCGGGCCGCGACCCGCCCGAGCAACCCCAACCCGAAGAACACCGCCCCCAGCTGGATCAACGCCAGCGCGGTCTCATGTGCCACCACGGGTCAGCCGCTCGGTAGCGCACGGGCGGCGGCGCGGGGGCACCGGCGGGTATTGCGCGACGAAAAGTATGTACCGACAACGATCCTCGGCAGGTGAGATACCTCGACAGTCATGACCGACAGCCTATCGGGACGGTCCGGACCGTCCGTTCGGTCGCAAAACCGGCACTCGCGCGCGACATCGCGGATACGCTGCTGAGACGGCCGACCACGGTGACCGGGAACGCCGCTCGAGATCAGCACCACATCAGTGAGATTCGTGTGAGACAGCGGCGCAGACCCCGTGCAGTAGGCCCTCGAAGGCTCCCCGTCCGGGTCGTGATCGCGCTGACCGCGATCTGCCTGTCGGGCACCGGCTGCGGCGGCACGGCCGCGGGCGGCGACAGCGGCCCCGAGGAGCTGCCGATCCCGGCGCGCAGCACCCTGCCCGTCCGCGACGGCGCGCTCGAATTCGTCGTGACCCGCGTGGAATTCGGCGCCACCCACCTCGGCGGCCCCGTCACCGGCGCGGACGCCACGGGCCGGTTCGCGGTCGCCCGCGTGGAGGTGACCAACACCGGCGACGAGCCGGTCACCTTCGACTACGCGCACCAGCAGCTGATCGACAGCCGCGGTGCCGCCCACACCCCCGACCTGCCCGGCAGCATGTCCCTCAACGGCGAGTTCCGCCACGACTACAACCCCGGCGTCGGCACCACCCTCCAACTGGCCTTCGACCTCCCCGCCGACACCACCCCCGCCACCCTCGTCCTCCGTGCAGCCCCCGCCTCCCCGGGAGCGGCGATCGCCCTACGGTGAAGCGAGGGACAGAACACGATCGCCATCCCGTAACGCCGGAAAGCACTCAGAATTCGAGTTCCGACCACGGAATCCGGATCGGGAACGGGACCTCCAGGTCGATGCCCGGCGTGGCGTCGGCCGGCCACCTGCCCACCAACAGGTAGTTGGCCGGATACAACGGACGGACGCCGGCGGGCAGGCGCCCGTGCCCGGCTTCCAACGCGTAGGCATGGACGTAGCGGATAGCACTGCGCTCGCGGTCCAACACCACCTCCCAGTACCACGGGATCTGCGCCTTCGCGTAGCGCGCCTTCTTGTCCTCGATGTCGGACGGGGTGTTCGACGGGGAAAGCACCTCACCCACGATCAGCACATCCTTGGCGCGAATGTCCTGGTAGGGCGCGTCCGGACACCGGTAGACCAGGAAGTCCGGCGTGACGAAGTCGTTCTTGCCGGTCGAGCCGAAGAAGACGTTCGTCTCGAAGTCCGCACGCCAGCATTCGTCCGGACGATGCGTGTGCGCTTCCTTCGTGCACCGTTTCAGCGCGGCCGTCAACGCGAAGGTGAACGCCTGATGCTCGGCGGGCCCCCTCCGAAGCCAGACCACGCGGCCGTCCCAGAGTTCGATCCGGCTGGCGATCTCGTCCGGCAATTGCTCGAGCTCGTCCCACGTGAGGTACTCGGGGAGGTCCGGCGGGCCGGACTGTGGGCTCGGCATGCGCCCATCGTAGTCGGAGTGGCGGTCTCCCCATGCGCGCGAAGGCACGGACTCGGGGAGTCCGTGCCTTCGGGCGGTGTTCGGTTGTGCTCGGGTGAGCGTCAGCTCACCAGGAGCTCTTGTGGACGCCGGGGAGCTCGCCCTTGTGCGCCATGTCGCGCAGGCAGACGCGGCACAGGCCGAACTTGCGGTAGACCGCGTGCGGACGGCCGCAGCGCTGGCAGCGGGTGTAGGCGCGGACCGCGAACTTCGGCTTCCGGTTGGCCTTGTTGACCAGAGCTTTCTTCGCCATGGCTCAGTTCTCCTTGAACGGGAAGCCGAGGTGCTTGAGCAGGGCACGGCCTTCTTCGTTGTTGGTCGCGGTGGTGACCACGGTGATGTCCATACCGCGCGGACGGTCGATCTTGTCCACGTCGATCTCGTGGAACATCGACTGCTCGCTCAGACCGAACGTGTAGTTGCCGTTGCCGTCGAACTGCTTCGGCGACAGACCGCGGAAGTCGCGGATACGGGGCAGCGCGATGGACACCAGGCGGTCCAGGAACTCCCACATCCGGTCGCCACGCAGGGTGACCTTGGCGCCGATCGGCATGCCCTCACGCAGCTTGAACTGGGCGATGGACTTGGTGGCCTTGCGGATCTGCGGCTTCTGGCCGGTGATCAGGGCCAGGTCCTCGACGGCGCCGTTGATCAGCTTGGCGTCGCGGGCGGCGTCACCGACACCCATGTTCACGACGACCTTCACCACGCCCGGGATCTGCATCACGTTGGCGTAGTTGAACTCTTTCGCCAGCGCGTCCTTGATCTCCTCGCGGTAGCGGACCTTGAGGCGCGGCTGGATCTTCTCGGTGGTGGTCATGTCAGATGTCCTTCCCGTTGCGACGGGAGATGCGGACCCGCTTGCCGTTCTCGTCGGTCCGGTAGCCGATGCGGGTCGGCTTGCCGTCGGAGTCGACGACCATCACGTTGGACACGTGGATGGGGGCCTCCTGGGTCACGATGCCGCCGGAGGAGGCGCCGCGCTGGTTGGCGGAGTTCGCGACGTGCTTCTTGATACGGTTCACGCCCTCGACGAGGACCCGGTTCTCCTTGGGGTAGGCCTGGATGACCTTGCCCTTGGCGCCCTTGTCCTTACCCGAGATGACGAGCACGGTGTCGCCCTTGTGCACCTTCATGTCAGAGCACCTCCGGGGCCAGCGAGACGATCTTCATGAACTTCTTGTCGCGCAGCTCGCGGCCGACCGGGCCGAAGATGCGGGTGCCGCGCGGATCGTTGTCCGCCTTGATGAGCACGGCGGCGTTCTCGTCGAACTTGATGTAGGAACCGTCCGGACGGCGGCGCTCCTTGACGGTGCGCACGACGACGGCCTTCACCACGTCACCCCGCTTGACGTTGCCGCCGGGGATGGCGTCCTTCACAGTGGCGACGATGACGTCGCCGATACCGGCATAGCGACGCGACGAACCACCGAGAACGCGGATGCAGAGGATTTCCTTCGCACCCGTGTTGTCGGCGACGCGCAGTCGCGACTCCTGCTGAATCACTTCAGCCTCCTTGACCTGGACGTAAAAGCACGCCGGATTGCCGACCCGACGGGCATGGTCGTGTCACCCCCCGAACGCGCGCCTACCAGCGGTTTTTCTGGATCCGAGTTGGGCACTCCGGAGCCGACCACCGGGGGTTCGCGGCCGAGTTGCGGGCAGAGCTCCCGCAGGCAACCGGTCTAGTGTAAGGGAAAGCCCAGGTCGGCCCAAATCCGGGCGCATCGCGCTCGGCTCAGGCGGTCACGGCCACCGGTTGCAGGGTCCACGGGCCGTCGCCCTGGAGTTCCAGCTTCCGGGTGTGGTGCTGGTCGACGGTACTGCGGTGGGCGACGCTCACCACGATCGTCTCCGGCAGCTCGGTGCGCACCAGCTTGTACAGCGAGTACTCCAGGCCCTCGTCGACGGCCGAGGTGGCCTCGTCGAGGAAGACGACCTTCGGCTTCAGCAGCAGGATGCGGCCGAAGGCCAGCCGCTGCTGCTCACCGGGCGAGAGGATCTTGGCCCAGTCGGCCTCCTCGTCGAGCCGGTCCACCAGATGACCGAGGTGCACCTTCTCCAGGACGGCGCGCAGCCGGTCGTCGGAAATGTCCTCCGGCTTGCCGGGGTATTCGGCGGCCACCCGCAGGTCGCCGAGCGGCAGGTACGGGATCTGCGACAGGAACAACGTGTCGTCGCCGGCCGGGCGCTCGATCCGGCCGTCGGCGTAGGGCCACATCTGCGCCAGCGCCCGCAGCAGGGTGGTCTTGCCGCTGCCGGACGGGCCCTTCACCACCAGCGCTTCGCCGGGGCTCAGCGCCAGCGACAGGTCGTCGATGAGCACGTGGCCGTCGGGCTTGCGGACGTCGACCTTGTCCAGCCGCACGCCCTCGGCGAGGTCGGCGGCGTCGATCTCGGGCAGCTCGCGGGAGTCGTCGCCGGCCACCAGCAGGCCGTCGATGCGGATGAGCGCGGCACGGTAGGCCGCGAACTCGTCGTAGGCGTTGCGGAAGAACGACAGCGAATCGTGGATGTTGCCGAACGCCGTCACCGTCTGGTTGACCCCGCCGAGGCTGACCGCGCCGTCGAAGAAGCGCGGGGCCTGGATCAGGTACGGGAAGATGACCGCGGCCTGCGTGACGGTGAAGTTCCAGCCCTGGAACTTCAGGTAGCGGAAGACGTACTTCCACTGCACCCGGATGACCTCGGCGAAGCGGGCCAGCAGGCCGCGGCGCTCGGTGCCCTCACCCCGGTAGAAGGCCACGCTCTCGGCGGAATCGCGGACGCGCACCAGCGCGTAGCGGAAGTTGGCGGTCATCCGTTCGAGCAGGAAGTTGATCCGGATCAGGGGACGGCCGATCCAGAAGGCGATGAACGTGGTGCCGAGCACGTAGATGAGGACGAGGAAGACGGCGTCGCGCGGGATGGTGACCCCGAGCAGGGTCATCGGCCCGGACAGATCCCAGAGGATCTTGGTGAACGAGACGATGGAGACGACCGCTTCCACCGCGCCGAGCGACAGCACCCGCGACTGGTTCACGAAGGTCGTGATGTCCTGCTGTACACGCTGGTCGGGGTTGTCGATGGTGTTGTCGATGAACCGGGACCGGTAGAACGCGCGGTCGCGCAGCCAGTCGGTGGTGACGTGCTCGGTGAGCCAGACCCGCCAGCGGATGTCGAAGGCCATCGAGGCGTAGAGGTTGACCAGCTGGTTGACGATCCAGACGACGATCAGGACCGTGAACACGATCATCGACTTCCAGAAGGCGTCCTCGGCCTGGTCCAGCGCCGCGGAGTCGCCTGCGGCGAAGGCCGAGCCACCGGCCTGCAACGAGCTGAACATGTCGTTGCCCCAGTAGCTGAGCAGCACGTTCAATCGGACGACGACCAGCGTCATGAACAACAGTGCCCCGACGAACAGCAGCGTGCGCCAGGCGCCGGGGCCGCGGAAGTAGCCGCCGGAGACGGACCAGAACTGCCTGCCCCACTTGGTCAGGGTGAGCAGCAGCGCCACCACGATGGTGAAGCCGACGGCGGTGGCGGTGAAGGCGATGCCCAACCATTTCAGGGATTCGACGAACTCGTTGCCCCAGTCCCTTGACGTTTCCAACCCAGAGCTTCCCATCCCACGACGAGCCACAAAGTCGGCGCAGTCTAACCCGGCAGATGCGTGGGCGCCGGGCGTCGCGGTGTCGAGTGGAACGGGCGAACCGGGAGGTGACCATAGGACCGCCTAGATAGATAGGTTAGCCTTGGCTGACTACTACCGGCGGCTCGGCGAGCCGATCGAGGACTGTCCTCGATGAAGGAGGGTGCACACGATGAGGTCTGTTGGGAGGACGCGCGTTTGGGCGCGGGCGGCGCTGGCCGTGCTGGCCGGCGCGCTCGTGCTGAGCGTCGGCGCGTGTGGTTCGTCCGAGGACGGCGGTTCCGGCGGCGAGTCGGTGACGATCACCCACGCGCGCGGCGAGACGGTGATCGAGGGCACCCCGCAGAAGATCGTCGCACTGGGCAACCAGTGGCTCGACAGCACGCTCGCGCTCGGCGTCACCCCGGCCGGCTACATCGACAACGTCGCGGTGGCGTCGAAGTCGACCTCGCCGTGGCAGCGGCCCGGCTCGCTGGACTCCGCGACCCAGATCAGCCCGTCGGGCAACATCGCCGAGCAGGTCGCGGCACTGGAGCCGGACCTGATCCTGGCCGATCCGTTCATCGCCGATCAGAAGACCTACGACGAGCTGAGCAAGGTGGCCCCGACGCTGCCCGCGCTCACCTCCGACGCGGTCACGCCCTGGCAGGAGCAGATCACCACGCTGGGCAAGGTGCTGGGCAAGCAGGACGACGCGAGCAAGGTGATCGCGGGCGTCGACGACAAGATCGCCGGCATCCTGGCGGCCAACCCGACGCTGCGGGGCAAGACCTTCGCCAGCACCTGGCTGGCCGGCCCGGCCCAGCTGATGGTGCTCACCGATCCGAACGACGGCTCGGCCAAGGTGTTCGAGCAGCTGGGCATGACCATTCCGCAGAACCTGCGCGACCTGCCCGCCAACCAGGGCCGCGTCGCACTGTCCCCGGAGCGGGTCGACGAGCTGACCGCCGATCTGCTGCTGGCGGGCTACTCCCCCGGCATGGACGAGCGCTACCGCCAGCTGCCCGGCTACGCCGAGCTGCCCTCGGTGCAGAAGGGCGCCGTGGTGTTCCTGACCACGCAGGAGATCAGCGCGGTCAACCAGCCGACGGCCCTGTCGGTCCCCTACATCCTCGACAAGCTGGGGCCCGCGTTCGCCGCGGCCGCGAAGTAGCCAGCGCAGTCATCGAGTTCGACGAACACGCGGAGGTCAGCGGTTTTGCCTGCCGTCACATATCCCGACCAGACCAGATTCGCGCTGCGTGACGGCGTCACCTGTCTGACGACACCGGCCGGCGCGGTGCTGCTCGACCCGCCGCGCAACGAGAAGCTCACCGGTCTGGCGGCCGGGCAGCTGCGCGCGCTCAAGACCCTGAACCAGGGCCCGAAGACGGTCTCGGAGATGGCCGCGACCGCCGACGGCGCCGACGTGGCCACGCTGATGGACCGGCTCGCCGACGGCGGGTGGCTGTCGGTGACCATCCGCGACGGCGGGCGCGACCTCTACACCATCCGGCCCTTCGGGCAGCCCGCGCCGCGGCCGTCGGCGCCGCTGCCGTGGTCGGCGACGCTGTCGAAATTCGCGGTGTTGCACCGGGATTCCGAGGGGTTCGTGCTCGAGCATCCGCGGTCGTGGTGCGATCTGCGCATCCACGATCCGCGGCTGCTCGCGCTGCTGGACGGGCTCGGCGCGGCCGACGCCAACGTGCCGATCCCGATCAAGACCCAGTTCGTGGAGGACCTGCACTGGTGCGGGTTCCTGGTCGCCGACGAGTTCGCCGAGGACGCCGAGTTCGGCACCCGCAGCTGGAGTGCGCCGGACCTGTGGTTCCACCGCCGCAGCACGCTGGGCGAGCGGGTGGTGACCTGGGACCACTTCGGCCCGACCAAGTGGGCCAAGGGCAGTTTCCCGCAGCCGCCCGCGCGCAAACCGCAGTACCCGGGCGCGCCGGTGCCGTTGCCGGTGCCGGATCTGGAGGCGTTGCGGGTCGCCGACCCGAGCCTGGCGGCGGTGATGGAGGACCGGGTCTCGGTGCGCGCCTTCGACGACGCGCATCCGATGACCGTCGACCAGCTCGCCGAACTGCTGTATCGCACGGCGCGCACGCGGGGACACAAGCCCGCACCGGACGGGGAGGAACTGCTGTCGCGGCCGTATCCCTCCGGCGGCAGCGTCTACGAGCTGGAGCTGTATCCGGTGGTGCGCAATGTGGCCGGGCTGGCGTCCGGGATGTACCACTACGATTCGTTCGATCACGTGCTGCGCCCGGTGGCGCCCGCGGATTCGCCCGCGGTGAAGAAGCTGATCAAGTCGACCTCGGCGACCCTGGCCGACGGTGCCGAGCCGCAGGTGCTGATCGTGATGGGCGCGCGGTCCGGCCGGGTGATGTGGACCTACGAGCAGGTCGCCTACGCGGTGATCCTCAAGCACGTCGGCGTCCTCATGCAGACCATCTATCTCGCCGCCACCGCCATGGGGCTGGGTGCCTGCGCCCAGGGCTTCGGCGACACCGCCGCCTTCGTCAGCGCGGCGGGCGTCGACGAACTCGAGGAATGCAGCGTCGGCAGCATCATCATCGGCTCTCCCGCGACCTAGTTCCCCGCATCGACCGCTGTGTCGGCCGGGAGTACGGCTTGCTCTGATCCAGGGGCCCGGGGCGGGCGAGCCGCCCCGGGCGTCGCTCACATCTGAGCGAGGATCTCCTCGTCGGTCATCGCGGATACCTCGAGGTACATGCGGGCGACCTCGGTCAGCCGGTTCGGGTCGGATTCGCGCTCGGCCAGGCGGGTGGCGAGGGCGGCGATGGTGCGGCTGGCGAACAGGTCGGCGACCAGGGCGTGGTCGAGATCGAGCCATTCGCGGATCCGGGCGATGACCGTGGTGGCCAGCACCGAATCGCCGCCCATGCCGAAGAAGTCGTCGTGCACGCCGACGGACTCGACGCCGAGCACACCGGCGACGATGTCGGCGAGCGCGGCCTCCACGTCGTCGCGGGGGCTGCCGTCGACGTCCTCGCCGTCGACGCGCGGCTCGAGCAGGGCCACCACCGCGCGGCGGTCCAGCTTGCCGTTGGCGGTCAGCGGCATCTGGTCGAGGTACTCGATCCGGGTGGGAATCATGTAGGCGGGCAACAGGTGTGCGACGGCGCCGGTGATGTCGCCGATCTCCCCGCGCTCCCCCGCCACCGCGGCGACCAGCTTGGGTGCGCCCGCGCCGACGACGGCCGCGACCGCGTGCCGCACGCCCGGCACGGTGCGCAGCGCGCTCTCCACCTCGCCCAATTCCACGCGGTAGCCGCGGATCTGGACCTGGTGGTCGGCGCGGCCGAGGAACTCGATGGTGCCGTCGGGCCAGTAGCGGGCCATGTCGCCGGTCTTGTACCAGCGCATGCCGTCGTGTTCGACGAACCGTTCGGCCGTGCGCTCGGGATCGTTGCGGTAGCCCGCGGCGACATTGGCACCGCCCACCCAGAACTCACCCGGCACCCAGTCGGGGCAGTCGCGCCCGGCCTGCGAGACGACGCGGCAGCGCACATTGCGCAGCGGCACACCGAACGGCACGGTCGCCCAGTGCGCGGGCGGCTCGCCGACGACTTCGCAGATGGTGTTGTGGATGGAGGTCTCGGTGGCGCCGCCGAGGCCGGAGAACCGGCAGCCGGGCACCTGCCGCGCCAGCCGCCGGGCCAGGTCCGCGCCCACCCAGTCACCGCCGAGGGTGACCGCGCGCAGCGAGTCGCCCAGCTCGTCGCCGCCGATCTCGAGGATCATGTCGAGCATGCTCGGCACGCAGTTGAGGATCGTGACCCGGTGGTGGCGCAGCAGATCCACCCAGGTGGTCGCCTCGGCGCGGCGCTCGGCATCCACCGCGACGATCGAACCGCCGACGGCGAACATGCCGAAGATGTCGTAGACCGAGGCGTCGAACTCGAGCGCCGAGAGGGCGAGCACGCGGTCGGCGCTGCCCACCTCGAACCAGTCGTTGACCGCGTCGATGGTGTTCATCGCGCCGCTGTGCGGCACGTCGACGCCCTTGGGCACACCGGTCGAACCGGAGGTGAAGATGACGTAGGCGATCTCGGAGGTCGGCGGGATGTCGGGTGCGTCCAGCGGGGCCGCGTAGGCGCGGGCGGCGTCGATGGACAGCGTCGGGATCGGCACACCCAGGTCCGCGCCGGGCACGGTCAGCGCCGCCACGATGTCGCCGGTCCGCAGGATCTCGGCGCGCCGCCCGACCGGCTGATCGAAACCGATGGGCACGTAGGTCGCGCCCGCGGCGAGCACGCCGAGGACGGCCAGGATCTGATCGCGTCCCTTGGGCAGCTGCACCGCGACGGCGTCGCCGCGGCCGACGCCCTCGGCCCGCAGCGCGCCCGCGACGGCCAGCGCCTGGCCGGCCAGCTCGCCGTAGGTCCATCGGCCTTCGTCCGCGCCGATGCCCCACACCACCGCGGTGGCGTCGGGGTTCGCGGCGGCCCGGGTGAAGAAGCCTTCGTGCAGGCAGCGTCCGCTGACCGGGCCGTCGGTCGCGTTCACCGCGGCCCGCACCTCGGCCTGGGCGCGCGGCAGCCGGACGGCGGCCTCGGCCTGCCAGCCCGCCTCGCCCTCGCCGAGGCGGCCGATCGCCTCGGTGTAGCAGGCGAACATGGCCTCGATCATGCCGTCGGGGAAGGCGGATTCGCGCACGTCCCAGTTGAGCAGCAGGCCGCCGCGCACCTCGGTGACCTGGGCGTCGAGCAGCACCTGCGGGCCCTGCGAGATGATCCACACCGGCTCGCCGAAGGTTTCGGTGACCTTGTCGGCGAACAGTTCGCCGAGGTTGAGCGCGCTGGTGTAGACGACCGGCGCGAGCACCGGCTCACCGCGGTGACGGCCGAGGTCGCGCAGCATCTCGAGACCGGAGTAGGCGGTGTGCGCGCCGCTGTCGTGCATGCTGCGCTGCAGGGCACGGGCGCGGTCGGCGACCGTCATGTTCTCGGTGACGTCCACCTCGAGCATGATCGAGGAGGTGAAATCGCCGATCACCCGGTCGATGTCGGGGTGCACCGGTTCGCGGTGGAACAGCGGCACGTTCAGCAGGAAGCGACTCTGCGCCGACCAGCCGCCGATCACCTCGGCGAACACCGCCGCCAGCGCCATGGCCGGGGTGATGCCGCGTTCGTGGGCGGCCGCGAGCAGGCGCTGTTTGGCTTCGGGGGCCAGCCAGTGGTTGTAGCGGACGGTCCGGTGCGGGTCGGTGCGCTCGGCGACCGGCACGGTGGGCAGCTCGGGCGCGCCCGGCAGCTCCGGTAGGCGCTCCTGCCACCAGCGGCGGTCACGCTCACGGGCGGCCTCGTCGATCTGCCGTTCGGTGCGGTAGCGGCGGTAGCTGTAGCCCGGGGTGGGCAGGGTGGCGCCGTGGTAGAGGTCGGCGAGATCGGAGATCAGCACCCGGTAGCTCATGGCGTCGCCGGCGAGCATGTCGACGTCGAGGTGCAGGCGGGTGCTGTTCTCGTCGCGCAGCGTGAGGGTGATGTCGATGACCTGCCCGGCCTCGATGTCGAGCAGCTGGTGGGTCTTCTGCTCGCGCAGGTCCGCCAGGGCCGCCTCGGTCGCGTCGGCGTCGTGGTCGCGCAGGTCCACGACGCTGAACACCGGCTTGCCGGGGGCGGGCATGGTCTGCTGGGTGCCGTCGGGCAGGAAGCGGGTGCGCAGCATGGGATGCGCCGCGACCAGGTCGGCCACCGCCTTCTCCAGCCGCGCGGGATCGATACGGCCGCCGTCGAATTCGACGTAGAGGTGCGCGGCGACACCGCCGAGCTCCTGCTCGCCGGAGCGGCCGATCCAGTAGGCGTGCTGCATGGTGGCCAGTGGGAACGGAGCCGACTCGTCGGCGTCGGCCGCCGCCTGCTGCCCGGCGGGTTCCTCGGCGGCCACCGGTTCGGCGCCGTCACCCGCGCCGAGCAGGGCGTACCAGGCTTCGACGGTGGGTTCGGCGGCGAGCTGGGCGAAGTTGACGTCCACGCCCCGCTTGCGCCAGCCACCGGCCAGCTTCATCGTGCGGATCGAATCGAGTCCCAGTTGGATGAGATCGTCACCGTCGGCGATGTCCTCGACGGCGAGGCCGAGTTGCGCCGCGATCGCGGCGCGGACCTCGTCCTTGCCGATGCCCGCCGTGGCGGCGTCTCCCCGTTGCTGTGCCGACTCCATTCCGCTGTCACTCCTTGTCTGATGTCTGCTGTAGGGCGGCGGCCAGCGCCGCGATGCTGCGCTGCCACAGCTCGGCCAGGCGGTCGGCCTCGGCCGCGGTGAACAGGTCCGCGCTCCACCGCCAGTTGGTGCTCAGCTGCGGCCCTTCCGGTGTGCTGCCGACGGCGGCGATGACGTCGAGTGCGTACCGCAGCGGCAGGTCGGGTTCCGGGTCCAGCGGCAACGCCTCGTTGCGCGGCCCGGTGAGCAACGACCAGGGCGCACCGACGCTGCCGCTCAGATCGACCCGGCCCAGATAGTTGAACTCCACCTGCGGCTCGGCCCCGGTCCGCAGTTCGGCGGCGCGCGCGACGTACCGGAGCAGGCCGTAGTCGAGCCCCTGCTCCGGGATCGCGGCCAGGTGCGCGGTGACCGAATCCAGCAGCGCCCGACCCATTCTCGGGTCGGCCTCGACCCGGGCCAGGTCGACCGCGGCGGCACCGGTGCCGAGCCGTACCGGGAACACGCTGGTGAACCAGCCCAGCGTGTTGCTGGTGTCGGCGCCGAGGGTGGCATCGGCGCGACCGTGCCCTTCCAGGGCGATCAGCGCACCGGCGCCGGGATCGTCACCGCGTTCGACCCGCCAGCTCGCCAGCGTGAGGGTCAGTGCGGCGAGCAGGAATTCGCGCACCCCTTCGTCCCTGCCGAGGCCGGCCAGCACCTGTTCGGTGACCGCGACGGGGGTGAGTGCCGGGGTGACCCGCAGGCCGGACCAGGTGTCGGTGGCCGGATGCGGGTGACGGCGGCCCAGTGCCGGATCCGGGTCGCGCACCTGGCTCGCCCAGTAGTCGCGCTGGGCGAGCACCTGCGGCTCGGCCGCGCGCTGCCACATCAGCTGCGACCACCGGCGGTAGGAGGTGAACTCCGGCAACGTCTTCGGCGCGGCGCCGGACTCCACCGCCTGCCACGCCTCGGCGAGGCCGGCGAGCATGATGTGCCAGGACACCACGTCCACGGCCAGGTGGTGCACGGCCAGCAGCAGGATGTCCCCGTCCGGTGCGCCGGTGAACCACACCGCGCGCACCATCGACCCGGTGCGCGGGTCGATCGCGTCGTTGGCGGCGCGGGCGTGCGTCCGGATCGCGGCGTCGAGTTCGGCCTCGGTGGCGCCGGGCAGCTCGACCCGGGTGAGCAGATCGGCGGCGCGCACGACGCCGGGCTCGCGGGTGACCAGCCGCGGGCCGTCGGCGGTGTCGGCCTCCACCGCGCGCAGGGTGTCGTGGCCGTCGAGCAGGGCTTGCAGCACCGCCGCCAGCGTGGCGGGCGGCATCGCGGTCGGCACCCGCAGCAGCGCGGACTGGGTGAACCGGCGGTGGTTGCCGTACTCGTACATCCAGGACACCACCGGCAGCGGCGGCACCTCGCCGTATTCGGCGGCCTCGGCCGGACCGGCGATCTCGACGGCGGCGTCCACGGCGGCGGCGAGCTCGCGCACGGTCGGGGCGGACAGCACCATCCGCGGGCTCAGCGTGATGCCGCGCCTGCGGGCCTTGTTGACCAGCGAGATCGCGACGATGCTGTCCACGCCGAGGGCGAAGAAGTCGTCGTCGATGCCGGGGGCGGTGCCGTCGAACAACTCCGCGAACACCTCGCACAGCGCGCGCTCGGTGTCGGTGGTCGGCTCGGCCCGGTCGGCGCCGCCGCCGGCGAGCGCCTGTTCGGCGAGCGCGGTGAGCCGGTGGCCGTCGAGCTTGCCGTTGGCGTTCACCGGCAGCTGGTCGAGCACGACGATCCGGGCGGGCACCATGTAGGCGGGCAGGCGCTGGGCGAGCGTGGCGCGCAGCCGGGGGGCCTCGCCCGCCGACGCGGTGTCGCCGACGACGAAGCCGACCAGGCTCGCGCCGCCGGCGCGGCGCACCACCGTCACGGCGGCGGTCCGCACGCCGGGCAGCCTGCGCAGCGCGGTCTCGATCTCGCCGATCTCGATGCGGTAGCCGCGGATCTTCACCTGGTCGTCGGCGCGGCCGAGATAGGCGAAGCCGCCGTGCGGCAGGCGGCGCACGAGGTCGCCGGTGCGGTACATCCGGGCGCCGGGGCGCAGCGGGTCGGCGACGAACCGGTCCGCGGTGACCCCGGGCTTGCCGACGTAGCCGCGCGCCAGCTGCGGACCGGCCAGATACAGCTCGCCGACGGCGCCGCGCGGCACCGGCCGCAGCATGGAATCCAGCACGTAGCCCGCCATTCCGGCGTTCGGGGTGCCGATGGTGGGTGTCTCGTAGCGGCCGACCGGGGCGACGACGGCTTCCACCGTGGTCTCGGTGGGGCCGTAGCAGTTGTAGACGGCGGTGTCAGGCAACGCGCGCAGGCGATTCCACAGCGCGGTGTCGATCGCCTCACCACCGAGGGCCAGCACCGGCAGCCGCCGCTCCAGCAACCCGGCCGCGTCGAGCTGGGCGAGCATCGAGGGGGTGGTGTCGATCATGTCGACGCCGAATTCGGCCATGCCCGCCACGATCCGGCCCGCGTCGCGCATCTCCTCGGCGTCGAACAGGTGCAGTGCCTGGCCGTCGAGCAACCCGACCATCGGCTGCCAGGAGGCGTCGAAGCTGAGCGACCAGGCGTGCGCGATGCGCAGCGGGCGGCCGAGGCGTGCGGTGGCGGGCCGGTAGCAGCGGGCGCGGTGGTCGGCGAAATAGGCGGCCACCGCGGCGTTGGTGTCGGCAACGCCCTTGGGTTCGCCGGTGGAGCCGGAGGTGAAGATGATGTAGGCGCATTGCTCGGGATGGCGGGCGACGACGGGCGCGACGGGTTCCCGCGCTGCGATGCGCTGCCGGACCGCCGGATCGTCCAGTACCAGCGTCGGAACGTCACCGGCCGATGCCGCGGTGGCGGCCACGGTCAGGGCGAGCACCGGGGCGGCCTGGCGCAGGATGGAGTCGATCCTGGTCTGCGGCAGCGCGATGTCCACCGGCACATAGGCGCCGCCGGCCGCGAGCACGGCGAGGATCGCCACCAGCGACTGCGCCGAGCGCGGCAGCGTCAGCGCCACGACCCGTTCCGGGCCGACACCGTGCTCGGCCAGTTCACCGGCCAGCCGGGCCGCGGCGGCGTGCAGTTCGCGGTAGGTGACGCGGTCCCCCGCGCCGGTGGTGAGGGCGAGCGCGTCCGGGGTGCGCTCGACCTGGCGCTCGAACAGCTCCCAGATCGTCAGTCCCGCGACGTCGGCCAGGTCGGCCGCCTCGTCGGCGGACGACGTCGCCGCTGTCCCGCCGAACTCGGCCCGCTCGGCCGGGGTGAGGATGTCGAGCGCGTCCGGGGTCAGCGACCTCGAGTCGGGTAGCGCGCGCAGCACCGCCAGCAGGCGTTCGGCGATGTCGGCGGGCGAGAAGTACGGCAGCGCTTCGGGAATCGCCTCCACCAGCACCAGCAGTTCGGGTCCGTCGAGGTGTGCGACGACCGTGAGCGGGTAGTGCGCCAGGCTCTCCATCTCGACCGGGCGGAACCGCGCGCCGTCGGGCGCGGTGACGGTCTGGATGGCGTCGCCGATGGGGGCGTTCTCGAAGACGAACAGCGTGTCGAACAGCGTGCCGTGCCCGGCCGCGCGCTGCACGGCGGACAGGCTCAGGTAACCGATGTCGCGCATGGCGGCGCTGTCGCGCTGCATCCGCACGCACTGCTCGACCACGGTGGTGTCGCGGTCGAGATGATGCACGACCGGGACGGTGTTGATGAACAGCCCGACCATGCCCTCCACCCCGGGCAGCTGATCGGGCCGCCCGGAAATGGTGGTGCCGAACACGACGTCGCGGCGGTCGGTGAGCCTGCCGAGCACCACCGTCCAAGCGAACTGGACGGCGGTGGCCAGGGTGAGTCCGTTGGCCCGCGCCCACTGCTGCAACCGCTCGTTCTCCGCCGCCGACAGCCGGACCGCGGTGGTTTCCGGCACGGCGCCGCGCACCTGCGCCGAGCCGTCGGCGAGCATGAGCGCGCCGTTCAGTCCGGACAGGTACTCGACCCACCGTGCGGTCGCCGCGGCGGTGTCCTGTCCGGCCAGCCACGCGATGTAGTCGCGGTAGGGGCGCGCGGCGGGCAGCACCGACAGGTCACCGCCCGACCGGTAGACGGCGAGCAGTTCGGTGAAGAACACCGCGACCGCCCAGCCGTCCATGAGGATGTGGTGGGCGGTGAGGATCATCCGCCTGCGCGCCTGCTCGGGCACCTCCAGCAGCACGATCCGCAGCGCGGGGCCGCGGCTCAGGTCGAAGGGCCTGCGCCGCTCGGATTCGGCGATGGTCGCGAATTCCGCCGGCTGCGCCTGCCGTTCGGTCCACGGCAGCTCGGCGTGGCTCGGCACGATCTGCACCGGCTTGGGCACGTCGCGATCCCAGAACGCCGCCCGCAGGTTGGGGTGGCGGTCCAGCATGGCCTGCGCGCTGCGGCGCAGCAGCGCGACGTCGAGCGGTCCGTCGATGTCGACCACGAACTGCATGGTGTACAGGTCGAGGTCGTCGCCGCCGACCCGCGCCAGGGAGAACAGTCCCTCCTGGAGCGGGCTCAGCGCCAGCACGTCCTCGATCTGCGGCGTGGCCCCGGTCACGACTGGGCCTGCCAGGAGGCGGTGAGCGCGGCCAGTGCGTCCGAGTCGAGGCCGGACGCGCTCATCGGCGCGGACTCCGGCTGCGGCGCGGCCGTGGATTCGGCCTGCGCATCCACCGGTCCGGCGGCGTCGACCGCGGCGGCCAGCTCGGCGATCGTCATGTGCTCGAACACCAGCTGCGGGGTGAGGGCGAGGCCGAGCGCCGCGGCCCGCGCGGACCACTGGATGGAGATCACGCTGTCGCCGCCGAGGGCGAAGAAGTTGTCCTCGGGTTCGACATCGGTGATGTCGAGCAGTTCCTCGAGCAGCTGGATCAGCGTGCGCTCGGTCTCGACCGAACCGCCGGACACCGCGCCCGCGCCGGCGGTGTCCCGCGGCGCGGGCGGGGCGAGCAGCCGCTCGAGTTCCTGCGGTGGCAGCACCCGCAGTTCGGAGACCTTGCGGTCGGGGTCGGCGGCGAAGGCGGCGAGCGTGGCGCGCAGGGCGTCGGCGATCGAGCGCGCGGTGGCCGGCTCGTAGAGGTCGGCGTTGACGACCACGCGCACCTCCAGGCTGCCGTCCACCCCGACGTTCAGGCTCAGGTTCAGATCCAGGAACGAGATGTCGAAATCGGTCGGCAGCACGGTGAGCGTGGTGTCGCCGGATTCGCTCAACGCGGTGGGCGCCGGCGCCCAGTCCGCGCCACGGAAGTGGATCATGCTCTGGAACAACGGATTACGCGAGCGCGAGCGCGGCGGGTTCAGCGCCTCCACCAGTCGCTCGATCGGCAGTTCCTGGTGGGCGTGCGCGTCGAGTACCACGTCGCGGCTGCGCGCGATCACGGTGCGCAGGGTGGGATCGCCGGCGAGGTCGTTGCGCAGCACCACCATGTTGGCGAACAGGCCGACGAGCGTGCCGACCGCGGGCTCCACGCGGGCCGCGACCGGCGTGCCGAGGGCGATGTCCGTGCCGCCGCCGAGGGTGTGCAGCAGCGTCGCGACGGCCGCCTGGTAGAGCATGAATTCGCTGACGCCGCTCTGCTTGGCGAGGCCCTCGAGGGCGGCGCGCTCGGCCGCGGGCACCACGAAGGTGACCACCTCGCCGCGCTTGCCGAGCACCGGCGGGCGCGGGCGGTCCGGTGCCACCGAGATCTCGTCCGGCAGCCCGGCCAGCACACCGTGCCAGTGCTCGATCTCGGCGCGGGCGAATTCGCTGGGCGCACCGGCGGGTTCGTGGTCGAACGCCGCCCGCTGCCACAGCGCGTAGTCGGCGTACTGGATCGCGGGCGCGGCCCACCGCGGCGCGCTCCCGGCCACCCGCGCCCGGTAGGCGGTGATCAGGTCGTCGAGGAAGATGCCCAGCGAAGCGTGGTCGGCGACGATGTGGTGCACCAGCAGCGAGAGCACGTGAGTGCGCGGCCCGAGCACCAGCAGGGTGGGCCGGATCAGCGGCTCGGTCTCGACGCTGAACAGGTAGCCGCGCAGCTCGTCGAGGGTGGCGTCCAGGTCCTCCTCGCTGGTCGCCAGCACCGGCAGTTCGATCTGCAGGCTCGGGTGCACCAGCTGATACGGCACGCCGTCGTGCTCGGGGAAGTTGGTGCGCAGCGCCTCGTGCCGGGCGACGATGTCGTTGAGGGCGGCCGCGAGCGCGGTGGTGTCGAGGTCGCCGTCGATGCGCATGGCGAAGGGCAGGTTGCCCGCCACGCTCGCGCCCTCCATGCGGTACTGGAACCACATGGCCAGCTGCGAGTACGACAGCGGAATGCGTTCCGGTCGCTCCGCGGCGACCAGCGGCGGCCGCGCGGACCCGCCGGGCAGCGCCCCCTCGGCCTCGACGAAGTCGATGTCGGCACCGACGAATTCGGTGTCCGCGCCGTCGAAGTCGGCGTCCATCGAGTCCAGGTCGATGTCGAACTCGTCGCGGAACCGGGCCACCAGGCGGGCGGCCAGGCCCGCCGCGGTGGGCGTGTCGAAGATCGCGCGCACGTCGAGCTCGATGCCGAACTCGGCGCGGATCTGCGCGACCAGCCGGGCGGCGAGCAGCGAATGCCCGCCGAGTTCGAAGAACGAGTCGTCGGCACCGACCCGCTCCATCTTGAACAGGTGCCCGAAGATGGCGCAGAGGCGTCGCTCGGTCGCGGTGGCGGGCTCACGGAAGCTGCGCTCCACGGCCGGGGTGGGCGCGGGCAGGGCCCGCTTGTCCAGCTTGCCGTTGACCGTCAGCGGGATCTCCGGGATCACCGCGAACGCGCTGGGCACCATGTACTGCGGCAGCACCGCCGCGGCGTGCGCGCGGACCTCCTCGAGATCGATCTCGCCACCGGCGATCTCGTCGGCGGCGGGCACCACGTAGGCGGCCAGCATCGGGCCGACGGCCGGGTCCTCGGCCACGACGACCACGCAGTGACCGACCGCGGGATGGGTGGCGACGGCCGCCTCCACCTCGCCGAGCTCGATGCGGAAACCGCGCACCTTGACCTGCTCGTCGGCCCGGCCGACGAACTCCAGCTCACCGAAGTGGTTGCGGCGCACCAGGTCACCGGTGCGGTACAGCCGGGCACCGGGGTTGAAGGGGTCGGCGACGAAACGCTGCGCGGTCAGTTCGGGGCGGCCGAGGTAGCCGCGGGCCAGCTGGTCGCCGCCCAGGTACAGCTCGCCGACCACGCCCGCGGGCACCAGCTGCAACGCCTCGTCGAGCACGTAGGTGTAGACGTTGCGGTTGGGGACGCCGATCGGCACCACCCCGGTACCCTGCGGACCTTCCACCGGCATGTGGGTCGAGCACACCACCGCCTCGGTGGGACCGTAGTGGTTGCGCAGTTCCGCGTCGAAGACGCCGGCGAACTTGTCGGCCACCTCGCCCGGCAGCGCCTCGCCGCCGACCGGGACGTGCCGCAGCGCCCGCCATTCGCTGACCTCGGGCAGCAGCAGGAACGTGCTCAACATGGACGGCACCATGTGCAGCACGGTGACGCCGCGGCGGGTGATGAGGTCGGCGACATAGGCGATGTCGCGGAACGCGTCCGGCTTGGGCACGATCAGCCGGGCGCCCAGCGAGAGCGTGACGAACAGGTCGAGCAGCGAGGCGTCGAAGCTCACCGAGGAGGACTGCAGCAGCCGGTCCTCGGCGGTCATGCCCCACTCCGCGGTGAAGCTCTCCACGTGCTCGGCGATGGCCGCGTGCGGTACGGGCACGCCCTTGGGCTTGCCGGTGGAGCCGGAGGTGTAGATGACGTAGGCGAGGTTGCCGGGCAGCAACGGGCGCACCCGGTCGGCGTCGGTGGGCGCGGTGTCGGGCAGGTCGGCGGCGGCCGACTCGGCGGCGGCGAACTCGACCGGGCCGAGCACCAGGGCGGGTTCGGCGTCTTCCACCAGGTACTCGATGCGGTCCTCGGGGTAGGCCGGATCGATCGGCAGGTAGGCGGCGCCGGACTTGAGCACGGCGAGCATGGCGACCACGAACTCCACCGAGGTGGTCATCCGCAGGCCGACGATGTCCTCGGTGCCGATGCCCTCGGCGATGAGCAGTCGCGCCACCCGGTTCGCGCGGCGGTGCAGCTGGTCGTAGGTGAGTTCGGTGTCGTCGGAGACGAGCGCGAGGTCGCCGGGGCGCTGGGCGGCGGCGCGCTCGAGCAGCGCCACCATCGTGGTGGCCGGTGCGGGCACCAGTTCGCCGTGCGACTGCTCGAGCACCGCGGCGCGATCCTCGGGGCTGAGCATCGCCAGGTCGGCGAGGCGGCGGGTGGGCTCGCGCAGGGCGCTGTCGAGCAGGTGCAGGTAGTGCCGCAGCAGCTGCTCGACCAGTTCGGCCGACAGCACGTCGGTCTGGTATTCGAGTTCGAGCAGCGCGCCGGTGGATTCGAGCACCACGGCCAGCGCCAGCGGCACCTGCGCGGTGGGCGCGCCCAGCTCCAACTGCTGGGCGGTGACCCCGCGCAGCGCGAAGGCGTCGGAGCCCTTGCGCACGCTGAAGCCCAGCCGCACCAGCTGGTCCATGCCGTCGCGGCCGGCGACCCGCTCCGGGTTCGCCTCGCGCACCACCCGGTCGATGCCGACGCTCTGGTGGGCGAAGCCGTTCAGGCAGGTCTCCCTGGTCGCCTCGACCAGGCCGGTGAAGCTGTCGTGCGGGCGCACCGCGGCGCGCAGCAGCAGGGTGTTGCCGAAGTAGCCGATCAGGCCCTCGGTGGCGGCGCGGCGGTTGGTGACCGGCACCGACACCAGGAAATCGGTGGCGGCGGTGTAGCGGTGCACGAGGGCGTCGAAGGCGGCCAGCAGCACCATGAACGGCGTCGCCGACCGGTCGCGGGCGAAGGCGTCCACGCGGTTCATCAGGTCGGCGGGCAGCGCAAGGGTGCGGCGCTCGGCCTGGGTGGAGGGTTGCGACGGCGCCGAGCCGGGCAGTTCCAGCGGCTCGGGCAGCGGGCGCAGGCTCGCCCGCCAGTACTCGACGTCGGCCTCGGCCGGCTCGTCCGGTCCGGCGAGCACCTCGGCGGCGACGAACTGCGCGGGCGCGGCGCCCGGCTCCGCGCCGTTGTAGGCGGCGTTGACCTCGGCGAAGAACACCGGCCACGATTCGTCGTCGAAGGCGATGTGGTGCACGACGAGCACCAGTACGTGCTCCTCGGCACCGGTGCGCACCAGGGTGGCCCGCAGCGGGGTCTCGGCGGCCAGCTCGAAGGGCCTGCCGAACTCCCGGCGCGCCAGCACCTCGACGCGGCGCGCGCGGCCCTGCTCGGGCAGGTCGGTGAGGTCGTGCGACTGCCAGGCGAGCACCACGTCGTCGGTGAACACCTGGTACGGCTCGCCCTGCTCGTCCACCCCGTAGGTCGTGCGCAGCAGGTCGTGGCGCGCCACCACGGTACCGAACGCCTCGCGCAGCCGCTGCTCGTCGAGCGCGCCGGTGAGCCGGTAGGCCAGGCAGATGTTCAGGGTGGTGTCGGCGGCGTCCCTGGTCTGCAGGAACCACATGCGCCGCTGACCGGGCGAGAGCGGGTACCGCTCGCCCGCCTGGGCCCGCTGCGCGTCCGATTCGGCCGTGGCCAAACCGCTTTCGCGCAGCCGCCGCTGCAACAGCAGCTTGCGGCGCTCCAGCACGGACAGGTTCGCGGCATCGGTGTCTGACATGAATCTGGCCCCTCAGCCCTAGTTGGTGTTCTCTGCCATGAGCGCGACGACGTCGTCCAGCGACGCACCGCCCAGGATCGCCGCGACCGGCAGGTCGCGATCCAGTTCCGCCTTGACGCGCTTGCGGAAGTCCAGCGCCTGCAACGAGTCCAGGCCCAGCGCCACCAACGGCACGGAGCCGTCGATGGATTCGGAGCCGTCGGTGCCCATCACCTTGTGCAACTGCGTGAGCATCCGCTCGGCCAGCGGCCGGTCCGCGGCGGCGGGTGCCGCCGGTTGTTCGGTGACCACCGGCTCGACCACGTCCGGCTCGGGCGCGGACGCCGCCGCCGGAGCGGCGATCTCGGGCAGCACGCTGCCCTGGCCGAAGGTGTCGAGCACCTCACGCAGGAACGCCCAGTCCGCGGACATGATCATCGCGTCACCCCACGGGCCGGCCAAGCCCGCGGTGATCGCGTCCCCCGGCGCCATCGGGTGGACGCCCGCGTCGGCGACCCGGGCGAAGCCCGCCTCGTCCAGCGGCCCGGCGACACTCCACAGGCCCCATTCGATCGAGATGGCGTCGCGGCCCTGCGCGCGCAGCCGGCGCGCCAGGATGTCGAGCATCCGGTTGGTCACCGCGTAGAGGATCTGACCGCGACCGCTGAGCGTGGCGGCGGTCGACGAGCACAGCAGGATCCGCTGCTGCTCGGTGAACGGCACGATGTCGAGCACGGTGCCCAGGCCGAGCACCTTGGAGCCGGCCGCCTCGGTGACCATCTCGGCGGTGATGTCGGGCAGTTCGGCGTCGACGTAGTTGACCGCCGCGTGGATGAGCAGGCTGACCGGCGCCGACTCGATGGTCGCGGCGAAGCGCTTGACCGCTTCGGCATCGGACACGTCGCAGGCCTCGACCACGATCTCGGTGCGGCCGAGGCGGCGCAGCCGGTTCAGTTCACCGGCGACGCGCTCGGTCTCGCCGGACCGGCTCACCAGCGTGACCCGGCCCGCTCCGGCGTGGGCGAAGTGCTCGCAGAACCGCAGCCCGAGTTGTCCGGTGCCGCCGACGATCAGCACATGCGACAGGTCGGTGTCGGCGGCGCTCGCGTCGGTGGCCGGGTCGACGACCAGGCGCTTGACGTAGAGCTTGCCGCCGCGCAGGGCCAGTTCGCATTCGCCTGCGGTGTGCACGGCGGTGACGATGCGGGCCGCCTGGTCGGGCCCCGCGCCCGCGGCGAGGTCGAGGTGGCGCAACAGGATGCCGGGCCGTTCGATGCCCGCGCTGCGGTAGCCCGCGGCGACCGCGCCGTGGAACAGGTGCGGCACCGGGTCGTCGGCGAGCACGCTCTCCCCGCCGGTGGTCACCAGCCAGCACTGCCCGCCCGGGCCCAGCCGGTCGAGCGCGGGCACCCAGGCCCGGTCGGCGAAGAACGCGGCGAAGTCGTCGAGCGCCGCGGCGCCGTCGGTGTCGGGCAGCTCGGGCAGCAGGACGACGGCGGTGTCGAACTCCGGCAGGTCACCGGCGAGCGCGGCGGCGTCCAGCACGGTCGCGGTGGCCCCGTGCCGGTCGGCGGCGGCGACCAGGGCATCGGCCAGCTCGGCGCAGCGGCCGGTGTGGTCGACCACGGCCAGTGTGCGCGGTGCCAGCATCGACCGCTTGTCCAGCGGAATCCAGGTCTCCACCAACCGTTCCGGTGCGGGGGCGGCGTCCGGCTGCGGCTCGGCGGCGGGCAGGTCCGGCCCGGCCCACAGCCGCCTGGGGTGCATGATCGTGTGCGGGAAGTCGCGCAACGGCGGCCTGGGTGCGGCGCCGTCGTCGGTCCGCAGCGCGTCCCACCGGTAGTCGAGGTCGTGCACGGCGATGGTGGCGAGATTCCTGGTGAATTCGGCCAGGCCCTCGGCGGTGCGCAGCGAGGTACCGAGCACCTTGACGTCGCGGCCGAGCGGCAGCTTCTCCCGCGGCACGAGGGTCAGGTTCTCCTGCAACGCCAGTTGCAGCACCGGGTGCTCGGCGACCTCGATGAGGGTGTCCACCCCGTCGGTGACGGCGGCGACCACCGCGCGGTCGAACCGCACGCGGTTGCGCAGGTTCCAGTACCAGTAGTCACGATGGGTGAGGTCGGGGGTGATCGCGGCGCCCAAAGTGGCGCCGTAGCAGGGGATCTCGCTGGCCGTGAAGCACTCGCCGCTCATCTCGTCGCCGAGGAAGGACATGAAGTGCTCGCGCAGTTCGGCCACGATCGAGGTGTGCGCCGGATAGGAGACCTTGATCTCGCGGGCGAACTGCCCGCGCGCGGTGGCGAGTTCGACCATGTCGACGATGGTGTCGCGGTCCCCGGAGATGGCCAGGATGTGCGGGGCGTTGACCACCGACAGCTCGGCCCAGCCGGAATGGCGGGCCAGCAGCGCTTCGCATTCCTCGCGGTCCATGCCGAGCACCGCCATCGAGTAGCCGCGCGGCGAGATCCGCTCCACCAGGCGCGCCCGGTGGGTCACCGCGAGCACGGAGTCGCGCAGCGTCATCACCGCCGACACCGCGCCCGCCGCCAGCTCGCCCTGGCTGTGGCCGACGGTGGCGGCCGGTTCCACGCCCGCGGCACGCCACATCGCGGCCAGGCCGTACATGTGGAACATCAACGCGGGCTGCACTTCCCACACGGTGTCCTGGTACCTGCCCTCGTCACCGAGCAGGTAGTGCAGCGGCTGGTCGTGCTCGAACCGCTCCCGGTGGATCGCGGCGCAGGCGTCCACGGCGGCCCGGTAGGCGTCGGAGACGTCGTAGTACAGCCGGCCCATGCCGGGCCGCTGGCTGCCCTGACCGGGGAAGACGAACCCGATGCGGCGCGCACTCGCGGCACCGTCACCGGTCACGACCACCCGCGAGGGCGTGTCCGCGACGACGGCGCGCAGCCCGTCGAGCAGTTCCTCGCGGGTGCGCACCATCGCCAGCGCGCGGTAGCGGCGCGCGACGCGGGTGCGAAAGAGCATCTCCGCCACGCGCTCCGGGCTCACCCGCGGATGCTCGTCCAGGTAGGCCAGCACGGCGGCGGCCTCGGCACGCACGCCGTCGGCGGTGTCGGAGGAGATCAGGACCGGCACGGTCCCGTCGGGGAGCAGGTAACTAGACATCGCTGTCCTCCTCGAGCACGGGCATCGCGACGATCGCGTGGGCGTTGGTGCCTGCCACGCCGAAGGAGGACACCGCGCCGTAGCGCACGCCGTCGATCGGCTTCCACGGCTGTGCTTGCGCGGCCAGCCGCAGGGTGGTGGCGTCCCAGTCGACCTCCGTGGTCGGGCGGTCGGCCCACAGGGTCGGGGCGATCTCGCCGTGCAGCCCGCACAGCAGCAGCTTGATCAGGCCGAGCATGCCCGAGGCCGCCTGGGCGTGCCCGACGTTCGACTTCACCGAGCCGAGCAGGGTGTTCGCGCCGGGCGCACCGTAGGTGGCGCCGAGCGCGGTGAGCTCGAGCGGGTCACCGACGGGGGTGCCGGTGCCGTGGCCCTCGACCAGCCCGACGAGTTCGGGTTCGATCCCCGCGACGGCGAGGGTGTCACGCACCAGCCGTTCCTGGGCGGTCGCGTTGGGCACGGCCAGCGGCGCGCCCTTGCCGTTGTGGTTGATCCGGGAACCGAGCAGTTGCCCGTAGATGCGGTGGCCCTGCGCGAGCGCGCGCGACTGCCGCTCCAGCACGACCACCCCCGCGCCCTCGCCCCACAGGGTGCCGGTGGCGTCCGCGGCGTAGGGGCGGCAGTGGCCGTCGGTGGCCAGCGCGTTGTTCTTGGAGAACTCGTAGAACGCACCCGGGGTGCCCATCACGCACACCCCGCCCGCCAGCGCCCAGTCGCATTCACCCGCGCGGATGGCGGCGGCGGCCTGGTGCACAGCGGTCAGTGAGGAGGCGCATGCGGTGTCGACGCTGACCGAGGGGCCGATCAGGCCGAGCGCGTGGGAGATGCGTCCGGCGACCGCTCCCAGCGCGGTGCCGGTGGCGCGGAAGCCGCTGTAGTCGTTGACGGCGGAGGCGCGCGGCCCGTACTCGATCATCGACACGCCCATGTAGCAGCCCACCGACGCGCCGTCGAGGCCCGCCGGGTTCAGCCCGGCGTGCTCGAGCGCGCGCCAGGCCACCCGCATGCCCACCCGCTGCTGCGGGTCCATCGCCACCGCCTCGCGCGGGGTGATGCCGAAGAACATGGCGTCGAATTCGGTGGCGCCGGTGAGGAAGCCGCCCGCGTCGCGCACCGGCGACCAGCCCTCCCGGCGGCCGAGCGCGAAGATCTCGGCCAGCGGCCACTCCCGGTCCCGCGGGAACGGTCCGATCAGTTCGGTGGCGCTCGCCAGCGCGGACCAGTACTGCGGCAGGGTCTCCACGCCGCCGGGCGCTTCCACGCCCATGCCCACGATGACGATCGGATCGTCGGCGGCGCTCACGCGACCGAGCTCTTTTCCGGCACGAGCAGTACGGCGATGCCCTCGACGTGGTCGTTGAGATAGAAGTGGTTGCCCGCGAACAGGGTCACCGCCACCTCGGCGCTGCTGTGCGCGGACCAGGCGTAGAGGTCGCGCGGGGCGACGAAGGGGTCGTCGTCGCCACCGAGCACCCGCACGGGGGCGGCGATGCGCACGTCGGCCGGGCAGGCGTAGGCGTCGAAGGCGCGGTAGTCGGCCTTCATCACCGGCAAGGCCATGCGCAGCACGTCGCGGCTGCCCATCACCTCGGCGCCGGTGCCGTTGAGCGCGGTCATGTGGTCGAGGAGTTCCTCGTCCTCGGTGGGATGGCCGGGCAGCTCGGCGATGCGTCCTGGCGCGGCGGCCGAGGAGGCGGCGAGCAGCCGCACCGGCAGGCCCGCCGCTTCGGCCAGGCGCACGAACTCGAAGGCCACGATCGCGCCCATGCTGTGCCCGAACACCGTCAGCGGCGCGCCGGTGTGGTGCGCGGACTCCCGGAAGGCGGCGAGGGTGCCCTCGGCCAGCTCCGGCAGGGTCTGGGCGGCGGCCTCGCGCGCCCGGTCCTGGCGGCCGGGGTACTGCACCACCACGACGTCGAAGTTCTCGGAAAGCGTCTTGGCGAAGGCCCGGTAGGCCGAGGCGCCCGCGCCCGCGTGCGGGAAGACGATCAGTGGTGGCAGGGAATCGGATCGTGGCGCTTGGAATTGCCTGAGCCAGCCGAGTTCTCGTGCCATCTTGCGTCTCCCTACACGCCGCCGACATCGCATCGACGGTCGGATCAAAATCAATCTGCTCGCGTTAGTATAGGCTAGCCTTACCGAATCGGATGACCAAGGTTCGGATGACCAAGGTGACGAGCGAACGGAGCACGACGTCGATGAACCCGACCGGGACACCGCGTGTCGAAACGACATCCCGGCTGGCACGCGAGCTGACCGACATCCCGGACGAGGTTCGCCGGGCTCCCGCACCGGTGGTGCCCGAATTCGGTGCTCCCTACTCGCTGCGCGTGGTCGACGCCGACGGTTCGGATCCGGCGATGATCACCGAGTGGATGTCGCGCCCGCACCTGGTGCAGACCTGGGAGCAGGACTGGCCGCTGGAGCGCCGCCTGGACAACCTGACCGCCCAGCTCGCGGGCACCTACTCGCGCCCCTGCGTGCTCGGCGTCGACTTCGCCGCGCTCGACCGGCCCGAGATCGGTCACCGCGAGGTCGCCTACGTGGAGCTGTACCGCCCGGCCAAGGACGAGATCGGCCGGCTCTACCACGCGGGCCCGCGCGACATGGCCTTCCACATCGCCACCGCCGAGACCGTGCTGCTCGGCAAGGGCGTCGTCTCGGGCTGGATCGGCCTGCTGCCCGGCGCGGTCTGGGCTGCCGAACCCGAATGCCGCAGGCTGCTCTGCGATCCCGATCATCGCAACCTCCCGATGCGCAAAGCGCTGGAGAAGAACGGCTGGCAGTTGCTCGGCGAGTTCGACGTGCGCCCGGACCGCCGGATCGCGCTCTACGTCCTGCCCCGCGAGCCGCAGGACATGCCCGCCCTCCGGGCCTGACCCCACCGACCGAGCGGGCCCGCCCGGAAGGCGTTCCGGACGGGCCCGCTCGTGTCACTGCGCGGCGAGTTGGCGCGCGCCCGCCCGCACCCGCGCGGGCTCCGCGCGCAGCACCCGATCGGAGAGTTCGCCGAGGCAGCTGAGATTCGGAAAGCCGGGCCCCTGCGCCAGCGCCGCCATGTTGGGCAGGTACAGCTTGGCGCCGAGCCCGGTCACCGCCAGGTCGTAGCCGATCGAGGATTCGATGCGCTGCTGGGTGAGCGGGCCACCGACGGCCAGTTCGAGCAGGTCGGCGGATTCGCTGTCGAACAGGTCGAGGAACCACAGCGGTTGCCCACCGGTGGCGTCGACGACGAGGTCGAAGTTGTGCACCTGATCGGCGCGCATCTCGTTGCGCAGGGTCACCGCGACGCCGTCGCCCTGCCCGACGATCCGGGTCACCCGGCCCTGCAGGTGATGAACCCGGTTGTCGCCCAACAGGCTTTCCTGCACCCGCACCGAGAACACGCCCCGGTCGGTGCGCCGGATGACGTCGCGCCGTTCCTGGATGCTGAGCGCGTTCCACTTGGCCGGGTCGCTGAACAGCGAGTTCTCGAAGTAACTTTCGCCGCGGGTGTAGATGGTCGCCATCGGGGAGATCACCGAGATGGTGAGCATTTCGTGGCGCACCAGTTCGTCCAGCGCCGAACCCGCCGTCTCGCCACCGCCGATCACCGCGGCCCGCGAGCTGATCGGCAGCTTGCGCTTGCCCGCCAGATCCCAGAATTCGGCGATGCTCAGCACCCGAGGATGTTTCGCCAGCGCCTTGGTGCTCTGGCCGGGCCCGGTGATCATCAGGCCGTCGGCCTCGAGTTCGGTGGTCGCGCCGTCGGCGCCGGCCACCTCGACCGACCAGCCCGCACCGCCGTCGGTGGGCCGCTGCCGGATGGTGCGCACCTTGCCGAGCACCAGCTCGAGGTCGATCTTGCGGGCCACCCACTGCAGGTACTTCGCCCACACGTGGTGCTGCGGGCTCGGCCTGCCGCGGTCGATCCATTCGGCGTAGGTGCCGTGCTCGACGAGGAACGAGGTCCAGCTGAACGCCATCATGGCCTCGTTGATCTCGCGATTGTGGCCGCGTGCCCACGTGGAGTGGTAGGGGAAACCGATGTCCTTCTCCGGGCTGGTGCCCAGCCGGTGCCGCCCGTCGGTCCAGCCACCGCTGGCGAGCCAGTTGCCGCCGACCGCGTGTGCCTCGACGGCGATCACGCGTGGCGCGGACAGTCCGAGTTGGCGCAACACGTGCGACTTCGCCGCCACCGCCAGGGCTTTCGGCCCCGCGCCGACTACCAGAAGTGTCTCCACTCCGCTCTCCCACTCTCTCGCGAGCGCCGTCCGGCGTCCGTATCCGTCGTCGCGCCCGCTGTCGCGAACCCGCCGGTTCATATTTGCATAGGCTTACCTTATATTGCTTCCCGGGTGCCAGGCATCACCGGAGCACCCACCCACGAAAGATTGGATGGAACACCCATGCTCAGCACCGCGCACAAGAAGGTCGTCACGCTCGCCGCCGCCGCTCTGATCGGCGCGTTCGGCGCCGCGACCGTGGCCGCCCCGGCCACCGCCGCCCCCGTCACCGCACCCCTGCGGGCCCAGGCCCCGAGCGCAGGCGAGCTGAAGGCCAAGCTGCAGACCGCGATCAACACCGGCGCCGCGCCCTCGGTCCGCGCCGCCGAACTGGAAGCAGGCGAAGCGGGCCTGCCGCTGATGGACCAGGTCGCCGCCGCGATGGCCGCCACCCCGCCCAGCTTCCGCTGGACCATCCTCGGCCCCACCAGCGTCAGCGGTGACACCCTCACCGCCCAGTTGCAGACCGCGGTCGACGGCTTCGACCCCTTCTACTTCGATCTGACCTGGGTGCAGATCGACGGCACCTGGAAGCTGACCCGCGAGTCGCAGTGCACCGTGGCCAGCGTCGCCTTCCTGCCCTGCACCGTCTAGCCGCGCCCGGCTCCGACGACGACATCGGCGAGGACCCCCGGCACACCCGGGGGTCCTCGTCGTTTCCGGATCGGATTTCCCGCGGGTGCGACAAATCAAGTGTCGTTAGGCTAACCTTAGTCGCATGGGTAAGGGATTCAACGGAGTTCTGGTCAAGGCCTGGGGCGGCGACGACTACACACTCACCGTCACCTCCAGCGAATACGTGACCGACAAGTACATCCGCCTCGGCTTCACCGGCGGCGGACTGCTCGCCAACCACCCGGTGCACCCGACCCAGTGGATCAGACTCTGGATCCCCGACGAACACAGCGACAAGCTGCACCATCGCGGCTACACGCTGGTCGACCAGGATCCGGAGGCCGACCGGTTCTTCATCGAATTCGCCCTGCACGGCGGGCCGGCCTGCCGGTGGGCCGAACGCGCGGCCGTCGGCGACACGCTGGACGCCACCGTGCTCGGCTCCAACTTCAGCCTCCCCGAGACCACGCCGAGCGAGTACGTCGTCTTCGGCGACACCGCCTCGCTGCCCGCGATCAACACCCTGCTCGACGCCATCGGCGACACCCCCGCCCGGGTGTGGCTGGAGTGGCAGTACGAGTCGGACCAGAAGCTGCCGCTGCGCAACAAGCCGCACCACCAGGTGACCTGGCTGCAGCGGGTGGACGACGGCAGGCTGCTGCGCGAGGCCGCACAGGAGATGAGCTGTCCGGCCGACGCGTTCGCCTGGGTGGCCTGCGACGGGCACACCACCCGCTCGATCGTCAAGACGCTCAAGCACGCCCACGGCCTGCCGAAGACGGCCATCAAGTACCAGGCGTACTGGAAGTAGGCCCCGCGATCGGCGAAGCTGATCCGGCGTGGGCGGCACCGGGCCGCTTGTGACCGGAATCGAGTGCGGACCATGTCGACCCTCGACGTCATCCTCGTCGTCCTCACCCTGATCTTCGCCGCTCTCGCGGTGGCAGCGCCGCGCATCGGGGTGCGCGCACTGCCCGTCGCGGTGCCGCTGCTGCTCGCGGGCTGGCTGGGCCAGTGGTTGCTCGAAGGCTTCTACTGGCAGTTCCTGCCGGCGCTGTTGCTCGCCGTCGCCGCGGCCGTTCTCGCGGTCCGCCAGGGCATCCGGCCGCGCACCGGGGTGATCGCGGTGTCGGCACGTGTCGTGGTCGGGATCTGGGCGGTGGTGGCGGTCCTCGCCCTCGCGCCCGCCCCGGTGCCCGAATTGCCCGCGCCCACCGGTCCATACGCCGTCGGCTCGCAGATCTATCGCTGGGTCGACGAGCAGCGCGCGGAACCGACCGCACCCGGCAAGCGCCGCAATGTCGTTGTGCAGGCCTGGTATCCGGCGGATCAGCGGTCCGGCCGGCGATACGTCTACATCGACGGGTACGACCGGCTGCCCGGCAGCGTGTCCGGCATCCCCGGCGCGCTCATGCGCGGCTACGGACGGATCGACACCCACGCCACGACCGACGTGCCGGTCTCCGGCGCGCGCGAGCGGTGGCCGGTGGTGCTGTTCTCCCCCGGTTACGGTGCACCGCGGGCCTTCTACACCGGCCTGGTCGCCGATCTGGCCAGTCGCGGCTTCGTCGTGCTGGCCGTCGACCATCCCTTCGAGTCGGCGGTGACCGAACTGGCCGACGGCCGCCTCGCCACCACCGTCGCGACCGGCACCGACGACGACCTGACCGACGAGCAGCGCACCAGGGCGGCGGACCTGCGCTACGTCCTCGACCAGCTCACCGGACCGGACCTCCTCGGCCCACTCGCCGACCGGATCGACACCGGACACATTGCGGCGGTGGGTCATTCGTTCGGCGGCGCGGCCGCGCTGGCGGTCCTGGCCGAGGACCCGCGCGTGGCCGCCGCGGCCAACATCGACGGCACGCTCTACGGCGATCTGCCCGGCCGCACCCTGACCCGCCCGGTCCTGCTGGTGGAGAGCGACCGCGCCGAAACCGGCCATTCCGATCGCTACCTCGACGGCAACGGCGCTCTCCTCGCCCGCCTGGCCGCGCCCGGCCACCGGTACACCGTCACCGGGGCCAACCATTTCGGCTTCACCGACGTCCCCTTCTTCCTCGTCCCGCCCGCGCAGGCGGTCCTCGGCCGGTTCGTCGGTGGCCCGCGCGAGCCCGCCGACACCCACCGCACCACCGTCGCCCTGCTCGACGCCTTCCTCCGCGAGCCGCTCGGCGACCCGGCGGTCGATATCGCCGCGACAGCCGCCGGACTCGACGGGGTCACCGGCGGCCGCGTTCGATAGCACCAGCGCATAACCCGCCGTCGTGCCGGCCGTCTCGACCAGCATTCGGGCTGCCGCCCACCCCTTGACACCGTGATCCGGCTCACGTACTTTCCGATGAAATCATTTCAGATGAAACGGATTGGAGCGCGAGATGGGCGCGGTCGGTCTGCTCTACGTCGGAGCCGTCCTGTTGGTCAACGGGCTGATGTTGCTCGAGGTGGTGCCCGCCCGGTCGGCGGCGATCCTGAACCTGTTCGTCGGCGCGCTGCAGTGCGTGCTGCCGACGGCCCTGCTGATCCAGGCCGCGGGTGACCCCGCCGCGGTGCTCGCCGCCTCGGGGCTGTACCTGTTCGGGTTCACCTACCTCTACGTCGGCATCGGTACCTTCCTGGACAGTCCGCCCCAGGGGCTCGGCTGGTTCTCCGGTTTCGTCGCGGTGGCCGCGCTGGTCTACGCCGCGGTGGCGTTCACCCGCACCGACGATCCCGTCTCCGGGGTGATCTGGCTGGCCTGGGCGGTGCTGTGGAGCCTGTTCTTCCTGGTGCTCGCCCTGGGCCGGGAACAGCTGACCCGCGTCACCGGGTGGGCGCTGATCCTGCTCAGCCAGCCGACCTGTTCCCTGCCCGCCTTCCTCATGCTCACCGGCAACTTCCATCCCACCGCCGGGCTGGCCCTGGTCTGGGCCGCCGGACTGGCCGCCGCGCTCGCGCTGGCCTGGCTGCTCGGCTCCCCCAGCCGCACGCATCGGGCGCCACAGCCCGCCTACCACTGAACCAGCCCGCCAACCACTGAACCCCGCGAAAACCCCACCCCTACAAAGGAGTAGAACCATGCGACACGGCGATATCTCGTCCAGCCCCGACACCGTCGGCGTGGCCGTCGTCAACTACAAGATGCCGCGGCTGCACACCAAGGCCGAGGTGCTCGACAACTGCCGCCGCATCGCCGACATGCTCGTCGGCATGAAATCCGGCCTGCCCGGCATGGACCTGGTGGTGTTCCCCGAGTACTCCACCCAGGGCATCATGTACGACGAGCAGGAGATGTACGACACGGCGGCGACCGTGCCCGGCGAGGAGACCGCGATCTTCTCCGCCGCCTGTCGCGAGGCCGGGGTGTGGGGCGTCTTCTCCATCACCGGCGAACAGCACGAGGACCATCCGCGCAAACCGCCCTACAACACCCTGGTGCTGATCGACGATCACGGCGAGATCGTGCAGAAGTACCGCAAGATCCTGCCGTGGTGCCCGATCGAGGGCTGGTACCCCGGCGACACCACCTACGTCACCGAGGGGCCGAAGGGCCTGAAGATCTCGCTCATCGTCTGCGACGACGGCAACTACCCGGAGATCTGGCGCGACTGCGCGATGAAGGGCGCCGAGCTGATCGTGCGCTGCCAGGGCTACATGTATCCGTCCAAGGATCAGCAGGTGCTGATGGCCAAGGCGATGGCGTGGGCCAACAACTGCTACGTCGCGGTCGCCAACGCGGCCGGATTCGACGGCGTCTACTCGTATTTCGGGCATTCGGCGCTGATCGGCTTCGACGGCCGGACCCTGGGCGAGACCGGCGAGGAGGAATACGGCATCCAGTACGCGCAGCTGTCGATCTCGGCCATCCGCGACGCCCGCGCCCACGACCAGTCCCAGAACCATCTGTTCAAGCTGCTGCACCGCGGCTACTCCGGCGTGCACGCGGCCGGTGACGGCGATCGCGGCGTGGCCGACTGCCCCTTCGAGTTCTACAAGCTGTGGGTGACCGACGCGCAGCAGGCGCGCGAGCGGGTGGAGGCGATCACCCGCGACACCGTCGGCGTGGCCGACTGCCGGGTCGGCTCGCTGCCGGTCGAGCAGACGCTGGAAGCCTGAGGGGCGCCGCGCATGCCGTACCTGACCGACATGTTCCACGACCAGAACGGGTCGCGTCGCCCGGCGCCCGACCCGGCCCCTGCGACGGGATTCGACCGGCAGGCGCTGGCTGCGCGGCTCGGCTCGGCGATTCTCGGCCAACCGGCCGCGGTCGAGGCCGTCGTGCGCGCGGTGACCCTCGCGCACGTCGGCGCGGCCGACCCGCACCGCCCGCGCGCGGCGATCCTGCTGGTCGGCCCCACCGGCGTCGGCAAGACCGAGCTGGTGCGCCAGACCGCGGCCGCACTGCGCTCGGGCCCGGACGACCTGTGCCGCATCGACATGAACGCCCTCGCCCAGGAGCACTACGCGGCCTCATTCACCGGCGCGCCGCCCGGCTACGCGGGCAGCAAGGAATCACTGACGCTGTTCGACAAGGCGACCATCGAAGGCGACCCGTACACCCCCGGCCTGGTGCTCTTCGACGAGATCGAGAAGGCCGACGCCACCGTGATCCGCGCGTTGCTGCACGTGCTCGACACCGGCGAACTGCGGCTGGCCAACGGCAAGGAGCGGATCTCGTTCCGCAACAGCTTCGTGTTCCTGACCTCGAATCTGGGGTCGGCGCAGGTGGCGCGGCGGTTGCGCGGCGGGCCGTTGCGCCGGTGGCGCGGCACCGACCGCGCGAGCACGCACGCGATCGTCCGGCGGGCGGTGGAGAACTTCTTCGACCCGGAGTTCTTCAACCGCATCGACGAGACCATCGTGCTCGACCCGCTCGACACCGACACCGCCGTGCGGGTGGCCGCACTCGAGATCGACCGGCTGGCGGCCCGCCTGGCCCGGCGCGGGGTGCGGTTGCGGTGCGACGCCACCGTCGCACCGGCGCTGGCCGCGTGCGGATTCGACCCGGTGTACGGCGCGCGCGGACTGCGCAGGCACCTGCGGGTGTTCCTGGCCGAGCCGGTCGCCGATGCCATCCTCTGCCACCGGACGCCCGGCAGCGAGGTGACGTTGTGCGCGCGGGTGGTGCAGGGGCGGGTGGTGGTGACCGCGGCCGGGGACGTCAGCGGGTGAACGTGGTCAGGATGTCGAAGTCGTAGCCGTTCGCCACGGCGAGGTGGATCCGCTGCCGGGCTTCCCGGCCGCGGAATTCCACCGTCCCGCGCGGGCCACGGTAGGCCAGCCCGTCGACGGGTCCACCCGCCGCGGCGTCACCGCGCGCGGCCAGCGTGGCGAGCAATTGCGCGCCTTCGTAACAGGATTCGGCGGCGGCGCCGATCACCGGGGCGAACCGGCCGTGCAGCGCGGTGTAGCGGGCGAGCAACTCCATCGAGTCGGCGTCGACCAGCGTGCGGAAGAACCCGGAGGCCACCACCAGTCCGCGGGTCGCGGTCTCGCCGCTGGCCAGCAGCATGTTCTCCTCCATGAGCGGACTGAACCGCAACAGGTCCTCGTGCAGTCCGCGGCGGGCGAAGGCGCGATTGAAATCCACCGCGTCCTGCCCGACCAGCAGCATCAGCACCGCGTCGCAGGACGAGCGCGCGATCCGCTCCACCACCTCGCGCATGTTGCCGCCGCCCAGCCGCACGAACGCACCGCCCACCAGGTCCAGGTCGAGCTCCCGGGCGAAGTCCCTGATGTGGTGCAACGAGCGCTGCGGCCAGACGTAGTCGTCGCCGACCACGAACCAGCGGCGGGCGCCCGCGTTGTCGCGCAGCCAGCGCAGCGCGGGTTCGATCTGCTGATACGGCGTCTCCCCGGAGCAGAAGACGCCGGGGCGCGATTCACCGCCCTCGTAGAGCGAGCTGTAGGCGTAGGGCACGCGACCGGAGAGCACCGGGGCCAGCGCGTTGCGGACCGAGGAGATGTGCCAGCCGGTCACCGCGTCGATCCGGTTCGCGGCGACCAGCCGCGCCACCTCGGCGGCGACCGCGGCGGGCTCGGCGCCGCCGTCGACGATCTCGAGTTCGACCGCCCGGCCGCGGACACCGCCCGCCTCGTTGAGATCGCGGACGGCCAGCTCACCGACCGCCTCGCAGGACGGCCCGAACAACCCGGCCGGCCCCTGCAACGGCACCACCATCGCCAGCCGCCACACCGACGAGTCGGCGCGGCGCAGCGCCGGGCCGCCGGTCACGACGGACTCCGGCGAGCGGGGGAACGCGGCGGCGCCGCGAGCTCTGATACCATTTCAGATGAAAGTATCCACGGTGTCCGCGACGCCCGCAACGGTTTCGGAAAGGAGTGCCCGATGGCGCCCGAATCCCTGACCGCTCGCCTGGTCACCGCGTCGCGGCAGCTCACCGCCGCCGTCGAGACGGTGCTCGCGGCCGAGCAGCTCACCGTGGACGACTGGCTGGTCGTCGAGGCACTCGCCGGTGTGGACGAACTCGCCATGACCGACCTGCGCGCCCGCACCCTCACCTCCGCCCCGACCCTGTCCCGTGTGGTCGACCGGCTCGCCACCCGTGCGCTGCTGTTCCGCGAGGTCGACGCGACCGACCGCCGCCGGGTCCGGCTGCACCTGAGCAAACGGGGCGAGGCCCTGCACCGCCGGGTCCGGCCGCTGGTCGCCGAGGCCGAGCAGGCGTGGTCGGCGGCGCGGCCCGCCGCCGAGCCGGTCTAGCGGCCGCTCACACCGCGGCGGGTTCCAGCCGCCAGCCCGCGGCCCGCGATCGCTCGTTCCAGAACCGCGCGTACCGACCGTCCAGCGCGAGCAGTTCCTCGTGCGTGCCGCGCTCGACGATGCGGCCGCCCTCGAGGAACAGGATCTGATCGGCGTGCGCGATGGTGGCCAGCCGGTGCGCGACCACGATGACGGTGGTCTCGCGGGTCAACTCGTGGATGCCGCGCACGACCGCCGCCTCGCTGTGCGGGTCGAGTGCGCTGGTGGCCTCGTCGAGCAGCACGATCGGCGCGTCCTTGAGCAGCGCGCGGGCGATCGAGACCCGTTGGCGCTCACCGCCGGACAGCGTCGCGCCGCCCTCGCCGACCCGGGTGTCGTAGCCCTCGGGCAGCCGTTCGACGATCTCGTCCACCCGGGCGGCCTCGGCCGCGCGGCGCACCTCCTCGTCGGTGGCGTCGGGTTTGCCGATGCGGATGTTGTCGGCCACCGAGCGGTCGAACAGGTAGACGTTCTGGAACACCAGCGACAGCTGATCCAGCAGGGTCGCCGAGGGCTGGTCGCGCACATCGTGTTCGCCGACGGCCACCCGGCCGGAGTCCACGTCGTAGAAACGCGCGGCCAACCGCAACAGCGTCGTCTTACCGGCGCCGCTGGGCCCGACGATCGCGGTCGTGGTGCCCGCGGGCACGCTGAAGGTGATCTCGGACAGCACCGGCTCACCGGGGCGGTAGCCGAAGGAGACGTTGTCGAAGACCACCGAGGGCGAGCCCGGCGTGACCGGTGCGGTGGCCTCGGGAAGCACCGGCTGGGCGAGCAGGTCGCCGATCCGCTCGGCCGCGGCGGCCGCCGAACGCAACGCGTTGCCCAGCTGCGCGGCCTGGTTCAGCGGCTCGATGAACCGCGAACTCACCGCGATCAGCGCGATCGCGGCCGCCGCCGACACCGCCCCGCCGGTGACCCGGCCGACGGCCACATACACCAGCACCAGGAACACCGCCTGCACGAACAGCGCGAACAGGATCAGTCCCGGCACGCTGGCCGCGATCATCTTCCGCCCGGCCGAGCGCTGCCCGCTCAGCGCCGCGTCCAAGGCCCGGTTGCTCGCACCGACCGCGCCGAAGGCCCGCAGCACCGGCTGCGCCTGCGCGAATTCCACCACCCGGGAGTCGGCTTCGGCGGCGGCCTCGTGCATGCGCCGGTCGGCGCCGGTGTAGGCGCGGTTGGCCAGGCCGTTCACCACGTAGAGCACCGGCGCCGCCAGCAGCATCGCCAGCGAGATCCGCCAGTCCACGAACAGCATGCCCACCGCGACCCCCAGCGGCACGATGACCCCGGTGAGCACCTTGGCCAGCAGGTAGGCGATCAGCCCCTGGACCTCGCGCACGTTCTCCACGATCAGCCGCGAGAGCGGCCCGGCGTCGCGGGTCTCGAACCAGCCCAGCGGCAGTGCGTTCAGGTGGTCGCCGATGCGGGTTTGCAGGCCGCGCTGCATGCCGATGCCGATGCGCAGCCCGATCGCGGCGCTCAGGTACCCGAACACCACCACACCGGCCACCGCGGCCAGCATGCCCAGCGCCCACAGCCAGGCGCGGCCGAGGTCGTCACCGAACAGCGCCTCGAGCACCGGCACCAGCAGCAGGTAGGCCAGCGCCTGGCACAGCGCCTGGGCGACGATGGCGGCGAACAGCTTCGGGGTCAGGTGCCGGAATTCGGCCGGGACCAGACCGAGCACGGTGCGGATCATCGAACGCCCTCTTTCGTCTCGACCAGCGCGAGGTCGCCCAGCGCCGCCTCGTTGATCTCCCACAGCCGCTGATACATCCCGCCCGCCGCGCGCAGGCTCTCGTGGTCGCCCTGCTCGACCAGCGTGCCGTTGTCCAGCACCACGATCCGGTCCACGCCGGTGATGGTGTGCAGCCGGTGCGCGATCACCAGCACGGTGCGACCCGCCACGAGCACGGCCAGCGCGTCCTGCACGGCCGCTTCCGATTCGGGGTCGGCGAAGGCGGTGGCCTCGTCCAGCACCAGCACCGGGGTGTCGGCCAGCAGCGCACGGGCGATCGAGAGTCGTTGCGCCTCACCGCCGGACAGGGTGGCGTCCACGCCGATCTCGGAGTCGTAGCCGCGGGGCAGCGCCATGATCCGGTCGTGGATCTGGGCGGCCCGGGCGGCGTGCTCCATCGCCGCCCGGTCGGCGTCCGGGCGGGCCAGGCGCAGGTTGTCGGCGATGCTGCCGCGGATCAACCGCACGTCCTGGAAGACGAATCCCACCGTGCGGTAGAGCTCCTCGCTCGGGAAGTCGCGGATGTCGCGCCCGCCGATGGTGATCGACCCGGTGTCGACGTCGTAGAACCGCGGCAGCAGCTTGGCCAGCGTGGACTTGCCGGAGCCACTGGGGCCGACCAGCGCGGTGACGGTGCCCGGCGCGAGTTCCAGATCGATGTCGCGCAGCACTTGGCGGTCGGCCCGGTAGCCGAATCCGACACCGGAGAACCGCACCAGCCCCGCCGGATCGGAACCGGCCGCCGCGCTCGGCGCGCCCTCGGCCAGTTCCGGCTCGCTGCGCAACGCGTGCAGGCGCAACGCCGCCTCACCGCCCGCGCGCAGCGCTTGGGCGCCGTAACCGAGGCCGAGCAGCGAACTGCCGAGCCCGACCCCGATCAGCAGGAACGGCAGCACGTCCAGCGGCTGTACCCAGTCCAGTCCGACCGCGGCCAGGCCCGCGACCACGACGACGAGCATCACGAACACCGGGGTCACCACGATGTCGGAGGCCGACTGCACGCCGATGATCGGCGTCTTCATCCGGTCCACGCTGCGTGCCTGGTGCTCGACGGCGGCCTGGAAATCGCTGTGCGCCTTGCCCGCCCGGCCGAACGCGCGCACCACCTGGATGCCGTCGACGAACTCGATGGTGGCCTGCTTGGTGCGCTGCTCGGACCGGTTGTAGACGACGATCCGGTCGCGGCCGTCGCGGTCGACGATCCGGCCGTAGAGCACCGCGTAGGCCACCAGCGGCAGCAGCAGCACCAATGTCAACCGCCAGTCGACGGTGCACAGGTAGATCAGGGTGACCAGCGGGACGGTGACCGCGCCGACGAACTCCAGCCGCGCGTGCGCGACCAGGTAGTGCAGCGCCTCGACATCGTCCTGCAGGTACTTCTTGACCTCGCTCGAGGTGCGCTCGCCGAACCAGCCCAGCGGCACCCGCGACAGCTTCTCGGCCAGCGCCCGGCGCAACGTCAACTGGAAACCGCCGTCGACCAGGTGCGACCAGGTGAGGGCGACGGCCTGCAGCAAGGCGCGCACCACCAGGACCGCCACCGCCGTCGCCAGCAGCCGCCAGACCCGATCGGTGTCGACCGGCTCGGCCAGCAGTTCCCGGCACACCTCCACGATCAGCAGGAACGGCACCACCAGGCACACCGAGGCCAGGCCCATGAGAATGCTCGCGACCAGCAACGGCGTGCGCACCGGCGCGAGAATCTCCTTGCGCGCCGCCGCTTCCCGTTGTTTCTCGGCTTTGCGCACCTGTTTCGGCGGGGTGTTGCCCGCCTCCCCCGCCGCCAGCGGCGTGGCCTCCACCGTCATGTCCCCGCCTCTCGACTCTGCCGGCCCGCGCCGGATCGGTCCTCATCTTCACACACCGGACCGCAACAGGATAGGTAAGGCTAACTTATTCCACGCGAGCAACTCCGCGCGCGTCGACTCCTGTCGAACCGGCCGGAATCGGACGGGCGGGACCGGTGTTCCTTCCGGTATGACCGCACCCGACCGCACCACCCCGCTCCTGGACACCGGCACCGAGTTCGGCGCGAAGGTCGCCGAACGCCTCGAGCGCGAGCAGGTCGTCTGGCTCACCACCGTGGGTCCGACCGGCACGCCGCAGCCCAATCCCGTCTGGTTCCAATGGCGCGACGGGCAATTCCTGCTGTTCAGCCAGCCCGACACCCCGAAGATCCGCAACATCCGCCGCAACCCGCGGGTCTCGGTGCACTTCAACAGCACCGTCCACGGCGGTGACGTCGTGGTGTTCACCGGCACCGCCCGCATCGCCGAGGACCGGCCGACGGAGCAGGAGATCGCCGCCTTCACCGCCAAGTACACCGAGGGCCTGCGCGACATCCCGATGACCGCCGAGCAGTTCTACGCCGACTACTCGGTGCCGCTGCGCATCGCACCGGACCGGCTGCGCGGCTTCTGACCGGTACGGGCGTACCGGCTAGAGTGGGCGGCGATGAGACGCAGGCAGCAGCCACCGTTGCCGAAACGGCACGGCCTCGATCCCGCCCGGCTGCGGCTGCCGGAAGCGGGCGAGTGGGCGACCATCCGCGATCATCTGGTGCACCGGCTGCCCCGCGTCGCACCCGAGCGCATCGATGAACTGCTGCGGGCGGGCGCGATCGTCGATCTCGACGGTCCGATCGCCCCCGACGCACCGTATGTGCCCGGCGGCGCGGTGTGGTTCCATCGCGATCTGCCCGACGAGGTCGAGGTGCCGTTCGACCTGACCGTCGTGCACCGCGACGAGACCGTGTTGGTGGTCGACAAGCCGCATTTCCTCGCCACGATCCCGCGCGGTCAGCACATCCGCCAGACCGCGCTGGTGCGGTTGCGCGAACAGCTCGGCCTGCCCGATCTGGTGCCCGCGCACCGGCTGGACCGGGTGACGGCCGGGCTGATCCTGTTCGTCGTCGATCCGGCCCGCCGCGGCGCCTACCAGACGATGTTCCACCGGCGCACCGTGCGCAAGCAGTACGAAGCCATCGCGCCCTATGATCCGGAGCTCGCGCTGCCCCGTGTGGTGCGCAGCCGGATCGTGAAGGAGAAACACGTGCTCGCGGCCCGGGAAGTCGAGGGCGAGCCGAACGCCGAGACCCTGGTCGAACTGCTCGAGCACCGCGACGGGCTCGGTCGCTACCGGCTCACCCCACACACCGGCCGCACCCATCAACTGCGCCTGCACATGAACAGCCTCGGCGTGCCGATCCTCGGCGACGACTTCTATCCGGTGCTCACCGACAAGCCGGTCCACGAATTCACCCGGCCCCTGCAACTGCTGGCGGCGGTGCTCGAATTCACCGATCCGGTCACCGGCGAGCCGCGCCGCTTCGAGAGCACCCGCTCGTTGCAGGCGTGGACCGACTACCCCGGCTGGGCGGGCTAGGACCCCATCCAGCCCAGCGGCCCGGCGCCGCAGGTGGCGCTGCCGGTGAGCGTCGGCTCCGCGACGTCCACCTTGATCTCGTAGGCCAGCCCCTGCAGGGCGGCCAGCGTGTGGGTGCCCGACCTGCCCGGCTTCCACTGGATGGTCGCCACCCCGTTGACCGGCTTGACCGGACTGCCCGCGATCACCAGGGCGTTGTCGTAGAACCAGACCTCGAACCAGTGGTTCACCTTCGCCGTCAGCTGGTAGACGCAGCCCGCCTGCGGGTTCCGGCTGTTGACCGTCAACTCGTCCACGGTGGCCGCCGCGTGGGGCGCCCCGACCACCACCGCACAGCTCACCACCGCCGCCGCGCCGAGCCCTGCGGTGAGACGACCGAACCGGTCGCGGGTCCTGCTCATCGAATCACTCCTTGTCTACCTCGCACGTGCGGTGCGGATGAGCGGACTGTATCGACCGTCCAGTTCAGCCGGGCCGAAATCGGGAAAATTCTGAAACGCGTTTCATTCACTCGGTGTCGCAGCCCGTACCACCAGCACGTTCGTTCCCCGGCGCGCCGGGTACCCGACCGGTGATGACCTCCCGCACAGCACCCCGAGAACCGGCCGATCCGCTCCGTACACTGGGCCGGGTGCGTGAATCCGACCCCGTGGCCGCGACCGAGCGCGGCCGCCCGCTGCATGCCTACATCGATGTGGCCGTGGTGGTGGTCGTCCTGGCCTGCACCAACCTCATCGCCCACTTCACCACGGCCTGGGCGAACATCGTCGCGGTGCCGGTGGCGGCCGGCATCCTGCTGGCCCTGGTCCGCAGACGCGGACTCGGCTGGGCCGAACTCGGCCTCTCCCCCCGGCACTGGCGCCGCGGCTCGGTCTACGCCCTCGCCGCCGTCGGCGTGGTGCTCGCCGCGGTCGCGATCGGCGCGCTGCTGCCGGTGACCCGCCCGTTCTTCCTCGCCGACCGCTACGCCACCGTCTCCGGCGCCCTCATCGCCTCGATGATCGTCATCCCGCTCCAGACCGTGATCCCCGAGGAACTCGCCTTCCGCGGCGTCCTGCACGGCACCCTGGACCGCGCCTGGGGCGCGCGCGGCGTGTTCGCGGCCGGGTCGCTGCTGTTCGGGCTCTGGCATGTCGCCTCCTCGTTCGGGCTCACCAGCGGCAACCGCGGGCTCAGCGGCATGCTGCCCGGCGGCCCGCTCGGTCAGGTCGTCGGCATCGCGCTGGCCGTGCTGGCGACCGCCGCCGCGGGCACGGTGTTCACCTGGCTGCGCCGGCGCAGCGGCAGCCTGCTCGCGCCGATCGCCCTGCACTGGTCGGTGAACGGGGCGGGTGCGCTCGCCGCCGCGATCGTCTGGCACACCACCCTCGCCTGACCCTTCCGCCGACCTGCCGGTCGTCGTCCTCGCGTTGACCAACCCCCGGCCCCGGTTTAGTCTCGTCGCGTTCACACATACGTTCGAGCAACCGTGCGGCACCGACCCGCGCCCGGGGAAGGTCTTCGATGTCCGAGCACCAGCCCGCCGACGCCGACCGGACCGGCGACGAGATCGCCGCGCTGGCCCGCCGGGTGCAGACCGCGCGCGGCAAACTCCCCCTGCAATACGACTCGGCCCTGGTCGAGGTGCTCTCCGACGCGGAGATCGCCGCCGAACGCGAACTCGCGGAATGGACGAGGGCCCGGCGCCGCGCCCAACGCCGCCGCGCCGTCCGCGTCGAACTGGCCGCCGAGAAGCGCGACCGCAGGGCGGCGGCGCGGATCCGCCGCGCCGAGGAGGCCGACGCCCGCTGGCATCGGCGCGCCCTGGCCGCCCGCAGGCGGGTCGCCAACCAGGACGCCCGCCTGGCCCAGCTCTACCGTCGCGCCGAATGGTCCTCGCGCGCCCTGATCGCCGTCGTCGTGCTCGGCATGGTGTGGGCGGGGGTCAACGTGCAACGCAACCTCGTGCCCAGCGGCGACATGTCCGACCCGCTGTACTGGCTCAGCTACGGCATCGAGGCGATGATCTCCATCCCGATCATCACCATCATGATCGTGGCGACCACCGCCGCCCGCTGGGGCCGCGAACTCCCGCGCGGCAAGGTGGTGTTCTTCGAGGTCGCTCTGCTGGGAACGACGATCGCGCTGAACACCGGACCGCACCTGGCCGCCGGGGATTTCGGGCGGGCCGCCGAATACGCCATCGCCCCCGCGATGGTGGGTGTGGTGATCTGGCTGCACGCGTGGGTGGCGGCGCGGTATGCCCAGCTCATCGACAGTGTGGAGGTGGACGAAGCGCCGGTTTCACAGCCGTTCCCGACCGCGCACGTCGATCCCACCGCGCACCCAGCGGACACCGATATGCCGCGGACCGCGACAGCATCCGTGACCGGCGATCGTCCGGCAGTCGCGCCGCCCACCGACGACGCCCTCCCCGCCGACCTCTACGCCGCCCCGTTGGCCCTGCTGACCGGCGGACTGACCGACACCGACGAACAACCCCGCCCCGCCCGCGTCCGCGCGGCGCGGCCACCCGCCCCCACCGTTCCCGCAACGCCCGCCCCGCGCCGCCGCAAGCCCACCGCCACCGACCGCGCGCCACTGCTGTCGACCTGGGTCGACGGACAGACCTTGCGAACGGTCACCACGGCCCCCGCCCCGGTCATCGACAGGCCCACCGAAGGCGATCCACCAGCGGATTCGCAACCGTCGCCCGCGCGCCGCCGCACGCGCGAATCCGCGGCGCGCCGCCGACCCGCCGAATCCCAGCCGGCCGCCCCTCACACTCCGGACGCTCCGATCCCACCGCCGGAACCGACGCCCCGCCGATACCCCGCGGTTCCCGAACCCGGGACGTCCGCCCAGAACCCGCACCAGCCGCAACCCGCGAACACCGCCCCCGCGCTGCCCCACCGCGCGCACGAACCCGCCGCCCCGCCGGAGCCCTCCCCCGAGCAGCTGGCCTTCATCACCGAGCCCGACCTCGCCCTCACCGAGCCGATCACCCCCGACCCCGACCCCATCGCAGTCGAGGCCGACGACGCCGACGCCCAGATCTGGGCCGTAGCCCGCGCCATCGCCGACCACGACCACTCCCCGCTCGCCGTCGACCAGATCGCCGAAATCCTCACCCTCGCCGACCGCTCCTGGAGCGCGTCCGCCATCGCCACCGAAGTAGGCGCGGACATAATCGCGGTCGAGCGGACACTGCACGCGGGCCACAGAATCGGCCGAGCTGTCGCAGCCATCGATTGAGGCGGAGCCATTCGACGTGCAGGCTTCCTAGCCGGGGGGCTGGTCGAACCAGTTCGCCGACGATCTGATGAAGGCGATGGGGTTTCTCAGGTGGCGATATCGAACGTCTCGCGACAAGCAAGTGAACGGCCACCGTCAGCGGCGATGGACGAACAGTCCTGGGGTTGCTACTCGAGCGCGGCTTCGGTGATTTGAACCGGCCTGCATGGCCCTCGCCGACGACATCGACATTGCTTGCGCAGGAATAGTAGAAGCGATAAGAGATGCGCGGCGGCACGTGCGCAACGGGTCGAACACATCTCAGCCGCAGCGATTCGACATTCCCCTGATCGACTCGGGCGATCGCACCCTAGGTCTCGACGTCAACAGCTGGCAACCACGGAAACCGACGGGAAGGCCATTCGGAGATGGTTAGGACGCAACCTCTGCGGGCGTCGTTCACGACCGTGTGTATCGCGGTGGCCGTCTCGGCATGTGCGCGCGAGGCTGCGGTTTCGGATCTTCCTCGGTTCGATAATCTCCCGAGAGGATGCGCCGCATTGTCGCGGGCAGTCCAGCCCGAGCTGGTGGAATTTGCCGGTGAGCTCTACACCACAGATGAATTCTCCCGGATGAATCTGGACGATGCGCCGCAGCCGATGCGAGAGTCGCAGTACGGTTGCACGATCCGCTTCGCGCTCTTTTCCACGACGGACAGATCGGCTGGGTCCCCGAAGGTGCGGGCCGTTCGCGTGCTATTCGATATCGGTCGCGGCAGCGACCCTGTGGGTGATGCACGGACGAGCATTTGGGCGGCAAGGGAGTACGCGACCAAGATATCTCCGACCGAGGAAGAGCCGTCGTCGTTAAACCTGGGCGACGAAGCGCTGGTTATCGCGCAGGAAGACTCGATTCGCGGCGCGACCTCGCAAGTTACTTTTCGCCTGAGTAATATGGTTGTCGACGTATCGGCGTCTGGTCAAGACGTAACGGAACACGACTCTCTCTCGGACTCTCCTGCATCTGCCGAACTGAAGAGTTCCGTTCGAAGAGCTTCGGAGGCCCTGGCCCGCAAAATCGCCGCTGATCTCGATTCCATCATCAATGGGTAGAGATCTCGGGGTATACCGATGAGACTATTTCTCATGTCGCGGGTTTCGCCTTGGCGAGTTTCTTGTAGCCGGTCAGAGCTGCGGCGAGGGTGACGCATCCTAGGAAGTGTGTGGCTTTGCGGTCGTAGCGAATGTTGAGCCGGTGGTAGCCGGTCAGCGAGGAGATCGTTCGTTCGATGACTCACCGATGGCGGCCAAGGCGGTCGCTGGGTTCGATGCCTTTGCGGGCGATACGGACGACGATGCCGCGGCCGCGGACCCACCTACGTAGTTCGGAGTGGCATAAGTCTTGTCGGCGTGCAAATTCGCCGGTCGACGCCTGGGTGGACCACGTCGGGACCGCACCGGCGGAATCGCTCGAACCAGCGGCCGGAGAGCATCGGCGTCGTTAGACCGGCTTCGGTCCAGGCGGTGAACCGGCGGCGCGCTGTCGGGACGGTCAACCCGAACGAGGGCGGCAGCATCCGCCACGCGCAACCGCTGGTCAGCACGAATCCCGCCTCGGTGAACACCGCACGCTCACCGACCGGCGCGGTCCCGCTGCCCTGGGCGGACCTCGAACTTCGGCAACAACCGCTCGACCGACGCCCACAACCCATCCGGTACCAGACGCTGCGACAGAACATCGATCACGACCAGACATAATGCAGCACAGACGCTTACGACTCACGCCGCGTGGGTTTCGACGATACGAGACACGCTCTTGCTTGGGAGGGAGTGATCAATCACGTGCACGGGAAACGGGTGCCGTTCGATCTGACGGAGTACGAAGAACGGGTGCGATCAGGGTCTTGCTTCATCTGTGACCTGGTCGCCGGGGCGCCGGGGTCCGAACATGAGATCCTGCTCGACGACGGAACGCATATCGCCTTCCTCGGCAGGTATCCGACGATGTACGGGCATGTTCTGGTAGCACCGAAGTTGCACCTCGAGCATGTGGTACGAGACTTCGAGCAGGGTGGCTATCTGCGGCTACAGGCGGTCGTTTACAGGGTTGCTCGCGCTGTCGAAGCCGTTGTGCCGTCCGAACGAACCTATCTGCTCTCGCTCGGTAGCCAGCAGGGCAATGCTCATGTCCACTGGCATATCTCGCCCCTGCCTCCGGGCACTCCGTATGAAAGCCAGCAGTTCCATGCGCTGATGGCGGAGAACGGCGTTATTCCATGGTCACCTGCGCAAGCGGCGGAGCTGGCCGCGCAGTTGCGGGCCGAACTCGGTTCGTGAACGCCGCAGCGATGCCGCGGCACTGACCTGCTACAGGAAACTCACGAATGCCCGGACGCTACGACGTGAGGCAAGGCTCTGAGACGGTCTCTTGCCTTCGTCGGATGCGGTGTCCAGGGATCGGGCCTGTCAGCGAAGACAAGGCGACATGCGGCGATCGCCCTTGGAGATGCGACTGTAAACACCGGCCGATCCCCCGTCGATCAGTAGTCACCACCGTGTGGACGGTGACCCACCGACCCGACCGAGGAGATCCAGCCCATGCAGTTCACCACTAAACACGCTCTCGGCGTATCGATCGGCGCGGCAACCGGTTACACCGCCTACGACCTGTTCGCCCGCAGCCACGGCAGTACCTGGCCGAACGACCTCACCGGTTGGCTCACCGTCGCTGTCACCGCCCTGCTGGTGGCCGTCGGCGCGGCCGTGGCCCTGCGCATCGTCGTCGCGATCAGCAACCGGAAATACGCGAACCCGTCCGAATAGCCGGGTTGACCAGGCGCGGTTCAGTGCGGACTCAACCGAGCGACGCTTCCCCCACGAGCACTCCACGCTCCAGATACCGCGTCTCCCCCGCAACAGCGGACGCATAAGCATGCCGAACCCGCCGCGCCAACCGATCGATCACCAACTCCCCCACCTCGCCCACCGGTACCCACCGCCACTCAACCAATTCCGCGGAATCCAAACGAATTTCCGCACCCCCGATCGCTCCACAATCGAACACATACAACACCTTGTCCCCCTCCCCCGTCATCGGTGCCCAATCATGCACAAGCAGCCGCCGAACCTCCCGCACTATCCCCAACTCCTCTCGCACCTCCCGTCGGCACGCCGCCGCAGGCGACTCCCCGGGCTCCACATACCCACCCGGCAGATCCCACCCATCGCCATAAACCTTGTGCACCAACAGAACCCGCTCCCCTTCCCGAAACAACGCCCCCGCCGCCAACCGAGCCGAAGCCAAGTCCTCCATTGCACCCTCCTGGGCTCACCAACTCGTCGAACCGTACGCCACTGCGCCCATAAGATGCGGCGCGCGTACGGGAGATCTGGGTAACACAGCACGGAGAAGGGAGCACGTGGATACGCTGGAGTCGTGCCGGATACGGGAGATCCGCCGCTCGCCGCAATCATCAAGGCGTACATGAGTGCGCACGGGATCTCTACCCACGACGAGATGGCCCGCGTCCTCGGCGTGGAACGCAGCCTGGTGACGAAGTACATCAGTGGTGCCAGAAGATGCCGAGACATAGCACAGCTGCGCCGGTTCGCGGACGCGATGGACCTCCCTGCCGAAGCCCTCGGATTGCTGAACACGCCTGCTGGATTGCGTACACAGAGCGACGACATACGGCAGTGGCAGTTCGTGCGGCAGAGCCTGAATCGAAACCGGTATGCGCTCACCACGATTGCGGCCCGGATGTACTGGGACGCGGAACGGATCGAAAACACCACCTGTCTCACGAAGGCAGGCTGGATCGCCGAGTCTCCGGTCGAACTGGCCGCGGTCGAACTCGAATTCGATGGCGAGGTGAACAACCCCTTGCTGAGCGGAACCGAGATCGAGACGGAGTCAGTGCGCCCGGTCCGGGCCGACGGCACCCGATTCGAGCGCTACAGTCAAGCGATCCGCACTATCGCCCGACCCACGCTGTTCGAGAATCGCACGTCATACCGGCTGATGGATGCTCGCTTCGGCCGATCACACGGTCGGTTGCGATTCGGTCTGACCACCTATTTCGACATGGTCGACGTGTGCGAGGCGCTCGCGCACGAGACCGCCGCTGCGTGGCTGTCCCGCACCGGGACACGGCGGCTCGAGATCGACGACCTGCCGTTTCGCCGACACATCGGGGATCTGTTCGACACGACCCGGCGAGCGATATTGCCGAGCATCAACACGCTGACCGTCCGACGGGGTCATGATGGGGCTACGTTCTTCTTGCACAGACGAGGAACCACGTCGGTCACTCTCGCTCCCGGGTTGAGTCATATCATCCCCGCCGGTGTCTTCCAGCCCGCAGCGATCGGCCCGTGGAACATCAGGCGAGACTTCGACCTCTGGCGGAATATGATCCGCGAGTTCTTCGAGGAGTTCATGGACGCTGCGGAGCACGACGGCAGCCGCGGGACGTCGATCGACTACGAAGCCGACCCGTATCGATCATTGTCCCTGGCGCTGAACGAAGGTCGTGTGAAAGCCTGGTGCTTCGGGATGGGCTTCGACCCGTTGACACCAGCGGGTGAAATTCTCACCGTGGCTGTCTTCGACGCTGATGTGTTCGATGAAGTGTTCACCCGGATGGCGCTGCAAAACGCGGAAGGTGAGCTGTATCCTTCCGACCCCGGCACGGTCGGAATACGCTTCACCTCCGCCAATGTTCGCCGGATTCTCAACCACGAGCCGCTGGCCGCTGCCGCCGCGGCGTGCATCGCACTTGCCTGGAAGCATCGCCAACTGCTGGTGCCGTGATGACACCATGGAAGAGTGCGCGTACTCGTCACCGGAGGCAATGGCTATCTCGGCCGAGCGGTCGTCGACCAACTCGCCGCAGCGGGCCACGAGCCCGTCGCGATGGTTCGCGATCCCGATCCGGTCCGCCGCGCGAACACTCGCGTGGCCGATCTTCTCGATTCCGCCGCCGTACAGGCGGTTCTGTACGGTATCGACGCGGTGTGCCATCTGGCGGCGCGCACCCGTGCCAGAGAGTCGATAGTCGACCCCCTTTCGTATTTTCAGGTGAACACGACAGGAACTGTGATTCTGCTCGAGGCAATGGCGGCGCACCGGGTATCACGGTTGGTTTTCGCCTCCACGGGCGCGATCTATGGAACACCCGATCGCCAGCCGATGACCGAGGACCTGCCGGACTTGCCGCCACACCCGTACGCCGCGAGCAAGCTGGCTGCCGAGTTCGCGGTCCAGGCCCAAGCGCGCGCCGGTGCACTGTCGGCGACAATTCTGCGTTTCATGAACATCGCGGGTGGAGATGATCGCGATCCGACCCGCTTGATACCTCGGACAATCGCAGCCGCACAAGGGCGGGGCACCCTCGAGATCAACGGCGACGGCAGTGCGATGCGCGACTACCTGCACGTCAGCGACGCGGCACGCGCAATCCTCGCGTCGGTCGAGGATCCACCGCCGCGCGGTGAAAGCGTGCGTTACGTCGTCGGCAGCGGATGCGGGACCAGCGTCGCCGAGGTGGTTGCCGCGGTCGAACGTCGCACCGGCCGCCCGGTCCCGGTGCGCCACGGTCCGACTGCTCCGGAACCACCCGAGCTCGTCAGCGACTCCACGAGGATTATGGCCGAGTTGGGCTGGCGCCCTGCCTGCTCCGATATCGACACGATCGTCAGCGATTCCTGGCGGCACGCTCGAGCGACCACCGAACCATGATTCGAGAATTCACCACGTCGCTCCCGTGACAAATCGTCACACCGCGCCCGGACATCCATTGGGACGCTGTGCCTATGAGCGCCGAACTCCCACCCATTGACCACACCGTGCCGCCGGCGGGATTGAACGTCGGCGAAGCCCACAGGGTCATGCAGGCACAGATGGAACGAGCAGGACCAGATCGAAATCCGGGTCCTCCAGGAGGTGATCGATGTGACCGAGCGCTACCTCGGACGGCACGAACAGTCCGGCGGACAGGTGCTCACGTCACGTTCCCGGATCTACGCCGCTGTGGTGCATCTCGTCATCACAAGCGCCCGCGAACAGACCTTCCGGGCAACGCTCGACAGCGCCGACATCCTGGACACGTTGCTCGACGGAGCTGAAGACGCCGATGACCACCACGACTTCATGGGCGATGTCCTGCGCCCCTTTCTCCTGAGCGCGATTTAGACGCAGGGCGTGAAATACGGACGAAGGCCCGCTTTCCATTGGAAAGCGGGCCTTCGGGCTTTCGACCTCAGCCGAGGAGTCGACCTACTTGGCCTTCTCCAGGACCTCGACCAGACGCCAGCGCTTGGTGGCCGACAGCGGGCGGGTCTCCATCAGCTGCACGCGGTCGCCGACGCCGGCGATCTCGTTCTCGTCGTGCGCCTTCACCTTCGAGGTGGTGCGGATGATCTTGCCGTAGAGCGGGTGCTTCACCCGGTCCTCGAGCTCCACCACGATGGTCTTGTTCATCTTGTCGGACACGACGTAGCCGATCCGCACCTTGCGGCGGCCACGCTCCACAGTCTTCTCGCTCATGCCGCATCTCCCTTACCAGCGGGTCCGGTGGCCAGACCGAGCTCACGCTCACGCATGACCGTGTAGATGCGCGCAATCTCGTGACGAACGACGCGCAGGCGACGGTTGTTGTCCAGCTGACCCGTCGCCATCTGGAAGCGCAGGTTGAACAGCTCTTCCTTCGACTCACGCAGGCGGGAGACGAGTTCCTCTTCGGTGAGCTCGCGGAGCTCTGCGGCCGGTGTACCGGTTGCCATCAGAACTGCTCCTCCCTGGTCACGATCCTGCACTTCATCGGGAGCTTGTGCATCGCGCGGCGCAGGGCCTCACGAGCGGTCTCCTCGTTGGGGTAACTCATCTCGAACATCACGCGACCGGGCTTGACGTTCGCGACCCACCACTCCGGCGAACCCTTACCGGAACCCATGCGGGTCTCGGCGGGCTTCTTGGTCAGCGGGCGATCCGGGTAGATGTTGATCCAGATCTTGCCGCCACGGCGGATGTGGCGAGTCATCGCGATACGCGCGGACTCGATCTGCCGGTTGGTGACGTAGGCAGGCTCGAGCGCCTGGATGCCGTAGTCACCGAAGGCCACCGACGTGCCGCCCTTGGCCATACCGGTGCGGCTCGGGTGATGCTGCTTGCGGTGCTTGACCTTACGAGGCATCAGCATGCGTCAGCCCTCCTGATTCTCTGCCGGAGCTTCCACCACCGCGGTGGCGGCGCGCCCGGCCTCAGTGCTGGTCGCGGTGGTGCCGGTGGAACCGGACCGACGCGGACGGCTCGGCCGCTCGCGGCGCGGACGATCACGATCGCCGGCCGGAGCGCTCGCGGCGGTCAGCTCACGCTTGCCACCGACGATGTCGCCCTTGTAGATCCAGACCTTCACGCCGATGCGACCGAAGGTGGTCTTGGCCTCGTAGAGGCCGTAGTCGATGTCGGCGCGCAGCGTGTGCAGCGGCACCCGACCCTCACGGTAGAACTCCGAGCGCGACATTTCGGCGCCGCCGAGGCGGCCCGAGCACTGCACCCGGATGCCCTTGACGTTCGGCGAACGCATGGCCGACTGGATGGCCTTGCGCATCGCGCGACGGAACGCCACACGGTTGGACAGCTGCTCGGCCACACCCTGGGCGACGAGCTGGGCATCCGACTCGGGGTTCTTGACCTCGAGGATGTTCAGCTGCACCTGCTTGCCGGTGAGCTTCTCCAGCTCGGCGCGGATGCGGTCGGCCTCGGCGCCGCGACGGCCGATCACGATGCCCGGACGCGCGGTGTGGATGTCCACCCGCACGCGGTCACGGGTGCGCTCGATCTCGACCTTCGAGATGCCCGCGCGCTCCATGCCGGTGGCCAGGAGCTTGCGGATCGCGACGTCTTCCTTCACGTAGTCCGCGTACTGCTTGTCCGCGTACCAACGGGACTTCCAGTCGGTGGTGATACCGAGGCGGAAGCCGTGGGGATTGATCTTCTGTCCCATTTACTTTGCCCCTCCCTTCCGGCGGCCACGAGTGCCACCGGCGGTGGGGACGCTCTCGACCTCGATGGTGATGTGGCTGGTGCGCTTGCGGATCCGGAACGCGCGGCCCTGGGCCCGCGGCTGGAAACGCTTCAGGGTCGCGCCCTCGTCGACGTACGCGGTCGAGATGACCAGCGTGGCCGGATCGAGGCCGAGGTTGTTCTCGGCGTTGGCGGCGGCACTGGCGACGACCTTGGCGACCGGCTCGCTCGCGGCCTGCGGCGCGAACTTCAGGATCGCGAGGGCGTCCTCGACCCGCTTGCCGCGGACCAGGTCCACGACACGACGAGCCTTCATCGGGGTGACGCGCACATGCTTGGCGGTCGCCCGGGCGGTGGGGTTCTGAGTCTCGGTCGTGGTCATCGCCGCTTGCTCTTCCGGTCTTCCTTGACGTGGCTCTTGAACGTCCTGGTCGGCGCGAACTCACCGAGCTTGTGCCCGACCATGTTCTCGGACACGAACACCGGAACGTGCTTGCGGCCGTCGTGGACCGCGAAGGTGTGACCGATGAAATCCGGGGTGATGGTCGAACGACGCGACCAGGTCTTGATGACCTGCTTCGTGCCCTTCTCGTTCTGCACGTCCACCTTCGCCTGGAGGTGGTCGTCGACGAACGGGCCCTTCTTGAGGCTACGTGGCATTTCTTACCTCCTCCTTCAGCGCTTCTTGCCGGTCTTGCGGCGGCGGACGATGAGCTTGTCGCTCGGACGGTTGGGCTTGCGGGTGCGGCCTTCCGGCTGACCCCACGGCGAGACCGGGTGGCGACCACCGGAGGTCTTGCCCTCACCACCACCGTGCGGGTGGTCGACGGGGTTCATGACGACACCACGCACCGTGGGACGACGGCCCTTCCAGCGCATACGGCCGGCCTTGCCCCAGTTGATGTTCGACTGCTCGGCGTTGCCGACCTCGCCGACGGTGGCGCGGCAGCGCACGTCGACGCGACGGATCTCGCCGGAGGGCATACGCAGGGTGGCGTAGGGGCCTTCCTTGCCGAGCAGCTGGATGCTCATGCCGGCGGCACGGGCCAGCTTGGCGCCGCCGCCCGGACGCAGCTCCACGTTGTGGATGGTGGTACCGGTCGGGATGTTGCGCAGCGGCAGGTTGTTACCCGGCTTGATGTCGGCGGTGGGGCCGGACTCGATCGGGGTGCCCTGCGTGACGCCCTTGGGCGCCAGGATGTAGCGCTTCTCGCCGTCCACGTAGTGCAGCAGCGCGATGTTGGCGGTCCGGTTGGGGTCGTACTCGATGTGCGCGACCTTGGCCGGGATGCCGTCCTTGTCCAGGCGACGGAAGTCGATGATGCGGTAGGCGCGCTTGTGCCCGCCACCACGGTGGCGAGTGGTGATGCGGCCGTGGGCGTTACGACCACCGCTCTTGGTCAGCGGACGCAGCAGCGACTTCTCCGGGGTGGACCGGGTGATCTCGGCGAAGTCCGAGACGCTGGAGCCGCGGCGGCCCGGCGTTGTCGGCTTGTACTTGCGAATTGCCATGAGTTCTTCTCTGCTTTCTGGATTCCCGTCCGCTTACGCGACCGGGCCTCCGAAGATCTCGATGGGCTTGCTGTCGGCCGAGATGGTCACGAGCGCACGCTTGGTGTTCTTGCGCTTGCCGTAACCGAAGCGGGTCCGCTTGCGCTTGCCCTGACGGTTGGCGGTGTTGACGCTGGTGACCTTCACACCGAAGACCTTCTCGACGGCGATCTTGATCTGCGTCTTGTTGGAGTCCGGGTGCACCAGGAAGGTGTAGGTGCCTTCCTCGATCAGTCCGTAGGACTTCTCCGAGATGACCGGCGCCAGCAGGATGTCGCGGGGGTCGGCGATGGTGGTCACTTGCTCTCCTCCTGAGCCGCCTCGGTCGGGCCGTGAACGAAAGCGTTCAGAGCCTCGACGCTGAAGACCACGTCGTCGCTGTTCAGCACGTCGTAGGTGTTCAGCTGATCCGGGGCGATCGGCTGCACGTTCTGCAGGTTCGCCACGCTCTTCCACGCGGTGACGTCCTCGCGACCGACGACGACCAGGAACTTCTTGCGGTCCGACAGCTCGGCCAGGAAGTTCTTGGCGGTCTTGGTCGACGGGGTCTGCCCGGCCACCAGCTCGCTGACCACGTGGATGCGGTCGTTGCGGGCGCGGTCGGACAGCGCACCGTGGAGCGCGGCGCGAATCATCTTCTTGGGGGTGCGCTGGCTGTAGTCGCGCGGCTGCGGGCCGTGCACGGTGCCACCGCCGGTGAACTGCGGCGCGCGGGTCGAGCCCTGACGGGCGCGGCCGGTGCCCTTCTGCCGGTACGGCTTCTTGCCGCCGCCGGAGACCTCACCGCGGGTCTTGGTCGCGTGGGTGCCCTGCCGGGCCGCGGCCAGCTGCGCGGTGACGACCTGGTGCATCAGCGCGATGTTCGCGGTCACGTCGAAGATCTCCGCGGGGAGTTCGACGGTGCCGTTGCTCTTGCCACCGGCCTCCTTGACGGGGAGGACCAGGTTCGCCTTCTTCTCGGTGTCCTTCTGAGTGCTCACCGCGCTCATGCGTGCGCACCACCCTTCACGGCGCTCTTGACGATCACGACGCCGCCCTTGCGACCCGGGATCGCACCCTTGATCAGCAGCAGGCCGTTCTCGGCGTCGACCTTGTGAACCGACAGGTTCTGCGTGGTCACGCGGTCGTTACCCATGCGACCCGCCATGCGCATGCCCTTGAACACGCGACCGGGGGTGGCACAGCCACCGATGGAGCCCGGCCGGCGGTGCACGGCCTGCGCACCGTGCGAGGCGCCCTGACCACGGAAGCCGTGGCGCTTCATGGTGCCGGCGTAGCCCTTGCCCTTGCTGGTGCCGGTGACGTCGACGTAGCTGCCCTCTTCGAACACGTCGGCGTTGATCTCCTGGCCGACCTCGAAGCTCGAGGCGTCGGCGACGCGGATCTCGGCGATGTGACGGCGCGGGGTGACACCGGCCTTGGCGAACTGGCCGGCGACCGGCTTGTTCACCTTGCGGGGGTCGATCGCGCCGAAGGCGACCTGCACGGCGCTGTAGCCGTCGCGCTCCTCGGTGCGGATCTGGGTGACCACGTTCGGGCCGGCCTTGATCACGGTCACCGGGACGACGCGGTTCTTCTCGTCGAAGACCTGGGTCATGCCGAGCTTGGTGCCCAGGATTCCGGCGGCAGGCCGGTTCTTGTTGTCAGTCATATCTCGAGTCCCCGTCACTGAATGTTGACGTCGACGCTGGCCGGCAGGTCGATGCGCATGAGCGCGTCGACCGTCTTCGGCGTCGGGTCGAGGATGTCGATGAGACGCTTGTGCGTGCGCATCTCGAAGTGTTCGCGCGAGTCCTTGTACTTGTGCGGCGAACGGATGACGCAGTACACGTTCTTCTCGGTCGGCAACGGCACCGGGCCGACCACGCGGGCCCCGGTGCGGGTGACCGTCTCCACGATCTTGCGCGCAGACGCGTCGATCGCCTCGTGGTCGTAGGCCTTGAGCCTGATGCGGATCTTTTGTCCCGCCACGCTAAGTGTCCTTTTCTCCGCTTTCCTTCGTGGCCCGGATGCCGGAGGCGTCCGTACCACCCTCAATTTGCACAGCCCGAACACACGAAGACGTCTCAGTGGAGACCACGACCGGGGCATGCCCGATCTCTCGCCGCTGTTCATCTGTCATGGTTCTCCGGTCCACGCGGTCGGGCGTGTCGCCTCTCCGCTCATTCCTCGGCCCGGATCGAAAACTTCGTCGGCAGGCTTCGGAACAACGTCCCGGACGCACTCACACCGGTCGCCCGGTGAAGTACACGATTGGGTACTGCTCGCCCCACCCCGGCCACGACCCGTTCCACCAGGAAACGAACGCAACCCCGTGCAAGGCAACCCGAACAGTATGCACGACGCCGGGGAGGGACTTCAAATCGCCCCCGGAACGGGTCGGATCACGTCGTTCGGCCCTGGTCGGCCAGGGTACCCGCCCTCGCGCGGACCCGCTCGCGGCGGCGCGCCGGCTGCCATGATCGCGGGATGATCGAACGCGAGTTGACCGCCCCCGTCGACCTCTGCGACGCCCGCGGACGCCTGAATCCCGCCGCCGTCGGCTGGTCCCGGCAGCCGCTGCACCGCGCGAACCTGGCGCGGGCGTGGGGTCGCAAGAAGCGGTGGGACTACTGGTGCGTGACCGCGCCCGATCTCTACGCGGCGATCACCTACGCCGACATCGACTATCTGGGCACGGCGACGGTGTGGGTGTGCCGGCCCTCCACCGGGCGTGCCACCACCGTGGACCGGATCGTCCCGGGCGCACGGGGATTCGCCTTGCCGGACCGGCCGGGCACCGGGCGGATGACCGCCGACGTGGGCGGCCTGCGCGTCGAGATCGAGGAACTGGCCGACCGCACCCGGCTGCGCGCCGCGTGCGCGCAGACCCCGGACGGCCCGCTCGAGATCGATGTCGAGGTGGCCCGGCCCGCGGGGCACGAGTCGGTCAACGTGGTCATCCCGTGGTCGGCGCGCCGGTTCCAGTACACGAGCAAGCAGAACACCCGCCCGGCGACCGGTGTCGTGCGCCGGGGCGCGGACCGCTGGGAACTCGGCGGCGACGGCCTGCCCGCCTTCGGCACGCTCGATCTCGGACGCGGGGTGTGGAAGTACCGCAACCGCTGGAACTGGGCGGCCGCCTCGGGGGTGGCGGTGGACGGCCGGACGGTGGGCCTGCAGTTCGGCGGCACGTGGACCGCGGGCACCGGCTACACCGAGAACGGGCTGTGCGTCAACGGGCGGCTGACCAAGATCGGCGAGGAGCTGGAGTGGAGCTACGACTGGGACCACCCGATGCGGCCGTGGCGGGTGCGGGACCGGGCGGGCCGGGTGGATGTGGTGTTGACGCCCGACCACGACCGGTACGCGCGCACCGGCGCGGGCCTGATCGCGATGGAGGTGCACCAGTGTTTCGGCCGCTGGTCGGGCACGATCGTCGACGAGGGCGGTGCGCGGCTGGAGCTGCGCGAGGTGATCGGTTTCGCCGAGGAAGCGCGCAATCGCTGGTGAGACTGTCCTCGGAACTTACTGCGAAGTAAGATAATGGCCATGACCGATGCGACCGCCACCTATCGCGGGTGGAAGAAGTTGCCCGACAACCGGATCGGGCACGCGCTGTTCTCGCTGGGGATGGTGGCGCGGGTGCCCTACTTCGGCACGGTGCTGCCGACGGTGGTGCGGCTGGAGCCGGGACTGTGCGAGGTGTCGGCGCCGAAGTGGTTCGGCATCCGCAACCACCTCGGCACCTTCCACGCCATCGCCGCCTGCAACCTGGCCGAGGTGGCGATGGGGATGCTCAGCGAGGCGACGGTGCCGACCACCCATCGCTGGATTCCCAAGGCGATGAACGTGCGGTACCTGACCAAGGCGGAGACCGGATTGCGTGCCGTCGCGCACCTGCCCCGGATCCCCGATTTCGCCGCGATCACCGAAGGCACCGAGCTGGTGGTGCCGGTCGCGATCTACGACAAGCACGGCGTCGAGGTCGTCCACGCCGACATCACCACCTGGGTGACACCGAAGTAATTCGGGCTACACCTCGTTGCGCACCGCACCGGTGTCCGATTTGATGCCCTCATGGGTAGTGGCGGCAAGGAAGCCGACGTCTGCGTCGTGGGGCTCGGCCCCACCGGGCGCGCGCTGGCGCATCGGGCGATGCGGGCGGGGCTGCGGGTGCTCGCGGTCGATCCGCGGCCGGAGCGGCTGTGGCCGCCGACGTTCTCCTGCTGGATCGACGAACTGCCGGACTGGCTGCCCGCGACCGCGATCGCCAGCCGCATCGACGCACCGACGGTGTGGACCAGGACCGCCCACCGGATCCAGCGCCCCTACTGCGTGCTCTCCAAGCCCGGCCTGCGTGACGCGCTCCCCCTCGACGACGCCACCGTGCTCGCCGGGCGCGCCACCCGGGTCGACGCACACGAGGTGGAACTGGCCGACGGCACCCTGCTGCGGGCGGGCACCGTGTTCGACACCCGCGGCCTGCCCACGGTCGGGCAGCGCCGGGCCGCCAGCGCGCACGGCATCTTCGTCGACGCCGAGACCGCGGCGCCGATGGTGGCCGAGGGCGAAGGGCTGCTGCTGGACTGGCGGCCGGAGAACGGCGCCGGCCCCGACGAGCCGCCCTCGTTCCTCTACGCGGTGCCGCTCGGCGACGGCACGGTGATCTTCGAGGAGACCAGCCTCGGCCTGCGCGGCGGCATGCCCCAGCACGAGCTGCGCAAGCGCACCCTCAACCGCCTCACCGCGCACGGCATCCGGCTCACCGGCGAGGAGCCGAGCGAAGCCGCGCACTACCCGCTGGATCAGCCGCCGCCGCGGCGGGGCACCGCCCGCGCGGTCCCCTTCGGCTCCCGCGGCGGGATGATGCACCCCTGCACCGGCTACAGCGTGGCGGACTCGCTCGCCCTGGCCGACACCGCGGTCCAGGCGGTGCTGGCCGGGGCGGACCCGGTGGCGGCGCTGTGGCCCCGGGCGGCCCGGCTGGTCTATTGGATGCGCATGCGCGGGCTGTACGGGCTGGGCCGGTTGACCACCGACCAGTCCATCGCCATGTTCGAGTCGTTCTTCACCCAGTCCGAGCGCGGGCAGCGGGCGCTGCTCTCCGCGCATGCCGACTACACCGCGCTCGGCGCCGTGCTCGTCGACACCGTGGCGCACACCTGGCCGTTCCGCTGGCGCTACGACCTGGTCGGCTGGACCAACCGCAACCGCTGGGTCGGCTACGAGTTCGCTCCCGCCCGCGCGGCGAGCCCCGAACGCGGCTGAGGCCGGCCCCGAGCTCAGCCGCGTTCGGCCGCGCGCCGGTAACCGCGGATCGCGGGCCAGGCGAACACCACGATCAGCCCGATGGTCCAGGCCAGGGTCTTCAGCAGCGGCTCGGCCACCGGCCCGCCGTAGCTGAGCCCGCGCATGGCGTCGATGGCCGTGCTCATCGGCTGGTTCGCCACCACGTCCTGCAACCAGGTCGGGTAGGCGAAGACCGGCACGAAGCCGGTGTTGAAGAACATCAGCAGCGTGTTGACGATGCCGATGATGCTGACCAGCAGCACGCCTTCGGTGAGCGTGGCCAACGCGGTGACCAGCACCGCGAAGCCGACGCCGAACAGCACCGGGATGCCGATCAGGGCGAGCGCCGCCAGCGGGCCCTGCCCGAACCGGAAACCGAGCGCGAGGCCGACGGCCAGCACGAACAGCGTCGTGATGAGCACGCGCACGGCCTCGGCGAGCAGGCGTCCGGTGAGCCCGGCCGCCCGGTTCATCGGCATGGTGTAGAAGCGGCCGAGCAGGCCGGTGGCGCGCTCGACCTTGAACCCGAGCGCGCTCACCACCGCACCCGACATGGCCGCCACCAGCGTGATCATCGGCACCTGGCCGTAGACGGCGGGCATGCCGGTGGCCGAGCCGATGGCGTTGCCCAGCACGATCTTGAACATCAGCAGCGTCGCCGCCGGATAGATCAGCGTCTGGATGGTCGTGGCGGGGTCGCGCAGCCAGCCGATCAGCAGGCGCTTGCACTGGAGCAGGCTGTGCCTGGCCCAGGTGGCGGGCGCGTTCTCCGACCGCGGCCGCACGGTCGGCAGCGGCCGGAAACCCTCGGTGTCCGCGGTCGTCGCGCTCGCCTCCTCCGGTGCCGTCGTCTGCCTCGCCGTCGTCTCCACCGAACTCATGACCGCCTCACACTCGCCCACACCGCGAACGGGGTGAACACCAACGCCAAACCGATCAGCCACACCAGCGGTACCCACAGCACCTGCCAGGTGACCCCGTCCGCCGCCATGTCGCGCAGGGCGAAGGAGAACTGCGAGATCGGCTGGTTGCGCACGAACGGCTGGATCCATTCGGGGAAACTGCGCTCGGGGACGAACCCGCACGAGAGCATGCCGAAGATGAGAGTCGGCAGCGTCAGCGCCTGGCTCAACTGCTCGGGGCTCTTGGTCAGGCTCCCCAGCCCGTCGGCGCCGATCGCCAGCACCGTGCCGACCGCCAGGGAGAACACGCAGAACAGCACGGCCTGCCCGAATCCGGCGCCGAACCGGAAGCCGATGGCGTGCCCGAACAGCAGGGCGCCCGCCATCGAGGTCAGCGAGCGCACGAAGCCCGCGCAGATGCGCGAGGTGAACGGCACCAGCGTGCCGATGGGCATGGTCTGCAACCGGGTGCTCAGCCCGGTGAGCGCCTCGAAGGCGGCCAGCTGCGCGTTGGACAGCATGGTGAACGCCATCGTCTGCAGCACGATGATCGGCATCACGAACTGCGCGTAGTCGATGCCCTGGAACTTCATCACGTAGCGCAGCGGCAGGTAGAAGCCGAGCGTGAAGACCAGCGGGGTGACGAACGCGACGATCAGCTCGCCCTTGGTGGCCATCGTCCACACCACCCGGCCGGTGAGCGCGCGCCACTGCGCGAACGACGACGGGCGCGCCGCCGGGAGTTCGGCGAACAGATCCGCGCCGGCCCGATCGGTGACGGCCGCGGTCACGCGTGCCCGCCCGAGTGGCCGGTGATGGACAGGAACACGTCGTCGAGGGAGGGCCTGCGCAAGGCGATGTCGGCCAGTTCGACGCCGGCCGAGTCGAGCCTGCGCAGCGCCTCGGCGAGGGTGGCGGCGCCCTCGGGCGCGGGGATGGAGAGCCGGTCGCCGCCGTTCAGCTCGGCGGCCACCGCGGCGGGCACCAGGTCGCCGAGCGCGTCGGCGGCGATGCGCAGCTGGGTCGGGTCCAGTGGGACCACCTCGCAGTAGCTGCCGCCGGTGCGCTCCTTGAGTTCGTCGGCGGTGCCCTCGGCGATGACGGTGCCCTTGTCGATGACGATGATGTTGTCGCTGAGCACGTCGGCTTCCTCGAGGTACTGCGTGGTGAGCAGCACCGTGATGCCCTGGTCCTTGAGCACCCGCACCAGATCCCACACGCCCTGGCGGCTGCGCGGGTCCAGGCCGGTGGTCGGTTCGTCGAGGAACACCACCTCGGGCCGGACCACCAGGCCGCAGGCGATGTCGACGCGCCGGCGCATGCCGCCGGAGTAGTGCCGCACCGCGCGCCTGCCCGCACCGACGAGGTCGAATTCCTCGAGCAGGGTGTCGGCGCGCTTGCGGGCGGCGGATTTGCTCAGGCCCATCAGCCTGCCGAACAGCTCGAGGTTCTCCCGGCCGGACAGGTTCTCGTCCAGGGCGGCGTACTGGCCGGTCATCATGATCGAGCGGCGCACGCCCGCCGGGTCCTTGCGCACGTCGTGTCCGGCGACCACGGCGGTGCCGGAGTCCGGACGCAGCAGCGTGGACAGGATCTTCACCGTGGTGGTCTTGCCCGCACCGTTGGGGCCGAGGATGCCGAGCACGCTCGCCTTGGCGGCGGTGAAACTGATGCCGCGCAGGGCGTGCACATCGCCGAAGGACTTGCGCACGTCCTCGACGCGGACCGCGGGCGGTACGGCGCCGTCCGCGGCCGACTCTGCCTGGGGGGAACTCGGCATCAACTCTCCACTGTCTCTGGGCGGCGACTCGATCGCCGAACACCTGTCGAACACGTCCGGGGTGGTGATCCGTACCGCCCGGCGCGATGTTACCGGCATTCACTTCAAACGTCGGGTCGGCGTTCTGTACCCGCTCACAGTGCCGATCAAATGTGTCCTTGCTCACATTCGCCCGGCGTTCTCGCCGCTGCCCGGAATCGCCCCTGGTCGAAGTGATTTCGGGCAGCGCAAGGGCAGTGCGCGCGCCTTGTCGGCCGGACGCGGCCACCCATAGGGTGGTCCACGGGGGACCGAGAACTCACTCGTCCGGTGGGACGCGCCGGCAGTTCGGCCCGCTGGGTCGGCTCGATTCGGGTGGGACCACCAGCGGGTCGATACTGCGAAGAGGTGATCGATGGCCGAGTCTGCGCAGCCACGCCTGGCGGCGCATCCGGGAGGCACGGGCCGAACGAGTGTGTTGACGTCCTACGACCCGCGCACCGGGGAAGCGGTCGGCGAGTATCCGGTGCAGCGCACCGCCGAGGTGGCGCGCGCCGTCCGCGCGGCCCGCGCTGCCGAGAAGTGGTGGGGCGGGCTGGGTTTCGGCGGCCGCAAGCGCTGGCTGCTGGACTGGAAGCGCGCCATCGCCCGCCGGTCCGGCGAGCTGGTCGAGCTGATCTGCACCGAGACCGGCAAACCGGAGGCCGACGCGGCCATCGAGGTGGTGCTGGCCATCGAGAATCTCGACTGGGCCGCCCGCAACGCCGCCCGCGCGCTGGGCAGGCGCTCCCTCGGCCGCAACTGGCTCACCCGCAACCACAAGGCCACCGTCGGCTACCTGCCGCTGGGCGTGGTCGGCGTGCTCGGCCCGTGGAACAACCCCGTCTACACCCCGATGGGCTCGATCGCCTACGCGATGGCGGCCGGGAACGCGGTGGTGTTCAAACCGCACGAACTGACCACCGGGGTCGGGGTGTGGCTCGCCGAGAGCTGGCGGGCGCTGGCTCCCGACCAGCCGGTGTTGCAGGCGGTGACCGGCGACGACGCCACCGGGCTCGCATTGTGCCGCGCCGAGGTCGACAAGGTCGCCTACGCCGGGACGGAGGCGGGCGCGCGGGAAGTGATCGCCGGGTGCGCGGAGACGATGACCCCGGTCGTCGTCGAACGCGACGACAAGGGCGCGATGATCGTGCACGTCGACGCCAAACTCGACGACGCCGCCGAGGCCGCGGTGTACGGCGCGATGGCCAACGCCGGCCAGAATCCCAGCGGTGTCCAGTGCGCCTACGTCGCCGATTCGGTCTACGACTCCTTCCTGCACCTGGTGATCGCCCAGGCGCGCAGGCTGCGCCCGGGCGCCGACCGGCGCGCCTCCTACGGTCCGATGATCATGGAGGCGCAGGCGGACGTGGTGCGCAGGCAGGTGCGCGACGCGCTGGCCCGCGGCGGGCGGGCGGTCGTCGGCGGCCTGGAGTCCATCCGCGAGCCCTATATCGAGCCGATCGTGCTGGCCGAGGTGCCCGAGGAGAGCCTGGCCGTCACCGGCGAGGCGATCGGTCCGGTGCTGGTGGTGAACCGGGTGGCGAGCATGGAGGAGGCGGCCGAACGCGTCAACGCGACCGGCAACGCGGTCGCGGTCTCGGTGTTCACCCGCGACGTGCACAGCATCGAGGCCTTCGCCGAGCGGCTGCGCGTGGGTGTGGTGACGATCAACTCGGCCACCGCCTACACCGGGATCCCCGCCCTGCCCTACGGCGGCGTCGGCGAGTACGGGCACGGCCACAGCCACGGCGACGAGGGATTGCGCGAGTTCAGCCGCACGCTGTCGATCGCGCGCAAGCGCTACCGCGGGACGGTGAACCTGACCACCTTCGATCGCCATCCCCGGCACCTGCGGGCGGCGACCGCGATCTTCCAGCTGCGCCACGCCCGGCGGCCCTGATCAGCCGAGCAGGACCGCCTCCATCAGCGCGGTGACGCGGGCGAGCTGGGCCGGGCGCGAGTCGAACCGGATCAGCCGCCCGACGTCGATGACCTGACCGATCGCGGCGTGCACGCGGAAGCGCGCCTCGATCGGGTCACCGTCGAGCAGGTTGGCCCACTCGAGCACGTTCTGGCGCTGGATGGCGCGCAGCTTGTGCTGTTCGGCCTGCGGCAGGTTGCTGAACTCGGCGTAGTACACCGGCATGATCTCCGGCATCGCGAAGGTCAGCTTGGCCTGCCGCGCGGCGATGCGGCGCACCGCGTCGGGGCGGCTGGTCGCCTCGGCCAGCGCTTCGGTGATCGCCACCGAGACGCGGTCGCCGGTGCGGTGGAAGGCCGCGGCGAGCAGGTCGGCCTTGCTGGAGAAGTAGCGGTACACGCTGGAGGCGTTGATGCCGACGGCGGCGCCGATCTCCTCGATGCTGGCCTCGTGATAGCCCTGGCGGCCGAAGATGCGGATCGCCTCGGTGAGCAGTTGCTCGCGTTTCGAGGTGACCGGCAGGCCGCGCGGGGCGGGCTCGTCCTCGGTGTTCACCGGCGCGGGCGGCAACTCGGTGCGCAGGATCGCCCAGCACATGTCGCGCAGCAGCGGCAGCAGCCGGGCGCCGGAGAGCGCGGTGCGGTGCGCGGCGATGCTGGCGACCGCGCTCATCACCGCGGCCGACAGCATCCGCAGGTCCGCCGGGTCGGCGCCGGGCCGCAGCCGGGCGATCGGGGCGGCGATGGTGTCGTTGAGTTCGTCGTAGATGCGGCGGATGCGCAACCGGTCCTCGCGCTCGAGGTAGCGGCGCTCCCAGCGGTACAGGCCGGCCTCGCGGCGGATGTCGATGGTGTGCTCGCTGATCGCCTTGATGACCGCGTCCAGGCGCGGCTCGGGGTCGAGCGCCGGGTCGTCGGCGGCCTGGGCCACCTGCAGCAGGTGCCGGGCGCCCTCCTCGGCGGCGGCCACGAGCAGCGCGTACTTGTTGGCGAAGTGCCGGTACAGGGCGGGGCCGGAGATGCCGACCTCGGCCGCGATCTCGTCGACGCCGACCGGGTAGTAGCCGCGTTCGCTGAACGCGCGCGCGGCCGCCCGCACGATCTGCGCCTTGCGGTCCTTGGGCCGACGCCGCACGCCGGCTTCGCCGCCCGAGCGGTTCGCCGTCGCACCCGAACCGTTCCCGGCCGGGGCCGCCGCCGCGGTCGGGCCCGAGTCGGGTCGCGCCGCCGCGAGATCGACCTCGCCGTGTTCCGCGACCATGCACCTCTCCCGTTCCGGACCGGCGCCGCGTGGTTGACAGCGCCGGACAAGTCACCTTAAGTTAACCACAATTCGCAAAGTTAACCACCATTCACGGTCCGGCGCCCGCCGAATCTCCCATCAGGAGCGCACCACATGAGCACTACCGAATCCGCGTCCGCAGCGCCGGCCACAGCCGGTTTCTCGGCGGTTCAGGACGGCAGGATCCTGCGCGTCACCATCACCAATCCCAAGCGGAAGAACGCCATCGACTACGACACGATGGTCGCGCTCGGCGACACGTTCCTGGCGGCGGCGCAGGACCGCGCCGTCCGGGCGATCGTACTCACCGGCGAGGGCGGGGATTTCTGCACCGGCGCCGACCTGTCCGCCTCGGCGGCCGAGAGCCAACGCGGCATCACCTCCGACATGGTGATGGACGCGGCCAACCGGCTGGTGCGCGCGATCGTGGACGCGCCGGTGCCGGTGATCGTCTCGATCAAGGGCGCCGCCGCGGGCGTGGGTGTGGGCATCGCGCTGGCCGCCGATCTCGTCTACGCGGCCGAGAATTCCTACCTGCTGCTGGCGTTCATCAACATCGGCCTGATGCCCGACGGCGGCGCGGCCGCGCTCGTCGCCGCCGCGGCGGGCCGCCCGCTGGCCTCGCGGATGGCGCTGCTGGGCGAGCGGCTGCCCGCGACCGAGGCCGCGCGGGCCGGGCTGTTCACCGCGGTGCTGCCCGCGACCGAGCTCGACGCCGCCGTCGAAGCCGCCGCGCAGAAGATCGCCACCGGTCCGCGCCGGGCGCTCGAGCTGACCAAGCGGGCACTGAACCAGGCGACGCTGGCCGCGCTGGACGAGACCCTCGCCACCGAGAAGGCCGGGCAGACCGAACTGCTCCAGTCGCCGGACTTCGCGGAGGGCGCCACCGCGATGCTCACCAAGCGCAAGCCGGTCTTCGCCGACTGACGGCAGTCCCGAAGCCACCGCGCCGGTCGTGCCGGCGCGGTTCGGTGGTTCGCGGGTCGCCCACGGGTAGCTCGGGCCCGCGAACTCCCACCGGTTCGGTGACACCGGACACACAACCGCCCCCGGCCGACTATGTTCATCGGCTATGACTTCTCTGGTCACCGGGGCCACCGGATTCATCGGCCGATTCCTCGTGCCCGCGCTGCTGCGCCGTGGCGACACCGTGCACGTACTGGTTCCGCCGGACGAGCGCGGCCGGTACGACACCTGCGCGCGCGATTGGGCGGGCGGCGAACGGGTACGGCCGGTCGAGGCCGATCTCGACCGCGTCGACCCGGCCTGGGTGCGCGCGCACCGCGGGGACATCGAGCACGTCTTCCACCTCGACCCCGCCGCCGGCGCCGCCCACCACGCGATCGCGCTCGCCGCCGGATTGGATGCGGCCCGCCTGCACCATGTTTCGACCGTGGAGATCTCCGGCGATCACCACGGGGCCTTCACCGAGGACATGTTCGACGTCGGCCAGACCCTGCGCCCGGCCCAGCGCGTCCACCTCGACGCCGAACGCGCCGTCCGCGCCAGCGGCCTGGACTGGCGGATCTACCGGCCCGCCATCGTGATCGGTCACTCCCGCACCGGGGAGATCGACCGGGCGGGCAGCGCCCAGCGGTTCTTCCGGATGCTGCGGATGGCGGCCCAGCTGCCACGGCTGCTGCCGGTGCTCGTGCCACGGCTCGGCGAAACCAACATGGTGCCGGTGGATTTCGTCGTCGCGGCGCTGGATCATCTCGCCCACGCCCCGGGCGGGCGGCACACCACCTTCCACCTGGTCGACCCGGTCCGCACCCGTGCGGTCGACGCGCTGAACCTCTTCGCCGACGAAGCCGGCGCCCCGCACCTGGTGGAGGTGATGCCCAAGGACACCCTGCGCGCGGTGCTGCGGCTGCCGGGCGCACAACGGATGCTGCCGAGCGTGGGCATCGACCCGGCGGTGCTCGAGCACAACGAATTCGGCTGCTGGTTCGACCGCGCCAACACCACGGCCGGGCTGGCGGGCACCGACATCACCGTGCCGCCACTGGCCGACTACGCGCCGCGCATCTGGAAGTACTGGACCGAGAACGGCGCGTGAGAAAGCGAACCGCCCCGCACACTCGGGGTGTGCGGGGCGGTCGAGCGAGGATCGCTCAGGTGGCACTCACAGGCCGAGGCCCTTGGCCAGCACCGGCCAGGACTTCGGGAACTCCTCGTTCCAGTAGCCCCACGAGTGGGTGCCGTTGGGGCGGAAGTTGTAGGTGGCCGGGATGCCCAGCTCGTCGAGTCGGGTCTTGAGGTTGTTGGTGCAGTAGTTGGTGCCCGCCTCGATGACGCCGCCGATCAGGATCTGGTTGGCCAGACCGTAGGAACCGGGCAGCGCGTAGGGGCCGTTGAGGGTGTCGTACGGGCCGGGGATGCCGTTGCCGGTGGAGATGTAGAGCTCCAGCCCGCGCAGGCCCTCGGCGTTGACGTACGGATCGTTCTTGACCCACTCCTCCGAGCCCTGCGGGCCCCACATGTTCTCGGTGTCGCCGCCGCCCCAGGTCTCGACGGTCAGCTTGACGAACTCCGAACCCACCGGGTCACTGGTCTGCGCGCAGCCGCTGTAGGCCGCGGCGGCCTTGTACAGGCCCGGCTTGGCGATCGGCAGTGCCAGCACGGTGGTGCCCGAGGTGGACAGGCCCGCGATGGCGTTGATGCCGTTGGTGCCCAGCGCGCCGTCGACCAGCGGCGGCAGCTCCTCGGTGAAGAAGGTCTTCCACTTGTTGCGACCCAGCGTCGGATCGTCCTTGATCCAGTCGGTGTAGTAGCTCCACTTGCCACCGATGGGCTGGATGACGTTGACGTTCTTGTCGCTGAGGAACTTCAGCGCGTCGGACTTGGCGACCCAGGAGGCGTCGTCCTCGCCGCCGCCCGCACCGTTGAGCAGATAGAGCGTGGGCCGCGGCACCGACGCGTCGGCAGGGCGCTGCACGTCGATGATGACGTTCTCGTCCATCGCGGCCGAGTACACGTACAGGCGCAGGTTGCGGTCGTCCTTGATCTCCGCCTTGGTGATCTTCGATCCGTCCGGGGCGGTGGGGTTGGCCAGCAGCGCCTTGGAGTCGATGATCGGGTCAGCCGTCGCCGAGGATGCGCCGAGTCCGGACATGAGTCCCGCGAACACCGCAGTAGTCGCGATCATCGCCGCGGCACGCGTGCCACGGCGCCGGGTGTGTCGACGTATCAATTTCGCACCTTCACTTCGTATCGGGATCACGGATGGGGCTTCCCCAGCCGGACGTCCGCAGGGTGCGCCACGCCCGACCATACGGCTTGTTAAGTCGTTACAACAGGTCGTTCCGTTACCTCACAAAAGGAGGTTCCGTCGCCTCGTCGTGACATCATGCCCGACCGGCCCCCGCGGGCAGGCCCGCACCCCCGGCGGCGAGTCGCGCCGCGAGCACGGGTCCGATCTGGGCGAGGGCGTGCGGCGCGGTCATCTCGTCGTGGGCGGCGTGCACCGGGTGATCGGCGACCTCGCCGTCGACGAAGGGACGCCACTTCGCGGCCGAGTTCTCCGGGTCGATACCGCGCACCAGGTTGGCGCCGAGGATGCGGGCGCTGAAGTAGTCGACCCGGCCGCGGAACACGCCGGGACGGTGCTCGCCGATCAGCTCCGCCGACCGGACGGCGCTGCGATAGACCCGGCCGAGCCGCTCGGGGGTCAGCGTCGACAACTCCGGCGGTATCGCCGCGTGCAGAGCGAGCAGCTCGTCCTCGCCCAGCGCGGGCGCCGGACTGTCGCCGAGCAGGTTGTCGGCCTGGATGCCGATCTCGGCGAGCGCGCCGCGCAGCGCGACCCGGAAATCGGCGGCGGCGATGTCGTGGTGGCTGTCCAGCAGCGCGAGCAGGGCGACCTGCTCCCCCGCCTCCTGCAAGGCGACCGCGACCGCGTGCGCCAGGATGCCGCCCAGCGACCAGCCGAGCAGGTGGTAGGGGCCGTACGGCTGGACCGAGCGGATCTCCGCCAGGCAGCGGGCGGCCATCTCGCCCAGCGACTCCGGCAGGTAGTCCGGTTCCGACAGCGCGGGCGATTGCAGACCGAGCACCGGCCGCCCCTGCTCCACGTAGGGCAACAGGCCCGCGTACCCCCACGACAGACCCGCCATCGGATACAGGCAGAACAGCGGTGGCAGTGTGCCCTCGCCGCGGATCGGCAGCAGCGGGCCGAGCGCGTCGGCGGTGCCCGCGTCGTAGTCCACGCCGTAGGCCTGTGCCTCGTCGATGCGGCGGGCCAGCGCGGCCACGGTGGAGTCGCTGAAGAACCACTGCACCCGGGTGTCCAAGTCGGCGTCCTGGCGCAGTCGGGCCACCACCCTGGTCGCGGCCAGTGAGTTACCGCCGAGTTCGAAGAAGTCGTCGTCGGCGCCGACGCGGTCGATCTCGAGCACATCGGCGAACACGGTGGCCAGCAGCCGCTCGGTGTCGGTGGCCGGTGCGCGGTAGGGCCGCACGGGCAGTTCGGGGACCGGCAGTGCCAGCCGGTCGAGTTTGCCGCTGGCGTTGAGCGGCAGCTCCGGCAGGGCCACCACCGCCGCCGGGACCATGTACGGCGGCAGCGCGGCCCTGGCGTGGGCCAGCAGCGCGCGCGGGTCGGCGACCACACCCTCCTCGGCCACGACATAGGCGACCAGGCGTTCGCCCGCCGCCGCCGACACCACCGAGGCCGCCGCGTGCCGCACGGCCGGATGCGCGAGCAGCACCGCCTCGATCTCGCCGAGTTCGATCCGCTGGCCGCGCAGCTTCACCTGGAAGTCGGTGCGGCCCAGGTACTCGAGCACCGCGCGTCCGTCCGCGCCGGTGCGCCAGCGCACCAGGTCGCCGGTGCGGTACATGCGTTCGCCGCCGTTGCGGGCGACGAACCGCTCCGCGGTCAGGCCGGGCGCGCGATGGTAGCCGCGCGCCAATTGCACGCCGGCGACGTACAACTCACCGGCCGCGCCGTCGGGCACCGGCCGCAGCTGGCGGTCGAGCACGTGCACGCGGGTGTTGGCGACCGGGGTGCCGATCGGGACGCCGGCGCCGTCGGCGTCGGCCGAGGCGCGCTCCTCGGTGACCACGGTCGCCTCGGCGGGTCCGTACCAGTTCAACAGGTCGACGCCGGGCAGCCGCTCGGCGAACATCGCCGCGGTCTCGGTGGCGAGCACCTCACCCGCGGCGAACACCCGCCGCAGCGAGGTGCGCCGGCCGGGCCGCACGTCGGCCAGGAAGGCATCCAGCATCGATGGCACGAAATGCACGGTGGTGACCCGGTGTTCGGCGACGACGCGGGCCAGGTAGCCGGGGTCGCGGTGGCCGTCGGGTTCGGCGATCACCACGCTCGCGCCGGTCTGCAACGGCCAGAACAGCTCCCAGGTGGAGATGTCGAAGGTGATCGGGGTCTTGTGCAGCACCACGTCGCCGCGGTCGTGCGGGTGGGTGAGCTGGGCCCAGCGGAACTGGTTGGCCATCTGCCGGTGCGTGATCGCCACGCCCTTGGGACGTCCGGTGGAGCCGGAGGTGTAGATGACATAGGCCAGGTCGTCGGGCGCGACGGCCACGCCCCGGTAGGGCCGCGCGGCGCGCTCGAGGGTGTCGACGGCCACCACCGGCACGCCGGTGCGGGTGGTGAAACCGTCGGCGGTCCTGGTCAACACGCACACCGGGGCCGCGCCGGCGAGCACGTACTCGTTGCGTTCCTCCGGATGGTCCGGATCGACCGGCACGTAGGCACCGCCCGCGCGCAACACCGCGTACACGGCCACCACCAGGTCGATGCTGCGCCGCATCGCGACCGCGACCAGCTTCTCCGGCCCGACACCGCGCGCGGCCAGCTCGCCGGCCAGGACCCGGGAGCGCCGGTCCAGCTCGGCGTAGCTGATCGTGGTGTCGCGGTAGCGCAGCGCGGTGGCCCGTGGCGTGCGCGCCACCTGGGCGTCGAACAGGGTCAGCAGGGTGGCCTCGTCGAGCAGTTCCGGCACCACGGTCGCGTTGCGGGCGAACAAGGCCGCGCGTTCGTCGGCCAGCAGGGCGTCCACCTCGCCGACCCTGGCGTGCGGCACCGCCACGAACTTGCCGATCAGCGCGGACAGCCGGGCCGCCAGGGTGCGGGCCGCCTCGGGGTCGAACAGGTCGCGCAGGTACTTCACCTGCACGCGCAACTGGTCACCGAGCGCCACGATCACCGTGACCGGGTAGTGCGTGCCGTCGGTGACGTGCACCCCGCTCACCGTCATGCCGTCGATCTCGCTGACCCGGCGCAGCCCTTCGTGATCGACCGGGTAGGACTCGAACACCACCAGCGAGTCGAACAGCGACTCGAGTCCGACGGCCTCCTGGATCTCGGCCAGACCGAGGTGGTGGTGTTCGAGCAGGGCGGCCTGCTCGTCCTGCACGGTGCGCAGCAGCGATTCCAGGGTGCGGGTCGGCGCGAGGCGGACCCGCACCGGCACGGCGTTGAGGAACAGCCCGACCATGGTCTCCACACCGTCGATGTCGGCGGGGCGACCGGAGACGGTGGCGCCGAACACCACGTCGTCGCGGTCGGTGCTGCGCCCGACCAGCAGCGCCCAGGCGGCCTGCACGACAGTGTTGACGGTGACGCCGACGCGGGCGGCCAGATGGGTCAGCGCCTCGGTCTGCGCGGTGGACATCGCGAAGCCCGCTTCGCCGATGCCCGCGGAGATCTCGTGGGTGGGCCGCTGAGCCAGCAGGGTGGGTTCGGTGACACCGTCCAGCGCCGCCCGCCAGGCCGCGATCGCGGCGTCGCGGTCCTGCGCGGCCAGCCACACCAGGTAGTCGCGGTAGGGCCGCACCTTGGGCAGGTGCCGCGACTGCGGCCCGAGCGCGTACACAGTGAGCAGCTCACGCATGAGCAGCGGTACCGACCAGCCGTCGAGCAGGATGTGGTGGCTGGTGACCACCAGGTGGTAGCGCTCGGGTGCGGTGCGCAGCAGGGTGAAACGCAGCAGCGGCGCCACCGCGGGATCGAAATGCTGGGCCAGTTCGGCGTTCTCGATGCGCTCGGCCTCGACCGGGATGACCTCGGGGTCGAGGTGGTCCAGCGCGATCTGCCGCCAGGGCGCCTGCACCCGGTCGGGCACCACCTGCACCGTGCTGCCGTCGGCGGTGTCGGCGAAGGCGACGCGCAGGTTGGCGTGCCGGTCCAGTACCGCTTGCGCGGCCGCGCGCAGGCGGCCGGGGTCGACCGCGCCGTCGAGGTCGAGCACGAACTGGATCATGTACGCGTCGATGGAGGCGTCGGCGAGCAGCGCGTGGAACAGCATGCCGGACTGCATCGCCGTCATCGGCCACACGTCGGCGAGCGCCGGCACGGTCTGGGTGAACCGGTCCAGGTCGGCCTGGCTCAGTCGCACCAGCGGGAAGTCCGAGGGCGTGTGCCCGCCCGACCCCGGCCGGGTGCCGTGCTCGGCCAGTCCGCCCAGTGCCCGCACCCAGTGCTCGGCGAAGGCACGCACCTGATCGGCGGTGAAGACCGCGGCCGCGAAATCGAACCGGGCCAGCAGGCCGGCGTCGGTGGCCTCGACGAGCAGATCGATCAGCAGATCGTCGGCCGGTGCGTCGGTGTGCACGCGGGCCGGGCCCAGGTCGCGGTAGCGCAGCCGGATCAGCCCCGGGCCGGGCAGCTCGATGCCGGGGTCGAGGTAGCGCAGCAGGCCGTAGCCGACACCCTCGCCGGGCACCGCGCGGCGCAGTTCCTTCACCCGGCCCAGCGCGGTGCCCGCGGCCGGGCCGCCGACCAGCGCGTCGGCCGGATCCAGCTCGCCCAGGCGCAGCGCGAGCGGGTAGTCGGTGGTGAACGCGCCGACGGCGTCGGTGTGGTCGCTGTCGCGGGCGTCCGCGCCGAGGCGGACCACGGTGCCCGCGGTGCGCACGACCGGCTCGTCGGCGGCGGTCCGCAGGGCCAGGGCGAGCGCGGTGAGCAGGACTTCGTCGATCCCGGCGTGATAGGCCTGGGCGGTGGTGGCGACCGCGGCGGCGCCCTCGGGGGTCATGGTGAGCGACACCCGCGAGCGCACCGAGAGATCCGCGCCGGGGGGTATCCGGCCGGAGTCGGCACCCATCGCGCGCCACCAGCCGAGTTCGGCGTGCACGGCCGGGTCGGCGGCGCGCGCGGCCAGCTCGCGCAGCAGGCCGGCCAGGCCCGTACCGGTGACGGCGGCGGCGTAGCGGCGCCGCGACCAGGCGGCGCCGAGCTGGTCGACGATCACCCGCCAGGAATGGTCGTCGAGCACCAGGCCGTTGGCGACCACCACCAGCTGGGCTCGGTCGTCGGGGCCGAGGTGCACGAAGCGGATATTGCGCCCCGCCTCCGGATCGAGGGCGGCCGCCGCGGCGGCGACCACGTCGTCGAGCGGGACGGTGTCGGCGGAGGTGTCCAGCAGCCGGAAGTACGGCTGGTCGGTGGGCGAGGGCGCCTCGGGCAGCACGAAGGCCGGTGGACGTCCGTCGGCGGCGGGCCGCAGCCGCGCCCACAGCATCGGGTTGCGGTCGAGCACGGTGTCGATGGCCTCGCGCACCGGCGGGTGCCCCGTCGGCAGGTCGAGGACGACGGCGCGGACCTCGACGCCGTCGGGGCGGGCGGCCAGCAGGCGCGCGGCGGCGGGGGTCAGCGGCAGTTCGCCGGTGCGCGCGGCGACGGGAGCGGGCTGCGGTGCGCCGGCGGCGGCCAGTCCCGCGACCGTACGCAGTTCGAACACCTGGCGCGGGGTGAAGGTGACGCCCCTGGCCCTGGCCCGGGCGACGACCTGGATGGCGGCGATGCTGTCACCGCCGATGGCGAAGAAATCGTCGTCGGCGCCGACGGTCTCGCGGCCGAGCACCTCCCCCACCACCTCGGCGACGACGCGCTCGGCCGGGGTCGCCGGGTCGCGGTGCGCGGTGGCGGTCGGCCGCGGGGCGGGCAGCGCGGCCCGGTCGACCTTGCCGACCGCGGTGAGCGGCAGTGCGTCGAGCACGACGATCGCCGCGGGCACCATGTATTCCGGCAGCCGGCTGCGCAGCCCGGCCAGCAGGGTCGCCTGTTCGGGTCGCGCGCCGTCGGCGGCCACCACGTACGACACCAGCATGGGGGCGCGGCCGGGCTGCTCGCGCCCGATCGTCACGGCCTGCGCGACGCCGGGCTGGGCGGCCAGCGCCGCGTCGATGTCGCCCAGTTCGATCCGGAACCCGCGCACCTTCACCTGGAAGTCGGTGCGGCCCAGGTACTCCAGCTCGCCGTCGGCGGTCCGGACGACGAGATCGCCGGTGCGGTACATGCGCTCACCGGCGGTGCCGCCCGCCTCGGCGGCCAGCGGGTCGGCGACGAACCGTTCGGCGGTGGCCGCCGCGCGGCCGTGGTATCCGCGGGCCAGCTGCACCCCGGCGAGGTACAGCTCGCCCGGGACGCCGACCGGCACCGGCCGCAGCATCGCGTCGAGCACGTAGACCCGGCTGTTCCATTCCGGCGTGCCGATCGGCACGCTCGCGGTGTCGGCGTCGGTGACCTCGTGCGCGGTGATCGACACCGCGGCCTCGGTGGGCCCGTACAGGTTGTACAGCGTCGCGCCGCCCGCCCGGATCCGGGCGGCGAGCGCGGGCGGCAGTGTCTCGCCGATGGCCAGCACCTGCCGCACGGTGGCGGGCAGCGTGCCGCCCGCCTCGGTGGTCAGCGCGTCGAGCTGGGCGGGTACCGCGTGCAGGGTGGTGACGCCGGTGTCGCGGATCAGGGCGTTCAGATAGGACGGGTCGCGGTGGCCGTCGGCGTCGGCGACGATGAGCCTGCCACCGCCGACGGCGGCCGACCAGAACTCCCAGACCGACAGGTCGAAGGTGGCGGCGGTGTCGAGCAACACGACGGTGTCCCGGTCCAGGCCGAATTCCGCGGCTTCCCACAGCAATTGGTTGACGATCGCGGCGTGCGTCACGGCCACGCCCTTGGGCACGCCGGTCGAGCCGGAGGTGAAGATCACGTAGGCGGTGTTGGCGTCGACCAGCATCCCGTTGCGCTCGGACGGCGCGATCGAGGCGGTCGAGATCGCCGACAGGTCGAGGGTGTCCACCGACACGGTGAGCGCCACGCCGGTGTCGAACGCGTCGCGGGTGGTGGTGAGCACGCAGACCGGCGCGGCGGTGCGCAGGATGTGTTCGACCCGGTCGAGCGGCTGATCGGGGTCGATGGGCACATAGGCCGCACCGGCTTTGGCGACGGCGTACATCGACACGACCAGGTCGACGCCGCGGCGCATGGCCAGCGCCACCCGGTCCTCCGGGCGCACGCCGCGCCGGATCAGGTGCCTGGCCAGGCGGTTGACCCGCTGGTCGAGGTCGGCGTAGCTGAGCCGGACGGTGCGGCCGCGCTCGTCGGCGAGCAGGGCGGGGGCGTCGGGGTCGCGGGCGACGGTGTCGTCGAGCAGCGACGCGAGGGTGGCGCGCGGGTCGATCCAGTGCTCGGTCTCGTTCCAGTCGCGCAGGATGGTCGCGCGCTCGGCGGGGGCGAGCACGTCGATCGCCGCGACGCGGGCCGCGGGGTCGGCCAGGACGGAATCGACGACGCGCACGAACCGCTGGGCGATGGCGCGGACCGTGGCCTCGTCGAACAGGTCGGTGGCGTAGCTGAATTCGGTGACGATCTCGGCGGGCGCGCCGTCGGCGTCGTAGCGGTCGGTGACGGTGAGTTGCAGGTCGGTCTTGGCCAGGTGGGTGTCGAACTCCAACGGCCGCACCCGCAGTCCGGGCAGCTCGAAGGTGGTCTCGCGCAGGTTCTGGAACGACAGGCCCACCTGGAACAGCGGGTTGCGGGCGGTCGAGCGAGCCGGGTTGAGCACCTCCACCAGCCGCTCGAAGGGCACGTCGGCGTGGTCGAAGGCGGCCAGGTCGCCCTCGCGGACCTCGGCGAGCAGATCGGTGAACGAGTCGCCGGGGCGCACCTGCGTGCGGAAGACGACGGTGTTGACGAACATGCCGATCAGGTCGTCGAGTTCGCGTTCGCCCCGCCCGGCCAGCGGGGTGCCGACCGCGATGTCACCGGTGCCCGACAGCTTGGCCAGCAGCACCGCGAACGCGGCGTGCACGACCATGAACAGCGAGGCCCGGTGTTCGCGGGCCAGTGCCTGCAGTGCGGCGTGCCGGTCGGCGTCGAGCACCTCGCGCACCACCGCGCCGCGGAAGGACTGCACCGGCGGGCGCGGCCGGTCGGTGGGTAGTTCCAGCTGGTCGGGCAGGCCGGCCAGCCGCGCGCGCCAGTAGGCGATCTGGTTGGCGGCGAGCGAACCCGGGTCGTCCTCGCTGCCCAGCACCGCGGCGTGCCAGAGCGCGTAGTCGGCGTACTGGATCGGCAGCGGCGTCCAGCGCGGCGCGGTGCCGTGCAGGCGGGCGGTGTAGGCGACCATCACGTCGCGGGCCAGCGGGGCCATCGAGGCGCCGTCGGCGCTGACGTGGTGCACCACGAACGCGAGCACGTGCTCGTCCGGGGCCGGGCGCAGCAGCGCGACGTGGAACGGTATCTCGCGGGTCACGTCGAAGGTGCGGCGCGCCAGGTCCACCACGGTGTCGAGCAGCGCGTCCTCGCGCACCTCGACCGGGGTGAGCGCGGCGGCATCGGCGGACACCGGATGGATGAGCTGGCGGGGTTCCTCGTCGCCACCGGGGTAGGTGGTGCGCAGCACTTCGTGGCGTTCGAGCACGTCGGCCACGGCGCGGGCCAGGGCGGCCACGTCCAGCTCGCCCGACATCCGCACCGCCGTCGCGATGTTGTCGACGGCGGAGGCGGCGGTGTCGAACTGGTTGAGGAACCAGTAGCGGCGCTGGGCGGGCGAGAGCGGTATGCGCTCCGGGCGCGGCCCGGCGACCAGCGGCGGCCGCGCCGGGACGGGGGCGGCGGCTTCGACCCGGGCGGCGAGCCCGGCGACGGTCGGCGCGTCGAACAGTTCCCGCACCTCGATCCGGGTGCCGAGGGTGGCCGAGAGCCGGGCCACCACCTGGGTGGCGATCAGCGAGTTGCCGCCGAGGGCGAAGAAGTCGTCGTCGGCGCCGATCGGTTCGGCGCTGCCCAGCGCCTCGGCGAACAGCGAGGCGACCAGTTCCGCCACTCGCCCGCGGGGCGCGCGGAACTCGCCGGTGCGCAGCACGGGCGCGGGCAGGGCCTTCCGATCCAGTTTGCCCGCCGGCGTGAGCGGGAGGGTGTCGAGCACGGTGACCGAGGTGGGCACCATGTGCCGGGGCAGGGCGAGCGCGGCGGCGGCCAACAGGTCGTCCGGGTCGACGTGCGCGCCGGGCACGGGATGCACATAGGAGGCCAATACGGTGGCGCCGCTGTCGAGTTCGTGCCCGACGGTGACCGCGAAATCGACGTCGGCGTGCGCGCTCAGCACCGCGTCGATCTCACCGAGCTCGATCCGGAAGCCGCGGATCTTCACCTGGAAGTCGTTGCGGCCCAGGTATTCCAGGTCGCCGGAGACGGTGCGGCGCACCAGGTCGCCGGTGCGGTACATGCGGCTGCCGTCGGCGGCGAGCGGATCGGCGACGAAACGGTCTGCGGTGAGCGCGGGCCGGTGCAGGTAGCCGCGGGCCAGGGCGGCGCCCGCGACGTAGAGTTCGCCGGTCACCCCGGCGGGCACCGGCCGCAGCCGCCGGTCGAGCACGTAGGCGGCCAGCCCGCGGATGGGCGCGCCGATCGTGATGGGCCGGTCGGGGGTCATGGGGTCGGTGACCGAGGTCATGATGGTCGCCTCGGTCGGGCCGTAGGCGTTGAAGAACAGCAGTGTGCCCGCGTCGACGGGGGCCGCCCAGCGCCGCAGCAGCTCCGGCGGGCAGGCCTCGCCCGCGGTGATCAAGACCCGCAGCGCGTCCTGGCCCGCGGGGTCGAGTCCGGCGAGCGCGGCCGGGGTGATGACGGCGTGGGTGACCTGTTCGCGGTGCAGCACCTCGGCCAGGTCGCCCCCGCCGAACACACTGGGCGCGACCGCGATCAGGGTCGCCGCGCCACCGACGGCCAGCAGCAGCTCGAACACCGAGGCGTCGAAGGACGGCGAGGCGAAGTGCAGCACCCGCGCGTGCGGGGTCACCCGGAACCGTTCGCGCTGTTCCGCCACGAGCGCGGCGAGCCCGGCGTGGGTCACGGTGACGCCCTTGGGTGTTCCGGTGGAGCCGGAGGTGTAGATGACGTAGGCCGGGTGGGCGGGCCGCAGCGGGCGCGCCCGGTCGGCGTCGGTGAGCGGCCGGGCGGAGAAGCGGGCCAGCCGGGCGACGAAGGCGATGTCGTCGAGCAGCAGCCAGCGCACGTCGCCGGGCAGTGCCGCGACCTCGTCACACACGGTCAGGCCGAGCACGGCGCCGGAGTCGGCGAGCATGTGCGCGATCCGCTCGGCCGGGTAGGCGGGGTCGACGGGCAGGAACGCGGCGCCGCTCTTGGCGACCGCCCAGACGGCGAGCACCGATTCCACCGAGCGCGGCGCGGCCACGGCGACCACGTCCTCGGGGCCGACGCCGCGGTCGACGAGTTCGCGGGCCAGCAGGGTCGAGCGGGCATCGAGTTCGGCGTAGTCGAGCGCGCCGAGCCGCTCCACGGCGTCGGTGAACACCACGGCGCTGCCCCGCGGTGCGGCCGCGACGGCGTCGGCCAGCAGCTGCGGCAGGGTGCGGTCGGCGCGGACCGGGATGTCGGCGGGCCGCAGGTGCCGCAGGTCCAGGTCGTCGAGCAGGTCGATGTCGCCGATCGGTTGTTCGGGGTCGGCGGCCACCGCGGCGGCCAGCTGGGCGAACCGGCGGGCGAAGCCCTGCACGGTGAGGGTGTCGAAGATGTCGGTGGCGTAGGTGAACACACCGGCCAGCTCGGCGGGCTCGCCGTCGGCGGTCTGCCCGGCCTCGACGTGCAGCAGCAGGTCGAACTTGGCGGCCAGCGGGCCGGAGTCCATCGCGGTGACGGTGAGCCCGGGCAGTTCGAGCACCGGCTGGGTGAGGCTCTGGAAGCCGAGCACCACCTGGAACAGCGGGTTCGCGGCGCCGACCCGGCCGGGGGCGACGGCCTCCACGACCCGCTCGAAGGGCAGGTCGGCGTGGGCGAAGGCGGCGAGGTCGGTTTCCCGGGCGGCGGTGAGGAGGTCAATGAAACGCGCGTCGGGGTCGACCTCGGTGCGCAGGGTCAGGGTGTTGACGAACATGCCGACCAGGTCGTCGAGCGCGCGTTCGCCGCGCCCCGCCACCGGGGTGCCGACGGCGATGTCGGATTCGCCGCCGAGCCGTGCCAGCAGCGCGGCGAGCAGGGCGTGCACGACCATGAACAGCGAGGCGTGGTGGGCACGGGCCAGTTCGGCCAGTGCGCCGTGGATCTCGGCGGGCAGCGCGAACCGGACCGAGGCGCCGCGGGTACCGGTGCTCGCGGTCCTGATCCGGTCCTGGGGCAGGATCGGGCCGGGGCGCAGGCCCGCCAGGCGGTCGCGCCAGTAGGCGAGTTGCCGGGCCGCGGGCGAGTCGGGGTCGTCCTCCTCCCCCAGTACCGCGCGCTGCCACAGCGCGTAGTCGGCGTACTGCACCGGCAGCGGCGCCCAGGCCGGTTCCTGTCCCTGGGAGCGGGCCAGGTAGGCGGTCATCAAGTCGCGGGCCAGCGGGCCGAGCGAGGCGCCGTCGGCGCTGATGTGGTGGGCGACGAGCACCAGCAGGTGCTTGTCGGGGACGCCGCCGTTGAGCAGGGCGATGCGCACCGGGACCGCCTCGGTCACATCGAATCCCGAGGCGATGAGGTCGAGCACCCGGCCCATGATGTCGGCGGGCCGCTCGACGCGCAGACCGCCGGGCAGCACCTCGTCGACGGCGAGGATCTCCTGGTAGGGCAGGTCGTCGGGGCCGATCGGGAAGCGGGTGCGCAGTGCCTCGTGCCGGTCGAGCACGTCGTCCACGGCGGCACGCAGCGCGTCGACGTCGAGGTCGCCGGCGATCTGCAGGGCGAAGGGAATGTTGTAGGTGGCCGAGGCCGGGTCCATCCGGTTGAGCACCCACATGCGCTGCTGGGCCAGCGACAGCGGCACCCGCTCCGGACGCGGGCGCGCCACCAGCGGTATCCGGGTCCCCGCGGCCGAACCGGGCACGATCCGCGCGGCCAGCGCGCCGACGGTCGGCGCCTCGAACAGCTCGCGCACCTCGAGACCCACCTCGAGCGCCTCGTTGACACGGGCGATCACCCGGGTGGCCAGCAGCGAGTTGCCGCCGAGCGCGAAGAAGTCGTCGTCGAGGCCTACCTCGGCCCGGCCGAGCAGCTCGCCGAAGACCGCGGCCACGGTCTGCTCGATGGGGGTGGCGGGGGCGCGGAAGTCGTGCGCGCCGACGAAGACGGGGGCGGGGAGGGCCTTGCGGTCCAACTTGCCCGACGCGTTCGTCGGGAACGCATCCAACACCACAATCGCCGCAGGCACCATGTACCCCGGCAACACCGCCGACAACCCAGCCCGCACCGCAGCCACATCCACCGACGCATCCGACCCCGCCACCACATAACCCACCAGCTGATCACCGGCATGCGGATCCGAACGCACCACCACCACCGACTGAGCAACACCCGGCTGCGCCGACAACGCCGCCTCGATCTCACCCAACTCGATCCGCAGACCACGCAACTTCACCTGGAAGTCCGTACGCCCCAAATACTCCAACTCACCGGACTTCGTCCACGCCACCAGATCACCGGTGCGATACAACCGCGAACCCACACCACCGAACGGATTCGCCACAAACCGATCCGCCGTCAAATCCGGCCGACCCAAATACCCCAACGCCAGCTGATCACCAGCCAGATACAACTCACCCGCAACACCCGGCGCCACCGGATGCAACCGCGCATCCAACACGAACACCCGCGTGTTCCACACCGGACGACCGATCGGCACCGACACCACATCCGCAGCCGTCACCTCGTGATAAGTGACATCCACCGCAGCCTCGGTCGGACCATACAAATTATGCAACCGCGCACCGGTCAACTCACACAACCGCCGCGCCGTCGCCGCAGGCAACGCCTCACCCGACGCGAACACCTGCCGCAACCGCGGCAGTGCCGTGCGGGCGTCGGATCCGTACTCGGCCAGCGCCGCCACGAACACCGCCAGCATCGAGGGCACGAAATGCACGACCGTCACCTCGAATTCGGCCATCGCGCGCGCCAGGTACGCCGGATCGCGGTGTCCGTCCGGGGCGGCCAGCACCAGTCGCGCGCCGGTCTGCAACGGCCACAAGAACTCCCACACCGACACGTCGAAGGTCGCCGGGGTCTTCTGCAACACCGCGTCCTCGGCACCGATCGGGTACTGCGCCTGCATCCACAGCAGCCGGTTCACGATCGCGGCATGACCGACCGCCACACCCTTCGGGCGGCCCGTCGAACCGGAGGTGAAGATCACGTAGGCGATGTCGGCGGGCGTGATCGGCCGGGGTCGTTCCACATCGGCGACCGGACCGTCGGGGACGCCGTCGAGGTCGAGTGCGTCGATCGCGATCGTGGGCGCGACGGCGCTGCTGCGCACGGCGTCGGCGCGGGTGGTGAGCACCAGGGCGGGTGCGGCGGTGCGCAGGATGTGCTCGGTGCGCTCGGCGGGCTGATCGGGATCGAGCGGCACATAGCCCGCGCCCGCCTCCAGCACCGCGTACAGGGCGACCACCAGGTCGACCGAGCGCCGCATGCCCAGCGCGACAAGGGTTCCCGGTCCGACACCGGAGAGCAGCAGGGCCCGGGTGAGCCGGTGCACCCGCGCCGCGAACTCGGCGTAGGTCAGCTCGATGCCCTCGGCCACCAGGGCGACAGCTTCCGGATCGCGTGCCACCCGCGCTTCGAACAGGTCGACGAGCGTGCGGGCCGGCACCGGATGCCCGGTGGCGTTCCAGTCCGCGAGCACCCGGTCGCGTTCCCCGGCGACGAGCAGGTCGAGATCACCGACGACCTGCCGGGTGTCCGACACCATCGCGGCCAGCACCCGCCGGAACCGCTCGGCGAACGCGCGCACCGTCGCCTCGTCGAACAGGTCGGTGGCATAGGTGATCTCGGCGGCGAGCCCCGCGGGGACGCCGTGCCGGTCGGTGGCCTCCGCCAGGGTGAGGTGCAGGTCGAACTTGGCCAGCGGGAGCGTGGCGTCGACGCCGGTCGCGGTCAGACCCGGCAGGTCGAGGCCGCCCAGGCGCAGGTTCTGGAAGGTGAGCATGACCTGGAACAGCGGATGGTGCGCGGCCGAGCGCGGCGGGTCGAGCAGTTCCACGAGCCGCTCGAACGGCAGTTCGGCGTGTTCGAAGGCCGCCGCGTCGACCGCCCTGGTCCGGGTGAGCAGCTCGTCGAAGGTGGCGGCGCCGTCGATGTCGGTGCGCAGCACCAGTGTGTTGACGAACATGCCGACCAGGTCGTCGAGGGCGGGCTCGCCGCGCCCGGCGACCGGGGTGCCCACCGCGATGTCGGTGCGCCCGGACAGCCGCGCCAGCAGCACGGCCAGCGCCACGTGCGCGACCATGAACAGCGTCGCGTTGTGCCTGCGCGCCAGCTCGGCCAGGGTGGCGTGGGTGTCGGCGTCGATGTCGAAGCTCACCGTGGCGCCGCGATACGAGGCGGTCTGCGGGCGCGGCCGATCGGTGGGCAGCGCGAGCAGTTCGGGAAGATCGGCCAGCCGCTGCCGCCAGTAGGCGACCTGGCGGGCCAGCACGGAGTCCGGATCGTCTTCGCCGCCGAGCACCTCGCGCTGCCACAGCGCGTAATCGGCGTACTGCACGGGCAGCGGTGCGAGTTCGGGGGTCTTGCCCTCGACCCGCGCGGCGTAGGCGGTCATCAGGTCGCGGGTCAGCGGCCGCATGGAGAAGCCGTCGCCCGCGATGTGGTGCACCACGCACACCAGCACGTATTCGCGGTCGTCGATCGCCAGCAGCCGCAGCCGGACCGGCGGCGCGGCGGTCACGTCGAAGCCCTCGGTCACCGCGGCCGCGACCCGGTCGGCCACGCTGTCCTCGGTCACCGAGATCAGCGACAGCTCGGGCAGGGCGCGCGGGTCGTCGATGGGCAGCACCACCTGCACGCCCGCACCGTCGACCTCCGGATAGACGGTGCGCAGCACCTCGTGCCGCTCGACCACGTCGGCGATCGCGGCGCGCAGCGCGGGTACGTCCAGCGTGCCCGACAACCGCACCGCCACCGGAATGTTGTTGACCCCGCTGCCCGGATCGAACCGGTTGAGGAACCACATCCGCTGCTGGGCGTACGACAGCGGCACCCGCGCCGGGCGCGGCATCGGCCGTAACGGCGGGCGCGCGGGGGCGTCCATGCTCTCGATGAGCGCGGCCAGCCCGGCCACGGTCGACTTCTCGAACATCACCCGCACCGGCACCGCCAGCCCGACGGCGCTGCCGATCCGCGCGACGGCCTGGGTGGCCAGCAGCGAGTTGCCGCCGAGCTCGAAGAAGTCGTCGTCGGCGCCGATCCGCTCCTCCGGTCCGGCGTCGGGGCGCAGCAGCGCGGCGAAGACGTCGGCGATGATCTGCTCGAGCGGCGTGGCCGGCGGGCGATAGGCCTTGACGGCGAACTGCGGCGCGGGCAGCGCGTCGCGGTCCAGCTTGCCCACCGCGTTCAGCGGCAGCTCGTCGAGCACCACGATCGCGGCCGGAACCATGTAGGACGGCAACGATTTCCGGACGAACTCGAGCACCTCGGCGGTGTCCACGGCCGAGCCCGCCCGCGACAGCACATAGGACACCAGCGCGGGCGCACCCGAGGGCAGGGTGCGGCCGACGGTCGCGGCGAAATCGATGTCCGGGTGGGCGATCAGCGCGGTGTCGATCTCGCCGAGTTCGATCCGCAGCCCGCGGATCTTCACCTGGAAATCGGTGCGGCCCACGTACTCGAACGTGCCGTCTTCGTGGCGGCGCACCAGGTCGCCGGTGCGGTAGAGCCGGTTGCCGTCGCCGTCGAACGGGTCGGCCACGAACCGGGCGGCGGTCAGGCCCGGCCGCGCGTGATAGCCGTGCGCCAGCGACGGACCGGCCAGATACAGCTCACCGACCACGCCGGGCGGCACCGGCCGCAGCCGGGAGTCGAGCACGTAGGCGCCGACACCGGGCAGGGCCCCGCCGAGGGTGACCTCCTCGTCCGGGTGCAGCGGCGCCGAGGCGGTGACGATGACGGTGGTCTCGGTCGGCCCGTAGACGTTGTGGATGGTGCGGCCCGGCCGGTCCCAGCGGCTCACCAGGTCGGGGTTGAGCTTCTCGCCGCCGACGATGAGCGTGTGCACCGAGGCCAGCCCGAACGGGTCGACCGATTCCAGCGCCGCGGGCGTCATCAACAGGTGGGTGACCCCTTCGCGGCGGATCAGCTCGGCCAACTCCCGCCCGCCGTAGACCTCCGGCGGCGTGACCACCAGCGTGGCGCCCTGCGGGAAGGTGAACAGCATTTCCATCAGGGAGAAGTCGAAACTCGGCGAACTCAGGTGGGTCACCTTGTCGCCGATCCCGATGCCCAGTTGCGCGCCCACCCCGGCGACCGCGGACAAACCGCCGTGCGGCACCACCACGCCCTTGGGCAGGCCGGTGGAGCCGGAGGTGTAGATGACCCAGGCCGGATGCTGCGGGGTGAGGGTGCGCACCCGGTCGGCGTAGGAGATCGGGTGGCCGGGGTGCGCGGCGATGCGCTCGGCGCGCACCGGGTCGTCCAGCTCGATCCAGTAGGCGCTGGTGCCGAGCACCGCGCGGTGGCGGGCGGTGGTGAGGCCGTATTCGACGCCGGAATCGCGCAGGATGTGGGCGATCCGGTCGGGCGGGTACGTCGGGTCGATCGGGACATAGGTGGCGCCGGTCTTGGCGATCGCCCACAGCGCCAGCACCGAGCCGATGGAGCGGGAGATGCCCATGGCGACCATGTCGCCGGGACCGATTCCCCGCCCGATCAGTTCCCGGGCCACCCGGGAGGAGGCCTCGTCGAGTTCCCGGTAGGTGAGTTCGACCCGGTCGTCGGGATCACCGGTCGGGTCGAAGCACACGGCGATGGCGTCGGCCGCCGATTCCACCGCCGCGGTCAGCAATTGCGCGAGCAGCGGTGTTCCCGATCGGCGGCGGCGGCCTTCACGGCTGGAACGTCGGGCAGTGTCCATACGCGCCTGTTCACCTCTCGGGTCGAGCAACCACACCCGTGCACCGCGTGCTGCGGACTTCCACGGCGATCCCGGGCACGCAACAATAACTGCCCGCGATGCTCTGCACATCGGTCGGACAGCGCGCATCATTGCAGCCGCGGTCCCGGTAGGCTACTCCGATCACAAACCGGACATCAGGTTCGGTCTGTCGCCGCCTCGTGCGCCGCGTTCAGCTCGTCGAGCGTCCGTCCGATCACCGCGAGACCGGCCGCCGTGGTCATCCGCCAGTGCGTGGTGGGCACCGCGATGGTGCGGATGGGTCCGTCGACCGCCGTGGCCCAGGTGGCCGCGCCCACGCTGCCGGTCGGATCGTCCTCGGCGGCGGCGAAATAGACCAGTTCACCGGCGAACCGACGGGGTCGGTACCGCTCGGTGACAGTCGCCGATCGAACGGCGGCGTCGAGGACCCGGGCGATGCGGTCGGCACCGAAGGAGGCGAACGGTTCGGGCAACTCGGCCAACCGGCGCGCGAGGCCGGCGGGATCGGCCCCGTCCACACCGTCGCCGACGGCCAGGTCCACGCCGGGGGCGTCGTCGCCGAGCAGGCCGCCGAGCAGTTCGGCCAGCGGCGCCTCCCCGGCCGGGATCGCGGACTCGGCGATCTCCGAACGCAGGTAGCTGTCCATCATCGCCAGCAGTTCGACCTGCTCGCCCTCGGCTTGCAGTTGCACCGCGATGGCGTGCGCGAGCACACCGCCCAGCGACCAGCCCAGCAGGTGATACGGTCCGCGCGGCTGCACCGACCGGATCTCCTCCAGGTAGCGCAGCGCCCACTTCTCGGTGGAGTCGGGCAACGTCTCGTCCGACCCGAGGGCCGGGGACTGCAGGCCGTAGATCGGCCGGTCGCCGCCCAGATGCGCGGCGAGCCCGGCGAAGGACCAGGCGATGCCGCCGAACGGGTGGATGCAGAACAGCGGCGCGCCCGTCCCCGCCCGCAGCGGCAACAGCACGTCGAACGCCGCACCGGCATCGAACGCCGACGCACCATCGGCACGTTCCGCGGCACCAGCATCGAGCACCTGCCCGGCGATCCCGGCCGGAGTCGGCGTGGTGAACAGCCACACCACCGGCACCCGCAGCCCGAGTTCCTCGCCCAGCCGGGCCGCCGCCCGAGTGGCGACCAGCGAATTGCCGCCGAGTTCGAAGAAGCTGTCGTCCATGCCGACCGACTCGAGACCGAGCACCTCGGCGAAGACCCCGGTGATGGTGCGTTCCACCGGCGTTCGGGCCTGCCGCTGCGAGCGGGCGGCGAATTCCGGCTCGGGCAACATCTTCCGGTCGAGCTTGCCGTTGGCGTTGAGCGGCAGCTCGGCGAGCAGCACGAAGGCGGCGGGCACCATGTAGGAGGGCACCAGCGCGGCCAGGTGTGCGCGCAACGCTTCGGCGTCGAGCTCGCCGCTTCCCGGCTCGGGCACGACATAGCCCACGAGCTGGTCGCCCAGCTGCGCGTCGGTGTGCACCACGACGACAGCCTGGCGGACCGCGTCGTGGCCGAGCAGCGCCGTCTCGATCTCGCCGAGCTCGATCCGCAGACCGCGCACCTTGACCTGGAAGTCGGTGCGGCCCAGGTATTCCACCTGTCCGTCGGCGGTCCAGCGCACCAGGTCGCCGGTGCGGTAGAGCCGCTCCCCGTCGCCGAAGGGGCTGGCCACGAACCGGGCGGCGGTGAGGTCGGGGCGACCGAAATAGCCGTGCGAGAGCTGGATACCGGCGTGGTAGAGCTCGCCGGCGACACCGACCGGGACCGGCCGCAGCCGGTCGTCGAGCACGTAGGCGCGCACGTTCCAGATGGGGGCGCCGATGGGCACGATGCCTACGGCGTCGGCGGGCACCCGCGCGGTCATGGTGACGACCGCGGTTTCGGTCGGGCCGTAGAGGTTGTCCAGCCGGGCCCGCGAGACCCGGCGCGCGGCCGCGGCCGTCTCGGCGGACAGCGCCTCACCGGCCAGCCAGATCACCCGCAGCGTGTCCAACGCGGCACCGTCGAGGGTGTCGACGATGGCGCGCAGCATCGACGGCACGAACGGGATGACGGTCACCCGCTCGGCGGCGATCACCTCGGCGAGGTAGCGCGGATCGCGGTGCCCGTCGCGGCCGGCGATCACCACCCGGCCGCCGGTGACGAAGGGCACGAACACGTCCCACACCGACATGTCGAAGGTGATGGTGGTCTTGAACAGTGACACGTCGGCGGCGCCGATCCCGTACTCGGCGACGAACCAGCGCACATGGTTGGCGACCGCGCGGTGCGGCACGGCGACGCCCTTGGGCCGTCCGGTCGAGCCGGAGGTGAACAGGATGTAGGCGGTGTCCGCCGGGCGCAGCGGCGCGCGGCGGTCGGCGTCGGTCACCGGATCGGCCGGGTAGCCGGACAGGTCCAGCGCGTCCACCTGGATCACCGGTGCCCGCTCGGTGCGGAAATCGGCGGCGGCGTGGGTGAGCACACAGCTCGGCTCGGACAGGTCGAGCACGTAGGCGGTGCGCTCGGCCGGGTGGTCGGGATCCACCGGCACGTACGCCGCGCCCGTGCGCAGCACCGCGTGGATCGCCACCAGCAGATCGACCGACCGGTGCAGTGCGACCACGACCCGGGAACCGGGTCCGACACCCAGCGAGATCAGATGCCGGGCAAGGCGATTCGCCCGGGCGTCGAACTCGGCGTAGCTGACTTCGCTGCGCTGATCGGTGAGTGCGCCGTCGACCAGCGCCACCGCGTCGGGGTCGATGCGGGTGCCGGTGGCGACCAGCGAGACCAGCGTGGCCGACTCGTCGAGCGGGTGCGCGGTGGCGTTGCGGGTGGTCAGTACCTCGGTGCGTTCGGCGTCGGTGAGCCAGTCGACGTCACCGACCGGACGGCCGGGTTCCTCGGCGAGCGCGGCCAGGACGCGTTCGAACCGCCGCGCGAAGCCTTCGATGGTGGCCGCGTCGAACAGGCTGGTCGGGTAGACCACCTTGCCCGCGATACCGGTGGGTTCGCCGTGCTCGTCGTAGCCGTCGGCGACCATCAGCTGCAGGTCGTATTCGGTCTGCTCGGACTCGAACTCCATGGCCGAGACCGACAGGCCGGGCAGCTCGAGACCGGCGCGGGCCTGGTTCTGGAAGGCCAGCATCACCTGGAACACCGGGTGCCGGGCGGTGGAGCGCACCGGGTTGAGGACGTCGACCAGATGCTCGAACGGGACGTCGGCGTTGGCGTAGGCGGCCAGGTCGGTGTCGCGCTGGCGGGCGAGCAGCTCGGTGAACGGGGTGGCGGAGTCGACCCGGGTGCGCAGCACCAGGGTGTTGACGAACATGCCGACCAGATCGTCGAGTGCGGCGTCACCCCGGCCCGCCACGGGCGTGCCGATGGCGATGTCGTCGGCGCGCGACCAGCGGGCGAGCAGCACCGCCAGCGCCGTGTGCACGACCATGAACAGCGTCGCGTGCTGCGCGCGCGCCAGCTCCAGCAGCGCGCGGTGGGTCCGCGCGTCGATGTGCACGGCCACCGCGCGGGCCGCGGTCTCCTGGATGGCGGGCCGCGGCCGGTCGAACGGCAGGCTCAACGCGTCCGGCAGACCGGCCAGCGCGGTGCGCCAGTACGCCAGCTGGCGGGCGGCCGGGGAGGCCGGGTCGTTCTCGTCGCCGAGCAGTTCGCGCTGCCACAGGCTGAAGTCGGCGTACTGCACCGGCAGCGGTTGCCACGACGGCGCCTCGCCGATCTCGCGGGCGGCGTAGGCGACCATCAGGTCGCGGGTGAAGGGGGCCATCGACCAGCCGTCGGCGGCGATGTGGTGCACGACCAGCACGAGCACGTGCTCGGCCGGATCTTCGGCCACGCGGAACAGCACGGCCCGCACCGGTACCTCGCGGGTGACGTCGAAGCCGGTCCCCAGCTCGGCCGCGATGTGCTCGCGCAGCGCGGCGGCCGGCACGACGCGCGGGGTGAGGTCGGGCACCACGTGGTCGACCGGCAGGACGACCTGGTGGGCGGTGCCGTCGTGCGCGGGGTAGACCGTCCGCAGCACCTCGTGCCTGGCCAGCACGTCGGCGACGGCCTGCTGGAGCGCGGGCACCGACAGGGTGCCGGTCAGCCGGACCGCGGCCGGGATGTTGTAGACGGCGGCGCCGCCGTCGATGCCGTTGAGCAGCCACATGCGCTGCTGGGCCGGCGACAGCGGAATCCGCTCCGGGCGCGGCCGCGGCGTGAGCGCCGGGCGCCGTCCGGCGCCCGCCTGTGCCTCCACCCGGACCGCCAACGCGGCCACGGTGGCGGCCTCGAACAGCAGCCGGACCGGCACCTCGGTGTCGAGTGCGGCGCCGATCCGGGCAGCGGCCTGGGTCGCGATCAGCGAGTTGCCGCCGAGGGCGAAGAAGTCGTCGTCGGCGCCGACGCGCTCGACCCCGAGCACATCGGTGAAGATCTCGGCGACGATCTCCTCCACCGGTGTGGTGGGCGCGCGGAACTCACGGAGCTCGAACACCGGCTCCGGCAACGCCTTCCGGTCGAGTTTGCCGTTGACGTTGAGCGGCAGCGCGTCGAGCACCACGAACGCGCTCGGCACCATGTACGACGGCAGCTCGGTGGCCAGCGCGGTCTTGATCGCCGCGGTGTCGACCTCGGCCGCGGGATCGGCGGGCACCACGTACCCGACGAGCCGATCACCGGTGTGCGGGTCCGAGTGCGCGGCCACCGCGGCCGCCGCCACGCCCGGCTGCGCCTGCAACACGGCCTCGATCTCGCCGAGTTCGATGCGGAAACCGCGGATCTTCACCTGGAAGTCGGTGCGCCCCCGGTAGTCCAGCTCCCCCGCGGCGTTCCACGCCACCACGTCGCCGGTGCGGTACATCCGCGCACCGGGCGTGAACGGGTTCGCGACGAACCGCTCGGCGGTCAGCTCGGGCCGCCCGAAGTAGCCGCGCGCCAATTGCGCACCCGCCAGGTACAACTCACCGGACACGCCGACCGGCACCGGCCGCAGCCTGCCGTCGAGCACGTAGACGCGGCTGTTCCACTCCGGCGCGCCGATCGGCACCGTCGACCGGTCGGCCTCGGTGACGAGGTGGTTGGTGATGGAGACGGCCGCCTCGGTGGGACCGTACAGGTTGAACAGCGCGGTGCCGGTGCGCAGCGCGCGTTGCGCCGACGCCGCGGGCAGCGCCTCACCGATCGCGAGCACCCGCCGCAGCGAACCGGGCAGTGCGTCGCCGGAGGCGGTGAGCAGCGCGTCCAGCATGGACGGCACCAGGTGCAGGGTGGTCACGCCCTCGCGCGCCATCAGCTCGGTGAGATAGGCGGGGTCGCGGTGCCCGTCGGGGCTCGCGATCACCAACCGCCCGCCGCAGGCCGCGGCCGACCAGAACTCCCACACCGACAGGTCGAAGGTGGCGGCCGTCTTGAGCAGCACCGCGTCGTCGGCGGTGAGCTCGAATTCGCTGATCTTCCACCGCAACTGGTTCACCACGGCGGCGTGCGGCACCGCCACGCCCTTGGGCCGTCCGGTGGAACCGGACGTGAAGATGACATAGGCGGTGTGGTCCGGGCGCAGCGGGGCGAGCCGGTCGGCGTCGGTGACCGGGGCCGGCGGGGTGACGGCCACCTCGGCGCCGTCGACCGCCAGCACCGGGGCGATGTCGGAGGTGAAACCCGTCGCGCGGTCGGTGAGGACCAGCACCGGTGCGGCCGTGCGCAGGATGTAGTCGGTACGTTCGGCCGCCTGATCCGGGTCCACCGGCACATACGCACCACCCGCACGGGCGACCGCATACATCGCCACCACCAGATCGACACCGCGCCGCAGCGCCAACGCCACCCGATCCTCGGGGCCGACCCCGCGCGAGATCAACACGCGCGCAACACTGTTGACCCGGGCGTCGAGTTCGGGCCAGGACACCCGGCCGCCGTCGGGGCCGACCAGCGCGACCGCGTGCCCGGAGGCGGCGGCCGCCGAGGCGTCCAGCAGATCGGCGAGCGTGCCCGGGGTGAGCGGATGGTCGGTGGCGTTGACGTCCACGAGCAGGCGCTGCCGCTCGGCGGGCTCGAGCAGGTCCAGGTCGCCCACGGCGGTGCGCGGCGCGGCCACGACCGCGCGCAGCAATCGCACGAAACGCTCCACGAACACCTCGGCGGTCGCCCGGTCGAACAGCGCCGTGGCGTAGGTCAGGGCGCCGCCCATGCCCGCGGGCGCGCCGCTCTCGTCGTAGCGGTCGCCCACGATCCAGTGCAGATCGAACTGCGAGACATGCACATCCACATCCAGACCCGACACGCGCAGCCCCGGCAACTCCAGGCTCGCCTCGGCCAGATTCTGGAACGACAGGCCCACCTGGAACAGCGGATGCCTGGCCGTGGAGCGCACCGGGTTGAGCACCTCGACCAGCCGCTCGAACGGCACATCCGCGTGCGCGAACGCTTGCAGATCCGTTTCGCGCTGGCGGGCCAGCAGCTCGGTGAAGGGTTCCGCGCCGTCGACGCGGCTGCGGAAGACCAGCGTGTTGACGAACATGCCGATCAGGTCGTCCAGCACCGCCTCACCACGACCGGCGATCGGCGTGCCCACCGCCACGTCGTCACCACCCGACAACCGGGCCAGCAACACCGCCAACGCCGTGTGCACAACCATGAACAACGTCGCACCCTCGGCCCGCGCCAACTCCACCAGCCCACGGTGCAACTCGGCATCGATGCGAATGTCGACCACGCTGCCCTGGAACGACTGCACGGCCGGGCGGGGTCGGTCGGTCGGCAGATCCAGCTGATCCGGCAGACCGGCCAGCTGGTCACGCCAGTAGGCGATCTGCTTGGCGGCGGGCGATTCCGGATCGTCCTCGCTGCCCAGCACCTCGCGCTGCCAGATGCTGTAGTCGGCGTACTGCACCGGCAACGGCGCCCACTCCGGGGCGCGCCCGGCCGCCCGCGCCGCGTAGGCCGTCATCAGATCCCGCGTCAACGGCCCACCCGACGAGCCGTCACCGGAGATGTGGTGCACCGACATCGCGAGCACGAAGTCCTCGGCCGTCACCCGGAACAGCACCACCCGCAGCGGCACCTCCCGGGTGACGTCGAACCCGGCACCGAGCAGTTCCGCCACCGCGGCGCGCACCTGCTCGGGCGCGACGTCGCGCACCTCCAGCTCCGGCGAGGCGTCCCCGGCCGGGAGGATCACCTGCACCGGACCGTGCGCGGTTTCGGGATAGACGGTGCGCAGCACCTCGTGCCGCGCCACCAGATCCGCGATCGCCTGCCCGAGCGCGGGCACGTCCAGCGCGCCGGACAACCGGATCGCGATCGGGATGTTGTAGGCGGCCGACTCGGGCTCGAACCGGTTGAGGAACCACATCCGCTGCTGTGCCAGCGACAGCGGGATCCGCTCGGGGCGCGGGCCCGAGCGCAGTTCGGTGCGTCCCCCCTGCCCGGACAGTTCGGCGATCCGCTCGGCCAGCCTGGCCACCGTCGGCGCCTCGAAGATGAGCCGGGTGGGCACCTTGGTCTCCAGCAGCGCACCCAACCGGGCCGCCACCTGGGTGGCGATCAGCGAGTTGCCGCCCAGCTCGAAGAAGTCGTCGGCGGCGCCGATCGGGGAACCGTCGCCCACCACGTCGTCGAAGACCTGCGCCACCATCTCCTCGAACCGACCGGCGGGCGCGCGGAACTCCTTGGTGTGCAAGGCCGGAGCCGGCAGCGCGCGGCGGTCCAGCTTGCCGACCGGGGTCAGCGGGATCTCGTCGAGCACGGTGATCGAGGTGGGCACCATGTGCGCGGGCAGCTGCTGCTCGGCCAGCGCGGTGAGTTCGGCGGTGTCGAGCGGGCTGCCGTCGGCGGCATGCACGTACGCGGCGAGGATGGTGCTGCCGTTGTCGAGCCGGTGCCCGACGGTCACCGCGAAATCCACGTTCTCGTGCGATGCCAGCACCGCGTCGATCTCGCCCAGTTCGATCCGGAAGCCGCGGATCTTCACCTGGAAGTCGTTGCGGCCCAGGTACTCCAGCGCACCGGATGCGGTCCGGCGGACCAGGTCACCGGTGCGGTACATGCGCGCGCCGTCCCCGGTGAACGGGTTGGCCACGAACCGCCCCGCCGTCATCCCCGGGCGGTTCCCGTAGCCGCGGGCGAGCTGCGCGCCGGACAGATACAGCTCACCCACCACACCGGTGGGCACCAGCCGCAGCCGCGAATCGAGCACGTAGGCGGCCACATTGCGGATCGGCGCGCCGATCGTCACCAGCTCCCCCGGCCGCAGCGGTTCGCTGATGTTGGTCATGATGGTGGTCTCGGTGGGGCCGTAGCCGTTGTAGAACTCGCGCACCGAGCCACCGGCCAGCGGCACCGCCCAGCGGCGCACCAGCTCCGGCGGGCAGGCCTCGCCGCCGGCCACCACCACGCGCAGATCGTCGAGTCCGGTGGGGTCGATGGAGGCCAGCGCGGCCGGGGTGATGAACGCGTGCGTCACCCCGGTGCGACGCAGCAGCCCCGCCAGCTCGGCGCCGCCGTACACCGTGGGCGAGACCACGACCATCGTCGCCGCGCCACCGAGCGCCAGCAACAGTTCCAGCACCGAGGCGTCGAACGAGGGCGAGGCGAAGTGCAGCGTGCGCGACTCCTCGGTGACCCGGTACCGCTCGCGCTGTTCCTCGCAGAAGCTCGCCAGCCCGGCCTGGGTGACGACCACGCCCTTGGGCAGACCGGTCGAGCCGGAGGTGTAGATGACATAGGCCGGATGCTCGGCCAGCAGCGGACGCACCCGATCCGCGCCGGTGACCGGCTCGCCGGACTGCGCGGCGAGCAGGTCGACGGTGGCCGGGTCGTCGAGCACCAGCCATTCCACGTCGCCGGGCAGGTCGTCGCGCACGTCGGCGACGGTGATGCCGACGACGGCGCCGGAGTCGCCGAGCATGTGCGCGACCCGGTCGGCGGGATAGTTCGGATCGACCGGCACGAAACCCGCGCCGGTCTTGGCCACCGCCCAGCAGGCCAGCACCGAGTCGACGGAGCGCGGGATGCCCAGCGCGACGAGATCCTCCGGGCCGATGCCGCGCGCGATGAGCGCCCGCGCCAGGCGAGTGGACCGCTCGTCCAGTTCGGCGTAGGTCAGCTGACCGAGGGTGTCGGTGGCGTCCGCGCACAGCACGGCGACGCCGGCCGGATTGGCCTCCACGGCCTTGGCCATCAACTGCGGGAGGGCGGTGAGGCGGGGGCGGCGGGTCCGTGCGGGCCGCACGCGGGTGGGGCGGGTCATGCGCCCGCTCCGACGCTCACGACGCGCTGCGAGGTCGTCTGCCACATACCCAACCGATCAACCATCCGGAACTTCCTACCACTTCTGCCGAGCGTGCACCGCCCGTCGGAGACACGGCCTGCGGTGCGTCGCCATCTACCCTGTCACGTCATGGACAGCGGTGCGTGAGCAGGTCAGCGCCCGCTCGGGCCAAGCAGTTGCTTGGCCCGAGCGAGTTCACCCACAGCTCATCGGTAGGACACGCGTCCGGTGTTACGGCGTCGGATCGGTGCGCTCCGCGGCGGTGAAGAAGCGGTCGAGGACCCGGCCGATCGCGGAGAGCCCGGCGGTGGTGGTCATCCGCCAGTGGGTGGTGGGCACCGGGTGGGTGTCGATGCGGCCGCCGATCGCGCTCGCCCAGGTGTCGGCGCCGAGGCGTCCGGTGGGCTCGTCCTCGACCGCGCTGAAGTAGACGAGGTCGCCCTCGAACCGGTGCGGCCGGTAGCCCGCGGTCACTCGGAGCGAGTGGCGCGCCGCGGTGAGCACCCGTTCGATCCGGTCGGCGCCGAAGGAGGCGAACGGTTCGGGCAGCTGGGCCAGCCGCCGCGCGAGTTCGGCGGGTCCGGGCGCGCCGTCGTCGATGCCGAGATCGGTGACCTGCTGACCGAGCAGCCCGCCCAGCAGTTCGGTCATCGGCACCGGCTCGGCCGGGATCATGCTCGGGTCGATGGCCTCCGGCAGGTAGCTGTCCATCATGGCCAGCAACTCCACCCGTTCGCCTTCTTCCTGCAGTTGCACCGCGATGGCGTGCGCGAGCACACCGCCCAGCGACCAGCCCAGCAGGTGATACGGCCCCTGTGGCTGCACCGACCGGATCTCCTCCAGGTAGCGCAGCGCCCACTTCTCGGTGGTGTCGGGCAGCGATTCGCGCGAGCCGAGCGCCGGTGACTGGAGGCCGTAGATCGGCCGGTCCGTCTCCAGATGCGCGGCGAGCCCGGCGAAGGACCAGGCGATGCCGCCGAGCGGGTGGATGCAGAACAGCGGCGCGCCCGTCCCCGCCCGCAGCGGCAACAGCACGTCGAAGGCTGTCCGCGAGATCGACCCCACACCGGTGCGCTCCGCGATCACCTGGGCCACCACCCCGGCCGGGGTGGGCGTGGTGAACAGCCACATCACCGGCACCGGGATCCCCAGTTCCGCCCCGAGCCGCGCCGCCACCCGGGTGGCCACCAGGGAATTCCCGCCGCGCTCGAAGAAGTTGTCGTCCAATCCGACCGCGTCCACGCCGAGCGCCTCGGCGAACACCGCGGTGACGGTCTCCTCCAGCGGGGTCGTCGGCGCCCGGAATTCGCGGGCCTCGAACACCGGGTCGGGCAGGGCCTTGCGATCGAGTTTGCCGTTGACGTTGAGCGGCAGCGCGTCGAGCACCACGAACGCGCTCGGCACCATGTAGGAGGGCAGCCGTCCCGCCAGCCGGGACGGCAGTGTGGCGACGTCGACGCCCGCGACCGGGTCGGACGGCACCAGATACGCGACCAGACGCTCGCCGGTGGTGGCGTCGGATTTCGCCGCCACCGCCGCCGCGGCCACGCCCGGCTGCGCCTGCAACACGGCCTCGATCTCGCCGAGTTCGATGCGGAAACCGCGGATCTTCACCTGGAAATCGGCGCGTCCCCGGTACTCCAATTCCCCGCCGGAATTCCACGCCACCACATCGCCGGTGCGATACATTCGCTCGCCCGCGGCGAACGGGTTCGCGACGAACCGTTCCGCGGTCAGCTCCGGTTTGCCGAAATAGCCGCGCGCCAGCTGCGCGCCCGCCAGGTACAGCTCACCGGAGACCCCCACCGGCACCGGCCGCAAGCGGGCGTCGAGCACGTAGACCCGGCAGTTCCACTCCGGGCGGCCGATCGGCACCGAGATCTGATCGGCGTCCGTCACGTGGTGGCCGGTGATCGACACCGCCGCTTCGGTGGGACCGTAGAGGTTGAACAGCGCGACACCGGAGGCCAGCGCGCGCTGCGCCAGCGCGGCGGGCAGCGCCTCACCGATGGCGAGTACGCAGCGCAGCGAGCCCGGCAGGACCTCGCCGGAGGCGGTGAGCAGCGCGTCCAGCATCGAGGGCACGGTGTGCAGGACGGTGACGTTCTCCCGTTCCATCAGCTCGTGCAACCGGGCCGGGTCGCGGTGCCCGTCGGCCGCGGCGATCACCAACCGGCCGCCGCAGGCCGCGGCCGACCAGAACTCCCACACCGACAGGTCGAAGGTGGCGGCCGTCTTGAGCAACACCGCGTCGTCGGCGGTGAGCTCGAATTCGCTGACCTTCCACCGCAACTGGTTCACCACGGCGGCGTGCGGCACCGCCACACCCTTGGGCCGTCCGGTGGAACCGGAGGTGAAGATGACGTAGGCGGTGTGGTCCGGGCGCAGCGGCGCACGACGGTCGGCGTCGGTGATCGGCGCGGCCGAGTCCGCGACCGGGCCGTCGACCGGCAGGACCGGGGCGACCTCGGTGGTGAAACCCGTCGCGCGGTCGGTGAGGACCAGCACCGGTGCGGCCGTGCGCAGGATGTAGTCGGTGCGTTCGGCCGCCTGATCCGGGTCCACCGGCACGTACGCACCACCCGCACGGGCGACCGCGTACATCGCCACCACCAGATCGACCCCGCGCCGCAGCGCCAACGCCACCCGATCCTCGGGGCCGACGCCTCGCGCGACGAGGGTGCGGGCCAGGCGGTTGACGCGGGCGTCCAGCTCCGGCCAGGAGATCCGGCGGCGATCGGCGTCCACCAGGGCGACGGCGTGGGCGGAGGCCGCGGCCGCCGAGGCGTCCAGCAGATCGGCCAGGGTGCCCGGCGGGAGCGGATGGTCGGTGGCGTTGACGCCGCGCGTCAGTCGCTCCCGCTCGACCGGATCCAGCAGATCGATCTCGCCGACCGCGGTGCGCGGGGCGGCGACCACTTCGCGCAGCAACCGCTCGAACCGGTCCACGAAGCCGCGCACGGTGGCCGGGTCGAACAGCGCGGTGGCGTAGGTCAGGGCACCACCCATGCCCGCAGGCGCGCCGCTCTCGTCGTAACGGTCGCCCACGATCCAGTGCAGATCGAACTGCGAGACATGCACATCCACATCCAGACCCGACACGCGCAGCCCCGGCAACTCCAGGCTCGCCTCGGCCAGATTCTGGAACGAGAAGCCGACCTGGAACAGCGGATGCCGCGCCGTCGACCGCACGGGGTTGAGCACCTCGACCAGCCGCTCGAACGGCACGTCGGCATGGGCGAACGCGCGCAGATCGGTTTCCCGCTGGCGGGCCAGTAGTTCGGTGAACGACTCACCGGGGTCGATGCGGCTGCGGAAGACCAGGGTATTGACGAACATGCCGATCAGGTCGTCCAGCACCGCCTCACCACGACCGGCGATCGGCGTGCCCACCGCCACGTCGTCACCACCCGACAACCGGGCCAGCAACACCGCCAACGCCGTGTGCACAACCATGAACAACGTCGCACCCTCAGCCCGCGCCAACTCCACCAGCCCACGGTGCAACTCGGCATCGATGCGGATATCGACCACATCGCCGTCGTAGGACTGCACGGCCGGGCGGGGTCGGTCGGTCGGCAGGTCCAGCTGATCCGGCAGGCCCGCGAGTTCGGCCCGCCAGTAGGCGATCTGACGCGCGGCGGCGGTGTCCGGGTCGTCCTCGCTGCCCAGCACCTCGCGCTGCCAGATGCTGTAGTCGGCGTACTGCACCGGCAACGGCGCCCACTCCGGGGCGCGCCCGGCCGCCCGCGCCGCGTAGGCCGTCATCAGATCCCGCGTCAACGGCCCACCCGACGAGCCGTCACCCGAAATGTGGTGCACCGCGATCGCGAGCACGAAGTCCTCCGGGGCGACCCGGAACAGCACGATGCGCAACGGCACCTCGGCGGTGACGTCGAATCCCGCGCCGAGCACGCCGGCGACGGCCGTGTGCAGCTGTTCGGGCGCGACGTCGCGCACCTCCAGCTCCGGGGTCCGGTCGCCCGGCGACAGGATCACCTGCGCGGGCCCCTCGGCGGTCTCCGGGTACACCGTCCGCAACACCTCGTGCCGGGCGACCAGGTCCCGCACGGCCGCGGCCAGCGCGGGCACGTCCAGCGCGCCGGTCATCCGCAGCGCGATCGGAATGGTGTAGGCCGCCGAGTCCGGCTCGAACCGGTTGAGGAACCACATCCGCTGCTGGGCCAGCGACAGCGGGATGCGCTCCGGCCGCGGGCCCGCCCGCAGGGCACGGCGGGTCTCGTGCCCGGTCGTGTCCGCGAGCCGGGCCGCCAGCCCGCTCACCGTCGGCGCCTCGAAGACCGCGCGCGCGTCCACCCGCACACCCAGTTCCGCCCCGAGCCGGGCGGCCACCCTGGTGGCGATCAGCGAATTGCCGCCGAGTTCGAAGAAATCGTCGTCGGCACCCACCCGCACGTCCCCGCCGAGCACCTGCGCGAACACGCCCGCGACCAGCTCCTCCAGCCGGCCGGACGGCGCCCGGAACTCGGTCGTGCGCAGGACCGGCGCGGGCAGCGCCCGGCGGTCCAGCTTGCCGACCGGAGTCAACGGGATCTCGTCGAGCACGGTGATCGCGGTCGGCACCATGTGCGCGGGCAGCGCGGCCGCGGCATGCGCGACCAGCGCCTCGATGTCGATCTCGGCGCCGTCGGCGGGCACCACGTAGGCGGCCAGCACCGTCGCGTCGTTGTCGAGCCGGTGCCCGACGGTGACCGCGAAGCTCACCGATTCGTGTCCGGCCAGCACGGCGTCGATCTCACCGAGCTCGATGCGGAAGCCGCGGATCTTCACCTGGAAGTCGTTGCGTCCCAGGTATTCCAGATCACCGTCGGCGAGCCTGCGCACCAGATCGCCGGTGCGGTAGAGGCGGGTGCCCGCCTCGAACGGGTTCGCCACGAAACGAGACGCGGTGAGCGCGGGCCTGGCCCGGTAACCGCGCGCCAGCTGCGGGCCCGCGATGTACAGTTCGCCGACCGCGCCGACGGGCACCGGGACGAACCGCTCGTCGAGGACGTACTCGCGCACCGTGCGCAACGGCGGGCCGAGTGTCACCGGCCGGTCGGGGACGAGCACGTCGCTCAGGTTGGTCACGATGGTGGTCTCGGTGGGGCCGTAGCCGTTGAAGAACCGGCGGCTACGGCCGTCGGGGAGCTGAATCGTCCAGCGCCGCACCAGCTCCGGCGGGCACGCCTCACCGGCCGCCACCACCACCCGCAGGTCGTCGAGTCCGGCGGGATCGAGCGAGGCCAGCACCGAGGGCGTCATCCCCACGTGTGTCACCCGCTCGCGCCGCAGCAGTTCGGCCAGCTCGGCGCCGCCGTACACGGTCGGCGGCACCACGACCAGCGTCGCGGCGCCCGCCAGCATCAACAGGTGCTCGAACACCGAGAGATCGAACGAAGGCGAGGCGAAGTGCAGCACCCGGGACGCGCCGTCCACCTCGTAGCGGGCGGCCTGCTCGGCGCGGATGCCCGCGATACCCGCGTGGGAGACCACGACGCCCTTGGGCAGCCCGGTGGAACCGGAGGTGTAGATGACGTAGGCCGGGTGCTCGGCGCGCAACGGCCGCGTCCGGTCCGCGTTGGTGATCAGCTCGCTCGACTGCGCCGCGCACTCGGCGCGCACGCGCTCACCGTCGACGACCAGCCAGTCGACCTGCGCCGGAAGACTTTCCGCCACCTCGGCCACCGTCAGGCCGAGCACCGCGCCCGAATCGGCGAGCATGTGCGCGACCCGGTCGGCGGGATAGGCCGGGTCGACGGACAGGAAGCCGGCACCCGTCTTCGCCACCGCCCACATGCCGACCACCGACTCCAGCGACCGCGGCATCCCCAGCGCCACCAGATCCTCCGGCCCGACGCCGCGCGCGATCAACGCCCTGGCCAGGCGGGTGGAGCGCGCGTCGAGTTCGGCGTAGGTCAGCGACCCGAGCGTGCGCGAAGCATCGGCGAACACCACCGCGGTGCGGTCGGGGCTCGCTTCGACAGCGGCCACCAACAGCTGGGGAAACACCGGGACGCGTGGCCGCCGGGATCGGACGGGGCGGCTACGCGCCCCGCTCACCGGGTGGCCCCCGCCAGGAGGTAGCTCCGGTCGCGTGTCGAAAGCTGGTACATCACACTCACTCCTGTCGGGCAACGGCTGCACTACACAGGCGCGATCAGGGGCTGCCTGACCACGTGCGATCTTTCGTTTTCGAGAATGCCGCGACCGGGCTCACTTCATCGGCGGGCGGTCCTCAGGAAGTCGGCGAGCGCGAAGACTGCGATGTCTTGCCCGGCTTCCGCCTCCCGATCATGGCCGTCGAACACCACCACGCGCAAATCGGGTAGTTCGGCCGTATCGAGTCCGGACAGCGCGCTGTCCTCGGCCAGCAAATGGGTGATCCACTCGTCCGCCAGCACTCCGGTCAGGTCGTAGCCCGGCCCCTCGGGGGCGAGCACCAGGGTGGCCCCCGCCGCGCCCGCCGCCACGATCTCGGCGACGAACGCCGCGGAGTCCAGGCCGCCGTGCCGGAAGGTCCGCGACTCGTAGGTCAGCTTGGCCCGCGTCTGCATGCGTTCGGCCGCGGTCGCCAACGCGTCGTAGGTCAAGATCGCCCCGTCGGCGAGCACCAGCGCGGGATGCTCGCCGCGCAACACCGTCACGCGATTGGCGTAGGTGACCGGCCTGCTCGACTCGGCGGCGACGAGGTCACGCACCTCGGCCGAGTCCAGCCGCAACCACTGTCCGTCCGGCGAACCCGCGGTGCCCGCGACCAGACCGAGGACCGCGCCCTCGGGCAGTTCCGCGCGTCCGACCGGCGCCACGGCGGCACCCGCCTTGAGCACCGCCCACACCGCGACCACCGAGGCGACGTCCCGCGCGGGCGCCACCGCCACGACGCTGCCCGGCCCGCAGCCGCGCGCGATGAGCACCCGCGCCAGCCGGGAGGACTCGGCGTCGAGCTCGCGGAAGCTGGTCTCGGTCTCGCCGGCGGCCAGCGCCGGGGCGTCCGGGTCGTCCTCGACGGCGGCGGTGAGCAGCTGCGGCAGCTCGGTGCCGCCCGCGACGACGAACTCGTCCTCGTCGAACTCCGGCTCCGGCGCCGCCACCGCACCGCGTTCCTCGGGGTCGAGGATGTCGATGTCGCCGACGATCGCGCCGGCGTCCGCGCGCACCGCCCGCAGGATGCGGTCGAAGCGGCGGGCCATCGCCGCCACGGTCGCCTCGTCGAACAGGTCGGTGGCGTAGGTGAACGAGATCGCCAGTTCACCGGGTGTGCCGTCGGCGTGCTGGGTCGGCTGCACCACCAGCTGCAGGTCGAACTTGGCGCTGAGCTGGTCGGATTCCAGCAGCGAGATGGTGAGCCCGGGCAGTTCGGCGCGCGGCGGGGCGAAATCCTCGAAGGTGATGGCGACCTGGAACAGCGGGGTCTGCTCACGCGAGCCACCCGCGATCACCTCGGCCACCCGCTCGAACGGGATGTCGGCGTGCGCGAACGCGGCCAGGTCGGTCTCCCTGGTCGCCTCGAGCAGCGCCTGGAAGGAGGCGGCCCGGTCGACCTCGGTGCGCAGGGTCAGGGTGTTGACGAACATGCCGACCAGGTCGTCGAGCGCGCGCTCGCCGCGGCCGGCGACCGGGGTGCCGATCGCGATGTCCGAGCTGCCGGACAGCCGGGCGAGCAGTACCGCGAGCGCGGCGTGCACGACCATGAACAGCGACGCCCGGTGCTCGTGCGCCAACCGGACCAGCCCGGCGTGCACGTCGTCGTCGACGACGATGCCGACACTGGCGCCGCGCTCGGACGGCACCGCGGGCCGCGGGCGGTCCAGCGGCAGTTCCAGCGCCCCGGGCAGCCCGGCCAGCTGCTGCCGCCAGTAGTCCAGCTGACGCGCGGCCGGGGAGTCCGGGTCCTCGTCGGTACCGACGACGGCGCGCTGCCAGAGGGCGTAGTCGGCGTACTGCACCGGCAGCGGCGCCCAGCCGGGCGCCTCGCCCTCGGTGCGGGCCAGGTAGGCGGTCACCAGGTCGCGGGCCAGCGGGGCGAGCGAGACGCCGTCGGCGCAGATGTGGTGCACCACGACGACCAGCACGTGCTCCTCGGCGCCCGCGGCGAGCAGGGCGATGCGCACCGGCGCGGCCTCGGTCACGTCGAAGCCCGCCGACATCAGCTCGCCGATGCGGGCGCGCGGGTCGGCCGGGTGCTCCACCGCGAGACCGTGCGGCAGCACCGCGGTCACCGGCAGCACCTGCTGATAGGGTTGCCCGCCCGGTCCCGTGGTGGGGAACCGGGTGCGCAGCGCCTCGTGCCGCACCAGCACGTCCTCGACGGCCAGCCGCAGCGCGTCGGTGTCTAGCGCGCCCGCGAGCCGGATCGCGAACGGCAGGTTGTAGGCGGCCGAGGCGGGATCGAGCTGGTTGAGCACCCACATCCGCTGCTGGGCGAGCGAGAGCGGCACCTGCTCGGGCCGTTCGGCCCTGGTCAGCGGCGGGCGCGCGGCGGCGTGGCGGCCCACGCCGGGCACGATGCGGGCCGCCAGCGCCGCCACGGTGGGCGCCTCGAACAGATCGCGCACCGAGACGTTGGTCTCCAGCGTCTCGTTGATCCGGGCCACCGCCCGGGTCGCGAGCAGCGAGTTGCCGCCGAGTGCGAAGTAGTCGTCGTCGGCGCCCACGCGGTCCAGGCCGAGCAGTTCGGCGTAGACGGTGGCGACGATCTCCTCCACCTGGGTCACCGGCGCGCGGAACTCCCTGGCGCGGAAGGTGGGTTCGGGCAGCGCCTTGCGGTCCAGCTTGCCGCTGGTGTTGAGCGGGAAGGCGTCGAGCACGACGATCGCGGCCGGGACCATGTAGGCGGGCAGTGTCGTGCCGACGGCGGCGAGCAGGTCGTCGGTGTCGACGGTTTCGCCCGGGCGGGGCACCACGTAGCCGACGAGCTGGTCACCGGTGGCCGTCGGCACCACCAGCACCGCGGCCTGGCTGATCTGCGGCTGCGCCAGCAGCGCGGTCTCGATCTCGCCCAGCTCGATGCGCTGGCCGCGGAACTTCACCTGGAAGTCGGTGCGGCCCAAGTACTCCAGCCGGTGCGGCTGATCGCGCCACACCACCAGGTCACCGGTGCGGTACATGCGCGCGCCCGGCTCGAACGGGTTGGCCACGAACCGGTCGGCGGTGAGATCGGGCCGCGACACATAGCCGCGGGCCAGCTGCGCACCGGCCAGGTACAGCTCGCCGACCACACCCGCGGGCACCGCGCGCAGGCGCGCGTCCAGCACGTACACCCGGGTGTTCCACTGCGGCAGGCCGATCGGCACCGTGGCGACGTCCGTCTCACGGGCGGGCCAGTACGTCACCGACACGGCGGCCTCGGTGGGGCCGTACAGGTTGTGCACGGCGGCGTCGGACATCGCGCGGACGGCGGCGACGGTTTCCGGCGGCAGCGCCTCACCGATGACGAAGATGTCCCGCAGCGTGGGCACCGAGCCGGGCGCGGTGTGGGTGGCGAACACCGTCAACATCGAGGGCACGAAGTCGGTGACCGTGACACGCTGCGCGGCAATGGTTTCGGCGATGTACACCGGGTCGCGGTGGCCGTCGTGGGTGGCGACCACCAGTTTCGCGCCCGCCCGCAGCGGCATGAAGTAACCCCACAGCGAAACGTCGAACGTCGTCGCCGTCTTCTGCAGATACACATCCCCCGGACCCATCGGATACTCCGACAGCATCCACTCGATCTGATTGTCGATCGCCCCGTGCGAGACCGCCACGCCCTTCGGACGACCCGTCGAACCCGACGTGAAGATCACATACGCCGGATTGTCCCGACGCACCGGACGCACCAACTCCGCCGCCTCCACCGGCGCGGCCGAGTACCCGGACAGATCGACGGTGTCGACGTGCAGCACCTCGGCCCCCGCGGGCACGGCCGCCGCGTCGGCGGACGTGGACAGCACACACACCGGATCGGCGGTGTCGAGGATGTGCGCGATGCGCTCGGCCGGATGATCCGGATCCAACGGCACATACGCGCCACCTGCCGCGACCACCGCATACATACCGACCACGAGATCCAGCGACCGCCGGATCGCCAGGCCGACCAGGGACTCCGCGCCGACACCGCGCGCGATGAGCAGCCGGGCCAGCCGGTTGACCCGCTCGTCGAACTCGCGGTAGGTCAACTCGGCACCCTCGTAGGACAGCGCCACCGCGTCGGCGTGCGCGGCCACCGCGCGACGGTAGCCGTCCAGCAGCAGCCGCGCGGGCAGCGGGTGCGCGGTGTCGTTCCAGTCGAGCAGGATCCGCTGCCGCTCCCCCGGCTCCAGCAGATCGATCGCGCCGACGCTGCGCCGGGCGTCCTCGACCACCGCGGTCAGGACGCGGCGCAACCGCTCGGCGAAGGCCGCCATCGTCGACTCGTCGAACAGGTCGGTGGCGTAGATGAACGAGGCCGCCATGCCCGCCGGGGCGCCGTCGGTCTCACGCGGCACCAGGGTCAGTTCCAGATCGAACTTCGCCAGCGGCGCACCCAGTTCCAGCGCCGCCGCGGTGAGGCCGGGCAGCCGCAGTTCGGTGTGGGCCATGTTCTGGAAGGTCAGCATCACCTGGAACAGCGGGTGCCTGCCCATCGACCGGGCGGGGTCGAGCAGCTCGACCAGCCGCTCGAAGGGCAGATCGGCGTGCGCGAAGGCCGCCACATCGGTCTGGCGGACCTGGGCGAGCAGTTCGGCGAAGCTCGCGTCCGGGTCGACGTCGCTGCGCAGCACCAGCGTGTTGACGAACATGCCGACCAGATCGTCGAGCGCCTCGTCGCCACGACCGGCCACCGCGGTGCCGACGGCGATGTCGGTGGTCCCCGACAGCCGCGCCAGCAGCACCGAGAACGCGGCGTGCATGACGAAGAACAGCGTCGAATTGTGCTGCTGCGCCAGGCTGTCCAGTGCCGCGTGCAGTTCGGCGTCGAGCTCGAAGGAGTACGCGGCGGCCCGGTTGGACATCACCGCCGGACGCGGACGGTCCGCGGGCAGGTCCAGCTGCTCGGGAAGCCCGGCCAGCTGCTCCCGCCAGAACGCGATCTGCTGGGCCAGCAGCGAATCCGGGTCGTCCTCGGCGCCGAGCGTCTCGCGCTGCCACAGCGCGTAGTCGGCGTACTGCACCGCCAGCGGCGCCCACCGCGGACGGTCGCCGTTCACGCGCACCGAATAGGCCGACATCAGGTCGCGGGTCAGCGGGCCCATCGAGAAGCCGTCACCGGCGATGTGATGCACCACGCACAGCAGCACGTGCTCCTCGGGCCCGAGCGCGAACAGCCGCAGCCGCACCGGCGGCGCGACGGTGACGTCGAACCCGCCCAGTGCGACGGTGCCGACCTGAGCGAACAGCTCCTCCTCGGTCGCGGTGACCACATCCAGCGCGGGCACGGCGCGCGGGTCGTCGAGCGGCAGCACCTCCTGCACGCCGTCCCCGTCGACCTCCGGGTAGACCGTGCGCAGCACCTCGTGGCGCTCCACCAGGTCACGCACGGCGGCTCGCAGGGCGTCCACGTGCAGCGAGCCGGTGAGACGCACGGCGACCGGAATGTTGTTGACGCCGCTGTCGGGATCGAAGCGGTTGAGGAACCACATCCGCTGCTGGGCATACGACAGCGGCACCCGCGCCGGACGCGGCACGGCGCGCAGCGCGGGTCGCGACGGCGCACCGAGCTGCTGCTGGAGTTGCGCGGCGAGCCCGGACACGCTCGGCGATTCGAACAGCAGCGGCAGCGGCACCCGGGTGTCGAGTTCGGCGCCGATGCGGGCCACCGCCTGGGTGGCCAGCAGCGAGTTGCCGCCGAGTTCGAAGAAGTCGTCGTCGGCGCCGACCCGCTCCTCGGAATCCGGCAGCAGCAGCGCCGCGAACACGTCGGCGACGATCTGCTCGTAGCGGTTCGACGGCGCACGGAACGCCTTGCCCGCGAACACCGGAGCGGGCAGCGCGGCCCGGTCCAGCTTGCCGACCGCGTTCAGCGGCAGCTCGTCGAGCACCGTGATCGACGCCGGAACCATGTACGCGGGCAACGTCTTCCCGACGAACTCGGCCACCTCGGCGGTGTCCGGTTCGGTGCCCGGCTTGGCCAGCACGTAGGCGGCCAGCGCGGTGGTGCCCGACGGCAACGTCACACCCAGGGTCGCGGCGTAATCGATGTCGGGATGGGCGATCAGCGCGTTGTCGATCTCCCCCAATTCGATACGCAGGCCGCGGATCTTGACCTGGAAGTCCGAGCGGCCCATGTACTCGAACGCGCCGTCGGACTCGCGACGGCGCACCAGATCGCCGGTGCGGTACATCCGGGAACCGGCCGAATCGGTTTCGCCGCCCGAGGATTCGGAAGCCGACGATTTGGCAGCGAACGGATTGGCAACGAACCGTTCCGCGGTCAACTCCGGCCTACCCCAATACCCGTACGCCAGCGACGGGCCCGCCAGATACAGCTCACCCACCACCCCGGCGGGCACCGGCCGCAGACGCGGGTCGAGCACGTAGGCGCCCACACCGGGGAACGCGGTGCCGATGGTGACCGGCTCGTCGGCGCGCAATTCCGCCGACGTCACGATGACGGTGGTCTCGGTGGGCCCGTACACGTTGTGCATCGCCCGATCCGGGCGCTGCCAGCGGGCCACCAGCTCCGGATTGACCTTCTCGCCACCCACCACGACGGTGCGCACCGAGTCCAGACCCGCCGGATCCACCGACTCCAGCGCACCCGGGGTCATCAGCAGGTCGGTCACCTGCTCGCGCCGCACCAGCTCGGCCATCTCCGCGCCGCCGTACACCATCGGCGGCGCCACGATCAACGTCGCGCCCTGGGAGAAGGCGAACAGCATCTCCATCAGCGAGAAATCGAAACTCGGCGAGGTGACGTGGGTGGCCCGCGAACCGACACCGAAACCGAACCGGGCACCGACCGCGGCGACCATCGCCAGGCCGTGATGGGAGACCAGCACGCCCTTGGGTTTGCCGGTGGAACCGGAGGTGTAGATGACCCAGGCCGGATGCGCGGCGGTGAGCGGGCGCACCCGGTCGGCGTAGGAGATCGGGTGCGCGGGGCGCGCGGCGATCCGGGCCAGCTGCTCCGGGTCGTCCAGATCGATCCAGTCGACATCGCCACCGAGCGCGCCGCGATGCGCCGACGTGGTCAGCCCGACACGGGCGCCGGAATCACCGAGGATGTGCGCGATGCGGTCGGCCGGATACGCCGGATCGACCGGCACATAGGTCGCGCCGGTCTTCGCGATCGCCCACAGGGAGTTCACCGACTCGACCGAGCGGGCGATGCCCATCGCCACGAAGTCGCCGGGGCCCATGCCGCGGTCGATCAGCTCCCGCGCCAGCCGCGACGAGGACTCGTCCAATTCCCGGTAGGTCAGCTCGCGCTGATCGGCCGGCGCACCCGTCGGATTGAATCGCAGCGCCACCGCCTCGGGCGCGGACTCGACAGCCGCCGTCAGCAACTGCGGCAACAGCGCCGCACCGGATCGGCGGCGACGCCCACCCGCACCGCGTGTACCGGCAGAACGACGAGCGCTATCCATCCGACTGCACACCTCTCGCGTCACATATGGCCACACGGCCGGTTACCTCAGCCCCACCCGAGGCCGTGCTTTCTGCTGCGCCAGCGCAGTCCGGGCCCGCTCGACCTGGCGCCATTGCCCCCGACAACGTCGGCAACCCTGTTCTAATCGTCCCCCCACATCGACCCGTTGCCACCGAGTGGCGCAGCTCACACTATCCGGCGGTGTGGGCCGGATCGCAAGGGGGTAACGCCCTGCGGTTGCGGCTTGTGTTGACACCGGTTACAGGAAGTTTAGGCGTAGGCCGAGCGAAGGCCGAAACGGGCTGGTCGGGTGAGAAACGGCGACGTGAGACGGGCACGCTAGCAGGCCGAGGTCGCCGTCGCGAGACGGCCACGCCGCCTGCGGGCCGCGTCGCGAAGGCGGCCACACGAACCAGCCCGCGTCACCCTCGCGAGACCGCCGCGCGAACGGACCCCCGTCATCGAAGGCAGCCATCCGAACGAACCGACACCGCCGTCGCGAGACGGCCACGCCCGCGAACTCACGCCGTCGGGAGACGGCTGCGGAACGGACCCCCGTCACCGAGACGGCCAAACCGACATCGTCATCGTGAGGCGGCCACGCCAGCGGACCCACGTCCCTCGACAAAGCGGCCCGCACGAGGGACCGGCGCAGGGTCGGCCGCGTGAGCGGACCGTACGACGTCCCCCCGGGGCATGGGCGGGTGATCGGGTCCGCGTTGCACGGGATCGCCCTCGGTCCGGAAAGTATCGATCCGTTCGCCGGAGGACGCGGTCGGATCACGGTCTACGGCCGCGTTCCTTACCCTCAGTGGGCGGACGGGCCCCAGTGCATCGGGACGCCCTTGGCGGCCAGGTAGGGCATCGGGTCGATCTTGTTGCCGCCCTGGTCCCAGATCTCCAGGTGCAGGTGGGGGCCGGTGGACTGGCCGCGGTTGCCGACGGTGGCGATGACGTCGCCCGCGTTGACGCGCTGGCCCGCCTGTACATACATGTCGTTGACGTGGCCGTAGACGGCGGTGGTGCCGTCGTCCTGCAGCACGCGCACCCACAGGCCGAAGCCCGAGGCGGGACCGGCCTCGATGACGGTGCCGCTGCTGACCGAGCGGATCGGGGCGCCGAGCGCGTCGGCGAAGTCGAGCCCGTAGTGGAACTGGCCCCAGCGGGTGCCGTAGCCGGAGCTGATGGCGCCGGCGACCGGGCGAACCGCCACGGGCGGCGCCACGTGCTGCTGGACGTTCTTGAGCACGTCCTCGACCTGGGCCAGCGGCGCGGCGATCTCCGGCGGCAGGTTCGGGATACCGAACGGCTGCTGCGCGACGTTCTGCGCGACCGGCGCGGCGACCTGGGTGACCGGCGCGGGATCGGCGGCCGGGGCGGGCTCGGCGATCTGCTTCGCCTCGGCGGCCGGGATCTCGGCGGTGCCCTTGAACGCGATGGTCTCCTCGGCGGCCTCGGTGTTGCGCGCGGGGGCCAGCGGCGATGCGGCGGCGAGGGCCGGGGCGACCTGCGCGGCGACGCCGACCAGGGCACCCGCGGCGACGGCGGCGCTCGCGGCGGCCCGCACCCGCTCACCCTGGCTGGACTGGGCACGGTGACGCGTCGGACGACCCGTGGCGCCGTGGCCGAGCAGGCTCTCGACGGTGATGGAACTGGGGCCAAGCCGGTGCTGCGACAAGATTCGTCCTCGCGTCCGTCCTACAGTTGCCAACGAACGCCGCCGCGTCACCCGCTGACCCGGGCCGACCATGTCGTCGGGATCGGCCGTGGTCCGCGATTTGTAACGTTTCGGCATCCGTTGTGACGGGAACTCTACCCTGTCGTGACCATTCCGCAACCTTCGGTCACGAATCGACGGTGAGGTCCATGTCACAGCGGCCGCGGGCGCAGACTCGGACCGTGATCATCGACGAACTGCGCGTCCCGATCGTGCTCGCCCCGATGGCGGGCGGCCCCTCCACTCCCGAACTCGCGGCGGCGGTCTGCGCGGCGGGCGGCCTCGGCACCGTCGCCGCCGGCTACCTGAGCGCCGCCGACACCGCGGCCAGGATCGAGGCCACCAGAAGCCGCACCGACGCCCCCTTCGGCGTGAACCTCTTCGTGCCGGGACCGGCCACTCCCCGCGCCGAATTCGCCGGGTATCTCGCCGAGCTCGGCGAGCGGTTCGCACTCGGCGAGCCCCGCCACGACACCGACGACTGGGCCGCGAAGCTCGACCTCCTGGTGGCCGCCCCGGTGCCCGTGGTCAGCTGCACCTTCGGCTGCCCCACCGCCGCCGAGATCGCGCGCCTGCACGCGGTCGGCACCGAGGTGTGGGTCACCGTGACCTCGGTGGCGGAGGCGCGCATCGCCGTCGAGGCGGGTGCGGACGTGCTCGTCGCGCAGGGCGCCGAGGCGGGCGGGCACCGGGCGACGTTCGTCGACCGGGTCGCCGACGACGCGATCGACCCGCTCGGCCTGCTCGCCCTGCTCCAACTGCTCACCGCCGCCACCGACCGGCCGATCGTCGCGGCGGGCGGTATCGCCACCGGCGCGGGCATCGCCGCCGTCCTGGCCGCGGGCGCCGCCGCCGCGCAACTGGGCACCGCGTTCCTGCGCTGCCCGGAAGCGGGCACCAACCCGGTGCACCGCGCCGCCGTGCCGACCGAGACGCCCACCATGCTGACGCGCGCGTTCACCGGCAGGCTCGCGCGCGGGGTGCGCAACGACTTCATGGCGCGACACTCCGCGAGCGCCCCGGCGGCCTATCCCGAAATCCACTTCGCGACAGCGCCGTTGCGCGCCGAAGCGCGGTCGTCCGGCAACCCGGAGAATGTCAATCTGTGGGCGGGCCAAGCACATTCGCTCGCGTCCGAGTTACCGGCGGGCGAACTCGTGCGACAGCTGGCCGAAGAGACGAAAGCCGCTCTGGATTCGGCACTTTCGCGCCGAATCCAGCCTTGTTGACAACGAGTATCGTTTACACTCGGGAAGGCATCGCAACCGCCATCCACCCCATCCCAGGAGGAGAGCGCCATGTCCCTCGATGTTCCCGCCGCCCTGCTCGAACGCGCCGAACGCGGTGAGATCGACGACGCCGACTTCGTCGACTGCGTGAAGAACTCGCTGCCCTACGCCTGGGAGGTCGTGAGCCGGGTCGTCGGCGACCTGCAGTCGGGCACAGCCGAATTCGCCGACAACGTGGTTCCGCCGCCGGACGAGACCGCCCGCGGGCAGCTGCTGCGCGCGATGGCCTCCGACGCGATCCGCGGCGGCCTGGAGCGGCACTTCGGCGTCAAGCTCGCCTTCCAGAACTGCCACCGGGTGGCGGCCTTCCCGCTCAGCGCCGTGGGCGGCGACACCTACTCGACGTTCATCAGCACCCGGGCCCAGCTGCTCAACCAGAGCCCGGAACTGCGGAACTGCTGATCCGGCAGCCGCTTTCCCGCCCGGCGCGACACCCCGCGCCGGGCGGGCCGCCGTTCTCCCTCAGCCCCGCCCCGCCACGGCCTGCCCCTCCACGTAGTCGAGCGGGTCGAACCGGCGTGTCTTCCACCGGTACAGCCAGGTGATTCCCGGCCAGTTGTTGGTGATCCGGCCCGAGGCGTTGCGGTACCAGCTGGAGCAGAAGTTCCAGGGCGTGTCCCGCAGCCGTCGTTGCAGCCAGTCGTCCCAATTCTGTTCGACATCGGCGCGCGCGGCCAGATGACGGCCCGGCCGCGCGGTCACGTAGTCGATCACCTGCCGGATGTAGCGGGCCTGGGACTCGAGCATGTAGATGATCGAGCCCGCACCGACATTGGTGTTCGGGCCGTACATCATGAACAGGTTCGGGAACTCCGGCACCGAGAGTCCCAGGTAGGCGCGAGCGCCCTCGTCCGCCCAGACGTCGGCCAGCTTGCGGCCGCCGAGCCCGTAGATGTTCATCGGCGCCAGGAATTCGGTGCCCTTGAAACCGGTGCCGTAGATGATCACGTCGGCCTCGTGCAGGATGCCGTCCGCGGTGCGCACGCCGGTGGGCGTGATCTCGGTGATGGCCGTGGTCTCCACCGTCACGTTCGGCTGGGCCAGGGCCGGGAAGTAGTCGTTGGAGAACAGCCCGCGCTTGCAGCCGGGCTCGTAGTCCGGCGTCAGCTTGGCGCGCAGGACCGGATCGACGACCTGGCGCTCCCGGTGCCGTTCGGCCAGCGCCACCACCGGCCCTTTGATCCACGGCAGATCGGTCAGCCCGAGCGCGAGGAACTCGAAGATCGCCCAGATCGCGAACCGCTCGGCCAGCCGGGTCGGCGGCAGGTACCGGAACAGGGCGTGGTGCAGCGCGCGGTACTCGACATCGGGCTTGGGCAACACCCACGCGGCCGAGCGCTGGAACAGCGTGAGGTGGGCGACGTCGGGCTGGATGCGCGGGATGTACTGGATGGCGCTGGCGCCGGTGCCGATGCAGGCCACCCGCTTGCCGGTGAGATCGACGTCGTGGTCCCACCGCGCGGAGTGGAAGGCCGCCCCGGTGAAGGTGTCGATGCCGGGGATGCTCGGCATCGCCGGACGCGAGAGCTGCCCCACCGCGGACACCAGGATCGCGCACCGCAGCTGCTCGCCGTCGGCGGTGGACACCGTCCAGCCGCCGCGGCTCTCGTCGAACTCGGCGTCGGTGACCTCGGTGCCGAACCGGATGAACCGTTCCAGATCATGCTTGCGCGCCACGCCGCGCATGTAGTCGTGGATGTCGCGCTGCTCCGAGAAGCGCCGGGGCCAGTCCGCTTTCGGCTCGTGGGAGAACGAGTACAGCGGCGAGGGCACGTCGCAGGCGGCGCCGGGATAGGTGTTCTCCCGCCACACGCCGCCGAGGTCGGCGGCCTTCTCGAGGATGCGGAAATCGTCGAACCCGGCGCGCCGCAGTTCCAGCGCGAGGCCGAGCCCGCCGAACCCGGCGCCGATGATCAGGACGGACGGCGATGTCATCTTTCGAGCGTAAGCGCCGCACGCGCCGCGGAGCAGAGATCCGCGGACAACCGATCAGCATTTCCGGCCACACCCGCGCCCCGGCTCCAGCGACCACGACGGCCGCGCGAGCCCGTGGCATCGTCGCAGCCAGGAGCCCATTTTCCGGGCTCGTGTGCTTGTTTTTGCTCCGGCAGCTACCGTGACCTGCGGAAAGTGAAGGCGGGTGCCCCGAGGCCGAGCGCCACCACCACGGCTGACCCTTCGGTAGCATCCGGTGTGACGTGGCTCATGCCGGCCACCGACGAGAAGGAGTTCTTCGATGTTGAGCACCATGCAGGACGAGCCGCTGTCGCTGGCGACACTGCTGAAATACGCCGCCACCTTCCAGGGTGAGAGCACGGTGTCCACCTGGACCGGCGACGGCGTCCGCACGATGACCTACCGTGAGCTCGGCGCCGAGGCCGCCCGGCTGGCGAACGCGCTGAGCGGGCTCGGCATCGGCGTCGGTGACCGGGTCGGCACCTTCATGTGGAACAACAACGAGCACATGGTCGCCTACATCGGCGTCCCCGCGATGGGCGCGGTGCTGCACGCGTTGAACATCCGCCTCTTCCCCGAACAGCTCGTCTACGTGGCCAACCACGCCGAAGACAAGGTCGTCATCGTCGACGGCTCGCTGGTGCCGATGTTCGCCCAGCTGCTGCCGAACATGAAGACCGTGCGGCACGTCATCGTCGCCAACGGTGACGCCGCCACCCTGCAGGCGCCCGAGGGCGTGCAGGTGCACTCCTACTCCGAGCTGCTCGCCGGCCAGTCCGACAGCTACGACTTCCCGGTCATCGACGAGCGCTCCGCCGCCGCCATGTGCTACACGTCCGGCACCACCGGCGACCCCAAGGGCGTCGTCTACTCGCACCGCTCCAACTGGCTGCACGCCATGCAGGTCGTCTCGCCCTCGGGCATGGGCTTCAGCGGCGCCGACAGCGTGCTCGCCATCGTGCCGCTCTTCCACGCCAACGCCTGGGGCATCCCCTACGCCGCGCTCATGTCCGGCGCGAATGTCGTGATGCCCGACCGCTTCCTGCAGCCCGGCCCGCTGCTCGAGATCCTGGCGAACCTGAAGCCCACCTTCGCCGCCGCCGTGCCCACCATCTGGGGCGGCGTGCTCGCCGCGCTGGCCGCCCAGCCGCAGGACATCTCGCACCTGCGCACCGTCGTGGTCGGCGGCGCCGCCGTGCCCCCGTCGATGATGCACGCCTTCCAGGAGCGCCACGGCGTGCGCGTGCTGCACGCCTGGGGCATGACCGAGACCTCGCCGCTCGGCTCGGTCGCCCACGCGCCCGCCGGCGTCACCGGCGAGGAGGAATGGGCCTACCGCTACACCCAGGGCCGCTTCCCCGCCTCCGTGCAGGCCCGCCTGGTCGACGACGCGGGCAACGTCGTGCCCAACGACGGCGAATCGCTCGGCGAACTGGAAGTCAAGGGCCCCTGGATCACCGGCTCCTACTACTCCCCCGACGGCTCCCCCGTCGACCCCGACAAGTTCGACAACGGCTGGCTGCGCACCGGCGACGTCGGCAAGATCAGCCCCGACGGCTACCTCACCCTCGTCGACCGCTCCAAGGACGTCATCAAGTCCGGCGGTGAATGGATCTCCTCGGTCGACCTGGAGAACGCCGTCATGGGCCACCCCGCCGTCGCCGAGGCCGCCGTCATCGGCGTGCCCGACGAGAAGTGGGACGAGCGCCCCCTGGTCGCCATCGTCCTGGCCGAAGGCGCCACCGCCGAACCCACCGAACTGCGCGACTTCCTCGCCGACAAGTTCGCCAAGTGGCAGCTCCCCGAACACTGGACCTTCATCTCCGAAGTGCCCAAGACCAGCGTCGGCAAGTTCGACAAGAAGCAGCTGCGCGCCCAGTACGCCAACGGCGAACTGGACGTCAAGACCCTCGCCTGACCCCCGTGCGCCCGGCGGCCCCTTTCGCCGCCGGGCGCACCCCGGGGACGATGCTGCCTCCGGCCCGTCCACCCGGTAGACTGCCCCACGTCCATACCAGCCTTCGTAGCTCAGGGGATAGAGCACCGCTCTCCTAAAGCGGGTGTCGCAGGTTCGAATCCTGCCGAGGGCACAGACAAACATGCAGTTCAGGCCGTTTTCCTACCCTGACTAGCCGTTGCCGGATCGGACGCGGTACGCAGAGAGTACGCAGCAGCGAAGCCGGTACGGGCCGCGTCGAGCTTGCACGCGACCTCATCCAAGTCGTCATCGAAGAGGTCAGCGTAGAAGTCGAGCGTCGTACTCGGCTTGTCATGCCCGAGCATCCGTTGCAACGCCAGGACCGAGGCACCGTGCGAGACCGCCAGCGACGCCGCGGTGTGCCGCATCTCGTGCGGAGTCAGTCCCTCCAGACCAGCGGCTTTGGCAGCCCCATCCCACCAGGCGCGGCGCATGTTCCGCACCCGCAGAATCGCGCCCGTGCTCGACGTGAACACCTCCGAGTCGGGGCGACGGCCCGCCAAATGCCGTTCCAGAGGCTCTGCCAGAAACGCCGGGAACGGGACACTACGCCGCTGATGATCCTTCGGGGCCTTCGTCACCAACACGCCGTCAACCTCGGTAATCGTGCGCTCGATCTGGAGGCGACGGCGCTGCAACGACACGGACGACACCTGCAATCCCGCCAACTCCGCGAAGCGCAGACCGCAGTAGGCCAACACCATGACCGTCAGCCAGTTACCGCCTGCCTGTTCGGCCAACCGCTCCACCTCCATGCCGGAGAGGTACCGGCGCTTGGCAAGTCGTTGCTTCGGGCGATTCACGGTGGAACACGGGTTCACTGCGATGCGGCGCGTGATCACCGCATAGTCGCAAATCTGCGAGAGCACACCCAGATTCTTCCGAACGGTGCCACCAGCAGCACCGCCCGAGACCTGCTCGATCACCCATTGCTGAATTTCCTCGTGGGCAAGGTCAGCGACACGGACGTTCCCCCACCGAGGCCGAATGTGGGCGTCGACCACCGACCGGTACCGGGAACGCGTCGATTCTTCCCAGGACGGATGGTTGTCCAACCAGGCGGTAGCGATGACATCGACCGTCACACGGCCAGCAGACGGCGGCGCATGAACCCCGCTCACGACGGCCGCCGTCTGAGCGTCAAGCCACGACTGCGCATCCACCTTGCGAGCGAACCGCTTCGTGTTCTCTCGGCCAGTTCCGTCGACATACCTTGCACGCCAACGCTTTCCCTTGCCATGCAGCTTGGAGGGCACCCGATGCACCGTGCCATCGGGGCAGCGTTCTTCCTTGGTCCAGAGGTCTTCGACGCCTGCCCGCCGGTTCCGCCGAACAGCCATCAGGCGGCCTCACCGGTACCGGTCAGCTGTTCCTGCTCGACGATCCAGGCCAGAACCACCGACTTGCGCCACACCCGACGACGCGGCCCGAGTTTGAAGCTCGCCGGTCCCTTGCCCACGTGTGCCCACCACCTCCAGGTCGCTTCCGGAATCCCGGTCAACGCCTCACAGTCCTTCGCCCGCAAGTAGGTTTCAGCCTCCATCGGAACACCCCTTTCTATGCTGCTATCGGGATTGCCGAACTTCGTTGTGCTGCTGTTGGTCCCGTCGCCAGCAGGGCGCGTGTGTATTCCGCTCGCCAGGCTGTGCGTTGGGCGATGGCGGACATGATCAGGTGATCTCGAGGTGGCGCGGACTGGTCGCCGGGCTCGACCGGGCGCACGATCCAGTGCGAGGTATCGGGCTTGCTGATACCCACTTGAGCCAGCAACTGCCGAACAAACTCCGCGCGGTCGGCCTTGTGGTCGGGCAGCGTCTTCCCGGACCAGCGGCGGGAGACCAGCACTCGGCGGCCGGGCAGGCCGAGGGTGTCACGGCGGTGCGCTTTGCCCTTGCAGCGGCCGGGGATCGTTTTGTCGCTGGCGCCCTTGGGCACGATGCCGTAGCGCAGCCAGACCGGGCAGCGCGGCGAGCACGGGGTGTGCTGGAGCTCGGCGTGCAGACGGTCGTAGTGCGCGGCCGTGCGGGCCGAGGTCGTGTCCAGTACTTCGCTGATCGACTTGGTGAGGTACTTGGTCACGTAGCCGATCGCCCGATCAGCCTTCTCCCCGGGAATGAACCCGCGCATGTGGCCGGGGTCCATGCGCTCGCCGAACCGCGCGACGTAGGCGGGGTCGAGGTCGTCCACGCTGTCGAGGATGTCCAGGGCCTCATCCCAGCCCGTCAACGGCCGGCGGGTATCCGGGTCCACGAAGGTCATGAGCCGGTGATCCCAGACCGGGAGCCGATCACCGGAATACACCTCGTGCTCGGGGTCGAAGTGCGGCCACCACACCTGGTGGTAGGTCGCCGCAGTGACCATGCGCAGGATTTCGCGGGAGATCGCGCCCCGCAACAGAAGGTGCAGGTGCGGAGCCCCGCGCTTCTGCGGCTCCACAGTGGCGAAGTACTGCACGTCATAGCCGACGCAGCGGCGCAAATTCTGAATCCAGCGGTCGACCAGCTTGGAGAAGAACACGATGTCGCGGGCGGCGCGGGCGTAGTCGTAGGTGTCGGGGTTGCGGGGTGAGCCGTCCGAGCACGGCTTGCCCTCGCTGTCCACTGCGCCGTCGCGGTTGATCGCCCCGTATGACGGCATAGTGAGGGTGACCATCATCGAGGACCGATAGCCGCCGATCACCTGGCCGACCGTGCGCCGCTCGACGCGCTTGCGGGGCAGGTTGGGCACGTCCTGACGGCGCTTGGTCGACCGCACCCGCCGAGCCCGAGACTTCACCTCCAGCGGCGGCAGAGGGCCACGGAAACCGAGTTCCCGTATCTCGCAGTCGATTTCGGCTACCACGTCGGCCAGGGCGTCGGCAAGCTCGGTGTCGCCGTCCTCGCGTGCCTGCCCATAGTCGGCCACCGCATCAGCACGAGCCGCCAATAGTTCGGTCTGCTGCTCGGAGGGCTCGCGCGTCTCATCGACGGGCTCGGTGTCGGCGTGCCAGCCCTCCCGGCACTGGGTCATGCGCAGCCAGCGAGCCCGGTCCGCGCACGGCTTGCACACGCTGGCAATGGTCGACTTGCACGGCGCCGCCAGGTAAGTCGTCTGCCCGGTCATCGGGTCGAAAGCCCTCATGGTCACCGGGCGCGTGCAGACGCCGAACTTCTCGGCGGTGGCCTGCGCGACGTCGGTGAAGTCGGGCAGGGCGCGGCGTTGGGCGGCGGTCAGGCGGGGCGGAACCTCGGTGGTGGTCATGCTGCGTCCTTGGTCCAGCCGAGTCCGCCGTCGATGTGGGGCAGGTCCACCGGGTCGGCCAAGGCATCGCCGTAGCGGAAATTGAGCTCCAGCACGCCGGGGCCGTCCACGCGCACCCGGCATTCGTCGGCACCGAAAGCGTGCGCCAAGCGGTCGGCGCGGTTTTCGAAGTCCTCGGGGCACTGGCCCGGCAGCATCCGCACCAGCACGAGGTCATCGGCGTCACCGATCCACACTTCCAGCCAGCGCGGCACCATCACCCGCTCACCCTCACGCACCACCAGATTGCAAGCAGTCATCAGAGCCACCCACCGACGCCGGTAGCGGCCCCATGCCAGGGCCCGGGCGCGGGCGCGGGCGGTGAGCCAGCGCTCGAAGGTGGGCGGGTGCTTCGCCCTCCACAGCACCATCCCCGCGACAGCCCCACCAGCCACACCCACACCCGCCCACGGGTGCACGAACACGCCGGCCGCGACCGCCGCCACGATCGGGAGCGAGACCATCGGGAACAGCACCGCCCACCACAAGGCCAAGAACGCAGCGGTGAGCAGGCCGGAGACGATGTTGATCACGGCCAGGCCGAGCACATCCATCGGATCACGCTCGGGATTGCGGGTGCTCGTGTTGGTGGTCATCGCAGGTCCTTCGGGTCGAAAAGGGTCAGCTGGTCGGGGCACGGGGCGTGCAGGTCGGTCGGCGTGCGCCGCTTGGTCCGTGTGACCTTCTCAGCGGCAGCGCGCACGATCGGATTGACCTGTGGCGCAGCGGGTTGCGGCTTGCGGGTCATGCCGCCCACCCGCCGTCACCGTCGTCGTCGTAGTCGAAACCATCAGGGGTCCAGGCCGGGGCCGTGCCGGTCTCGACCAGGAGCCGGACCGCGACCGCAGCCGGGTCCAGGCCGCGGGCTTCCCACCGGCAGCGGCGGCGGGCCGCGAGGTCGATCACGGTGGCGTCGATGTCAGTCGAACGGTGGTTGCTCATCACAGAACCTCGGTTTCGTTTTCGGGGACGCCGCAGCGGGTGCAGGCGCGGGTATGGGTCATCTCGCCCAGCGGCCACACGGTCGTGGTCCAGCGGGCCGGGAAGTCGTGGCCGTGGTCCTGGCACTCGCGAGTGGCCAGGCAGGCGTCACAGATCACGCGGTCACCGTCATAAACCCAGCCGAGACCGGCGCGGCGGGTCAGGTAGCCGATGGCCTCACTCGTGGTGGCGAAGCAGGTCAACGCCCCGTCCCGTTCGGTGTAGACGTCACCGCAGACATCGCAGTAGACGACCACGTGAGATTCGGTCTGGAAGCCGCGCTTCATGCCGCCGCCCCGTCCTCGCCCGGGATGTAGTCCGGATCGAACCCGCTGTAATCCTCAGTGGGGCCGGTGATTTCGGGGGCAGGCGAGTAGGCGTCCACGATCGCGTCGGCGGCCTCATCCGAGACCCAGAACGCTCGCACTCGCAGGAAATCGGTGCTGCCGTCTTCGCCCACGTAGCCGACACCCGGGGTCTGCTCGCTGATCTTGTCGCAGCGTGCCCCGCGATCACGGGCGCCCTGGCCGTGGACCATCGCCACCTGCGTCGGCTCATCCAGCCGCAACCCGACCCGGATCGGGAACAGCTGCCTAAGCGGCATCGTCTCCTTGCTCGGGTCCTGTAGCGCCGCGATCATCGAGACCGCAACCGCGCGGCCCTGCGACAGGATCAACCCGGTCAGGCGGCGGAACTCCTTGACCTGGTCAGGCTCGGCATAAGCCGACAACGCCGCCGCCTCATCGATGATGATCAGGATCAACGGTTGCTCGGTGGTCGGGCGATGCTTGCGAATCCCATTGGCACGCATGAACGCCCGCCGTTCCCGCATCACCTCCACCAGCTCACGCAGCATCTCCAGGATCGAATCCACATCGGTGGCGAACCTGACGAACAACCGGTTCTCACCACGCCCGAACTCGACCCCGCCCTTGGGGTCGGCCAGGTACACATCCACCAGGCCGTCGCGGATCGCCGGGCCGACACCGGCCAGGATCGACCACAGCACCGAGCCCTTACCCGACCCCGTCGCACCCGTGACCAGGATGTGCCCGTAGAGCACCCGCAACCGCCACAGGTCATAGGTCTCGGTCACACCGACCGGGACCGCCTCCAGGTCCACCACACTGTGGACCGCACCCGGCGCCGGTGCCGGAGCCTCCAACGTGTCGAACACGCGGAGATGGAGACGGACCCAACTCGGAGCGGGCGACGACACTGTCACCTCGGGCACCGAGAAATAGGTAGCGAACTGGCTCAACACCTCGTCGTTGGACCAGTCCGAGAACGACTGACCGCCCAACATCATCACGTCGACATCGACGCCGTGGTCGGTGTAGTCCCAACGATCCACGAACGGCCAGCCGCCCTCAATCGAACCCAGACCCAAGGCAGCGAACATGAGATTCGTCTGGGCACGGTCGCCCAGAATCAGAGCCGCCGGCCGCAGCTCAGGCGGGGCAGCAGCCACGATGTCATCCACACTCACCGGACGCGGACCGGTACCCAGATGACGCATCCAGGCCAGCCAGCCCGCCCCAGCAAGCGCGCCGCCAGCAGCGGCAAGTGTTGCAACAGTGGACATTTAAACTCAACTCCCAGCAGGAACCACGACCGGCCGGACCGGGCGCGGAGGTTGAACCACCCGAGGTGGTGTTGCGATCGGTCGCACCGGCACCGGGGAGACCGCGACAGCCTGCGGTGTCGGCACAGACGCAGCCGCAGGCCGAGGTGTCGGTGTCGGCGCAGCAGCCGGAACAACAGACGGCGCATCCGCCGGTTCGGACCGCTCAGACGCTCGGCGGGTACGCAGCAGCACCGCCAAGCCGTGGGTATCGATCAGCAGCGCGGCCGGAGCAATCACCGCCAGCAGCGCAGCGAGATAGCCGTGACCGGAGACCAGGGAATGAGCGACGTTGCCGCCGATCGAGACCGCCGCACCCGCGGCGAGGACCCCGGTAAACCAGCGGCGCTCCGGCGAGTCCGCGAGGGCGAGTACCGCAATCGTGGCTTGAATGATGGTGCCGTCCACGATCACCGGGAACAGCCACGCCAGATGTGTCGGAGTATGGGCCTTGATCGCCAGGTCACGCAGGGCCGCGAACGACAACACGAACGCGGCCCCACCAATGGCCAGGACAACGAGCACAGCGGACCAGCGAGCCCACCGAACTCCCTTGGACTTGGACTGCTGATCCGCCGCGCTCATCGTCACGCCGCCCGGGACTCAGCAGCGGACTTGCCACGCGCACCCGAGTTGTCGCCCTTGATGCCACCGGCGTAGAACACGAACCCCTGGTACTTGAACTCGCCGGTGCCCATCACCTTCGGCTCGGCCAACAGACCCTCCAACTCGATCTGCCGCATCCCCGGCAGCACCTCCGGCGTCGACGGCACCGGCTGAACCTCGGACAGGAAGATCAGCTGAAAGCTCGCCCGCTTGGCGGTGGTCTCCGACGGATCGGTCACCGTCGCCTTCCACATCGGCAGACGCGACCCCGCGCCGGTCTTCGGGTTGTAGTCGATCTGCTGCTCGGGGACCGCGTTCCGATCCGGGTTGTACTTGATCAACGGCTCGATCTGGCCGACCAGCACGAGCCCCTGCGGGAACGCCTCAGCGTGAGCGATCGGGAAGCGGTAGCCCTTGAGTGCCATGTCAATCTCCTTTGTGTCAGTAGGGCGATCTCGTGATACAGCGAAAGTAGCAGTTGCTTTCATTGAGTAGCAACTACTTCCCTCAACTTCGAGATCAAATCGTGACAATTACAGGGAATCGCCAGGTAGAGGCGTCAGAGTCGACTGCTACTGTCAATGACGCAACTGCTACCGACGAAGGAGATGGCCGAGTGCCGGAGTCAAAGCGTCACCACACGATGCCCGCCCACTTGCGGATCGCGCAGGCGATCCGGAACGACATCGAGTCGGGTCGACTCCGGGACGGGCAGCGCCTTCCGTCGACGCGAGCGCTCGCGGAGGAGTGGCAAGCGAGCCAGTTGACTATCACGAAGGCGATGGAGCAACTCGCCGCCGATGGGTACGTCGCCAGTCACGATCGGTCAGGCCGGATCGTGACCACACCGACATCGGTCAGTCTCTCGCTCACGCACCCAGTCCGGCCAATCCGTCCACGAGCTGTCTACGTCGGAGGCTATCCGGGAAGCGGCAAGAGCGAATTCGCCCGGACGCTCGCACGAGAAACCGGTTGGGCGATCCTGGACAAGGACACGATCGCGCGACCGATCATCGAACCAGCGCTGGAAGACCTCGGCTCGACTATCGACGACCGCGAATCAGACGTCTATCTCAATCGCATCCGACCGCGGGAGTACGAAGCACTCGCGGCGGTCATTCAAGACAACCTTGAGGTCGGAAATTCCGCGGTCGCTTCCGCGCCGTACCTGCGCGAGTTTGCGGATCAAACCTGGTTGGACAACGTGATCGCACGCGCTGAGTCGCAGAGCGCCGATGTCACTTTTGTGTGGGTACGGTGCACGCTTGAGACGATGCTGATGTACCTGCGCCGTCGAGGTGCCGCCCGCGATGCATGGAAGCTGGCGCACTGGGATAGGTACAGCTCAGGATTGGACCTCAGTTTCCGTCCATCGGTTGCGCACGTGGTCATCGACAACGACCCGGACAGCCCTCCGCTCAGGAAGCAAGCCCAAGCCCTCATCGAGAGCTTTCGACGCGAAACAACCGAGCGATGAGTCCTGGAGTTCTGCTCTATGGACCACCTGCGAGCGGCAAAGACACCGTGACCGCCGCTCTATCGAAGCTTGACGAGCGATTCCGCCTGTTTCAGCGCCTCAAGGACGGCCCAGGTAGGACCGCTGGCTACCGCATGGTCTCGGCTGAGCAGTTCGATCGGCTGGCAAAGGACGGGGGTTTGGTGTGGACGAACACCCGCTATCGAGCCCGCTACGCCATCGACCGAGCCGAGCTTATGAACATGGTGGATTCCGGCGTTATCCCAGTGGTGCATGCCGGACAGCCCGCCGTCATCTCCGCCGTAACGCAAGCCACGCCGCACGTCTCATGGTTGGTAGTCGCGTTGTGCACCGACAGAGAGACCGCCCGAACTCGAATCGAGGCCAGGGCGACCGGCGATGCAGCCGAACGCCTTGCAGCTTGGGACGAAACCGAGCCTCTGCCGTCCGCCCATCTCCAGATCGACACCGCCGTCACCTCGCCGGACGCAGCGGCAGCGGCAATCCATGCCGCGATTTCTCGATGAGCGCCAGTTAGCGCGGTTGTTGCCGAATTTCGCCATACAGGATCAAGAGCGCCCGCGGCGGCGCATACGCGCCGCCGCCGCGCTACGACGCGCGGCGCTGGCTGATAAGGCGTCGCCCGCGGCGCGTCGGCGCGTCGGCGACGCGTTTGCGCCGTGGCAGAACGCCGACTGTTCCTGTCTGGCCGCCTTCTCCAACAACCGGGCGGTGCTGGGCACGACGAGTGCCCTACCGGACTTGCCTCCCGCAGTCGAGCACGAATCAGCCGGCCTGTGCCCGGTCGACCGGCCGTGGTCGCCTCCTCCCACGCTTCACCAGAGCACCTGGCGGTAGCGGACGGGGCAGCGGGGCAGCGCTTCTGGTCGCCTTCGGGACCGAGGTCGGTGGCGGGGGCGGTGCAGCCACGACCCGGGAGCAGATCGCGGCGGGGGCGAGGGCCGCGGTCCTTTCCGGGTCGACGGAATCTGCCCGAGGGGTGTACCAGACCACACCCACCCCGGCAAAGGCCAAGCGGTGTCGGCACCAGAGGCGGGCACGCGGCAATTCCCGGCCCATCCGGCGGTGACCTCCAAGGCTACGGCCGCGCGCCCCCCTCCGGCGCCGAGCCTTTGCCGGGGCGGGTGCGGCCTGGTCCAGGCGGTGCCCAGATCCCACCGACCCGGAAAGGACCACAACCATGACCATCACCCCCGCCGCGACCTGCTCCCTGCGCGACTGCACCGCCCCCGCCACCGACCTCTACCACTACCAGTGGCAGAACCGCACCATCACCGATCACCTCTGCCCCGCCCACTACCGCCAGGCACTCCGCAACGACGCCGCGATGGAAGCGTTCGACCGCGACTACGACTGACCCGGAGGGGGCTCCGGCCCCCTCTCCCTCACGCACCGGCGCGGTACTTGCGCGTCCTCCGGCCGCGTGGCCTTCCTCGGTGGTGGCCTGCATTGTGATCCCGCGCCCCTCACGCCTCAAGAGCGCCTATCGGCGTCCCTACGGGATCGGCATCCGCCGACTCTTGACCCGTGAGCCTCTGCGCGTGACGGGCAGGCCGTAGGGGCAGGCGGTGAGCCAGCCCCGGTGAGGTGCAACCCACCACCGAGGAAGGCCAACCGTGGTCCAGACACGACGAAGGCTGCGGAGCATTCACCCCGCAGCCTCGGTACGCAGAACGTACGCAGCAGCACCACACGGCACCAACGCATACCAACGCATCAATCGCTATTCACCCAGGTCGGCCCCTCGTAACCAACGCTGTCCGCGACCACCGCACCTGGCAAATCCGGTCCCGAACGCTCTCCTAAAGCGGGTGTCGCAGGTTCGAATCCTGCCGAGGGCACGAACCTGCGACATCGATTGCCGCAGGTCAGGTCAACCTGCTCCCCCTTGAGGCCGCTGCCGGACACAAAGCCCCAGGTGGGTTGTCGCAGGTTCGATTCCTGGGGTCACGAACCTACGACATGAGCCTCTCCTGGTCGACCGAGTGCTCAAACAGCACGTCCGGGAAGCGGAGGCCAGTGTCTCGCCAGGCGTGAGCTCGTCGGCACTGCGGAGGCGAGCAGCGTGTCCGCCGAGCTGTCACACCGATAGGTCTCCGGACTCACCGGGGCGATTCACCAGGCAGTGTCGATCATTTCGATCGTCACGATTTCTATGGTCTTCCGCACCGGCACGGCAGCGGTACGTTGACAGAGAGACGGCTGGCCGCAGGTCAGTGGCCGAAGCTGAGTCACAGCAGATTAGGGGGGCCAGTGACTATTCCACTTTCTGTTTTGGACCTTGCGCCGATCGCGGCGGGATCTTCCGCTAGGCAGGCTCTCCGCAACTCGGTCGAATTGGCCCAGCTTGCCGAACGCTGGGGATATAGAAGGTACTGGGTAGCCGAACACCATTTCGCGCAGGTAGCGAGCTCGTCTACCGCTACTCTTGTAGCGTTGCTCACTTCGGCCACCAAGAATATCCGTGTTGGATCGGCCGCGATTCAGCTTGGGCACCACACACCGGTCGCGATAGTCGAAGCTTTCGGCACGATTGATGCTCTCTTCCCTGGGCGACTCGATCTGGGCCTGGGCCGGTCTGCCTATCGGGCGGCGCAGCAACCGGCGCGCCGCACCACGGCGGTGGCCGCCGAGAAGACAGCCTCCCGATCAGTACAGGGCGTGGTGATACCAGCACCTTTCGTCCAAACCCAGCCGATTTCTCCGACCAACCTCGACGCCTGGAAGGAGGTCCTACCTTTCCCCGACACGGACGCCGCAGACTTCGGCCAGCAGGTCCGCGACGTCCTGTCACTAATCGATGGGACATTTCGGACAACTTCAGGAGTCGAGCTGCACGCAGTGCCGGGCGAGAGCGCGTTTGTGCAGCCCTGGCTGTTCGGCAGTTCCGCTCATGGCAGTGCCCGGCTCGCAGGTGAACTCGGGCTTCCGTTTGCCGCCAGCTACCATGTTTCGCCCAGCAACATTCTGGAAACGGTGGAGGCTTACCGGGATTCGTTTCGGCCCTCGTCGCGGTTCCCGAGACCGTATCTGGCGGTCTCTGCTGATGTGGTTGTTGCGAGCGACGACGCTACGGCAAGCCATCGCGCAGCGACGTATGGCCACTGGGTACACAGTATTCGGAGTGGGCAAGGTACCGGTGCAGCCCACTATCTGGATCCTGATACGACGGCACCGTTGGATGAGGATGCCCGTCAACTGGTCCTCGACAGGGTCAGTACCCAGATGGTTGGATCGGCGGCAACTGTGTCGGACCGTTTGAACGCTCTCCAGCGACTGACCAGCGCCGACGAACTGGTCATAACCAGCGTCACTCATAGCCAACAGCATCGTTTGGAGTCCCACCGGCTACTGGCCGAAACCTGGGGTCTGCGTAGCCTGGGGTAGTGACCGGCAGTGACATCAGCGTTCAGCGCGACGAGCATCGGATGCCGAGGCCGACGAGTGCATGACCACTTAGGTCTGGCAACTGTCGTTACATGGAATGTCCAGCGGGCAGCAGTTTCTCGTGCCCGGAGGCAGCTGACATGGCTTCTTGCTGTACAACCGGCCGTCCTCGTTCTTACCGAGGTTTCCGGATCGCAGGCGGGCGAGTCTACGGCCCAGTACCTTCGAGACGCGGGGTATTGCACCTACCTTCCGAAAGCCGGCGCAGACGGGTACCGGGTGCTTGTTGCAGCGCGCGGCACAATCGATGAGGTCTACACGTTGGACTCACCACTTGCGGCGCGCTTTGCCGCAGTGCAGATCGACATGCCGGACCGCGGTCGCCTTGCAGTGATCGGCATGTACGTTCCGTCTCGGGGGTCTGCACAGCGACGCAATGTCGACAAACGGGCGTATCAGGATAGCGTCAGTTCGGCGATTCCAGGTCTCGTCGAGCGGTTGGCGATTGACCAACCATGCGTTGCCGTGGGTGATTTGAATGTGCTGGAACCGGACCATCATCCACGCTATCGGGTCTTCGGTGAGTGGGAATACGACTTCTACCGATCTTTCGGTGACAACGGGATGTGCGATGCGTTCAGGCTGCGCAACCCTGGCACCTGGGAGTACTCATGGTTCGGCAGGGAGCAGCCGGATGGATCCAGGAATGGATACCGATTCGACCATGCATTCATTGATCGCGCACACGCAAGCCTTGTCACGAATTGCACCTACGTTCATGAGGCCCGAACCCTCGGCGGCAGTGATCACTCCGCACTTTCGTTGACGATTTTGATCGGCGAGAAGTCGGAGCAATACCGCATGTAGGGCGCCAGCTTCCATCGTCGGCGCAGCTCGGCGTTACCCGATTGCTCGAGGAGATGCTTGATCCACGTGAAGGCTATCCGTTCGTCACGCCGCATTTGCCGGCGTATACGGTTCATCATGTCGATCGATTCCTGAAAGTCCAGGGTGTCCAGAATCGTCAGGTCGATCTCGACGTTGCCTTCGGTCCATCCGTGGGCGAGCCGAGTATTGCCGAATCGGGTCGACTCACACCGAGCTTCCTGCAGAGCACCGACACTTGCAGTCGTACACTCCCATAACTGCTTTGGAATACCGATACCGAGGTCCAGGTCACTGGAGGCCGTATTCAGCAACAGAGCCGATGAGCCGATGTTCGCCGGGTGTCGTCCGGTCCAGCGGTAGACCCGTTCGGTCGCATGCCGCTGGATCAACTGCAGCTCCGGATCCCTGGCCCTTGTCTGTGCCCAGTACTTGCACGCAAGGTGCATGTCATCAGGCTCGAGCTCCTCAAGTGTGACCCACCCAGACCCAACGATCGCCTCGAGGTCGATGCTCATCCAGCCCGCTTTCCGCTGCTCGCTGCGCCAGGGGTTCAGGGCAGAAATGGCGACAGAGCCGCAACAATAGCGTCGTTGACGTCAGATGGCTGCCCCTCACCGTCGACGATCACAACGCTCGCCCGATCCTGGAGGTAACTCACCGTTTGCGTCACGGCGGTGCGCGACCGGTTCAGACGCTTCTCGATGATCTCGGCGGTGTCGTCTGCACGGGCTTGTGTGTGCGACCGACCGAGCAGGCGCGCGGCCGCCACCTGTGGGGGAACGACAAGGTGGAGGGCGACAAGCGTTGTCGTAGCCATCGCTGGGTGTGCGAGGAGCCAACTGGCCTGTCCTGGATCAGCGGGAAACCCGTCCAGAATCGATGGGCGGTCGGCCGGTATGACACGGTCGACCAGTTCGAAGATGATGGCGTCGGCGACGGGAATGCCACTGGTCACGGCCGTGGCGGCTTGACGACCGAGGTCGCTATCTTTGCCGATCTCTGCGCGCAGCAGTTCCCCTGGTGGGATACGGGGCAATCCGAGCGTCTGCGAAAGCAGTTGTGATTGAGTCCCTTTCCCGCTGCCGGGAAGACCCAGGATCGCGATGGAGGGCGCGGTCACGGCTGAGCCGACTGGATCAGCCGCAGCTCGATCAGCTGCGAGAGAGTGTTCGCGACCCAAGGAGTGTTGCTGGTGTCGAGTCCTACTGCGTCCAAGAAGGATTCGATCAATCCGTCGCGGGTTTCGGCGAAGTCAGCAAGTGCCCAGAGCAGACCTTGCGCGACCGACAGCCGCAACGAGTGACGACCGAGGATGAGCGCGCCGTCGCTAGCGCGGATCAACAGGCTCTCTGTCGAGCGTCGGTAGGCCCCTGCGCGGGTCGGCAGCTCGGGAACGGTTTCGGTCGCGGTTGCGGACCAGCCGGTCAAGAAGATCACAGCACTGATGTGGCCGGTGAGGGTCTTTCGCCACTCGATGGCGTCGATCAGTTCGGCGTTGGTCCCGCGAATCCCGGTGGGCCAGTACAACGCGTCGGCGAACTGTTCGGCGATGACGCTGGTTTCGGTCCGGCGCCTCAGTCGTCGGAGCATGAACTTGTCCGCGTGGTAGTAGTCGCCGTATGCCCCGAGCAGGGCTTCGCCGGCGATCCGCGATACCCGTGTCGAGGTTTCCCACGCGGTCTCCAGGTCGCCGGATTCCACTAGGCCGACGGTGTCGCGCAGGTAGTTCGCGGCATCGGCCAGGTGGAAGGTTGTGTAGGCGCGCCGGAAGTTGTCGAGGTCGATGTCGGCGATCAAGCGGCTGTGCACAGCGTTGCCGGTGACAGGTCGCCCGTAGAGCAGTCTGCTCAGCGTACGCAGTTCCTCACGGAGGCCGAATACCTTCCAGTGGCCGGTGGCGTCGGGGTTCCAGGCGTTGACGATCTTCGTTGTGGCGCCGTACTGGCTGGTGGTGAGAACCTCGGCGTCTGCGACAGTGCCTTCGTGCAGGGCAAGTTCGCCTCGAAGCGGAAAACGTTGCACTGGTTCTGCTGTGGCGACGACGCAGACCAGATCGAGGTCGGACAGGGTGCTGCCCAGGTCGGCTGCGAGGCTGCCGGTAAGGTAGGTGCCCTCGACCGGGTGGAGATCGCTGATCTGTTTGATGGTGTTCTCGATCTGGAGCTGGTGAGCATCGCTCAGGCCGGTGGTCACGTGGACTCCTTGATTGCGTGGCCGGGTGCACCGGCGCGGTTGTGAAGCTGCTTGCTGAATCGGTGAATACCGACTCGTGCCGGCGGCAACGACGGATCGAAGTGTGGTGTGTAGCCTGCCGACAGGTACAGGGCTACGGCTTCCGGCTGTGCTGGCCCGGTCTGCAGCCAGATTCGGGTGTATCCACGCTCGGTGATGCGCCGTTCGAGGTGGTCCAGAATGGCTTTTCCGAAGCCGTGTCCCCGCAGGTCGGGCTCGACCCAGAGTCGCTTGAGCTCGGCAGTGTGTGCGTCCAGGCGTCTGAAGCCGCCGCTGGCGACCGGCCTGCCCGCTTCTACAGCCAGGATGAGCAGGCCGTCCTCGGCGTGCAGGCTGGCGTGTGGATAGTTCCGCAGCTCTTCGAGTTCTTGTTGAACTGTTCTGCCGTAGCGCAGGCTGTATTCTGCCGCGAGCGCGAGCAGCAGCCGGTCGACGATCGGGTCAGTGGGTTCTGGTTGGACGAAGTGCATCGTCTTCCTTGAGCTGGCCGCCTGTGCGCAGCGGCTTCGGTGGTTGTTCGGCGATGAGTTGCAGCATGAATGCTGCCGTGATCGCTATTGCTGCCACAGCGATCAAGGCAGCGGTGAAGCCGATGACGGCCGCCACTCCGAAGAGGGCGGCGACCCCGAAGATGCCCCCGAATTGGCGGAAGAAGATCGTCGTCGTCGTGGCAGCACCTGCTACCTCGGGGCCGAGGGTCCGCTGCATGAGCAGCATCAACGGCACGACGATACCGCCCAATCCCACTCCGATCGCTAGAAGCACCGGCACGAGAACGGCTGATCTGGGTCCACCCACCGAGAGCACTGTGGCACCGGTGGCTAGCAGCAGCAGGCTGGTCTGGGGCAGCCACACGATGCGCGTGGAGCGGTAGGCGAGCCGGTTGACCAGCAGCGCGCAGGCCACCGTTCCGGTCGCCACCAGCAGCATCCATTGTCCGGCTTCCACCGCGGAGTGATGCAGATGCCCCTGGAGGAACGACGGCAGCAACCAAGTAGTGCCGAACATCACGGCGCCGGCGATGAAGGTGGCTGCGAATCCGAGGTGTGCGCGGTGACGTTTTGCTGGGCTGGAGATCGTCGGCAGGACAGACCGGCCTTTGCGTGCACGGGCACCGAAGGCCACGCCCGCGCAGGCCGCTACCAGGAGCAGCCCTGCTACCGCGGCGATGCTGAACCTGCCGATCCCGTTGAGACCCACAGTGGTGCACACCACCCCAATTCCGAGCATCAGCCAACTGACCCTGTCCACTGGGGCGGAGCGGGCGGTCGTGGTGGCCGGCAGGTCCGTGCGGGCGAGCATGATCACGCTCAACAGGCACAGCGGCACGTTGGCGGCGAAGATCCAGCGCCACCCGCCGATACCGGCGATGTGCGTGCCCGCAATCGCCCCACCGATGGCCGGGCCCGAGATGCTGGCGACGACGAAGACGATCAGGAAGGACGACTGCAGGCGTTCCCGAATGCGCATGTCCGGCACTCTGGTCAGCGCGACTTGCGGCAAGGCCAACAGCGCTCCCGCGCCCAGCCCTTGCAGTACTCGTGCGGCGGTGAGTTCGACGATTCCGTCGGCGAGGCTGCAGGCGATCGAACCGGCCGCGAACACCGCGATAGCCCGGTGGAACAGCGGCACGAGGTCGCGTCCATCGGCCAGGGCTCCGATCACCGGCGTCATGATGATCACCGCGCTGAGATAGCTGACAGCTATCCAAACCTGCAGCAGCGGGTCACCGAATTCGGTTGCGACTCGGACCCCTCCGACGGACAGGACCGACTGATCCAGGCTGACCATGAACTGTACGGCGATCATCGCTGCACCCAGTTGTGCGTATTTCATCGAGTCCTTTCCGACGCGCCCAGCGAGGGCCGGGACCCGTAGAGGCGTCCCGGCCCTTTCGAACTAGATGAAGCAGTGCTGCGCGACCTCGGTGACCTCGGTCGACGTGCCTCCGGCGATCGCGGCGATCTCGGCGGCGGGCAGCTCCACGCGCAGGATGTTCATTGTGTTTCCTTTCTCCAAACCGTTCGGAGCGGATCTCCGGACGGTCCACTATCAATCAACTGCGATCGAGGACGAATGCCGCCTCGACCTGAATGAATTTCTCGACCAGGTCTCCGAGTTCGTCTACTTGGAGAGAGTTGTTGTAGTAGTGCAGGGAAGCCCGAATCCATCCCGCTGGATGATCGGCCAGCATGTCGACGGGGGTAGATTCTGCGCGTGTGACGCTCAGCGAAATCCCCCTCTGCTCACACCACTGCACAAAGGTGTAAGGGTTTGTTCGACCGATGGAGAACGAGACGATTCCGCACGGCGAAGGCGAGGGTGAGTGGACCGTGACGTCCGGGAGTTCCAACAGGCGCCGCGCCAAACGCGTCGCGAGGCAAGTCACGCGGGCTTGAGTCTGCTCGGCGCCGAGTCGGGTCGCATGGCGAGCAGCCACGCGTAGTCCCGCGAGGAGGCTGTAGCTGCGCTCGGAGTACTCGAACCGCCTGGCATCGGACCGGATCGTCGGCGGCGTCGTCGGTGACCATGCCGCGGCATGGATGTCGGGCAGGCCCGGGTCCACCGTCCGTGTCTTGTACGTGTTCGATCCCAGCGCGAGGAAGCCGGTTCCGCGGGGACCCCGAAGGTACTTCCTTCCCGAGGCGACCAGAGCATCGAAGCCGATCCTGGTGGCGTCGACGGGAACGTGCCCGACGGATTGGCTTGCATCGACGACGTACAGCGCCGCCGTCGGAGCGACCAGTGCGCCGATGGCTGCCACCGGGTTAACCCGTCCGTTGTGGGCCGGGATGTGAGGTGCCGAAACCAGCCGGACCGACTCGTCCAACATGTGTTCGAGCTCATCGAGTCCGCGGCCCTCACCGCCGGCGCGGAAGTATTCGACCGCGGCGCCAGCGCGCGCGGCGAGGGTCTCCGCGGCGATAGCCATGCTCGCGAATGAGCACGTGGACAGCAATATTCGGTCACCTCGCGACAGGACCATGCCCCCGAGAAACGCCGACCACGCGCGCGTCGCGCTGTCGAAGACTGCGACGGCGTCTGCAGAGACCCCGACCAATTCCGCAAGAACCGAGTAGAGGTCGTCGAACTGCTCGGCATGCAGTTTCGCCGCGGGATATGGTCCGAGCGTTTGCTCGGCTTCGAGGAAGTCGGTCACAGCAGCGACGACTCCTTCGGCCGGGATCGAGGCGGCAGCATTGTTGAGATTTGCTCGGGCGACACTCTCGCCGATCCGGCTACTCGCAGAAGTCTGCGGCATTGATCAACTCCCAACCCTCGACGCTTGTCCAGTTCGCGTATTGCTGTGCCAGAAGCCGGTTCTCGTCGACAGATAGGACGTTGGCGAGGCGATCGATCATCGCCGAGACGGAGTCGGCAAGATCTTGTAGGTGAGCGTCCATGGCCTCACGGACGCGATCGGCCAGAAGAACGTTCTGGGCCACGTCCAGGTCGAACTCTCGCGCCAGGTCGACCATCTCGACCAGCAGGCGGTAGGCCGCGTCCTTGAGAAGGACGCGAGCCGACCGTACTTCGGTCTTGTGGTGGCCGTCGAGGATCTTTTCCAGCGACTTCAGGGTGTAGTCCAGGGCGAAGTTGCGGTCGATCCAGCGCTGCCCGGAGTCGGCCAGGACCCCGATTCTCCAGTCGGCGTATTCGGCATCAACTCGCCCCATGCTCGGTTGGATCTCACCGGCCAGGCCGGCATCGACCACCTTGCGGGTGTAGGCCGCCCCGATGAGGCATTCCATGTTGACCAGCATGTAGGAGATTCCCTGATAGAACGGGACACCGCCAGAGCGTGCGCGGACGAATTCGTCATCATCGAGCCGGTCGACTGCCGTCGCGTCGTCGATGTCGCTGTCGCGCCGGAGGATCAGGTCGGTTCTGCCCTGGAATCGGACCGATTCCTCAAGCTCTTCAAAACTCATCAGATGGTCGAAGGTGATGTAGGTGAACCGTGTGGGCACGCCGAGAATCGACAGGGTGCGAATGGCTTTCGCGTTCTGCTCGGCGGTCGTCTCCTTGTTGAAGCGGTCGAGAATCGTGGTGACACCAGACTCGATGCCGAACAGACAGCGGCGAAGGCCCAACCGTGGCAGATCGCGCCAGAGTCGGATGCGGGCGAGGTGCCAATCGCGGTCGCGATCGGGGTCTACGACTTGGTCGACCCGGCAGCTGGTCTCCCAGCGGAAGTCTCGGGAGTGGATCTGCGTGGCCAGCTCGCGTGTACGCGTACCGTCTCGGTCATCTTCACCGATGAATTCTTCATCGACGAAGTAGATGGTTCGTGAGACGTGGGGATGGCGCTGGAATACGCCGTGCATGCGGTCGAGGATCCAGCTGAGGTCGGTTCCGGTAGAACCGCACCAACTGCCCTTGTGTCCCCTGGGGCAGAACGAGCAGAAGTTGGTACATCCGCGCGAGCCTTCCAGCTGGGCGACCCCGTGACTGCGCAGTGTGGGTTCGAGCAGGTCCAGTTCGGGCAGGATGTCGGTCTGCAGCCGGTTCGGGACGACCGCTGTTTTGCGGTAGGGCCGGATGGTCAGTACGTCGGTGCCACGGGGGCCGCCGGCGTACCCGATTCCTCTGACATCGTGGATGGCGATGTCGCCGTGCCAGTAGGCAGCGACGTCCTGGATCGTCGGTTCGCCGGCTCCGCGTGCGACAAGCATGGTGGGGTGGTCAGCCAGCAGGGACCGCTCGTTGCGTGCCACCAGACTGCCGCCGGCAACGACCATCGGCGGGTCCACCAGCGACTCCACATAGGCGAGAAGCTTCTCGAGCAGGTCGTGTTGGCCGAAAGTCGCAGAGATTCCCAGGATCTCGGGTCGATCGGATTCGAGGTGTTCGAGCAGCTCGTCCATGCTCGTACCGAGTTGCATGTCGACCAGTGACGTGACGCCCAGCAAGGTCGCCCGCACGGATCGCGCAAGATCGGAGATGCCCAGCGGAAATCTGGGAAGCGGGAAGAACTCTGGGTGATACAGGCCAACCAGCTTAATGTGTGGATGGGCAAGACGTCGGTGACCGTCGGTGGTCAGACCAACCGGGGAGACAGCGTGATCGGATCTCTCCACGGTGAGTCGACCTTCGACCCACTCCGGCCACGATCGCGAGGCAAGCTGTCGGCCCGAAAGTTCTGCAGCCCACCATTGATGGTTGCGGGTTCTTCGTGCGATGACCAGCCGACGGTCCAAGCTCCCTGTGACGAAGACATTATCGAGAGTGAGGTCTGCATTTTCCGCGATCAACGCTCTGAGCGAATTAGGGTCGGTGTGGCCCTCTGCTGCCGAAGACAGCGTCGATATGTTTCGTTGCGGGACTTTCAACTCGTCCCAGAATTCGTCCAGCTCTGATGATGCAGGATTTCGCACAGCAGTCCCCCAAGTGAAGCAAAAATTTGCACGGCAGATGCCGAGTAGTCAGTCGCTGTCGGAGAAATAGGACGGCAACGCCTGTCGAAGCTTTTCCACCTCACAGGCGATGAAGTCGAGATCTTCCTCGTCGAGACATCGGGCAGATACCGTGGTGTTCAGCTCGGCCTGGCCGGCGTCGGTGAAGCCGATCAGCGTGGTGGAAGTCGGCACGGTTGTCTGGCAGTAGCCCAATGCCAGCGCCACCCTGTCGGGCGTCTTGGTGCCGAACCGGCCGCCGAGGGCCTCGAGAAATGGTGCGAACCGGGCGCGGTTGCCTGACCGGAACCAGGCCTTGCGGCTGCGGTGGTCGCCTGCGCCGTAGGTCCGGGGTCGCGCGCTGAGCAGCAGGCCCTGTGCCAGCGGCTTGTAGGTGAGAACCGCAGCACCGCGCGAAGTGACGTAGTCGACGATGCTGCCGGCCGGACCGGTCTCGATCGGCGTCAGAAGGTTGTGGCGGACTGTGACATAGTCCGGTCGAATGATGTCGAACGCCCGGATGAAGTCCGCGACTTTGTCCGACCGCGGCTCCGAGGTCCGTTCGGCAGCGAACCGATGTGGACCACGCATCCCGATGAGTCTCACCGCACCGGACTCCCGCAGGCGCCGGAATTGGGCCGCGGCAGGTTCTAGCCATTCAGTGCCGGTGCCGAAGTTGTTGTGATGGAACGAGTACAGGTCGACGTAGTCGGTTCCGAGCCGCTTGAGGCTCTCCCCGAACTGGTGGCGGATGTTTCGTGGGTCCAGTCCGTGCTCTCCGACCGAGTGCAGGTATCCCACTTTGTCGGCGATCAGGACCTCGGCACGGTCGACGCCTCGCAGGAAGTCGCCCAGCTGTGCCTCGGAGTGCCCCAGCCCATAAGCATCGGCCGTATCGAACAGCCGTGCTCCGTTGTCGAACGCTGCGCGAAGACCCTCGGCGACCTGCTCGTCGGAAATGCCCGACCAGCCCATCGCCATGCCCAGGTTTTCTGCGGGTCCGCCGATCGCCCAACACCCGACTCCGCGATCGGGTAGTCGCAGCTCGGCGGCAGCCGGCGCCGGACAGCCGGATGCGTGGTTCGACAGCTCTGCCATCACCTGAAACCCCCAAGGTGCGTCCCCTACGGCCCACCAAGTGCGCCGCCTCCGGGCATACACTTCACCGAAGCTCGCTGTGCGACAATGATTTTGATTTCAGTGATTTTGAGTCGATGACGCGCCGGGGGCCGGTCGTATCATCCGATCTTGAACGCACTGTTCTCGAACGCTGGGGGAAGCATGGGTAGTGGCAGGTTCATTGCGCTGGAAGGACTCGACGGTGCCGGCAAGACGACGTTGGCCCAGAGCCTCGCCGCACACAGGTATTCCGGCCAGCTGTCCGGCGAGACAGCAAGCGAAGGCCTGGTTTTCGTGTCGCGGCGCCAGCTCTCCGAAACCTCGTCGTTCGCCGGTCGGCTGATGGACCATGCCGCGACGATGCTGTGGGGCTGCGGGCACTCCACCGATCTGTCCGATCGGTTCTGGGTGAACCTGCAGGCGGCCTGGTTCACCGCCCATTCCGAGACCGTCATAGCGCCGCTGCTCGAGCGTGGCTGGGACGTGATCGTCGACGGCTGGATCTACAAGTTCTGGGGCAAGCTGCTCGAGCAGGGCTACGAGCGTGCCGAACTCGCCACTCTCTTCGCCGGCACCCGCACCCCCGACTCGGTAGTCCTGTTGGACATCGACATCGACGCCCTCTACCGCCGACGTTCCGAGTTCAGCCCGACCGAACTGGGAATGCATGCCGGCTACACAGACTTCGGGCTAGACACCTTCCGCGAGTATCAAGGGCGCGGCATGCGCAACCTACGTTCCTTCGCGCAGAACTCTCGGTGGCTGACACTTCCTGTTGCATCCGACGAGACGGTCGAGGTGACGAGCAGCCGTGTCTCACAACTGCTTTCCCGACATGCCCTTGCCAGTGCGACCTCTTCGATCGGAGACTGACCATGTCTGTGACGCCTGTCCCGACCACCGCGAACCGTGCCGCCATCGGTCAGGACTACGTATGGCCGATCGTGGATCACGCGCTTGAATCTCGTGTCTTGCAGCAACTGTCGTCATCTCTGTCGGATCGAGATGCCTCCGGCGTGATCGGTGAGTTCGAACGATCCTTCGCCGCGTTCGTCGGTACTCGCTACGCAGTCTCCTTCGCTTCAGGCACCGCGGCGCTACACGCCCTCACACGATGTGCTGGGCTGCAGCCCGGCGACGTGGTGATCGCCCCTGCCTACACCTTCTTCGCCACCGCCTCGCCCTTCGCCTACGAAGGGATCGAGGTCCGGTTTGCCGATGCCGATGCCTCGGGCAACCTCGACCCCGGCTCCCTCCCACGCCTGGTGGACGAGCGGACGAAGGCAGTGATCGTCACCCACATGTGGGGCATCCCGTGCCAGATGGCCGAGATCAAAGCGTTCTGCGACGAGCATGGCCTGCTCCTGTTCGAAGACTGCTCGCACGCGCACTTCGCGGCCCACGAAGGGCGCAGAGTCGGCACATGGGGTGACATCGCGGTCTTCAGCACGAACCAGAAGGCCATCACGACCGGTGAAGGCGGCGTACTTGTCACCGACAACGCCGAGTACAAGGACAAGGCGTTGCTGTTCGGGCACTACAACAAACGCTGCTTGCAGGAGGTCTCTCCTGACCACGAGGACTATCAGTTCGCCTTCACCGGGTACGGGCTCAAGCATCGCATCACGACTCTGGGCGCTGCCATCGGTGTCGACCAGCTCAGCAAGGCAGCCGCCATCGAGGCACGCCGCCGACAGGTCCTCCAACTGATCGCCGACGTCACCGCGACGATTCCGGCCGTCGACCTCCTCACACCACAGCATCCAGAGTCCGCGCACGGTCTCTACGTCATCGGCTTCCGCTACAACGCGGCCGCCTCCGATACCTCACGAGAGAATCTCGTGGCGGATCTGCAAGCTGCGGGAGGTCGGGAGTTCGACATTCCCGGCTCCACCAGGAGCATCGCCGACCAGCCTCTGTTCCGCGGTCAGACCAAGTCCGTGCCGCTCCGCGGTGTCGAAAAGTTCGCTGCCGAGTTCTTCAAGCTCAGCTTCATCGGCCACGACGATCACACCGTTGTCGAGAAGTATCTCGATGCTCTCAGCACTGTCGGTGCCCGGCGTGCCTAGCCTGCCACCCGCTCCCCCGGTCTTCGATTCCGCGGCGATCAGACGGCTGGAAGGGGCCGGGATCTTCCATCCCAGCCGCGATGTCCTGATCCCCGGCCCGGATCCGGAGACGATCCGCAGGTGGTCGGCCCTGCTGGGATCCTCGCGCACCCGCGAGTACGTGGCGTCCGATCTGCGTGCGACGAACACAGCCTTGAAACTTTCGGAGTTCTTGCAGTCATCGTCGCCACAGGAGCACGGCACAGCCACGCGGTCTCCGACTGCCGGAGATCATCTGTTGGCAGACCTCCTCTCGGAGAGAGTGAACGAGATCGAGGAAACGACTCGCCAGTGGTTGCGACATGCTGAACCACAGCCCGGCCGGTATATCGAGGCCCGACGGGGACTTCGATCGCGCGACTCTCGGCTCCGAATCGGGGTAGCCGGTCCGTCCGGCTCAGCTGGTGTGCAGCGACTACACGACCGGTTGGCACAATCGGGACCAGTCGGCCTGTTCGAGTTCACGCCAGCTCCTGCCTCGCCCGCAGACTCGCGCTACGCGGCTGCGTGGTACCCGGCCGAAGACAGCGAACCAGCGGTCCGAGTATCCCGTGCTGACTGGTCATCCGCTGACCGTGGCACCAGCCAAGCTTTGGGCGAGTGGATCACCGGGCAACAGTTGGACCTGTGCGTGCTTTCGGGCATGCCCCTGGTTCCCGAAGCCGTGGTCAGGGCGCCTCGCATCGGATGCGTGAACGCTCACAACGGCGCACTACCGAGATACCGTGGCATGGACGCTGTGGGATGGGCTCTGATCGAGCAGAACACGACCATCAGCTGTAGCGCTCAGATCATCACCACCGGTGTGGACATCGGAACCGTCATAGCCACAGCACCTATGTCGGTGTTCCCGCTGCAGACACTGCGGCGCCGCGTCCGCCAGGCCCAGGTCCAGGTCATCACAGATGCGGTGGACCAAGCTCCAAACCTCGACAACGCGCTGTGGAAGCACCGCATCGAAGGCGGAACTCTCTACTTTCGGCTTCATCACCGACTCCGCACCGCATTGGACCGCGCTGTACGCGATTCGCTCACTCAGCGCCGAGGAGGCGATACATCATGAGCCTGGACCACTACCGGGAACACCTCGACGCCGTGCGCTTAGTTGATTGGGCCTCCCCACCGGCGGTGCGGTCGGCAGTACAGCCCCTCTTCGACCTGGCGGTCGACGACAAGGATTTCCTGCGTGCTCTGCTGACGAACACCGAGCACGACCCACATCTGCAAGCGATGTGTGAACGCTACGATTTCATGGACAAAGTCGTCGCCTTCGACAGCGATGAAGGAGTCCGGATACGCTTCCATCTCTTCCGTCCAGGCTACTTCGACAGGCCGCACAACCACCGCTGGCCGTTCGGCTCGGTCGTTCTGGCCGGCGAGTATGTACACACCATCTTCGGGACCCCGGAACTCGCAGCGACGCCCGACAACGAACTGACTGTACTGTCGGAGAGCCTGCTGGCTGCCGGGACCGGCTACGTGATGAGCGCAGATGCAACACATTCGGTGGTCGCCAAGGCCGACACCGTTTCGTTCGTTGTGCGCGGCCCAGCCGTACGCGACCGGTTCCTGATACTCGACCGTGCTGCTGGACATTCGTTCCATGTATACGGAAACCAGTTCGAGTCCGAGCAGACCTCGGCCGCCAAGCGTATGGACCCCCAAGTCCTGCATGAGGTGATCCACAAGATCCGCACCCTCACTCACTCGGAAGGACACCGAAAGCTCTGATGGATCCGTTTCAAGGCTCCCTGTTCAGCGCCCTCGGCGATGCCCCGGACCCACCATCGCGAACAGCAACGTCGACCACCGTCAACCTGTTGGCCCTGAACGTGCAGTCACCGTCACCCCAGCGCGCTCTCCAGATCGCCGCTCGGCTGCGAGCCGACGCGCCCGATATCATCGTTTTGACCGAACTCAGAGCCGCGGCCGGATCGATTCAACTCGTCGAAGAACTCGAACTCGGTGGCTACTCGGTGACGCGGCCCGAGGGATGGCAACACGAGCGGTTTCACGTTGCCCTGGCCTCCCGAGAGGTCGAGCTGACACCAGTACCGATACCGCTGGGCCCCCGCGCCGCCGCGGCACGGATCTCTCTGGGCCAGCACACCATTACGCTCGTCGGAGCCTACGCGCCGACGAATGGCATGTCTGCCGAGAGCTCAGTCGAACGACAACGGTGGCAACGTGAAGCCATCGCGGCGTTCACCGAACTACGCAACGACCACCATCACCTGCTCGTCACCGGAGACCTCAACGTGATCGATCCGGTCCAGTCGAGCCACCTCAGCGCCTTCACAGCGCACGATCACCAGTTCTATCGCGCCTTCGCCAGCATCGGACTGTCGGATGTCTACGTGGCCAAGAACCCCGAACGAGGCGAATACAGTTGGTACAGCGATCGATTCGGCAACCAGCGCCTAGACCACGCATTCATAGACACCGAGCTGATCAGCATCGTCAGCGACAGTCGATACGACCACTCGTATCGACAGGACGGCCTCTCCGACCACTCGGGGTTGCTGCTGACCTTCGAACCGAAACCGACACATTGATCAGGCCCCGACGATTATTGATCGCCGCTGTATGAGGACGTGGCGCGCTGGAGCTTGGCCCGGAATCGAGCCATGTGGGGCTCGAAGCGATCCGGAACCCACGCTGTCGGGTCGTCGAGGGCAAACCAGCGCGCCTCATGGGCTTCACGACGATCTATGGTGACCGGCACCGAATCGTCTCCGGCAAGGACGAACCACAACGACACGTCGGTATGGCTGAACTCGCCTCGGGTCTTGGTAACGGTGACGAACAACGGGACATCGCCGAACCAGCGATGGAACCGGCAGTCGAGTCCCAGCTCTTCGCGCGCCTCACGCAGCGCTGTTACTCGCGGGTCTTCACCGTTATCCACGTGCCCACCGGGGAACAGCCACAGCCCAGCTTTGACATGGTCGACCAGCAACAGCGACCTGGAGGATTCATCGAAGAGCGCGAAGTAGACACACAGATGCTGCTCTGGTGTGGCAGGAGGCACGATCCGATACAGCTGGGCACCGGACCGAATCCAACGCAACACCTCCGCGCGGTCGTCGAGCTCACGCTCGTCGATTGGCCGTACCTGCGCTGTCAGTTCTTCCACGAGCAGACGTGCATCTTGCTGTGCAACGGTCACCGCGCATCCTTCAGGTTCTGAGTACCCGGGCGATCTTCGCGGAGCACACTACTCCAGTCGAATCAACATCTTGTGGCGCTCCAGTGTCGACGCGCCTGCTTGAGTCACGCAGGCGGAGAGGTTTGATGCTGTCCATGCGGCTGCAACCTCTGCGGGGCCAGCCGGCAGCCGCCGAGCCGGCCACAGCACCGGATCGAGACCTCGATCGCGGACAAGGACTACAACTATCCCAGCGCGTGAGAAGGGGATCACCTTCCGGCCGGCCTCCGGCCGTCGATCCCGCACTCCGAACGTGATCGCCTATTCAATGACGAGGAGTACCGCAGAAGCATCGGCCGACAGACCGTCAGATAGAATACTCATCCACAATGACCAGGCGTTTTCCGGTTGCCCATGTTTTGTGTGTCCTGCCGAGGGCACCAATTTGCGATGGCGTTTCTGCAGGCCATCGCCGCCTTTGTCGTTGCAAATCCGATTTCACCGGCGCACTTTCCCCGTTCGGCTGCGTCCGAACGGGGCTGACAGTCGGCCGATCGGCACTCCGTATACGGGCGTCCCGAGCCGGGCGGCTTCCGCACGTCGTGCTGGACCGGTCAGTCGACAAGGCCGACGACGCCGCGCACAGTGAACGGGCGCCCAAAACCGAGTAGTTCCGCCAGGATCAGCGTTCGGCTCGAGGCCGGCGAGCATCCACTTCTCTGCGGCGCGGCCGTGCTCGGCACCGGCGCCAACCTCGGCACCTCCGTGTGCCGAGGCCGACGCGGCTGTCTGGGGTCGGTTCATCGGCACCGGAGGCGTGACCGGGCCTGCGTCACTGCGCCCGCCCGAAGACGATGCGGGCACGCCGACGAGGACTATTTCGCGCCGGGGTGCACGGCGCGTCGTGACGTCTGCCGACTGCTTTCTCGAGGGACGACCAAGATAGGCTGGTTCGCAGGACGCGATGAGTCAGGACTGCCGGTGCCGAGAAACAGACGCCCCCGCGATCGGGAGGAGAAGCGCGCCGAGATCGTCGCTGCCGCGCGGCGGTTGTTCACCGAACAGGGATACGACGCGGTCCCCGTGAGCAGAATCGCTCAGGACGCCGGGGTGGTGTCGAACACGCTGTACTGGTATTTCCGGGACAAGGACGCGGTGTTGACAGCGGTACTGGACGATGTCCTGGCCGACTCGATGGCCCGGTACGGCGAGGTCCTCGACAACGACATCGTCGACCGACTGGTATGGGTCGTCGCGGAGCTGGAGCAGGTGAGCCGGTTGGTGACCACCGTGCACGCTCGCGCGAAGGAGTCGGAGGCGGTTCGGGACTGGCACGAGCAGTTCCACGCGTTGGCCGAGGGCTTGTTCCGGGCAGATCTCGCCATGATCGGGCTTCCCGCGGACGAGTTGGACGCGATGACCTCGATCGGGGTGTTCGTGGTCGAGGGACTCCTGATGCATCCGGTCGACGACGAGGGCAAACGCGCGGTGATGGAAACGCTGATCCAGAGCGCCCGCGCAAGAGCGGTAGCCGCCCGCTGAGGTGATCAGCGGACGGCTACGCGAGCCGCGTGTCGTGCGGGTTCAGGTCGCGGCGGGCACGGTGTCGGCGAATTGCTCTGCCAGGAAGTCGATCTGATCGCGGACGGCGTCTTCGAAGTAGGTGCCGATGTAGATGTCGAAGTGGTCGCAGGGGTAGGTCTTCACCCGGACATGTGCCAGGCCCCGCGCGCGGCGCTTGGTGGTTTCGGCGGGTGCGGCGGCGTCGTTGTCGCAGACGCACAGCAGGGTCGGCACGCCGGAGCGGGCCATGGCACGGCCGGGGCGGTACAGCGGTAGCCGCAACACCAAGCGGGCGGCCAGCGCATTGGCGGCGTCGAAGTCGTTGTCCGGGCCTCGGAGCACGCCCCAGATCGAGTCGCGGTCCACCTTCGTGACGGGCTCGCGGTCGTCGGCGATCGTCAGTTCGATGTTTTCCGACAGCCGCGCACGCACCGAGGGCAACCTCCGCAGGAGGGCGCTGGAGCGCCGGGAAAGCCGGGTGCCGGGCGGCAACAGCGCCGACGCGCCCGCGATGGCGTCGGGTGAGGCCACGAATGCGGGCATCCACGAGGTTCCGGCCATCGGCATGAGGATGGGCTTGCTACCGAGCCAGGAACGTGCGGTGTCGAGGATGCCCACGGCCATCAGCGCGACAGCGCTCAGCGGCCCGGTCCGCAGTCGTGAGATCAGCGAGGCCGGTCCGTCGGTGAAGGGACATTGCGCGACGATGGCCGCCACCTGCGGATTGCCGCTGCCGACCTGCAGGACATGTCCGCCACCGAATGAGGTGCCCCACAAGGCGATCCGGTCGACATCGACCTCGGGCAAGGTGCGCGCGAAGGCCACAGCGGCCCGCCAGTCCGCGAGTTGGCGACCGATGTCGAGAAGCTGGCGCGGCCGGCCGCCGCTGGCCCCGAGGTGGCGGTAGTCGAAGACCAGCACCGACCAGCCGTTCGCGGCGAACCGTTCGGCGAACGCCGCCAGGCGCATCTCCCGCACCGCGCCCAGCCCGTGCCCCATGATCACGATCGGTCGAGGCCCGGGCGCGCGGGGCGTGGTGTACAACCACGCCGCACACGGCACGCCGTCGGAGAGGAACTCCACATCGCGCCGCTGAACCGCCGCGGTGGCCGCACCTCGATCGATCGACTCGTCGGTCGCCATCCTTGATCCTTCCGCTCAGCGAACCCAGCGCTCTTGAACGTTGTCCAAGAACCGCGTGGCGACCACGGTAGGCACTTCTTGAACGCTAGTCAAGAAGGTGTCGCGTTCGGCGACCCCCGATTCTCGCCAGACCGCATCGGCCTGGAAGTCAGCGAGCGACGACGTCGCCGTCCGCCGGGAATACTCCGAGACCAAACCCGGCCAGTTGCTGGAAGTGCGACCGGAGGCGGATTTGTACCAACTCACACAACCCGCCCACGCCGAGCCGGCAAGGCGTCGCCGCATCTCGTCGTCGTAGCGCTGTTCGACCTCCGCGCGGATCTCCAGGACCCCACCCGGGTCTCGCGCCAACACCTCGACGGCTTGCCGGATGTAGCGGGCTTGCCGTTCCAGCATGTAGCTGATCGAGCCGGTGCCGAGGTTGGTGTTGGGGCGGTACATGAGGAACATCGTCGCGTTCGACCCGCACCTGCTCACCCAGCCGCTCCCCCGAGCCGATCCACGCACACTCGCCCGATGCGAAGAGTTAGTGCCGACGACTGGTCACCGCACGCCGACACCGCCACGGCATCGCCGCCCAGGTCAGAGACCTGCTCACAAACGTCGACCTGGACAACAGGTCCGGACGAGGTCGCCCGCGCCCTCCACCTCAGCACCCGAACCATGCGACGACGACTGGGCGAAGCAGGCACCAGCTATCAGATCCTGCGCGACGAGGTTCGCGAAACACTCGCCGAACAGATGCTCGGCACCGGCGCGCTCTCGGTACAAGACGTGGCCATCCGCCTCGGCTATGCCGAATCCGCGAGCTTCATCCACGCGTTCAAACACTGGAAGGGAGTGAGGCCCAGACAATCCCAGATCACTTCCCATGCCGCCTCCGCACCCACCAGCGAAAGGCACGCACCGTCCTCGTTGGAGATCCGCCCGTCGCGCACACCAACCAGGGGATCAGCGAGATCGCGCGAGCCGTCGAAAGCGGCGGCACCGAGCCGCCTTGTATACCGCGATACGAGCCCAGAGCACTTCTGGGACCCGTCAATCGATTGTCATGCGGCGCCAGGTAACACGGCAGCCTGACAGATCAGCGGCGTGAACATCCAACCGCGGAGCTGCTGAACGGAAGCCATGGGCTGTCGGTAGCCCCAGGCCATTTCATCCCGCACGACGAGACCGGCACACAATGGAAGCCGTCAAGACGATCGACCTCGAGGTGGTCGCCGCCAACCGCGGCGGACAGTCCGGTATGCACGGCTTCATTGCCGAGGTCGCCGAGGTCGGTATCGGCAACGCCCGAAGGCAGATCCTCGGCCACGAGGCCATCTACCAGTGGGTCGACGACAACGGACCCGTCGACCTGATGCGCGGAAGTGTCGAGATCCAGCAGAAGTTCGTCGCAGCGGGTGGCCGCTTTTCCTTGGGCGCGATCGCCGAGCACTTCCAGAAGTACCCCGAGTACGTGCGCAACGGTGGGAAGTACCAGATCCCCCGTGATCATTTCGAGGTGATCCAGCGGCTACGTGCTATGTCCCCCGAGGAAGCGAGCAAGCTACTGTCGCGCAGCGGCGACGGACCTTCCCTCCGAGACTGGCAGCGGGTCCAGGCGTTCTTCCGAGACGGGTCGGTCGGCTTCGAATCACTGGAACCCTCGATGCTCGAGTACGGCGACGTGCAGCGCGGTGCTTACACCGCGACCATGGCGGCCGAAAGAGACTCGCTCCGCGCCATGGACCGGTCCTTGCGCGAGGATGCCCACCAGCGCAGCCTGCCGACGCCGGGAGAAGGAGGCCGGGCCACACTCATGGCCGCAGCGACCGCGGGCGGCACCGCATTCGTGCTGGCCGTGGTCGCCAAACGCCGGGAAGGCAAGCGGCTGAACGAGTTCAGCGCCACCGACTGGATGCAGCTCGCCGGCGCGGCCGGCTCGAGTTTCGGCAAGGGCGGCGTCCGAGGAATGAGCATCTACGCGCTCACGAATTTCACCGCGACCTCCGCTGCGGTCGCCGGTTCGATCGTCACCACGTCCTTCAATATCGCGGAACAAGCGAACAAGCTCCGGCGAGGCCAGATCGACGAACTCGAGTTCATCGAGAACTCCGAGCTCATCGCCTTGGAGGCCGCAGTACGTGCGCTGTCCTCGCTCGTCGGCCAGGCCACCATCCCCATCCCGATCCTCGGCGCTGTCATCGGCACCGCCGTCGGCACTGTCATGTACAAGGCCGCGGCATCGTCGCTGACGAAGCGAGAGGCGGCGCTGATCGAGCGCTACCTCGACGAGCAGCGCACGCTCGACAAGGAACTCGCCGCGGAGCACCAGGCCCTCCTGGACAGCCTCGACCGGAGCATGTCGCGTTATCTCGGGTTGCTCGAACGGGCTTTCTCGCCTGACGTGCAGGTTGCGCTTGTCGGCTCGGTCGAGCTGGCGGTGGAAATCGGCGTGGCTTCGGACGAGATCCTGGATTCCGAGGAGAAGGTCGACGCCTTCTTCCTCGATTAGGGTGCCTCAGCCCATCCGCTACCAGCTGCGGCCTGCCGGAAACGCGTAGATTCGCGGGGGGCAGGAGACCTTCGGAAGGTGTGGGTGTGGGCAGAGTTGTGGCGTTGCTGGTGATCGCCGTGTTGGTCGCGATCCTCGGCCTGGCGCACTGGTATGTGTGGCGGCGGCTGGTTCGGGACACCACGGCGGCGGTGTCGGTCGGGCGGCGGGTCGGCACCGGTGTGATGGTGGTCGGCGGGGTGTTCCTGGTGGGCACGCTGGCGACGCGGGCGGACTTCGTGCCGTTCGCGGTGGTTCGGGTCGTGTCGACGGTCGGGTACCTGTGGGCGGCGGTGTTCGTGTACCTGTTGCTCGGGGTGCTCGTCGGGGAGGTCCTGCGGCCGGTGTTGGTGCGGTTGCCGTTCGGACGGGGCAGGGTCGAGCCTGCTGCACCCGCCCCTGAAGCGCCGAATCCATCCACAACCGTTCCCACCCTCTCCCGCCGCCTGTTCGTCAACCGCGCGCTGGCCGGTGCCACCGCGCTGGCGGCCGTCGCGACGGTGGCGGGCGGCACGCACAACGTCCTCAACGGCCCCGCCGTCAACCACGTGCGGATCCCCATCCGAAGGTTGTCGCCCGAAGCCGCCGGGTTCCGCATCACCCTGGTCAGTGACCTGCATCTGGGTCCGGTCCTCGACGCCGACTTCGCCCGCAAGGTGGTCGACACGGTCAACGGCACCGAACCGGATCTGATCGCCATCGCCGGTGACCTGGTCGACGGCACCGTGGCCGACCTGCGCACCTACACCGCCCCGATCGCGGACCTGCGCGCCCCGCAGGGTGTGTTCTTCTGTATGGGCAATCACGAGTACTACTCCGCGCCGGACGAGTGGATCGAGCACCTGCCGAGTCTCGGCGTGCGGGTGCTGCTCAATCAGCGGGCCGAGTTGCCGTGGTTCGACATCGCCGGTGTCGACGACATCGAGGGCGAAGCCTACGACCGCGGGCCCGATTTCGACGCCACGCTCGGCGGACGTGACCCGGCGCGGCCGTGCGTGCTGCTCGCGCACCAGCCGGTGCTGGTGCACGACGCCGTGGACTACGACGTCGACCTGGTCCTGTCCGGTCATACCCACGGCGGCCAGATCTTCCCGGGCAATCTCCTTGCCCGCCTGGCCAATCCGACGGTCGCCGGGCTGGAGCGCTACGGCGACACCCAGCTCTACGTCACGCGGGGCGCGGGCGCGTGGGGGCCGCCGGTGCGCGTCGCCGCCCCGTCCGACATCACCGTGCTGGAACTCGTCCCGGCCTGACGGCACGCTCAGCGGGGGTCGTCGTAGTCGGACGGCCACATTGGCGTGGGATTCACCGTGAGCGTCCCCATATTGCCGGGCTGGACAGCGCCTGGAAACTCGGCGCGGTATTCCGGGTACGCGGTGGCAGACCCTGCCGGGAAGCTCCGAACCAGCGGACTGGAGTTCGGCAGGACCGTGTCCCCGTGCGGCCCGGTCCTGCCGTCGGACATCGGCTGGATGAGCTGCCGAAACGCGCGCATGGATCGGTGGTGATCCCGCTACCTGCCATCCGAGGTTCGGCGTGCGTCACCGTCGTCGCGACGCTCCCGCCGATCGAGTTCACCAGATCGGATTCTGCCCGTAGATCTCCCGGTATTCCTTCCCGAACGCTCGACGCCCCAGCAACCGCCAGGCCAGCCGGGCGGGCAGCGGCATTTCGGCGAGGAACTTCGCGCGTTCGGCAGCTGTGGCGCCGAGGAGCATGAAGCCGAGGAAGACGAGTTGGCGGTCCTGGGGCATGTGGGCGCGGCCGCGCTCGCCGAGGGCTTCCCATTCCGGGACCGTCATGTACTGCTCGACCAGGGGCAGGATGTGCTGTTCTTCCTCGGCGAGGTGTTCGTCGAGGGCGGCGGCGAGGTCGCGCAGGACGGCCGCGAGGTCGTCGCGGACGGTGGGGTCGGCGGTGGCGGCGAATTCGGCGCCGGTGCGGTCGGCGCGCTTCATGAGGGTGGCGATGCGCTCGTGCTGGGATTCCATGCGCTGCACGAGGGCGGCGTCGGCGGGAGCGCGGTCGAGCAGGATCGGCCACATCAGTTCGTCCTCGCCGGTGTGGTGGTGGTGCAGGCCGCTGTCGAGTTCGTCGAGGAAGGCGATCAGGCGCCGGGCCCGGGCGGTGTCACCGGGGGCGACGGCGGCGACGAGGTCGGGCAGTGCGGTGAAGTGGGTGCGGAAGGCCTTGTGGACGACGACCATCTCGTAGGTGTCGGGACGGGCGGTGGCGGTGGTGGTGCTCATCGAACGGTTCTCCTGTCGGGGCTGGGATGCGCCGACGGTGGTGGAGGCCGCTTACGATGCTCTTAACGTCGCCTGGTGGCGGCCGACAGCATCCTCCGATGGAACCCGGCCGGTGGCGAGGCCGCAGCACCGCTTTTGCATCATTTATGACGCATGACATCCAGAGGTACTGTGCGGCGAGCGCTCGAGGTGGACGGTAGCCCGCACTGCGTCCCGTTCCCAGCGCACGAAATGCTCGCCCACGAAATCGACCGAGGGGCAGTGGACTTCGCGGCCATACCCGCTCGCGGCGCGACAGCGAGCGATCTGGACCCGGCGGAGCTCGACAGGTTTCGGCGCCTCAGTTCCGTGTCGGGGGCCGAACCGATCCTGTCCGAGCTCTCGGATCTCGAGATATGCCGTGCTCTCGGCGTGTGGCGGACTGCCGACGACGGCGTCGAGCGCCCGACCCTCGGCGCAGTCTTGCTGTTCGGCACCGAGGCCGCGATCAGCAGGCACGTGCCGAACCATGAGGTGGCCTTCCAGGTTTTCGACGGGTTGTCACTCGAGATCAACCACTTCACCAAGTCCCCACTGTTCAAGGCCGCTGAGGACGTTTTTCACCGCGTCTCGGTCTGGAATCGCGAGGAGGAGTTGCAATTCGGGATGCTGCGCATCGCACTGCCGGCCCTCCCCGCACAGGTTGCTCGCGAAGCGATCGCCAACGCCTTGGTACATCGCGACTACACCGCCGTGGGCCCCACTCGGGTCACGATCAGTGAGGACGCTTTCGAAGTCACTAGTCCGGGCGGGTTTCCGCCAGGAGTTCGGTTGGACAATCTCCTCACCATTTCTCAGCCCCGCAGCCCGATTCTCGCCGACGCCTTCCGTCGGGCAGGCGTTGTCGAGCGCAGTGGCCGCGGGGTGAGTTTGATGTTCATTCGGCAAGGCCGACATTGCCATGGCGCGGTTCGTCGCGCAGCGTGAGAACGACAGGGGCCGCCCGATGCGCCTTTTCGATCTGCAGGTCCTGCACGAGCTCCGCGCACAGAGCAAGTTGTCGGCGACGGAGATCGCGCACGAACTCAACCGAACGCTCGGTGAGACTCGTGCCGGGTTGAACAGGATGCTGGAAGAAGGACTGGTGGAGCAGCGCGGCACCGGGAGCCGACGGATCTACCACCTGTCCGCCGCCGTGTACCGAGCCATGGACAACTCTCATGCTTATGTGCGGATACGAGGAACCGAGTCGATCCAGCACGAGCAGATGGTGCTGCAGTATGTCGAATCATTCGGCCCCATCACCCGCGGGAAGGCTGCCGAACTCTGCTTGCTGACCCCCAGCAGGCGACGCGGCTGCTGGGCCGCATGGTCGACCGAGGAAAGCTCATACGGATCGGCGAGCGCAAGGCGACGGTGTACGACCTGCCGAACGCCGTCGGTTAGCGGGTGGGTCGCCGGGTAATTCCCGGGTATGGATCATTCGCGAGCTCCGCTGGTCGAGGCGTTGGAGGAGTATCACCGGCTCGGGCGGTACGGGTTCACGCCGCCGGGGCATCGGCAGGGGCGGGGGGCCGATGAGCGGGTGTTGGAGGTGATCGGGGCCGACGCGTTCCGGGCGGACGTGCTGGCCTCGGCGGGGTTGGACGATCGGCTCTCGCGGGGTGGGTATCTGTCGGACGCGGAGAAGTTGATGGCCGACGCGGTGGGGGCGGATACGGCGTTCTTCTCCACCTGCGGCAGTTCGCTGTCGGTGAAGGCGGCGATGATGGCGGTCGCGGGCGGGCAGGACGGCGGGCTGCTGGTGCCGCGCGACAGTCACAAGTCGATCGTGGCGGGGTTGATCTTCGCGGGAGTGCAGCCGCGGTGGATCACGCCGAGATGGGATGAGCAGCGGCACTTTTCGCATCCACCGTCGCCGGAGCAGGTGCGTGAGGCGTGGGAGCGGCACCCGGACGCGGCGGGGGCGTTGATCGTGAGCCCGAGCCCGTACGGGACGTGCGCGGACATCGAGGGCATCGCGAAGGTGTGTCACGAGCGGGGCAAACCGCTGATCGTGGACGAGGCGTGGGGCGCGCATCTGCCGTTCCATCCCGACCTGCCGACGTGGGCGATGGATGTGGGCGCGGATCTGTGCGTGGTGAGTGTGCACAAGATGGGCGCGGGCTTCGAGCAGGGGTCGGTGTTCCACCTGCAGGGTGACCTGGTGGATCCGGCCCGGTTGAGCGCGTGCGCGGACCTGCTGATGACGACCAGCCCGAACGTACTGGTCTACACGGCGCTGGACGGCTGGCGCAGGCAGATGGTCGAGCACGGGCGCGAACTGCTCGGCGAGGCGTTGCGGGTGGCGCGGCGGGCACGCACCGAGCTGGCGCAGATCCCGGGCATCGAGGTGATGGAGGACGAACTGCTCGGCGTGGAGGCCTCCCACGACCTGGACCGGTTGCAGGTGCTGATGGACATCTCCGGTACCGGCGCCACCGGCTACGAGGCCGCGGACTGGCTGCGCGAGAACCGCCGCATCGACGTCGGCCTCTCCGATCACCGGCGGATCCTCGCGACGCTGTCGTTGGCCGACGACGACGAGACGATCACCACGCTGGTGGACGCGGTGGCGGCTTGGCGGGAACAGCTGGCGGAGCCCGCGCCGCACCACATCCGGCTGCCCGAGCCGGACGAGCTGCAGCTGGAGTCGGTGATGCTGCCGCGGGACGCGTTCTTCGGCCGGGTCGAGACGGTGCCGATCGAGGAGGCACCGGGACGGATCTGCGCCGAACAGATCACGCCGTATCCGCCGGGGATTCCGGCGGCGCTGCCCGGCGAGCTGCTGAACCGGCCGGTGGTGGAGTATCTGCGCTCGGCGCACGAGGCGGGGATGAACATCCCCGACGCCGCCGATTCGGAGCTGAAAACCCTGCGCGTCGTGGCGAACTGAAGACTCTCGCCGGGGGCGTCGGCGGGCCGTAAGGTGGCGGCATGGCGTCGTCGCAACTGCCCGAATTGGTCGAATCGGTGATCGAGTCCCATCTGCTCGGGGGCGAACGTGCCTTCAGCAGAACCGAGGTCGCCGAGCGCTCCGGTGTTTCCGCGGAGGTGACGCGGCGGCTGTGGACGGCGCTCGGCTTCCCGGCCAGCCCGGACGAATCGGTCGACTTCACCGACGCCGACGTGCGGGCGGTGCGCGAGTTCCGCTCGCTGCGCGTGGTGACCGACGCCGATCTGCGCAGGCAGTCCTCGGCCGCACGCACCATCGGCCAGGCGATGGCGCGGTTGGCGGAATGGCAGGCCGACCTGGTGCTCGCCGAGATCGCGACCCGCATCGCCGAGTCCGACGAGGACCCGGCGGTCAGCGCCCGCCGCGCCACCGAGGAGACGATCTCGGCGGTCGAGGATTTGCAGAGCTACGCCTGGCGCAGGCACCTGGCCGCCGCGCTGGCCCGCTCGCTCGACGGCGCGGCGCCGGGTGAGGATTCGACGCGGGAGCTGGCGGTCGGATTCGCCGACATGGTCGGTTACACCCGGTTGACCAGGCATCTGCACCCGGACGAGCTGTCCACCCTGCTGGACGCCTTCGAGTCGACCACCACGGCCGCCATCACCGAGAACAACGGCTGGGTGATCAAGAACGTCGGTGACGAAGTGATGTTCGCCGCCGACACGGCCGCCGACGCCGCGCGCATCGCGCTGGCGATCCAGGAGTCGACGATGATGGTCGGCGGCAGCCCGGAGCTGCGGGTCGCCGTCGCCTACGGGCCGGTGTTGCAGCGGTTCGGGGATCTGTACGGGTCGGTGGTGAACATCGCTTCCCGGCTCACCGGCGTCGCCCGGCCCGGCACGGTGCTCATCGACGACGGCGCGGCCGCCGAACTCGCCGACGAGAAGGAATTCCGGGTGCGGCACCTGCGCAGCGTGCGGGTGCGCGGTTTCAACCGGCTACGCCCCCACCTCTTGCGCCGCGCCTGAGCGGGTCAGCGGCCGGAGGCGGTAGCGCAGCGTCACCACGTAGGCCGCCCCGCTCAGGCGAAATCCGACACCGCCTGAGCGGGTCAGCGGCCGGAGGCGGTAGCGGTCAGCGGCCGGAGACGGTAGCGCGCGGTGGCGGCCGTAAGGTCGTGGCGTGGATACGGACTGGTCACGGCTGCGGGAGCGCTGTCTGCTCGCCGAGGACGACGCGGTGTTGGCGTTGAACAAGCCCGCGGGTATCTCGGTGACCGGGGAACGCCACGACACCGACATCGTGGAGCTGGCCGCCGGGGCGGGCGAACGGCTCTTTCCGGTGCACCGCATCGACAAGGTCACCTCGGGGCTGGTGCTGCTGGCGAAGGATCTGGCCGCGCACGGCACGCTCACCCGCCAGTTCACCCAGCGCACCGCCGAGAAGGCGTATCTGGCGGTGGTGGCGGGCGGCGGGTTGCCCGATCGCGGCGTGATCGAACTGCCGTTGAGCGTGGGACGCAAGAACCGGGTGCGGATCGCGGCGCCGCGGGAGTCGATCCGCGCCGAGGACGGGCGCTGGTTCGTCGACGACGCCGATCTGCTCGCGGTGAAGAACTACCCCTCCCGCACCGAGTTCGTGACCCTGGCCCGCACGGCCGACCGGACGGTGCTCGCGCTACGGCCGGTGACCGGGCGCAGGCATCAGATCCGCGTGCATCTGGCCTGGATCGGGCACGCCATCGTCGGCGATCCGCTGTTCGACAAGAGCGCTGCCCACCCGCGCGCCCACCTGCACTCGTGGCGGCTGGTCCTCGACGCGCCGTGGCGCACCCCGCCGGAACTGGACCTCACCGCCCCGCCGGATGCCGGCTTCTGGACGCCGCTCGGTGCCAGCGCCGACCCCGGCGAACTGCTGGCGGGGGCCGCGGAGTCGCTGCGTGGCGAGCCTCATGCAGACGCCTGAGCGCGACCTGAATTAGCCTGGTGACGTGCACCTGCTCGCGTGCCAGTCACGCCATGCCGCAATGCCGCGACTCCGCAGAGAAAGCGAACGCCGATGATCCTGGTGGCCCAGGTCAGCGACACCCATTTCGATCTCGGGGCGCGCAACAACGAACGCGTGGAGCGCGTGATGGCCTTCCTCGCCGACCTCGCGCATCGGCCGGACGCGATCCTGGTGACCGGTGACGTCACCGAGTCGGGCAAGCCGGAGCAGTACGCCGAGGCCAGGGTGGCCCTGCAGGCCGACATCCCGGTGTGGGCGATCCCGGGCAACCACGACGAGCGCGCCGCCTTCCGCACCGAACTGCTCGGTGAGCAGCCGTCGGACTCGCCGATCAATCACGTGCACCGGGTCGGCGCGCTGACGGTGATCATGCTCGACACCACGATCCCCGGCGAGCCGGGTGGCCGGATCGAGGAGGACACCTACCGCTGGCTGCGCGAGGTGCTCGCCGACGCGCCCGCGACGGGACCGATCGTGCTGGCCATGCACCATCCGCCCGCGCGGCTGCACAGCCCGATCGTCGACGACATCGCCTTGGCCGAACCCGACCGGCTGGCCGACGTGGTGGCCGCCGACCCGCGCATCCGCGCCGTGCTCACCGGTCACGCCCATTCGGCCGCGGCCACCACCTTCGCGGGCCGCCCGCTGCTCATCGCGCCGAGCACCGCCTCGGTGCTGGGCGGGGCCTGGGAGGTGGAGTTGCCGCACCGGGTGATGGACTACGCGCCCGACCCGGCGGTGGCGCTGCACGTCTTCGACGAATCCGGCTCCATGACAACGCATTTCCGCACGGTGCCGATGGGCGGTTTCCTCGGCGTGGCACCGGTCTGAGCGGTCGCGTTTGGCCCGGCGCCGACCGGGCACCCGGCCGACATGACCCAGCCCTTCCGTCAGATCTTCGCGGGAGCCGCACGCCTGCGGCACGCCCGCGTCTTCCACCCGAACGGGCTCCGGCTCTCCGGTCGCCTGCATGCCGAACCCGAGTTCGAGCCACTGTTCGGCACCGGGGAACGGGCCGTGCTGGCGCGGCTGTCCAAGGGTGTCGGCACGCCCGCGGGCCTGCCCGACGTGCTCGGCCTGGCCCTGCGGGTGCTCGACCGCGACGAGCAGCCGTTCGACCTGGCGCTGGCCACCACCGGCGGCGGTCGGCTCACCCGGTTCGTCGTCACCCCGGCGCGCGGGTGGCGCAGCGCCCGCTACGGCAGCCTGCTGCCCTACCGGTTCGGCTCCGACGCACCGGTGTGGCTGTTCGCCGAGCCCGACGCGGCCCAGCCCGAGTCGCCCGCGCTGGCCGATCTCGCGGCGCACCTGCGCGAGCGGCCCGCGACGTTCGTGCTCAGCGCCCGCGGTTTCACCGGCCCGCCGCGCCGGGTCGCGGAGGTGACCCTGCATCCGGCCGACGCGGGCGACTATCGCACGGATTTCTTCGACCCGATGGCCAATCACCCCGACGAGGTCCGCATGCTGCCCGAGGTGGTCGGCCGGGTGCGGGAACTCGCCTATTCCGGCAGCCGGGAGGGCCGCGGCGAACCGAGCTGACCCCCGCGCGAGCGCGCGGCTGGGCCCCGACCGGCACCGTCCTGGCAGACTTGTCGCGTGAGTGATCTGCCGACCGACCCTCTCGCCGGTCCCCCCGAACGCGGGCCGCTGCGGCCGATCGAGCTGGCCGCGGGTGCGGTGCTGGGCGGCGTCACGGTCGGTTTGGTCACCGTGGGCTCGGTGGTGCCGTTCGCGGCGGCGCTGCAACTGGTGGCGGCGGTGCCGATGGGCATGCTCGCGCACCGGTACCGGGTGCGGGCGCTGGTCACCGCGACCGTGGCGGCCACCCTGGTCACGTTCGTGGCCGCCGGCGTGATGCCCGCGCTCGGCGTGGTCGGCACCGCCACGATCGGCGGCATCATCGGCGGGGTGAAGCGCAGCGGGCGCGGCCTGCTCACGGTGTGTGTGGCCGCGCTGGCGGCCGGTGTGCTGTGGGCGGCCTTCACCGTCGGCTCGCTGCTGGTGTTCGCCCAGACCCGCAATCTGCTGTTCGACACCATCCGCAACACGGCGGGCGGCGTGCGCAAACTGGCCGAGAGCCGGCCGGAACTGGAGCCACTGGGCCGTGGCGTCGACGCGGCCACCGACGCGGTGCTCACCTGGTGGTGGGCCTGGGTGGGCGGCGGGGTGCTGGTGGGCATCCTGGTCAGCGCGGTCTGTTCCTGGTTCGTGCTCGGTTCGGTGCTGGACCGGCTGGCCTGGTTGCCCAGCCGCGATCGCCTGGACGCTCCGGTCGACGACCGGCCCATCGGACCGCTGCCGGTGACGCTGCGCGCGGCCGGTTTCCGCTATCCTGGCGCGGCCGCCGACGCGCTGACCGGGATCGACCTGACCGTCGCGCCGGGCGAGTTCGTCGCCGTCGTCGGTCACAACGGCTCCGGCAAATCCACCCTCACCCGCCTGCTGGCCGGGCTGCCGCCCACGTCCGGGGAGGTGCGGCGGCCCGGCTCGGCGGGCCTGGGTCACCTCGGCGGCACCGCGCTCGTGCTGCAACGGCCGGAGAGCCAGACCCTGGGCGTGCTGGTCGCCGACGACGTGGTGTGGGGTCTGCCGACCGAACTCGCCGCCCAGGTCGACGTGGCCGCGCTGCTCCGGGAGGTCGGTCTGGACGGGATGGGCGACCGGGAGACCGCGACGCTGTCCGGCGGGCAGCAGCAGCGCTTGGCCGTGGCCGCCGCGATGGCCCGCAGACCCGCCCTGCTCATCGCCGACGAGGCCACCTCGATGATCGATCCGCAGGGCCGCCGCGAACTGGTGGCGCTGCTGCGCGAACTGCCGCGGCGGCACGGCATGGCCGTCGTGCTGGTCACCCACCACGAGGCCGACGCGGCCGCCGCCGACCGGGTGGTGCACTTGGCCGCGGGCCGCATGGTCGACCGGCTGCCGGTCTGGCCGCAGCCGCTGCGCGACACCCGCCGCCGGGCGATGGGCCCGCCGGTGCTGGAACTGCACGGCGTGCGCCACACCTACAACCGCGGCACGCCGTGGGAGGCGCCCGCCCTGCACGGCATCGACCTGGTCGTCCGGCGCGGTGAGGCACTGCTCGTGGTCGGCGGCAACGGCTCCGGCAAGTCGACGCTGGCCTGGATCATCGCCGGGCTGATAAAACCGACCGCGGGCCGCTGCGAGCTGGCCGGCCGGCCGGTGACCCGGCAGATCGGGCGGGTCGAGCTGGCCTTCCAGCATTCCCGGTTGCAGTTGCAGAAGCAGACGGTCGGCGCCGAGATCGCCGACTGGGGCGGGCGCGCCACCGGCTCGGGCGCGGTCGGGCGGGCACTCGACGCGGTCGGCCTGGATCGCGCGCTCGCGGCCCGCTCCATCGAGGAACTCAGCGGTGGGCAGGCCAGGCGGGTGGTGCTCGCCGCGATCGTGGCGAGTCGACCGCAGGTCGTGGTGCTCGACGAGCCACTGGCCGGGCTGGACCCCAAGGGCCGCGCCGACATCGTGGAACTGCTTGCCCGGCTGCGTGATTCCGGGCTCACGCTGATCGTCATCTCCCACGACGTCGAGGACATGTCCGCGGTCTGCGACCGCACCGTGCACCTGCGCGAGGGCCGTCTGGTCGCGGGGGAACCGGTCGGCGCGCCGGTGCGCACCGAGGAAGCCACGCCCGCCGAGGGCATCGCGATCACCGAGGATCCGCTGCGCCCGCGCGCCGCTCGACGGGGCAGGGCGTGGGGCTTCGAACACGGGAGTGGCCGATGAGCACGGTTCTGTTGCGTCAGGTGCCGGTGGACAGCCCCGTCCACCGGCTGTGGGCGGGCACCAAGATGGTCGGGGCGTTCCTGATCAGCCTGCTGCTGATGTTGTGGCCGAGTTGGCCGGTGCTCGGGGTGATGATCGCGTTCCTGATCGCGATCGGCGTGGTGGCCCGGCTGCCGCTGGGCACGCTGCCGCGGCTGCCGTGGTGGTTCTGGGGTCTGATCGCGGCGGGCGCGCTGGTCAACCTGCCGATGGGTGGCGCGGCGGTGCTGCGGTACGCGCAGGTGGTGGTGTTCGGTTTCGTGCTGGTGACCGCCTCGTTCCTGATCGCCTGGACCACCCCGATGGGTGAAGTCGCCCCGGCGCTGGCCCGATTGGGCGCCCCGCTGCGCAAACTCAAAGTGCCGGTGGACGAGTGGGCCGTGGTCGTCGCGCTGACCCTGCGCGGCCTCCCGCTGCTGCTCGAGGAGATCCGGGTGCTGCGCGCCGCGCGCAGGTTGCGCCCCAAGGAGCGGCTGCTCGACCGGGCCACCGACAGCCCGCTCATCGACATCCTCACCGCGGCCATGGCGGTGGCCTCACGCCGCGCCACCGAGCTGGGCGAGGCGATCACCGCGCGCGGCGGCACCGGTGAGTTGACCGCTCATCCGGCGACGCCGACCCGCCGCGACGCGGTGGCGCTGGCGGTCGTGCTGCTCGCCTGCGCGGGTGCCGTCGTGGTCGACCTGCTCGTCTGACCCGAGCCACCGCGCGCCCGTTTGCTGTTCGATAGCCAGCACAGACCGTCCAGGATGGCGCGGGTCGCGTGACACCCCAGCTTCACCCCCGGACGGGCGATCAGCCGGAAACCGCCACCAGACCATTCGGTTCCGGCATGACTCGAGGTCGGCGGGCACAACGGACACCGGCCAGCGCTTTCGGCCTCGGCGACACGAGTTCGTCTGCGGTTCCCCGATATCGCGCTGAACTGTGTCTATAGTCTCCTGCGATGGATCGGCAGACCCGCCAGAACAAACCCGAAGGCGCCGACTGCCCCTATTGGTGGGGGTTTTCCCTCCGGATTCCGGAGCGGGCAGTAGGGTTACGAAGACTTAGCTGTCCCGTGGATCATCCGAGGTCCGCCGCGGCGTCGAGGGGAGCTTTACTCGCCGCGCGGGCCTTCGTCGCGCTCGACTTCGTCAAGATTGGATTCCTCGAATGCTCTTCCGCAAGCTCTCGGCGGTCGTCGTACCGCTGCTCGCCGCCGTCACCGTCGGTGCGAGCACCGCACAGGCCCAGCCCGCTCCGGCGCCCGTCCCGGACATCGGTTACGAGGCGAAACTCGTCGGCGACAAGATCGTCACCACCCTCACCGGCGGCACGTTCCAGGTGAACGGCGCCACCGTCGACATCCGGGACGCCGCGGGCAACGCCGTGGTCACCCTCCCGCTGGCCTTCCGCGAGGCGGGCCTCGAATACCCGCTCGGGCACCAGGTCCGCGAGGACGGCCGGGTGCTGGAGTTGACCGCCGTCAAGGACGCGTCGAAGGCGCGGCCGGTTCCGGTGACGCCGGTGGCGTCGCTGGAGGAGAACCAGCGGGCGATGGACGCGTTCGCGGCCCAGTTCGGCATCGCGACGGCTATCGGCGGATTCATCGGCACCGCGCTGGGTGCTCTCGTCGGGCTGACCGGCATCATCGGCGGACCCACGGTCATCGCCAGTGTGATCGCGGGCGCCAGTGTCGGGGCGATCATCGGGACCCTCGTCGTGGGTGGACCCGCGCTGGTGGTGGCCGGTATCGACCTGATCAACACGCTGACCGCACCGCCCGGCACCACCAAGTGGATGGACGAGACCGGACGCTGAACCACGCGACCCGGCCATCCGGGCCGCACACACCCGAACGCGGCGCGCGCCAACCCCTTTCGGTCGGCGCGCGCCGCGTCGTCGTCTGGGCGTGAGCCCCGCTCAGCCCTCGTTACGGATGGCGTTCTTCGCGGCGTCCTGGGCCGCGTCCACCTGGCCGGCGAACTTGCCGCCGGTCTTCTCGTCCACCAGATCGCCCGCCTTGTCGATGACCACGTCCACCTTGTCGGCGTTCTGCGCCGCCAGGTCCATCGCCTTGCCGGCCAGGTTCTTGAAGTCCACCCTGTGCTCCTCGTATTCGGATCGAAAACAACGCGCGCTCACCATACCCAGCGGCCGTGAACGGTGGTCGGCAAACAGGTGGCGATCGGTGTCGGCGGGTCGCCGTCACTCGTCTTCGTCGAGCCAGGCGGGGTGCCAGAGCCGTCCGGTGTCGGTCCAGTTCATGAATCGCACCCGGCCGGTGATCGTCGGGCGCACCCACACCGCCTCCTTGCGTTCCTCGGCGGTGAGTGCGTTGGCGAAGGGGCTGGTCTTGCGTTCCAGGCCGCGCAGCCTGCGCGCCAGGGCGGTCATGTCCTGTTCGTCGAACCCGGTGCCGACCCGGCCGACATAGATGAGTTCGCCGTCGTGCGGGATGCCGACGAGCAGGGATTTGAAGTCGCGGGCGCCGCTGCGGCGGTATCCGCCGACGACGACGGGCTGGATTCGCCAGTTGCGCTGTTTCACCCAGGAGTGGCCGCGCTTGCCGGGCAGATAGACCGAGTCCCAGCGTTTCGCGATGACGCCTTCGAGGCCGTGTTCCTCGCTGTAGCGCAGGGCCTCGGCGCCGGGGCCGTCGAGGGCGGGCGGCACCCGCAGCGACGGTGCGGCCGCGCCGAGCGCCTCCAGCACCCGCCGCCGGTCGGCGAAACGCTTGCGCAGCAGGGACGTTCCGTCCAGGTAGAGCACATCGAAGGCGACGAACTCGGCGCGGGCCGGGTCGGCTTGCAGCAGGGCGACCTGCGCGACGCCGTGTTCGTCGAACACCACCGCCTCGCCGTCGAGCACCGCCCGGTGCCCGGCCAGTTCCTGGGCGAGCACCGCGGCGATCCGCGGGTACCGGTCGGTGATGACGTTGCCCGCCCGGCTGCGCAGCGTCACCGCGCCGGCGTCGATTTCGGCGATCAGCCGGAACCCGTCCCACTTCGTCTCGAAACACCACTGCTCGCCGTCGAGCGGCCCGACCTCACCGGAGACCGCCAGCATCGGCGAAAGACCGCGCGGCACCGGCGTATCGCCGCGGCGGCCTGCCTCGGCACCGGCCGTCGTGCGCGATCGCCGTCCCCCGGCCGCGTCGGCGTCGCCTGCTTCGTCGCGTATCTCGGCGTCGACCACCGGCCCGCCCGAATCCGCCGCGCCCACCGGGGTTTCCGCGCCCACCGGTGTTTCCGCGTCCGCCGGTTGCTCGCGCATCAGGTGCATCAACCACTGGTTGCCGTTGGTCTGGATGAGGGCGTAGCGGCCGGTGAGCTTGCTGCCGTGGAAGCGCACGATCACCTCGTCGTCGCGCCATTTCTCGGTCTCGTAGGTGCCGGTGTCCCAGATGGTCATCTCCCCCGCGCCGTATTCGCCCTTGGGGATGACTCCGTGGAAGTGCAGGTATTCGAGGGGATGGTCCTCGGTGTGCACGGCGAGACGGTTCTGTTTCGGAGTGGTGGGCGGCCCCTTGGGCACGGCCCAGGAAGCCAGCACGCCGTCGCGTTCGAGCCGCACATCCCAGTGCAGGCGGCGGGCGTGGTGTTCCTGGACGACGAAGCGGTTGTCGGCGCCGGGACTCGGCGGTTCGGCGGGCACCGGTTCGGGGGTGCGGGCCGGGTCGCGCATCGAGCGATACTTGGCGAGCGCGTCGGCCCCACCGGGCAGGGCGTCGGCACCGCGGCGCGACAGCGGCGGATCGAGGTCGGCGAGCAGGTCGCCGTCGTCGCGCCAGCGCGCGAGGACCTCGTCGAAGCGCAGGTGGCGCAGGGTGGCGGCGTCCTCGATCTCGGCCCAGGTGCGCGGGGCGGCGGCGTTGGGTTCGGCGCGGCCGCGCAACGAGTAGGGGGCGATGGTGGTCTTGGCCGGATTGTTCTGGCTCCAGTCGAGGAACACCTTGCCGCGGCGCACCGCCTTGGCCATCGTCGCCGTCACCAGGTCGGGCCGCAGCTTCTCCAGATTGGTCGCCACCTGTTTGGCGACCGTGGACGCGCCGCCCGGGCTCAGCACCCGGTCCAGCGGCACGTAGAGGTGAATGCCCTTGCTGCCGCTGGTCACCGGGAAGGCGTGCATGCCGATGTCCTCGATCATGTCCCGCACGGCCAACGCCACTTCGGCGCATTCGGGCAGGCCGACGCCCGGCCCAGGATCGAGATCGAACACGATGCGGGTCGCCGGGCCCATCGCGGCACCGTCGAAACGCCATTGCGGCACATGGACTTCCAACGACGCCTGCTGCCCGATCCACGCCAACCCCGCCTCGGAATCGATCAGCGGGTAGGCGACGCGACGGTCGGAATGCTCGAGCACCCGCCGCTCGAGCCACGGCGGCGCGTGCTCGGCGAGGTTCTTCTCGAAGAACGACGGCGCCTCGACACCGTTGGGCCAGCGCTTGCGAGTGACCGGGCGCCCAGCGATGTGCGGCAGCATCGCCTCGGCGATGGCCGTGTAATAGGCGATCACCTCGCCCTTGGTGGTTCCGGTGGCCGGGTAGAGGACCTTGTCGAGGTTGCTCAGCTCCACCTCGACCGGTGGCCTGCCCGCCCCGCCGTCGAACGCTCTGCGCGACGCCATGTCCTGGCCTCCGCGACGCCGGCCGGCCGCGGGGACCGGCCGGTGTCGCGGTCGGTCATGCGTGCGGGTTGTGCCCGGGCTGCTCGGGCGGGACCACCTTCTTGGCGGCCTGCTTACCCTTCTCGATCTTGTCCGAGTACTTGCCCTGGGTCTTCTGATCCAGGAAAGTGCCCGCCTTGTCGACGGCCTGGTTGATCTTGTCGGAGTTCTTGGCCGCCGCCTCCTTGCCCTTGCCGATCAGGCCCTTGAGGTTGTCCGCGAAACTCATCGCCATCGTTCCTTTCCACTACCGAGGTGCCGACCACCGAAGCGCCGACTGCTGAAGTGCCGGGAGGAACCGACAGGTCAACCTACATTCTCCCACCAGGGATCCGGTTCCGCCGCGCCCGCGGGCAGCACCCGCTGGCCCGGTTTGGGCACCGCCACCCGGGTACCCGCCGCCCGCGCCGCCGACACCATCCGGCGCACCGGCTCCGACCACCCGTGGAAGGCCAGATTGAAGGTGGCCCAGTGGATCGGCACGAGCATGCCGTGCCCGGCGTCGCCGACACACAGGTCGGCGTGCGCACGCACCGCCTCCTCGGGATTCATGTGCACATCGGTCCAGTGCTCGTCGTAGGCGCCGATGGGCAGCAGTGTGAGGTCGAACGGGCCCAGCGCCGCGCCCGCCTCGGCGAAGGCCTTGGTGTAGCCGGTGTCACCGCCGAAATACACCCGCCGGGTCGGGCCGACGATCGACCACGACGCCCACAGCGTGGTGTTGCGCACCAGCCCGCGGCCGGAGAAGTGCCTGGCCTCGGTGCAGGTGAGCACCAGGTCACCACCGTCACGGGCACGGCCGAGCGCCTGCATCGACACCGAAGCACCCCAGCCCAACTCGACGATCCGGTCCTCGGGCACCCCCCAGTGCCGCAGATGCGCACCGATGCCGACCGGCACCACGAACGGCGCGGACTGCCCGGCGAGCAGCGCCCGGACGGTCTCCTTGTCGAGGTGGTCGTAGTGGTCGTGGGAGATGAGCACCGCGTCCAGCTCGGGCAGCGCGGAGAGCGGCTGCGGCACCGGGTGCAACCGGGCCGGGCCGACCAGGGTCGACGGCGACACCCGCTCGCTCCACACCGGATCGGTGAGCACCCGGTAACCGTCCACCTCGACGAGCGTGGTGGCGTGGCCGTACCAGGTGACGGCGAGATCGCCGGGCTCGGCCGGGGTTTCGGGCCGCACCACCGGGATCGGGCCGCGCGGATGCCCGGCCTTGCGTTTGGTCCACGCCGAGACGACCAGCGCCGCAACCGAACCCGTCTCGAACTGGACGCTCGGCTCGGTGTTGTGGAAGCGACCGCCGCGATAGTTGGCGAGGCTGCGGGCGGACGGCCGGATCGTCGACATCGACGCGCCGAGCGCCGAGGGGATACCCCAGGCGGCGCGCACCGCCCAGGCGGCACCCGCCGCGACGGCGGCCAGCAGGAGCGGTTTGCCGACGCGCATCATTTCCCCACGAACTTCGCGGTGCGCTTCTCTTCCCTGGCCAGCCTGCCCTCCTTGGCGTCGTCGCTGGTCCAGGCGGCCTGCAGCGCCTCGCGCTGCTGCACGGTCTCCGGATCGCGGGTGCCGTCGTCGTTGAGCACGAGCTTCATGTGCCGCAGCGACAGCGGCGCCAGCTCCGCGATCGACTTCGCCCACGCCTGCGCGTCCGCCAGGGTGCCGATGCGGTTGGCGAAACCGAAGGCGTAGCAGTCGCTCGCCGAGATCGGTTCGGCCCCGAGCAGCAGGGTCCGGGCCGGGCCGCCGCCGATCAGGGCCGCCAGCCTGCGCATCGTCCAGCGATCCACCGAGATGCCCAGCTTCGCGGCGGGGATGGCGATGTAGGAGTCCGGCGCGAGTACCCGCAGGTCCGAGGCCAGCGCGAGCTGCACGCCCGCGCCGAGCGCGGCCCCGTGGATCGCCGAGATCACCGGCACCGGCGCCGATTCGATGGTGTGCAGCATATCCATCAGCGCGGCGAGGAACGACTCGGAGTAGACACCCGACAGATCGGCGCCCGCGCTGAAGACCGGACCGCGGCCGGTCAGCACGATCACCCTCGCCTCCTCCGCGACGGCCGTCAGCACCGCCTCGCGCAACCGCCCGACGAGCTCCTCGTTGAGCGCGTTGCGTCGCTCCTCGCGTCGCAGTTCGATGGTGACGACGTCACCATCGCGGCTGACTCCGAGCATGCATCCTCCCCAACTGGCCGTTCGTGTGGATGTCTTCACTCTGCCACAGCCCACCGGCGGTGACCGGGAAGCCGATACCATCGACTGTTGTGCCGAGCGACTACGACATCCTGGTGATCGGTGCTGGTCAGGCCGGGCTGTCGGCCGCCTATCACCTGCGCAGGCTCGGCCTGGTCCCCGAGCGCGACTTCCTCGTCGTCGATCACGCCGACGGGCCGGGCGGCGCGTGGCGGCACCGCTGGCCCTCGCTCACGCTCAGCACCGTCAACGGGGTGCACGACCTGCCCGGCATGTCCTTCGCCGAGACGCTGCCGCCCGGTTCGGCGAACGCCCAGGCGGCCACCGCCGTGCCGCACTATTACGAGCTCTACGAAAAGCGCTTCGACCTGCGCGTGCACCGTCCGGTCTCGGTGCGGGTGGTCTGTGACCGCACCGCCGACGGCACCCGCTGCGACGGCCGTGGCGAGGTGCTGCACGCCGAGACCGACACCGCGGGCACGCTGCGGGTACGCGGGCTGATCAACGGCACCGGCACCTGGGAGCGCCCCTTCGTGCCCCGCTATCGCGGGCAGGAGAGCTTCACCGGCAGGCAGCTGCACACCCGCGACTACCACGACGCCGCCGAGTTCGCGGGCAAACATGTCGTGGTGGTCGGCGGCGGGATCTCGGCCGTGCAGTTGCTCGACGAGATATCCCAGGTGACCAGCACCACCTGGGTGACCCGCCGCGAGCCGGTGTTCCGGGAGGGCGAGTTCACCCCGGAGGCGGGCCGCGCGGCGGTCGCCCAGGTGGAGGACCGGGTCCGGCGCGGGCTGCCGCCCGGCTCGGTCGTCTCGGTGACCGGGCTGCTGTGGAACGACCGGCTACGCGCCGCCCAGCGCCGGAGCGCACTCGCCCGGCGCCCGATGTTCGACCACATCGAGCCCGACGGCGTGCGCTGGGCCGACGGCAGCTTCCAGCACGCCGACGTGATCCTGTGGGCCACCGGATTCCGCAGCGCCCTCGATCATCTCGCACCGCTGCGGTTGCGCGGGCCGGGCGGCGGCATCACCATGACCGGGCGGCTGAGCACCCAGGTGGCGGCCGACCCGCGCATCCACCTCATCGGTTACGGGCCCTCGGCGAGCACGATCGGCGCCAACCGGGCGGGCCGGGCGGCCGCCGTCGAGCTGACGGCCCATCTCGGGATCGCGCGGCTCACAGACCCGCGCTGAAGGTGTCCGGGTCGGGGCCGATGCGGCCGCCCCGGTCCAGACCGTCGATCGCCGCCATCTGCTCGCGGCTGAGTTCGAAGCCGAACACGTCGAAGTTGGCCTCGATGCGGGCGGGCGTGACCGACTTGGGGATCACGACGTTGCCCAACTGCAGGTGCCAGCGGATGATCACCTGCGCCGGGGTGCGGCCCACCTCCTGCGCGATGCGGGTGATGGTGGCGTCCTCCAGCAGGGTGCCCTGCCCCAGCGGGCTCCACGCCTCGGTCGCGATCGCGTTCTCGGCGTGGAATTCGCGCAGCTCGCGCTGGGCCAGCGCCGGATGCAGCTCGATCTGGTTGACCGCGGGGATCTCGCCGGTCTCGGCGATCAGGGTGCGCAGGTTGTCCACGGTGAAATTGGACACGCCGATCGAGCGCACCCGGCCCTGCCGCTTGAGCTCCTGGAAGGCACGGAACGTGTCGACGAACTTGCCCGCGGCGGCGACCGGCCAGTGGATCAGGTACAGATCCAGGTAGTCCAGGCCCAGCTTGGACATGCTGTCGTCGAACGCGCGCAGGGTGGAGTCGTAGCCCTGCTCGGAGTTCCACAGCTTGGTGGTGACATAGACCTCGTCGCGCGGCAGTCCGAACGCGCGGATCGCGCGGCCGGTGCCCTCCTCGTTGCCGTACACCGCCGCGGTGTCGATGCTGCGATACCCGGCCCGCAAGGCCGTGGTGACCACGTCGAACACGTCGTCGGGTGGCACCTGGAACACGCCGAACCCGAGCTGGGGGATGACGTTGCCGTCGTTGAGCACGATCGACGGCACGGCGGAGGTCTCGCTGCGGAAGGTCACGTTCCGACCGTAGAAGTGCGCGGCCGAACCGTCAACGACGCTTACGGGCGTGTTCGGTCACGGGCGGGGGCTGCCGAGGCGGCGATACCGCAGGTGACGGGTCCGGCGGCGCTCGTCGGCGGGCTGCGCGCGCAGCCGCGCCAGCTCGTCGGCGACGGCGGCGACCATGCGGCGGGCGAAGTCGACCGGTTCGTCGGCGGCGTCGGGACGCTCCGGCACGATCCGGTCCACCACACCGTCCGCGCACAGGTCGGCGGCGCCGATGCGCTGGGCGTCGGCCAGCTCCGGGGCGTGCGCGGTGTCACGGTGGACGATGGCGCTGGCGCCCTCCGGCGGCAGCGGCGCCAGCCAGGCGTGGGTCGCGGCCAGCACCCGATCGGCGGGCAGCAGCGCCAGCGCGCCACCGCCGGTGCCCTGGCCGAGCAACACCGACACCGTCGGGGTGTCCAGGGTGACCAGGTCGGCGATGCACCGGGCGATCTCCGGCGCCAGGCCCCGCTCCTCGGCCTCCTTCGACAGCGCGGCACCCACCGTGTCGATCACCGACACCAGCGGCAACCGCAGCTCCTGCGCCAGCGCCATCCCGCGCCGCGCCTCCCGCAAGGCCGCCGGGCCCATCGTCTGCTCGCCGCGCTGGCCCGCGCGATCGTGACCGAAGACCACGCACGGCTGGCCACGGAACCGGGCCAGCGCCAGCAGGGTGGTCCGATCCGACTCGCCCTGACCGGTGCCGCTGAGCGGAACCCGTTGGGTGACATGGCGAAGCAGCTCGCGCACACCGGGACGATCGGGGCGTCGGGAGATCAACACCGACTGCCAGGTGGGAGAACCGGCGGTGGCTGCTTCCGGCCCCGGAGTGTCGCCCGAATCGCCGCCCGCCGTGGCCTGCTCGGCGGCGGTCGGCGGACCGACCACCGGCGGCGGGGCGGGCTGATCCGGTAGGACGACGCCGCTGCACACGCTGAGCGCCCGGTGGGCGATGCGCCGGAAGACGCGGACCGGCAGGACACCGTCGATGACGCCGTGCCGGTACAGGTTCTCCGCGGTCTGCACGCCCTCGGGAAAGTCCTTGCCGTACAACGCCTGATACACGCGCGGACCGAGGAAGCCGATCATCGCGCCCGGCTCGGCGAAGGTCATGTGACCCAGCGAGCCCCACGAGGCGAACACGCCACCCATCGTCGGATTGCGCAGATACACCAGGTACGGATGCCCGGCGGCCTTGTGCGCGGCGACCGCGCCCGCGATCTTGACCATCTGCACGAAGGCGATGGTGCCCTCCTGCATGCGGGTGCCGCCGGAGGTCGGCGACGCGAGCAGCGGCAACCCGAGCTCGGTGGCGCGCTCGACCGCGGCGACGATCCGCTCGGCGGCGGCCACCCCGATCGAACCGGCGAGAAAGCCGAACTCGCAGGCGATCACGGCCACCCGGCGCCCGCGCAGCAACCCCTCACCGGTGAGCACCGCCTCGTCGGTACCCGCCGCGTCCGCCGCCGCGCGCAGCTCGTCGCGATAGCGCGGGGACGCGGCCACCGTCACCGGTGGCCGGTCCCAGCTCACGAACGACTCCGCGTCGAGCAGCTGCCCGACCAACTCCCGCGCCGAGATCCGCATGGCGCGAGCGTATCCGGCCGGTCTCAGTAGCCCTGCATCACCTTGCGCAGCGCGTACTCGGTCAGCGACACCAGCGCCTGCTTGGCGGGCTCCCGGCGCCGCGCGTCGATCGACAGGATCGGCACGTCGGCGGAGACCGCCAGCGCCTGCCGGATGTCCTCGATCGGGTAGCGCGGGGCGTCGTCGAACTCGTTGAGCGCCACCAGGAACGGCAGGTTGCGGGCTTCGAAGTAGTCGACGGCCGCGAAGCTGTCCTCCAGTCGGCGGGTGTCGACGAGCACCACGGCGCCGATGGCGCCGCGGATCAGGTCGTCCCACATGAACCAGAACCGGTACTGACCGGGGGTACCGAACAGGTACAGCACCAGGTCGTCCGCGAGGCTGATCCGGCCGAAGTCCATCGCCACCGTGGTGGTCGACTTCATCGGGATGCCGGTCAGGTTGTCGATGCCGGCACTGGCGTTGGTGACCAGTGCTTCGGTGCGCAGCGGAACGATCTCCGAGACAGCACCGACCAACGTGGTCTTACCGACACCGAAGCCGCCGGCGACCACGATCTTGGCCGACGTCGGCTTGCTGGTGCGGGTATCGACCTGCGCCGTCGAATCAAATACGCCGGAGTCCACTGAGAACCCTTTCGATCAACTCGCGACGTTCATCGTCGCTGGAATCCTCTTTCAATGTCGCCGAAACGCGCACGTGCCCGGCATCGATCAGGTCGGCGACGAGTACACGCGCCACCCCGATCGGTATCCCGAGCCGTGCCGCCACTTCCGCGACGGACGGCGATTCTCTGCACAACTCCACGATCGACGTCTCGATGTTGGTCAGCTCGAACTGCCGCTCCAACGCGACCGGCTGTGATGCGACGAGGGCCTCGAGCGCCAACTCCACCTTGGGCCTGGTGCGACCCGCGGTCAGTGAGTACGGGCGCACGAGGCTCGGCTCGGCACTCCCTACGCGGTGATCTTCTATGTCCATCCGACCATCAGGAACCCATCGTGACGCGTGGCGTGGCCTGGACCGTCTGGCCAACCCGCTCGACCAACAGCGCCATTTCGTAGCCGACCTGTCCGATGTCGCAGGACGTGTTGGTCAGCACCGCGAGGTAGGAGCCGTCGCCCACCGCCATCAGCAGCAGGTAACCGTGCTCCATCTCGACCACCGACTGCAGGACGGTGCCGCCCTCGAACAGGTTCGAGACACCGACGGAGAGGCTGGCCAGACCGGCGGTGACCGCCGAGAGTTGTTCGGCACGATCGACGGGCAGCTGGGCGCTCGCGGCCATCAACAGGCCGTCAGCCGAGACCAGGACGGCATGAGCTACGCCAGGAACCTCGTTGGCGAAGTTCGAAACCAGCCAATCCAGCTGACGGTTCGTACCACCTAGATCGGGGTTCATCGGTCTCCTTTGTCTCCGGTTAGGTTCATTGCTCTCATTGCGCGGCCATCCCGGACGCCCTTCTGGTGACGACTCAAGCTGGACCTGATCGATTCCGGATCACGGCGAGGTGCCCGATCCGCGGCGCCGCTCACGGCGCCGGGGACTAGCCTCCCGCCCGGATCGCGTTGCGGCAAGCCCGCAGCGGTCTTTTTCTCGGCTTGGGCCTCACTCGCGCGCCGCGCCGCCTGCCAGCCTTCGTCACCGGGGGACTCGAAGGAGGCCGCGACCTGGGACCGGTCCGGGTTCGGATCGGCCAGCCACGCCGACATCATCTCGGCGAAGATCGGGCTGTCCATCGACGACCCCGGCTCGACCGCGGGCTGCAACCGGGTCTGGAAGAACGACGCGGTCTTGGCGGGGTTGGACTTGTAGCTGTGCTTGCCGGGATCGCGCGCGGGGGCGGATTCGGACGCGCCGTCACCGGCCTCGGTGCCGGAATCGCGCTGTGCGAGACCCACTCCGGGCGGCACCTCGCCGAGCGGCTGATGCCGCGCACCCGGATCACGTTGCGGCAGACCGGTACCGGGCGCGGGACGGCTCGGTTCGGGCGCGCGCTGCGGGAGCCCGTTGGCGCCGCTCTCGCGCTCGGGTAGGCCGCTGTCCCGCTGGGGTAGACCGCCACGCTGCGGGAGCCCGTTGGCGCCCCGCTGGGGCAGACCGGTCGAGTTCGGCCCGCCCTCGCCCGCGGCCGGACCACCGGGCGCGCGCTGCGGCAGGCCGGTGGCACCGTTGTCCCGCGGCGGCAGACCGGTGGCGCCACCCTCGCGTTGCGGCAGGCCGGGCGCGCCGCCGTCACGCGGGGCGAGACCGGCGGCCCCTCGCGCTGCGGGAGACCACCCGGCGCGGCACCGCGCTGCGGCAGGCCGTTCGGTCCCGCCTCACGCTGCGGCAGACCGGAGGGGCCGCCGTCGCGCGGCGGGAGACCGCCCGCCGGGGCACCGCGCTGCGGCAGGCCGTTCGGACCCGCTTCACGCTGCGGCAGACCGGAGGGGCCGCCCTCACGCGGCGGGAGACCCGCTGCCCCGCCCTCGCGGTGCAGGCCGGTAGCGCCCGGCTCCCGCTGCGGCAGGCCCGGGGTGGCACCCGGCTGACGCTGCGGCAGGCCGTTGCCGCCCGGACGCGCCGGACCGGATTCCCGCTGGGGCAGACCGGTGGCGGCGGACCCGCGGGCCACGTCGGGCTCCGGGGCACCGTTGGCGCCGGGCTCGCGGTGCGGCAGGCCACCCGCGGTGGGCGCGGGCGCACCGTTGCCGCCGGGCTGACGCTGCGGCAGGCCACCGGCGGTGGGCGCGGGCGCACCGTTACCGCCCGGCTGACGCTGCGGCAGGCCGCCGCCTCGGGCTGCGGTGCACCGCTGGCGCCCGGCTGACGCTGCGGCAGGCCACCGCCCGCGCCGGGCTGCGGCACCCCGTTGGCGCCGGGCTCACGCTGCGGCAGACCGCCGGGTGTGGTGCCCGCGGGGCCGGCCGTGCCGGGCGTCGCGGGCGGCGTGACCGATGGCCGTTGCGCGGCGGCCGGACCGCCGGTGGCGAGATTGCGCTTGGGCAGGCTGGCGGCGGCGAGCTTGCCGCGCTGCGGCCCGTTCGCCTGGGCCGCGGCGCTCGACTCGCGCAGGCTCGCCGAACCCTCCTGGCGCAGTCCGCCCGCCATCGCCGAACCCGGCTGACGCTGCGGCAGGCCGCCGGGGCCGGTGGGCGCGGGTGCGGGCGGAGTGAGCGGACCGGAGCCGGTCTGGATGGGACCGCTGACACCCGGGTCGACGGTGACCATCATGTTGCCCGCCGACGTGCGGGTGATCGCGCGCGTCTGCATGGACGGCGTCGGATGCTGCGGGTTCGGCTGCACCGGCGCGGCCTTGACGACCGCCTGCGGACCGGAGGCCTGGCCGGCGGGCACGATCAGGCCGACCGGGACGTGCACGGTCACCGTGACACCCGGATCGCGCGCGGTGTCGAAGGTCGGGCGCAGCCGCACGGTGAGACCGTGCCGCTCGGCCAGCCGGCCGACGACGAACAGGCCCATGTGGCGGGCGGTGTCCGGACCGGGCTCGGCGGTCTGCTCGAGCTTGCGGTTGATCTCGGCCATCTCCGCGGGCGGCATGCCGATGCCCCGGTCGGCGACCTCGATGAGCAGACCCTGGTCGTGCGCCTGCGCGAAGGTGAACTTCACGTCCGTCTCCGGCGGCGAGGCGCGCAGCGCGTTGTCCAGCAGCTCGGCGAACAGGTGGGCCAGGTCGGAGGCCGCGGGCTCCTTGAGCGCACCGCGCGGGGTGGCGCCCAGCTTGACGCGCTCGTAGTCCTCGACCTCGGAGATGGCCGCGCGCAGCACGTCGCCGATCTCGACCGGCGCCGACTTGGCGCGGCGCTGTTTGGTGCCCGCCAGGATGAGCAGGTTGTCGCCGTTGCGGCGCATGCGGGCGGCGAGGTGGTCCAGCCGGAAGAGGTTCTCCAGCAGGCGGGGGTCCTTCTCGTCGTACTCCATCGCCTCGATGAGGCTGAGCTGATGGTCGACCAGCGACTTGGAGCGGCGCGCCAGCGTCTCGAACATGTCGTTGACCTGGGAGCGCATCTGCGCCTGATCGGAGGCCAGGCGCAGCGCCTGGCCGTGGATGTCGTCGATGGCGCGGGCCAGCTGGCCGATCTCCTCGGTGCTGCGGATCGGCATCGGCTCCAGCGGCACGTCCTCCGGGGAGGCGCCGTTGCGCAGCTGCGCGACCTCGTGCGGCAGGTCGCTCTCGGCGACGCGCAGGGCGGCCAGGCGCAGCCGGTGCAGCGGCACGATCATCGAGCGCGCCACGAACACGGCCAGCAGCAGCGCGGCCAGGATGGTCGCGATGACGACGGCGGTGTAGGTCCAGGCGTCGCGGTTGGCCCGGCCGGCCAGGTTGTCCATCGCGCTGTCGATGTCCTTGGTGGCCTTGGCGACCACGCGTTCGTAGACGTCGACGCTGGTGGTGAGGGAGTTCTTCAGCTCGCCGAGCGGCAGCCTGCCCGCCTGGGCCTCGGGGCTGTTGATGAGCGACAGCCGGGTGTCCACGCCGGCGCGCAGGTCGGCGATGGCGGAGTCGCCGTCGGGGAAGCGGTGCGCGAGGACGTTGAGCAGCTGACGCTCGGTTTCCGAGGCGGTGGTGAAGGTCTGCACACCGGCCTTGAAGTCGTGCAGCACCTCGTTGAAGGCGGCCAGCTCGGCGACCAGCGTGGCACGGGTGTTGAGCGAGTCGACCAGGCGCAGTTTGGCCGCGTCCATGGCCGGGTCGCTGACCTGCGACACCGTGCTCTCGACGATGCTGACGCTCTCGTTGCGGATCCGGTCGATCCCGCCCAGTGCGTCGGTGGGCTGCGCCGCGGCCTTACCCCTGGCCAGGATGGCCCTGGCCTCGGTGATCATGGTCTCCAGCGACGCCTCGGCCTTGCTGTGCCCGCGCAGCTTGGCACCGGCGTCCTGGGCCGTGGTGATGGCCTGGTCGAGCTGGCTGAGGTCCTGGTCGGTCACCACCGACGCGCCCGGCATCAGCGACACCATCTGCGAACCGGCGACGGTGGCCGCGGCCGCGCTCAGGCCGGTGACAGCCGGAATGGCCTCGATGTTCTCGGCCACGCCCTCGAGGCGGTTGGCCTCGGTGAACTCCGAGGTGATCCTCGACACGCCGAGACCCACCGCGACAGCCAGCGGCACGGCGAGAACGGCCGTAACCTTCCAGCGCAGGTCCCAATTGCCGAGCGCCCAGCGCTTCTTGCCGGACCTTGCGGCGTCACGCATCTCCCACTCACTTTCCAAACTGGCCCCATCCACGCGCCATCAGCGAACCTCCACAATCGCACTGGCTCGACGGGTGGAGCTGGCCGAGAACTGCGGCTGGCCGAGAAATTGCGTCTACGACGGCCGAAATAAGTGACATCAGATTCTAACGGATCAATAACAGCTTGGGCGACATCAGGTAGCGCCACGGGACTTGACCTGCCCGTTCCGGGCAAAACCAAAGGTCGCGGCGCCCACCCGGGCGTCGCGTGAAGTCTGCCACAATCACACAGATCTATCGAGGCGGGATCGAAGCGAGGGCTAGGGAGTCACGGGAGTTGAACGCGAAGCACGAGTACCGACCGGTCTATCAGACCAGCTTGGTCGACCCCGCCGAGTTCTGGACCACCGCGGCCGAGGCCATCGACTGGGACGTCCCGCCCACCCAGATCGTCGATCCCGCGGCCAAGCCCGCGGCCCGCTGGTTCCCCGACGCCCAGCTCAACACCTCGGTCAACGCCCTCGACCGTCACCTCCCCGAGCGCGCCGATCAACCCGCCCTGATCTACGACTCCGCCATGACCGGCGCCAAGGGCGTCTACACCTATGCCCAGCTGCTCGACGAGGTCGCCACCTTCGCGGGCGCCATGCAGCGGCTCGGGGTGGCACGCGGCGACCGGGTGGTGATCTACCTGCCGATGATCCCCGAGGCGGTGATCGCCATGCTGGCCTGCGCCCGCATCGGCGCGGTGCATTCGGTGGTGTTCGGCGGCTTCGCCGCGCCCGAGCTCGCGGCCCGCATCGACGACGCCGAACCGGTGCTGATCGTCACCGCCGCGGGCGGCCTGGAACCCAACCGCAAGATCGAGTACCCGCCGATCGTGGCGCGCGCGCTCGGGCTCGCGCAGACCGCCGCGCCGCGCCACGTCATCGTCAAGCAGCGCCCGGTCCACTTCTCCCCCGACTTCCCGCCCGCCGAGACCGCGGCGCAGTGGCTGGACTGGGACGACGCCGTGCGCGACGCGCCGAAGGCCGAGCCGGTGCCGGTGGCGGCGACCGATCCGCTCTACATCCTCTACACCTCCGGCACCACCGGAAAGCCGAAGGGCGTGGTCCGCGACAACGGCGGGCACGCGGTGGCACTGGCCTGGTCGATGCGCAACATCTACGACGTGGGCCCGGGCCAGGTGATGTGGGCCGCCTCCGACGTCGGCTGGGTCGTCGGGCACTCCTACATCGTCTACGCGCCACTGCTGGTCGGCGCGACCACGCTGCTCTACGAGGGCAAGCCGGTGGGCACCCCGGACGCGGGCGCGTTCTGGCGGATCGTCGCCGAATACCGGGTGCGGGTGCTGTTCACCGCGCCGACCGCGCTGCGCGCCATCCGCAAGGCCGACGGCGAGGCCAAGCTGGCCCGCAACCACGACCTGTCCTCGCTGCGCGCGCTGTTCTGCGCGGGCGAACGCCTCGACCCGGCCACCTACGAGTGGGCGCGCGGCACGCTGCTGGCCGAGCGGCCGGACTGCCCCGTGGTGGACCACTGGTGGCAGACCGAGACCGGCTGGCCGATCTGCGCGAATCTGCTCGGGTTGCAGGAACTGCCGGTCAAGCCGGGGTCCGCGTCGGTGCCGGTGCCGGGCTACCGGCTGCGCGTCCTCGACGCCGAGGGCAATCCGGTGCCCGCGGGCACCGAGGGCAACATCGTCATCGGACTGCCGATGCCACCGGGCACCCTCACCGGGCTCTGGCACGACGACACCCGGTTCGCCCGCTCCTACATGTCGGCCTTCCCTGGGCACTACGCCACCGGTGACTCCGGCTATTTCGACGAGGACGGCTACCTGTTCGTGCTCGGCCGCAGTGACGACGTGATCAACATGGCCGGGCACCGGCTCTCGGCGGGCAGCATCGAGGCCGCGATCTCCGGGCACGCGGCGGTGGCCGAATGCGCGGTGATCGGCCTGCCCGACGAGCTGAAGGGGCAGAAGCCCATCGCCTACGTGGTGCTCAAGGAAGGTGTGGAGGTCGATCCGGCCACCCTGCGCGACGAGTTGATCGCGCGGGTGCGCGATCAGGTCGGCGCGATCGCCGCCCTGCACGACGCGGTGATCGTGGCCGGGCTGCCCAAGACCCGCTCGGGCAAGATCCTGCGCAAGACGATCCGGCAGATCAGCGCGGGCGAGCAGGTGGAGGTGCCCTCGACCATCGAGGACCCGGCGGTGCTCGCGGCGCTGGAGGACCAGATCCTCACCACCAGGGCCGATGCCGCCGAGGCGGCGGGCGAGGCGCCCGACACCGACGGCGCGCTCGGCGCGTCCGACCCGGCGGCCCGGCCCTGAGCCGGCCCGACACCTCCGCAGCGTCGACCGCGCCTCCTCAGAGTTTCCTCACCGAACCCTTATCGGACTGCCAAAGACCGCCCATAGCGTCGGGGTCGCTTCACAGAAACACCCCGAAAGATCTGGAGGCACCATCCGATGAATCGTTTCCGCACCCGTACCCGCCTGGCCGCGCTCACCGCGGGCGCCGCCGCGAGCGCCGCGGTGTTGCTCGGCACCGGCGTGGCCGCGGCAGGCCCGCTGGAGTCGGCCGAGCCGCTGCTGAGCACCGACTGCACCTTCGCCCAGGTCGACGCGGCCCTGCACGCCGAGGCGCCGGAACTGGCGGCCATGCTCGACGCCTATCCCGCGCAGAAGGCCGAACTGCAGCGGCGCTTCGACCAGCCGGTCGAGCAGCGCCGAGCCGACTTCCAGATGCTGATCGAGCAGAACCCGGACCTGGCGGCGCAGGCGGAGAGCGATCCGCGGGCCGCCCAGCTGAGCCAGGCACTCGCCGCGGTCGCGGCGACCTGTCACAACTACTGATCGTCGGGTCGCCGGGGTGAACGTGGCTCCGGCGGCAGAATGGGTGGGGTGAGCACCTCCCCCACCCCGACCGTCCTCGTCGTCGACGACGACGAGGACGTGCTCGCCTCGGTCGAACGCGGGCTGCGCCTGTCCGGCTTCCACGTGCTGGTCGCCCGGGACGGCGCGGCCGCGTTGCGCAGCGTCAACGCCGACTGCCCCGACGCCGTCGTGCTGGACATGAACATGCCGGTGCTCGACGGCGCCGGGGTGGTCACGGCGTTGCGGGCCCTCGGCAACGACGTCCCGATCTGCGTGCTCAGCGCCCGCGCCTCGGTCGACGACCGCATCTCCGGCCTGGAATCCGGCGCCGACGACTACCTGGTGAAGCCGTTCGTGCTCGCCGAACTGGTGGCCCGGATCAAGGCGCTGCTCCGCCGCCGCACCGACGCGCCCGCCGCGGCGGCCACCCCCGGCGCGATCACGGTCGGTCCGCTCGAGGTCGACGAGGCGGGCTACCGGGCGCTGCTGCACGGCCGGGAGATCGAGCTGACCAAGCGGGAATTCGAGTTGCTGTCCACGCTCGCGCGCAACGCGGGCGTGGTGTTGAGCCGGGAACGGCTGCTGGAGCTGGTGTGGGGCTACGACTTCGCCGCCGACACGAACGTGGTGGACGTGTTCGTGGGCTACCTGCGCCGCAAGCTGGAGGCCGACGGCACGCCCCGGCTGCTGCACACCATCCGCGGCGTCGGGTTCGTGCTGCGGGCACCGAAATGAGCGCGCCGCGCCCGAAAGCCCGACGGCGGCGGACGTTCTCGCTGCGCACCCGGGTGGCGGGCGCGGCGGCCGCGGGCGCGGTCATCATCGTCACGCTGCTCAGCGCGGTGGCGGTGCGCGCCATCGAACGGATCAATCTGCAGCAGAGCGACCAGCAGTTGTCGGTCGCCTCGCGGCTGGTGCTGATCGACCCGGTGATCGCCGTCGGCGTGCTCGGGCTCACCGGGCTCAACGACGACATGGCCGTCACCGTGCGCGACGGCGGGGCGGTGGTGGCCAGCAGCCCGGTGCGGTTGCCCGATCTGCCGACCGGCTCGCGCACGGTCACCGTGTCCGGGACGCAGTACCGGGTGCTGACCACGACCGAGAACCAGCCGGCGGGTCGCACCGTCTCCCTGGGCATTCCGGCCGACGAGGCCGCCCGGGTGACCGCCGAACAGCAGCGCTGGGTGCTCGGCGGCGCGCTGCTCGCGGTCGCGGCGGCGGGCGCGCTCGGCTGGCTGCTGGCCGGGCGGGCCGTGCGGCCGATCGTCGACCTCACCGAGCAGGTCGGTGCCCGCAGCGCCTTCGGGGCGGATGACGCGCGCCCGCCGGTGGACGGTTCGGGGGTGCGCGAGTCCGAGCAGCTGGCCGAGGCGGTGAACACCATGCTCGCGCGGGTGGACCAGGCCCAGGCCGAGACCGCGGCGGCGCTGGCGACCGCGCGTGACTTCGCCGCGGTCTCGGCCCACGAACTGCGCACCCCGCTGACCGCCATGCGTACCGACCTCGAGGTGCTGCGCACCCTGGACCTGAACGAGGAGCAGCGCGCGGAGATCCTGGCCGACCTGCAACGCAGCCAGGGCCGGGTGGAATCGACGCTGGCCGCCCTGGAACGACTCGCCACCGGCGACCTGACCCACGCGCGCGACCACGTCGACACCGACGTCGGCGAACTGTGCGATCAGGCGGCGCACGACGCCATGCGGCACTTCCCCGGCCTGACCGTGCGCATCGACACCGACGCCGACCTGGTGACCCGCGGTCTCCCGGCCGGGCTGCGGCTCGCGGTGGACAACGCGCTGGCCAACTCGGTCAAGCACGGCGGGGCCACCGAGGCGGTGGTCTCGGCTCACCGCGGCGCCGACGGCGGCATCGTGATCGCCGTCGACGACAACGGCCGCGGTATCCCCACCGACGAACGCGAGTTGGTGTTCCGCCGCTTCTTCCGCGGCAGCCAGGCCAGCAAGGGCGGGTCCGGTCTCGGGTTGGCACTGGTCGCCCAGCAGGCCCAATTGCACGGCGGTCGGGCGTATTTCGACGACAGCCCGCTCGGCGGTGCGCGGTTGGTGCTGGAATTGCCGCAACCCGACCGCAATTCCGATCAGCACATCGATTCCGCCGGATTGCGTTCGCACTGAGGATTTCCCGGCGCCGACCGCGCCGGCCAGCCGGGTGAGCCTCAGAGAACTCTCAGAGAAATCCCATGGCGGCGAATATCTCTCGCCCTAGGGTCGGAATCCGTGAGCAGACTTCGTGCCCGGTGGGCGGTCCTTGTCGTCGGAATTCTCGCCGCCGGGGCGGTCGGCGCGGTCGCGTGTACCCGCACCGATCCGCCGCCGACCGGCATCGCCCTGGTCGACACCGATACCGGCCCGACGGGTGCCCGCATCGCGCAGTCGCTGACCAAGGATGGCGGCGGATACGACTGGACCGTGGTCGAGCCCGGCGCCGCGAGCACCGCGGACTACGCCGCGGTGATCACCCTGCCCGCCGACCTGACCACCGCGATGGGCTCGCTGGCAGGCCCGCAGCCGCAGCGCGCCAAGCTCACCGTGGCCACCCACGAGGACGCCGACCCGCACCTGGTCGACGGCGCCACCGCGGTGCTCACCAAACGGATCGGCGCCACCGGCGTTGATGCCGCCCTGACCGCGGTGGCCCAGGCCCGCACCCAGCTCACCGGCGTGCAGCTGACCGCGCAACTGTTGGGGGCCGGGGTGCAGGTCGCGGCCGCAGGCGCGGACCAGTTCAACGCCGGGGCGGAGCAGATGCTCGGATTCCTCGACTTCGCGAAGTCCGGCGCGGCCCAGCTCACCTCGGCCATCGAACTGCTGAACAGCACCGTCGCGGGTGCCACCGCGCAGGCCGAGCAGCTGGCCGCCGCCCTGGACAGCACCGGGGTCACCATCGCGCAGGTCGAGCAGTCCGCCCAGGCCGTGGGCAGCGGACTGGACCAGATCCTGCCGCTACTGCGCGGCCTGCCGTTCGCGGGCGACCCGGCGCTGGCCGACATCATCGGCAAGCTGGAGGGGCTGCGCGCGCTGGCGGGCCAGGCCGGTTCGCAGTTGACCGGGATCGGCACGCTGGTGGGCGGATCGGTGGATCCGGACACCGATCTGGGCACCCTGTTGCGCACGGTGGTCGACCGTCTCACCGCCGCGAGCGCCCAGCTCACCCAGGGTGCGGAACTGGCCGCCGGCCTGCCGCAGCTGGCCGAGCAGGGCGGCGCGCAGTTGATCGACGCGATGGGTCAGCTCACCGGTGGGGTCGAGCAGTTGCAGACCATCGTCACCAACCTGGGCACCCAGACGGGAAAGGCGATGGACGCACTGCCGGTGCGCAGCAGCGCCCAGCAGTCCGCCATCGCCTCGGCGTTGACCGATCCGGTCGAGATCGTCCGGGAGTGACCCGGGCACGATCTCAGGGGGGTTCCTCGCTCAGAGGTGGCTGATGTCGGACCAGCCCGCGACCTCGGCCGGCTTGCGCGGGCCGGGGCCGGTGTAGATGGCGGCCGGGCGGACCAGCTTGCCCAGCTGCTTCTGCTCCAGGATGTGCGCGCACCAACCCGCGGTGCGGCCGCAGGTGAACATCGCGGGCATCATGTGCGCGGGCACCTCGGCGAAATCGAGGATGACCGCGGCCCAGAACTCGACGTTGGTCTCGATCGCGCGATCCGGGCGGCGCTCCCGCAGCTCGGCGAGCGCGGCCTGCTCGAGCGCCGCGGCCACCTCGTAGCGCGGCGCGCCGAGGCGCTGGGCGGTGGCGCGCAGCACGCGGGCGCGCGGGTCCTCGGCCCGGTACACCCGGTGGCCGAAGCCCATCAGCTTCTCCTTGCGGTCGAGGATGCCCTTGACCAGCGCGCGGGCGTCGCCGGTCTTCTCGACCTCCTCGATCATCGGGAGCACGCGGGCGGGGGCGCCGCCGTGCAGCGGGCCCGACATCGCGCCGATCGCGCCGGACAGCGAGGCCGCCACGTCGGCGCCGGTGGAGGCGATGACGCGGGCGGTGAAGGTGGAGGCGTTCATGCCGTGCTCGGCGGCGGAGACCCAGTAGGCGTCGATGGCCTCGATGTGACGCGGGTCCGGGTCACCCTTCCAGCGGGTCATGAACCGCTCGGTGACGGTGTTGCACTCGTCGATCTTCTTCTGCGGCACGGCGGGCTGGTAGATGCCGCGCGCGGACTGCGCGACATAGGACAGCGCCATCACCGAGGCGCGCGCGAGATTCTCGCGGGCGGTCTGGTCGTCGATGTCGAGCAGCGGCTGGTAGCCCCAGATCGGCGCGAGCATGGCCAGGCCGGCCTGCACGTCGACGCGCACGTCGCCGGTGTGCACCGGCAGCGGGAACGGCTCGGCGGGCGGCAGGCCGTGACCGAACTCGCCGTCGACCAGCAGCGCCCACACATCGCCGAAGGTCACTCGGCTACCGACCAGATCCTCGATGTCGACGCCGCGGTAGCGCAGCGCGCCGCCGTCCTTGTCCGGTTCGGCGATGTCGGTGGTGAAGGCCACCACGCCCTCGAGACCGCTGACGAAATCGCTGGGTACGGTGGCCTGTCCACCGGGAACCGCGGGGCTGGTAGTCATGGTGTCGACTCTCCTTGCACTTCGGGTCGCATGAGTTCTCGCCGAGGGGGGTGGTGTTTCGCCGAGCACATGCCGATCACCAAAACCTTATCCCGCTGCTACCGCGGAGTAACGTCAGCCCCATGCGTGACCTGGACAATTCGGCGCCGCGCGCGGACCGGCCCGCCTCCGAGGCCGAGCACCGGGCGGCCCTGCGGCGGGTGGCCGCGGACCTGGCGGCCATGCGCGTCGACTACGGCGGCGTGCCCTCCGGTTCGGGCGAGGACGTCGATCTCGACGAGGCGTGGCTGGCCGGTGGCTGGGAACCGTTGCTGCGCAACTGGATCGAGCAGGCCACCGCGGTCGACATCGCCGAGCCCAACGCGATGGTGCTGGCGACCGTCGCGGTGGTGGACGGGGTGCCCCGGCCCGCGTCCAGAACCGTACTGTGTAAAGGGCTCTCGCCCGAGGGTGTGACTTTTTACACGAACTACGACTCGGCGAAGGGCACCCAGCTGGCCGCGGTGCCCTATGCCGCGGCCACCTTCGTCTGGCCCGCGCTGGGCAGGCAGGTGCACCTGCGCGGACCGGTCGAGCGGACCTCGGCCGAGCAGACCGCGGTCTACTGGCGCTCCCGGCCGCGCGACTCCCAGCTCGGCGCCTGGGCCTCCCAGCAGTCGAGGCCGATCGACTCCCGCGCGGCGCTGGACCGGGCGTTGGCCGAGGTCACCGCCCGGTTCGCCGGGGTCGAAGAGATCCCGGTGCCGCCGCACTGGGGTGGTTATCTGCTGCGGCCGGAGCAGGTGGAGTTCTGGCAGGGGCGGCGCGGGCGGCTGCACAACCGGCTGCTGGTGCGGGTCGCGGGCGAGCGGATGACGGTCGAACGGCTTCAGCCCTGATCGAGCGCGTGATATTTCCCACGGTTTCGGCCGCGGCCGGGCCGGGTACCGCTGGGCGGCGAATCCGGCGACCGGCGCCGCACCGGCCGTTCGCGCGGGTGGGCTGCCGGGGCGACGACCGACCCGGCCGACACCGCGACGCGCACCCGGGCGCGGGGCCCGCGGGGAGCGGGGTCACCCCGGCCCGGCGGCGGGGCACCGGAGCCTTTCCGACATTCGGCGACATGCCGATGACCAGGCAGATCGGGCCGTGCGCCGCCACTCACCCGCCCGCGCCGCCAATTGTGCGGCCGACCAGGCGAGTTCGAGCCCGACCGCGCCCCCGACCCGCGCTCCGCACCGGGCTCCGCGTGACCACCGCGCCGAGCGACCCACGGGCGAATCGGGGGGTCGCGAACGTGCCGCGACCACCCCGCGAGGAAAATCGGCACTGCGCCCCCTCATGCCGGGCGGGCGCATGTCAGCGACTAGCGTCTAGGTAATCGCACCGCCGTGCCGACCGCACTTCGATGCCGACGGTCCTAGCCTGAGAGGGATCCTTCCGTGCCCGAGAACCACATCGACGACGCCAAGCCGGTACTGAGTTACCCGGGCGGCGAATACGCCATGACGATCACCGAGGCCACCGAGGGCAACCACGGTATCGATCTGGGCAAAATGCTGGCCAGCACCGGATACGTCACCTACGACCCGGGCTTCATGAACACCGCCCCCACCAAGTCGGCGATCACCTACATCGACGGCGAGGCGGGCATCCTGCGCTACCGCGGCTACCCGATCGAGCAGCTGGCCGACTCCTCGACCTTCATCGAGGTCAGCTACCTGCTGATCTACGGCGAGCTACCCACCCAGGCCCAGCTCGACGACTTCACCGACCGGATCCGCCGCCACACCCTGCTGCACGAGGACCTCAAGCGGTTCTTCGACGGCTTCCCGCGCAACGCGCACCCCATGCCGGTGCTCTCCTCGGCGGTCAACGCGCTGTCGGCCTACTACCAGGACTCGCTGGACCCGCGCGACCCCGAGCAGGTCGAGCTGTCCACCATCCGCCTGCTGGCCAAGCTGCCCACCATCGCGGCCTACTCCTACAAGAAGTCGGTCGGCCAGCCGTTCCTCTACCCGGACAACTCGCTGACCCTGGTGGAGAACTTCCTGCGGATGACCTTCGGTTTCCCGGCCGAGCCCTACGAGGTCGATCCCGAGGTCGCGGCCGCGCTGGACATGCTGCTGATCCTGCACGCCGATCACGAGCAGAACTGTTCCACCTCCACCGTGCGCCTGGTCGGCTCCTCGGACGCCAACCTGTTCACCTCGGTTTCCGGCGGCATCAACGCGCTGTGGGGCCCGCTGCACGGCGGCGCGAACCAGGCCGTGCTGGAGATGCTCGACGACATCAAGGCCCAGGGCGGTGACGTCAAGGAGTTCATCCGCAAGGTCAAGAACAAGGAAGACGGCGTGAAGCTGATGGGCTTCGGGCACCGCGTCTACCGCAACTACGACCCGCGCGCCGCCATCGCCAAGAAGCACGCCGACAACATCCTGCGCAAGCTGGGCGGCGACGACGAGCTGTTCGAGATCGCCCAGGCGCTGGAGGAGGCCGCGCTGACCGACGACTACTTCGTCGAGCGCCGCCTGTACCCGAACGTCGACTTCTACACCGGCGTCATCTACAAGGCGATGGGCTTCCCCACCCGGATGTTCACCGTGCTGTTCGCGATGGGCCGGCTGCCGGGCTGGATCGCGCACTGGCGCGAGATGCACAGCGAGCCGCTGAAGATCGGCCGCCCGCGACAGATCTACACCGGGTATGGTGCGCGCGACTACAGCCGGATCACCGAACGCTGAATCAATCCACATCAACTATCGAAGGGGATAGCGAATGACCAAGCCGGTAGTCGAATTCCAGGCGGGCCCGCCGCCGACCGAGCTCGTCGTCAAGGACATCATCGTCGGTGAGGGCAAGGAGGCCGTGCCCGGCGGCACCGTCGAGGTGCACTACGTGGGCGTCGAATTCGATACCGGCGAGGAATTCGACTCGTCCTGGAGCCGTGGCGAGTCGATCACCTTCCCGCTGCGCGGCCTGATCCAGGGCTGGCAGGACGGCATCCCGGGCATGAAGGTGGGCGGCCGCCGTCAGCTGACCATCCCGCCGGAGCTGGCCTACGGCCCGGCCGGGTCGGGGCACAAGCTCTCGGGCAAGACCCTGGTCTTCGTGATCGATCTGCTCAACGCCAACTGAGCCGAGCACGCCGCACGGCCCGCGCTCCCGTCCGGGGGCGCGGGCCGTCGTCGTTCAGTCCTCGGCCACCGAGGCCGCCCAGTCCACCGCCACCGACTCGCCGCGGTCGACGGTGAAGAACGCCACCCGCAGGTGCTTGCCCAGGTCGACGAGCTCCAGCGCGGCCAGCGGCACCGGCTCGATCACCCGCACCCGCCACGGGCGCGGCTCGTCCCACGCGCGCAGTTCCAGGTCCAGCCGCAGCACCGGGTCGTCGCGGCCGCCGTAGTCGGTGGCGACGGGGGTGGCGGCCAACACCGTGGCCTCGGCGCGGCGGCCGTCGGCGAGGATGCGGGTCCGGCCGGTGGTCGCGTCGTCGGTGGTCTGGTCGACGTAGAGCACCAGGCGCGCGGGGTCGTCGGGGTCGATCCGGCAGCGCACGGTGTCGCCGGGGCGCATGACGGACAGGTCGGCGGGGCGGACGGGCTGGCGGACGGTCGCTTCGTAGGGCAGCCGGCCGACCGGCTGGACGCGGACCCGGAACACCTGCTCGGGTTCCGTCGCGCCGGATTGCCCACCGGCTGCCACCGCGCCCCCGGCGCGCCTGCGGGGCAACGGCCACGCCGTGCCGCGTACGCCGGGGCGCACGCCGAGGATCGTCGCGTTCCCCGGCGTTCCGCGCAGCAACAGCTCCTGCCGGACCGCCGCGGGAAGGGCGGTCCCGGTCGATTCACGGGCTCGTGCGCGGCGACCGCGCGGTCGCCATCCCGAGTTCGCTGCCGCCTTGCCCATGGGTCGATACGTTAGTCGCCCCGCGCCCACTGCGACCCTCGTCACACGGCCGGAACCGGACCGGCGTGTCCTGTCGGCGCCGACCCCCACCCGCTGTGATCGGGCAGGTCGGACACGCTTTACCCTGGTGCGCATGACCACTGCGTTCCCCACCATCCCCGACGACCTCAAGCCCGCCGACGGACGCTTCGGCTGTGGCCCTTCCAAGGTTCGCCCGGAACAGCTCGAGTCCCTCGTGCGGGTGGGCGGCTCGGTGTTCGGAACCTCGCACCGGCAGAAGCCGGTCAAGGATGTGGTCGCGCGCGTGCGCAGCGGCCTGCGCGAACTGTTCTCGCTGCCCGACGACTACGAGGTGGTGCTCGGTAACGGCGGCACCACCGCGTTCTGGGACGCCGCCGCGTTCGGCCTGATCCGGGAGCGTTCGCTGCACCTGACCAACGGCGAGTTCTCCAGCAAGTTCGCCGCCGTGGCCAAGGGCAACCCGTTCATCGGCGATCCCATCGTCGTCTCGGCCGAGCCGGGCAGCGCCCCCGAGCCGGTGGCCGACCCCGCTGCCGACCTGATCGGCTGGGCCCACAACGAGACCTCCACCGGTGTCGCCATCCCGGTGCAGCGGCCCGCGGGCTCCGAGCACGCGCTGATCGCCATCGACGCCACCTCGGGCGCGGGCGGCCTGCCGGTGACCATCACCGACGCCGACGTGTACTACTTCGCCCCGCAGAAGTGCTTCGCCGCCGACGGCGGCCTGTGGGTGGCGCTGATGAGCCCCGCCGCGCTGGCCCGCGTCGAGGAGATCAAGTCCAGTGGACGCTGGACCCCGGAGTTCCTGTCGCTGCCGGTCGCCATCGACAACAGCACCAAGGAACAGACCTACAACACCCCGGCGATCGCCACCCTGCTGCTGTTCGCCGACCAGATCGAATGGCTCAACGGCAACGGCGGCCTGGACTGGGCGGTCAAGCGCACCGCCGATTCGTCCTCGCGGCTGTACCAGTGGGCCGAGTCCAGCGAGTACGCCACCCCGTACGTCACCGATCCCGCGCACCGCTCGCAGGTGGTGGGCACCATCGATTTCGCCGACAGCGTGGACGCCGCCCAGGTGGCGAAGATCCTGCGCGCCAACGGCATCGTCGACACCGAGCCGTACCGCAAGCTCGGTCGCAACCAGCTGCGCATCGGCATGTTCCCGGCGATCGATCCGGACGACGTCAGCCAGTTGACCCGCAGCATCGACTGGGTCGTGGAAAAGCTGTCCTGACACCGGACGTTCCCGCGGCGCCGGCACCCGTGAAGGGTCCGGCGCCGCAGGCATTTCCGTGGCATCGGTGCGCCGACGAACATCTATACCCCCCAGTGAAATCCACAAACATTAGCGCTTTCTTCGCCACTTCGCGGATTATTCCGCCGCGTGTCTTGCCTCGAGACCCAGTTGTGTGCACTACTGTTGCCAACAGTGGGCGGTGTCGCGAGTCGACGCGATAAGGAGGTTGCGGTGCGTGAACTTCGTGTGATCGGGTTGACGCCCGACTCCACGCACATCGTGTGTGTCGACACCGAGTCCGGCCAGAAGTTCCGGCTCCCCGCCGATGACAAGCTTCGCGCCGCGGCGCGCGGCGACCTTGCCCGGTTCGGCCAGATCGAGATCGAAACGGAGGCGTCCATGCGCCCTCGCGATATTCAGGCCCGCATCCGGGCCGGCGCGTCCGTCGAGCAGGTGACCGCCGAGTCGGGGATGCCCGCCGCGCGCGTCGAGCGATTCGCCTACCCGGTCCTGTTGGAGCGGGCCCGGGCGGCCGAACTGGCCCAGAAGGCGCATCCGGTGCGTGCCGACGGCCCCGCCGTGGAGACCCTGATCGAGGTGGTGACCGCGGCCTTCACCGAGCGCGGGCACACGCTCGAGAACGCCGAGTGGGACGCCTGGAAGGACGAGAAGGGCTTCTGGATCGCCCAGTTGCAGTGGCAGAACGGCCGTTCCGAGATCGCCGCGCACTGGCGCTACCAGCCCGATGCGCACGGCGGCACGGTCGCACCGCTGGACGATCCGGCCGCCGACCTGATCGATCCGGACTTCGGGCGCGCGCTGCGCGGATTGGCGACGATCCTGCCGACCGAGCCCGAGCCCGAGCCGGCCGGGCCCGCCGAGCCGGTCGTGGAGCCGCGCGAGTCCGCCGCTGCCCCGGTCCGCCCCGCCCAGCCGGTGGTGGAGGAGTACTTCGAGAAGCGCGCCGTCGCCGCGGGTGGCGGTGCCGCGGCCATTCCGGCGGCGCCGGTGGCCGGGTCCGCGGCTGCGGTCGAGCCTGCGACGGCCGCGGCCACCGCGGACGCGGCCGCCAAGGCTCCGGCCGCCGACGCGACGCCCGAGCCCGCCGAGAAGGAACAGAAGGCACCGGCCAAGCCTGCGCGCGCCAAGCGCGGCAAGGCGCCCATGCCCTCCTGGGAGGACGTGTTGCTCGGGGTGCGCAGCTCCGGCCACTGAGCGGTGGCGGCACTCCCTTTCTCGGCACCGCGTGGATAACGATCCGAGCTGTTCGCGGTCCATTTTCCGGAGTGTCCGATTTTCCGGCACGTACCGTGGACACGTACGGTAGCGGAGAGTTCGCGAGGTGACTCGCGCAGCGATCGGAGGTGCCGGAAATGTTGTCCAGAGCCTCAACCGTTTGGTACGTCGACGCCGCCGACCCGCTGGCCGTGCTGCGTGCGAATCCCGATCCGGATCCCGGTGCGGCCCAGGCGCTCGCCAAGCAGCTGCACGAGGACTACGACGTGGTGCCGAAGATGGTCGGCACACTGGCCGGGTGCGCGGGCCCGGACGCCGACGAGGTCTACATCGGTTGCTATCCCGGCGTCACGGTGGTGTGCTCGCGGCAGGTGCGCCTGCCGAGGCCGACCGCGCTGCCGGAGTTGCTGATCCGCCCGCTGGCCTCCGAGCAGACCTACCTGGTGGCGTTCGACGTCACGATGGGCTGGGGGGCGTTCGCGCAGTGGGAGCGCGGCGAATTCCGTCGCGCGTTCTCCTCCTCGCGGGTGAACATCCTCGAGGACGAGGGTCTGCCGCTGGTGTGGGAGCGGCCGTTCTGGGCGGGTGAGCACCCGGTGCAGTGGCGCGCGGGCGAGCTGCCCGACCCGCAGTGCCTGCCGTTCGATCCGCCGGATTTCGCCGACGCCGCCAACAACGAGTGGCTGGGCTTCCACTACCGCGCGCCCGCGGCCGAGGGCGCGCTCGTGCCCGGCGACGTCGCGGTCTGCGGGTTCACCCTGGTGCCCAAGGGGCAGACGCTCACCGACGACGCACCCGACGACCCCGCCCCGCACTCACCGCCCCGCCCACAGCGGCGCGGGCTGCTCGGCTGGCTGCGCGGTGACCACGTGGGCTGATCCCCGCATCACAGCGCGGCGAGACCGGCGATGATCAATCCGAGCCAGCCGAGTCCGACGCCCACCGCGCAGCCGAGCAGCACCCAGCGGGTGACCGGGGTGTGCCGCCAGCGCCACGCCGTCGGCGCCGCGCCGCCGACGGCGATCAGGTTGATCAGCACCGCCAGCGCCGGATGCACCTGCGCCAGCGCGGCGCCGAACGCGTACACCGCGACGGTGGCCAGCGCGGCGACGAGCACCGTCACGGTGATGCCCGCCGCCCACGGGGTGGGGTCCTGCACCGGCGGATTCTCGGTCATGGTCACGCCCCTCATGCGGTCCGCACCCGTTCGTAGAAGGCCATCGCCGCGGCGGTGGCGACGTTCAGCGAGTCGGTGCCCGGCGTCATCGGGATGCGGGCGCGCACGTCACAGGCGCGCATCGCCTCGGCCGTGAGGCCGGGGCCCTCGGCGCCGAGCAGCAGGGCCACCCGCTCGCCGGTCATCGCGCTCGCCAGAGTGCGCGCGGTCGGATCGGGTGTCATCGCGATCAGCTGGAAACCGTGCTCGCGCAGCGTGGCCAGCCCGTCCGGCCAGGCGGGCACCCGGGCGAAGGGCACCCGCAGCACATGCCCCATGGACACCCGGACCGAGCGCCGGTAGAGCGGGTCCGAGCAGCGGTCGCCGAACAGGACGGCGTCGACGCCGAGCCCGGCGGCGTTGCGGAACATCGAGCCGAGATTCTCGTGATCGTTCACGCCCTCGAGCACGGCCACCGTGCGGGCCCGGGCCACCACCTCGGCCATGCTCAGCGCGGGCGGTCGGCGGGCCACGGCGAGCACACCGCGGTTGAGGTGGAAGCCGACGATCTCGGCCATCACCTCCGCGCTGGTGCGGTAGTAGGGCACCTCCACCGCGGCCAGGTCGGCGGCGAGTTGGTCGTAGCGCCGCGCCACGCCCAGCAGCGCACTCGGGGTGAACCGCGAGTCCAGCATCCGCTGCACCACGACCACGCCCTCGGCGATCACCAGTCCCTTGCCGCCGGGCAGGTCCGGGCGACGGTCCGCGTCGGACAGGTCGCGGAAGTCGTCCACCCGCGGGTCGGCGGGGTCGTCCACGTCGATCACTTCGGCCACGTCTCCATCCTGCCCGGTGGCCGCCGGGTGTCCGCGACCGCCTGCGGGCACCGCGCCGAGCTGGCATCCTGGAGAGCGTGAAGCCGATTCAGCTGGTGCTCAACATCCTGTGGCTGATCTTCGCGGGATTCTGGATGGCGCTCGGCTACATCGTGGCCGGGATCATCTGCTGCGTGTTGATCATCACCATCCCGTTCGGGATCGCCTCGTTCCGCATCGCCGCCTACGTGCTGTGGCCGTTCGGCCGCACCACCGTCGAGAAGCCCGGCGCGGGAGCGGGTTCGCTGATCGGCAACATCATCTGGTTCCTGGTGGCCGGGTGGTGGCTGGCGATCGGGCACCTGCTCACCAGCATCCCGCTGTTCGTCTCGATCATCGGAATCCCGTTCGGCTGGGCCAATCTGAAATTCATCCCGCTGTCGCTGTTCCCGCTCGGCCGCGAGATCGTCGACAGCGACCAGCCTTTCGGCGCGCGCTGACTCGGCCGCTACTCCGACTCGGCGACGATCTGCTTCATGATCGCCACCGCCTGCTCGAGCACGTCGAGCTGTTCGCCGGTGAGGCCGGACAGCTGCTCGGTCATCCATGCCTCGCGGGCACTGGCCTCGTCGGCGATCAGGGCGCGGCCCGACTCCGAGAGCGAGACGATGATCTGGCGGCCGTCGGTGGGATGCGGCTTGCGCTCCACCAGCTTCAGATCCGACAGCGAGGCGATCACCCGCGTCATCGACGGCGGCTGCACCCGTTCCTTGGCCGCCAGCGCGCCCGGTGTCATCGCGCCCTCGCGGGCGAGCGTGGCCAGCGCGGAGAGCTGCGTCAGCGACACCGGCGAATCGGTGCGGCGACCGCGCAGATGCCGCGTGAGCCGGACCACCGCCAGCGACAGCTCGCCGGCCAGGGCTCTCACATCCGATGGCGTCGTCACCCGCCAAACGATACGGGAACCGCCGGCGCCGCTGCGCACGATCTGTCCCGCTACGCTGGGGTGGTGACCCCGAACGTGCCGCAGATCCCGCCGCGGCTGACCGACCCGCGGCCCGTGCTCGCCGTCGGCAGCCTGCTGTGGCTGGTCGCGCTGGTCGTGGTCTGGGTCGGCGGCCCGCGGTGGGAGGCCGCTCGCCCGGTGTGCGTCATGGGCCTGGTCGTCGGCCTGATCGGCCTGGTGATCTTCCTGATTCAACGCCGCGCCGCCCGGCGCGGGGACAAGGGCGCCCAGACCGGGCTCTGAGCGCTCACGCGATGTCGAATTCGTCGGTGACCCCGGTGACCGGATGCCGGCTGCCGTCGGGGGCGAGCCGACCGGCGAAGTGCACGAACCGGTATCGGCCCGGTGCGGCGTCGGCGGGAATGTCCCAGGTGAACCGGGCGATCGAGGTGGCCGTGCCGGTCTTGCGCCAGTGGAAGCGGACCGCCCACTCCCCCTCGTTGGCCACGCGCACCCAGCCGTCCGCCGTCCGGCGCTGCACCTCGAGGAAGGTGCCGTTGCGGCGGGTGTCGTGTTTCGGGTGGGCCGAGACGAACTCGGCCACCACCTGCTCGCCCCGCGCGTAGCCGGGCGCGGGCTGGACGAGCACGTCGCCGAAGGTCCGGTCGGGTAGGGCGGTGTCCGGTCCGGGTGCGGGCACCAGATTCGGTTGCAGGTGGGACACGTCGCGCGGGGCCGGGCCGCGCGCGACCGTGCCGCCGGTGGCCAAAGCCGTTGCCAGCCGGGTGAATTCCTGCTGATAGGCGGGCAGTGTGTAGCGGCCGAACAGCGTCGAGCCGCCCTCGTACTGCTGGGCGTCGTACTCCTCGGGCGTGGTGACGTACTGGTGGTAGGCATTGGCGTAGCCCTGGAGCAGCACCTGCTCGAGGTCGACACCGAGCGCGGCGGCGACCGCGCGGCGCACCCGTAACCCCGCCACGATGGTGAACTCACCGCCCGCGGCCGCCAGGTACAGCTCGCCGATGCGCACCAGCTGGATCGGCACCACGTTCGGCACCCACGGCACCGGCGGCAGCAGGCCGAGCGGGGCGGCGATGACCTTGGGGGCCTGGGCATCCGCCAGCCAGGACGGTGCGGGGCGACGGGGGTCGCCGAGCGCGTCGATCAACGGATTGCGCACGCCCTCGGGGATGGGCGCGCCGGGCAGCCCGGGACCGTCCTCCACACTGCCCGCGATCAGCGAGACGCCCGCGGCGGCGGGCGCGGTGCGCCGCGGCTGCCCGTCCGGGGTGAAACGGCCGTCGACGGCGATGTCGGCCAGGTCGATGTAGCACAGCAGCGACTGGACCGGCCCGCGCACCGGAGCGGCCTGGGCCAGTGCGGCTTTCGAGGCCGCGTGCTGGCGTTCGCCGATGATCCGGGTGTTGGCGAACTCGTCGTCGGTGGGCCCGGAACCGGGGCGCAGGTTCAGGTTCGGTGACATGTCGCCCGCGTTGGTCTGGGCGAAGGCGGCGATGAATTCCGGTGCGCCGTCGAGGTATCGCACGCCGTGCTCGATGTGCTCGTGCGCGAAGGCGGCATAGCCCTTGTTGTCGGAGCTGATCAGCCGGTTCTGATTGGTCATCGAGGTGTTGTGGGTGGCGAACCAGGTGATCGCCCCGACCTCCCTGCCGCCCTTGCGGATCGACAGTGCGGTGACCGCCGGATCGATGGCGCCGGGGAAGTGCGCCCGGTCCTCGGCCGGATTGCGTTCGAACGCCACCCGGGAGCGGTTGACGCTCGCGTCGTGCAGTTCGGCCCGGCCGAGCGCGAGGGTGGCCGGGGAGAGATCCTCGTGCGCGGCGACGATCGCCTCGACGATCCCCTGCACCTCGGCGTCGTAGACCTGCTGCTGGAAGCCGAGCACCGACAGGTTGTAGGCGTAGTCGTGGCTGGCGCCGCCGCAGGTGGCGTGCGAGTGGGTGGAGGTGAGCAGCACGTTCTGCTCGGTGTAGCGGTCGCCGAAGCGACGGGCCAGTTCCAGCAGCACGCCGCGGTGCACCGACTGGAAGATCATCCCGTTCTCCGCGACCGCGAACACCACCCTGGCCGCACCCGCCTCGAAGATGAACGCGCGGGCTCGCGGCCGCAGGTGGATGCCCGCGGTGTCCTGGCCGAACTGTGAGTAGCCCATCATGCCGCACTCGGCGGCGGGACCGGTGATGTCGGAGATGCCGAGCCCGACCCGGTATCCGGAATCGGGTGCGGCGAGCGCGGGCGCGGCGGCGACGCCCTGGCCGACCGTGCCGACCGTGGCAAGCGCGACCGTGCCGACCGCGCTGCGCGCCAGCAGGGTTCGGCGGTCCAGTCCCGCGCGCTGTTCGCCCTCGATCGTCCTGGTCATCCGGCCTCCCTCCAGCCATCCGGTCATTCAGGCAGCGAACCACACAACTGGACGCTCGTCCAGTGCCGGAATCCAGCGGGGAGAATTGACTGTGCGCGTCACGAGCGCTTAACTCGCTGGGGTGTCCCCCCGATTGAGCGTCGAAGAACGACGGGCCCACCTTATCGAGGCGGCCATCGGCCTCGCCGAGAAAAAGGGCGTCGCGGGCGTGACCACGCGCGATGTCGCGCAGGCGGCCGGCGTTTCGCTCGGAGTTGTGCACTACTGCTTCGAGAACAAGGACGCGCTGATGACCGAGCTGGTCAAAGCGCTGTCCATGGAATTGCGCGATTCCGTGGACGCCGACGAAACGGTGTGGCAGGACGTCGGAAGCGGAAAAGATGCGCTTCAGAAATTGGTCCGTGCCGGACTGGAACTGATGTGGTTGAACATCGAAGCCACCCCGGAACGCCAACTGCTCACCTACGAAACCACCACCTACGCCCTGCGCGAAGGTGAGCAGACCCCGGCGAAATTGGCCATCGCCCGGGAGCAGTACACCTTCAACGATTCCACCGTCGCCGACATCCTCGATCACGCGCGCGACGCGACCGGCACGCAGTGGTCGGTACCCGTGCAGACGTTGAGCCGGTTCACCCTCAACGTGATCGACGGCCTGGTGCTGCGCTGGCTGGTCGACAACGACAGCGCCGCCGTGCGCGACCAGCTCGACCTCCTGGCCGAAATGGTCGCGGGGTACGCCGCCTGACCCGACCGCGCGCTCAGCCCAGGGGTTCGGGCGCCCGCACGTGCGTGGTCGTGCCCGTCCGCCACCACGGCACCTCGACCGTGCCGCGCACCGCGCCGTCCAGCCGGACCCGCAACTCCTCGTGCAGGACGAGATCGCCGTCCGCGGGGGCGGTCAGGGTTTCGCGCAGCACCACGGCGAGCGGTTCGGCCGCCCAGGTGGTGCGCCTGCCCTCGCCGAGCACCTCGGCCGTCACCGCCTCGGAGACCAGCGGGAGGTCCAACAGCGCGGCCAGCGAGTCGGCGGTGTCCGCGGCTCCGGCGACGAGCCGGTTCGGCGCCACCGCCAGGCCGAACCAGGGCGCGTCGAGCACCATCGCGTCGGCGGGATCGACGGCCGCGCCGGACAGGGCCCGCACCCGCTCGGGCGGTTCCAGGTCGCTCACCTCGAGCCGGCCGGCCTGCACGGCGGCGGCCAGCCTGCGGTGGGCGGCCGCGACGACGCCCGGCTCGGGGCTGCGATCCGGGTCGGCGAGGGCGGCGAGCAGCGCCTCGGCGAGATCGAGGTCCAGCGCTTCCGGATCGGCCAGGACCGGGCGCAGGGCGGCGAGTTCGGCCGGATCGAAGCCCGCGGCCGGGAAGTCGGGCAGCAGACCGGTGAATTCGGGATCGGCCGGATGCCGATGGTGGCCCAGCGGAATGCCGTCGAGGTGGGCGTGCCTGCGCAGCCACCAGGGCGTGTAGCCGCGGGGATCGGCCAGCAGGGGCCGGGTGCGCGGGTCGGCGGCCAACAGCCGCAGGGCGCGCGGCCAGGCGCGGTCGTCGATCAGGTCCAGGTCGCGAACCGCGACGAGGGTCGGCGGATCCTCGTCGAGCGAGGCCCACCAGGTCTCCTCGTCGTCGAGGTGGTGGTCCGGGCCGGTCGGGTCGGTCTCGGCGACGAGGGTGAAGTCCCAGCCGACCCCCACCGCGCGCAACGCCTCGGCGCCGTAGGCCTCGACCATCGCCGGGGCGACCGTCCCGAACGGCGCGTCGGCGACGAGCAGGTCCCGCAGCGGGGCGTCCGGCAGCAGCAACTCGTCGGCGGGCAGTGTGCCGCCGCTGTCGTCGGGCAGTTCCAGCATGCCGAGCCAGCCGTGCCTGGCCTCCGGCGCGACGTGCGGCGCCAGCCGCAGCACGGCGTCGACGGTGTCCTCGTCGTCGGGGCGGTCCTCGAGCTCGGCGCGCAGGGCCGGGTCGGTGAGCAGGTCCGCGGCCGTCGCCGACCGCGCGCCCAGCCGCGACAGCAGCGGATGCGCCGCCTCCGGATGCACCAGCCGCGCCCAGTGCAGTGGCACGACCTCCGCGAGCTGGTCGTCCAGCAGGACCGTGCGCGGGCCGGTGACCAGCCTGCCGTCGGCCAGCGGCACCGCCAGCGCCCCGAGTTCCTCGGCCGCGAGCGGATCCACCACGAAGGGCTCCAGCGCCGCGTAGAACTCCCGCCACCACGACGGCGAACGCTCCAGGCCCGCCGACAACTCCGCCAACCTGGCCAAGCCGAGGCGGTGGACGTCCAGCACCGCCAGCTGTTCGAGGTAGCGGGGGGTGGACAGCTCCGGCGGGACGAGCGGACCGGTCAGCTCACCGAGCACCGACGCGAGATCGGCGGTGAGGCCGGGCAGGACGCTCGCGCGGGTGGGGACGGCGACGCCGTGCGGGCCGGAGCGCGGCGAACCGTCGGGGCCCGGCTCGGGTCCGGTGATCCCCCGGTCGGCGAGGTCGGGGGCGAATCCGCCGGACGGAAGGACTTCCTCGGCGCGGCGCGATCGCGCTGTCTCGGGCGCGCCGAGGACGGGCAGCCAGGCGCGCGTGCGCAATTCGTGCAGCAGCGCCTCCCGGATCAGGCTGTCGGCTTCGCTGCGGGCGAAGCCGGGGGCAGGCACCAGGACGAGGCGGTCGAGTTCGGGGAGGGCGCGGGCGAAATCGGCGTAGCCCTCGGCGAGTTCGCGCACGCGGGCGCCGGGCAGCAGGCGACGGCGGTCCGGCTGCATGGGGATGTCGGCGATCAGCAGGGCGGGCAGCGAGAGTTCCTCGTCCGAGCGGGTCGGGGCGCGCAGCACGTCCGGGGTCGCGGGGACCGGACGGCCGTCACGAACCGGAAGGAGCCAGCGCGCTCGACGGGTTCGGAACTGCCACCACCGGCTCTCCCCCTCCGGGCCCGCGATCCGAACGTCCTCGATCCCGCCCGCGCCGTCGCGATCACCGGGCAATGCCACGGGAGCCGACCGGACGGTGAATCTGTCTGCGCCGATGTGTATTTCGCGCAGATCGGGGAGTTCCAGCAGGAGGTCGACGGCTTCGGCGCGCATGGCGGACAGCAGGGCGGCGGCATCCACGCCGGGGCGGAGCCGGAGCACGACCTCGGTGTCGGCGTCCGGGGCGGGTGGCGTGGCGGCGGGCCAGGCCAGGCGCAGCACCGGGGGCGCGGTGATCGTCGCGGTGATGCCGGACTCGCGGAGGGCGGCCCGGGTACGGTCGAGGGAGAAGTGCAGACCGCCGTGCCGGGAGCGCACTTCGATCTCGTCGCTCACCGAACGGACGGCGGTGAAACCGACGCCGAAGCGGCCGACCGCGGTGCCGGTCTTGCCGGAGGCACGCAGAGCGGTGAGCGCGTGCACGCCCGAAAGATCCAGCGGAGCACCGGTGTTGGCGATGTGCAGCTCGGCGCCGTCGATCCGGACCCACACGGTGCCTGGCACGCCGGCCCGAGCGGCGGCGTCGGCGGCGTTCTGCGCCAGCTCGGTGAGCAGCCGGTCGCGGTAGCCCGCGCGCACCAGATCCGCTTCGGTGGCGGCGTCCTCCCGCAACCGGGTCGGGGAATCCCGCCACGCCGCGAGCACGCCCGCGCGCAGCCCCGCCGTCCCGAACGGATCCGCCGAGCCGCTCAGCTCTGCGCCGATGACGACGCCTCCGGCCGCACCGCGCCCGGCGCCTCGCCCCCGAGCGCGATGCGCGGCGCCGAATCCTCGTCCACCGGATCGGCGGGCGCGGCGGCCTCCTCGCTCGGAGCGGGGTCGGCGGCGACGTCACCCGAACCGCCTTCGGAGCCAGGCGCTTCCGATTCGCCGGCGGCCGTGGCAGCCACCCCGCCGACGCGGGCGGGGGTGCCTGCGGCCGTCGTGTCCCCGGACGCGGCCTGCGCGCCACCGGACTCCCCCGCGTCCCCGCGCAGTTCCTCGACCGGGATGACGTCGACGGCCGCGTCGTCGTACGCCTCGTATCGGGGCGACCCGTCGCCGGTGGGCAGTTCGACGTCGGAATGCGCGCCGCAACCGTATTCGACGTGGACCACGTGCCCGTCGGCACCCATCGCGTTGCCGCACACGCCGAAGGCGGCACGCAGCGAACCGGCCAGCGGCAGGTAGAAGCCGCAGGTGCCGCAGGTGGCGGGCGCCGCCTTGGCCATCTCGGTGTCGGGGCCGTGCTCGGCGTACCAGCGCTCGGCGGCTTCGAGGCGGCCCTCGAGGCTCATCACCTTGGTGCGGCCCAGGCCGACCTCGCGGGCGAGCTCGTCGATCTCCGGATCGCCGTTGGCGACGTAGCCGGGCACCAGGCGCGGGTCGTCGGCGGGCGGGGCCAGCAGGTCGCCGGGGGCGAGGTCGCCCGGGCGGATGCGCTGCTCCCACGGCACGAATTCGGGTGCGACCAATGCCTCGGGGCCGGGCAGCAGCGCCGACTCGCTCACCGTGGCATGCGCGGCGCCGGGCGGCGCGGCCACGACCACCGCCCACTGCCAGCCGCGATAGCCGGGCAGGGTGGCTTCGAAACGGTGGGTCGCGGCCGTCTCGTCCTCGGCCGTGACGCCGAGGTAGGCGCCGACCGCGTCCGGTTCCAGCTCCACGAGCGCACGGCGAGCCAGGTCAACGGCATCGGCCAGGACGGGCCGCACGTCGGGCTCGGAAACAGAAACTGCGCTCACGGCCTACATTTTGCCGTATGGAACGCAATCGGCGTTCGTCGGCCGTCGCGGTGCTGGTCGGCGCGCTCGTCGCGGCCGGATGTGGCCGGCCCGCCGACCCCGCACCCCGGCTGCGGATCGAGGTGGTCGCCACCCGGCCGCACGATCGGACCGCCTTCACCCAGGGCCTCGAGGTCGCCGGCGGCGTGCTCTACGAGGGCACCGGGCTCACCGGCCGCTCGTTCGTGCGCGCCACCGACCTGGCCACCGGTGCGGAACTGGCGCGGGCGGACGTGCCCGGCGAGTACTTCGGCGAGGGGATCACCAAGGCCGGCGCGACGCTGTGGCAGCTCACCTGGCGCGACGGGGTGGCCTTCGCCCGCGATCCGGCCACGCTGCGGGTGCTGCGCGAGGTCCGTTACGAGGGCGAGGGCTGGGGACTGTGCACGCGCGGCGAGCGCCTGGTGATGAGCGACGGCAGCGACACGCTCACCTTCCGCGACCCGGAGACCTTCGCCGTCACCGGCACCCGCACGCTGCGCGACCGGCGCGGCGCCCGGCTCAACGAACTGGACTGCGCCCCCGACGGTTCGGTCTACGCCAACGACTATCCGAGCAACCGCATCCTGCGCATCGATCCCGACACCGGCGAGGTCACCGGGGTGGCCGACACCGGCGGCCTGCTCACCCGCGCCGAACGCGCCGACGCCGACGTGCCCAACGGCATCGCCGCGCTACCCGGCACCGACCGGTTCCTGCTGACCGGCAAGTACTGGCCGACGATGTTCGAGGTCCGCTTCGTTCCCGAGTGAGGGTGGGTTCGCTCACCTTCGCGCGCCACGACGAGCGCGGGTGAACCGCCGACCGCGTTGTACGCCAGAATTGAGGGGTGACTACTCCGCGCGATCCCTACGGTCCCGAGCGTGGTCCGTGGGATGACGAGGAGACGCCGCCGATCGAACGGCATCCCGGCTACGACCGGTATCCCCCGCCCAACGCGCCCACGCGGCGCCGCAGGCCGTTGCCGCCGCTGGACCCCGACCGCTACACCGCGCCGCCCCCCTTGCGCCCGCTCGGGAAACGGGGTGGACCACCGGAACACGACCCGGGGACTCGGGGATCGACGAGCCGGGTCGACAAGCCGGTGCGGCGGACCTCCCCGCAGCTTCCGCCAGCCACCGATGCCGTGGACGAGCAGGCCGAGACCGGCCCCGGCGCGCCGCGCATGCCGCGCAAGCTGACCGTCACCAGGGTCGCCGCGATGCGCTCGCGTCAGCTCACCGAGAAAGGCATCGCCACCTTCCAGCGCGCCGCCAAGGCCGACGGTGCCGACAAGTCCGGGCTCACCGCGCTGACCTACGCGACGATGGCGAACTTCGCCCTCGACGCCGCCATCGCCGTCGCGCTGGCCAACACCCTGTTCTTCGCCAGCGCGACCGCGGAATCGAAATCGAAGGTCGCGCTGTATCTGCTCATCACCATCGCGCCGTTCGCCGTCATCGCACCGCTCATCGGCCCGTTGCTCGACCGGTTGCAGCGGGGCCGCAGGCTGGCACTGGCCACCTCCTTCGCTGTGCGCGCGGTGCTGGCCGTGGTGTTGATCCTGGAGTTCGACACCTGGGCGCTGTATCCGCTGGCGCTGTGCATGATGATCGGCAGCAAGTCGTTCTCCGTCCTCAAGAGCGCGGTCACACCCCGGGTACTGCCACCGGAGATCGATCTGGTCCGCACCAACTCCCGGTTGACGGTCTTCGGCCTGGTCGGCGGCACCATGGGGGCGGGCTCGGTGGCGGCCCTGGTGGCGGCGCTGGCCGGGTCGACCGGCGCGCTGGTACTGGCCGGGTTGATCGCCGCGGGCGGCGCCTATCTGAGCCTGCGCATTCCACGCTGGGTGGAGGTGACCGAGGGCGAGGTGCCCGCGACCCTGACCTATCGCGGCGACGACACCCGCACCGAGGTGCTGGCGCCCGGTGCGGAATCGGCGGTGCCGCCGCGCAAGCGCCGCCAGCCGCTGGGCCGGGCGGTGGTGTCCGGGTTGTGGGGCAACGGCACGATCCGCGTGCTCACCGGCTTCCTCACCTTCTACGTGGCCTTCGTCGCCAAGGCCACCGAGCACCGTCCGTTGCAGCAGGCCACCATGCTCGGCGTGGTTGGCGCGGCCGCGGCGATCGGCAATTTCACCGGCAACGCCACCGGCGCCCGCATCCCGCTGGGCAGGCCATCGGTGATCGTCATCGGCTGCACGTCGGCCTGCGCGGCCGTCGCGCTGTTCGCGGTGTTCACCGACAACCTGCTCGGCGCGGCGGTGGCGGCGCTGGTGGCGGCCGCGGCGAGCGCGCTGGCGAAGGTCTCGCTGGACGCCTCCATCCAGGACGACCTGCCGCCGGAGTCGATCGCCTCCGGGTTCGGCCGGTCGGAGACGGTGCTACAGCTGAGCTGGGTGATCGGCGGCGCGGCGGGGGTGCTGCTGCCGACCGACTACTGGAAGGGCTTCGCGGTGGTGTCGGGAATACTCGTGCTGGGGCTGATCCAGACATTCCTCAGCTACCGCGGCCACAGCCTGCTGCCCGGCCTCGGCGGCAATCGACCCCAGCACGCCGAACAAGAAGTCCCGGCGGCGCACACCGCGCGCGGGCAGACCACGACCAGCCGACCAGCGACGGGAGATCCGATCCGTGAGTGAGCCGAGCAGCTCCAGCCGACCGACCGAACCGGGGACGCGCTCGTGAGCCGCGGCCGGGGACGCCTGATCGCCGCGCTGGTGGGCGCGGGCCTGTTGCTGCTCGTCGCGGTGGTGGCGGGCACGGTGGCGCTGGCGGTACGCGACGCGCCCGACCACGATCCCGAGATCACCGCCTACGCGCACGGCCGGGCGGTGACCGTGCCGCCCTACCAGTTCTGCGACCTGCGCCTGCTCGACGAGGAGCGGCTGGAGATGTCGAACTGCAGGCAGGGCGAGCCGGTCGAGCTGGAGGTGCCGCCCGGCTACCCGTTGCAGCTGTCGCTGCCGCGCGATATCGCCGACGCGCCGTGGCTGGCCTACCTGGTCTACGCGCTGCCCGACGACACCACCGTCACCGAGGTGATCAGCCACAAGGACCACCCGAAGGGCACGCCCGCGCTGACCATCGATTCCCAGCCCGCGCCGGAACTGCGTCTGGTGGGTGTGGAGATCCAGCTACCGGTGCCCGCGATCGACGAGTTCGGCCGCGAGACCACCGTCCCGCACGCGTCCTGGAGCATCAGCACCCAGCCGCGCGCGGGCGAGGCCGGCGATCAGTGATCCAGCTCCCGCGCGACGGCGCGCACGACCTCGGAAATGGTGCGCGCCGTCTTGCGGTCGGGGTAGCGACCCTTGCGCAGGTCCGGCTGCACCTTCGTCTCGAGCAGGGTGATCATGTCCTCGACCATGCCGTGTAGCTCGTCGGGCGTGCGGCGCGGGCCGGAGGGCTCCTTGCGGCCCCGGTCCTGGCCCTGCCGCAGCGACGGCGGCGCCTCGATGAGCTTGAGGCTCAGCGCCTGCGGGCCGCGACGGCCCGCGGCCATTCCGAACTCGACGCGCTGCCCCGGCTTGAGCCCTTCGACCCCTTCGGGGAGCGCCGAGGAGCGGACGTAGACGTCCTCACCCTCGTCCTGGGAAAGGAAGCCGAAGCCCTTTTCGACGTCGTACCACTTAACCCTGCCGGTCGGCACTGCGCTCACCCGTTCATCGTTCGACACTCGAACCCATCTGGTCCGAGCACATCCGTCTGCTCGAAGCCACCGCGCGAGAGCCGCGCGGGACAACTTCGGCCAGTTTGCAAAAGAACGCGCCCCACAAGCGGTGCAGGACGCGATCGGTGTCGAGTCTACCCCGGTGGCGATACGCCGAGCACATCAGTTTTACGGTGCTGCGGTGACGAACTCTCGACAGTCGGCCACCTGGTTGCTCAAGCTGGCGCTCACCCTGTTCACCGTCGGCCTGGTGGCGATCATCGCGATCTTCCTGACCCCGATCCTCACCGACGGCGAGCCGGGCCTGTGGCTGTATCTGACGGCCATGCTGACCCCGCTGGGTTTCCTCTGCGCGATCGTGTTCGCGCTGTGGTCGGGCCGCCGCGCCCGCTGAAGGCCGCCCTCCGGGATACCCGCGCGGTGATCGTTACCGATCGTATTGTGATCCTCCTCACATAACGGCGAGGTAACGGCGCGGGCACGGCGGCGCAAGGCCCGCCAGACCCCACTTCTAGCTGCGCAGACGCCCTCCGCGAGTGTCCGATAACGCCCTGAGACCGGTCCGTACACGCCGGTTACCAAATAGTGATTTTTCGCGGCGATCGTCGTACGGTCTATCCCAGCCGGGGACACCCGGCACCACCGGCCCGCCGCACCGAACCTCGCCCCGCGGGTACCGGACCCCGACGGAGCCAGGGGCGAGGGCGGGACGGACGACCTCTCAGTCCGAACCCGAGCGAATCCTCGCAGGTGCGTACGAGAGGAAGACACCCGATATGAGTGGACGCCATCGCAAGCCGACCTCCACCGGGCGCACCGTTGCGAAGGTCGCCGTCACCGGCGCGATCTTCGGCACCGCCAGTGCCGCCCTCGCCGGAAACGCCAGCGCGGCTCCCGACTCCGACTGGGATCGCCTCGCGCAGTGTGAAGCAGGCGGCAACTGGGCCATCAACACCGGCAACGGTTACCACGGCGGCCTGCAGTTCTCGCCGAGCACCTGGACCGCCCACGGCGGCCAGCAGTACGCACCCACCGCCAACCAGGCCACCCGCGAAGAGCAGATCGCGGTCGCCGAGAAGGTGCTCGCCTCGCAGGGCTGGGGCGCCTGGCCGTCCTGCTCGGCCGCGCTCGGCCTGAAGAGCAGCGCCACCCCGCGTGAGGTGCCCAGCGCCCCCGAGACCCCGCGCTGGAACCCCGCGCAGCCCGCACCGCAGGCCGCGCCCGACGCCAACCAGGAACTGTTCCAGGCCGTCGACCGCGCCATCGCCACCGTGCAGCAGCAGGGCGTGCAGATCCCGCAGCCCGCGCTGGACTTCTTCAACGCCGCCAAGGCCAACAACGTGCAGCTCGACCCGCACGTGGTCAACTTCTTCGAGGCGAACAAGGGCCTGCTGCCCTCGTAATCCTCCCCCGAACACGAATCAGGCCCCCGCCTTTCGAGGCGGGGGCCTGATTCGTATCCGCGACACGCGCCCCGGATCAGCGGTTGATCACCGTGTAGGGGTGCCGGTACGGCAACTGCTCGGCGGGCACCGGGAATTCGGTGTCCTCCCCGAAGGGTGAGAGATTGCCTGCCCTGCTGGCGGCAAGCTCGGTGACCGCATGGTCTCCGTCCGCCACCTTCGGCCAACCGTTGTCCACATAGGGCTTCTTCGATTTGTTCACCACAAGGTCATTCTGACATGGGCAGAATCCGCCGCGCCGCCGGAGCGCGACCGAGCGGGTCGTAGGCTGGTCAGGATGAGCGCGACCGATTCACTGGCGGGATGGCTGGGATCCCGGAGCGATGCCCGACTGGTGGCGCTGCTGCAGCTGCGGCCGGATCTGGCGGTGCCGTTGCCCTCCTCGATGACGGTGCTGGCGGCCAGGGCCGAACAGCGCGCCTCGGTGTTGCGGGCGACCGAGGAGCTGGACACCCTCGACTTCGCGATCATCGAGAGCCTGGCCGTGCACGGCACCCGGCAAGCCCCCGGCGACGGCACCCCGCTCACCCGTAAGGCGCTGCACGCGCACCTGAAAGGACGGGCGACCAAGGCGGCGGTGGATGCCGCGCTCGAACGCCTCACCGACCGCGCCCTGGTGTGGACCGACGGCGAGGCCCTGCACCTGGTGCCCGCCGCGGCCGAGGCGCTGCCGTGGCCGATGGGCAGCGCCACCGAACTCTCCGACGCGCTCACCGAGCCCGAGGTGCACGCCGCGCTGGCCGAGATCACCCCGCCCGAGCGCGCGCTGCTGGACAAGCTGGCCACCACCGGTCCGCGCGGGCGCACCCGCGATGCCGCGCCCGACGCGCCCACGGACCGCCCGGTGCCGCGGCTGCTGGCGCGCGGGCTGCTGCGCCGGGTGGACGACGAGACCGTCGAGCTGCCCGTCACGGTCGGGCAGGTCCTGCGCCGGGAACCGGTCACCGCGCCGAGCGTGCTCACCCCGCCGAAGCCGCCGTCGACCAAGCACACCCCCGCCGAGGTCAACGCGGTGGCCGCCGGCGAGGTCGGCGAGCTGCTGCGGCACTGCGCCGACATCCTGGCCGCGCTGAGCGAGTCGCCCGCGCCCGCACTCCGGGCGGGCGGTCTCGGGGTGCGGGAACTGCGCCGCATCGCCAAGCAGACCGGCATCGACGAGACCCGCGCCGGATTGCTGGTCGAGGTGCTGGCCGCGGCGAAACTGATCGAGAAGGGCATCCCCGAGCCGCCCCCGGACATCGATTCCGTGGACGACTTCTGGGCGCCGACCCCGGCGTCGGACGGCTGGCTGGAGAGCCCGCCCGCCCGGCGCTGGACGGTGCTGGCGATGGTCTGGCTGGATCTGGACCGGATGCCGTGGATGATCGGCATGCGCGACACCAACGACAAGCCGCTGGCGGCCCTGTCGGTGGAGTTACGGGTGCCGCACGCGCCGCGCGACCGCAGGGCGATTCTCGGGCTGCTGGCCGAGCAACCGACGGGCACCGCGCTCGATCCTGCGGATCTGGGCCGGGTGCTGGCCTGGCGGCAGCCGCGGCGGCGCAGGCAGTTCCGGCGCGAGGCGGTCGAGCACACCCTCGCCGAGGCGGCAGCGCTCGGCTTGCTCGGCCGTGGCGCGCTCGCCTCCCCCGCCCGTGCCCTGCTGCACGGCGCGGCCACCAGCGCCGCCGACGCCGAGGCCGAGATGGCGGCGGCACTGCCCGAGCCGGTGGACCACGTGCTGGTGCAGGCCGACCTGACGGTGGTCGCGCCCGGCCCGCTGGTGCCCGAACTGGCCCAGCGCATCGCACTGGTCGCCGACGTCGAATCCGCGGGCGCGGCAACCGTCTACCGCATCGGCGAGAGTTCGGTGCGGCGCGCGCTCGACGCCGGGTTGACGGCCGCGGAACTGCACGCGCTGTTCGCCACCCATTCGCGCACGCCCGTACCGCAGGCGCTGACCTACCTGATCGATGACGTCGCCCGCCGCCACGGCCAGCTGCGGGCGGGCATGGCGCAGTCGTTCGTGCGCAGCGACGATCCGGCGCTGCTGGCCCAGGTGCTGTCCGCACCGGTGGCGGGCGTGCTCGCACTGCGGGCCGTCGCGCCGACGGTCGCCATCTCCCAGGCTCCGCTCGGCGAGGTGCTCGAACAACTGCGCGCCGCGGGTTTCGCACCGGCGGGCGAGGATTCGGCGGGCGGGATCGTCGACCTGCGCCCGCGCGGTGCCCGCATCGCGACCCGGCCGAACGCGCGGCAGAGCTACCGGCCGAATCCGCCCACCACCGAACAACTCGAACTGCTGGTGGCCGAACTGCGCGCGGGCGAGCGCGCGGCGAGTGCCCGCGCGGCCCGGTCGGTGCGCACCGACGGCACCAGGACGAGCACGGCCGCCACACTCGCGCTGCTGCAGTTGGCGGCGCGGGTGCGGCGGCCGGTGAACATCGGCTACGTCGACGCGCAGGGCGTCGCGTCCCAGCGGGTGGTCGAGCCGTTGAAGGTCGGCAACGGCCAGCTCGACGCGCTCGATCCGGTGACCGGCACGGTCCGGCACTTCACGTTGCACCGGATCGCGTCGGTCGCCCTGTTGGAGTGACTCGTGCGCCGGATCGCCTCAGGCGCTGGAGTGTCTCAGGCGTTCGGCTTGCCGAGGCAGAACAGGGTCTTGGGGTCGGAGACGACGAGGAATTCGTCGCCGCTCTCGCAGAGCAGTTCGTCGGTCTGGCCGTCGATGCGCTGCAACACCTTGAAGGTCGCCTCGGTCGACGAGCAGTCCACCCACATGTACGGCGAGGTGCTGACGTCGTTGTAGCAGTTGTCCTGCGCGAAGTTCGGGGCCAGGCACATGAAGGTGGTGCCGCCGCTGGGCAGCTGCTCGGTGTAGCTGGTGTACTCGTTCGACGCGCACTGGGTGGCCTCGTCGAAGGTCTGGTGCACCTTGTACACGGCCTTGGGCGAGGAGCAGTCGATGGGCTCGCCTTCGGTGGCCGTCGGTGAGTTGTCGGTGATGTTGATGCAGTCACCGACCTTCGTCTTGGCGACGTCGGATTTCGTCGCGTCATCGATCACCGAACAGCCGCTCATCGCCACCGCGAGGGCGGCCGCCGCCAGGAGGGCGAGCACGAGCCGTGCCAGCAGCCTCGTTCCTGGGAACTTCACGTGGAAACCTCTCTCACCGAAAGCGTTCACGCTGGTCGTGAACGCGGAGTGAGGATACCCTGACCCCGGCCCGGCCTCAGATGCTCAGTCCGTACATCCCCAGCAGGGACAGGCCGAGCACGCGCGGAAGCAGCTGGCCGAGCAATTGGTATCCGAAGTAATCCACTGACAAAGCCTTTCGCAGAACGTCCACTATGTGGACGTATGTCCAATTCTTGGACTGTGTCGTCGCCCGGAGCCGGGTCGTTACGCTTGGCAAGTATGACGCTCGAAGACGTCGCCGTCGACTTGTACGGGATCGACCCGTCCGAGTTCGTCGCCGCCCGCGCCGAGCGGGTCGCCGCGGCCAAGAAGGCGGGCGACAAGCAGCTCGCCGTCGCCATCGGCAAGCTGCGCAAGCCCACCGTCACCGCCTGGACGGTGAATCTGCTGGCCAGGACGGTTCCCGACGAGGTGAACGCGCTGCTCGCCCTCGGTGACGCACTGCGCAAGGCGCAGCGAGAACTGTCCGGCGACCAGCTGCGCGCCCTCACCGCACAGCGCCAGCAGGTGGTCTCCGCGCTGGCCCGCCGCGCCGGTGCCATCGCCGAGGAGCACGGAAAGCCCGTGGGCGAGAACATTCTTCGCGAGGTCACCCAGACCCTGACCGCGGCACTGGCCGACGCCGAGGTCGCCGAGCAGGTACGCAGCGGCACGCTCGCCACCGCCGCCAGCTACGAGGGTTTCGGCCCGGCGGGCCCGGAGCTGGTGGCGCTGGACGGGGGCGCGTCCCCGAAGACCGAGCGCCGCACCGGTTCTCGCGACACCGAGCCCGCGCGCCGCGACACCGGGAGCGAGGGCGGCACCCGGGCCGAGCGGAAGGCGCGCGACGCGCAGCGCAAGGCGCGCGAGGCCGAGGAAGCCGCGCGGCGCGAACTCGACGAGGCCCGCCAGGAACTCGACGACGCGCTCGAGGCCGTGGAATCCGCCCGCACCGCACTGGATTCGGCCAAGGCCGAGGCCGAGCAGGCCGCGCGCACGCTGGCCGACGACGAGGCCAGGATCGAGGAACTGCGCGCCGAACTCGAACGCGCCGAACAGCAGCGACAGTTCGCCCGCACCGCCGATCGCGCCGCGCAGGACGAACTCCGCACCGCCCAGCGGCAATTCGATCGGGTCGAGCGCTGGGCGCGGCGGGCGCGCGCCCGCGTCGAGGACCTGTCCTAGCCGTGCCCGACCGTGGTCGGCGCACCGGTCCGCTCAGCGGTCCGGCGTGCCCAGCGTCCCCGGATAGAGGTATTCCGCCGGTGGCGGCGCGGTGTCGTTCAGCCAGGCGGTGAAGAAACCGGTCAGGTCGGTGGCGCTCTTCGACTGCAGGAAGGTGCGCAGTTCCGGCATGGACGCGTTGCCGTAGGCGTGGGTGGCGAGGAATTCGCGCAGCGCGGGGAAGAACACCTCGTCCCCGAGTTGCCTGCGCAGCGCGTGCAGGAACAGCGGCCCGCGATAGTAGACCGAGGTGAATTCCCGCCCCGCGCCGGGATTCTCCAGGGGGATCTCCCAGAATCGTGGATTGTCGTGGAACTCGGCGACGGTCTCGCGATAGCGGGCGTCCACGTCCACCCCGTCCATCCGCTCCGGCCACAGATAGTCGGCGGTGTAGCTGGCGAAGCACTCGTTGAGACAGATGTCCGACCAGGACCGCACCGACACCGAATCGCCCCACCACTGGTGTGCGATCTCGTGCACCACCGTGGCCAGGTCGGTCCACGGCGCGTAGACCGGACGGGTCTGGGTCTCCAGCGAGAACGACAGGTCGGCGTCGACGTAGATGCCGCCCGCCGCGTCGAACGGGTAGGGCCCGAACAGTTCCTCGGTGAAATCGAGGATTTCCGGCAGCCGCTGCTCGGTCGCCCGGTTGCGCTCGGCCGCCGGGGCGAACGCGCTCAGGATCGGGGTGCCGTTCGCACGGGCCTGTTCCAGGAACGAGAACCGGTCGATCGCGATCGTGGTGAGGTAGCCGATCACCGGGTACGCGGATGCCCAGCCGACCGTGCGTGACCCGTCCCGGACGGTGTTCTCGGTGCGCACTCCGTTCGACACCACCTCCCACTCGGCGGGGACGGTGGCGTGCAACGCGAAGGTGGCCTTGTCGCGTGGCGTGTCGTTGAGCGGGTACCAGGTGCTCGCCGAATGCGGCTGGCCCGCGGCGAACGCACCGCCGCTCGGCGTGAGCGTCCACCCCGCGCCCGCGGTGTCGGCGGCCGGTCCGGCGTAGTGCACGGTCACGGTGAACGGGAGGCCGGGCAGCAGCGGCAGCAGTGGCGTGACGGTCAGTTCGTGCTCGCCGTGTCGCTCGAAGGCCGCGGGCTGGTTGTTCACCGTCACCGCGTCGACCGGCGGACCGCTGTAGTCGAGGTTGAAGGCGCGCAGTAGCTGGGCGGCGACCGCGTCGATGCGGGCGGTGCCGTCGAGCCACCGGCTGGGCGGGTCGTAGCCGATGCGCACGTCGTAGTGGCGCACGTCGTAGCCGCCGTTGCCGTCGAGCGGATAGTAGGGGTCGTCCAGCCCGGGCGCCCCGACGAACGGATCGGCCCCGGCCGGGGCCGCGCCCGTACCCGTCAGCACCAGCCCCAGCGTCGCGACACCCGCGAGAACCGCCCAGCGCACCCGCCACCACCCCTTCCGACCGTGCCCCGCGCCGGTGCGGTCGCACCGGCTCGACCAGCACGGTAGCGGGTTCACTTCGCGGTACCGGTCAACGCCACCGACGCGCCGAGGCCGACGATCATCGCTCCCCCCGCGCCGCCGACAGCTTCCAGCCGGCGCGGCGAGCGCGCGAACCAGGACCGCGCCGAGGCCGCCAGCAACGCCCAGGCGCTGTCGGAGACCAGTGCGATCGTCAGGAACACCGCGCCGAGGATCAGGAACTGAACCGGCAGCGAACCCGCGGGATCGGCGAACTGCGGCAGCACGGCCGAGAAGAACACGATGGCTTTGGGATTGGTCACCCCGACGAGCACGCTCTGGCGGAACACCCGCGCATCGGCGCAGGCCGCGACCGGCGCGCCGAGCGCGGTGTGCAGCGCCTTGCGCTCACGAATGGCCTGCACGCCCAGGTGGATCAGGTAGAGCGCGCCCGCGATCTTCACCACCGTCAGCGCGACCGCCGAGGCGGCCAGCACGGTGCCGAGCCCGACCGCGACGACCAGCAGGCACACCAGCACGCCCGCGGCGTGCCCGACCACCGACACCAGCGCGGCACGGCGGCCGAGGGCCAGTGCCCGGCCGATCGCGAACAGCACGCCCGGACCGGGGATCACCACGATGAGGGTGGCCGCCGCCGTGAAGGCCAGGAGGTTCGCCATGGGCACCATCTGCCCATGATGCCGCACCGGCGGTGGTCAGGAACCGAGGTCGGGCAGATACCGGTTGTCCAGCAGCAGGCGCTTGGCCGCGGTGCGGCGCACCCGTTCGGCGAGATCCAGGTTTTCGGTGAGCAGCCGCCATTCGACTTCGGTGATGGCGGCGCGGGCCCTGTCGATCACCGCGGGGTCCCTGGTGGCCCAGGCGATCGGCATCGCGCTGACCGACTGCCTGCGCTCCCCCACCCGGCGCGGCGCGCCGTCGGTGCGCACGGTCACGGCGGGCACCCGCTCCCCGCGCCGCTTCGCGTGCCCCGGCAGCTCGCGGACCTTGCGGGTGACCAGGGCGTAGCGCGGATCGGCCGCGTCCGGCCCGGAGACGTCGACCAGCGCCAACAGCACCAGGGCGCGCGGGCGGGTCTGCGAGACCACCGCGGGCACGAGTTCCCCCTCGGCGTAGAGCCGTTCGATGCCGAACCGGTGCGGCGCCCACAGCGCCACCCACAGCGCCGTGACCGCGCACAGGGCGAAGGCCACGGCCAGCAGGTAGGACCACGGGTGGTCGAGCCGGATCAGACCGGCGGTGATCAGCGCCGCCGCGATCGCGGTGGCGATCGCGAGCACGCGCCTGCGACGCATGGCGGCGAGCACTTCGTTCACCGCGTGTGCATGTCCGCGGTCCACCGCGAATTCGAAGCGTCGCACGTACCCTTCCTAGCACACGTTGCGGAGGATTTGCCTCCGCTTATCCGATGGCGGGGCCGAGCAAATCGTCGGCATCGGTGATGCGGTAGGCGTAGCCCTGTTCGGCGAGGAAACGCTGGCGATGCGCGGCGTATTCGGCGTCGAGCGTGTCGCGGGCGACCACCGAGTAGAAGTGCGCCTGACCGCCGTCGTGCTTGGGCCGCAACAGCCGGCCCAGGCGCTGCGCCTCTTCCTGCCGGGAACCGAAGGTGCCCGAAACCTGCACGGCCACCGAGGCTTCCGGCAGGTCGATGGAGAAGTTGGCCACCTTGCTCACCACCAGCACCGGGATCTCGCCGCGCCGGAAGGCGTCGAAGAGCGCCTCGCGCTCCTTGTTCTTCGTCGACCCCTGGATCACCGGGGCGTCCAGCGCCGCGCCCAGTTCCTCGAGCTGCTCGAGATAGGCGCCGATCACCAGGGTGGGCGCATCCGGATGCTTGGCCAGAATCGACTCGACCACGGGGATCTTGGTGCGCGCGGTGGAGCACAGCTTGTACCGCTCCTCCGGCTCGGCGGTGGCGTAGGCCATGCGCTCGGCGTCGGTGAGGGTCACCCGCACCTCGATGCACTCCGCGGGCGCGATCCAGCCCTGCGCCTCGATGTCCTTCCACGGCGCGTCGTACCGCTTGGGCCCGATGAGGGAGAACACATCGCCCTCGCGACCGTCCTCCCGCACCAGGGTGGCGGTCAGGCCGAGCCTGCGCCGGGACTGCAGGTCGGCGGTCATCCGGAAGACCGGGGCGGGCAGCAGGTGCACCTCGTCGTAGATGACCAGGCCCCAGTCCCGGCTGTCGAACAGCTCCAGGTGCTTGTACTCGCCCTTGGTGCGGCGGGTGATCACCTGGTAGGTGGCGATGGTGACCGGGCGGATCTCCTTGCGTTCACCGGAGTACTCGCCGATCTCGTCCTCGGTGAGCGAGGTACGCGCCAGCAACTCGCGCCGCCACTGCCTGCCCGCGACGGTGTTGGTGACCAGGATCAGCGTGGTCGCCTTGGCCTTGGCCATGGCCGCCGCGCCGACCATCGTCTTGCCCGCGCCGCACGGCAACACCACCACGCCCGAGCCGCCCGCCCAGAACGAGTCGGCGGCCATCTCCTGGTAGTCGCGCAGCGTCCAGTGCCCGCCCTCGTAGTCCAGTTCGATCGGATGCGCTTCGCCGTCGACATAACCGGCCAGGTCCTCGGCGGGCCAGCCGATCTTGAGCAGCATCTGCTTGATGCGGCCGCGTTCGGAGGGGTGCACGGCGACGGTGTCGTCATCGATGCGGGCGCCGAGCATCGGCGCGATCTTCTTGTGCCGCAGCACCTCTTCCAGCACCGCGCGATCCAGGCTGACCAGGGTCAACCCGTGCGCGGGATGCTTGACCAGCTGCAACCGGCCGTAGCGGGCCATCGTGTCGACGATGTCGACCAGCAGCGGCTGCGGCACCGCGTAGCGGGAGTAGCTGACCAGCGCGTCGACCACCTGCTCGGCGTCGTGCCCGGCCGCGCGCGCGTTCCACAGCGCCAGCGGCGTGATGCGGTAGGTGTGCACGTGCTCGGGGGCGCGCTCGAGCTCGGCGAACGGCGCGATCGCCTGCCGGGCCATATCGGCCGACTCGTGGTCGACCTCGAGCAGCAGGGTCTTGTCGCTCTGCACGATCAGCGGACCGTCGGTCACAGTCTCTCCTCGTCGTCGGCACGCCGGGCAGGGTCGGCCCGCGCACTCGTGATTCGCCGCCCATTGTCCCCGACCCCACCGACAGGCCCCGCGGCACACTCTCCCCCCTCCAGCGTCCGACGTGCGCGTTTTGTTCCGCGGGCCAGAGATGCGCGTTCAGAGACGCGCGTCCAGAGATGCGCGGGCCGGGATGCTCGGTCCAGACATGCGCGGGCCGGGAATGCGCGGTCCAGCGATGTCCGACTGGACCGAGACGGGCACCACCGGGCCGGGCCAGGATCGAGACATGATCGAGAGTGCGGCGGTGCTCGGTGTCGCGGCGGCGGCGCTGGCGATGGTCCTCACGCCGGGACCGAACATGATGTACCTGGTGTCGCGGACCGTGGCGCAGGGCAGGCGGGCCGGGCTGGTGTCGCTCGGCGGTGTCGCGGCGGGATTCGCGGTCTATCTGGCGGCCGCCACCGCCGGCCTGACCGCCGTCTTCGCCCTGGTGCCCGGCCTGTACCTGGCGGTGAAGCTGGCCGGCGCGGCCTACCTGCTGTGGCTGGCGTGGCGGGCGCTGCGTCCCGGCGGCGCCTCGGTGTTCGAGCCCGCCGACCTGCCCGCCGACCCGGCCCGCAGGCTGTTCACCATGGGCCTGGTCACCAACCTGCTCAATCCCAAGATCGCCGTGATGTACATGGCGCTCATCCCGCAGTTCGTGGTGCCCGCCCGCGGTCATCTCTGGTTGCAGAGCCTGAGCCTGGGCGCCGTCCAGATCACCGTCGCCCTGGCCGTGAACGCCCTCATCGTCCTCGGCGCGGGCACCCTCGTGGCCTTCCTCACCCGCCGCCCCGCCTGGCTGCGCACCCAGCGCTACCTGATGGGCACCGCCCTGGCCGGCGTCGCCCTCGCCCTCGTCACCGACCGCACCCGCCCGACCCCCGCATAACACCGGTCCGGGCACCGCCGCGAGCCCACCCGCGGCGGTGCCCGGACCGCGGCTGTCGACGCGCGACGTCGCGCGTTACCGGACCTACCGCCCGCGACTGCCGGCGATCGCTCCCGACGGCGCCGAGCCCGGCACCTGATCCCGATCAGGCGGGGGCGGCGAGGCGGTAGGTGAGCATGGCGAACTGGCCGACGGTGGTGGACTTGGTCAGGGTGAGGCGGTCGGCGAGGATGCGGCGGGGCAGGAGGGGCGCGCCCGCGCCTAGGGTGACGGGGGCGTAGGCGAGGATCAGTTCGTCGAGCAGACCCGCGTCGGCGAACTGGCCCGCCAGATCCCCGCCGCCGACCACCCAGATGTTGGCCCCGCCCGCGGCCTCGCGCATGCGCTCGTGGACGGGCCGCACGTCCTCGGCGACGAAGTGCAGGTTCGCGCCGGGAACGCGCGGCAGCTCGCGGTGGGTGAACACCCAGCAGGGCGTGTCACCGTAGCTCTTCACCCAGTTCTCCGGCGCGTCGTTGGCCAGGATCCATTCGTAGGTGGTGGCGCCCATGCACATCGCACCGACCCCGGCGAAGAACGTCTCGGTCTCGGCCTCGGCGTCCCCCGCACCCGGCACGGCGAACAGCCAGCTCAGCGAATTGTCCGAATCGGCGAGGAAGCCGTCGAGGGTGGTGGCGGTGTAGAACTGCGTCGTCGTCATGCAGCGATCGTCGCAGCAAAACCTGACAACGAGCGGCAGGGTTTTCAGCCGACTCGCGCGCCCGCCCGCAGCCGCCGCACGCCCTCGTCGAGGGTCCGGTCCTGCTTGCAGAAGGTGAAGCGCACCAGGTGGTTCCAGGCGGCGGTGTCGTCGGCGAACACACTCACCGGCACCGCCGCCACCCCCAGCGTGCCGGGCAGGGCGCGGCAGAACGCGAGTCCGTCGGCGGTGCCGAGCGGGGTGACGTCGGCGCACACGAAGTACCCGCCCCCGCTCGCGCGCACCCCGAAGCCGGTCTCGGCCAGCGCCGCCGACAGCCGGATCCGCTTGTCCGACAGCGATTCCCGCATCCGGGCCACCCACTCCTGCTCCTCGGTGAGCGCATGCGCGACGGCGGGCTGGAACGGTCCGCCGCCGACGAAGGTGAGGAACTGTTTGGCGGCCAGCACGGCATCCACCAGGTAGGCGGGCGCGCAGACCCAGCCGATCTTCCACCCGGTCACGTTGAAGGTCTTGGCCGCGCTGCTGACCACGATGGTGCGCTCGGCCATGCCGGGCAGCGTGGCCAGGCTGATGTGCTCGTTGTCGTCGTAGACCAGGTGCTCGTACACCTCGTCGGTGAGCACGAGCAGGTCGTGCTCGCGGGCCAGTTCGGCGATCGCCGTCAGGTCGGCGCGGCCGAGCACGGTGCCGGTCGGGTTGTGCGGGGAGTTGACCACGAGCATCCGGGTGCGCGGTGTGACGGCCGCGCGCAGGCTGTCGAGGTCGAGCACGAAGCGGTCGCCGTCGGCGACCAGGTGGGCGGTGCGGCGGTGGGCACCCGCCAGCGCGACGGCGGCGGCGTAGGAGTCGTAGTAGGGCTCGATGAGCACCACCTCCTGGCCGGGTTCGACCAGCCCGAGCAGGGCGGCGCTGATCGCCTCGGTCGCGCCGACCGTCACCAGCACCTCGGTGTCGGGGTCGTACTCGGTGCCGTAACGGCGGGCGCGGTCGGCCGCGATCGCCCGGCGCAGCACCGGCATGCCGCGGCCCGGCGGGTACTGGTTGACGCCGTCGGCGATGGCCTGCCGTGCCACCTCGAGCATCCCGGCGGGGCCGTCGGTGTCCGGGAAGCCCTGGCCGAGGTTCACCGCCTCGTGCCGGACGGCGAGTTCGGTCATCTCGGCGAAGATCGTGGAGGCGAAGGGGCGCAGGCGCTCGACCGTGGCGGGGCGTGAGGGCATATCCGGAGGGTAGTCGGGTTAGCCGGGCGATCGCCAAAGTTGCGAACAGATAGCGAAAGGCTATATTTCACATTCAATTTCGCGCTTCTACCTGCGCTGTTGTGGATTGACCGAGCGACAGCTAGCCTCTGCGTGTTCTACCTCACAACACAGCCGCCGCCCAGGCGGCGGTGCATCGAAAGGGGCGCACATGGCCGCCTATCTCGACCTGTTGCTGCATCCGGCCGCGTCGGAGGTCGCCGGAACGGTACTCGGTCTGGTTCGCGAAGTGGCGCACGATCTGATCGCGGGCACCGGTGACTGGTTCACCGGCTCCTCCACCGGAGACGCGGGCCTGGGCTCGTCCACCCCCGACGGCGGTGTCGGCTCCTCGACCGGTGACTGGTTCACCGGCTCGAGCTACCCGTGATCCTTCCCGAACGAGCCGGACGACGGTGCCGCACGGAGTTCTTCGTGCGGCACCGTCGCCGTTTCCCGGTCAGGACGGCCTCGCCCGCACCGCCAGCAGCGCACCACGCGTGCGGACCTCGGACCCGAAACCCGCCGCGGCCAGATGCTCGACGAGCCGGTCGGCGGACGGAACCGGGCCCTCGGACACCACGCCGTAGCCGTAACCGAGCAGCAGCGAACCACCGGGCGCGAGCAACGCGCGGATCAACGCGAGCTCGGCACTCGCCCGGGTGGTCCAGAACAGGTTGACGTTCACCGCGAGAATCCGGTCGAAACCCGCGGGCGCGTCGAAGTCGGCGCGGACCCGGCCGGCGTCGAGGGCACGGAAGTCGCTGTGCGCCACCGTGATCCGGCCCGACTCGATGGCGGCGGCGTACCTGCGGGCGGCGCGGTCGACCGCGGTGGCCGACCGATCGATGCCGACGACCCGCCCCCGGACCAGCCGCCGCGCCAGCTCCCCCAGCGAGGCGCCGGATCCGGGGCCGATCTCGAGCACCAGATCACCCTCGCCGAGGTCGAGCATCTCGGCGAACCAGCCGAACCGCTCGTCGCCCATCGCGCGAGGCTAGCGCGCCGCGACGGCCTCGGCCAGGCGGTCGAGCTGTGCGGCGGTGGTCTCCCAGTCCAGGCAGGCGTCGGTGATCGACTGGCCGTAGACCAGATCCGCCGACCGGCCGAGGGTGAGGTCCTGGCGGCCCGCCACCAGGAAGCTCTCCAGCATCACGCCGACGACCTCGCGCTCACCGCCCGCGATCCGCTCGGCGATGTCGGCCACCACGTCGACCTGCTTGTTGTGGTCCTTGTTGCTGTTGCCGTGGCTGGCGTCCACGACGACCCGGCGCGCCAGCCCGGCCTTCTCCAGCCGCAGGCACGCCTCGGCCACCGAGGCCGCGTCGTAGTTGGTGCCGTTGCTGCCGCCGCGCAGGATGACGTGGCAGTCCGGGTTGCCGGTGGTGCGGATCAGCGCGGCGCGCCCGTCGAGATCGGTACCGGGGAAGACGTGGCTGGCCGCGGCCGCGCGCACACCGTCGACCGCGACCTGGACGTCACCGTCGGTGCCGTTCTTGATGCCGACCGGCATGGACAGCGCGCTGCTGAGCTGGCGGTGCACCTGGCTGGCCGCGGTGCGCGCGCCGATCGCGCCGTAGGACACCAGATCGGCGATGTACTGCGGGGTGATCGGATCGAGGAACTCGCACGCGACCGGCAGGCCGAGCGCGGTGATGTCGACCAGCAACTTGCGGCCGATGCCCAGACCGGTGTTGACGTCGAAGGAGCCGTCCAGGTGCGGATCGTTGACCAGGCCCTTCCAGCCCAGGCTGGTGCGCGGCTTCTCGAAGTACACCCGCATCACCACGTGCAGGCGGTCGTCGAGTTCGGCGGCCTTGGCGGCCAGGCGCCGGGCGTAGTCGAGGGCGGCGGCGGGGTCGTGCACCGAGCACGGGCCCACGATCACCATCAGGCGGTCGTCGGTGCCGTCGAGCACCTCGACGGTGGCCTTACGGCCCGCCCGGACGGTATCGGCGAGGTCGTCGGTGATCGGGTGCACCATGCGCACCTCGGCGGGCGAGCGCAACGGGCTCACCGACAGGGTGCGCTGGTCGTCGAGATCGGAATGCCGCGCGTCGACATCGGCTGCGGTAGTCATCGTGTGTCGGTTTCCTTTTCGTCAGGCCGACCCACGGAAGATTGCGAACACCGTCGAGCCGGTCCATCATCCGGCTCGGGGTGGAAGAGTCAGCGCATGTGGTTGCCGCAGACCGACCCACCCAGGGCCGGCTTGCTAAACCAGAAATACGCGCGCTGCACGACGAAGACTGTACCAGGCACAGGCAGCCGGGTGACGCGGGGGCCAACGGAGGACGCCGATGACCCCCGCGAATTCACCCTCAGGCAGTGCCCGATGTCGCCCGAGCGACGCTCACGCGAACTGCCCCGGCACGTATCCGCCCGCGGGGGTGCGGGTGATGACGTTGATCCGGTTGTATGCGTTGATCAGTGCGACGACCATGATCAGGCCCGCGATCTGATCGTCGTCGTAGTGCTTGCGCACCTGCGCCCAGGTCTCGTCGGACACGCCCTGGTGGGCGTCGGCGAGCCGGGCCGACTCCTCGGCGAAGGCCAGCGCCGCCCGCTCGGCCTCGGTGAACACCGTCGCCTCCCGCCAGGCGGCGACCAGGTTGAGCCGCACCGGATCCTCGCCCTCGTGCACCGCGTCCTTGTAGTGCATGTCGACACAGAACCCGCAGCCGTTGACCTGGCTCACCCGCAGCAGCACCAGTTCCTGCGTCGACCGCGGCAGCGTGGTCTCCCCGACCACCATGCCCGCGTTGTTGATCCGCTTGATGAACTTCGCGCCGGCCTGCTGCCCCATGAAGTCGAACCGCTGTTCCATGACCTGCTCCTGTCACGTCTCCCGCCCGGTCCGTCACCGGGCGTGTATACCGAGACGACGACGTGGCCCGCCGGACTGTGACACCGCGAATTGTGAGGCCCGTCACAGCAACCGGAGCGCGGTCAGTCGAACGAGTAGGTCACCCCGGTGAGCCGTTCCGACAACGCCCACAGCTCGCCGGCCACCCGCTCGTCGCGGGAGGCCTTGGTCGAGCCGCAGCGGCCCGGGTAGCCGCGCATGCCGCCGAGCCCGGTGGGGCCGTAGAAGGCGCCCGGCTCGACGGGCATGGTGGCCGCGAACAGTTCGGGCAGCGCCCCCATCTCCGCGGTCTGCGCGAGGATGCGGTTGCCCACGTTCATCACCGAATCGAGGAAAGTCTCGGTGTGCGACTGCAATTCGGTGGCCGCGTAGCCGGGGTGCGCGGCCACCGACAGGATGGGTGAGCCCGCCGCGCTGAGCCTGCGCTGCAATTCGTACGCGAACAGCAGATTGGCCAGCTTGGACTGACCGTAGGCGAGCCAGCGCTGGTAGCGGCGCCGCTCCCAGTTGAGATCGGCCAGGTCGATCCGACCGACCGCGTGCGCGCCGCTGGACACCGTGACGACCCGGTCGGTGATCTTGTCCAGCAGCAGCCCGGTCAGCGCGAAGTGACCGAGATGATTGGTGCCGATCTGCATCTCGAAACCGTCCGCGGTGGTGCGGTGCGGCACCGCCATCACACCCGCGTTGTTGATCAGCACGTCCACCCGCTCGGTACCCGCGGCGAAGGCCCGCACCGAGGCCAGATCCGCCAGGTCCAGTTCGCGGACGGTGGCCCGCGCGCCGATCTCGGCGGCCACCTTCTCCGCCTTGGTGAGGTTGCGGCAGGCCAACACGACGTCCGCGCCCGCCCGTGCCAGCGCGCGAGCGGCGACGGCGCCGAGCCCGCTGTTGGCCCCCGTGACGATGAACGTCCGACCGCTCTGATCCGGGATGTTCGCGGTGTCCCAACGGCTCATGCGGCGAGTGTAGCCCGCCGGGGTCCGCGCCGCCGAGGACTGAGATAGGGTTGCCTAACCAAATATCCGGACCTGTGAGGCAACCGTGACGACAACCACCGACCATCGGGACGGCTACGTGCCCTTCCCCGCCGAGACGGCCGAGGCGTACCGGGCCGCGGGCTATTGGACCGGCAGGCCGCTGGGCGACCTGTTGCGCGCCACCGCGAGCGCCCATCCCGGCCGCACCGCCCTGCTCACCGACGACGGCGCCCGCGACTACGCCTGGGTCGACGCCGAGGCCGACCGGATGGCCCACGGCCTGCTCGCGCTGGGCATCGCCCCGGGCGACCGGGTGGTCGTCCAGCTCCCCAACGTGCCCGAATTCCTCACCGTGCTGTTCGGTCTGCTCCGTGCCGGCATCATCCCGGTGCTGACCCTGCCCGCCCATCGCCGGGCCGAGATCGAGCACCTGGCCACGCTGTCGGAGGCCGTCGCCTACATCATCGCCGACCGGCAGGGCGATTTCGACTACCGCGAACTGGCCGCGACCGTGTGCGACAACGTCCCGAGCCTGCGGCACGTGCTCGTCCTCGGCGACGCGGGCCCGTTCACCGACCTGAGCGGCATTGCCCGCGACGGCGATTCGCTGCCCGAGATCGACCCGAGCGACATCGCGCTGATGCTGGTCTCCGGCGGCACCACCGGCCTGCCGAAGCTGATCGCGCGCACCCACGACGACTACGTCTACAACGCCACCGCCAGCGCCGAGCTCTGCGAACTCACCGCCGAGGACGTCTACCTGGCGACCCTGCCCGCCGCGCACAACTTCCCGCTGGCCTGCCCCGGCATCCTGGGCAGCGTGAGCGTCGGCGCGGCGGTCGCCTTCGTCACCGATCCCAGCCCGGAGAACGCCTTCGCCGTCATCGAACGCCACCGGGTGACCGTCACCGCCGTGGTGCCGCCGCTGGCCCAGTTGTGGTGCGCGGCCGTGGAATGGGAGGAGGCCGACCTCGGTTCGCTGCGGCTGCTGCAGGTGGGCGGCGCGCGCCTGGCCGACGTGAACGCCAGGGAGGTCACCCCCGCGCTGGGCGCGACGTTGCAGCAGGTGTTCGGCATGGCCGAGGGCCTGCTCAACTACACCCGTCTCGACGACCCCGAGGACCTGATCTGCACCACGCAGGGCCGCCCGCTCTCCCCCGCCGACGAGGTGCGCGTCGTCGACGGCGAGGGCAACGACGTGGCGCCCGGCGAGGAGGGTGAGCTGCTGACCCGCGGCCCCTACACCATTCGCGGCTATTACCGCGCCCCCGAGCACAACGCCCGCGCGTTCACCCCCGACGGCTACTACCGCAGCGGGGACCTGGTGCGGGTGCTGCCGTCGGGACACCTGATCGTCTCCGGGCGGATCAAGGACGTCATCAACCGCGGCGGGGAGAACATCTCCTGCGACGAGCTCGAGGAGCACCTGCTCGCGTATCCGGCCGTGCGGCACGCGGCCGCGGTCGGGCTGCCCGATGCCGCCCTCGGCGAAAAGGTCTGCGCGGTGCTGGTCGTCGACGGGGACATGCCGAGTCTGGCGGAGGTCAAGAAGTTCCTGCTCGGCCGCGGCCTGGCCACCTTCAAGCTGCCCGACGTGCTGCGCCAGGCCGACACCCTGCCGCTCACCGCGGTCGGCAAGATCGACAAGAAGGTGCTGCGGGCCACCCAGTCCTGACACCCGTCGCCGAGGCCGACTCCTGAGACCGACGACGGGCGGCCCACCGGAAAGGTGCGCCGCCCGTTGTGGTTTCGCCGGTGTCGTCTCGGGTGTCTCAGGCCTTGACCACGTAGGGCGCGATGCTGCCGAGCTTTTCGCAGGTCTCCTCGAATTCCCGCTCCGGCCGCGACTGCCCGACCACACCCGCGCCCGCGCGCAGCCACGCGCCCTCGGCGGTCTGGTAGACCGCCCGCAGCACCAGCGTCGCCTCCAGCGCGCCGGTGGTCGGCGAAACGGTCACCACCGCACCGGAGTACAGGCCGCGCGGTGCGCCGTCGAGCCGGAAGACCGAGTCGACGCCCTCGCGCTTGGGGATGCCCGACGCGGTGACCGACGGGAACAGCACTTCCAGGGCATCCCAGCTGGAGCGGTCGGCCGCGAGCCTGCCGCGCACGGTCGAGGCCAGGTGCTGCACGCTGCCGCGCTCGCGCACGGCCATGAAGTCCGACACCGCGGGGGTGCCCGGATCGGCGACCGCGCTGATCTCGGCGAAGGAGGTCTGCACCGAGATGGCGTGCTCCACGATCTCTTTCGGGTCGCTCACCAGGTCGGCGCGGGCGGCCATGTCGACCTCGTGGCCGCGGCCGAAGGCGCGGGTGCCCGCCAGCGGCTCGGTGGTGACCACCCGGTCCTCGTCGACGGAGGCGACCAGTTCGGGGCTGAAGCCCGCCGATTCCAGGCCGCCCAGCCGCAGCAGGAACGAGCGCGCGGGCGTGTTGTTCGCGCGGCCGAGCCGGTAGGTGGCGGGCACGTCGACGGTGAAGGGCAAGTCGACCTTCCGCGACAGGATCACCTTCTGGTAGCGGCCCGCGCCGATCTCGGCGACCGCCTCGGCCACCCGGTCCCGATAGCCGGTGGGATCGATGCGCACGTCGATCGGATGCGGCTGCGGTAGGTCGGTGTCCTGGGCGGCCGCGATCAGATCGTGGATGTCGGCGGTCTCCGAGGGCGTCGCGCCGCCGACCCGCACGCCGGACTCGTCCACGACCACCTCGATGCGCGGAATCATCAGGTGCGCCAGCGAGGTCCGCTCGTCGACGTGGTCGGTGGCCGCGAGCGCCCACGCGCAGAACTCGAAACCGATCCAGCCGTAGGCCTTGGCCGAGCCCGCGGGAAGCATGCCGAGCGCGCGGTCCAGGGCGCGCGCGGGCGAGCCCTCCCACCGCGACACCGTGGTCTCGCCTTCCCACGTGACCCGCAGTTCGCTGGCGTCGAGTTCGATGCTGCCGATCGGGTCGGCCGCGAACACCCATTGCCCGGGGCGCTCGTACATCACGTATTCGCCGAACCGGTCCGCCGACGCCAACCGGGACATCGCTGCCGCCGGATCGGTCACATACTCAACGCGCGAGCGCTCGTCCGTGGTCGACAACGATCCTCCAAAGGTTAAGCTGACCTAACTTGTGAGAGGTAAGGTTAGCATTACCTCGGTGTCGCACGGGTGTGCCCGGGACCACAGCGGAGACCGCGGCACGTCCCCCGCAACGCACCCGCTACGGCGAAGTCGCGGCGCGCGCGGGACCCGGCGCGCGACAATGGGGAGCCCGCCGGGATGCCCGGCACGGCAGACAGACACGGAGGCCCCCATGATCGATCACGCCGGCGTTCCCGACACCACGGACGCGGGGCCACGGTCGGTGGTGGCCCTGGTCGACGCGAGCTCCGGGGTGGAACGCGAGCTGATCGGCACCTGGGTGGCCGAGGGCGGCGTCGCCCGCGAATGCGGCACCGGCGCGCCCGTCACGCAACTCGATCTCGACGCGCAGGCCGTCGCCGCCCGGCTGGTCGGCCGCCGCGACGATCCGCTGGTGGTGCCGGTCCGGGTTCTGTGGCTACCGCCCGAACGCGACGGCGTGCGGCGGATGAGCTTCGCCGACCTGGCGCTGCTCACCAACCCGCGCAAGCCGAATCGGCTGGTGCAGCGGCGGTTGGTGCGCAAGGCGCCCGACCGCCACGTCATCCTGACCGGTCAGCCCGCCCGGCTGAGCGAATTGCGGGCCAACAACCCCGAAGCCGCCGCGCTGCACGCCGCGGGAACGAGCGAACCGTTCGCCCGCGCGATCGTGCGCGCCGCGGTGGTGGCACTGGAGCGGGCCGAGCGATCGATCATCGGCAACCGGTACAAGGTGCCGCGGCTGGTGGCCGAGGAGATCCTGGATTCACCGGACTTCCTCCGCAGGCTCGAACTGATCGCCGACCGGATCGGCGCCGATCCGCAGGAGGTGTATCGCCGCGCGGAGAAGGCGCTGCACGAACTGGTCGCCGCCCAATCCCGGTTCGTGTCGGACCTGTTCACCCAGGCCATGCGGCCGGTGCACGCCTCGACCTGGAAAGTCGACACCGACTCCTCCGGCCTGGCGCAGCTGCGCGCGCTCAACCGGCGGTATCCGCTGGTGTTCCTGCCCTCGCACCGCTCGTATGTGGACGCCTTCGTGCTCGGTGACGTGCTCGCCCGCAACGACTTCCCGCCCAACCACGTCATCGGCGGGGCGAACCTGCGGTTCTGGCCGATCGGGCCGATCGCCCGGCGCACCGGAACCGTGTTCATCCGCCGCAGTTTCGGCGACGACGAGGTCTACAAGGCCGTCGTCGAGGAGTACTTCGCCTACCTGTTGACCAAGCGCTTCAACATGGAGTGGTATTTCGAGGGTGGTCGAACCAGAACCGGCAAACTGCGCCCGCCCCGCTACGGCCTGTTGAACTACCTCGCCTCCGCGGTGCGCACCGACCGGATCGAAGACGTGATGCTGGTGCCGGTCTCGATCACCTACGAACGGCTCAACGAGCTCGGCGCCATCGCCACCGAACAACTGGGCGGCACCAAGAAACCCGAGGGCCTGACCTGGCTGGCCCGCTACATCCGCAGCCAGCAGCATTCGGCCGGGCACGTCTACGTGCGCTTCGGCGATCCGCTCTCCGCGCGTGAGCGGCTCGCCGCGCACGGTGACCCGCTGCACGCTCCGCCGCTCACCATCCCGCTGCACGGCGGCGACGGGCAGCAGGCGGGCGCGACACAGGCCGACGCCGAACTCGCCGACCGCGAGCGACGGGCCGTGCAGCGGTTGGCCTTCGAGGTCGCCGTCGGCATCAACAAGGTCACCCCGATCACGGTGAACGCACTGGTCACGCTGGCCCTGCTGGGGGTCGAGGAACGCGCGCTCACCCTCGGCGAGGTGCGCACCCTGCTGGCGCCGGTGATCGACTACATCCGCAAACGCGAGCTGCCCTCGGGCGAGCTGGACGCGTTGTGCGACGAGCGCTCGCTGGCCGTTGTGCTGGAACAACTGTCGCTGGCCAAGGTGGTGACCGTCTATCGCGGCGGTATCGAGCCGGTGTATTCGATCGAGAGCGGCGCGCATCTGGAGGCGGCGTTCTACCGCAACAGCGCGGTGCACTGGTTCGTCAACCGGGCCATCATGGAACTGTCCATCCTGGCCGCCGTGGAGACGACCGGCACCGACGAGTTGCGCGCGGGCTGGGACGAGGCCTTCCGGCTGCGCGACCTGCTGAAGTTCGAGTTCTTCTTCCCCGACCGTGCCGAGTTCACCGCGCAGCTCACCGCCGAGATGCTGCTGGTCGACCCGGACTGGAACGGCCGCCGCCGCGACACCCTCGGCAGCGAGATCGTCGCCAAGCTGCGGGCCTCGGGCTTCATGATGGCCCACCGCGTGCTGCGCTCCTTCTTCGACGCGCAACTGGTGCTCGCCGAGCGGCTGGCCGACAAGGACCCGGCCACCCCGATCGAGCGGAAGGAACTCATCGCCGAATGCGTGGCGGTGGGCCGACAGATGCTGCTGCAACGGCGTCTGCACAGCCCGGAATCGGTGTCGACCGAGTTGTTCGCGTCCGCGGTGAAACTCGCCGACAACCACGACCTGCTCGGCCCGGCCGACCCCGAGGACACCGCCGAGCGCGCCGACCTGGCCCGGCGCCGCGCCGAATTCGCCGAGCAGTTGCGCGCGATCGGGGCCCGTATCTCGCTGGCGGCCACGCTCGACCCCTCCAACACCCTCGGCCCGGTGACGCGATGAGCGTGCGGCAGGACGAGCTGCTCGCGGCCGTGCGCGCGGCACCCGAAGGCCCCGCGGTGCTCGCGGTCTTCGATCTGTCGGCCGTACTCGACGAGACCCCGCCGCCGCGGCGCCTGCTGCCCCGGCGCACGGACCCGGTCGCGCGGGTGCTGCTCGACGGCCTGCGCGGCGGCATGGACGACGGCCGGTACAGCCGGTTCCTGCACCGCGCCTGCACGACGCTGGCGGGGCGGCGGCACGAGGAGATCACCGCGGTCGGCCGCCGACTGTTCCGCAGCAGGGTCTACGGGCATCTGTATCCCGAAGCCTGGCAGCTGGTCCGGGCCCACCGGGCCCGCGGGCACACGGTGGTGCTGGTCGGCGAGCAGACCCGCTACCAGCTCGCCCCCGTCGCCGAGGAACTCGGCATCGAGCACGTGCTGGGCACCACCCTGGACACCGACAGCGACGGCGTGCTCACCGGCCAGGTACGCGGAAAGGCGCTGTGGCGCGGCGACAAAGCCGAGGCCGTCCGCGCCTTCGCACGGGCGCGCGGCCTGGATCCCGCCCGCGGCTGGGTCTACACCGGTAACGCGGGGGACACCGCGCTGCTCGGCCTGGCCGGTCACCCCGTTCCGGTGTGCCCGGAGCCCGCGCCGATCGACGCGGCGTCGTTCCGCCGCAGGCGAAACCCGCGGCCGGTGGACTACGCGCGCACCGTCGCCGGGTTCGCGGCGTTGCTGGGCGGTGCGTCGGCCGGTGTGCTGGTCAAGGCGCCCACCCGGCGGCGCCGGGCGATGGCCGACGGGCTGATGGCCCTCGGCACGCGGGCCACGCTGGCCACCCTGGGCGTGCGAGTACGGGTGAGCGGGGCGCACAACGCGCGCTCGCCGCGGCCTGCGGTGTTCCTGTTCAACCACCAGAGCCAATTCGACGTCATCATCGTCCCGTACGTGCTCGGCGGCGGGGTCACCGGCATCGGCAAGAAGGAGCTCACCCGCAATCCGGTGTTCGGACCGCTCATGCGGTTCGTCGGGGTCACCTTCATCGACCGCTCCAGCACCGAACGGGCCAGGGCGGCACTGGCCCCGGTGGTGGACACGTTGCGCAGCGGGTTGTCGATCGCCGTCGCGCCCGAGGGCACCCGGTCCTACAGCCCGGAGGTGGGCCCGTTCAAGAAGGGCGCCTTCCACATCGCGCTCCAGGCGGGTGTGCCCGTGATCCCGGTGGTGATCCGCAACGCCGGCGACATCGCCTGGCGCAACTCGATGATCGCGCGCAGCGGCACCGTCGACGTGGCGATCCTCGACCCGATCGACGTGCGCGGCTGGGATCCCGCCGACCTCGACGAACGCGTCGAGCAGGTCCGCCTGCTGTTCCTGCGGACGTTGCTGGACTGGCCGGAGCCGGACCGTTGACTCAGACCGAGCGGCCGAACAGCAGCTTCCACGGCATCAGCGCCGACTCCAGCTGCACCTTCAGACTCATCTTGGACGCGCCCTTGGTGCGCTCCTCGAAGCGGATCGGCACCTCGGCGATGGTGATGCCCTTCTTGACCGTGCGGTAGTTCATCTCCACCTGGAACGAGTAGCCGTTGCTGCGGATGGAGGCGACGTCGATGGCACGCAGGGTCTCGGCCTTCCACGCCTTGAACCCGGCGGTCGCGTCCTTGACGCCGAGCCGCAGGATCAGGTTGACGTAGAAGTTCGCCCAGGCCGACAGGGCCTTGCGGTACCACTTCCACTCCTCGGCGGTGGAACCGCCCGGCACGTAGCGGGAGCCGAGCACCACACCGGCGTCGGTGTCGCGCAGCTTGTCCAGCATCGCGGGGATGACCTCGGCGGGATGGGAGAGGTCGGCGTCCATCTGGATCACCACATCGGCGCCTTCGTCGAGCGCGCGGGTGATGCCCGCCACGTAGGCCCGGCCGAGGCCGTCCTTCTCGGTGCGGTGCAGGACCCCGACGACATTCGGCAGATCGGCGGCCAGCTTGTCGGCCACCTCCCCGGTGCCGTCCGGCGAGTTGTCGTCGACGACGAGGATGTGCAGGTCCGACACCGGCAGCGCGGTCAGCCGCGCCACCGCCACCGGCAGATTCTCCCGCTCGTTGTAGGTCGGCACAACAACGGTAACCCTCAAGGGTCGCCCTCCCTGCTCACCTGGTCCAGCTCGCGGGCCCACGCCGGACCGCCGAGCAATCGTCGATTTCTGAGAAACCGTACTTGATCCACCTGACGAGGACCTGAGCGGCCGCGACCCGGCCGGCGCCCCGGCGCCGGACCAAGATCAAGTCACCGACCTGCGACGACGCCGCCGCACCGGTGTGGCCGGTGAAAAGGGTTGCGCCGCAGCGGCGCTATCGGTCGCCCTCGCGCCAGGCGCGGTCGCGGGCGTCCTCGTACTCGTTGCGGGCCCGGGCGATCTCGAGCGCGCGCTCGGCCGTCGCGCGGTCCGGATAGGGCCCCATCCGGTCCCGGAACCAGCACTGCCTGCCCCGCTCGGCACGCTGGTGCTTCAAGCAGTAGTACCACCGTTCAGCCATACCCCCAGCATCCCACCTCCGCGGTTCGCTGGGTCGGGTTCGCGCCAGGTGCGGCGCGCCCTCGACAGGCGGGTCACCACGCTGCGGGCGCCGGGCGCGCATCAGCACGCCGGGCGCGGCCCCGCGTCGGTACCGGAGTACTCGACCCTGGTGGCCCCGATACCCGACCGCGGCAGGACCACCGCGGTGCCCGTGCCGGGCTTCCAGGTGCGCGGGAGCAGGACGAAATTGTCGGCGGTGCTCATCACCAGCACCAGGCCCTCGTAACGGAAACGGTAGGCGGCGGCCGGGTCGGTGCAGGCGGTGGCGGTGACGTCCGGCACGGCGAGTTCGAGGTTCTTCTCGCTGTAGACGGTGACGCCGGGCTCCTTCGCCAACCGTTCCGCGATGTAGGTGGCCGCCCGGCCGGTGCCGACCGCCATCGAATAGTCGGTCGCACCCCAGAAGAACGCGCCGCCGACCAGCAGCAGGACCAGGCCCCATTCCAGCGGCGCGACCGAGCGGTCGACCGCACCGCGCTCGCCGTCGGCGCGGTGCAGCGGCGACTGGCGCGCCCGCACCACCACCCGCAACAGCAGCACACCCGCGATCAGGCAGGCGGGCGCGACCGCGAGACGCCGGTTGCCCCACCATTCGAACAGCAATCGGGACGCGCCGTTGGCGATCAGCAGCACCGCGAGCCCGGCGAGAACGACGAGCAGCCACGGCGGCCACGGCGCGCGGCGCACCCGGTTGGGCAGCACGCCCCAGCCCCACAGCAGCGCCAGCGCGGTCACACCCACCACCGCCAAGGGCACGAACAGCCCGTCGGCGCTGCGCATCACGTAGTCGGTGGTGCTCAGGCCGAGCACATCCGACTTCACACCGAGGTAGCCGCAGAACCCCCGCGCGTGGAAGAAGCCCCAGTAGAACAGCAGACCGGCCAGCAGCGTGGCGGGCGCGACGAACTGGCCGACCACGTGGGCAACCTGGGAGAGGCCGGCGAAGGTGGAATTGTCGCGGACCGGGGCCGGCTCGTCAGCCATGGCCGGGCTCCGTAGCGGCAGGGGTGCCCTCGGGAAGCCGATTCGCCGGTTCGGTCGGGCCAGGTTCGGTCGGGCCCGGTTCGATCGGTTCGGTCGTGGTCGCCCGGGGCGGGGTCGATTCGGGTGTGGTCGATTGGGTCGATTCGGGTGTCGACGGCCCGGTGTCGGTGGTCGGCCCCGCGGTGGTGACCGCGGCGCGGCACGGCACGCCGTACACGGTCACCGTCTCGCCGGGGGCGGCGGTGGCCTTCGGCCCGACACCGCCCGAGGGGAAAGGCCGGTCGATCCCGTTGACGCCCGACGCGCTCGACAGCAGCACGGTCCCCGCCGGGTAGGGGGTCTCTTCGCCCGACGGGTTCGGGCATTCCGGCTCGACGGCCGCGGGATCGACGACCACCCGCACCTGAACGCAGTCCGCGGGCAGCCCTTGCGCCCGGCACCCGACCGCCACCCGGCCCGCCAGCACTTCCGCCACGGACTGGGCCGTGTTCTGGAAGCTGAACTGGTACTCCCCCAGATCGACCGGCAGCCCCTTCGCGACCCGTCCCTGCTGCTGCCCGCCCGGATTCCCCGGTGCGCCCTGGGAGTTCCCGCCTTCCGGCATCCCCGGCGCCTGCGGCCCACCCTCGGAGTCGTCCTGTGTCACGGCCCCCGCACCGGCCCGGGTGACCGGCTCCCGTCCGGCCGGACTGCCGTCCTCCGCGCACCCGAGCACCGCCACCCCGATCACCGCCAGCACTCCCACCACCGCGCCGCGCACCACCATCGCCTCCTCCACCGAGGACGGCTCGGACCGGCACCCGCGAGTGCGGCCCGGCCGGATCGGCGCCGTAGCGGAGATCACCACAGAGTGCGCCGAATCACACCGACGACGGTAGGGAGGCGGACTCGTCCGCGAACGCGTACCGCACTACTCGATTCCAGAACCCCGCCCGGCGCATCCAGCCCCGGAGACGAAAAAAGACCACCTGTCACCAGGTGGTCTTCTCGGTGGCCAGGGCCGGGATCGAACCGGCGACCTTCCGCTTTTCAGGCGGACGCTCGTACCAACTGAGCTACCTGGCCGCAGGCACCCGTTCCGGGCTACTGCGCGAAACGCTGCCATACGCGAAGCGCCGGATTGCTCCGGCGCTTACTTGCGACCCTGACGGGACTCGAACCCGCGACCTCCGCCGTGACAGGGCGGCGCGCTAACCAACTGCGCCACAGGGCCATGCTCTGCTACCAACGATCCGTGGACCGTACCCCCTACGGGATTCGAACCCGCGCTACCGCCTTGAAAGGGCGGCGTCCTAGGCCGCTAGACGAAGGGGGCTCGTCCCGGATTTCTCCGGACCGGCTTTCAACGGCTGTCCGTTGGGAGCTCGCATAGCTTATGACAGCTTCGCCGAGATTCCCAAATCGGCTGGTCAGAGGCCCAGTCCGAGCTCTTCCAGCCGTGCCGAGGCACCCCACCCGTCCACCGCGAACTTCTCGCACCACTCGGGCGTCGCCATCGACGCCACGACGACCTCGAGCGCCTCCTGGAACCGGCTGCGCAGATCGGACGCGCCGCCGAGCAGGTCCACCAGGTAGCGCTGGCCGGCCAGCGCCGCGGTGAGCGTGCGGGTGAACCGGTCCGGGTCGGCGTCCTCGCGCAGCTGACCGTGGTCGATCGCGCGGACCGCCAGCGAGCGGGTGGCGCGGGTGAGGATGCGCCCACCACCGACCTGCACGTCGCGATAGAAGTCGGGCTCGATGATGAGCCGGTACTCCGCCTGCACGATGATGTCGTGCTCGAGCCGCAGCGCGAGCTCGTCGATCATGCCGTGCAGTACGTCGAGTGGACCGAGATCCGTTCTGGCCAGCCATCTCTCGGCCGAGGAACGGTAGCGTTCGACCGCGGTCTCCAGCACCGCCCTTGCCAGGTCCTCCTTGGAGTCGAAGTGGAAGTACATCGCACCCTTGGTCGCGCGCGATCCTTCCAGGATCCGGTTCAGCGATGCCGCGGCATAGCCGCTCTTCCCGAATTCGACGGCGGCGGACCTGATAATCGCCGCCCGTGTCCGGCGGGCCCGCTCTTGCTGCCGTGCCATGCTCGAAACGCCTCCGAAGCTACTCACCGCCAATCGAAGCCCCCCGTAGGACTGGACCCCTGGCGCACAGTTAATAAAGGTAAATACTTGAAGCCCGGTTTCTCGCGGAAATTCGGACCTGAGGTACGAAAACTCGAGAATTCCGTTAAACACACCAGCTGGTATAATTTCTCTGCCCGGGTGCGCCGCAGGGGGTGCGCACCCGGGCGTACCTACGTCTCGGACCTGTCTCGGATCAGCCTCCTGCGGCATAGACTCCTTGATTGCCACAACCGGACCGGCCGGTCGCAACACCTGCGGGCACCACGATGACGAGTCGAATTCCGACCGCCCCGGGTGGCACGGCGATTCTTCCGGAATTCACCAGAGCGTCACCGTACCCGCAATCGCGTTCCGACACGCGGCAAACCGGCGAGTCAGATAGCCGACCGCGCGGATAACTGTGACAGCTAACATTGCGCAATCGAAAATGATTGTCCGGGGCGGATTTCCAATTCACCACGGATGCCGACATCCCGGCACCACGCGACCGCGCCCGGCGCCGCCGCCGATCGTCCGCGCCGACCCGCATCCGCCGGCCCTCGCCGCAGCGGCGCCGGACGACCTACCGACTGCGAAACCAAACTGATTGGTAGGCAACACGATTCGATAGTATCCGCGCCCGGCCGAAATGAACAAAGCTCGGCCCCAACCGGATACCGCGACCAGCACCCCCGGCCCCCACGCCCAGCCCACCGCTGCCGTCACCACGGCCGCGCCGTTACCATGCCGCCCCGCGGCTCCGCTCCCCCGGTTTCCCCAACCCCGCCCGAGCCCATTACACTTGCCCCTCGCGCCCCTATAGCTCAGTTGGTAGAGCTACGGACTTTTAATCCGCAGGTCCCAGGTTCGAGCCCTGGTGGGGGCACCAGGCGGCAGGCGCCCGGGGTCGCCCGGGCGCCTGTGTCGTTCCCAGGGGATCCACCGCCGGCACACAGGGCGGTCCCAGCGGCCACAGCAACCATGAATGTCGGCAGCACGACCGGGGTTTCCTTTACTGTGAGGCCGTCCCCGGCACATCGGGGGCATCCTTCGAGACAGGCGGAGCCGATGACTTCCTTCGACGAATTGCTCTCCAACGTTCCGATCAGCCAGATCGCCGAGAAGCTCGGCGTGGACGAGTCCACCGCGCGCACCGCCGTGCAGGCCGCGCTGCCGACGCTGCTCGGCGGGTTGCAGGCCAACGCCGCCGAGCCCGCGGGCGCGACCGCGCTGGTCGGCGCGCTGGACAAGCACGACCCCGGCCTGGTCGAGGGCCAGGGCGCGGTCGACATCGCCCAGGTGGACGTGGCGGACGGCGCCAAGATCGTCGACAAGGTGTTCGGCGCGGAGAAGAACACGGTCATCAGCGCGCTCGGCTCGACCGCGGGAACCGGCGGCAACGACCTGGTGGCCCAGCTGCTGCCGATCCTGGCCCCGATCGTGCTCGCCTACCTGGCCAAGCAGCTCACCGGTGGTGCGGCGGCACCCCAGGCGCCCGCACCCGCGCCCACGCCTTCCGCCGGCGGCGCGATCGGCGACATCCTCGGTGGCCTGCTCGGTGGCGGCAAGGGCGGCATCGGTGGCGCCATCGGCGAAGCCATCGCCAAGAACGCGGGTGGCGCCCTCGGCAACGTGCTCGGCGGCCTGCTCGGCGGGAAGCGCTGAATCCGGCGATCCGGCGTAACGGCGGCGCGGGCGCGGCGATAGATCGGTGATTGTCGGGGACCGAACGAGCGAGCAAGGAGCCCACTCGGCGGCCACCTGCGCCTACACTCGGGGGAGGTCGGGCCGGGTTTCGCCGCCGAAACCGGGACCTTCGTCCCAACCGACGGGGCCTTCGGTCGTGACTTCCCCCTGTCACCGCCCGATGCGTTTCGCCTCACACCTACGGTGCCGTAAGGTATGGCCGCATCGGGCACGGTCTACTCCGGAAATACGACCTGCAAGCGTGCACGCAGACAATGAAGGGCTGATACATGGCAAGGGATCTGACTCAACTCGAGCTGCTCACGGAGTTGGAGCCGGTTGCCGAGGAAAACGTCAACCGTCACCTCTCCCTGGCTAAGGAATGGCATCCGCACGACTACGTCCCGTGGGACGAGGGCCGCAACTTCGCGGCACTCGGCGGCGTGGACTGGGATCCGGAACAGTCCAAGTTGAGCGAGGTCGCCAAGGCGGCCATGATCACCAACCTGCTCACCGAGGACAACCTGCCCTCCTACCACCGCGAGATCGCGGAGAACTTCTCCCAGGACGGGGCCTGGGGCACCTGGGTCGGTCGCTGGACCGCCGAGGAGAACCGGCACGGCATCGTGATGCGCGACTACCTGGTGGTCACCCGCGGTGTGGATCCGGTCGCGCTCGAGCAGGCCCGCATGATCCACATGACCAACGGCTTCGCCTCGCCCGCCGAAGCCGACGCGGGCTTCCTGCACTCGGTCGCCTACGTCACCTTCCAGGAACTCGCCACCCGCGTGAGCCACCGCAACACCGGCAAGGTCTGCGACGACCCGATCGCCGACCGCATGCTGCAGCGCGTGGCCGCGGACGAGAACCTGCACATGATCTTCTACCGCAACATGTGCGGTGCGGCCCTGGACCTGGTGCCCGACCAGGCCATCGAGGCGATCACGCTGATCCTGGAGCACTTCCAGATGCCGGGCGCGGGCATGCCCAACTTCCGCCGCAACGGCGTGCTGATGGCCAAGCACGGCATCTACGACCTGCGCCAGCACCTGGAAGAGGTCGTCCAGCCGGTGCTGAAGAAGTGGAACGTCTTCGACCGCACCGACTTCACCGCGCGCGGTGAGCAGACCCGCGAGCGGCTGGCCGCCTTCCTGGACAAGCTGTCCAAGGACGTGGTGAAGTTCGAGGAGCAGCGCGACCGCATGCTGGCTCGCGAGGCCAAGAAGCGCGAGATGGCGGACGCCGCCGCGAGCTGACCCACAGCTCGACCCGGACTGCGCCTCGTTCCCGAACAGCGCCTCGTTCCCGAACAGCGCGTCGTTCCCGAACAGCGCGTCGTTCCCGAACAGCACAGCGCCGCCGCCGAATCGCTCGGCGGCGGCGCTGTCGTGTCGGGTCACTTGATCGGCAGTGCGCCGTCCACCCCGCCGACGTCGGTGATCTTCCAGTCGGCGTTCTTGTCGAGTGTCACGGTGTAGGTGACGGTGGTCTGCGCGCCCTCGGGGCTCTGCGCGTTGGTGGAGGTGACGTTGACGAAGACGTTCACCTTGTAGGTGCCGTCGGCCTCGGAGGCGACCTCGGCGGCGATCGGCGACGCGGTGGAGGTCCACTTGAGCGGCACCAGGATCTGCTCGAGCTTGGGCGCGGTGGCGTCGAACTTGGTCGCCAGCTGCGGGGTGGTGTTGGCCTTCAGCTTGCCGACCCAGGCGGTGACGTCCTGGTAGTTCACCGTGGCCGCGCCGACGGCGTAATCGGTGGCGACCTGCTCGGCGCGGCGCTCGTCGGCCGCGCGGGCGTCACGCTCGTCCAGGTCGTCCCGGGCCGACCACCACAGTGCGCCGAACACCACGGCGAGCACGGTGGCCACGGCGAGCGCCACCGACCATCCGATCGTCGACAGCGGGATCGACACGGTGGCGCCCTTCGGACGGGCGGGCGCGGACTCGGCCGCCTCGCGCGGCTGGCCCGGTTCGATGTCCTCGGCTGGCATGGGGAACTCCGATGTCGTCGTGCAGGCGTCCAGATGAATGCGTTACGCCCGGTATCGCTAATTGTGGGTGGTCACAGACTAGGGGGTCGCGCTCGGGCGCTTACCAGCCGGTAGTGCCCTGATGAGACACTGGAGGGCGTGACGATGACTACCGAGGCGACCTCGACGCTGCGGATCGGCCCGTATCCGGTCGATCCGCCGGTCGTGCTCGCGCCGATGGCGGGCATCACCAATCTCGCGTTCCGCAAGCTGTGCCGGGAGTTCGGCAGCGCCACCTCGATCTACGTGTGCGAGATGATCACCGCCCGCGCGGTCGTGGAGCGCAACGAGAAGACCCTGCACATGATGTCCTTCGACGCCGACGAGCATCCGCGGTCGATGCAGCTCTACGGCGTGGACCCGCAGACGCTCGGCGAGGCCGTGCGCATCATCGTCGGCGAGGGCTGGGCCGACCACATCGACATGAACCTCGGCTGCCCGGTGCCCAAGGTCACCCGGCTCGGCGGCGGTGCCGCGCTGCCCTACAAGCGCGCGCTGTTCGCGCGGATCGTGCGCGCGATGGTCGCCGCCGCGGAACCGGCGGGCGTGCCGGTGACGGTGAAGTTCCGTATCGGCATCGACGACGATCATCACACCTACCTCGACACCGGCCGCATCGCCGAGGCCGAGGGCGCCCGCGCGGTGTCGCTGCATGCCCGCACGGCCGCGCAGCGCTACTCCGGCCAGGCCGACTGGTCGGCGATCGCCCGGCTCAAGGAGGCCGTCACCACCATCCCGGTGCTCGGCAACGGTGACATCTTCGCCGCCGAGGACGCGGTGCGGATGATGGCCGAGACCGGCTGCGACGGCGTGGTGGTCGGCCGCGGCTGCCTGGGGCGGCCCTGGCTGTTCGCCGAGTTGCAGGCGGCGTTGCGCGGTCAGCCGCTGCCGGAGCCGCCCAACCTGGGCCGGGTGGGCGAAGTGCTGTACCGGCACGGTGCGCTGCTGTCCGAACACCTCGGCGAGGACAAGGCCATGCGCGATCTGCGCAAGCACATGGCCTGGTACCTGATGGGCTTCCCGGTCGGCGCGGACCTGCGCCGGTCCTTCGCGACGGTGTCGAGCCTGGCCCAGTTGCGTGACCTGATCGGCCGGCTCGATCCGACCGCGCCGTTCCCCAAGGACGCCGAGGGCCCGCGCGGGCGCCAGGGCTCCCCGGGCAAGGTGGCGCTGCCGCACGGCTGGCTCGACGACCCGGACGATCCCGCCGTGCCCACCGCGGCCGACGTCATGCACAGCGGGGGCTGATCTGCGGAAACGGTGTGACGGCACAGCCGGATTCGCACCAGAGTGGCTCACCGTGGCGGAATCGTTATCATTGGCGCAATCGTGTCATGCCGGTCGAGCTCGGCCCGGGCGACAGCAAAGAAGTAAAGCGAGGTTCGTTGGTGGGTGACGATCGGCACGGGCATGCCCAGCGGCCCGGAGGTCGCGCCCCGTGGGAGCGCTATCCCGCGGCGGAGACGCCCGATCGTGAGGGATCGCGCACGTCGCGGCGGTCCCGGCACCTCGACGCCCCCGACGAGGGCACCCCGCTGACCGTTCAGGACCTCGTCGAGAAGGTCGACAGCGAGCGGGTCGCCCGGCGCCGCCGCGCCGACCCGGACGCCGCCCGCACCGCCCGCCGCGAGCCCGGCCACGCCGCCGAGCCCCGGCCCGCCGCACCCGGCCCGGCCCCGCGCGCAACCGATCCGCGCGCCACCGACCCCGCGCCGCCGATCCGCGCGCCACATCAGCGGCCACCCCACCCCGCTCGGCCGACCCCCGCGCCGCTTCACCCGCGACCCCTCCGCGGTCAGCCGACCCCCGCGCCGCATCCCCCACCACCCCACCGCGCTCGGCCGACCCCCGCGCCGCATCCCCACCACCCCACCGCGCTCGGCCGACCCCCGCGCGGCATCGCCCGCCACGCCGCCGCGGTCAGCCGACCCCCGCATCGCACCGCCGGCCACGGCACCGGGTGCGACCGACCCGCGCACGGCCGCACCTGCCACACCATCGCGCGCGACCGACCCGCGCGCCGCGTCGCCCGCCGCCCCGCGCCAGGAAGCCCCGTCCGCGCGCCGCCCAGCCCAACCCCCCACGGCACGGCCCGAGCCGGGCCGCCGGTCGAAGTCCTCCCCCATCGTCGACGACATCACCGGCGGCCAGGCCGCCGCACCCAAGCCGACGAGCGGCCGTAGGCACGCCGAGCCCGTGGCGCCGCCGGAGGACGCCGAAGAGGTCACCGACATCATCCCGCCGGTCGCCGAGCCGGAGCCCGCCCGCAACGCGATGGGCTGGCCCACCACCGACGACGTGGCGGACGAGCCGGACAAGCCCGCCGAGCCGAAGGCCGTGCCGAGCCCGCCGCTGTCGCGGCTGGCCGCGAGCAGGCAGCGCCGCACCCGGCGCGCCAAGGCCTTCGGCCGCTCGGCCGCGGCCCTGTCCGCCGTGCTTGCCCTGCTGATCACCGGCGGTGGCTGGAGCTACCTGCGCTCCACCGGCAACGACTTCACCCAGGTGTCGGCGCTGGACGAGAACTCCGAGGACATCGTCGATTCCGACGCACAACTCGGTGACGAGAACTACCTGCTCGTCGGCACCGACACCCGCGCGGGCGCCAACGGGCAACTGGGCGCAGGCACCCTGGACGACGCCGAGGGTTCTCGCGCCGACACCACCATGCTCGTGCACATTCCGAAGGCGCGGAACCGGGTCGTCATCGTGTCCTTCCCGCGTGATCTCGACGTGACCAGGCCGAAGTGCAACGGCTGGGATGGCGACAAGACCTACACCAAGGAGACCTTCCCGCCCGCCATCGGCGACAAGCTCAACGCTGTCTATGCCCTCGGTGGCCCGCAGTGCCTGGTTTCCACGATCCAGCGCCTCACCGGCGCCTCGATCAATCACTTCATCGCCATCGACTTCGCCGGCTTCGAAGCGATGGTCGACAAGATCGACGGGGTCGAGGTCTGCGCGACCAAGCCACTCGTCGACGATGTGCTCGGCACCATTTTGGAGAAACCGGGCAAGCAACGCATCAACGGCGAGACAGCACTGAAGTACGTGCGCGCCAGGCACGTCTACGGCGAGGAGCGCAGCGACTACGACCGGATCAACCGCCAGCAACGGTTCCTCGCCTCGTTGCTGCGCGGCGCCCTGTCGAGCAATGTGTTCCTCGATCTGGGCAAGCTGAACGGTTTCATCAAAGAATTCACCGCTCATACGATGGTCGACGAAACGACCAAGCCCGAGGATCTGCTGACGCTCGGCCGCTCGTTGCAAAAACTCGACGCCGGTACGGTGACCTTCCTCACCGTGCCGACCGCAGGCACCACCGCCTACGGCAACGAGATCCCTCGCGAATCGGACATCAAGGCGATTTTCAAGGCGATCCGAGACGACCAGCCACTGCCCGGCGAGAAGCCGACGACCCCGGCCGACGCGCCGGCCCCGGCCCCGGCCGCGCCGACCCCGTCGACGTATACGGCGGTGGACCCCTCCACGGTCTCGCTGCTGGTCTCGAACGGCTCCGGCTACGACGGCCTGGCCCGCACCGCGGCCACCAAGCTCGACAACCACGGCTTCACGATCTACAACGTCAGCAACTACGCCAACGGCACATCGGCAACAACCAAGGTTCGCTACGGCGCGGGGCTCGAAGCCGAGGCCGCCACGGTGGCCTCGGCGGTCCCCGGCGCGACCATCGAGGCCGCCGACGACCTCGGCGGCATCGTCGAGGTGGTCGTCGGAACCGACTCCGCCAACGGCGTTACCGTGCAGGCTCCGACCCCGGTCGGTGATGTGATCAGCAACGTCGCGACGAGCACGTCGGTCGAGTCGGCTCCGGCCGTCCTCCCCGCGGATCTGGAACACGTCAACGCGGCCGACGAGATCTGCAAGTAGACGGTCCGTCAGCTGTGCCTTGCATTCCGGAATATGCTCGGCAGCAGGCGAAATCGCGGAACTCCCACCTCGCCCGCAGTACTCGACGGTGTTCGACATCGAGAAGGGGGGTTCCGGTGGTACGAAAGCTGATCTTCGTGGCAGGTGCGGCGGTTCTACGTCTACAGCTGATCGAACCCGGTGGGCGCGGCCGTGACCTGCGAGTGACCTCGGCGGACGCGCCCACCTCCGGTTAACCCGGTGTTGGTGACTTGGTCGCCGCATCGCACTAATGTCAGCGTTCATGCGTGTCATCTACAACGAGCAAATGACCGATCTCGCCCGCCTGCTGGGCGAGATGGCCGACCTGGCCGGCTCGGCGATGGATCGGGCCACCCAGTCGCTGCTCCAGGCCGACCTGGCCCTGGCCGAGCAGGTGATCAGCGAGGGCGACCGGATCGCCGAGATGATCTCCGATGCCGAGGAGCGGGCGTTTGCTCTGCTGGCGCTGCAGGCGCCCGTCGCGGGCGACCTGCGCCAGGTGGTGAGCGCCATCCAGATCGTCAACGACGTCAACCGGATGGGCGCGTTGGCACTGCACGTGGCCAAGGTCACCCGCAGACGCCACCCCAACCACGCCTTACCGGAGGCGGTGAACGGCTACTTCGCCGAGATGGGCCGGATCGCGGTGAGCATGGGCCAGGGCGCCAAGGAGGTGCTCGAGACCCGCGACCCGCAGCGCGCCGCGCAGCTCAACGAGGACGACGAGGCGATGGACGACCTCCACCGCCATCTGTTCACGCTGCTGATGGACCGGGAGTGGAAGTACGGCGTCGCCGCCGCGGTCGATGTCACGCTGCTGGGGCGCTACTACGAGCGCTTCGCCGACCACGCGGTGGAGATCGGCCGCCGGGTCATCTTCCTGGTCACCGGCACCCTGCCGCCCGACCCCGACGTCGAGAACTGAGACCGGACGCTCGGCCCGGGTCACGCCCGGGCAGAGCGCCGAAAGACGGGAAAGGCCCGCGCGATTCACGCGGGCCTTTCCGGTATCCGGGGTCGATCAGCCGAAGCGGCCCGAGATGTAGTCCTCGGTCGCCTTCTGGCCGGGGTTGGAGAAGATCTTCTCGGTGTCGTCGATCTCGATCAGCTTGCCGGGCTTGCCCTGGGCCTCCAGGTTGAAGAAGCCGGTCTGATCGCTCACCCGCGCCGCCTGCTGCATGTTGTGCGTGACGATGACGATCGTGTAGTCCTTCTTCAGTTCGGTGATCAGGTCCTCGATCGCCAGGGTGGAGATCGGGTCCAGCGCCGAACAGGGCTCGTCCATCAGCAGCACGTCGGGCGAGACCGCGATCGCGCGGGCGATGCACAGGCGCTGCTGCTGACCGCCGGACAGGCCGCCGCCCGGCTTGTCGAGGCGGTCCTTCACCTCGTTCCACAGGTTCGCTCCGCGCAGCGAGCGCTCGGCGACCTCGTCGAGCTCGCTCTTGTTGCGCACGCCCTGCAAGCGCAGGCCGGCCACCACGTTGTCGCGAATGGACATGGTGGGGAACGGGTTCGGGCGCTGGAACACCATGCCGATGGTGCGGCGCACGCCGACCGGGTCGACGTTCTCGCCGTAGATGTCCTCGCCGTCGAGGGCGACGACGCCCTCGACGCGGGCGTTGGGGGTCACCTCGTGCATGCGGTTGAGCGAACGCAGCACGGTGGACTTACCGCAGCCGGAGGGACCGATGAAGGCGGTCACACTGCGCGGCAGCACGGTCAGCGAGACATCGGCCACGGCGTGGAACTTGCCGTAGTAGATGTTGAGGTCTTTGACGTCGATCCGCTTGGCCATGTGAGTTTCCGTTCGCTTCTATCGGTTCCGCGTGAGCAGCTTGTTGACGACCGCGGCCGCCGCGTACAGCAGGGCGATGAGCAGGATCAGCGTCAGCGCCGCACCCCACACCCGCTCCCGACCCGCGGCCTCGGGGTTGGCCAGCTCCTGGTAGATCAGCAGCGGCAGCGAGGCCATGTTGCCGTCGAAGAGGTTGGTGTTGATGGATTTGGCGTAGCCGACCAGCACCAGCACCGGCGCGGTCTCGCCCATCACTCGGGCCAGCGACAGCAGGATGCCGCTGATCATGCCGGGCAGCGCCGTCGGGACGACGATGCGCACGATGGTCTTCCACTTGGGGATGCCGAGCGCGTAGGAGGCCTCGCGCAGCTCGTCGGGCACGAGCTTGAGCATCTCCTCGGTGCTGCGCACCACGACCGGCAGCATCAGCAGCACCAGGGCCAGCGACACCGCGAAGGCACTCTGCGGGAACCCGAGGGTCGCGATCCACAGCGCGAAGATGAACAGCGCGGCGACGATCGAGGGCACGCCGGCGAGGATGTCGACCATGAAGGTGGTCACCTTGGCCAGCCGGCCGCGGCCGTACTCGACCAGGTAGACCGCCGCCATGATGCCCAGCGGCACCGCGATGATCGCGGCCACCGCCGACTGGATGATGGTGCCGTAGATCGCGTGGTACACACCGCCGCCGGACTGGTCCGGCAGGATGCCCTTCTGGGAGTTCATCCACCAGGTGGAGGAGAGCACCGCGCCGATGCCCTCGCTGACCACCATCCACAGCACCCAGCCCAGCGGGATCAGCGCGACGGCGAAGCAGATGCTCACCACGGCGGTGGCGATGTGGTTCTTGACCTTGCGGGAGGTGCTGATGTCCCGGAAGGTCGGTGCCTTGACCGGCTGGTCGAACTTGGTCAGCGTCGTCATCAGCCGTTCACCTTTCCGCCTGCCGCGAGCCGGGCCAGCGCGTTGACCACGAAGGTCAGCGCGAAGAGCACGAAGCCCGCCGCGATGTAGGCACCGGTCGGCAGCGGCGAGCTGAACTCCGATGCCGCCGAAGCGATCTTGGAGGCGAAGGTGTAGCCGCCGTCGAACAGCGACCAGCTCCCCGCCTGTGCCGAGGTCCGCAGCACGACGAGCACGGCGATGGTCTCACCGAGCGCGCGGCCGAGACCGAGCATGGAGCCGGCGATGACACCGCTGCGCCCGTAGGGCAGCACGGTCATCCGCACGACCTCCCACTTGGTCGCGCCGAGGGCCTGGGCGGCCTCGATGTGCGCGACCGGGGTCAGGTTGAACACCTCGCGCGAGACCGAGGTGATGATCGGCAGGATCATCACGGCGAGCACGATGCCCGCGGTGAAGATGGTGCCGCCGCCGGAGATCGAGACGTTGCCGTCGGAGAACAGGAAGAACCAGCCCAGGTTCTCGTTCAGGAAACGCTGCACCGGCTCGATCTTCGGCGCGAGCACGAGGAAGCCCCACAGACCGAACACGATCGAGGGCACCGCCGCCAGCAGGTCGACCAGGGTCGCGAACGGCCTGGCCAGCGCCTTGGGCGCGTAGTGGGTGAGGAACAGGGCGATGCCGACACCGATCGGCACCGCGATCACCAGCGCGAACACCGAGCTCAACACGGTGACCATGAACAGGTCGCGGATGCCGAACCGCAGGTTGTCCGGGTCGCTGGTGCTGAACTCGGTGCTGGTGAAGAAGTTCACCGTGTCGGCCCTGAGCGAAGGCACCGCGCGGATCAGCAGGAACAGCGCGATCAGCGCGATGGCGGCGACGATGACGGCGCCGGCGGCGGTGGCCAGCGACCGGAAGATCGTCTCCGCGCGCCCGCTGTGCGGCGTCCTGGTCTTCGTGGGGGCCGATTCGGTGTTCGGTTCACTCGGCATGTGCGCAGTATCTCCAGCCGCGGAGGGGCCCGTCGAATCCGACGAGCCCGTCGCGGCCACCTCAGGGTGCACGGTCATGGCTGGCTCAGGAGATGGCGTTGATCGCCGTGGTCAGCCGGGTCTTGAACTGCTCGGGGATCGGGATGTACCCGTTGTCCTCCAGGCCGTTCTGCCCGTTGGTCACCGCCGAGGTCAGGAACGCCTTGACGGCCTGGCCGGTGGCGGCATCGGCGTACTTCGAGCACACGATCTCGTAGGTCGCCATCATGATCGGGTAGGAGCCCGCCACGGTCGGCTGGTAGAACGAGCTGGTGTCGAGGACCAGGTCGTTGCCCTCGCCCTTGATCTTCACGCCGTCGATGGCCTTGCCCGCGGTCTCGACCGAGAGCTTCACCGGCTCCGGCCCGGCCGAGGTGACGATCTGGGCGACCGAGAGGTTCTGCGACTTGGCGAAGGACCACTCGTTGTAGGTGATCGAGTTCTTGGTGTTCTTGATCGCGGCCGAGGTGCCCTCGTTGCCCTTGGCGCCCTCACCGACACCGCCGTTGAAGGTCTTGCCGCCGCCCTTGCCCCAGGCGCCGCCCGAGGCCGCGTCCAGGTAGAGCTGGAAGTTGTCGGTGGTACCCGACTCGTCGGAGCGGAAGATCACCGCGATCGGCGCGGCGGGCAGCTGCGCGTTCGGGTTCAGCGCCTTGATCTCGGGGGCGTCCCAGGTCTTGATGGTGCCGTTGAAGATCTTCGCCGCGGTCGGGCCGTCCAGCACGAGGTCGGTCACGCCGTCGATGTTGTAGGTGATGGCGATGGGGCCGAACACGGTCGGCAGGTTCCAGGCCGGGGCGCCGCAGCGTTCCTGGGCCTTGGCAGGCTCGCCCTTGGACTGGCTGAGCGGGGAGTCCGAGCCACCGAAGTCGGTCTGGCCGCCGAGGAACTCGTTGACGCCCGCGCCGGAGCCGCTGGAGGTGTAGTTGAGGGTGTAGCCGTCGCAGTTGGCTTCGTAGGCGGCGATGAAGCGCTCCATCGCGTTCTTCTGGGAGGAGGCGCCGCTGGCCTTCAGCGACTCCTTGCCGCCGCAGGCGACGCTGCTGTTGGCCGCGTTGCTGGTGTCACCGCTGGTGTTGTCGTCACTGCCACAGGCGGCGAGAGGCATGGCGACGACGGCCAGAGCACCCACCAGGGCGCTGCTGCGCTTGAAATTCACTATTCCTCCGGGAATCGCGTCCGACACGCCCGGTCCCTCACCGGCCCGGGCGGGTGGTTGTGGTGGCCGTTCACGGGGAACTTGCGCACCGGGCAACGGCCTGCTGCCCACAAATAACGTAGAGTCGCCCGGTTGACAGTTGGACGAGCCGGAGTGAACGCGAGGTGAACAGGGCCGTCCGATTGCGTCCGAATTGCGTGATATTTGCCGCATTTTTACCGGCGGACACTCCCGCGCCACCTCGCGTTCCGCGATCGACCCCCGGTCAGGCCCCGTTCGCGGCGTACGCCACGTCCACGTGCGCGGGCGCGAACCCGAGCTTGGTGTAGGTGTTCACCGCGGCGGTGTTGTCGGCCTCGGTATACAGCAGCACCCCGCCCAGCCCGCGCTCGCGCAGGTGGTGCAGACCCGCCAGGGTGAGCAGTCGGCCCAGGCCACGCCCCTGCGCCGCCGGATCGATCCCCACGACGTAGACCTCGCCCACGGGCGGCTGCTCGTCGGCGTGCACCTTCGTCCAGTGGAAGCCGAGGACGCGGTCGGGCGCGGCGGTGTCGGTGGCCAGGAACAGGCCGGCCGGATCGAACCAGGACTCGGCCCGGCGCACCGCGATGTCGCGCTCGGTCCAGCCGCCCTGTTCGGGATGCCAGTCGAACGCCGCATTGTTGACGCGGAGCAGTTCGGCGTCGTCGGCCGGACCCGCGTAGGTACGGAGGACGATCCCGTCCGGAACCACCAACTCCGGTAACTGCGGCGTTGCCAGACTGCGGCGCATCTGCCACAACTCGCGGGCGGTGCGCAGCCCGAGCCGGGCGGCGACCGCCTTGGCCGCGGGCCGGTCACCGTGCGCCCACACCCGCGCGTCCGCACCGCCCGCCGCCAGCGCCTCGCGTACCAACGCGGTGCCGATGCCACGGCCGCGCCGCGCCGGCGCCACGGCGGCCTCCGCCATGGCGGGGTGATCTCCATGTGCCGGAACGAGATTCGCGTAGCCGGCCAGTTCGCCGTCGTGTTCGGCCAGCAGATGCCTGGCCGCACCGGGCTCGCCCAGGGAGAGCACCGCCTGTTCGGAGACGGGCGCGACGCCGTCGGCCGCGCTCGCGGCGGCGAGGAGTTCGCGCACCGCGTCGGCGGTCTCGCCGTCGAGCCGCTGCGCCCAGCGCAAGGTGATGTCGCCCATGGATTACTGCGCCGATCCGTTGACGGGGGCGAACGAATCGTCGCCTTCGCTGTCGTCCTCGGGGAAGGACACCGCCTCACCCTTGGCCGGGGTGCGCGCCGGGCGCACCGCCTTGTATCCGACGTTGCGCACGGTGCCGATCAGCGATTCGTACTCGCTGCCGAGCTTGGCGCGCAGGCGCCGCACGTGCACGTCGACGGTGCGGGTGCCGCCGAAGAAGTCGTAACCCCAGACCTCCTGCAGCAGCTGGGCGCGGGTGAACACCCGGCCCGCGTGCTGGGCGAGGTACTTCAGCAGCTCGAACTCCTTGTAGGTGAGATCGAGCGGGCGGCCGCGCAGCCGGGCGGTGTAGGTGCCCTCGTCGATCACCAGCTCACCCAGGGTGATCTTGCCGGTGTTCTCGGGGCTGGCCACCCCGCCGTTGCGGCCGACGAGCAGGCGCAGGCGCGCGTCCAGTTCGGCCGGGCCGGTGCCGGGCAGCAGGATGTCGTCCAGGCCCCAGTCGGCGTTGACCGCGACCAGGCCGCCTTCGGTGAGTACCGCGACGACGGGAACCGACGAACCGGTGCTGCCGAGCAGTCGGCACAGGCCGCGAGCCGCGGCCAGGTCGGTGCGGGCATCGACCAGGGCGACATCCGCGGTCCCCGCCTCGAGCAGCGAGGCCACCTCGGTGGGCGCCGGTCGCACGGTGTGCGCGAGCAGCGCGAGCGAGGGCAACACCGACTCGGGGTTGGGGTCGGAGGTCAGCAGGAGCAGCTCCACAAGCCCTCCTCCCATCTCATAGCACGGGCAACAGCAGCACCGCCGAAAGCCACATTGCTGATACAGGTGATCGGAGCAAGATTAGCGCGTAGAGCCCGATGACCTCGCACTCCGGCCACCATCGGGCACCGTCGCCGCCACCGTGCCCTTCCCGCATTAGTGTGCAAGGCATGCGCAAGCTGATCATCGGCCTGCTGTGCCTGGCGGGCGTGGCCGTGCTCGTGGACTTCGCCGCGGCCGCCTACTCGGAGTACCGCGTCTCGCGGACGCTGCGCGAGGGAGCCGATCTCAGCGCCGACCCCGAGGTCACCATCCACGGGTTCCCCTTCCTCGCCCAGGCGCTGGACGGCCGGTACCAGAGTGTGGTCATCCGCGCGGCGGTCAAGCGGCCGGACATCCCCGGCGAGATCTCCGTCGACGCCACCCTCACCGGCGTGCAACTGAGCCTGAGCGAGCTCAACGACGGCGGCGGCAGGCGGGTGCCGGTCGAGCGGGTGGAGGCGGCGATGCGCATCGAGCCCACCGAGCTGGGCAGGTTGTTCAACATCCCGGATCTGCAAGTGCATTCGCGTCCGGCGGACAAATCGGACGGCACCGGCGGATCGGGCGGTTCCGGCATGACCACCGAGGGTGCGCTGGTGCTCACCGGCACCTTGCCCGGCACGGGCACGCAGCCGGGCAAGGCGGCGGGCCAGGGCGGGGAGAAGGTCGCGGTCGACGCCGAACTCGTGCTCGACGGCGACCAGATCCGGATCACCGCCACCGAGTTGCACCGCAGCAGCGACAGCGACCTGAGCACCACCGCGGTGGTGCCCGAGGCCGAGCAGCCCGCCGTGCTGGCCCGCTTCACGCGCACCATCGATACGAAGGATCTGCCGTTCGGCGTGCACCCCACCAAGGTGATCGCGCTCGGCGGCCAGATCGTGGTCGACGGCAGAGGAGACAACGTGACCATCGATCTCGACCAGTTGCAGCGGCCATGACCGAAATCACAATTCTGATCGTCGTGCTGGTGCTGGCGGTGTTGATCGGGCTGCTGATCCGGCGCCGCGAGGGCCGCGCGCGCCCGGCGGCGCCCGCGAGCACCAACCCCGAGCGGCCCGGGCTGCTCGCCGCCGCGGGCGTCACCGGTACCGGCCCGGCGGTACTGCACTTCTCCGCGGAATGGTGTGGCCCGTGCGCGGCCGTGCGCCGCGTCGTCGCCGGTGTCACAGCGGATTTGGCGGCCGAGCCGCACCCGCCGCAGGACATCGAGATCGACATCGACGCCGAGCCCGCGCTGGCCCGCGAACTCAATGTGCTGTCGCTGCCGACGACCTTCGTCTTCGATGCCGCGGGCCGCGAGCGGTTCCGGATCTCCGGCGTGCCCAAGGCCGGCGATCTGCGTTCCGCGCTGGCCCCCTTGACGGCCGCGGACCAGGGCTGAGAACACCGGCCGCGCACCCCCGGTCCAATTTCCCGCGCCGATTGGGTAAACTGCCTCACGTGCAAGCCAACCACGAGCTGATGCTCACCCGACGCCGCACAGTGGATCTGTGTCGGCTCGGTGGTTGTTGCTGCCTGTGCCGCTGATCGGTCGGCCGTCCTCTCGTCTCTCCGACGCCGACCGCTGCCCGCCGTGCGAGTGATCTCACGATCCCCCGGCGATCTGGCAATCCCGCCATCGAAGCAATCAGCGCAGGAGTACGCACCATGTCCACCACCTCCACCACCACCGAAGCCGACGGCGCCCTCGACCGGGTCGACGTGCGCGGGCCGCGGTTCGTCGCCTGGATCACCACCGCCGTGCTGGTGCTGGTCCTGCTCGCCGCCGCCGTCTCCCCCGGGCTCGCCGCCGTCCTGATCGCCGTGCAGGCGGTCGTGTTCGCGATCGGCGCGCTGGCCGGGCCGCGCAAGCACCCCTACGGACTGGTCTTCGCCGCCCTGGTCGCACCGCGACTCGGGCCGGTGCGCGAGACCGAGCCGACCCCGCCGCTGCGCTTCGCCCAACTGCTCGGCTTCGTCTTCGCGGCCGTGTCACTGCTGGGCTTCGTGCTCGGCTCCACCGTCGTCGGCGCCGTGTTCGCCGGCTTCGCGCTGTTCGCGGCGTTCCTGAACGCCGCGTTCGGCCTCTGCCTGGGCTGCCGGATCTATCCGCTGGTCGCCCGCTTCCGCCCCGCCGGGTCCCCGGCATCGAACTGACCCTGCTCGTCATCGCTGAAAGGAACACAATGGCTCGCTCCGATGTCCTGGTCTCCGTGGACTGGGCCGAAGAGAACCTCAACACCCCCGGCGTGGTTTTCGTCGAGGTCGACGAGGACACCTCCGCCTACGACAACGGCCACATCGAGGGTGCCGTCCGCCTCGACTGGAAGAACGACCTGCAGGATCCGGTTCGCCGGGACTTCGTCAACCAGCAGCAGTTCTCCGACCTGCTCTCGGCGCGCGGCATCTCCAACGACGACGAGGTGATCCTCTACGGCGGCAACAACAACTGGTTCGCCGCCTACGCCTACTGGTACTTCAAGCTCTACGGCCACAACAACGTCAAGCTGCTCGACGGCGGCCGCAAGAAGTGGGAACTGGACGGCCGCCCGCTGTCCACCGAGCCGGTCAACCGCCCGGCCACCCAGTACAAGGCCTCCGCGCCGGACCTGTCGATCCGCGCCTTCCGTGACGAGGTCATCGCGGCCATCGGCACCAAGAACCTCGTCGACGTGCGTTCGCCCGACGAGTTCTCCGGCAAGATCCTCGCCCCCGCGCACCTGCCGCAGGAGCAGAGCCAGCGTCCCGGCCACATCCCCGGCGCCATCAACGTGCCGTGGAGCAAGGCGGCCAACGAGGACGGCACCTTCAAGTCCGACGAGGAACTCACCGAGATCTACAAGGAAGCGGGCCTGGATCCGGAGAAGGAGACCATCGCCTACTGCCGCATCGGTGAGCGGTCCTCGCACACCTGGTTCGTCCTGCAGGAGCTGCTGGGCCACCAGAACGTCAAGAACTACGACGGGAGCTGGACGGAGTACGGCTCCCTCGTCGGTGCACCGATCGAGTTGGGAGCGTAATCAGCATGTGTGCAGCACCTACCCAGGGACAGGCCATTCCGGCAGGCGTCGACGTGGAGAAGGAGACGGTCATCACCGGCCGCGTCCTGGCCTCCGACGGGCAGCCGGTGGGCGGCGCGTTCGTCCGCCTGCTCGACGGCAACGGTGACTTCACCGCCGAGGTCGTCGCCTCCGGCACCGGTGACTTCCGCTTCTTCGCGGCGCCGGGCACGTGGACCGTGCGCGCGCTGTCCTCGGCGGGCAACGGCTCGGCCGAGGTGCGCCCCGAGGGCGCGGGCATCCACACCGTGGACGTCGCGGTCGCCAAGTAAGACCAGCAGGGCACGACGGCCCCGCGGCTCCCGCCGGTTCTACCGGTGGGTTGCCGCGGGGCCGTTTCGTTGCCGGGCACCGACGTGGATAGACTCGGTTGCGTGGTCCTCTTCTTCGAGATTCTGCTGGTCCTGGTGTCGCTGCTGATCGGCTGGTTCGGCCTGTACGTCTTCTACCGGCTGTTCACCGAGTCATGAGCGATCTCGCGAGCGAAGGTTCCGATCCGGCCGAGCGCGCGAGTGAACACAGCAACGGCAACGCGCCGGCCGACCGGCCCGCGCGGCGCAGCGGCGACCAGGCCGTAGCCGACGCCGCCGAGCGCGCCAAGGCCACCGGCAGCCGGAACATTCCGGTGCTGCCGGATCTTCCGCTGCCCGAGGACACCGCGAATCTGCGCCTCGGCCCCGATCTCAGCCCCGCCATGCTGGCGCTGCTGCCGATGGTCGGCGTGTGGCGCGGCGAGGGCGAGGGCAACGATCCCGCCCGCGGTGACTACCGCTTCGGCCAGCAGATCATCGTCTCCCACGACGGCGGCGACTACCTGTCCTGGGAGTCGCGCAGCTGGTTCATCGAAGCCGACGGCAGCTACGGCGGCCCGGACCTGCGCGAGACCGGGTTCTGGCGGGTCGGTGTGGACGGCGACGACGAGGTCATCGAACTGCTGCTCACGCACAGCTCCGGCATCGTCGAACTCTTCTACGGCACCGCGCTCACCCAGTCGTCCTGGGAGCTGGCCACCGACGTGGTGATCCGCAGCCAGTCCGGCGTCGTCGTGGGCGGCGCCAAGCGCCTGTACGGCATCGTCGAGGGCGGCGACCTCGCCTACGTCGAAGAACGCGTCGTCGCCGACGGCCCCCTGGAACCGCGCCTCTCCGCCCGCCTCCAGCGCTACATCGGCTGAACCACCCGCAGCACCGGCTCAGCCGCGACGACCGAGGGCCTCGAGGTCGATGTCGAGCGGGAACGGGACCGGCAGCTTCAGCCGGTCGTGGAAGATGCCGATCGGCACGTACCGGGCGGAGACGCGGTCGAGCTCGTAGGCGTAGACCACCACTCGATCGTCGCTGCCCCGCTCGACCCGCCAGAAATGCGGGATCCCGGCGTTGGCGTATTTCAGCGGCTTGGTTTCCCGGTCACGTTCCTCGGAGTCCGGGGACACCGCTTCGACGGCGAGGACCAGGTCCCGAAGACCAGACCCCCGTCGATCAGTTCGGTGTGTTTCGGAAGATCACGCAGCTTCAGGAACGCGTCGACGGTGTAGCCGCCCGCAGGAGGGATCACCCAGTCGGGTAGCGGCTCGACGGTCATTGCGTAGCGCCCGTGGGGCGGACCTGGTCGGGAAAGGGAACGGCCCCCGAGCCGTACCGGTGCGGCGGGTGCCTGCACGGGTCCCGGTCGGACAGGACCGGGGGCTCGGGGGCCGGGTGACTGCCTGGTATTCGCTCAGCGCTCGCGCGGGCGGATACCACCTGCAGCGGTGGCGCTAGCGGACAGCCACCTCACGTGTCCTAGAACTATCCATTCTTCGAACCACCTCCTTCCTCGTGTACGCCCGAAGGTAGTCGGCCGTCAGGAGGTCGGCAACGTATTTTCGCGGGGGGCGGAATCCGGGGCCGACCGGGGCGAACGCTCGACGGCGACCTGCCAGGACGTGTCCACCCGCACGACGACGTCGGCGCGGTGGTCGGCGGGCAGCTGGTGGGTGACCACGACCACCACGCGGTCCGGTTCGACCAGTCCGGAGTCGGCGTCGAGCAGCGCGCGCAGCAGGTCGGCGCCCGCCCCGGCCTCCAGGTGTTCGGTGGGTTCGTCGAGCAGCAGCACCCGGGCCGGGGAGACCAGCGCGCGGGCGAGCAGGATGCGGCGGCGTTGCCCGCCGGAGACGGCCGCGGCGCCGCCCGCCAGGTCGGTGGACAGCCCGTCGGGAAGGGCGTCGAGCCAGTCGCCCAGACCGACCGAACGCAACGCGCGCTCGGCCTCCGCCTCGGTCACGTCGCCCCGCGCGACCCGCAGGTTCTCCAGCACGCTCGTGCCGAACAGGTGGGCGTCCTCGGCGAAGAACGTGACGTCGGGCCGGGGCGTGTCGAACAAGCCCGCCCAGAACATGAGCAGCGTCGTCTTGCCCGCACCGCTGGGACCGACGACGGCGATGCGGCGGCCCGGTGGCAGATCGGGCCGGACCGGCGCCGCGTCGCCGTCCGTCGCGACTGCGGCCCGGGTGGCGCCCTCGATGCGGTGCAGTGCGGCGCGGGCGGTGGTGAGCGACTGGGCGGCGGCGGGCAGGGCCGCGGTGGCTTCGAAGGCCGACAGCGGCAGCAGCACCAGGATGGTCAGGGCCATCGGGGTCATGCCGCCGGGCAGTCCGCCGCCGGGTCCGTAGGCGACGACGCCGATGAGCAGCGCACCGAGGACACTGGCACCCAGCGCCAGCGGCGTGGCGGCCGCGGACCAGGCGGTGCGGGCGGCGGCGCTGTCCTCCGCGGCGACCGAGCGACGGCCCGCGTCACGCGCCGCGGTGACGGTACCGGCCAAGCGGCCCGCCACCCGCAGTTCGGCGGCGTGGTCGAGGACGGTCAGCGCCCGCGCGGTGAACTCGGCGCGGTCGGCGCGCACCGCGACTTCCGCCGACCGGGCGGCGCGGGCCGACAGCCACGGCGCGAGCACGCCCGCCACCGCCAGCGAGGCGGCCAGGATGATCGCGGCGGGCACCGAAATGGTGGCGATCAATCCCACCGCGGCCAGCGCGAGCACCGCGGCCACTGCGATCGGCACGAGGGCGCGCACGATCACCGCGCCGAGGTCGTCGATGTCGCTGCCGATCCGCACGAGCAGATCGCCACGGCGGAGCCGGGCGGCGCTGTCGGCGGCCGCGCCGGAGCCGGAGCGCCGCTCGCGGCGCAACCAGACGTCCGAGCGGGCCAGCCTCCGGTACACCGCGGCCCGCGCGTTCGTCATCGAGCGCAGTGCGACGTCGTGGGTGGCGAGCCGCTCGAGGTAGCGGGCGAGCCCGCGCGAGATGCCCAGCGCCCGCACCGACACCACCGCGACGCTGAGGTCGAGCACCGGCGGCATCTGCCACGCCCGGGCGATCAGCCAGGCGGCCAGCGCCGCCAGCCCGAGCGCACTACCGAGCGCGACCACACCCCACGTCACGGCCACCGCGAGGCGGCCACGCGCGGGCTCCAGCAGTTCCCCCATCCGCCGCAGGTCCGTCCGGACGGCCCGAACCCGCTCCGCCGGCGTTGAATTCACGACGCACCGCCGGATTCCACCGACTGCCCCACCGGCACCGCCGACCGCACCTCGATCACCTGGTCGGCTGCCGCGAGCACGGTCGGCCGGTGCCCCACGACGAGCACCGTCGCCCCCGCCGCCGCACGTTCGCGCAGCGCCGCGAGGACGCCGGCCTCGCTCGCCTCGTCCAGGTGCGCGGTCGGCTCGTCGAGCAGCAGGACCGGCCGGTCGGCGGCGAGCACCCGGGTGAGGGCGAGCCGCTGCCGCTGGCCGAGGCTCAATCCGACTCCGCCCACGCCGACCACGGTGTCCCACCGGTGCGGCAGTTCGTCGAGGACGGCGTCGAATCCCGTTGCCGCACAAGCGCGATTCAGGTCCACCAGGTCGGCGCCCAGCAGTTCCAGGTTCTCCCGCAGCGTACCGGGCACGAGCACCGGGCGCTGCGGCAGCCAGGCGAGGCGGCGCCACCACGCGTCCGGGTCCAGCTCGCGCACGTCGATCCCGTCGACGCGCACCCGGCCCGCGTCCGCGTCCACCAGCCCGAGAATCGCGGCCAGCGCCGTGGACTTGCCGCTGCCGTTCGGTCCGGCCAGCACCGTCAGGGCCCCGGGCCGGATCACCGCGCACAAGTCCGCCGGAGCCCATCCGTCCCTGGCCCGCACACCCAGACCGGCCAACTCGACCAGCGCCGGACCCCGACCATCCACCGCCGGGCCACCCCGCCCATCCACCGCCAGGTCACCCGGCCCACCCAGCGCCGGGCCACCCCGTCCACCCACCGCCAGGTCACCCGGCCCACCCACCGCCAGACCACCCCGCTCATCCACTGCCGGGCGGTCCGTCGCCCCGACGAGCGTCCGGTCATCGATCCGACCCCGCCGCACCCCCTCAGGCTCCAACACGGCAAATGCCTTGTCGGCCGCCGCCATCCCGTCCTGCGCGGCGTGGAACCTCTCCCCCACCATCCGCAGCGGCAGGTACACCTCCGGCGCCAGGATGAGCGCGACGAGCCCGTCGTAGAGGTTCATGCCGCCGTACACCAGCCGCAGGCCGATGGACACGGCGATGAGCGCGACGCTGAGCGTGGCGAGCAGTTCCAGCACCATCGAGGACAGGAAGGCGATGCGCAGGGCGCGCATGGTGCGCACCCGCAGGGCGTCGCCGAGGGCGCGCACCCGATGCTCCATGGTGCGGGCCGCCGGGCCGCCGTCGGCGTGTTCGCGACCGAGTGCGCGCAGGGTCGGCATGCCCGCGAAGAGGTCGAGCAGCTGGTCCGACAGGCGGGTGGTCGCCGCCAGGGTGGCGGCGGCACGACCCTGGGTGAGCAGCCCGATCAGGACCATGAAAATCGGGATCAGCGGCAGGGTCACCACGGCGATGCCCGCGGAGACCGGGTCGTGGGCCAGGATCACCGCCAGCACCACGGGGGGCACCAGCACCGCGAGCAGCAGGGCAGGCAGATAGCCGGTGAGGTAGGCGCGCAGGCCGCTCAGCCCGGTTCCCACGACGACCGCGAGTTCGGTTCGGCGCCGGTCGAGTTCACGTGGCGGCAGGGCCGCGCCCGCCGCCAGCACAGCGGTCTCCAGTTCGGCGACCACGCTCGCTCCGGCCCGGTGCGCGATCCGCGCCTGCCACCAGCTCGCCACCGCGCGCCCGGCCAGGGCGACGGCGAGGACCACGAGTTCTGCGGTCCAGTCGGAGATCCGCCGCCGCGTGGGGTCGGTGATGACGCCGGCCAACACCCGCCCGAGCGCGGTCGCGGCGACCACGATGCAGACGGTGGTCACCAACGACAGTCCCACGCTGTAGCCGAGGTAGCGGCGCGCCGTGCGAGCGTGCCGCCACAGGCGCGGGTCGACGGGCGGGCGGGCCACGGTGTCAGTCCTTGTCCGGACGCGGGGTGAGCCCCACGGGGGCGGGAATGTGCTCGACCGAGATGCGCTTGCGGAACACCCAGTAGGTCCACGCCTGGTAGCCGAGCACGACGGGGGTCACCACCACGGCCGCCCAGCTCATCACCTTCAGGGTGTAGGGCGTGGAGGAGGCGTTGTCGACGGTCAGCGAGAACGCGTCGCCGAGGGTGGAGGGCAGCACGTTCGGGAACAGCGAGCCGAACAGCAGCACGGTGGCGGCGGCGACGGTCAGCGCGGTGCCCGCGAAGGCCCACCCGTCGCGGTCGGCGAACACCGCGGCCGCGGCGCCCACCAGCCCGATCACCGCCACCCCCAACGGAATCCAGGTCCAGTCCGCACCATACGCGAGCTGGGTCCACAGGCCGAACCCGCCGACGACGAGCGCGGCCGGACCGAGCAGCAGCTTCGCCACCCGCACCGCGTCGGCGCGGACGTCACCACCGGTCTTCAGGCCCAGGAAGATCGCCCCGTGCAGGGCGAACAGCAGGCCGGTGGCCAGCGCGCCGAGCAGCGCGTATGGGCTGAACAGGTCACCGATGGAACCGACCAGCTGCTTGTCGGCGTCCAGCGGCACCCCGCGCACGATGTTGGCGAACACCCAGCCCCAGGCGAACGCGGGGACCCAGGAGCCGATGCCGATCCCGATGTCGCAGCGGGCCCGCCAGCGCGGGTCGTCGATCTTGCCGCGGTACTCGATGGCACAGATCCGCAGGATCAACGCGACCAGCACCAGCAGCAGTGCGAGGTAGAAGCCGGAGAACATGCTGGCGTACCACTCGGGGAACGCGGCGAACAGCGCGCCGCCCGCGGTGATCAGCCACACCTCGTTGCCGTCCCACACCGGGCCGATGGTGTTGAGCACCGCCCGGCGCCGCGCGTCACTGCCCTTGCCAAGCACCGGCATCAGCATGCCGACGCCGAAGTCGAAGCCCTCCAGCACGAAGTAGCCGGTGAACAGGACGCCGATCAGGACGAACCAGAACTCTGCGAGACTCATCGTCGGGCTCCTCAGTAGGCGAACGAAAGCTGTTCGACGGCAGGCTCTTCGGCCGCACCGGACGTCCTGCCGGGGCCACCGCTGTCGCCGGTGCGGTCCGGCTTCGGCGGCGCGGCCGGTTCCGGTCCCTCGATCACGTAGCGCCGGATCAGGTAGAACCACACCACCGCGAGCGCGCCGTAGAGCAGGGTGAACACCACCAGCGAGATGAGCACCGTGCTGAACGAGTGGTCGGAGACGCCCTGCTGAACTGTCATGCGCAGGGCGGGATCACCGGTCGGGTTGGGCACGACCACCCAGGGCTGCCTGCCCATCTCGGTGAACACCCAGCCCGCGCTGTTGGCCAGGAACGGCGTCGGGATGGCCAGCAGGCTCAGCCACGAGTACCAGCGCTGATCGGGCACCCGCCCGCGCCGGGTCAGCCACAGCCCGGCCAGCACCAGCAGCACCGAACCGGCCGACAGGCCGATCATCGCGCGGAACGACCAGTAGGTGACGAACAGGTTGGGCCGGTAGTCGCCGGGACCGAATTTCTCGATGTAGGCCTGCTGCAGGTCCTTCACACCGTCGAGGGTGACGCCCTCGAATTTGCCTTCGGCCAGGTACGGCAGCACGTAGGGCACCTCGATGAGGTGGGTGACGCTGTCACAGTTGTTGTGCGTGCCGACCGTGAGCACCGAGAAATCGGGGTCGGTCTGGGTGTGGCACAACGATTCCGCCGAGGCCATCTTCATCGGCTGCTGCTCGAACATCAGCTTGCCCTGGATGTCGCCGGTGAGCACCACGGCGACCATCGACACCAGGATCACGTACATTCCCGCGCGTCCGGCGGGCCGCCACATGGTGCGCGCCTCTTCGCGCCGCACCGGATCGGCGCTGCGCGCGTTGCGCACCATCCACCAGCCCGCGATGCCCGCCACGAAGGTGCCGGCGACCAGGAAGGAACCGGCGATGACGTGCGGGAACGCCGCCAGGGTCGTGTTGTTGGTGAGCACTTCCCAGATGCTGGTGAGCTCGGCGCGGCCGCGCTCGGGGTTATAGCGGGCGCCGACGGGATGCTGCATGAAGGAGTTGGCGGCGACGATGAAGTACGCCGAGGCGTTCACACCGATCGCGACCAGCCAGATCGTGGCCAGGTGCACCAATTTCGGCAGCCGCGACCAGCCGAAGATCCACAGGCCGATGAAGGTCGACTCCAGGAAGAACGCGACCAGTGCCTCGAGTGCGAGCGGTGCGCCGAAGACGTCACCGACGAAGCGGGAGTATTCGCTCCAGTTCATGCCGAACTGGAATTCCTGCACGATGCCGGTCGCGACACCGAGCGCGAAGTTGATCAGGAACAGCTTGCCGAAGAACTTGGTCAAGCGGTACCAGCGTTCGTTGCCGGTGATCACCCAGGCGGTCTGCATGCCCGCGACGAACGGGGCGAGGCCGATGGTGAGCGGCACGAACAGGAAGTGGTAGACGGTGGTGATTCCGAACTGCCACCGGGAGATGTCCAGAACGCTCATCCGGCCTCCAACCCCTTACTACGACGTGTCGTAGTAAAGATAACTCCGGCGGAGACCTTTCCCTAGGAGGCGCGCATCACTATGACGCGCGACAACCCACCGATGACCAGCGGTTTTCCGCCCTGCGCGAGGTCGGCGCCGCCCGGGAGTGCGCAGGGTCACGCCCGGGCGGTGGCGCGCACCACGGCCGCAGCGCTCACCAGTCGCCGATCGCGCCCCCGCGCTGCACGCCGCGGTCGACGAGTTCGATGATCTCCTCGGCGTTGTCCGGCGCCGACATGCGAAGGCCGTCCAGGGAATTCACCCGAGCGGCCAGCGTGACGCTCGACAGCATCCAGATGCTGTCGCAGGTGAGCAGGTCGGCGGTGAAGAGCGGGGCATAACGGCACTCCCAGCCCGCCTTCTTCGCTTCGGTGAACAGCGCGCGCTGGGTCACGCCCGGCAGCACACCGTTCTTGGCGGGCGGGGTGATCAGCTCCTTGTCCCTGGCGATCACCACGGTCGAGCGCGGGCCTTCCAGCACCCGGTTCTCGGTACTGGTGAAGATCACGTCGTCGGCGCCCATCCGGTGCGCGAACCGCAGCGCCGCCATGTTCGTCGCGTAGGACAGCGTCTTGGCACCGAGCAGCTGCCACGGCGCGGCCTGGGCCAGGTCGATCGAGATGCCGCGGGCCAGGGTTACCACCGAGACACCCTCGGCGCGCGCCTTGGCGACGCGCTCGGGCACCGGCACCACCAGGACATACGCGGTCGGCACCGGCACCGCGGCGGCGAGATCGCCGGAGGTGACACTGGACGGGGCGCCCAGCTCGGTGTCGCGGCCGCGGGTGAGCACCAGGCGCATCATGCCCTCGCGCTCGCTGCCCCACTCCTTGGCCGCGGTCTGCACCGCCTCGCGCCAACGCGACAGTTCCGGCTCGGGTAGATCGAGCGCCTGCGCCGAGCGACGCAACCGGCCCAGGTGGAATTCGATCGCACACGCGTCACCGTCACGCACCAGCACCGTTTCGAAGACACCGTCACCGCGCAGCACCCCGATGTCGTCGGCGAACAACAACGGCTCGTCCGCGTCGCGGACCACACCGTCGAGTGTGACAAGAACTCGATCTACCATGCGACGAGCGTAGGCGGAATGCACTGCCCGTGCCTATGTCAACGCAGAGTTCGTTTTGCCGGATTCGGCGCGCCCACGCGGGAATCGCCGAGCCGACCGGGAGGGGGAAACTCGGACGCACCGCGAGGCCGCCGCACGCAGGTGCGGCGAGGACCGCCTAGAGTGGACGTGTGTCCGTGCTCGATGCACCCAGCCCCCTCCTCTCCGTCGCGGGCGCTGTCGCGGGTCCGCCCGGTTCGCCGGACGCCACGGTGGCCTGGCACTACGGCAATCCGTTCGGTGAGCAGCGCGCCGCGGTCGAGCGAGTCGCGATCGTGGATCGTTCCCATCGGTTCGTGCTGCGCATCACCGGCGGTGAACGGCTGAGCTGGCTGCACACCATCTCCAGTCAGCACGTCGCGAACCTCGGCGACCGGCAGTCGGCGGAGAACCTCGACCTCGACCTGAACGGCCGCATCCAGCACCATTTCGTGCTCAGCGACCTCGACGGCACCGTCTGGATCGACACCGAAGCCGACCGCGGGCCCGCCCTGCTGGACTTCCTGACGAAGATGGTCTTCTGGGCCGACGCCAAGCCCTCCGAGGCCACCGACCATGCCGTGCTGAGCCTGCTCGGCCCCGAGGTCGCCCGGTTGCGCGAGGCCCTCGGCATCACCGAACTGCCGGAGATCTACGCGGTGACGCCGCTGCCGGACTGCGGCTTCCTGCGCCGGATGCCCTGGCCGACGGCCGACTCCTACGATCTCGTCGTCCCGCGCGAGCGGCTCGGTGCCTGGTGGACGACCCTCACCGAGGCGGGCGCCGAACCCGCGGGCATGTGGGCCTTCGAGGCGCTGCGCGTCGCGGCGCTGCGGCCGCGGATCGGCCTGGACACCGACGAGCGCACCATCCCGCACGAGGTGCGCTGGATCGGCGGCCCGGCCGAACACGGCGCGGTGCACCTGGACAAGGGCTGCTATCGCGGCCAGGAGACCGTCGCCCGCGTGCACAACCTCGGCAAGCCGCCCCGGCAACTGGTGCTGCTGCACCTGGACGGCTCCGCCGACGAGCGGCCGCAGCCGGGTGCGGATGTCATCGCGGGTGGCCGCACGGTGGGCCGCCTCGGCTCGGTGGTCGACCACTACGAGCTGGGGCCGATCGCGCTGGCGCTGGTCAAACGCGCGGTCCCGGCCGATGCGCAACTCACCACCGGTCCGAGCGCGGCCGCGATCGACCCGGATTCGGTGCCCGTCGACGACACCCCGCAGGCGGGCCGGCTCGCGGTCGACCGGCTGCGCGGCCGGTGACGGGGCGCGTGCCGCAGCACGGCGGGCCGGCGGACCGGCCGCGACAGGGAGGGGAAACGATGACGTCCGAGGACGCCCGGGTACTGGCGGTGTGCGTGGTGCACGCCGAACTCACCGTGCCCACCCGCGTGGGGCGCACCGCGATCGACAAGCGCCCGGTGCCGGGCCGCGTCGCGGTCGGCTCGCTCGGCCTGGCCGGCGACCACGTCTGCGACACCAAGCATCACGGCGGCGTCGACCAGGCCGTGTACGCCTATGCCGAGGAGGACGCGCGACGCTGGAGCGAGGAACTCGGCCGGGACCTGCCCGCGGGCTGGTTCGGGGAGAACCTGCGCATCGCCGGGCTCGACGTCAGCGACGCCGTGGTCGGTGCCCGGTGGTCGATCGGCGACACCCTGCTCGAGGTGAGCGCGCCGCGAGTACCGTGCGCCACGTTCGGGCACTGGTCCGGCGAGGCGCAGTGGGTCAAACGGTTCACCCTGCGCAGCGACACCGGCACGTATCTGCGGGTGCTGCGGGCGGGCAGCATCGGCGCGGGCGATCCGGTGCGGGTCGAATACACCCCCGCGCACGGCATCACCGTGCGCGACGTGTTCACCGGTGCCGATCTGGACCGCCTGGTCACCCTGCTCACCGTCGAGCCGACCGTCACCGACACCGTGCGGATGCAGATCGAACGGCACGCCCGCAGGCACGGCCGGCCACTACCGGAAATCGGCGACGACCTGGCGGAGGAGGCCGTGTCGTGAGCGTGGAACTGGTCGAGGTGGTGCGCTCCGGGTTCCGCGAATGCGTCCACCGGGGGTCACTGGTCGTGCTCGATGCGGCCGGGGAGCCGATCGTCGCGCTCGGCGAGGTGCACCTGCCGATCTTTCCCCGCTCCACCAACAAGCCGATGCAGGCGGTGGCCCTGCTGCGAAACGGCTTCGAGCCGCTCGACGACCCCGAGCTGGCCATCGCCACCGCCTCGCACTACGGCGAGGCCGACCAGGTCCGGCTGGTCGAGCGGCTGCTCGCGCGGTTCGGCTTCGACGAACGCGCCCTCGCGTGCCCGCCCGAGCTGCCCATCGAGGAGCGGGCGCGCGCGGCGGCGTTGGCGGGCGGGCCGCGGCCGATCTACATGAACTGCTCGGGCAAGCACGCCGCGATGCTGGCCACCTGCGCGGTCAACGGCTGGTCGGTGCAGGACTACCTCGACGAGAAGCACCCGCTGCAGCAGGCGGTGGCCGACACCGTGGTCGAGCTGACAGGTGAACCCGAAACCGACCTCGGCATCGACGGCTGCGGGCTGCCCATCATCCCGGTCTCGCTGGTGAACCTGGCCCGCGCCTACGCCCGGCTGGCCACCGCGGCGCCCGGCACGCCCGAACGGCGAATCGCCGATGCGATCCGCGCGCATCCGCGAGTGATTTCGGGCACGAACGCGCCCGATCTACAGATCATGACCGCGACCCCCGGACTGGTGTGCAAGATCGGCGCCGACGGTGTGCACGCCGGTGCGCTGCCCGACGGAACCGCCTTCGCCTACAAGATCGACGACGGCGGCGACCGGGCGCGGATGCCCCTGACGCTGGCGATTCTGCACCGGATGGGCGTCGAGTGGACGACCACGCACGCCGAGCTGGCGGCCCAGCCGGTGCTCGGCGGCGGCGCCCGGGTGGGAGTGATCCGGGCGATTCCCGGCGTACTCTGAGCGACACGACATACGGCGAAGCCCCGGCAAACGGAACCCCTGGTAGCGGCACTTCCCCGACTCATGGAGGCGCGACCGCCGGACACACGCTAAAGTGTCTGTCAGGAAGAGTATTAATTCGAACGGGGCCGCCAACAAACCCCAGGCCGCCCCGCTGTGACGCGAGGGGGTCAGCCATGGGCCGTGGCCGGGCTAAGGCAAAGCAGACCAAGGTCGCACGAGAGCTGAAGTACAGCTCGCCGACGACCGACTTCGCGAGCCTTCAGCGCGAGCTCTCGGGACACCCCACCAAGCGCAGTGGTGGTGTGCTGTCCGATGAGCACGACTCGGACGACTCCTTGTCCCGCTGGGACGAGGACGACTACGACGACTGGCGCCGCTGACTCGGATACAACGTCAAGAAGGGGGAGGCCGACCGGGCCTCCCCTTTCCACGTTGCCGGGACCGCGGCCTCCGTCGAGAAGGCTTGCCATGACATGTCGGCGGCCGGCAGCCGGATAGGTTGCCGGACAACGACTCTCACCGGGTACTCCCCAGGCGCGTCTCTCGCGACGCCCCGATCCGGAGCAACCCGCCCCCGGCGGTCCGCCGACCCCGTTCGGCCGCCCCGTCGGCAACATCCCAGCTAGCACCGCTGCGATGCGGCGAGCGCACGGGGACTCGGCACCCGTCCGATCGCCGTTTCCGATCGCTCGCCGATTCGGCAGCAGCGGGCGGGACGAATCGGCTCGGTGAGTCGTCACCGTCGGCTGGGCTCCCTGGTTCTCGCCGAGCCTGGTCACCGTACGACCCCGCCCGACCCTGGACGCAGTCCACATCGCGCCGTCGGCCGCGCCGAACGTGGGTCACCGCACCCCGGGGGCTCGCCCTTGAACGCGGTCCGCACCGCGCCGCCGGCGGAGCCGAACTCGGTCATACACCCGACCTCGGGCGCGGCCGCACACCGCGCCGTCGTCAGCGTCGGGAATCGAATCAGCGGGGGCATGCCCCGGCGGCAGGCCCCCGACCGGCTGGGAACGGACGCCGCTCAGAACCGCGGGTGCTCGCCCAGCAGTTCCGCGCGCGGCGCGTCGGCGTCCTTGGCCTTCTTCACGGTGCCCAGCGTCCAGCACTCGATGTGCCGGGCGGTCAGCACCGCGAGCGCGCGGTCCACGTCCTCGGGCGCGACCACGGCGACCATGCCGACGCCCATGTTGAACGTCTTCTCCATCTCGGCGCGCTCGACGCGGCCGCGCTGGGCGATCATCTTGAACACCGGGGCGGGATTCCAGGTGCCGCGGTCGAGTTCGGCGACCAGCCCGGCGGGGATCACGCGCGCCAGGTTCGCGGCCAGGCCACCGCCGGTGACGTGGGCGAAGGTGCGCACGTCGGTCTCGGCGATCAGCGCCAGGCAGTCCTTGGCGTAGATGCGGGTCGGCTCGAGCAGTTCCTCACCGAGGGTGCGGCCGAACTCCTCCACGTGGCCGGTCAGCGACATGCGGTCGATGTCGAGCAGCACCTTGCGGGCGAGGCTGTAGCCGTTGGAGTGCAGGCCCGACGAGCCCATCGCGATGACGACATCGCCCGGGCGCACCCGGTCGGGGCCGAGCACGGCGTCGGCTTCCACCACACCCACGCCGGTCGCGGACAGGTCGTAGTCGTCGGGATCCATCAGGCCCGGGTGTTCGGCGGTCTCCCCGCCCAGCAGCGCGCACCCGGCGCGCACACAACCCTCGGCGATACCCGAGACCAGTTCGGCGACCTTCTCCGGGACGACCTTGCCGATGGCGATGTAGTCCTGCAGGAACAGCGGTTCCGCGCCGCAGACGACGAGGTCGTCGACCACCATCGCGACGAGGTCGAGCCCGACGGTGTCGTGCTTGTCCATCGCCTGGGCGACCGCGATCTTGGTGCCCACGCCGTCGGTGGAGGCGGCGAGCAGCGGCTCGCGGTAGCCACCCTTGAGCGCGAAGAGACCGGCGAATCCGCCGAGGCCGCCCTGGACTTCGGGGCGGGTGGCCTTCTTCGCCAATGGCCCGAACAACTCGACTGCGCGGTCACCGGCTTCGATGTCCACGCCGGCCGCGGCGTACGAAGCGCCACCGGTGGGGGTCTGTTCAGTCATCTTCGGGGAAAGCTCCAAACCGGTTCGGCGGATACATGCCTGCTCACGCTACCCGAACCGGATCTCGGGCACGCATGGTGTCCACCGGCCGGTCAGGGGCGGCTCAACGCGCTGGCGTTGGCGTTGTCGCCGAGCAGCACCGATTCCGGCTGCCCGGTGAGCATCCCCTCGAGCAGGTTCTTCCCGATCGAGGCCTCGGTGGGCAGCGGGATCGGGTACTGGCCGTCGAAGCACGCGCTGCACAGCCGGGTCCGCGGCTGTTCGGTCGCGGCGATCATGCCCTCGGTGGAGATGTAGCCGAGGGTGTCGGCGCCGATCGAGCGCCGCACGGCTTCGACCATGTCGTCGTAGCTGTCGTCGGCGCCGCCACCGTTGGCGATCAGCTCCGCCCGGGAGGCGAAGTCGATGCCGTAGAAGCAGGGCCACTTGACCGGCGGCGAGGCGATGCGGACGTGGATCTCCACCGCGCCCGCCTCCCGCAGCATCCGCACCAGCGCGCGCTGGGTGTTGCCGCGCACGATGGAGTCGTCGACCACGATCAACCGCTTGCCGCGGATCACCTCGCGCAGCGGGTTGAGCTTGAGCCGGATGCCGAGCTGGCGGATCGTCTGGCTCGGCTGGATGAAGGTGCGCCCCACGTAGGCGTTCTTCATCAGACCCTGGCCGTAGGGCACACCCGAGCCCTGGGCGTAGCCGACCGCGGCCGGGGTGCCGGATTCGGGCACCGGGATGACCAGATCGGCCTCGACCGGATGCTCCTTGGCCAGCCGCCTGCCGATCTCGACGCGGGTGGCGTGCACCGAGCGCCCGGCGATGGTGGAGTCGGGACGGGCCAGGTAGACGTATTCGAAGACGCAACCCTTGGGTTCGGGGTTGGCGAAGCGCATCGACCGCACGCCTTCGGCGTCGATCGCCAGCAGTTCGCCGGGTTCGATCTCACGGACGAAGGCGGCGCCGACGATGTCGAGCGCGGCGGTCTCGCTGGCCACCACCCAGCCGCGGTCGAGCCTGCCCAGGCACAGCGGCCGCACCCCGTGCGGGTCGCGGGCGGCGTAGAGGGTGTGCTCGTCCATGAAGGTGAGGCAGAACGCGCCGCGCAGCTGCGGCAGCAGTTCCATCGCGGCCTGCTCGATGCTCGAGTCGGCCGCGGCGTGCGCCAGCAGGGCGGTCATCACGTCGGAGTCGGAGGTCGCGCCCACCGGCTGCGGCCGGCCGCCGGACACGGGGGTGCCGATGAGCCCGAGTTCGCGTGCACGCCCGGCCAGTTCGGCGGTGTTGACGAGATTGCCGTTGTGGCCCAGCGCCAGGCCGGAGCCGACCGCGGTGGTGCGGAAGATCGGCTGGGCGTTCTCCCAGGTCACACCGCCCGTGGTGGAGTAGCGACAGTGGCCGACGGCGATGTGGCCGGGCATGGCGGCCAGCGTCTGCTCGTCGAACACCTGGCTGACCAAGCCCAGATCCTTGAACACCAGGATCTGCTGACCGTCGGAGACCGCGATGCCCGCCGCCTCCTGGCCGCGATGCTGCAGCGCGTAGAGGCCGTAGTACGTGAGCTTGGCCACGTCCTCGCTCGGCGCCCAGACACCGAACACACCACACTCCTCGCGTGGTTCGTTCTCGTCCTGATCGGAGGCGGATGCGAGGCTGTCGACCGAAGATTCGGCGTTGGTCACCGTGTGCTCCCTGTTCGGGCGGGCTGGGGGCTTTCGCCATTCTACGGGTGCAACACGCCTCGGCGATCACCGCTTCCGCATACCGACGGCAATCACACGTGTCTTCCGTCGAAACGCCGTCCGCGCGGCGGTACGGTTCGACCGTGACGAGCGAGAAGGACACTCCGACGGCCCGCGGCCCCCTGCAACCCCCGGTCACCCATCCCGTGCTCCGCATCGTGGTGTTCCCGGTGGTGGTGCTCGCCCTGCTCACGACGTTGCTCGGCTACATGTACCTGGCCTACGTCGCGGATCCGCAGGAGAACCTGCACGACTTCCCGATCGCGTTGGTGAACCTGGACGTGGGCGAGACGCTCGGCACGCCCGAGCAGCCCCGGCAGGTGAATTTCGGCACACAGGTCGCCGACGGCATCCGCGAGGCCGTGCCGAAGGACCAGATCGATCTGCGCGTGCTCGGTATCAACGAGGCCCAGCAGCAGATGCGTACCGGCCAGGTGTACGGCGCGATCATCATCCCCGGCGACTTCAGCAAGCGGCTGGGCATTCTCGGGGTGGGCAGCGTGATTCCCGGCGAGATCGAGCAGCCGATCCTCACGGTGCAGACCAATCCGCGCGTCGGCCCCTACGCCACCGCGATCGTCACCCGCATGGCCGATCAGATGTTCCCGCAGGTGAACGAGCAGGTCGGCAAGCAGCTGACCGAGCAGGTCCAAGCGCAGCTCACCCCGCCCGAGGGCGGGCAGCCGACCGAGCTGAGCGGGGCGACGCGGCTGTCGCTGGACAGCCCGCTGCGGCTGGTGGTCGAGGAGTTCCGGCCGCTGCCCAGCGGCACCGGCCAGGGCCTCACGGCCTTCTTCTACGCGCTGTTGCTGCTGCTCGTCGGCGTGGTCGGCGCGATGACGATCCACACCATGGTCGACGCGGCGCTCGGTTTCGTGCCCACCGAGTACGGCCCGTGGTACGTGCACTATCCGCCGACGCCGATCTCCCGGTTCCGCACCCTGCTGATCAAGTGGGGCGTGTTCGCCCTCATGGCGGCCATCGTCGCCGGGATCTTCCTGCTGGTGGCGAAGGCCCTCGACATGCCGTTGGAGCACCCGCTCGCGCTGTATCTCTACAGCGCGTTCGCGATGATCGCGGTCGGCGTGACCGGCCTGTCCACGCTCGCGGCGATCGGTTCGGCCGGTCTGCTGGTGAACCTGATCCTGTTCGTCGTCCTCGGCCTGCCCTCCTCGGGCGGCACCGTGCCGATCGAGGCGACCCCGCACTACTTCGGCTGGCTCGCCACCTTCGAGCCGATGCACCAGGTGTTCCTGGCGGTACGGGCGATCCTCTACTTCAACGCCGACTTCTCCGCAGGCCTCACCCGCGGCCTGCTGATGACGATTCTCGGACTGGTCATCGGACTCGTCTTCGGCGTGGTGATCACCCGGTACTACGACTACAAGGGACTGCACCGGGGCGCGAACAACGGCGCCGCCTGAGCGGTCAGGGCATCTCGACGGTCTCGGCGCGCGCGATCTCGCCCAGGGCGCGGCGGATGTAGTCGCGCACCGGGACCCGGGCCAGGTCGGCCAGGTGCGCGGTCAACAACACCGCCGCGGGCGGCACCGACGCGGGCGCGGTGGTGTCCTCCGGATCGGCGACACCCAGCGCACCGGTGAGCGCGGCCACCACCGCGCCGGTGTCCACCTCCGGCAACCACGCCGCCGCGCCGCGCACCACCTGCTCGAGCACCGCCCGCGCGTCGTCGCCGGTGAGCCCGTCCGGGTGCGCGGTCTCCAGCAGTTCCCGCACGATCGCGGCGAGCACCAGCCCGACCTGCTCGCCGGGAAGTTCGGCCAGTTCCCCGGTCGCCTCCCGGAACGCGGCGGCATCACCCGCCCGTGCCGCCGCCACCGCGGCGTCCACGGCGGTCGCGATCTCGCGCGGTTCCCGGGGCCAGTCCGACGGCCACACGATGGGTTCTCCTCTCGGCGGGGATGTCCCCGGCACTGTCTCACAGGGGACCGACGCCTCCGATGACGCCGACCGTCGCGGCGCGTTCACCCGCTCACTCGACCCGAACCACCGGCAGCCAGCGCGCGATCTCCCCCGCCCGGCTCCCCGACGCGGTCACCTCCCCCGCCGCCACCGCCTCGTCGAAATCGCGCAAGCCGGTAGCCAACAGCAACCACGTCCGCGGATCGGTCTCCACCACATTCGGCGGCGTCCCCCGCGTATGCCGCGGCCCCTCCACACACTGCACCGCCACGAACGGCGGCACCCGCACCTCCACCGAATGCCCCGGCGCCGACCCGGCCAACGCCCGCGCGGTCGCCCGCACCGCCGCCCCCACCTCCTTCCGCCCCGGCTCCCCCGCCCCCGCCTCGACCAACCACCCCCGCACAGCGCCGACCGCCGCCCGCAACTCCCCCGCATCCACACTCCGACGTCCCACCCGGCCGAGATTACCGTCGGATACCGACGCCGAATCGGAGCGGCAATCCCTTTCACCGATCCATGAAGTGACCGTTTTCGAACGCGAGGGCGACGTCCTGCTGCCACCCCGGGTTCATGACGGAAAGCGGTCGCGATGCTCACCTCCCACGTGGTCGAGCAGGCGCGCGATCTCACCGCGCGACTGCGCGCGGTACGGCGCGACCACCGGCTGTCCCCTGGGGCGTCTTCGAGCGTGCCGCCCGGAAGTTCAGTCCTCAGGGCCGGCGACCAGGTATTCCTTCAGGAGGACCGCACCGGGCTCGAGAGCAGGGAACTCCAGGTCGACGGGACCGCTGAGGAACTGGATCTTGATGTAGGCATCAGGATCGACATCGGCGAAGGGGGCCAGAGAGAACCGCTGTTTGTTCTGGAACTTGTCGAGCAGTTCGATTTCGAGGTTGTCGCTGCCTTCCACCCCGTGCTTGCGGATGAGGGTGGCCAGGGTGGGGCGTTCGGGGACCCGGTCGAGCAACGGCTGGAAGTGCTGGACCGACTCCTCGTCACTCACTTCGCCGATGATCTGAACTTTGGTAATCAACATGGAGCCTCTCATCAGAGTGCCTCGTACTACCCGTGACGGATCATCCGGTGGGTTGGAGCACCCGCATCACACCGCAGGTTGTTCTCATCATGCTGTGCCCCCATATTTTTCGATTCTTCCCCCGGCACCGCACCCGGACTGGTATGCAGATCGTCTGTCGTTGGATCGGATGTACTCGACCACAGATCTGCGACCCCGTGCTGTCCCCCCGAGCACTAGCGGCGGGTCGTTCACCTCCCGCGACGCGCGCGCTTCCTGGCTGATGTGGTGATCACGGCGCCTGCTGTGTTCAGTGTCAGATGCACCAGGGTGGGGGCGACAGCGCCGGCCGTGCGGCGATACAGGGAGCTGAAGACCACGCCCGCCGCCGTTGTCGCGGCGATGGTCGGCAGGATCGGATCCCCCGCCGCACGGGCCGAGTGGATGTGCCAGAGGCCGAAGGTCAGTGGGCCGATCAGGAGGGCGGGGCGGGGGCCGAGGGCGGTGGTGAGGAGGGGGTCGAGGGTGGCGCGGAAGATGAGTTCTTCGGGGAGGGCGGTGCCGAGGGGGATGTGGACGGCGATCCATTCGGCGGTGCGGACTTCGGGGGTGCGGTCGGGGGCGGCGGCGAGGGCGGCGCGGGTGCGCGGGCAGGTCAGGGCGGCGGCGGAACCGGCGGCGACGACGGCGCTGATGAGCAGGCCGGGGCGGAAGCCACGGGGCGACAGCCAGTTCGGGTGGGCGCCCAACGCCGTGGCGTAGCCGAGGGCGAAGGTCAGGTGGGCGGCGGTGCGGCCGCGGATGCCGAGGCCGAGGGCGGGCAGGAGCCGGTTGTTCCAGGCGAGGGGAAGCAGCACGGCCGCAGCGGCTTTCGCGTGCCTGCCGGAACGCCGCACGCTCACTTCACCACTCGTTCGAACTCCTCGGCCGCCTCCAGTTGGAAGCGCACCTGTTCGGCGAGTTCCGGTGTCCAGCCGGGGGGTTGGGCGATGGCGGCCCAGGCGTCCAGGACCAGACTGCCGTAGCGGTGGCCGTGGCCGTCGGCGACGCCCTGGGCGTTGGTGAGGTCGGCGGTCACCTGCCAGAACGTCACGAACGGCGCCCAGCGCATCTGCGAGGACACATCCGAGCCGCGCGGCTCGGACAACCAGTCCGGGCGCGAGAAGATCAGGTCCGTCGACCACCACACGATCGGGTCGGAGGCGTGCTGCAGGTAGGCGATGCGCGGCGAACGCCACTCCGGGCCGGGCACGGCCAGATCGGGTGGGTTGGCGGCGAACCGGACGACGAGCCCGTCGGCGTACACGGGCAGCACCTCCGGCGATCCGGGGTCGCGGCGCGCCACGAACTGCTCCCACAGCCGGTTGGAGTTCGGTGGTCCGACCCAGAGCGCACCGTCGACCTTGGCGCGGAGGTCGGCCAGTCCGTCGAAGGCGGCCTCGGAGCCCTGCGAACCCAGGCTCTCGCCGTAGACGAACAGCTTGGGCCGCTGGTCCGGCGGCCGCTGCGACCAGTGTTCGTGTACGGCGTCGAAGAGCCGTTCGCCGGCCGCGGCCGCCTTGCCGCGGTCGGCGAGGAACGACAGCACGCTGGGCAGATACGAGTACTGCGACGCGACGATCGCGGTGTCGCCGCCGAACATGTACTCGATCGCGCCCGCCGCCAGCGAATTGACCCACCCGGTCCCTGTCGTGGTCACCACGACGATCACCTGACGGTCGAACGCGCCGGTGCGTTCGAGTTCTCGCACCGCGAGTTCGGCCTGGTCCTCGCCGTCCTCGGCCGACTCCAAGCCGACGTAGGCGCGGATCGGTTCACGCGCGGGCCTGCCGGTGACGGCGGCGATCCGGCTCGCCGTCGGCCCGTGCGAGACGAACCACCGGCCCTCGAACCCGAGGGTGTCCCAGGCGGCCAGCGATTCCGGGCTGCCGGACCGCTCGGGCTGCTGCGGCTGCACGGCGTTCGGCGAGGTGTGGTCGTTGCGGACGCTGAACGCGGAGTTGGCGACCGCGAAGAACGCACGGGAGGCGACCCCGTTGAAGATCGTCACCGCCGCCACCACCAGCACCAGCGCGCCGACCGCGGGTGCCAGTTCCCGCGGCACCCGCACCCAGCGGTTGAGCTGCCTGGCCAGGAACAGGATGATCTCGCGCACGGTCCGGTACCCGGCCACCACGAGCACGCCGACGGCCAGGCTCAGCAGGCCGGTGCGCAGGTAGGCGGGGGTGGTGGTGCCTTCCATCCCCATCAGCGCGGTGATCTCGCGCTGCCAGCGCGCCGACTGCACGAGCATCAGCGCAGCGGTCAGCACGGCGGTGAGCAGCACGGCCGTCTTGACCGCGTAGCGCACCCAGGTGGGGGCGGGCGGCACTTTCAGCCGCGGCCGCACCCACAACCGGAACAGCCATTCGAGCAGGCAGCCGAGGCCGTAGCCGAGGGCGGCGTTGATACCGCTGATCAAGCCCTGGAACAGCCAGTCGCGTGGCACCAGCGAGGGCGTCACCGACAGCGCGAAGAACACGGTGGCCACGACCAGGCCGACGTAGTTCAGATCGATGACGTCCTCGGTCCGGCGCACCACGACGACGCCGCGCGCACGCAGCCTCGTCAGGGTGTCCGCCTTCTCGAGCACCCGAACAGTATGCGCGGTCACAATCCCCGCCCGTCCGCCGTGGCATCGCACAGCGGGCGTGTGTCCGCTGTGAGAGAGGCCACTGCGGGGGGCGGCGGCCGCCGCTCGCTCAGGCGGTTTCGGCGCCGAACAGCTTCGGCAGGGTGCCCTCGAAGGCCGCCCGCAGCTCGGTCAACGGGATCGAGAAGTGCCCCTGGACCTCCAGCGCATCCGAGCCCTGGTCGACCACGCCGATGCGCACCCACGGCAGCTGCCTGGCCTCGCACATGCGGGTGAAGCGGGTCTCCTCCGAGCGCGGCACCGCCACCAGCACGCGGCCCGCCGACTCGGAGAACAGCGTGACGAACGGGTCGGCGTCCTCGGGCAGCAGGATGCGGCAGCCCGTCTCCCCCGCCAGCGCGGCCTCCACGACGGCCTGCGCCAGGCCGCCCTCGGACAGGTCGTGCGCGGCGCTGATCATGCCGTCGCGCGAGCCGGCGGTGAGCACCTCGGCGAGCAACTGCTCGCGGGCGAAGTCGACCTTCGGGGGCACGCCGCCGAGGTGGTCGTGCACGACCTGCGCCCAGATCGAGCCGCCGAACTCGTCGCGGGTGTCGCCGAGCAGGATCAGCGTCTCGCCGGGTTCGAGGCCGATGCCGGTGGGAATGCGGCGGTGCACGTCGTCGATCACGCCGAGCACACCGACCACCGGCGTCGGCAGGATGGCGTCCTGCCCGGTCTGGTTGTAGAAGCTGACGTTGCCGCCGGTCACCGGAATGCCCAGGGCGACACAGCCGTCGGCGAGGCCGCGCACGGCCTGCTGGAACTGCCACATCACGCCCGGGTCCTCCGGGGAGCCGAAGTTCAGGCAGTTGGTGACGGCCTTGGGGGTGGCACCGGTGCTGGCGACATTGCGGAACGCCTCGGCCAGCGCCAGCTGCGCACCGGCGTAGGGGTCGAGCTTGGTGTAGCGGCCGGAGGCGTCGGTGGCCAGGGCGATCCCGCGGCCGGTCTGCTCGTCGATGCGGATGACCCCGGCGTCGGCGTCCTCGGCGAGGACGGTGTTGCCGCGCACGTAGCGGTCGTACTGCTCGGTGATCCACTTGCGGCTGCACAGCTGCGGGCTGGAGATCATCCGCAGCAGGGTCTCGCGCAGTTCGTCGGCGGTCGCCGGGCGGGGCAGCGTGTCGGGGGTGTCGGCGATCAGCGCGTCCTGGTAGTCGGGGCGCTGCACCGGCCGCTCGTAGACCGGGCCCTCGTGCGCGACGGTGCGCGGCGGCACGTCCACCACGGTCTCGCCGTGCCAGGTGACCACGAGCCGGTCGCCGTCGGTGACCTCACCGATCACCGTGGCCAGCACGTCCCACTTGCGGCAGACGGCCATGAACGCCTCGACGTTCTCCGGGGTGACCACCGCGCACATGCGCTCCTGCGACTCCGAGGACAGGATCTCGGCGGGGGTCATGTCGGCCGCGCGCAGCGGCACCTTGTCCAGCTCGATGCGCATGCCGCCGTCGCCCGCAGCGGCGAGTTCGGAGGTCGCGCAGGACAGCCCGGCGCCGCCGAGATCCTGGATGCCGACCACCAGCTTGGCCGCGTAGAGCTCGAGACAGCACTCGATGAGCACCTTCTCGGTGAACGGATCGCCCACCTGGACGCTGGGCAGCTTCTTGCGGCCCGCGCCGGACTCGTCACCGGAGAAGGTGTCCGAGGCGAGCACCGACACGCCGCCGATGCCGTCGAGTCCGGTGCGCGCGCCGAACAGGATGATCTTGTTGCCGGTGCCCGAGGCGAACGCCAAGTGCAGGTCCTCGACCCGCATCACGCCCGCGCACAGCGCGTTGACCAGCGGGTTGCCCTGGTAGGAGGCGTCGAACACGGTCTCGCCGCCCACGTTGGGCAGGCCGAGGGAGTTGCCGTAGCCGCCGATGCCGCGCACCACCCCGTCGACGACGCGGCGGGTGTCGGGGTGGTCGGCGGCGCCGAAGCGCAGCTGGTCCATCACCGCGACCGGGCGGGCGCCCATCGCCATGATGTCGCGCACGATGCCGCCGACGCCGGTGGCCGCACCCTGGTACGGCTCCACGTAGGAGGGATGGTTGTGGCTTTCCACCTTGAAGGTGACCGCCCAGCCGTCGCCCACGTCGACCACGCCGGCGTTCTCGCCGATACCGGCGAGCATCGACTTGCGCATCTCCTCGGTGGTGGTCTCACCGAAGTAGCGCAGGTGCACCTTGGACGACTTGTAGGAGCAGTGCTCGCTCCACATCACCGAGTACATCGCCAGTTCGGCGTCGGTGGGCCTGCGGCCGAGGATCTCCTTGATGCGGGCGTACTCGTCGTCCTTGAGGCCCAGCTCTTTGTACGGTTGCGCCACATCGGGGGTTGCTGCGGCTGCGCTGACGGTGTCGACCTGCGGAGTCACGGAGTACCAGGGTCCTTTCGGCCGGGCAAGGTGAAGCGACGAGCGTTGTCACGGGGCGGCGGCGAGATGCCGGGCACCAGTCTACGGGGCACCGGCGGCGGCCCCGCAGGTGAGGGCGGGTGCGCGGGACGGGCGGGGCGACACCGCGACCGGGCGCACACCCGTGCGGGTCGCTGCATTGTTGCCCGGCCGTATGGACCGTCGCGGTCCGGCGAGGTCGGAGCCGGGATCACCGCCGCACGGCCGGGGTTGCGGGCCCGGGACCAGCCCCCGACGGCGGAAACGTACCGGATACTCTGTGCGGGTGAGCGAACGATCGGGGGTGGCCGATTCGGCCGAGCAGCCTGTTGCCACGGAGACCACGCACCCCCGCGTCGCGGGGCCCGCGCCGGATTCGCCCGCGCGCACGCGCCTGCTGCTGGCCGCGCTGGCGTTGTTCGCCGTCTCGGCGCTCGTGTCGTTGCTGGCGCACTGGTGGCACGGGTTCATCGATCTGCAGGTCTATCGCAACGGCGCGCGGGTCTGGCTGGACGGTGGCGAGCTCTACGGCCCGATGCCGCCGGTCTACGGGATCGGCCTGCCGTTCACCTATCCCCCGCTGGCCGCGCTGTTCTTCGCTCCGCTGGCGCTGATGCCGCTGGTCCTGGCCGAGGTCGTGGTGCTGGCGACCTCGCTGGGCTGCCTCGGCCTCACGCTGTGGCTGGTGTTGGCGCGGCTGCGCCCCGGCCTCGACCCGCGCACCATGACGACGCTGGTGATCGCCGCGGTCGCGCTGGCGCTCTATCTCGAACCCGTGCGCCAGACCTTCGGTTTCGGCCAGATCAATCTGGTGCTGATGGCCGCGGTCGCGCTGGACTGCCTGGTGCGCAAGCCGTTCTGGCCGCGCGGAATGCTGATCGGCATCACCGTGTCCATCAAGCTCATCCCGGCCGGGTTCCTGCTGTATTTCCTGCTGCGCCGGGACTGGAAGGCCGCGGGCACCATGGTGGTCTCCGCGATCGGTGCGGTCGGGCTCGGATTCCTGCTGTTCCCTTCGGATTCGGCGGAGTACTGGCTGCGCACCCTCGCCGACACCGGCCGCATCGGCCCGCCGTACTTCGCGGGCAACCAGTCGCTCAAGGGCCTGGCCTTCCGGCTCGGCGTCCCCGATTCGGTCGCGACGCTGATCTGGCTGGGACTCGCGGTGATCGCGGTGGCGTTGGCGGCGCTGTGGATGCACCGGCTGATCGAGGCGGGCCAGTCCGTCGCCGCGCTGCTGGTGAACGCCGCCGCGATCCTGCTCGTCTCGCCGGTGTCCTGGTCGCACCACTGGATCTGGGTGGCTCCGGCGCTGCTGGTCGCGGTGGACGCGATCCTGCGCAGGCGCGCGGGCAGGCGACCGGTGCGCCTGCTCACCGCGACCGTGGCCGCCCTCACCGTGCTGTACCTGATCGGCCCGCAGTGGCTGCTGCCGCACTCGAACGACCGGGAGCTGGACTGGGCCTGGTGGCAGCAGATCGTCGGCAGCGGCTACGTGCTCGTCACCTTCGCGGTGCTGGTGGTGGCGGCGCTGACCTATCGGCCCTATCCCTCCGGGGTCAGGAACGCCGCCAGCGCCGCGGCGTAGGCGCCCACGTCGGCCGCGCCCATCAACTCGCGCGCGGAGTGCATCGCCAGCTGCGGCGCGCCGACGTCCACGGTGGGCATCCCGGTGCGCGCGGCGGTCATCGGGCCGATCGTCGAGCCGCACGGCAGATCCGCGCGATGCACGTAGCGCTGCAACGGAACCCCGGCCTGCGCGCAGGCGAGGGCGAACGCGCCCGCGCCGGTGGCGTCGGTGGCGTAGCGCAGGTTCTGGTTCACCTTGAGCACCGGCCCGGCGTTGACCTCGATGCGGTGCGCGGGCTCGTGCCGCTCCGGGTAGTTCGGGTGGGTCGCGTGCGCCATGTCGCCGGAGGCGCACACCGAACCGGCCAGCGCGGCCAGGTATTCGGCGCGGCCACCCCCGCGGGCCAGCACGATGCGTTCCAGCACGGCGGGCAGCAGGTCGGATTGGGCTCCGCGGTCGGACTGGCTGCCGACCTCCTCGTGGTCGAACATGGCCAGCACCGGGATCGCCGTGCCCGGCTCGGCCACGGCGGCGAGGAAGGCGCGCAGGCCCGCGTAGCAGGTGCCCTGGTTGTCCAGCCGGGGTGCGCTCACCAGGTCGCGGTCGCGCCCGACCAGGCGGCTGGGCGCCAGGTCGTGGGTCATCAGCTCCCAGCCGAGCACGGCGTCCGGGTCCACCTCGGCGTATTCGGCGACGAAAGCCAGGAACGAGCGCGGTTTCTCGCCGACGCCCCAGACCGCGTTGACGTGCCGCTGCGGGTCCAGGCTCACGCCGCGGCGGTCCTCGGACAGGTGGATCGCCAGCTGCGGCACCCGCAGGATCGGGTCGTCGATGCGAACCAGCCGCGCCCGCACGCTGTTCCCTTCGCGCACGGTGAGCCGGCCGGACAGGCCGAGTTCCCGGTCCAGCCAGGAGTTCAGCCAGGCGCCGCCGTAGGGTTCGAGCCCGACCACCTGCCAGCCGGCCGAGGCCAGATCAGGATGCTGCTTGACGCGCAGGTTCGGACTGTCGGTGTGCGCGCCGACCACCCGGAACGGCGCCGAGGGCGAGCCGTCCCGGTCGGCCCAGGCCACCAGGGAGCCGCCGCGCACGACGTAGTACCGGCCCGGCTCCCCGCCCGCCCAGGCGGCCGATTCCGACAGCCGGGTGAATCCGGCGGCCTCGAGTTCACCCGCGACGGTGTGGCAGACGTGGAACGGGGACGGCGAGTCGTCGACGAAGGCGCACAGGCCCGCGGCCGTGGCGTCGGTGGTGGCAACTGGCATACGCCGATCCTAGGCAACGCGCCGCGGGCCGGTCGCGGCACCGATTCTCCGCGTCGGCATATTTCGTTCCCAGGCACTCACCCGACCGGCACTCGCCGGACAATGGCACCCACCGGACAATTCGGACGCCGAATGTCGTTATCCGCCAGCGCGTGTGCGGACGAGAATGCGGGGGCGCGATCGCACCGCCGCAGGGCGCTATTCGTGAGCACACGGCCCGATCACACAACGATAACGTGGATTACGTTTCGCCTCTTGCGCATTCGCGCGCTCGAGGGCGTCGGCTACTGCTCGGCGACGGCGTCGAGCAGGCGCAGCAACTCGGCGTAGCGGCGCGCACCCAACTTCGCGCGCAGCGCCTGCTCGGCCTGTTCCTCGTCGGCGCGGACCGCGGCGACCAGCTCGGCGCCGCGCTTGCTCAGGCCGATCAGAATGCGGCGCCGGTCCTCCTCGGCGGCGACGCGGAAAATGAGGCTCCGTTCGGCCAGGTAGTCGGCGTGCCGGGTGGCCGACGAGGGCGCGAGCTGCGACCGGGCGGCGAGTTCGCTCATCGTGATGCCCGCCTCGGCGGACAGATTGCACAGCATCGACCACTGGTCCGCCGTGAGCTGCCGGGCGCACAGCGCCGCGTCCAGATGCCGCAGCCACCGGCGTTCCGCGGCCCGCAGCGCGCCATGCAGCGTCGCATGGCCGCCTACAATGGTGGTCATCGGTTTTCCCCGCCTGCCAAGAATTTCGCTCGAACGAGAAGAAGAGTACCGAATGGCCGCGTTCGGCGAGACCCCAGAGGGCACTATCGAGATCCTCAACATCGTCCCGATGCGTGGGCCCGGCGGTATCCTCGCGCCGTCGTGCGAGGCGGCCATTTCGCTGGCGGCCGAGGAAATCAACGCGGGCGCGGGAATTCTGGGCCGCGAAATTCGTACCACGAATATCGACGGTGGCCGCGCGCCGGAGCTCGTCGCGACCGAGGTCGCCGCGCTGCTGGCCACCGGCATGGTGGACGCCATCACCGGCTGGCACACCTCCGCCGTCCGCCGGGCGGTGGCCGCGGCCAACGGCGGACGGGTGCCCTATCTGTTCGCGACCAGCCACGAAGGGCTGCCGGACGAACAGCCCGGCGTCCTCATGCTGGGCGAGCACCCGGCCGGGCACACCCTGGCGGCGGTGCGCTGGGCTCGGCGGGAGCTGGGGGTGCGCCGCTGGGCGATCATCGGCAACGACTACATCTGGCCGCGCGAGATCGCCAAGGCCGTGCGCCGCATGCTCACCGACCCGGCCGACGTGGTGCTCGAGCAGTTCGTGCCGCACGGCCTGCCCGACCACACCGATTTCCTCACCCACCCCGCGCTGGACCGGGCCGACGGCGTGCTGATCCTCATGGTCGGCGCCGAGGTGGCCGCCTTCAACCGGCAGTTCGCCGCCACCGGACGCGCCGACCGGCAGATGCGGCTCAGCCCCGCCGCCGACGAGAACGTGCTGCTGGCCGCCGGGCCCGCCGCGCACCGCAATCTGTTCGTGCCGTCCAGCTTCTTCCTCGGCGACCGCTGCCCCGACGGCGCCGCCCGGCGGGCCCGCTACCGCCGCCGCTACGGCGCTTTCGCCCCGGCGCTGACCACCTTCAGCAACGCCGCCTACGAGGCGCTGCACACGCTGGCCGGGCTGGCCGGGGCCGTGGGCTCGCTCGAGGTACCGCGACTGCACCGGGCGTTGCTCGACGGCGTCCGATACCAGACCCCCGGCGGAACCCGGGGATTCCGCGGCAATCAGGCGGTGCAGACCGGATACCTGGCCAGGGTGAACGGCGTCGACTTCGAGATCGTCGACCGCATCTGGTAGAGACCACCGCCTCCGGCCGCTGACCCGGTCAGGCGGTGACGAGCGTGTCCAGGACCGAGAGGAAGAGCCCGAGCCCGTCGTCGCTGGGGCCGGTGAGGGCCTCGGTGGCGTGTTCGGGGTGCGGCATCAGGCCGACGACGCGGCCGTTCGCCGAGGAGATGCCCGCGATGCCGCGCTGCGAGCCGTTCGGGTTGTCGCCGGAGTAGCGGAACACGACCCGGCCCTCGCCCTCGAGTTCGTCGAGGACGGCGGGGGCGGCCTGGTAGCGGCCCTCACCGGACTTCAGCGGGATCAGGATCTGCGCGCCCGGCTCGTAGCGGGAGGTCCACGCGGTGGACACCGACTCGACGGTCAGCCACTGGTCGCGGCAGATGAAGTGCAGGCCCTCGTTGCGGGTGAGAGCACCGGGCAGCAGCCCGGCCTCGCACAGCACCTGGAAGCCGTTGCAGATGCCGAGCACCGGCATGCCCTGCTCGGCCGCGCGCACGACCTCCCCCATCACCGGCGCGAACCGGGCGATGGCGCCCGCGCGCAGGTAGTCGCCGTAGGAGAAGCCGCCGGGCACGATCACGGCGTCGACCTGCTTGAGATCGGCGTCGGCGTGCCAGAGGTTCACCGCCTCGGCGCCGGCCAGCCGCACCGCCCGCACGGCGTCCACGTCGTCGAGGGTGCCGGGGAAGGTGATGACACCGATGCGCGCGCTCACGAGAGCCGGACCACCTTCCACTCCTCGATGACCGTGTTGGCCAGCAGGCTCTCGGCGATCTGCTCGAGCTCGGCGTCGCTGACGCTGTCGTCCACGTCGAGTTCGAATCGCTTGCCCTGCCGCACATCCGAGATGCCGGCGAAACCCAGGCGCGGGAGTGCGCCGACGATGGCCTGCCCCTGGGGATCCAGGATCTCGGCCTTCGGCATCACCTCGACCACGACTCGTGCCACGCGTTGCTCCTAGGGGTGGTGGTTGCGCGGAGTCCGGGCAGGCGCCCGGCCGCAGCGCTGGAGTGGGGGGATTACCTGGGTAGCCTAGTCGTCCGGCCGCGCCGCGCGCGCTCCGGGGTAGGGTGACAATCCGCCGCCGACCAATAGCATGGCGGCATGCGCATAGCCCACTTCGGCCACTCCTGTATCCTCGTCGAGCTGCACGGCAAGAAGATCCTGTTCGATCCGGGCACGTTCTCGCACGGCTTCGAGGGCATCACCGGTCTGGACGCGATCGCGGTCACCCACCAGCACCCCGACCACATCGATCCCGAGCGGATAGACGCGCTGGTCGAGGCCAATCCCGGCGCGCGCCTGCTCTCGGACCCGCAGACCGCCGCCCAGCGCGGCGGCCGCTGGGAAGCGGTGCACGCCGGCGCCGTGCTCGACCTCGACGCGCTGCGGATCACCGGTGGCGGCGGCAGGCACGCCGTGATCCACCCGGAGATTCCCGTGATCGATAACACGGTCTTCCAGCTCGGCACCGCCGACGATCCGGCGCAGCTCGTGCACCCCGGCGATTCGCTGTGGGTGCCGCCGGTGCCGGTCGGCGTGCTGGCCACCCCCGCGGCCGCGCCGTGGATGAAGATCAGCGAGGCGGTGGACTATCTGCGCGCGGTCAACCCGCGCACGGCCATCCCCATTCATTTCGGCGTGGTGGCGCCCGAGGCGAGGGGCATCTACTTCGGCAGGCTCACCAAAATGGGCCCGGACGGTACCGAGTTCACCGTGCTGAACCCGGAGGACAGCCGGGATTTCTCCGCCTGAGCCGCGATTGTTGCGCCGAATCCCGCCCGGCACGGGGGAATCGGCCTGCGACCAGACGAAACCGCCCCGCTCCGGCGGGGGATACCGGGAGCGGGGCGGGGTCGCAAGCCTGGCAGTGCCGGTCAGGTGATCACGTCGTCACCGGCGCTGAGAGTGTCGATCAGTAGCACGATCGCGGCGAGCAAGTCGTCGAACATAGAGCTTTCCTTTCTTTCACTCTCGGATGGGTACTGCACTCATAGGATTTGCTGTTTCGCGGGAGCGCAAACGCCACCGCCCAGGAATTTCTCGAATTTCTTTCCGGCGCCAGGATTTTCGCGTCACCGGCTCGGCTCGATCCGGAAAGATCCGACCGAAACTCCGAAAATTCGGCGGTCCGGCGGGCATTCGGTGTCGTTTCGCCGGATTCGGTCGAATGTCCGGTCAGCGTGCCGCGTAGTCGCGGAGGAACAGCGCTTCGGCCAACGCCATGCGCTCGATCTCGGCCGGGTCGACGCTCTCGTTCGGTGCGTGGATCAGGCAGCTGGGCTCCTCCACGCCGAGCAGCATGATCTCCGCGGCCGGGTAGGTCTCGGCGAAGACGTTGCACAGCGGGATCGAGCCGCCCTGACCCTGGGTGGTGGTCGGCCTGCCGTAGGCGGCGGTCAGCGCGGCCTCCATCGCGGCACGTGCCGGGCCGCCGGTGGAGGACCGGAACGGGGCGCCGAGCCCCTCCAGGTCCACGGTGAGCCGCGCGTGCAGGGGGATGTGCGCGTGCAGGTGGGCCACCAGCGCGCGGTGGGCGTCCTCGGGCTCGACACCGGGCGGGATGCGCAGGTTGAGCCGGGCGCGCGCGACCGCCTGCACGGCCGCGGCCGAGCCGACCACCGGGGGTGCGTCGATGCCGAGAATCGTCAGCGCGGGCCGGGCCCACAGCATCTGCGAGACCGTGCCCGAACCGGCGAGGTCGACGCCGTCGAGCACGCCCGCGTCGAGCCGGAACTGCTCGGGCGGGTACTGCACGCCGTCCCAGCCCTGGTCGGCGGCCAGGCCCGCCACGGTGGTGTTGCCGTCGGCGTCGTGCAGAGTGGCCAGCAGGTGCACCAGTGCCGTCATCGCGTCGGGCGCGGCGCCGCCGAACATGCCCGAGTGCATCGGCCCGGCCAGCGTCTCCACGGTGACCACCACGTTGACGTTGCCGCGCAGGGTCTCGGTGAGGGTGGGGACACCGGGGGCGAAGTTGCCGCAGTCGCCGATGACGATGGCGTCGGCGCGCAGCAGCTCGGGGTTGGTCACCACGAACTTCTCCAGGCCGCCGGTGCCCTGCTCCTCCGAGCCCTCCGACACCAGCGTCACGCCCACCGGCAGATCCGGGCCCAGCGCGCGCAGCGCGGTCAGGTGCATGACGATGTTGCCCTTGCAGTCGGCCGCGCCGCGGCCGTACCAGCGGCCGTCCTCGCGTTCGGTGAGCGTCCACACCGGCGTGCGCCACGCCGCCTCGTCCAGCGGCGGCTGCACGTCGTAGTGGCAGTACAGCAGCACCGTCGGCGCGCCGGGCGGCGCCGGGCGCGCGGCGATCACCGCCTTGGTGCCGTCGGGCGTTTCGTGCAGGCCGACGTCGGTGAGACCGACCGAGGCACACGCGTCGGCCACCCACTGCGCCGCGTCCTCGCACTCCTGCGGCGGGAACTGGCGCGCGTCGGCAACCGACTTGAACGACACCAGCTGGGTGAGATCCTGTTTCGCCTGGCCCATCAGCCCGGCGACCCGCGCGCGCAGTGCGGCGACGTGGGGTTCCTCGGAAGTCATCGTCAGCGCCTCACTTCATGGCTCCACCCGGCCGCGGCGGCGACCGGTGCGGTCACCGTATCGCGCCCGCCGCTGCGCGGGCCGGGTCATCGTCGGGCGTGCCGCACCGGGGGCGCCGCCCGCCGGCTGGGATCGGCGCCGCCGCCGGTTGCTCGCCGGGTCGCCTGCGGCGGCGCCGATCGGCCGCGGCGCACCGCGGCCGCCGAAGGGGGTCAGGCCGCCTGCGCGACCGGACCCGGCTGCCAGCGGTAGACCTCGCTGACCGCGCCGTGATAGAGCGCCAGATCCACCGCGTCGAGCATCGCCTGCCGGGGTCCGGGCCGTTGCAGCTGCGCGCCGGAGATGGCCAGCCGCAGCACCCCGCCGCGGCGTGCGGTGCGGGCGGCGCCCATCACCAGGGCGCGGCACCACCAGGGCTCGGCGCGGAAGCCTTCGCCGATGCCGTACACGCGGGCCCGCTGCACGGTGTCGCGTTCCAGGTCGTGGATGCCGGTGAGGCCGAGCGCGAGCCGGAAGCCGACCTCGGGCAGGGCGGCCAGCGCGCCCGTCGAAGCGTTCCAGCGCGGCGCGGCGAACAGCCGGGTGCGCAGTTCCACCTGCTCCATCACCCGATCGGCGGCGGTGAGCCGTAGCCGGGCCTCGTGCCGGGGCAGCGTGGCGAACTCGGCGCGGCGGCGCTTGGTGGCGGCCTGGTCGTAGCCGTGCAGCACGATGGCGTCGCCGCGGGCACGCCTGCCCCGCAGCCAGGCCTGGGTGGCCGGGTCGTCGGTGAGCCGGTACTTGCCCTTGAGCCGGGGCGCGACCAGCAGCGACAGCCGTACCTGGCGACGGTCCATCTCGGCGGCGAATTCGATCGCCGCGTCCCGCGTGGTGTCCCGGATCCCCGACACGGACACGATCAGCTCGGCGTTCATGCACCAACGGTGCCGGATCGACATGTACGCCCCGTGCAGGGCGGATGACGGGGCGACGAACACCCCGTCACGACCGTTATTCGCCCAGGCCCGCGGTGTCGAGCACCCACGCGTACTCGAACGCCACTTCCTTCCACTTCGCGTAGCGCCCGCTCACCCCGCCGTGCCCGGCGCTCATCTCGGTCTTGAGCAGCAACGGCGCGTCACCGGTCTTGGTCGCGCGCAGCTTGGCGACCCACTTGGCGGGCTCGACGTAGAGCACCCTGGTGTCGTTGAGGCTGGTGATCGCCAGGATCGCCGGGTAGTCCTTGGCCTCGACGTTCTCGTACGGCGAATAGGACTTCATGTACTCGTAGACATCCTTGTCCGCCAGCGGGTTGCCCCACTCGTCCCATTCGATGACGGTCAGCGGCAGCGAGGGGTCCAGGATCGAGGTGAGCGGGTCGACGAACGGCACGTTGGCGAGAATGCCCGCGAACAGCTCCGGCGCCAGATTCGCCACCGCGCCCATCAGCAGCCCGCCCGCGCTGCCACCGTCGGCCACCAGCCGGTCCGGTGCCGTCACGCCGGTGTCGATGAGGTGCCGGGCGCAGGCCACGAAGTCGGTGAAGGTGTTCTTCTTGGTGAGCGTCTTGCCGTTCTCGTACCAGAGCCTGCCCATCTCGCCGCCGCCACGCACGTGCGCCACCGCGAACACCATGCCGCGGTCCAGCAGCGACAGCCGCGCCACCGAGAACGACGGATCCATGCTGGCCTCGTAGGAGCCGTAGCCGTAGAGCAGCAGCGGCCGGGGCTCGGCGCCCGGGTCGGCGACGCCCGTCTTCCACACCAGCGAGATCGGCACCCGGGTGCCGTCCGCGGCGACCGCCCACTCCCGGCGCTGCCGGTAGTCGCCCGCGTCGTAGCCGCCGAGCACCGGCTGTTCCTTGCGCAGCAGCAGCTCCCCGGTCGCGGGCACGTAGTCGTAGACCCGCATCGGGGTGATGAACGAGGTCAGCCCCAGCCGCAGCGTCGGCTGCGCCCACTCCGGGTTGCCGCCCATGCCGACGGCGAACAGTTCCAGATCGAACTCCAGCTCGCGCAGGTCGCCGTAGCCGGTCTCGGTGAGCGGCCACACCGCCAGCCGGGTCAGCGCCTCGCGCCGGTAGCTGAGCACCAGGTGGTCGGCGAAGGCATCGATGTCCTCCAGCCGCACGTCGTCGCGGTGACCGATGAGGATCCGCAGGTCGGCGGGGTTGTCCACGGGTGCCTCGGCGAGCACGAAGTTCTGTGCCTTCACCCCGTCGACGACGTCGTTGTGCAGGATCAGGAACCGGTCCTGCCCGCCGATCACCGCGTGCTCGGCGGAGTACTCGACGCCCTCGCGCCGCGGCAGCAGCACGCGGAACTCGCCCTCGGGATCGTCGGATTCGAGCACCCAGCCCTCGGTGGTGATCTTGGACCCGACCCAGATCATCAGGTACTTCTCCGAGCGGGTGGCGCCGATGCTCACCCAGTAGCGCTCGTCGGGCTCGTGGAACACCCGCACGTCGGCGTCGGTACCGGTGCCGAGGCGATGCCGCCACACGGTGTCGGGCCGCCAGGACTCGTCCACGGTCTGGTAGAAGACGTGCGTGCCGTCCAGCGACCAGGTCGCGCCCGGTGCGGTGCCCGTGATCTCGTCGGCGAGCAGTTCGCCGGTGCGCAGATCCTTGAACCGCAACGTGTAGCGCTCGTCGCCGACGGTGTCGACCGAGTAGGCCAGCAGGGTGCCGTCGTGGCTGACCGAGAACGCGCCGAGGGCGAAGAACTCGTGACCCTCGGCCAGTTCGTTGCTGTCGAGCAGCACCTCTTCGCCCGGGATCTCGCCCTCGGCCTCGAGCTGCGGCGGGTTCCAGGCCGCGGCCGCGTCGGCAGTGGTGTCGATCGGACAGCGGCAGTGCACGCCGTACTGCTTGCCCTCGAAGCTGCGCGAGTAATACCAGTACTCGCCCATCCGGGTGGGCACCGAGAGATCGGTCTCCTGCGTGCGCGACTTGATCTCCTCGAAGATCTTCTCGCGCAGTCCGGACAGGTGCGCGGTCTGCGCCTCGGTGTAGGCGTTCTCGGCCTCGAGATAGGCGATGACCTCCGGGTTCTCCTTGTCCCGCAGCCATTCGTACTCGTCGACGAACACGTCGCCGTGATGCACCCGTTCGGTCGGCACCCGCTTGGCGATCGGCGCCGCCACCCCACTCTCGACAGACATGGGCTCCACCCTACTGATCCCCGCCCGACCCGCCCGGCCGATCCGCCGCCCACCCACCGGCCCACTAGGCTCGGGGAATGCGTACCGCCACGGCCGCCCGTCTCGCCGCCGCCGCGGCGGTGCTGTGCACCGCGCTCGGGATGGGGGCGGTGGCGCCCGCCTCGGCGTGCGCCTGCGGTGGCGTCGTCAGCCCCGGCGACACCGCCCGGGTCGACCAGGAGACGGCCGTGCTGGCCTGGGACGGCCGCCGCGAGACGATCCTCATGCGACTGGCGCTGACCGCCGAGTCCGAGCACGCGGCGCTGATCGTGCCCACCCCGCGGCCCGCCACCGTCACGGCCGGGTCACCGGACACCTTCGCCGAGCTCTCCCGGCTCACCGCACCGGAATTCGTCGTGGAGACCGAGTGGTTCGCCGACGCGGCGGACGGCTCCGGCGCCCCCGCGGCGGTCGCACCGACGGTGCTGGACCAGGTGCGCCTGGGCCCGCTGGAAGCCACCACGCTGTCCGGCGGCGATCTGACCGGGCTGCGAACCTGGTTGGGCGCCAACGGTTATGCGCTCCGCCCCGAGGTCACCGCCACGTTGGCGCCGTATGTGCGCGAGGGCTGGTCGTTCGTGGCGATGCGGCTCACCGGGGCGCAACCGCTGGACGGCGCGCTCGATCCGGTGCGGTTGAGTTTCGACTCCGACCGGCTCGTCTATCCGATGCGGATGTCGGCCGCCGCGCGCACGCCACAGTCGGTGCACCTGTACGTCCTCGACCGGCACCGGGTGGCGCGCGCCGACGACGATGCGGCGCACCACTATTCGTCGGTCGAATTCGCCGGGCGCGTCGACCCGGCCGACGTCGCGGACCCGCTGCTGCGCGAACTGACCGCCGCCGGGCAGGACTACCTCACCGAAATGCAGGTCCACATCGCCGATCCCGCGACCGTCACCACCGACTTCACCTTCACCGCCGCCCCCGAGGACGCCGACTACCGCAGGCGGTTCGTGCAGACCGACGAGGTGATGCTGTTCGGCCTCCCCGCGGGATACGTCGTCCTCGGCGCGGCCGGCCTGGCGGCGGCCGTCGTGGTGATCGCGGTCGTCCGCGTCGCCCGCGCCCGCCCGGGGGCGTGAGCCGCGCTCAGGCTCCCAGGGCGCGGCCGATGGTCGGCCAGGAGGCGTGCAGGGTGTCCTGCCAGTACGACCACGAGTGGGTGCCGACCGGGCTGTAGTCGATGCGGGCGGGGATGCCGAGGCCGCGCAGGCGCTGTTCGAAGGCGACGGTGCAGATGTTGACCCCGACTTCCACCGGGCCGCCGAGGAAGATGTTCTCGGCCAGCTGGGGTTTGAGTTCGGCTTCGTGCGGCCCGGGGATGCCGGTGCCGGTGGACAGGTAGAGCGTCTTGCCGCGCAGGTTCCCCGCGAGCCGCGCGGGATCGTGCTCGGCCCAGGCGGGGCTGCCGGGCGGGCCCCACATGTTCAGCGGGTTGCCGCCGCGGTTGGCGATGGAGAACATCACCGCGCCGGTGGCCAGGCCGGTGTCCGGGCAGGCGCTGTAACCGGCGACGGCGGTGTAGAGGTGCGGGTTGCGCGCGGCCAGGATGTAGGCGGCGTTGCCGCCCATGGACAGCCCGCCGATGCCGTTGACGCCGTTGCCCGCGAACTGCGCGTCGATGATCGGCGGCAGTTCCCTGGTGAGGAAGGTCTCCCACTTGTAGCGGCCGAACTTGGGATCGTCGGTCTGCCAGTCGGTGTAGTAGCTGGCCTGCCCACCGACGGGCAGCACGACGTTGACGTTCTTGCCGCGGAAGAACGCCTCGGCGTCGGTGGCGTTGGTCCAGGTGCTCTGCCCGACGCCGGGGTCGAGGCCGTCGAGCAGGTAGTACGAGGGGCGGGCGCCGCCGCCCGCGGGGTGCAGCACCTGCACCTGGATGACGCGGCCCATCGCGGGCGAGTCGACGAACACCGCCGACCGGGTGGGGCTGAGTTCGTCCACCCGCACCACCTGCGCCGCCGAGGCCGGGGCCTGCACGGCGCCCAGCGGGCCGAGTACCGCGAGCACCGCCGCCAGCACCGCACCGGCAATTCTTCTCCGCCGCACGTCCCCACCTCCGTCACCGCAAGACAACGCCGTCAAACGTAACCCAGGTGATCATGACACACCCGCACCCCGGTACCCCGGCGTTTCGCCAGCAAACCGGAAGGTCCGTGCGGCTCAGGACGACGCCGATTCCGCCCTGGTCAGCGCGCCACGAATGGAACCGGCCAGGTAGTCCAGGTCGGCGCGGGGCGGGCTGGTCGGCCGTCCGCGCAGGCCGAAACCGTCCCCCGCGGTGCGCGGGATGACGTGCAGGTGCACGTGGAAGACCTCCTGCCCGGCCGCCACCCCGTCGGCGAGGAAGAAGTTCACCCCGTCACAGGCCACCTCGCTGGCGCGCAGAGCCGCGGCCAGCTTCTGCCCCACCTGGAACAGTTTGCCGCCGATCGCCGGATCGAGTTCGGCGAGGCTGCGGGCGGGCACCTTCGGCACCACGAGCAGGTGGCCGGGTGTCATCGGGCGGATGTCCATGAACGCCAGCACGTCGGAGTCCTCGTACACCGTCGAGGCGGGCGCGCGACCGGCGATGATGTCGGAGAAAATCGTGTACGGATCCACACCGAACCTTAACCGGAGCCGCCGCGCCAGCCGGGGCAGCGTGCGCCGCAACCGGATTCGCACGCCGGGGCGCGGCAGCGGGGACACGACCTCAGAGGATCGGCGACGGCGTGTACCGAGCGGCCTCCGGGTAGGCCTCGACCAGCTTCTGCACCTGGGCGATCACCGCGCCGGTCTGGTCGTCGGCGGCGCCGACGAAGACCGACTTGTCCGCCAGCGCGGCGTCGAGCGCGGCCCGGTCCAACGGCAGCCGGTCGTCGGCGGCCAGCCGGTCCAGCAGGTCGGGTTCGCGGCCCTGCTCGCGCATCGCCAGCGCCACCGCCACCGCGTGCTCCTTGATGACCTCGTGCGCGGTCTCGCGACCGACACCGGCGCGCACCGCCGCCATCAGGATGCGGGTGGTGGCCAGGAACGGCAGGTAGCGATCCAGCTCACGGGAGATCACCGCCGGGTAGGCGCCGAACTCGGCGAGCACGGTCAGGAAGGTCTCCATCATGCCGTCGACGGCGAAGAACGCGTCCGGCAGCGCGACCCGGCGCACCACCGAGCAGAACACGTCGCCCTCGTTCCACTGCGCCCCGGCCAGTTCGGCGGCCATCGAGGCGTAACCGCGCAGCACCACCTGCAGGCCGTTGACGCGCTCGCAGGAGCGGGTGTTCATCTTGTGCGGCATCGCCGAGCTGCCCACCTGACCCGGCTGGAAGCCCTCGGTGACCAGCTCGTGCCCGGCCATCAGCCGGATGGTGTGCGCCAGCGACGACGGACCAGCGCCCACCTGCACCAGCGCCGAGAGCACGTCGTGGTCCAGCGACCGCGGATACACCTGGCCGACGCTGGTCAGCACGGTGGCGAAGCCGAGGTGCCGCGCCACCTGCTGCTCGAGCCTGGCCAGCTTGGCCGGGTCGCCGCCGAGCAGGTCGAGCATGTCCTGGGCGGTGCCCATCGGGCCCTTGATGCCGCGCAGGGGGTAGCGGTCGATCAGCTCGCGCAGGCGGGTGAGCGCGATGAGCAGTTCGTCGGCGGCCGAGGCGAAGCGCTTGCCCAGGGTGGTGGCCTGCGCGGCGACGTTGTGCGAGCGGCCCGCCATCACCAGCGCGCGGTACTCGGCGGCCCGCTCGGCCAGCCGCGCGGCGATCGCGACGCCGTGGGCGTGCACGTGCTCGAGCGAGAGCCGGATCTGCAGCTGCTCGACGTTCTCGGTGAGGTCGCGGCTGGTCATGCCCTTGTGCACGTGTTCGTGCCCGGCGAGCGCGTTGAACTCCTCGATACGGGCCTTGACGTCGTGCCGGGTCACCCGCTCACGTTCGGCGATGGCGGCGAGATCGACCCGGTCGACCACTCGCTCGTAATCGGCGAGCACCCCGTCGGGCACGTCGATGCCCAGCTCGGACTGCGCCCGCAACACCTCCAGCCACAGCCGCCGCTCCAGCACGATCTTGTGTTCCGGCGACCACAGGTGCACCAGCTCGGGGCTGGCGTAACGGGTGGCGAGGACGTTGGGGACGAGGCTCACGTGGGGTCAGTCTAGTTGCCGCACTCCGTGGCCGTTGACGTGCTCCGGGCCGGGCGAGCGCAGCGGCGGCGCGACGATGTCGATCACCTCCAGCAGCGCGGCCCTGGCCATCCGGCGGGGATCGGGGTCGTTCTCGGTGAGCGCGGCGACCACGGCCCCGTCCACCACCGCCACGAGCCTGCGCAGATGCTCGGCCCGCACGCCGCGATCGGAGCGGCGCAGCACGTCGGCGAGCAGTTCCTCGAGCTGGGCGCGTAGTCGTAGCTGCACCTCGCGCAGCTCCGGATGCCGGGCCGAGGCGACCGAGCGTTCGTAGCGCGCGATCAGCTGCCCGCGCGCGGCCTCGTCCTGCCAGTCACCGCCGATCAGCAGGTCGAGCACCAGTTCGACGGTGGCCTCGGCGCCGCGACGACGATGGCTCACCTCGCCGATGCGGCGGCGCATCGCCTCCAGCTCGGCGTTGCCGCTGAACTCCACCGCGCGCGCGATCAGGTCTTCCAGCGACTCGAAGTAGTAGGTCGTCGAGGCGAGCGGGAGGTCCGCCCGCGTGGCCACCGAGCGATGCCGCACCGCATCGAAACCACCTTCGAGCAGCAACTCGGCGGCGGCGGCGACCAGGGCTTGGCGACGCCGTTCGCCTTTCGGGGTCGTCGCGGTTATCACCGTGCCATCGTGCCAGTCGTCATCAGTTCATCCGTGCGAAATCGAAAGAGAAAACCCAGCCGAGGTTGTTTTACCTCATCCGGCCCGGACGGGTGCCGGACCGGGCTAACTTGTTGGCCGCCAACGACTCACGAGGCCAGATGGCGACCGAGACGGGCCAGCGCCTCCTCGATCTCGGCGGTGGCGCCCGCGAAGGAGAACCGGACGAACCGGTGCCCGGCCACGGTGTCGAAGTCGATGCCGGGCGCCAGCGCGACCCCGGTCTGCCCGAGCAGTTCGGCGCACCATTTCAGCGAGTCGTCGGTGAGGTGGCCGATGTCGGCGTAGGCGTAGAACGCGCCGTCGGCGGGCGCCAGATCGGTGATGCCGAGCGCGGCCAATCCGTCCAGCAACAGCCGCCGGTTGGTGGCGTAGCGGCGCACGTGCCCGTCCAGTTCGGCCTTGACCTCCGCGCCGAAGGCGTGCACGGCCGCGTACTGCGAGATCGCCGGCGGGCACACGGTCATGTTCGAGGCCAGCCGTTGCAGGGCCGGGCGCAGATCGGCCGGGGCGAGCATCCAGCCCAGCCGCCACCCGGTCATGGAGAAGTACTTCGACACCGAGCCGATCACCACCGAGGTCCGCGAGGTCTCCCAGGCCGAGGCGGTGCGGCTGTCGGCGCCCGTAGTTGCGGATGGGTAGGTGATGCCGTGGTAGATCTCGTCGGAGACGAGCAGCGTGCCGTGCTCGTCGCACCAGCGCGCCAGCGCCGCGAGTTCGGCGGGGTCGATCATGGTGCCGGTCGGGTTGGCCGGGCTGGCCACGACGAGCCCCGCGGGCGGCTCCGGCAGCGCGTCGAGCATCGCCACGGTCGGTTGGAAGCGGGTGTCGGGACCGCAGTCCAGCTCCACAACGCGGCAGCCGAGCGCGGTGAGGGTGTTGCGGTAGGCCGGGTAGCCGGGCCGGGCCACCACCACGGTGTCGCCCGCGTCGAAGGCGGCCAGGAAGATCAGGGTGAACGCCCCGGAGGAGCCGGTCGTGACCACCACGTCGTCGGGGTCGACGGCGTACCCGTAGGTGCGGCTGTGGTGTTCGGCGATGGCGCGGCGCAGCGGCAGGATACCGAACGTCTCGGTGTAGCCGAGCAGTTCGGCGTCGATGGCGGCCTTGGTCGCGCGCAGCACCGGCGCCGGCGCGGGCGTGGAGGGCTGGCCGGCGGCCAGCACCAGGACGTCACCGTGGGTTCTGGCGCGTTCCGCGGCGGCTTTCCAGACGTCCATCACGTAGAAAGGTGGGATGGTCGACCGGCGAGATTCTCGTGACACCCGTCCGACGGTAGAGCACCGTCGCGGCGGCGGTCCGGGTTATGGTCGGCGTAATGCTTGACAAGGCTCGCCGCGCTGGGCTGGATCGGGTACGCGAAGCGGGAGGCATCGTCGTCGTTCCGCCGGATTGGCGTACCCGCGCCCGCCCGCGCACCACGGCCGCGGGCCGCGACCTCATCGCCCTGTGGCGGCGCGCTCGCCGCGAGGCGCGTGCCCTGGGGCGCAAGCCGCGCCCGGACCCGCGGCGGTGGTGGACCGAGCAGAAGAAGGCCGAGTATCGCGCGCTGCTGCGCACACACAAGTGGCTGATCGCGGGCCTGGCCGCGGTGCTGCTGGTCGCCGCCGCCGATGGGGTCGCTTCCCGTCCGGGCACCGGTCCGCTCGGCCCGAACGAGGCGCAGCGGGTGTTCTTCGCGCACCCGCAGCAGTTCCAGTCCACCCCGCCCTCGGTGCGCCGCTACCTCAACGCCATCGCCAACGGTGAGCGGCTGCGCGAGCAGGCGGTGGTCGCCGCGGCCGCCCGCGCCACCCTGGAGCGCGCCAAGGCCGAGGCCGCCGCCGCGGCCGCGGGGGAATGGCAGCCGTGGATCAACGAGCCCGGCACCGTCATCGTCCCCGGTTCGGTCATCCCCGACATCAGCGGTTTCGTGCTGCCCGCGCGCGGCATGTTCACCTCCGGTTTCGGCTCCCGCTGGGGCACCTTCCACAACGGCATCGACGTGGCGGGCCCCATCGGCACCCCGATCTACGCGGTGGCCGCGGGCACCGTCATCGACGCCGGACCGGCCCAGGGCTTCGGCCTCTGGGTACGCATCCGGCACGACGACGGCGCGATCACCGTCTACGGCCACATGTACGACTTCTTCGTCTCGGTGGGCGAACGCGTCCCCGCCGGTATGCAGATCGCGCGCATGGGCAACCGGGGCGATTCGACCGGGCCGCACCTGCATTTCGAGGTGATCGTCAACGGCCAGCACGTCGACCCGAGGGCCTGGCTGGCCGCCCGCGGCCTCAGCTACTGAGCACTACACGCTGATGCGCGATTCCACCGCCGCCAGCCCGATGTCGGTGCGGAAATGCCCGCCCGGCAACTTGATTCCGCTCATCCGCTGGTAGGCCTTCGCCCGCGCCTCGGCCAGATCGGCGCCGACACCGACGACGTTGAGCACCCGGCCGCCCGAGGACACGAGCGCGCCGTCCTCCCTGGTGGCGGTCCCGGCGTGCAACACGGTCGCGGTGTCGTCGCCGGAGCTCTCGCCCGCGCCGCTGATCACATCGCCCAGCCGGGGCCTGCCCGGGTAGTTCTCCGCCGCGAGCACCACGGTCACCGCCGCGCCGTCGCGCCAGCGCGGCGCCGCGACCTTGTCCAGGGTGCCGGTGGCGGTGGCGTGCAGCAGTTCGCCCAGCGGACTCTCCAGCAGCGCCAGCACCGCCTGCGTCTCGGGATCGCCGAAGCGGCAATTGAATTCGACGACGGCAGGACCGGCCGCACCGATCGCGAGCCCCGCGTAGAGCAGACCGGAGAACGGGCAGCCGCGCCGCACCAGTTCCGCGGCGACCGGACGCACCACGTCCTCGACGATCTCGGTGACGGTCTCGGCGGGCAGCCACGGCAGCGGGGTGTAGGCGCCCATGCCGCCGGTGTTGGGGCCGGTGTCGCCGTCGCCGACCCGCTTGTGGTCCTGCGCGGGCAGCAGCGGCACCACCGTCGCACCGTCCACCAGGCAGAACAGCGACACCTCCGGTCCGTCGAGGAACGACTCCAGCAGCACCGGATGGCCCTGTTCGAGCAGCTCGGCGCCGTGGTCGCGGGCGGCGGACCGATCCGCCGTCACGACCACGCCCTTGCCCGCGGCCAGGCCGTCGTCCTTGACCACCCAGGTGGGGCCGAAGCGGTCCAGCGCGGCGTCGAGTTCGGCGGGCGAGTCGACCACCTCGCTGTGCGCGGTGCGCACCCCGGCCGCGGCCATGACGTCCTTGGCGAACGCCTTGGACCCCTCGATCCTGGCCGCCGCCGCGGAGGGGCCGAAGCAGGCGATGCCCGCCGCGCGCACGGCGTCGGCGACGCCGAGCACCAGCGGCACCTCAGGGCCGATGACGACCAGGTCGGCGGAGACCTCGGTGGCCAGCGCGACCACCGCGTCGGCGGAGGAGGCGTCGACCGGGCGCACCTGCGCGTGCTGGGCGATGCCCGCGTTGCCGGGTGCCGCGATCAGCGCGGTCACGGCGGGGTCCCGGCGCAGTGCCAGGACGAGGGCATGTTCACGGGCTCCGGATCCGATGACGAGTACGCGCACCCGCAACAGCTTAGGTGAAGCGCGGTGCCGCTCCGCCGGGCATCGGCCTTCCGGACGGCTCCCGTTCGCCCGGCCGGACGGGCCCGTTCACCCGCCGTTCGCAGTGCTCCGCGAAAACGCTTGTCGCCGTTTCCCCCACGCGCGGCCCGCGCCGGGGATAGTGGAGAGGGAGGCCCCGAGCAGCCGCCGGGGTCCGGCACCGCGAGGGGACACGGGGAGATCATGGGTCTGATCGACGGACTGATGGGCAACGCCGGGCGGGTCGACCCGGCACAGGCCCAGCAGGAGTACGCCAAGCTGTTCGGCAACGGGGAGCAGGTCTACGCCGCCTACATTCTGGTGCGGGACGCGATGTTGTTCACCAACCGCCGCCTGATCATCGTCGACAAGCAGGGGCTGTCCGGGCGGAAGGTGAACTACCACAGCATCCCCTACCGGGCCATCACCCATTTCGCGGTGGAGACGGCGGGCACGTTCGACCTCGACGCCGAACTGCTGATCTGGATCGCCGGCACCGCCGAACCGGTGCACAAGCGGTTCAACCGACAGGTCGACATCTACGAGGTGCAGGGCATCCTGTCGCACTTCGTGGCGGTGTAGCGCGGGCGGCCGGTCCGCGGCCTGACTAGTCTGCGGACTATGGCATCTGTCTTCAGCGCGATCATCGCCGGTGAGCTTCCTGGTCGATTCGTCTGGGAGGACGACGAATTCGTCGGCTTCCTGACCATCGCCCCCGTCACCCAGGGCCACACCCTGGTGGTGCCGCGCGCGGAAATCGATCAGTGGCAGGACGTCGACCCCGAGCTGTTCGCCCGGCTCACCGGCGTCGCCCAGAAGATCGGCCAGGCCGTGCGCGCCGCCTTCGACGCCCCGCGCGCCGGCCTGCTCATCGCCGGCCTCGAGGTCCCGCACCTGCACCTGCACGTCTTCCCCGCCTACGAGATGGGCAACTTCGACATCTCCGGCGCCGACCCCGACCCCTCCCCCGAATCCCTCGACGAAGCCCAGGCCAAGATCAAGCAGGCCCTGCGGGATCTCGGGCATTCGGCCAACGTCCCGGACTGAGCGGTCAGGCGTAGGTGTCCCGGAACGCCGCGCACACCAGCGCGGCGCCGCGCCGGTCGTGCTGCCCGATCGCGGCCACGACGTCCGCCACCCGCCAGTGGTGCGACGGCACCAACCGGCCGGAGGTGACCACGGCCAGCGCCACGTCCGTGGCCTCCTCCGGCTTGCCCGCCGCCACCAGTGCCAGCCCCAGGTCGAGCCGCGCCATGGCGATGCGACGGGGCCGCACGCACGCCGCGCGCTCCAGATCCAGCAGGACGTGGCGGGCGTAGGACTCCGCCGCCGGATCACCGAGCCAGGACAGCGTCGTGGCGACGTAGGCGTCGGCCTTCGCCGGGTCGTAACGGAAGTGGTGCTCGGGCCGCTCCGGGGCGCGCAGGCCGGACACCAGGCGCGCGACGCCGCGCAGTGCGCCGTAGCTGCCCGCGCTGTCGCCGAGCCGCGCCAGGGCCCGCCCCCGCTGCGCGGTGGCCTGGATGCGGGCCGAACCGCCGCCCGGGGCGATCCGGCGCGCGGCCTCGGACAACTCGGCGGCCGGCCCGAACTCGCGATCGACGAGGTGCTGCCAGGCCCGGGTCTCCAGCGTCCACGCCGCGATCTCCCGGTGCTCGCACTCCCGGGCGATCTCCCGAGCCGCGCGCAGCCGGACATCGGCGGCCCGCCGGTGCCCGAGGTCGATGTGGCAGGTGCCCGCCAGCAGCGCGAGCCACCCGGCGGCCACCAGCAGGCGGCGATGCTGCACGAGCGTGGTCCGTCCGGCGAGCAGGCGGGCTGCGCCGCCGAGCTGCCGGCGGATGTCGACCAGGAGTTCCGCGGGCGGTGTCGTCGCGTACGCCACCGCCAGATCGTCCACCGCCGTCTCCAGCCGCTCGAGTGTCGCGCCGCAGACATCGGATGCCGCGACCCGCGCCACCCATTCCGCTCCGGCAGGGTCCCCGTCGGCGGCCTCGCCGAGCACCGCGCCGTAGGCGGCAGCGACCGCGGGCGGCACCGGCCGCTTCCCGCACTCGACGAGCGACAGATACGCGGGCGAGTAATGCGTGAGCCTCGCCATCTCGCGCAGGCCGACGCCCGCCGCCTCCCGCGCGGCCCGCAACCGAGCACCCCTGTGCATACGATCCTCCGGTTCAGCCGGAACCCCGGCACCACCGTAAGCCGTTGCCCGCCAAGCACGCACACCTTTCGGCCCCACCGTCGTTCGCCACCAACGCCTTCCGATGCACCGACTCTCGATCCGCCCTCGGCGGCCTCCTGGGCGCGATCCGCCAGGTGCACCGCCGATTCCGCGGCCAGGCGCTCACCGACCAGCGCCAGCACGCGAGCACGCTGGAAGCGCTCGAACACCCCGAGCAGCGGGTGCGCCCCCGGCCACGGCCACCGCGGGCCCGCTCAATGCCTCGCCCCATCGCCGGGCCGACCTCCATTGATCGGGCACCCTGAGCGGTGCGAACACCCCTGGGAAAGGAAATGGCTCCGACCCTCGGGTCGGAGCCATTTTCTGGAGAGAGAGCCCCCTGTCAGGATTGAACTGACGACCTTTCGCTTACAAGGCGAGTGCTCTACCACTGAGCTAAGGAGGCGGGAGCGGTGTCATCATAACCGCGCCCGCGCGCCGCGTGGCACCGGATATCGGTGCACGCGGCGGCGGTCAAGCGAGAGATTCCCGGCGCAGTATCGACTACCGCGGCGTCAGGACTGGGCGCCCTGCCGGGCCGCGTCGTCGGCGGCCATCGCGTCGCGCAGGCTCTTGGGACGCATGTCGGTCCAGTTCTTCTCGACGTACTCCACGCACGCGGCGCGGCTGTCCTCACCGAACACCACTCGCCATCCGGCCGGAACCTCCGCGAAGGCGGGCCACAGGGAGTGCTGTTCCTCGTCGTTGACCAGGACGAAGAACCGGCCGTCTTCGTCGTCGAAGGGGTTGGTGCTCATTTCACCTCACTGGATACTGGCGCTTGTACGGGATTAGGCTCCTGGGCCCGTCCGCTGCGGTGGGTCGTGCCACGACGAGCCCCGCACCGGATGACTCCCCGAGCGTTGTGTCGACCCTAGCAAGGGACACGTTACGCGTAGGTGGTTACCTCGGCTGTATTCGATTCCCCCGCCGTATTCGATCCACCTCGGCCGAACTCAGGCGGCGAAGAAGTCGAGCAGGATCTTGTTGACGATCTCCGGCCGCTCCAGGTAGCCGAAGTGGCCGGCGTCGGGCACCTCCTGGTAGCGGGCGCCGGGGATGGCCTCGGCCACCTCGCGGGTGAGGTAGGCGGGGATCATGCGGTCGTCGGCGAACCCCACGGCCAGGCACGGCACGGTGATGCCGCGGTAGGCCTGCACCCGGTCGAAATCGTGATCCATCCGCCGCTGGGCGCGGATGCCCGGGGTGACCGGGCCGCCGGTGAACTCGAACAGGTCGAGCCAGTCGCGGGCGGCGTTGGCGTCGGCCAGCGTGGCGGGCGAGAGGTTCATGACCGCGGTGACGGCGGCCTCGTACTTCGGCGGCAGGGTGATGCCGCTGGCGTCGAGGTCGTGCTCGCCGAGGGAGAGGGTCTTCTGGAACTGGTCGAGGCGGCCGTGCCCGGCCATGAAGACCGCCTTGCGCACCAGGTCGGGCCGGGCCAGGGCGAGCTCCTGGGCCACCCGCGCCCCCATCGAGGTGCCGACCACCAGCGCGGGGCCCTCGTCGAGGAGTTCGATCAGACCCGCGGTGTCGCCGACGAGGTCGTCGATGGTGATGCCGTCGGCGGCCTCGAACGACGGCGCGATGCCGCGGTTGTCGAAGGTGCACACGCGGTAGCCCGCGGCCAGCAGCGCGGGCACCTGGTGCAGCTCCCAGACCCGGCCGGGGCTGCCGGTGCCCATGATCATGACGACCAGCGGCGCCGATCCCTTCGCCTCGGTGCCCTTGGCTCGATCACCTTTGACCTGGTAGTTCAGGGAAATTCCGTTCACCGTGGCCAGCGGCATTGTCGACCCTTTCGTCAGTTGGTGCTGCGCACCCACGGTATAGGCACCACCGGGCGCCCGCATCGAGCCGGGGGGCGCGATGATGCTCGCGGGCGATGGCAACCCGCTCACTTTTGTCGCATACCATGGACACTTCGAAACGCTCGAGCGTAACGAGTCGGGAGGACGAGAAGAATGGCCGCGAAGGGCAGCGCGAACGATATCGCGGACGAGGACCTGGAACCACTGGCCGACGAGACCGCCCGGCAGGCGCAGCGGGTCGTCGCGGCCTACGCCGCCGACGCCGACGAGTGCCGGATGCTGCTCTCCATGCTGGGTATCGGGCCCAACAGCCGCGCTGAATAACCGCGTCGGAACGGGCAATTCCGACCAGCGCGACCGCGGCGTGAGCGAGGGGCTCCTGCGCCGCCCGAAGAACAGAACAAGGATGCGTGAGTGGACCAGATGACCGATCAGCCGTCCGACGAATCCCAGCACGCCCCGTCCGACCCGGAGACCGGTGCGGTGCGCACCGGCGCGAACGCGCCGCAGGGCGCGGGTTCCGGCTTCGTCGTGGTGGCCAATCGGCTGCCGGTCGACCTGGAACGCCTGCCCGACGGCAGCACGCGCTGGAAGCGCAGCCCCGGTGGTCTGGTGACGGCATTGGAGCCGGTGCTGCGCAACAACAAGGGCGCCTGGGTCGGCTGGGCCGGCGTCCCCGACGTCGACGTCGACCCGATCATCGAGGACGGGCTCGAACTGCATCCGGTGCCGCTCTCGGCCCAGGAGGTCGCCGACTACTACGAGGGTTTCTCCAACGGCACGCTGTGGCCGCTCTACCACGACGTCATCGTCCGGCCCACCTACGACCGGGCCTGGTGGGCCGCCTACGTGCAGGTCAACCGGCGCTTCGCCGAGGAGACCGCGAAGGTGGCCGCCGAGGGCGCGACGGTCTGGGTGCAGGACTACCAGTTGCAGCTGGTGCCCAAGATGCTGCGGATGCTGCGACCCGATCTCACCATCGGCTTCTTCCTGCACATTCCGTTCCCGCCGGTCGAGCTGTTCATGCAGATGCCGTGGCGCACCGAGATCATCGAGGGTCTGCTCGGCGCCGACCTGATCGGATTCCACCTGCCCGGCGGCGCGCAGAACTTCCTGTATCTGGCGCGGCGGCTGGCCGGTCAGCCGACCTCGCGCGGCACCGTCGGCGTGCGGTCCAAGCTGGGCGTGGTGCAGGTCGGCTTCCGCACGGTGCGGGTGGGCGCCTTCCCGATCTCGATCGCCTCGGCCGAACTGGACGAGCAGTCGCGCCGGCGGTCGATCCGCGAGCGCGCCGCCAAGATCCGCGCGGAGCTGGGCAATCCAAAGAACATCCTGCTCGGCGTCGACCGGCTCGACTACACCAAGGGCATCGACATCCGCCTCAACGCGCTGGAAGAGCTGCTGGTCGAGGGCCGCTTCGATCCGGCGGAGACGGTGATGGTGCAGCTGGCCACCCCCAGTCGGGAGCGGGTGGAGAGCTACATCCAGATGCGCGGTGACATCGAGCGCCAGGTGGGCCGCATCAACGGCGAGTTCGCCCGCGTCGGCTACCCGGTGGTGCACTACCTGCACCGGCCGATCCCCCGTGACGAACTGCTCGCCTTCTTCGTCGCCGCCGACGTCATGCTGGTGACGCCGCTGCGCGACGGCATGAACCTGGTGGCCAAGGAGTACGTGGCCTGCCACAGCGGCCTCAACGGCGCGCTGGTGCTCAGCGAGTTCACCGGTGCGGCGGCCGAACTGCGCCAGGCCTACCTGTGCAACCCGCACGACCTGGACAGTGTCAAGGACGCCATCGTCTCCGCGCTCGAGGACGACCGGGAGACCAAGCGCCGCCGGATGCGCTCGCTGCGCCGCCAGGTGCTCGCTCACGACGTCGACCGCTGGGCCCGCGCCTTCCTCGACGCGCTGGCCCAGGACCAGGTGGCAGGCAGCGCCTTGATCACCGAGAACGACGACTACGGGGACAACGACGCGCCCACCCGGTGACGCCGGACACACAGCGAGTTCCCAGGGACCGTCCAGCGCGGTCCCAGCCGGGCGGCGCAGGATGGGTGCATGACCGGTGTGCCCGCTGCCGCGCCGCCCGAGGCGCGCGTCCTCGTCGTCGACGACGAGCCGATGATCGTCGAGCTGCTCTCGGTGAGCCTGCGCTTCCAGGGCTTCGAGGTGGAGACGGCGGTCGACGGCGCGCAAGCGCTGGACAAGGCGCGCTCGTTCCGCCCGCAGGCGATGATCGTGGACGTGATGATGCCCGGCATCGACGGGTTCGGCCTGCTGCCGCGGCTGCGCGCCGACGGCATCGACGCGCCGGTGCTGTTCCTCACCGCCCGCGACGACGTGCAGGACAAGGTGGCCGGGCTGACGCTGGGCGCCGACGACTACATCACCAAGCCGTTCAGCCTCGAGGAGGTGGTGGCGCGGCTGCGGGTGGTGCTGCGCCGGGCCGGGCACGGCGCGCCGGTGCGGGAGAGTTCGCGGATCCGGTTCGAGGACATCGAACTCGACGACGACACCCACGAGGTGTGGAAAGCCGGTGTGCCGGTGTCGTTGTCGCCCACCGAGTTCACCCTGTTGCGGTACTTCATGGTGAACGCGGGCACGGTGCTGAGCAAGCCGCGGATCTTGGATCACGTGTGGCGCTACGACTTCGGCGGCGAAGTCGGCGTGGTGGAGACCTACGTGTCGTATCTGCGCAAGAAGGTGGACACCGGTGAGCGCAGGCTGATCCACACCCTGCGCGGCGTCGGCTACGTGATGCGGGCGCCGGGCCGGTGAGCACGGGGCGACCGAGCCGGGACGCCGCCCGCACCGCGCCGGGCCGGTTGCGGCAGGCGCGCGAGTGGATCGGCCACCGGCTCGGCGCCGTGCCGTTGCGGGTGACCCTGGTGCTCGCGCTGGTGGTGTTCGCCGGGCTCGGCCTGCTGGTCTCCGGCACGGTGGTCACCTCGGCGCTGGAGAAGTCACTGCTGGCCCGCACCGATCAGCAGTTGCGCGACGCGGTGATGACGCGCCCACGGGTGCGCCCGACGGTGCCGCCGCCTGCCACCGATCCACGCACCCCGCCGAGCCCGTTCTACATCGTCAGCGAAAGCACCTCGGGCACCGGCACGCTCGTGCTGCGGCCGTTCAACGTGGACGCCGCACCCGACCTGTCCGACACGCCCGTGGGTGAACCGGTGACCGTCGACTCGGTGGGTGACGCGCCGGTGCGCTGGCGGGTGCTCACCGTCGTCAGCGGCGACGACCGCACCACGATCGCGCTGCCGATGACGCAGAACGAGGAGACCGTGCAGCGGCTGGTGATGCTGCAAGTGGTGGTGGGACTGGCGGTGCTGGCGGTGTTGGCGCTGGCCGCCTATTTCGTGATCCGGCGCAGTCTGCGCCCGCTGCGGCGGGTGGAGAACATCGCCGCCGCCATCGCGCGCGGCGATCTGTTCCGCCGTGTCCCGGTGCGCGGCACCAACACCGAGGTGGACCGGCTCTCCCGCTCGCTGAACGGGATGCTGGCCCAGATCCAGTCGGCCTTCGCCGCGACGGAGGCCTCGGAGGCGGCGGCGCGGGAATCGGAGGCCAGGATGCGCCGCTTCGTCGCCGACGCCAGCCACGAACTGCGCACCCCGCTGACGACGATCCGCGGCTTCGCCGAGCTGTACCGGCAGGGCGCCACCACCGATCCCGCGATGTTCATGGACCGCATCGAGCACGAGGCGCGGCGGATGGGCCTGCTGGTGGAGGATCTGCTCATGCTGGCGCGCCTGGACGCGCAACGCCCGCTCGAGATCGGCACCGTGGATCTGCTGACGGTCGCGGGCGACGCGGTGCACAACGCCCGCGCGGTGGCCGCGGCGGCGGACCCGGCCGGCCCCCGGCGCCGGATCGAACTCGACGTCCAGGCGGGCACGGGCACCCTCGAGGTGCCCGGCGACGAGGACCGGCTGCGGCAGGTGCTGGCGAATCTGCTCAACAACGCGCTGACGCACACACCACCGGACGCCGCGGTGACCGTCCGGCTCACCCCGGAGCCCGACGAGGTGATCCTGGCGGTCGCCGACACCGGCCCCGGGCTCACGCCGGAGGCCGCCGAGCGGGTGTTCGAGCGCTTCTATCGCACCGACGTCTCCCGGGCGCGGGCCAGCGGCGGGTCGGGGCTCGGGCTGTCGATCGTGCAGGCGCTGGTGGTGGCGCACGGCGGCAGCGTGTCGGTGGACAGTGCCCCCGGCGCGGGCGCGACGTTCACCGTGCGGCTGCCGCGAGCGGACCGCCGTGCCCCGCACCGGGGCGCGGCCGGGAACGTCAGATCGGCGTGACGGCGTCGACCAGCCAGCGGTCGCCGTCCTTGTTCAGGTTCACCCGCACCCGGCTGCCGGTGGTGGTGCCCTGCGGACTGTCGCTGCTGGTGGTGACCTGGTTGAGGAACAGCATCACCACGGCGTTGTCGCGGTCGGCGGAGACGATGCCCGCGGCCTGGGTGGTGGCCTTGACGGTGAGCTGTTTCTCCTTGGCGCCGGGGGCGATGGCGGCGGTGATGAGCTTCAGGTAGTCCTCCCGGAAGCTGGGCGAGAGGTTGTCGGCCGCCTTGGGCAGTTCGGTGTCGACGGTGGTGTGGTCGTAGGTGAACATCGCCGAGACGGCGCGGTCGGCGGCGGTGAGCGCTTGCTCCCTGGCCTTTTCGTCCTGTTCGGCACTCCAATGGCGCCACCCGCCGAAGCCGATCACGATCAGCGCGGTCAACACCACCGCACCGGCGAGGAAGGAGGCGATCAGTCGGTCGGTGCGCTTCATGGCACGAACTCCACATTCGAGGCGGTGAGGCCGGCGTCCGAGCGGGTCACGGTGACCCGGAACCGGTAGTACCTGGTCTGCGGCTCGGCCTGGCCCGCATTGGTCAGGGTCTGCTTGGCGGCGACGAGCACCTTCGCCGAGTCGTCGTCGTCGCTCTCCAGCGCGGCCTCCACGATCTCGCCGTTGGAGACGACCTTGGCCTGCTGCACGATGCTCAGGAACGGATCCACCCGGCCGTCGAACTCGGTCTTGAACTGCCCCGAGGCCAGCGACAGGATCCGGTCGATGTCCTCCTTGGCGGAGTCGGCGCGGATGGTGGTGAGGTTCAGGATCGCCTGCCTGGCGGTCTGCACGTATTCGGTGCGGCGCTCGGCGCGCTGGTCGATGTCGCGGACCGTCACCACCGAGAACACCGCGCCGGTGATCAGCGCGGCGAGCAGCACCACCGCGGCGGCCGCGAGGAAGATCCTGCGGCCGGTCCCGGTACGGCGGTCGGTCTGCTCGGCGGTGGCAGCGTCGTCGGCCGCGCCGTCGGCGGGCTGCTCGTCCGGCCCGTCCTTCGACAGACCGGCTTTCGACGGGCCGGACTTCGACGGGCCGGACTTCGACAGACCGGACTTGGCCAGGCTGGTCTTCGCCGTGTGCTGCGTGCCGTCCTTCGCCGACACCGCCTCCGCGGCCTCGGCCTCCCCCGCGGCCTCGCTCTGCCCCACGGCCTCGGTCGAACCGGCAGCCTCCGTCGAACCCGCAGCCTCGGTCGAACCCGCGGCATCGGTCTTACTCGACGCCTCGGCTCTACCCGTGACTTCGGCCCTACCCGCGCCCTCGCCCGGCGCGGCCGCCTCGGTGACCGGGGCCTCGCCCGGCTCCCCCACCGGTGGACCGGCCGAGCGGACCGCCTTGCGGCGCGTGCGGCGGGACTGATCGTTGCTGTCGCTCATCGTTGCTGCTCCTCGAGCATCGCCTGCCAGCTCGCCGGTACCGTCCCGGAACCGCCGGGGCCGACATCGCCTTGCCGGTAGGTGCGGCCGTCGGTGCCGATGTAGACACCGGTCGACGGATCATAGGACCGAGCGGCGGCCGGCGCGGTGTACGCGGCGGGTGCGACCTCGGTCGACTCGGTGGTGCCGGGCCCGCCGGCGGGCGCGACCGGGTTGGGCGGACCGAACGGCGGGTTGTCGCCCTCGGGCACATACCCCGTGCGGCACAGCTCGGGCGTGGGCGCCCGGACGCCGGGGAACTCCATGCACGGCGTGTTGCGGATGCCGCGCACCTCGATCGGCGAGTCCTGCGGGATCTTGCAGTACAGGCCGGGCGGGGTCTCGACGAACGTGGTGTCGCTCGGCGAGCGCCGCTGGTCGGGCGGCAGGAAGCCGGTGGTGCAGGCCGGCGGATCGTGCACCGTCGTCATGAAGTCGACGAGCACGCCGTACTCCAGCGGGCCGCGGATCGCGGTCATCAGCGCCGCGACCAGCGGCGGGTAGACGACCAGGATCTGCTCGATGCCCGCGTGGTAGATCGTCGAGACCTGACCCATGCTCACCAGATTCGACAGCAGGATCGGCAGCGTCGGTTGCAGTTCGTTGAACTGCTGGGTGACCCGCTGCATGGCGGCCGGGCTGTCGCGCAGCAGGTTGCGCAGTGCCGGGTCGTGCGCGCGCAGCTGATCGGTCACCGTCGCCAGATCCGCCGTCCACGAGCGGATGGCCGAATCCGAACGCACCTGGGTGTCCAGCAACGGCCCGATCTGCTCGATCAGCTTCTTGGTCGGCTCGGTGCTGTTCTGCGCCTCCTGCACCAGCAGCGAGGCCGAGTCGATGAACCGCTGCAGGTCCGGGCCCGCACCGTTGAACGCCTTGAACGCCTCGTCGATCACCTGGCGCAGCCGGGTGTCGGCGACGCTGGACAGCAGCCGGTCGGTCTGGTCGAGCAGGGTGCCCACGTCCTGCGGCAGCTTGGTGCGCTCCACCGGGATGACCGCGCCGTCGGCGAGGTTGCCGCGGCCGGGCTGCTCGGGCGGGATCAGGTCGACGTACTGCTCGCCGATCGCCGAGACGCTGCGCACCCAGGCGTCGACGTCGGCGGGGATCTTCTGGCTGGAGTCGATGGACAGCTTCGCCGCCACCCCGTCCGGGGTGAGCCGAACCTCTTGCACCCGGCCGACATTGGTGCCGCGATAGGCGACGTTGGCGTGCTCGTACAGCCCGCCGGTCGCGGCCAGCTCCACGGTCACCTCGTAGCGCCCGATGCCGAACATGGCGGGCAGCTGCACGTAGGTGCCCGCCATGACGGTCAGGCCGACGACCGTCAGCACCGCGAAGATCGCGAGCTGGATGCGGACGAATCGGGTCAGCTTCATCGGCCCTGTCCCCCCTCGAGCGGAACGGTGAGCCCGGGGATGGCGGGCAGACCGGGAATCGGCGGCAGGCCCGGGATGGTCGGCGTCGGCGACGGGGTGGGTGTCGGCCCGGCGATCGGGCCGGTGGCCGGGTTGCCGGTGTCGCTGGCCGTGGTCGGGGCGAAGCTGCCGACGATGCCCTCCACGCCGCCGAAGCGCCCGCCCAGCGGGGTGCCGGTCAGCCAGTTGGTGTCCAGCCGCTTGCCGGTCATGTCGACGGTCATGAACAGGTTGAGGTAGTCGCCCTTGATCGCGTTGTCCAGGTTCTTCATCGGGAACGGGAAGGTCAGCAGGATCTTCAGCGACTCGGTGAGATTGTTGCCGGTGTCGGCCAGCTGTTGCAGCACCGGGCCGAGGCTGGCCAGGTTCGCCTTCAGGTTCTCCCCGCTGGTGTCGATGACCCGCTGGGTGACGTCGCTGAGCTCGCCCAGCGCGGTGATGGCGCGGGTGATGTTCTCGCGGCGGTCGGCCAGCACGGTCAGCGCCGGGTGGATCCCGTCGAGCGCGGTCTCGAGCACGGTGCGCTGCTGGGCGAGTTGGCCGCCGAACCGGTCCAGGCCCTCCATCGCGGCGATGATGTCGCCGGTCTGGTCGCGCAGGTTCGTGGTCAGCTCGTTCAGCTGCGGCAGCAGGTCCCGGATGGCGTCCTCGCGGCCGGTCAGCGCGGCGTTGAGCTCCTTGGTGATGGTCTCGAGTTGCGCGATGCCGCCGCCGTTGAGCACCACCGACAGCGAGGACAGCACTTCCTCGGTGGTCGGGTAGGCGCCGGCCCGGTCCAGCGGGATGACGTCACCCGGCCGCAGCTGCCCTTCGGGGACGACGTCGGTCGGCGGGCTCAGCTCGACGTGGTTGGAACCGAGCAAGCTGGTCTGGCCGATCTTGGCGATGGCGTTGGCGGGCAGGCGCACGTCCCGGTTGAGCGAGACGGTCACCAGGGCGTGCCAGTCCTGCACCTCGATGTCGGTTACCGAGCCCACGTCGACGTCGTCCACCCGGACCGGCGAATTCGCGGTCAGCGTGGTGACATTCGGCATCTGGATCCGGATCTGATAGGCGCCCTCGCCGGTGCCCTCGGCGCCGGGCATGGGCAGCGAGTTCAGGCCGTCCCATTCGCAGGCGGTGAGGCCGAGGGTCAGCGACACGCCCAGCGCCAGAACCGTCGCGGTGCGACGCGCGCGTCTCATCGTCCACCTCCCGGAATCGCCAGCCCGGCCAGGCCGTTGGGCACCGTGACCGCCGGGACGGGCCGCGGGTTCTTCACCTCGTCGGGCACCTCGTTCGCCAGGCTCGGTGGGCTGAAGGTCAGCTGGTTCGGGAAGGCCTGCACGCCGGTGGCCGGGTTGAGCATGATCGGCGCGTAGTTCATCGCCAGCGAGTCGATTACCGGGGCCAGGTAGGTCGCGCACAGGTCGGCGCTGCGGTCGGAGTCGTTCTCCTCCAGCGCGCGCACCGAACCGCACAGGAAGCTCAGCGGGTCGGCGGTGTTGTTCAGGGCGACGGCGCCGGTGAGCGTGCCCTGCGCGGGCTTGTAGAGCTGGTAGAAGTTCACCAGCGCGGTCGGCCCGGAGTGCAGCACGCGCTCCACCTCGGGCCGCTTGTCGACCAGGATCTGGGTGACCTCGGCCAGGCGCTGGGTGCTCTCGGTGAGCTCGGCGCCGCTGCTGTCGAGGAAGCGCTGCACGTCGGCCACGGCCAGGTCCAGGTTGTCCAGGCCCGCGCCGAGATCCTCCGAGACCCCGGCCAGCACCGACGACACCGAGGCCAGCCTGCCGCCGAACTGCACGATCTGTTCGTTGCTCGCCGAGAGCACCTCGACGAACTGCTGCAGGTTGCGAATGGTGCCGAACAGGTCGGTGCGGCCGTCGGAGAGCGTGTTCAACGTGGCCGACAGTTCGCGCAGCGTTTCGCGCATGCGCTCGCCGTTGCCGTCGAGGTTCTCCGCCGCGGTGTCGACGAACCGGCCGAACGAGCCCTGCTGGTCGTCGCCGACCGGGCCCAGGGTGGTGGCCAGCTTGGACAGCTCGGCCTTGATGTCGTCCCATTCGACCGGCACCGCGGTGCGCTCGATCGGGATCTCGTCGCCGTCGCCGAGCTTCTCCCCACCGGTGTAGGCCGGGGCGAGCTGGATGAAGCGGGCGGTCACCAGCGAGGGCGAGACGATCACCGCGCGGGCGTCGGCGGGCAGGTCGACGCCGCGGTCGACCGTCATCGTCACCTTCACCCGCTCGTGGCCCGGCTCGACCTTGTCGATGCGGCCCACCTTGACGCCGAGCACCCGCACGTCGTCGCCGGCGTAGAGGCCGTTGGTGGACGGGAAGTAGGCGGTGACCGTGGTGGTGCCCAGGCGGGTGATGCCCTGATAGGCGCCCGCGGCGACGAGCGCCACCACCACGGCGCCCGCGAGCAGCAACACCCAGCGCGGCGGTTTGCGGAAGATCTTCGAGCTGTTCATCGGGGCGGCTCCTGCACGGCCGGCTCGATCGAGGGCGGCGGGTTCAAGAAGAAGTTGCGCAGGTCGGCGGGCAGATGCTCCGGCCAGACCAGGGCGTCGACGAGGGGCTGCAGACCGACGCTGGTGGCGTTGACGACGTAGGCGTTGAACCACGGGCCGTTGCCCACCTGCTCACCGAGCGCGGCCGCGAACGGCCCGAGCCCGTCGAGCGCTTCGGTGATGTTCTGCCGGTTGCGCTGTAACACGTCCAGCACCGAGTTCAGCCGGTCCAGGGCGGGTTGCAGCTGCGCCTCGTTGTCGGCGACCAGCCCGCGCAGCTGCTGCGCCAGCCCGTTGACGTGCACGATGAGCTGCCCGATCGCGGTGCGGCGGGCGTCCAGTTCGCCGAGCAGTTGGTTGCCGTCCAGCAGCAGCGCGTTGATCTGCGCGCTGCGGTCGGACAGGATCTTGGTGACGTTCTGCGCCCGCTCCAGCAGCTGCGAGAGCGCCTGGTCGCGGCTGTTGATCGTGCGGGAGAGCTCGGTGACCCCGTCGAGCGCCGCGCGCAGCGGCGCGGGGGTGTCGGCGAAGGTGGCCGAGAGCGCATCCAGTGTCTGGTCGACCTTGTCCATGTCCAGCCCGTCCACCGTGGTGGCCAGCTCGCCGAGCGCGTCGTTGAGCGAGTACGGCGAGGTGGTGCGCTCGAGCGGGATGGTGTCCGCGCGGCGCAGCGCCCCTGCCCCGGCGGGCACCACCTCGAGCGACTTGCGCCCGAGCACGGTGTTGGTCTTGATCGCTGCGGACGTCTTGTCGCCCAACACGATCGACTCGTCGAGGGTGAAGCGCACCAGCACCTTGTCGCCGGCCAGCTCCACCTCGTCGACGCGTCCCGAACGCACCCCGGCCACCTGCACGTTGTCGCCGGGCACCAGCCCGCCCGCGTCCGCGAAGTAGGCGGTGTAGGCCGCGCCCGCCCGGATGAACGGCAACCGGTCGAACTGCAGGGCCGACAGAGCGACGGCGACCGCGACGACGATGCCGACGATGCCGATGGTCACGGCGGGAGATCGCTGCTCGTTCATCAGAACGCACACCTTCCCGTGTCCTGGCCGCCGGGCATGTTCACCAGCAACGGTTTGCCGTCGGGTCCGTCGATGATGAAGTTCGTGGCACAGACGTAGAGGGCCAGGAACGAGCCGTAGGAGCCGATGCGGATGAGCTTGCGGTAGGTCTCGGGCAGCCGCTCGATGACCCACTGCATGGTGTCCTCGCCCGCGTTCAGGTTGGTTGCCAGGCGGCCGGTCTGCTCGACGGTGTTGCGCAGATCGGGGCGGGCCTGGGCGAGCAGATCGGTGAGGTCACCGGTGGCGCCCGCGATCCGCGGGATCGCCGCACCGATCGGGTCGCGGTCCTGTGCCAGCCCGCTGACCAGGCGTTGCAGTTCGGTCAGGGTGGTGTCGAACTGCTCGCCGCGCTCGTCGATGGTGGCCAGCACGGTGTTGAGGTTGTCGATCACGCTGCCGATCAGCGCGTCGCGCTCGCCGAGGGTCTTGGCGAAGGAGCCGCCGCTGTCGAGCAACGACACCAGCGTGCCGCCCTGTCCCTGGAACACCTGCAACAGCGCCTCGGTCAGGTCGTTCACCTGGCCGGGGTCGAGACCGCGCAGCAGCGGTTTGAACCCGCCGAGCAGCATGTCCAGATCGAGGGCCGGTGCGGTGCGCTCCTTGGGAATGGTGCCGCCCGCCTTCAGCACGTCGGCCGAGCCCGGCCCGTCGAGCAGTTCCAGGTAGCGGTCGCCGACCAGGTTCTCGTACTTGATCTGGGCCCGGGTGCTGGTGAGCAGCCGGTACTTGCGGTCGACGTCGAACTCGACGTGGGCCAGGTAGTCCTTGCCCACCTCCACCGAGGTCACCGAGCCGACCGGCACACCGGCGATGCGCACCTTCGCCCCGGGCAGGATGCCCGAGGAACTGGTGAACACCGCGTGGTAGCCGTGTTCCCGCGCGAAGCGCATCTGGCTGAACACGACGGCGAGACCGGCGAAGATCAGCGTCATCACCAGCGTGAAGATGGCCAGCTTGACCGTGGTCGCGGTGTTCCTCACGGCGCGCTCACCCCCGGCAGGCCGGCGAACAGCAGCTGGAACACCTTGGGTCCGTTGAACTTCAGCTCCATCGACGGCACGTACGGCCCGCCCTCGCTCGTGTCGGTGACGACGTAGTTCGCATGGCTGCCCGGTACCCGGTCGACCAGGCCCTCGCAGCGCGGGCCGCCGGTCGCGTTCACCTTCGGCAGGTCGTCGGGATAGGTGTAGGGCTCGGCGCCGAACATGAAGTTGGTGTTCATCGCGACGCCGGGCTGGTTGCCGCCGAACACCGCCTCGCCCACCGGCAGCAGATTCGCGACCGCGTTGATCATGCAGTTCAGGCCCGGCGCGTATTCGTCGAGCAGTGCCGTGGTCGGTCGCAGCAGATCCAGTGCGGTGCCGAGGTTCTGCTCGTTCTCCCGCAGCACCGACCCGGTGGTGTCGGCCAGCCCGGTGAGGTTGGCGAGCATGTCGTCCAGGCTGCTCTGTTCGTCGACGAGGGTCTGGCTGGTGACCACCGCGTTGTCCACGGTGCGCAGTAGATCACCGACGGTGTCGGCGTACAGGTGCGACACGTCGGCGGTCGCGCGCAGATCCTCGCGCAGCGTCGGCAGGGTGGGGTTCATCTCGCGCAGGTACACGTCCAGATCGGCCAGCAGCGTGCCCAGGGTCTGGCCGCGGCCCTGCAATGCCTGGCCCAGCGCCGCCAGCGTGGCGTTGAGCTTCTGCGGTTCGAGTTTGGCCAGCACATCGGACAGGTGCTGGAACAGCGTGTTGAACTCGACGGTGACCTGCTCGGCGACCACGGTCGCGCCGGGCCGCAGCGAATCCGAGGACGGCACCTGCGGCACAACGAAATTGACGTACTTGGCGCCGAACACCGTGGTGGACCTGATGTCCACGCCCGCGTTGGCGGGCACCAGCTTCAGTTTCTCGGGGTCGAGTGCCAGCTCCAGCGTGGCGCCGTTCTCGTCCTGGCGCACCGCGGCGACCTTGCCGATCTCCACGCCACGCACCTTCACCTTGGCGTCGGGGTCGAGCACCAGACCGCTGCGCGGTGCCTGCACCAGCACCGTCGCGGTCCTGGTGAAACCGCCGACGAACATGGTCAACGCGACCGCGACGATCGCGACCAGCGCGAGCACCATCGCCAGCCCGGCCAGTTTGAGGCCGAGCGCATCGCGTAACTGCTTGGAATCCGCCATGTCCCTACTCGTCTACCCGGAGAGGTTGAAGTTGCCGGAGGTGCCGTAGATGGCCAGCGACATCAGCAGCGTCACGGTGACCACCGCGACCAGCGAGGCCCGCACCGCGTTACCGACCGCGACCCCGACGCCCACCGGACCACCCGCGGCGAAATAGCCGTAGTAGGTGTGGATCATCATGACCGCCAGCGCCATCAGGATCGCCTGCGCGAAGGACCACAGGATGTCGCTGGGGATGAGGAACGTCGAGAAGTAGTGGTCGTAGACGCCGGCCGACTGCCCGTAGATGACCACCGTGGCGAAGCGCGCGGCGAAGAACGAGGCGATCACCGCCAGCGCGTACAGCGGCACGATCGCGATCATTCCGGCCAGCACCCTGGTGCCGATGAGGTACGGCACCGGCCGGATGGCCATCGTCTCGAGCGCGTCGATCTCCTCGGAGACCCGCATCGCGCCCAGTTGCGCGGTCGAACCCGCCCCGATGGTCGCGGCCAGGCCGATGCCGGAGATCACCGGCGCCGCGATGCGCACGTTGAGGAAGGCGGAGAAGAAGCCGGTCAGCGCCTCGACGCCGATGTTGCCCAGCGAGCTGTAGCCCTGCACGGCGATGGTGCCGCCGGAGAACAGCGTCAGGAACCCGACGATCACCACCGTGCCGCCGATCACCGCCAGCGCACCGGTGCCCATGCTGATCTCGGCGATCAGCCGGATGGTCTCGGTGCGGTAGTGCATCAGTGCCCGGGGGATCGAGGCCAGCGCCTGGGCGTAGAACACCGCGTGCTTGCCCACCGAGTCGAGCGAATCCGACATGCGCCGGACCCGGCGCACCGCCCGGGGGAAGCGGGACTGGATCACGAAGGCCATCGCGTCACCGCACCGTGAACTTGATGCCGACCGCGGTGACCACGACGTTCACCACGAACAGGGCCATGAAGGCGAAGACGACGGTCTGGTTCACCGCATCACCGACACTCTTGGGACCGCCTTTGACGTTGAGCCCGAGATAGCAGGCCACCAGTCCGGCGATGAGCCCGAACAAGCCCGCCTTCACCTCGGAGATGATCAGCTCGGGCAGGTGGGTGAGCAGCGTGATGCCGTTGACGAAGGCGCCGGGGTTCACGTCCTGCAGGTACACCGAGAACAGGAAGCCGCCGACGATGCCGATGGTGCACACCAGGCTGTTGAGCATGAGCGCGACGAACATCGAGGCGAGCACGCGCGGCACCACCAGGCGCTGGACCGGGTTGATGCCGAGCACCCGCATCGCGTCGATCTCCTCGCGGATGGTGCGGGCGCCGAGATCGGCGCAGATCGCGGTGGCACCCGCGCCCGCCACGATCAGCACCGTGACGATGGGACCCACCTGGGTGACGGCGCCGAACGCGGCGCCCGCGCCGCTGAGATCGGCGGCGCCGATCTCACGCAGCAGGATGTTCAGCGTGAAGCTCACCAGCACGGTGAACGGGATCGCGACCAGCAGGGTCGGCACGATGGAGACTCGTGCGATGAACCAGGACTGATCGATGAACTCACGCGCTTGGAAGGGCCTGCGGACGCTCGCCCGGGCGACGTCGGCGGAGAGTTCGAAGAACCCGCCGACCGCCCGTAACGGGACAGCAAGGACCTCGTTCATCCGCGATCCTCCTTGGTCGTTCAGCACGTACTGCGCACGGCACGACCAACCGCCGTGGCCGCACCGCCACCATGATTAGAACATGTTCACAGGATAATTGTGAGCTTTCGACCACTTTTTACCTGCATTTTTTCTAATGCCCGTCCGCCAAATTTGGAACACGTGTCAGAAGCTGATGCGCGGTAGCTTTGTGAGCCGCCACACATAGCCGGACACACATGTCTACCAAGTGCCGGACCCATGATCAACAATTGGACATCCGATCAGTTGCGGCCGGAAACGTCGGCCGCCCACACCCGCGGAAGCGGGCGCCGCGCGCCTGCCCGACGGCGTTTCCACCGACCGGCCGAAGCGCCCGCCGCGGCCATCCGCCGCCGCCTCGCCGCGGGTGCCGATCCGCTCAGCCGAGTTCGGTCAGCCGAGTTCGGTCAGCGCGGACGCCGAGAACGTCCGCCCCGCCGGCCGGTCGGCGAAATAGCCGCTCAGCGTGCTCGCCAGTTCCGTTGCGTCCCACGCTTCGCCGGCCGCGTCGAAGCGCTGCTCGACCACCGGCGCCGCCATCAGGGCGACCATCGGCCCGTAGACCACGAACAACTGCCCGCTCACCGCCTCCGCCGCCGGCGAGGCGAGGTAGGCGACCAACCGCGCGACATGGTCCGGCGAGAGCGGATCGATCCCACCCTCGGGCGCGTCGCTGAACACGGCCGCCGTCATCGCGGTGCGCGCCCGCGGCGCGATCGCGTTGGCGCGCACGCCGTAGCGGCTCAGCGCCCGCGCGGCCGAGAGGGTCAGCGCGGTGATGCCCGCCTTGGCCGCCCCGTAGTTGGCCTGCCCCTCCGGCCCGAGCAGCCCGGCCTCGGAGGAGGTGTTGATCAACCGGCCGTAGACCGGCGCGCCCGCCTCCTTCGACTTGGCCCGCCAGTAGGCGGCGGCGTTGCGCGTCAGCAGGAAATGCCCGCGCAGGTGCACCGCCACGACGGCGTCGAATTCCTCGTCGGACATGTTGAACAGCATCCGGTCGCGGGTGATGCCCGCGTTGTTGACCACGATGTCGACACTGCCGAACGATTCCTGCGCGGTGCGGATCATCGCATCGGCGGTGGCCCGCTCGGCGATGCTGCCCGCGACGAACTCGGCCTTGGCGCCGCGGGCACGGATCTCGGCCATGGTCTCGGCCACCGCGTCGTTCTCGGCCAGGTCGTTGACCACCACCGCGGCGCCCGCCGCGGCCAGCGCCAGCGCCTCGGCCTTGCCGAGCCCCGCACCGGCGCCGGTCACCAGGGCCACGCGGCCCGCCAAGCTCAGATTACTTTCGCTCACCGGGCCGACTTTAGAACGTGTTCCTACAGAACGGCAAGCATCGCTCACAGAAGTTTGAGCGCGGCCTTCGGGCATTGCGCCACGGCGTCCTCGACTTCGGCGCGACGATCGGCGGGCACCTCGTCGGTGAGAATGTGCAACTGGTCGTCGTCGTCGAGTTCGAACACGTCGGGGGCGAATCCGACGCAGATTCCGTTCGCTTCGCACTGGTCGAGATCGACGCTGACCTTCATGAGAACTCCTTTACACCCGACTCGGACGCCAGCCTACAAGCCGAGGCGGGCGCGAACGCACGCATCGGCCGGATTCACCTCCAATACTGGAACATGTTTCAGTCGATATGCAATCATCGGGTCAATCGACTGCCGCCACGACACGAGGTCACGCCATGCGCATCGCGTACACGCCGCAACAAGAGGAGCTCCGCGCGGAGCTGCGCGACTACTTCGCGCGCCTGATCACCCCGGAACGCCGGGCCGCGCTCAGTGCCACCACCGGCGAGTACGGCCAGGGCAACGTCTACCGCGAGGTCGTGCGCGAGATGGGCCGCGACGGCTGGCTGGCGCTGGGCTGGCCCAAGGAGTTCGGCGGCCAGGACCGCCCCACCATGGATCAGCTGATCTTCACCGACGAGGCCGCCATCGCCGGCGCGCCGGTGCCGTTCCTGACCATCAACTCGGTCGCACCGACGATCATGCACTACGGCAGCGAGGAGCAGAAACGCTTCTTCCTGCCCAAGATCGCCGCCGGTGAGCTGCACTTCGCCATCGGCTACTCCGAGCCGGGGGCGGGCACCGATCTCGCCTCGCTGCGCACCACCGCGGTCCGCGACGGCGACGAGTACGTGATCAACGGCCAGAAGATGTGGACCAGCCTCATCGCCTACGCCGACTACGTGTGGCTGGCGGTGCGCACCGACCCGAATGCCAAGAAGCACAAGGGCATCAGCATGCTCATCGTGCCCACCGACGCCGAGGGCTTCTCCTGGACCCCGGTGCACACCATGGCGGGCCCCGACACCAGCGCGACCTACTACCAGGACGTGCGGGTGCCGGTGAGCTCGCTGGTCGGGCAGGAGAACGGCGGCTGGGCGCTGATCACCAACCAGCTCAACCACGAACGGGTCGCGCTGACCTCGGCGGGGTCGCTGCTGACCGGCCTACAGCAGACCGTGGAGTGGGCCAGGACCACCAAGGCCGCCGACGGCAGCCGGGTCATCGACCGGGAATGGGTGCGGGTGAACCTGGCCAAGGTGCACGCCAAGGTCGAGTACCTCAAGCTGCTGAACTGGGAGATCGCCAGCCGCGCCGATCAGGGCGGTGCGGCCGCCCCGCGCCCGTGGGACGCCTCCACCTGCAAGGTGTACGGCACCGAACTGGCCACCGAGGCCTACCGGCTGCTGATGGAGGTGCTCGGGCCGCAGGCCTACCTGCGCCAGGACTCCGTCGGCGCCGAACTGCGCGGGCGGCTGGAACGCCTGCACCGCGCCGCCCTGATCCTGACCTTCGGCGGCGGCACCAACGAGGTCCAGCGCGACATCATCGCCATGACCGCGCTGCGCCAGCCCGCGGCCGCCCGCTGACCGCCGCCCGCCGAGACTCGGAAAGGTAGACGACACCATGGACTTCACTCCCACCGAGGGCCAGCTCGATCTGGGCACGCTGACCGGCGAGGTGTGCGGCAAGCTGGTCACCGCGGACCGGTTGCGCGAACTCGACACCGCGGGCCGGTTCGACGAACCGCTGTGGGCGGCGCTGGCCGAAACCGGCATCCTCGCCGCCACCCTGCCCGAGGAGGTGGACGGTGGCGGCCTCGGCCCGCTGGAGCAGGCGGCGGTACTGCGCGAACTGGGCAAGTCGGTGGCCGCGGTCCCCTACCTGTGGTCGGTGGTGGTCGGTGCGGGCGCGCTCGCGCGCTTCGGCTCGGCCGAGCAGCGGGAGTGGGCGCGCCGGGCCGGGGCGGGCAGCGTCGTGCTCACCGCCGCACTGGCCGAGGACCACAACTACGAGCCCACCGCCCCCGCGACCGTCGCCGTGGAACGCGACGGCACCTGGCGGCTGACCGGCGCCAAGACCACCGTCGCCTACGCCGACCGCGCCGCGCGCATCCTGGTGCCCGCCACCGTCTCCGGCGCCACCGGCGTGTTCCTGGTCGACCCGGCCGCCGCGGGTGTGCGGATCAGCCAGCAGGAGGTGGTCGACTTCAGCGCCGAATCAGCCGTCGAATTCGCCGACACCCCCGCGGAGTTGGTGGGCACCCTCGCCGAGGGCGGCGACATCCTGGACTGGCTGCTCACCCGCGCCTGGTTCGGCCTGGCCGCCCAGCAGCTGGGCACCCTGGAGCAGGCACTGGACCTGGTGGCCGGATACGCGCGCGAACGCGAGCAGTTCGGCAAGGCCATCGGCAGCTTCCAGGCCGTCGCGCAGCGCCTGGCCGACGCCTACATCGACGTGCAGGGTCTGCGGCTGGCCGTCACCCAGGCGGCATGGCGACTGGCCGAGGGCCTGTCCGCCGCCGAGGCCGTGCACACCGCCAAGTTCTGGGCCGCCGACGCCGGGCATCGGGTCGCGCACACCGTCGTGCACATCCACGGCGGGGTCGGCATCGACCGCGACCACATCGTGCACAACTACTTCACCGCCGCCAAGCACAACGAGTTCGCGCTCGGCGGGGCCACCGATCACCTGCGCGCGTTGGGCGCGCTGCTGGCGGATCCGGCCTGAGCCCTCGGCTCCGCCCACACACACACGGCTCGGCCCCCACCGGAACAACCGGCGGGGGCCGTCTCGTGTGGGCCGGGGGTCAGGCTCCGGAGAAGTCGACCTGCGCCGCGGGATTGGCCAGCGCCGTCACCACGCAGGCGCCGAAGAACCCGTCCCGGTCGAACAGCGTCGCGTTGCCCACCGCGACACCGTCGGTACTGAAATGGTTCTCCGCCTGCACGCCGATCGCACCGTGCGGCAGCCTGCTCATGGTCAGGGTGAGGTCGGCGTTGATGAAGCCGACGCCGCGGTCGCCCCAGTGGCTCATCATGCTGGTGGATTCGCCGATCGTGGCCGCGGCCGCGAGCGGGCTGGGCGGCTCGCCCAGGATCACCGAGATCGGCTGCTGGAAGTTGCGTTTGCGTTCGGCGTTCTGGTGTTCGCTCAACCGCGCCGACCAGCCGGTCGTGTCGGTGTGCCACAGATGCGAGATCGAACCGTCGAGCAGTTCGGCCGGCGGCAGGTCCGGGCGCTCCTGACGGGTCCACACCCGGCCCGGCGGCTGTGCGGAGGGGCGGAGGAACACCGCGGTCGCGCGGGCGACGGCCCGGCCTTCCTGGAGCAGTTCGGCGTCGGCGACGGCGATGCGTGTCCCGCGGCGCACCTCGGTGGTGGTCACCTCGACGGGCTTGCGCAGCGTGGGGCGGAACAGGTCCACGGTGAGCCGAGCCGGGATGAACCCGTCGGGCCGGTGCGCCGATTCCAGCGCGCCGCCGAGCAGACCGCAGATCGCCGGACCGTTCACCATGACCGGCGACCACGCGCTGACCGCCATCGGCAGTGCCTCGAAACCGCGCTCGGTGCGCTCGAAGAAGGCCAACGGGATATCCATGTCTGCGAGGCTACGGTGCTGCCGTAACGGTTGGTTCGCCAGGGTGCGCGCCACCGCGACCGACCCGCCGCCTGGTCGGCGACGGGTCGGTCGGCGTCACGGGTGGCAGTTGCCTACTTGGCGCTCACCTCGGCGTGCACGTCGGCGGCCCGGGCGGTGGTCTGCTCCTTCGCCCAGCGGTAGTCCGGCTTGCCCGCGGGCGAGCGCTTGATCTCCTCGACGAACCAGAGGCTGCGGGGGTGCTTGTACGGGGCGATCTCCTGGGTGAGCACCGGCCGCAGTTCCTCGATGGTGGGCCGCTTATCGCCGCGGCACTGCACCACCGCGCACACGCGCTGACCCCAGCGCTCGTCCTCCACGCCGACCACCAGCGCGTCGAAGATGTCCGGGTGCGCCTTGAGCGCCCCCTCGACCTCCTCGGGGAAGATCTTCTCGCCGCCGGAGTTGATGCTCACCGAGCCGCGACCGAGCATCGTGACGGTGCCGTCCTCCTCCACCCGCGCGTAGTCGCCCGGGATCGAGTAGCGCACGCCGTTGAACTCCTTGAAGGTCGCGGCCGTCTTCGCCTCGTCCTTGTAGTAGCCCAGCGGGATGTGGCCCTTGCGGGCCAGGATGCCGATCTGGCCGGAGCCCGGCGTCACCGGGTTGCCCTGCTCGTCGAGCACCTCGGTGGAGGCATCGATCTTGACCCGCGGACCACCGGTGTGCTCGGCGCCCTTGGCGACCATGCTGATGCCACCGAAGCCGGTCTCCGAGGACCCGATCGAGTCGGTGATCACCCGGTTGGGCAGCAGCTCGAGGAACTTCTCCTTGATCGCCGGCGAGAACAGCGCCGCGCTGCTGGCGATGGCGAACAGGCTGGCCAGCTCGTAGGGCTTGCCGGTCTCCGGGTTGCCCTCGAGCAGCGCGTCCAGCATCGGGCGGGCCATCGCGTCGCCGGTGATGAAGATGACGTTCACCCCGTGCCGGTCGATCGTGCGCCACACGCCGTGCCCGCTGAACTCCGGCAGCATCACGACCTTGCCGCCGCTGAACAGGCTCTGGAAGGTGGCCCACTGCGAACCGCCGTGGATCATCGGCGGGATCGGGTAGCGGGTCAGCGCACCGTTGGCCTGGCCCTCCTTGGCCAGATCCCATTCGTCGGCGACGTACTCGCCGGTGAGGAAGTTGATGCCACCGCCGAGCACCCGCCACACGTCCTCCTGGCGCCACATCACGCCCTTGGGCATGCCGGTGGTGCCGCCGGTGTAGAGCATGTACAGGTCGTCGGGCGAGCGCTCGCCGAAATCGCGGTCGGGCGAGGACTGGGCCAGCGCGGTCTCGTATTCGACCGAATCCGCTGCGGTGGGCACCGTCCCGGTCGTATCGTCGTCCACGACGACGACGGTGCGCAGCTTCGGCGTCCTGGCGCGGACCGCGGCCACCTTGTCGCTGTAGCGCCGCTCGTGGATCAGCGCCACCATGTCCGAATTGTCGAAGATGTATTGCAACTCGTTCTCGACGTAACGGTAGTTGACGTTGATCATCACCGCGCGCGCCTTGAACACCGCGACCATGGCCTCGACGGCCTCGATGGTGTTGCGCGAGTAGATGCCCACCTTGTCGCCCGGCTGGACACCGTGTTCGAGCAGGTAGTGGGCCAGTTTGTTGGTCCGCTCCTCCAGCTGTGCGTAAGTCACCTCACGGGCGTCGTCGACCAGCGCGACGCGGTCCGGCATGAGATCGATGGCATGTTCGACGAGGTCCGCTATGTTGTAGCTCACACCCTCAAAATAGAACGTGTTACTGTTTCTGACAAGGCTCGAGAGTCGGGAAAGTCAGGAGAATCAGCAATGCCCCACTGCCTCGTCGAGAAGCGGGACCACGTCCTCATCGTCACCATGAACCGGCCCGAGGCGCGCAACGCGCTCTCCGGCGAGATGATGGCGATCATGAAGGACGCCTGGGATCAGGTGGACAACGATCCCGACATCCGAGCGGCGATCCTGACCGGCGCCGGTGGCGCGTTCTGCGCGGGCGCCGATCTCAAGGCGATGACCAGCACCCATCCCGGCGACCAGTTCTCCGGCGGCGGCTGGGATCTGAGCCGGATCGAGGCGCTGCTCAAGGGCAGGCGGTTGACCAAGCCGCTGATCGCCGCGGTCGAGGGCCCCGCCATCGCGGGCGGCACCGAGATCCTGCAGGGCACCGACATCCGGGTGGCCGGCGAGAGCGCGAAATTCGGTGTGTCCGAGGCTCGTTGGGGCCTGTTCCCACTGGGCGGCTCGGCGGTGCGGCTGGTCCGCCAGATCCCCTACACCGTCGCCGCCGACATCCTGCTCACCGGACGCCACATCAGCGCGGCCGAGGCCAAGGAGATCGGCCTGATCGGGCACGTGGTGCCGGACGGCACGGCGCTGGACAAGGCGCTCGAGCTCGCCGCGCAGATCGCCGCGAACGGACCGCTCGCGGTGCAGGCCATCCTGCGCACCATCCGGGAGACCGAGGGCATGCACGAGGAGGAGGCGTTCAAGATCGACGCCGAGCTGGGCACCGCGGTGTTCAAGTCCGCCGACGCCAAGGAGGGCCCGCGCGCCTTCGCCGAGAAGCGCAAGCCGAACTTCACCGGCGCCTGAACGAATCGGAAATGCCTCGGCCCCCGGCGCTTTCGCGGTCGGGGGCCGTGCCGTGCTGGCTGCTCACGCACCGCCGGGGTAGTCCATCCAGAACGGCTCCCACTGGTGCCCGTCGGGGTCGAGGAAGGTGCGGCCGTGCATGCCGACCTCGGCCTCCTGCGCCCGCTTGTCCTCGTTGACCTCCTCGCTCCCGCCCGCGGCCAGGGCGGCTTCGGTCAGCGCGTCGACCTCGGCGGCGCTGCCCAGCGAGAGCGCGTAGGCCGCACCGGTCGCACCGGTGGTCTCGGCCACCGGACGCTTGGTGAAGGTCTGGAAGTACTGCCTGGTGAGCAGCATCAGGCAGATGTTGTCGTCGACGACGATGCAAGCGGCGTTGTCGTCGGTGAAATCCTCGTTCAGCTTCCAGCCGAGCGCCTGGTAGAAGTCCTTGGACCGGGACAGCTCGCGGACCGGGAGATTGATGAAGATCATCTTGCTGCTCATGGCCGTTTCCTCTCGGGTACGTAGGGGTCACCGGTAGAGACGACCGCCGTGACACGAACTCATCGGTGCCCGGATACCACCCTCGTCAGAACCCTGTCGTGTGTCGGTGGGCTGTGGCAGGGTGACGTCCATGAGCGACTCGACCGTTGCCGCCTCCCCCGCCACTCCCGGTGCCTCCGTGGCCGCCGCCGGTGCCCCGGGCGCCGATGCCGACGTGCTGGCCTCGTTCGAGGCGCATCGGCGTGAACTGTGCGCCTACGCCTACCGCATGCTCGGCTCGTCCTTCGAGGCCGAGGACGCGGTGCAGGAGACCTTCACCCGCGCCTGGAAGTCCTACGGCTCGTTCGAGGGCCGCGCCAGCCTGCGTTCGTGGCTGTACCGCATCGCCACGAACGTCTGTCTGGACATGCTCGACGGGCCGCAGCGCCGGGCCAGACCCATGGACCTGTCCGGTCCTTCGCGCCCGGATTCGCCGCTGCCCGCACCGCAGCCGGACTACGTGTGGGTGGAGCCGATCCCCAACGCGCTGGCCTTCGGCGCCGACCCGGCCGAACACGCGGCCACCAAGGATTCGCTGCGGTTGGCGTTCGTGGCCGCCTGTCAGCATCTGCCGGCCACCCAGCGGGCCATCCTGATCATGCGCGAGGTGTTGCGGTTCTCGGCCAACGAGACGGCGGAGGCGCTCACGATGTCGCCCGCCTCGGTCAACAGCGCGCTGCAGCGGGCCAGGGCGACGATGTCGAAGGTGCGGCCCACCGCCACCGACGACTACGACGAGACCGACGAGAACCAGCGCAAGCTCGTCGACGAATTCGTCACCGCGTTCGAGGCCTACGACATGGACGCGCTGACCGCCCTGCTCAAGGCCGATGTGGCGCTGTCCATGCCGCCGATCGAGCTGTGGGTGCGCGGCCCGGAGAACGTCGCAGCCTTCATGCGCGGTCACGGCAGCGGCTGCGAAGGCTCGCGCATGGTCCGCCTCGAGGGCGCCAACGGCCTGCCCGCGTTCGGCCACTACAAGCGCACCGACACCCCCGGGGTGTACGCGCCGTGGTCGATCACCGTGCTCGAGTTCGACGGCCCCGTCATCAGCGGCCTGAACTTCTTCCTCGACACCGAACGCCTCTTCCCGCTGTTCGGCCTACCCATGGAACTGCGCGAGCCGGCCTCCTGAACTCCCCGGGGCGTGCGAACGACACCGCCACGGCTGCCGCGCCGTCAGCGGTGGAAGCAGACCAGGGTCTCGCCCCGGCGGGCACAGTGCCGCAGCCAGCCGCGCGGTTGCCCGAGCTCTCGCACCGCCGTGCCCGCACCGGGACAGGCGTCTTCGAACGCTGGCAACTCGTGCCGGCAGCCGGCGAGCAAGGTGCGGAAGGCCTGTTCCGGGACCGCGGCGCACCGAGCACCTGACCATAGCGGGACCGGCCGGCCGCGGTCGCGGGCGGCCGCTCCGGCGCCGGTGGTCAGGAGGCGGGGACGTACCGTTCCCGCAGCTTGCGCTTGTAGAGCTTGCCGTTGGGGTCGCGCGGGAGCTCGTCGAGGTAGTCGATGGAGCGGGGCATCTTGTACTTGGCCAGGCGGGTGGCGGCGAAGGCGAGCAGTTCCTCGGTGAGTGCCGCGTCGGCCTCGACGCCCTCGGCGGGCTGCACCACGGCCTTGACCTCCTGGCCCCAATCCTCGTGCGGGATACCGAAGACCGCGACGTCGGCCACCTTGGGGTGGGTGATGAGCACGGTTTCGATCTCGGCCGGGTAGATGTTCACCCCGCCGGAGAGGATCAGGTCCGAGCGCCGGTCGCAGAGGTAGAGGTAGCCGTCCTCGTCCAGGTAGCCGATGTCGCCGACGGTGAACAGGTCTCCGACCCGCGACTCCTCGGTCTTGGTCTTGTCGTGGTGGTACTCGAAGCTGGAGGCGCCCATCTTCATGTACACCAGACCGGTCTCCCCCGGCGGCAGCTCCGAGCCGTCCTCCTCGCTGAGCACCTTGATCACCGAGTACGGCCACGCCTTGCCGACCGAGCCGGGCTTGCGCAACCACTCCGCACCGCTGATGACGGTGCCGCCGCCCTCGGTGGCCGCGTAGTACTCGGTGACCGTCGGCCCCCACCACTCGAGCATCCTGCGCTTGGTCTCCTCCGGGCACGGCGCGGCGCCGTGCACCATGCTGCGCAGCGAGGAGACGTCGTACTTGGCGCGCACCTCGTCGGGCAGTGCGAGCAGCCGGTGGAACTGGGTGGGCACCATGTGGCTGTGGGTCACCCGGTGTTTCTCGATGAGCCGCAACATCTCCTCGGCGTCCCATTTGTCCATCAGAACCACCTTGTGGCCCAACTGGATCGAGATGGTCGCGAAGTTCAGCACCGCCGTGTGGTACAGCGGTGAACCGCAGATGTGCACGTGGTCGTCGTAGGGCTGTAGCCCGAACAGCGCGAAGAACGAGGTGTTGGCCGGGGACACGACGTCCGGGTCGGCCCCGGTGAGCGGGCGGCGGACGCCCTTGGGCCGCCCGGTGGTTCCGGAGGTGTAGAGCATCGGCGCGCCGGTGGTGCGGTCGTCCGGGCGGCCGGCGTCGGCGTTGCCGAGCTCGGAAAGCGGTGTGAAGCCGTTGATTTCGCCGACCGAGAACCGGGCCGAGGCCGGCAATCCGGCCTCGTCCGCGGCCGCCTCGGCCGCGGCGGCGAAGCGCTCGTCGGCGAAGAACGCCTTGGCCTCGCTGTCGGAGAGGATGTAGGCCACCTCGGGACCGGTGAGATGCCAGTTCACCGCCACGATGTAGAGGCCGGACTGGTAGGCCGCGAAGTAGGCCGCGATGGCCTCGACGCAGTTGTGCACCATGCTCACCAGCACGTCGCCGGTGCGCAGGCCGAGGTCACGTAGACCTGTGGCGTACCGGTTGGCGAGCGTGGCCAGTTCGCGATAGGTCACCTCCCGTCCCGACGGATCGACCAACGCGATCCGATCGGGTTCGGCGTCCGCGATGTTCCAAAGACCGAGAATTTCTGACTCCTGCGTCGTCACCCCATCGAATTTAGAACGTGTTCTACTGTTCGACAAGGGGTGCGAGCCGATGCAATTGCTCGACGTCGGGCACCGACACCAGCATCATGGTGACCCCGGCGGCCTCCCAGACCTTCAGTTGCTCGCGCACGTGGTTCTCGTCGCCGATGATCGCGGTGTCCAGGATCAGCTCGTCGGGCACCGCGGCCGCGGCCTCGGCCTTCTTGCCCGCCTGGAACAGCGCGCCGATCTCGTCGACCTCGCGGTCGTAGCCCATCCGGCGGTAGACCTGGGCGTGGAAGTTGAGCTCGGGCGCGCCCATCCCGCCGATGTAGAGCGCCATGATCCAGCGCATCCGCTCCAGTTCGGCCGCCGGGTCGTCGGTGATCACCACCTGGCAGCTGGCCGCGATCTCGAAGTCCTCCCGGGTGCGGCGCGCGCCCGGCCGGGCAAAGCCCTCGTCCAGCCACCCGTGGTACATGTCGGCCAGCCGCGGCGCGAAGTAGATCGCCAGCCAGCCGTCGGCGATCTCGGCGGTCAGCGCGACGTTCTTCGGCCCCTCCGCGCCCAGCCAGATCGGCAGATCCGCACGTAGCGGGTGCACGATCGGCTTGAGCGGCTTACCGAGGCCGGTCGCGCCGGGCCCGGTGTAGGGCAGCGGGTAGTGCGGGCCGTCGCTGGTCACCGGCGCCTCGCGGGCCAGCACCGTGCGGATGATCCCGACGTACTCCCTGGTGCGCTGCAACGGCTTGGCGAACGGCTGGCCGTACCAGCCCTCCACGACCTGCGGCCCGGACACACCGAGGCCGAGCACCGCCCGTCCACCGCTGAGATGGTCGAGGGTCAGCGCGTGCATGGCGGTGGCCGCGGGCGTGCGCGCCGACAACTGCACCACCGAGGTACCCAGGCGCACCCGCTCGGTGCGCGAGCCCCACCACATGAGTGGACCGAACGCGTCCGAGCCCCAGGATTCGGCGGCGAACACGGCGTCGAAGCCGGCCGCCTCGGCGGCCACCACCAACTCCCCCGCGTTCGCGGGCGGCTGCGCCATCCAATATCCGAGTTGCAGTCCGAACTTCATCATCGACCCTTTCCCGCGCTAACTACTAGACACCAGAATAAGAACCTGTTCTACTCGATAGCGTGACCGAGGGGAATAGCGCATCCGGCGTAATCACGCCGCCGATGCGCCGGGTCGGGACGCGGGCGGGAATGAACACCGCGGCGTCGGCGCGGTCGCGTCCGGCGCGGTGCGAGCCCGGGGGATCGGGGCGGGAACGGACACTGCTGAGAAAGGGTCGGAATTGAGCACCAGCACGGCACCCGATGTGCTGAGCGCACCCCTGCGGATGCGCTTCGACTACACCAGGTCGGTCGGACCGACCATCGGAAGATTCCTGACCGGTCTGCGGGCGCGCAAGATCGTCGGCGTCCGCGGCTCCGACGGCCGGGTACTGGTGCCGCCGCCGGAATACGATCCGGTCACCAGCGAAGCACTCACCGAATTCGTCGACGTCGCCGACACCGGCACCGTGAGCACGTGGACCTGGGTGCGCGACCCGCTGCACGGCCAGCCCTTCGATCGCCCGTTCGCCTGGGCGCTGATCACCCTGGACGGCGCCGACAGCGCGCTACTGCACGCGGTGGACGTGGACTCGCCCGACCAGATGCGCACCGGAATGCGGGTGCGGGCCCGCTGGGCGGAGCAGACCGAGGGGTTCATCAAGGACATCGTCTGCTTCGAGCCCGGCGAAACCTCCACGGCACCGGCCGCTCCCGTCGACGAGGGCGAGCCGGTCACCATGATCACCACGCCGGTCGACCTGTCCTACAAGCACACCGCCTCCCCGCAGGAGACGGTCTACCTGCGCGGGCTGGCCGAGGGCAAGCTGATCGGCGCGCGCACCGACGCCGCGGGCAAGGTGTACTTCCCGCCGCGCGGGGCCAATCCGACCGACGGCAGGCCCACCGAGGACTACATCGAGTTGTCCGACCACGGCACCGTCACCACGTTCTGCATCGTGAACGTGCCGTTCCTCGGGCAGCGGATCAAGCCGCCCTACGTCGCGGCCTATGTGCTGCTCGACGGCGCCGACATTCCGGTGCTGCACCTCGTACTGGGTTGCGACGCAAGCGAAGTGCGCATGGGCATGCGGGTGAAGGCGGTCTGGAAGCCGCGCGAGCAGTGGGGCCACGGGCTCGAGAACGTGGACCACTTCGAGCCGAGCGGGGAGCCCGACGCCGACTACGAGACCTACAAGCACCACCTCTGAGAGGCATGCACGTTGACTGACAACGCCACCGACATCGCGGTCGTGGGCTTCGCGCACGCACCGCACGTGCCGGAGACCTACGGCACCACCAACGGTGTCGAGATGCTGGTGCCCTGCTTCCAGCAGCTCTACACCGAACTCGGAATCACCAAGTCCGACATCGACTTCTGGTGCTCGGGCTCCTCGGACTACCTGGCCGGGCGCGCCTTCTCCTTCATCTCCGCGGTCGACTCGATCGGCGCGGTGCCGCCGATCAACGAGTCGCACGTGGAGATGGACGCCGCGTGGGCGCTCTACGAGGCGTTCGTGAAACTCAAGTCCGGCCAGGCGCGCACCGCGCTGGTGTACGGCTTCGGCAAGTCCTCGGCCGGCACGCTGCGCCAGGTGCTCACCATGCAGCTCGACCCGTACCTGGTCGCGCCGCTGTGGCCGGACGCCCTGTCGATCGCGGGCCTGCAGGCGCGGGCGGGCATCGACGCCGGCCGCTGGAGCGAACGGGACATGGCGGCGGTGGCCGCGGGCGCGGGCGGCGACGTCGACAGCCTGCTGGACGCGCCGTATGTGGCCGACCCGCTGCGCGCCCACGACGTCGCACCGATCACCGACGGCGCCGCGGCGATCGTGCTCGCGGTCGGCGACCGGGCCAGGGAGTTGTGCGAACGCCCGGCCTGGATCACCTCGATGGCGCACCGCATCGACACCCCGGTGCTCGGTGCCCGCGACCTGACCGTCTCCCCCTCGACGGCGAAGGCGGCGCAGGAGGCGACCGGCGGTGATCTGAGCGGGTTCGACATCGCCGAACTGCACGCGCCGTTCAGCCACCAGCAGCTGATCCTCGCCGAGGCCATCGGTCTGAAGCCGGAGACCACCATCAACCCGTCCGGCGGCGCGCTGGCCGCCAACCCGATGTTCGCGGCGGGTCTGGAACGGATCGGCTTCGCCGCGCGCGCCATCATGACCGGCACCGCGGGACGCGCGCTCGCGCACGCCACCAGCGGCCCGGCACTGCAGCAGAACCTTGTGACCGTCCTGGATTCGGAGGCGAGCCGATGAGCTTCCCGGCCGCGGTGCTCGGCACCGGACAGACCCATCACGTGACGAAGCGGCACGACGTGTCGATGGCGGGCATGTGCCGCGAGGCGATCGATCGCGCGCTCGCCGACGCCGGGCTCACCATCGCCGACATCGACGCGGTCGTGGTGGGCAAGGCGCCCGACATGTTCGAGGGCGTCATGATGCCCGAGCTCTTCCTCGCCGACGCGCTCGGCGCCTCGGGCAAGCCGCTGATCCGCGTGCACACCGCGGGCTCGGTCGGCGGCTCCACCGGCATCGTCGCCACCAATCTGGTGCAGGCCGGCGTGCACAAGCGCGTGCTGGCCGTCGCCTGGGAGAAGCAGTCGGAGTCCAACGCCATGTGGGCGTTGTCGATCCCGGTGCCCTTCACCATGCCGGTCGGCGCGGGCGCGGGCGGCTACTTCGCCCCGCACGTGCGCTCCTACATCCGCCGCTCCAACGCGCCGAGCCACATCGGCGCGATGGTGGCCGTGAAGGATCGCCGCAACGGCGCGAAGAACCCGCTGGCCCACCTGCGTCAGCCCGACATCACCCTGGAGTCGGTGCTGGCCTCGCAGATGCTGTGGGATCCGATCCGCTTCGACGAGACCTGCCCCTCCTCCGACGGCGCCTGCGCGATCGTGCTCGGCGATGCCGAGGCCGCCGAGCGCGTGGAAGCCGAGGGCCGGAAGGTGGCGTGGGTGCACGGCACCGCGATGCGCACCGAGCCCACCACCTACGCCGGTCGCGACCAGGTCAACCCGGAGGCGGGCAGGCACGCCGCGGCCGCGCTGTGGGAGGCCGCGGGCATCACCGATCCGCTCGAGGAGATCGACGCCGCCGAGATCTACGTGCCGTTCTCCTGGTTCGAGCCGATGTGGCTGGAGAATCTGGGCTTCGCCGCCCCCGGTGAGGGCTGGAAGCTCACCGAGAAGGGCGAGACCGAGATCGGCGGCCGCATTCCCGTCAACCCCTCCGGCGGCGTGCTGTCGTCCAACCCGATCGGCGCCTCCGGGCTGATCCGGTTCGCCGAGGCGGCCAAGCAGGTGATGGAACGGGCGGGCGATTACCAGGTCAAGGGCGCGCGCAAGGCGCTCGGGCACGCCTACGGCGGCGGCTCGCAGTACTTCTCCATGTGGGTTGTCGGGTCGGAACGTCCGCGGTCATGACGGCGCCGCTGCAGTTCACCGTCGGCATCGCGCTGAGCCCGCTCGACCAGCTCACCGCGCTGGCCGTCACGGCCGAGGAGTGCGGGTTCTCCTCGGTCGCGCTGCCGGATTCGCTGTTCTACATGCAGTCCCAGGCGGCGAAGTACCCCTACACCGCCGACGGCAGCCGCTTCTGGGGCCCGGACACCCCGTGGGTCGACCCGCTGATCGGTGCGACCGCGATGGCCGCGGTGACCAGCCGCATCCGCTTCTACACCAATGTGCTGAAGCTGGGTTCGCGCAATCCGCTGCTGCTGGCCAGGCAGGTCGGCTCGGTGGCGAACCTGTCGAACAACCGCTTCGGCTTCGGCGTCGGCATCGGCTGGGCACCGGAGGAGTTCGAGTGGTGCGGCCAGCCCTATGCCCGGCGCGGTGCCCGGGTGGACGAGATGATCGAGGTCATCAAGCTCGTCCTGGGCGGCGGCATGGTCGAATTCCACGGCGAGTTCTACGATTTCGAGCCGTTGCAGATGAGTCCGGCGCCGAGCGCGCCGGTGCCCTTCTACATCGGCGGCCACACCGAGGCGGCGCTGCGTCGCGCCGCCCGGGTGGGCGACGGGTGGACCTCGGCGATGATGACCTTCGACGAGCTCACCGCCACCATCGGCAAGCTCGACGCGCTGCGCGCCGAGTTCGGCCGGTCGGCGGAACCGTTCGAGATCCAGGCGGTCTGCGTGGACAGGGGCGGCCGGGCCGGATACCAGGACCTGGCCGACGCCGGGGTGACCGACGCGATCGTGGTGCCCTGGCTGCTCGAGGGCATCGGCTTCGACGGCGAACTCGTGGCCAAGCAGGACGCGTTGCGCCGGTTCGCCGAGAAGTACATCGCCGATCCGATCGTCGGAAGGGACGCACGATGACGACCGTCACCGATCACCCCGCCCGCACCGCGGGCCTGGCCTCCCAGGCGGCCGTGCGGGCCCGCGACAAGCAGGCGTGGCTGGCCCTGTTCGCCCCCGACGCGGTGGTGGAGGATCCGATCGGGCCCTCCGGATTCGATCCCGAGGGCAAGGGCCACCACGGCACCGAGGCGATCGCCGCGTTCTGGGACAAGGCCATCGCCCCCACCGAATCCATCGAATTTCTCTTCGGCGATTCCTTCGCCTGCGGGAACGAGGTGGCCTTCACCGGCCTCATCCGCAGCCGCCTGGGCGGCCACGTGATCGACGCCGAAGGCGTGTTCACCTACCGGGTCGACGCCGCGGGCAAGCTCGCGGCGCTGCGCGCCTACTGGGAGGTCGACCGCGCCATGCGGACCGCGCGACCGGCGCAGTGAGAGACTCGCCGCCCCTCCCCTCGGGCGGCACGGCAAGGGCCCCCGAACGGCATGGTTCGGGGGCCCTTGTCGTGGGTTCGGCTGCCGCGCTCAGTGCGAGACGGGGCAGCGGGCCGCGGTCTTGTAGTCGACCGGGAACTCCTTGATGCCGTTGAGCCAGCCCGAGCGCAGTCGCTTCGGATCGCCGAGGCGGGTGATGTCGGGCAGGTGGTCGGCGATGGCGTTGAAGATCAGATCGATCTCCAGCCGGGCCAGGTTGGCGCCGATGCAGAAGTGCGCGCCGGTGCCGCCGAAGGACAGGTGCGGGTTGTCGGCGCGCATGATGTCGAACTTGTAGGGGTTCTCGAAGACGTCCTCGTCGAAGTTGGCCGACCGGTAGAGCAGCACCAGGCGCTGGCCCTTCTTGATCTGCACGCCGCCGAGCTCGGTGTCCACCAGGGCGGTGCGCTGGAAGGACGTGACCGGCGTGGCCCAGCGGATGATCTCGTCGGCGGCGGTGGCGGGGCGCTCCTTCTTGTAGAGCTCCCACTGGTCGGGGTTCTCCAGGAAGGCGATCATGCCGTGCGAGATGGCGTTGCGGGTGGTCTCGTTGCCCGCCACGGCCAGCATGATGACGAAGAACCCGAACTCCTCCTCGGTGAGCTTGTCGCCGTCGACGTCGGCTTCGATCAGCGTGGTGACGATGTCGTCGGCCGGGCAGGCCTTGCGCGCGGCGGCCATCTGGTAGGCGTAGCCGAGCACCTCGGCCGAGGCGGTGACCGGATCGGCGTCGTTGTCCGGGTCGTCGTAGCCGGTCATCTGGTTGGACCAGTTGAAGACCTTCATGCGGTCCTCCTGCGGGATGCCGATCAGCTCGGCGATCGCCTGCAACGGCAGCTCACAGGCCACCTGGGTGACGAAGTCGCCCGAGCCCGCCGCGGCCGCCGCCTTGACGATCTGCTCGGCCTTGGCCGACAGCTCCGCACGCAGGCCGTTGATGGCGCGCGGGGTGAAGCCACGGGAGATGATCTTGCGCAGCTTGGTGTGCTCGGGGGCGTCCATGTTGAGCAGGACGATGCGCTGCAGCTCGATCTGCTCGCGCGAGATGTCGTCGTTGAAGCGCGGGATGGCGGTGTTCTCGAAGTTGGAGAACACATCGCTGCGCCGCGACACCTCCTTGATGTCGGCGTGCTTGCTGACGACCCAGAACCCGTCGTCGTGGAAGCCGCCGACCTCGGGCGGCTGGGGGTTCCACCAGATGGGAGCGGTCCGACGGAGCTCGGCGAATTCTTCGACCGGAACTCGCTCGGCGTAGATGTCCGGGTCCGTCACATCGAACCCGTCCGGAAGATTCGGGCGAGCGCTGCGGGTCTCAACCACCAGATGTCTCCTTCGACAAACTGAAACACGTTCTACAATCAATTCCAGCACAGCAGGCTGTACTAGTAAAGAAGCGCAGCACATACTGCTGGCACACGTTCCAGTTTTTCATGTTCGTTCGCATCAGGAGGAAGAATCGAGATGGGCACACCCGTCATCGTCGAGGCCGCTCGCACCCCGATCGGCAAGCGCGGCGGCTGGCTCGCCGGCCTGCACGCCGCCGAACTGCTCGGCCTCGCCCAGCGCGGACTGCTCGAACGCGCCCACCTGGATCCGGCCCTGGTCGAGCAGGTCGTCGGCGGCTGCGTCACCCAGGCAGGCGAGCAGTCCAACAACATCACCAGGGTCGCGTGGCTGCACGCGGGCCTGCCCTGGCAGGTCGGCGCCACCACCATCGACGCCCAGTGCGGCTCGGCCCAGCAGGCCAACCACCTGATCGCCGGCCTGATCGCCGCCGACGCCATCGACATCGGCATGGCATGCGGTGTCGAGGCGATGAGCCGGGTTCCGCTGGGCGCCAACGTCGGCGAGAACGCCGGCCCGCGCCGTCCGGCGTCGTGGAGCATCGATCTGCCGAATCAGTTCGAGGCCGCCGAGCGGATCGCCAAGCGGCGCGGCATCACCCGCGACGACGTCGACGAGTTCGGCCTGCGCTCCCAGCGCCTGGCCGCCCAGGCCTGGGCGGAGGGTCGTTTCGAGCGCGAGATCATCCCCGTCACCGCCCCCGCCGTCGACAAGGAGGGCACCCTCACCGGCGAGAAGCTCGACGTCACGCGCGACCAGGGGCTGCGCGAGACCACCAAGGAGGGCCTGGCCAAGCTGAAGCCGGTGCTGGAGGGCGGCGTGCACACCGCGGGGAGCTCCTCGCAGATCTCCGACGGCGCGGCCGCGGTACTGCTGATGGACGAGAAGGCCGCCGAGCGAACGGGTTTGCGGCCGCGGGCGCGTATCCGCACCCAGGTGCTGGTCGGCGGCGAGCCGGAGTTCCACCTGGACGGACCCGTGCAGGCCTGCTCGCGCCTGCTGGAGCGCTCGGGTATGAGCATCGGCGACATCGACCTGTTCGAGATCAACGAGGCCTTCGCCTCGGTGGCGCTGTCGTGGGCGTCGGTGCACAAGCCGGACATGGATCGGGTCAACGTCAACGGTGGCGCGATCGCCCTCGGCCACCCCGTCGGCTCCACCGGATCGCGCCTCATCACAACCGCTTTGCACGAGCTGGAGCGGACCGGCGGCGCCACGGCGATGATCCTGATGTGCGCCGGTGGAGCCATGGCCACCGGTACCATCATCGAACGGATCTAGCGGCGCGCCAGAGCCTTTGGACCCAGTTCCCCTTCGGTGGTTGAACGTTCATCCCCGGGAGCCGAAAACGTGTCGTACGCCACACATCCCACGGACCGGGCAGGTAGATGAGATGTCAGCTATCCGTCGGCTATCATCGGATGAATCGGGAAGGGCCTTGCGACGGGGCAGAACCGGAGCGTACCGCCGGTCTCCTAGAGACGTTGGCATGACCCGCAAACGCGGCGGTCGCGACGGCTCCCCCGTGCCCAGGGCCGGATTCCTCGAGGAAAACCTGAATCAGGCGTAGGTTTTCAGTTACTGAGCCGCTAATATCAATGATAGGTATCCGAGATAACGTCTGTTAGTACAGCGAAGGGAATTGGGCGGCTCACAATGGCTGATTTCGCGGCGCGGCTGAACAAGCTGTTCGAAACCGTGCATCCCCCGGGGCGCAAGCCACACACCAACGCGGAGGTTGCGGCTGCGCTGACTGCCTCCGGGCATCCGATCTCGAAACCGTATCTGTCCCAGTTGCGGTCGGGGCAGCGGACGAATCCCTCGGATGAAACGGTGGCGGCACTGGCCAAGTTCTTCAAGGTCAAGCCGGACTACTTCTTCAACGACATCTATGCCGCCAAGATCGATCACGATCTCGAGCTGCTGTCCCAGCTGCAGGGCTACGGACTGCGACGGCTGTCGAGTAGGGCTTTCGACCTCTCCGAAGAATCACAGAACCTGCTGACCTCCATGGCGGAGAAGTTGCGGGCCAGCGAAGGCTTGCCCGAGATTCCTCCGGACGGAACGGAATAGGGGTTCTCCCACAGCGCAGCGCAGTGCGGCTTTCGGGTCGCACTGCGCTGCGTTGTGCACGAGCTCACCGCACGAGAGGCGGTGCGGTGCAGCGGCGATGGGAGGCGAACCAATTCGCCTATTGTCCGCCTCGTGGTAAGTCACAGATGTAAGTGCAGGCGCGAGTACATTTTCACGAACGGATACCTGACTACACCAATTGGAATGTGCTCGCGCCCAGCCGCGATTCCATGACATGTCGTGGAAGCGCGATTGTCGGCACTCGGGTGACCACACAGCGACTGCCTCCGGACAGTCGCCCCCGGTTCGTCACCGTGACGCGGTGTGCTCCAGCACCGGGGTGTCCACGGTGTCGAAGGCGCGGGCGATGGCCCGGACCCAGCCACGGGGACTCACACCCTCCGGCGGCGCGATCCACCGCGCGTCGATGACGATGTCTCCCAGGGGGTTCCTGGCCCAGCGCGCGACCCGCTCGGCCCGCTCGGGAATGGAGGCGGGCGGCGCACCGGCCGCGGCCAACTCCACGCCGCCACCGGACTGCAGGTACAGCGCGTCCATGATCTGGGCGACCTGATCCGAAGCACGCAGCTGGGTGGAGGGACTCGGCTGTTCGTGCGCGATCACCTCGGGGAAGCGCTTGATCATGGTGCGGTGCAGCGCGCGGGTCTGGCGCAGCACCGCCCTGGCCCGCATCCACAGTTCGACCACGATCCACACCGCGCCCAGCGCGATCAGCAGCGCGGCGATCTCCCAGGCCTGCCAGCCCCAATTCGGTTCGCCCGCCGGTGCCGCCGGCTCGCCGACCCAGGCGCGCCGGACCTCGAGCACGGCGAGCAGGCCGGTCAGCGCGGTGCCGGTGGTGTAGATGGCGATGCCGCGGCCGAGCGCGGTCCAGTCCAGGTTGCGCAGTCCGGTGACGACGATGAACACACAGGCCAGTGCGAGCGCGCACCAACCGAAGGTGAACGACCACACCAGGGTCGCGGCGATCACCAGCGTGCCCGCCCCGTAGATCACCAGGGCGATCTGGCGCAGGTTGCGCCGGGAGACGACCGGCCAGGCCGCCGCGGCCACCACCGATGTGGCGGTGGCGAAGACCAGCCAGGCCGCGACCTGCACGCCGTCGGCGAGCATGCCGGGCGGCGCGCCCTCCGGCAGCAGATTGTCCACGGCGAGCGCGATTTCCGGCACCGCGAGGGTGGCGGCGGCCGCCGCCGCGGCGACCGCGACGACGATGGCGACGCGGGCGGTCGTGGCGGGCTTCACCAGCACCCGGCCCACCCGGGCCCCGGCGGCAACCCAGACCAGCAGGGCCGTCAACCAGAGAGTCATCCGAGAGCCTCATCGAATCGAAGGACCGAGACGCCTGCGCCCCGGTTGTTGAAGACGCGCAAGCGGGTCATCAGCATCGCGGCGAAGGTCTCCGCCTCCCATTCGGCCAATTCGTCGGCGCCGTCGTCCACGATCTGCTGATGGGCCCGCTGGCTCAGCATGTACGCGATGAGATCGTCGCTCGCCTCCAGGGTGACCTCGGTGGCGGGGGCGCCCTCGTGGTCGAACACGATGTGGCCGAGTTCGTGGGCCAGCGTGTGCTCGCGGCTCGGCAACGCGGTCGCGAGGACGATCACGTCGCGGTCGGGGTAGAAGCGGCGCTGCCCGCACACGCCCGGGCCCAGTTCGGCGTCGGCGATCTCGATCATGCGCTGCCGCTCGGCCGCGATGGCGAGCACCACCTCGTCCAGCGTGGTGGCGTCGAAGTCGGCGGCCACCGCGCACACCGCGTCGACCGCGGCGGCGACCCGGCGGTAGGACCGCGAGCTACTCTGCGTCCTGCTCTGGCTCATGGCCTACCTCTCACGACCTCGGGCCGAAGAACTCGGCGCGAGCGGCGTCCACCCGTGCCTGGGCGGCGGACGCGCTCTGGAAGCTGACCGCGCCCGCACCGGCCGCCGCCAGCGCCATCGCCGCAAGACCGCCGATCACCGACAGCGCGTTCGGCGCGGGCAGGCCGTCGTCGGCACTGGTCGGCCGGACATCGTGAGTCGGCGCGGCCGCCTGGGGCGCGGGGGCCGACGGCGCGGCGGGGGCGGGCGCCTGGGGTGCCGGCGCGGGTGCGGGCGCCTCCGGTGCGGCGACGGCGATCGGCGGCAGGCCCGGCGCGGACGGCAGCGCGGGGGCGGCAGGGACGGCGGGCGCCGCGGGGACGCCGGGCGCGGGCGGAATGACCAGCGGTACCGAGGGCGCCTCGGGGGCGGGTGGCGTGGGGAGCGGGATCAGCAGCAGCAACAACGGTGAGGCGGAACCGAGCGCGGCCGAACCCACCGCGGCCGAGCCGAGTCCGGCCGAACCGGCACCGGCCGAGCCGAGACCGACACCCGCGGATCCGACACCGGCCGAGCCGACGCCCGCCGAACCCACCCCGGCGGAACCGACGGCGGCGGAACCGACGCCTGCCGAGCCGACCGCCGCGGAACCGAGCGCGGCACCGCCGACGCCGGCCGAGCCCAGCGCGGCGCCGAGACCGGCGGAACCCGTCGCGAGGCCGAGCCCGAGACCCGCCGAGCCGGTGCCGAGGCCGAGGCCCAGCCCGGCCGACCCGGTGCCGAGGACGGCGCCGACCCCTGCGGAACCGGTGACCAGGCCGACACCCAGGCCCGTCGAACCGGTACCGAGCACGGCGGCCAGGCCGGCCGAGCCGGAGCCGAGCAGGATGCCGCCCGCGGCGGAACCGGTCGCGGCCGAACCCGCGCCCGCGGAACCCGCGGCACCGGCCGAGCCGGACGCGGCGGAGCCGATCTCCTCGGCAGCCGGGCTCTGGGTGGCCGGGGGAAGGGAGAGCGACGGGCCGACCGGGCCCGCGTCGGCCGGCGAGCTACCGCTCGAGCCGGGGCCACCGGCCGAACCGGACGACAGCGGGCCAGCGGGTGCGCCGGTCGGCGAGGTCGTGGTGGACGGGACACCCGGAGCAGCGCCGGACACCGGTGCGGGATCGCCGTTCGGGCCGGTTCCCGTCTGGTTCCCGGCGCCGTTGGAGTTGGCGGAGTTCCCGGCACCGGTCGAGTTGGCGGAGCGACCCGGCCCGGTGGGGGTGTCAGGACTTCCCGGGCCGTGACCGCCGGACGAAGCACCGTTCCCGGGTGGGGCCGCGGGCGCAGAATGACCCGGCGGCCCGCCCTGGGGATCACCGTCCGGCTTGGCCGCGGCGCCTCCCGAACCGAGCAGCGCAATGCCGGCAACAGCACTCGCTACTGCCAACGCACGGAACGTGCGACCAACGGCCATGCGCCAGCCTTCCCCTCTGTACAGCGCAAATCTTGCCCGGTCGCGACTTCATCCGGGACTTTTCGTGCAACGGGTGCACATCCTAATGTGCCGCCCGCATGACTGCAGGAAAAGGTAGCAACCCCGGATCAGGCTCCGTACACCGGTTCCGGCGGCGCGGCCTTGGCGATGAGGTCGGCCACGACCGGGCCGAGTTCGGCGGGATTCCAGCGGGCGCCGCGATCCACCGCGACACCGTGCCGCCAGCCGTCGGCGAGGGCGACCTTCCCGCCCTCGACTTCGAACATGCGCCCCGTGACGCCCGCCGACTGGGTGCTGCCCAGCCACACCACCAGCGGGGAGATGTTCTCCGGCGCCATCGCGTCGAAGCCGGATTCGGGCTTGGCCATCATGTCGGCGAAGACGGTCTCGGTCATCCGGGTGCGGGCCGAGGGCGCGATGGCGTTGACGGTCACGCCGTAGCGGGCGAACTCGGCCGCGGCGGTGAGGGTGAGTCCGGCGATTCCGGCCTTGGCGGCGCCGTAGTTGGCCTGGCCGACGCTGCCCTGCAGGCCCGCGCCCGAACTGGTGTTGATCACTCGCGCGTCGACGGGGCGCCCGGCCTTGGCTTCGCCGCGCCAGTACTCGGCGGCGTGCCGCATGGCGGCGAAATGACCCTTGAGGTGGACCCGGATCACCGCGTCCCACTCCTCCTCGCTGAGGTTGACGAGCATCCGGTCACGGACGAAGCCCGCGTTGTTCACCAGCACGTCGAGCCGGCCGAAGGTGTCCACCGCCTGGCGGATCAGGTTGCGCGCACCGTCCCAGTCGGCCACGTCGTCGCCGTTGGCGACCGCTTCGCCACCGGCCGCGGTGATCTCACCGACCACCTGCTGCGCCGGGGTCTCCCCGGTGCTGTCGCCGTGCAGCGAGGTGCCGACGTCGTTGACCACCACGCGCGCGCCCGCGGCGGCGAAGGCCAGCGCGTGCGCGCGGCCGATCCCGCGTCCGGCGCCGGTGACGATGACGACGCGCCCCGCGCAGATCTGCTCGTCCATTCCGTTGTCCTCTTTCGTTGGTCGGTGCGGGTTTGCTCGACGGTGCGAGTCAGGCCCGCTGCTGCTCGCCGTTGGCCGCGGTGGACGCGGCGAGGAAAGGTGGTCGTTCGCCGCCGCCGTGCACCTGCAACATCGCGCCGCTGATGTAGGCGGCCAGCGGGGAGGCCAGGAACGCCGCGGCGCGGCCGACGTCCTCGGGGCGGGCCAGCCTGCCCAGTGGAATGGTGGCGCCGACGGCCTCGATGCCGTCGCGGTCGCCGTAGTGCAGTTCGCTCAGTTCGGTCTCGACCGGGCCGACGATCAGGGAGTTCACCCGCACCTTCGGCGCCCACTCCATCGACAGCGATTGCGTGAGGCTGTCGACGCCCGCCTTCGCGGCGCCGTAGGCGGCGGTGCCGGGCGAGGGCCGGTGGCCGCTGAGGCTGGAGATCATCAGGATCGAACCACCCTCGGGCTGGTCCTGCATCACCGCGTTGGCGGCCTGCGAAACCCACAGGGCGGACATCAGATTCAGCTCGATGATCTTGGTGTGGAAGTTGACGCTCGCGGTGGCGGCCGAGGCGAAGGGCGCGCCACCGGCGTTGTTGACCACGTGGTCGAGCCTGCCGTGGGTGTCCACCAGCGTCTCGATCAGCGCGCGGACCGCGGCGGCGTCGCGCACGTCGCAGGGCAGGAAGTGGGCCTGCCTGCCCTCGTAGGTCACCGGCTGCTCACCCGGCCTGCGGGCGCAGGCCACGACGGTGGCTCCCGCGGCGAGGAACGCCCTGCTGATTCCGGCTCCGACGCCGCGCACCCCGCCGGTCACCAAGACGACGCGATCGGACAGGTCGATTTCGAGTCCCACCGTGCTAACCTACCAAGCAACTGCTTGCTTTGCCAACCACGAAGGGTCCGCGATGGGGATCAACCGTCACACCGAATCAACCGGCATCACCGTGGTCACGGTGGACTATCCGCCGGTCAACGCCATTCCGACCGACGGCTGGTTCGCCATCGCCGACGCCGTCCGCGCCGCGGGCCGCGACCCGGAGACCAAGGTGGTCGTGCTGCGCGCGGAGAACCGCGGCTTCAACGCCGGGGTGGACATCAAGGAGATCCAGAGCAAGCCCGGCCACCAGGCACTCATCGACGCCAACCACGGCTGCTTCGAGGCCTTCGGCGCCGTGTACGACTGCCCGGTGCCGGTGATCGCGGTGGTGCAGGGCTTCTGCCTGGGCGGCGGCATCGGCCTGGTGGGCAATGCCGACGTGGTGATCGCCTCCGACGACGCGACTTTCGGCCTGCCCGAGGTCGACCGCGGCGCGCTCGGCGCGGCCACCCATCTGGCCCGGCTGGTCCCCCAGCACCTGATGCGCGCGCTGTTCTACACCGCGAGCACGATCACCGCCCAGCAGTTGCACCACCACGGCTCGGTGTACCAGGTGGTGCCGCGCGCCGAACTCGACGCCGCCGCGATGGAGGTGGCCAAGAACATCGCCGCCAAGGACGGCCGGGTGATCCGGGCCGCCAAGCGCGCGCTCAACGGCATCGATGTGCAGGACGTGCACCGCAGCTACCGCTACGAGCAGGGCTTCACCTTCGAGCTCAACCTGGCGGGCGTCGCCGACGAGATCCGCGCGCGTTTCGACGACGACCTCGCCGCACGCAAGGCCGGAAACCAGGAGCAGTGATGAAAGACAAACGAATGTCGCTCGACGACGTGGTCGGCGAGCTGCGCAGCGGCATGACCATCGGCATCGGTGGCTGGGGTTCGCGGCGCAAGCCGATGGCGCTGGTGCGTGCCATCCTGCGCTCGGACCTCACCGACCTGACCGTGGTCACCTACGGCGGGCCGGACCTGGGGTTGCTGTGCTCGGCGGGCAAGGTGCGCAAGGCCTACTACGGCTTCGTCTCGCTGGATTCGACGCCGTTCTACGACCCCTGGTTCGGCAAGGCCCGCACCTCCGGTGAGCTGGTGGTCCGGGAGATGGACGAGGGCATGCTCAAGTGCGGGCTGGAGGCGGCCGCCGCCCGGCTGCCGTTCCTGCCGATCCGCGCCGGACTCGGCTCGGACGTGTTCACCTTCTGGGAAGGCGAGCTGAAGACCGTCACCTCGCCCTACCCGGGCCCCGACGGCACGCCCGAAACCCTCTCCGCCATGCCCGCGCTCACCCTCGACGCGGCCCTGGTGCACCTGAACCTCGGCGACAAGCACGGCAACGCCGCCTATCTCGGCGTCGACCCCTACTTCGACGACCTGTACTGCCTGGCCGCCGAGCGCCGCTACCTGTCGGTGGAGCGCGTGGTGGAGACCGAGGAACTGGTGAAAACCGTTCCGCCGCAGCAGTTGCTGCTCAACCGGATGATGGTCGACGGCGTGGTCGAGGCGCCCGGCGGCGCGCACTTCACCCTCGCCGGTGAGGACTACGGCCGCGACGAGAAGTTCCAGCGCCACTACGTGGAGGCGGCCAAGTCGCCGGAGAGCTGGCAGACCTTCGTCGACACCTATCTGGCGGTCTCGGAGGACGAGTACCAGGCCGCCGTCCGCCGGTTCGCCGACCAGGAGGCGTAGATGAGACACCATCGCGAAGCACTCATCGCAGCCGACCGGGTGCGGGTGTCCCGCAGAACACAGGAGGCGTGATGACTACGACAGAGACCGTGACCAGGGCCGAGTACTGCGCGATCGCCTGCGCGGAGATCTTCGCGGGCGCGGGCGAGATCATGGCCTCGCCGATGACGCCGATGGCGACTCTCGGCGCCCGGCTGGCCAAGCTCACCACCGAGCCTGACCTGCTGCTCTCCGACGGCGAGGCGCTGCTGCTGGCCGAGACTCCCCCGCTGGGCGGCAAGGCGCCGGTCGAGGGCTGGATCCCGTTCCGCAAGGTGTTCGACGTGGTCGCCTCCGGGCGTCGGCACGTGGTGATGGGCGCCAACCAGATCGATCGGTACGGCAACCAGAACCTGTCGGCGTTCGGCGCGCACCAGCAGCCGAGCAGGCAGATGTTCGGTGTGCGTGGCGCGCCCGGCAACACCATCAACCATCCGACCAGTTACTGGGTGGCCCGGCACAGCAAGCGCGTCTTCGTCGACCGCGTGGACATCGTGTGCGGGGTCGGCTACGACAAGGTGGATCAGGACAACCCGGCCTTCCGGTTCCTGCACCTGCACCGGGTGGTGACCAACCTGGGCGTCTTCGACTTCGAGGGCCCCGGCCACACCATGCGGGCGCGCAGCCTGCATCCCGGCGTCACCCCCGAGGAAGTCGCGGAGAACACCTCCTTCGAGGTCGCCGGCCTCGGTGAGGCGCCGCAGACCAGGCAGCCCACCGCCGAGGAACTGCGCATCATCCGGGAAGTGCTCGATCCCAAGAAGATCCGCGAGAAGGAGGTGCCCTCGTCGTGAACGCACCGACCCCGCGACTGCGCACCGCGCTGACCGATCTGGTCCGCATCGAGCACCCGGTCGTGCAGACCGGCATGGGCTGGGTGGCCGGGCCGAGCCTGGTCTCGGCCACCGCCAACGCGGGCGGCCTCGGCATCCTCGCCTCGGCGACGATGACCTACGAGGAACTCGAGGCCGCGATCGCCAAGACCAAGGCGCAGACCGACCGGCCGTTCGGCGTGAACATCCGCGCCGACGCCTCGGACGCGAACGAGCGCATCGACCTGCTGATCCGCGAGCGCGTCAAGGTCGCCTCGTTCGCGCTCGCGCCCAAGAAGGACCTCATCGCGAAGCTGAAAGACGCCGGGGTGGTGGTGATCCCGTCGATCGGCGCGGCCAAGCACGCGGTGAAGGTGGCCTCCTGGGGCGCCGACGCGGTGATCGTGCAGGGCGGCGAGGGCGGCGGGCACACCGGCCCGGTCGCCACCACCCTGCTGCTGCCCTCCGTGCTGGACGCGGTGGACATCCCCGTCGTCGCGGCGGGCGGCTTCTTCGACGGCCGCGGCCTGGCCGCCGCCTTGGCCTACGGCGCCGCGGGCGTGGCGATGGGTACCCGCTTCCTGCTGACCCAGGACAGTTCGGTGCCCGACGCCGTGAAGCAGGAGTACCTGAACCGCCACCTGCAGGACACCGTGGTCTCCCTCAAGGTCGACGGCATGCCGCACCGCGTGCTCAACACCGATCTGGTGCAGCGCCTGGAGCATTCGGGCCGGTGGCGCGGGTTCGCCGCCGCGGTCTCCAACGCGGCCCGGTTCAAGAGCATGACCGGCATGAAGTGGTCCACCATCGTCAAGGACGGCCTCGCCATGCGCAAGACCAAAGACCTCACCTGGTCTCAGGTCATCATGGCCGCCAACACCCCCATGCTGTTGCGCGCCGGCCTGGTCGAGGGCAACACCCAGGCGGGTGTGCTCGCGGCCGGCCAGGTCACCGGCATCATCGACGACCTGCCCACCTGCAAGGAACTCATCGAACGGATCGTCACCGAAGCCGAGGAACGCTTGGACGCCCTTGCCTCCCTCCGCGCCTCGGCCCCGGCCACCGCGGAATAGGGCTCATCGCCCCGGCCCCGGAACCCTTGGGTTCCGGGGCCCTTTCCATCCCCGGCCGAACTCGTTCTTGCTCCTGCTGACCCCGAGAGGTGGGACGGGCCACGAGCGCGTCGGCATGGTCTATGCCGGGGTGGGGGCGAAGCGGCGGCGGTAGGTGGTGGGGGTGGTGCCGTAGGCGGCGGCGAAGTTCTGGCGGAGGGTGACGGGGCTGCCGAAGCCGCAGGCCGAGGCGATGGTGTCGACGGGCCAGTCGGTGGTTTCCAGCAGGGCGCGGGCTTCGTCGAGGCGGCGGTCGAGGATCCAGCGGGCGGGGGTGGTGCCGGTGGCCTGCTGGAAGTGGCGGACGAAGCTGCGGCGGCTCATGCGGGCGCGCTCGGCGAGCAGGTCGACGGTGAGCGGGTGGTCGAGGTGGGCCAGGGCCCAGTCCAGCACCTCCCCGATCGCGCCGTCGGTGGCGGGGCGCGCGAGCGGGCGCTCGATGTACTGGGCCTGGCCGCCCTCGCGATGCGGGGCGACGACGAGGCTGCGAGCCACCCGCGTCGCCGCCGCCACGCCGAGGTGCTTGCGGACCAGGTGCAGGCAGGCGTCGATGGCCGAGGCGGTGCCCGCGGAGGTGAGCACGTCGCCGTGGTCGATGTAGAGCACCGAGGCGTCCACCGAGGTGTCCGGTCGGCGTTCGGCGAGCAGCGGCAGCACCTCCCAGTGGGTGACGGCCGCGCGTCCGTCGAGCAGACCGGCATCGGCGAGCGGGAAGGCGCCGAAGCACAGGCCCGCGATCGTCGCGCCGCGCCGGTGGGCGTCGATCAGCTGGTTCTTCAGGTCGTCCCCCGCGGGCGCGAGCGATTGCAGCCAGGACGGCACGACGACGATGTCGGCGCTCGCCAGGATCTCCGGCCCGGCGACGTCCCCGATCGGGTAGCCCTCGGCGGTGCGCACGGAACCGGCGCGGTCGGACCACAGCCGGGTCTGCCAGTCCGCCGCCAGCCCGAGCCTGCCGACCTCACCGAACACCGTGAGCGGCACCGCGAGATGGAACATGGGGAACCCGTCGAAGGCGTAGACGGCGATCTGCATGGCGACTCCCGAGGTTGGCCCGATTCCATCGCAAGTATGCATCCGTGCCACTCGTGGCGGTGCGGCGGGTGCCGAAGAATCGGTCAGCGGCGCGCCTCACCGGGGCGCGCGGCACCTCGGAACGCTCACGGAGGAACAAGCAGCCATGACCACAGCACACCGCGCCCTCGTCGTCGTCGATGTTCAGCAGGAGTACTTCGGCGGCCCGCTCGAGGTCCAGTACCCGCCGCGCGAGGAGTCTCTCGCCAATATCGTGGCCGCGATGGATGCCGCTGCGGCCCACAACATTCCGGTCGCCGTCGTGCAGCACCGCTCCCCCGAGGGCGCGCCGGTGTTCGTCGAGGGCACCCCCGGCTGGGCGCTGCGGCCCGAGGTGGCGCAGCGGATCACGCCGGACACCAAGCACATCCACAAGGTGTACGGCAGCGTGTTCGCGGGCACCGATCTCGCCGAGTGGTTGCGGAAACGCGGCGTCGACACCATCACCGTCGTCGGGTACATGACCAACAACTGCGACATCGCCACCGTGGTGGAGGCGGAGGGTCTGGGCTTCGCCGCCGAGATCCTCTCCGACGCGACCGGCGCGATCCACCTGGCCAACGAAGCGGGCGCGGTGTCGGCGCAGGTCCTGCACGAGACGTTGATGGTGCTGTTCCAGTCGAATCTCGCCGCCGTCGCCGGCACCGCGGAGTGGGTGTCGGCGCTGGCGTCGGGTGCGCCGCTGGGCAAGAGCAACCTGGTGGCCTCGGCACAGCAGGGGCGGTCGGCCGCGGCGCTGGTCTGAGCGCCGACGCGCCGATCCCTGGCCGGGAACGGTGGCGCCGGCGCCCAGGTCGACCAAGGCACCCTCACCAGGGCAACGGACCGTATTCCACCCCGTCGGTGGCGCCCCACCGGTAGCCCCACAGCTGACCGGTGGGGCCGTCGGCGGGCAGGGTGGCCAGGTGCACGATCGGCTCGGCGCCCTGCTCGGGGGTCCGGAACCCGGAGTTGTGGTTCAGATCCGTGGCGCAGTACCCGGGGTTGGCGGCATTGACCTTGATCGGGGTGTCCCACAGCTCCTTGGCGTACATGGTGGTGATCATGGTCAGCGCCGTCTTCGACGACGGATAGGTGATCGAGACCATCGGCCACATCGGGCCGTCCTGGTCGTTCATCAGCTGCACCGAACCGACCTCGCTGGAGACGTTGACGATGCGCGCGGCCTCGGCGCGGCGCAGCAGCGGCAGCAGCGCGTTGGTGACCGCGACCGGTCCGAACACGTTGGTCTCGTAGACGGTGCGCATGATGTCGATCGAGGTGGTCGAGGGCAGCAGGCCGGTGTCGAAGCCCCCGGTGATGGCGGCGTTGTTGACCAGGATGTCCAACCTGCCGAACTCCGCCTCGAGGTAGGCGGCGGTCTCGGCGATCGTGGCGGCGTCGGTGACGTCCAGCCGGACGAACCGGACGTCACCGCCGTCGGCGGCCAGCTTCTCGGCGGCGGCGCGCCCGCGCTCGGGATCCCTGGCGCCGACCAGGACGGTGCAGCCCCGCGCGGCCAGGGCGCGGGCGGTTTCGTAGCCGAGGCCCTTGTTGGCTCCGGTGATCAGCGCGATGGTGGCGGTGTCGTTGTGCGTCATGGCCACCACGGTTGCAGCGCGTTCGGCGGCCGGGGAGGGCCGGGCGAGCGTGGTATCACCGGTACCACCCTGACCCGGTCGCGGGCGCGCACACTGGGAACATGGCGAACCGGACCGATCTGGCGGCGTTCCTGCGGGCGCGCCGTGCCGATCTGCAACCCTCCGATGTGGGGCTGCCGCAGACCGGCCCCCGCCGCACCCCCGGCCTGCGGCGGCAAGAAGTCGCGCAATTGGCGGGCATCTCCGTCGAGTACTACGTGCGCCTCGAGCAGGCGCGCGGCCCGCACCCCTCGGCGCAGGTGGTCGGCGCGCTCGCCAGGGCGTTGATGCTCACCGCCGACGAACGCAACTATCTGTTCCGCACCGCGGGGCACCCGCCGCCCGTCGTGGCCGGCCCCGATCGCACTGTCTCCCCCGCGGTCCGCACCATCCTGGACGGGTTGACCACCATGCCCGCCTATGTGGTCGACGCGAGCTACGACATCCTGGCCTGGAACGCCATGGCCGTGTTCTTCATCTCCGACCTCACCGACACCCCCGAATCCGACCGCAACATGGTGCGCTGGGCGTTCCGCCGCCCGGCCGACGACCCGAGCTGGTCGGATCCCGAGACCCTGCAGTTCGCCACGACCACCGTCGCCGACCTGCGCGCCGCCTACGCCCGCTACCCCGGCAATCCCCGCCTGTCCGCCCTGGTGACCGAATTGCTCGGCACCTCGACGCGTTTCGCCGAGATGTGGGCCGCCCAGGACGTCGCCGAACGCCGCAACCACCGCAAGTGCGTCACCCATCCGGACCTGGGCGTGCTCGAATTCGACTGCCAGGTGCTGCACCTACCGGACAGCGATCAGCGGATCATCGTGTACTGCGCCGATCCCGGCTCACCCACCGAGGCGGTCTTCCGCGAACTCGCCGAAGGCACCCGGCCGCTCGTCCCCCTGGCGCTGCCGGGCAGCGAACGCCGGAGCTGACCGCAGCGATCAATCGCAAGCACACGCCGGGTGGGGTCCTCACCCGGCGGGGTTCGTGGCGCGCCGAGTGTTCAGTGCCGCTGATCCGGCAGGGCGGGGAGTTCGAGATTCTCGCGGAAGGTTCCGCCGACGTAGTCGGTGCCGACGATGCCGCGGCGGCGCAGTTCGGGGAGCAGTCCGTTGGTGACGAAATCCCTGGTCCGCGGATCGCCGAGCCCGCCGAGGCCGATGACGTCGAGAACGCCTGCCGCGTAGCGTTCCTCGACCGCGTCGGCGAGCTGTTCGGGCGTGCCTGCGGCCGCCCAGTGGCCGGTGTCCTTGGCAGCGATGATGAGTTCGCGCAGGGTGCGGCCGGAGCGGGCGAGTTCGGTGAAGATCTCGACCCGGCCGCGGCGGCGGTTCACCGATTCGACGGCGGGGAGCAAGGATTCGGGTAGCGGCTTGTCGAGGGGCAGGTCGGTGAGGTCGACGCCGCCGCCGAGCATGTCGGCCAGGCGCAGGCGGCCTTCCTCGAAGTCGGTGGCCTCGTCACGGTCGCGGGCCAGGCGGGCCGCCTCGGCTTCGGTGGCGCCGAACGTGGCGTGCAGCGAGCTGAAGATGAGGGGCAGGCCGTCGGGGCGACCGAGTTCCTTGGCTCTGGCGCGGATTCGTGTGGTGTAGTTCAAGGCGTCGTCGAGGGTGGCCAGCGAGGTGAAGACGACTTCGGCGAACCGCGCGCCGAGTTCGACGCCGCCCGCCGACTGTCCGGCTTGGAACTGCACCGGCCTGCGCTGCGGCAGCGGTGGGATGTTGAGCGGGCCGGCGACGGTGAAGTACCGGCCGCGGTGGTGGATCGGGCGGACCAGGCCCGGGTCCAACTTCGCGCCGCCCGCGCCGTCGGAGACCAGTGCCCCCGGCTGCCAGGAGTCGAACAGCGCGTTGACCACCTCGAGCGATTCGGTGGCGCGGGCATAACGCTCCTCGGGGCTGGGCAGCCCCTCGTCGCCGTAGTTCTCCTCGCCGAGGGAGGAGGTGACCGCGTTCCAGGCCGCCCGCCCGTTGCTCACGTGATCGAGCGTGCCGAACAGCCTGGCCAGGTTGTAGGGGTGGTGGAAAGTGGTGGTGACGGTGGCGATCAGCCCCACGTGCGAGGTGACCGCGCTCAACGCCGCCAGATAGATCAACGGCTCCTGCGCGCCGATGGCCCCCTGCTTACCGAAGCTGAGCAGGTCGGCCGCGAAGAGCGCGTCGATTCTGTTGTCCTCGGCGATCTTCGCGACGTCCAGCGCGGAGGCGAGCGTGGATCGGGCCGGGTCCACCGCCGCCGCGTAGATGTCCTCTCCCCCGCTCACCCCGGTGACGGTCTTCAGTGGCCTGCGACGCGTGTTCTGCTCTCCCACCCGACCGACGGTAGGCCGGGTGGAAGGCGGCCGAACAGGGTTGGCGTCCCGGTGATTCGGCGGGAATACGGCATGGCGGCACGGGCCGTCACGGCCGAGCGGCCCGTCGCCACGTTCGATGTGTCAGGCGGACACGGGGGTCCATTGTTCGGCCGGGGCCCGGCCGGGCAGCGGCTGTCCGATCAGTGCCAGCGGGACGAAGAAGTTCACCTGCCCGATGGCGATGGCGAGGGTGGCAAGGGCCTTGTCGTCGTAGTACTCGGTGGCGAGGGCGTAGAGCTCCTCGGGGACCCGCTCACCCTGTGCTGTCGGTTGCAGCACCGCTTCCACCAGGGCGAGCGCGACGCGTTCGGCGTCGCTGAAGTAGGGAGCGTCGCGCCAGGTCGCGACCGCGGCGATCCGTTCCTCGGTTTCCCCGGCAGCGCGCAGGTTCCCGGCGTGCAGGATCGCCAGGTAGGTGCTGCCGACGAGCTGGCCTGCCCGCAGTTGGACGAGGCCGATGGTGGTCCGGGGAATCGTCCCGTTGCCGGTGGCTTTGAACAGTGCGGCACCGATCTCGCCGAGTTCGGGGACGAGCTGCTGGGGGTTGGGCAGCCGGGAGCCGTCGCGCTGCTGGGTGGTGATGCTCATGGTGATACTTCCTTTCTCTGTTGGGGTGAAACTGTGTGGTCAGGCGGTCTGGGGGCGAGCGGTGGTGCCGAGGGCGCGCAGTGCGGCGGTGAGGGATCCGCCTCGCGGCAGCCAGGCGCGGGCGGCGAAGGTGGCGGCGGCGAAGAACACGGGCATCGCCCACTTGTCGGGGCCGTCACCGGCTGCCATGTGCGAGGCGGCGGCGCCGCCGTAGACGAAGACCAGCCCGGCGTAGGCCCATTCCTTCGTCCGCGGGTGCCCGGGGGTCAGGATCGCGGCGAGTGCGGCGGTCTTCGCGACGCCGAGGATGGTGGCGAAGTAGAGGGGATAGCCGAGGTGGTCGAAGGATTCGCGGACGTAGGAGATCCGGGCCAGATCCCAGTAGGCGCCCACGGCGGTTTCGGCGAGCACGGCGGTGACGGGGACCCAGCGGGCGAGTTCGAGGCCGCGGGTGAGCATCGTGGTGGTGCGAGTGGACATGGTCGTGTTGCTCCAGACAGTGAGAGGGGTGGTCGCTGGGGTCAGGCGGCGGTCGCGAGACCGGTGGTGGTCGCGGCGCGGTGCAGGGCGGCGGCGAGCCGGGCGTTTTCGGGGGCGTTGAAGGCGAAGGCGGCGCGGCGGCGGGTGTAGCCGTAGGCCAAGCCGCTGTGCGGGTCGGCGAATCCGTCGGAGCCGGCGGAGCCGGTGTGCCCGAAGGCGTGCGCGCCCAGGAAGGGATACAGCAGGGATTTGGCTTCGAAACCCAGCGTGTAGGCGACGCGATCCCCGCGCACCAGATCCGGACCGTGGGAATGGATGGCGGAGATGGTGGCGATGGTCTCCAGCGACAGCAGCGGTTCCCGATCACCGATGCCGGTGGTGGCCGCCGCGTACATCGCTGCCACGCCGTGCGCACTGCCGACCCCGCCGGCCGAACCTTGGCCGAGGCGACGCAGTTTCGCGTCGTTGGGCAGGGCCATGACGTCGGCGGCGGTGAAACCGCGGGCGTTGAGGTTGTAGGAGACACCCGCGATCCCGTGCGGATTGGGCGAGTTCGCGGCGAAGGCCGCCTCCATCTCCGGTGTGGCCCGCCAGGGCAGGATCGGCAGGTAGCGGTGATCGAGTTCGGCCGGCAGGCCCAGATACACATCGAGTCCGTACGGTGCGCGGATGCGCTGCTCGAAGTGCTCCTGGATGGTGTTTCCGGTGACCGCGCGCACGACTTCGCCGATGATGGCGTAGGTGACGAACCCGCCGTAGCCGTGCACCGACCCCGGTTCGAAGAAGGGTCGCTGGCCCACCAATCGCTCGGCGACAACACGCTCGTCGGCGAGCTCGTCGACGGTGAAACCACCGTCGGCCCCTACCACTCCGGAGCGGTGGACCAGCACGTCACGCACCGTGATGCGGTCCTTGCCCGCTGCGGCGAACCGTGGCCAGTAGTGGGCCACCGGCCGGTCGACATCGAGGGCCTCGTCCTGGATCAGCAACGCCACCACCAGTGCGGCCGCGCCCTTGCTCGTGGAATGCAGACCCGTGAGGGTGGTGCCGGACACCTCGCGCCCGGCCCACAGGTCCACCACCTTCCGGCCCCGCACGAACGCGGCCAGCTGCGCACCCGATTCCCCGTCCTCCTCGGCGACGACGGCGGCGAACTCGGCGCGCACCTGCTCATATCCGTCGGCGACGGTGCCGTGTACTTCGATCGCTTGCACTGTGCTGTTCCCTTCGATAGCAGCTGATGAGGTTCACGCGGCGGGAGGTCTTCGGCTCCGGAGTTCGCCGCGATTCGACTTCTGGTGCACTGACGGACGGCGGTGGGTAAACGTGACCGCAGCACGAGAAGCAGCAGGTAGACCCGCTGGGAAGCCGGTCTGGGGCCGCCCGGTCGTGTTCCCGGCCCACGACCCCGGCGGCCTGCACGCGAAAACGGTTAGGGTCACGTTTCCCGTCGCCCGTTCGTCATCGGTACGGGACGAAACCGAGGAGGACCCCGTGCACGATGAGCAGTACCTGGCCGACCGTTTCGAAGAGCACCGCACCCATCTGCGGGCGGTCGCCTACCGGATGCTCGGCTCGCTCTCCGATGCCGACGATGCCGTGCAGGAGGCGTGGCTGCGGCTGGCCCGCACCGATACCGGCGATGTCGATAATCTCGGCGGCTGGCTGACCACCGTGGTGGGCCGGGTCTGCCTGGATATGCTGCGCGCCCGCAAGACCCGCCACGAGGAGCCCCTCGAGACCGAGCATCTGCCGGACCCGGTGATTCTCGGCGAGAACACCTCCGACCCGGAACACGAAGCACTGCTGGCCGATTCGGTGGGGCTGGCGCTGCTGGTGGTGCTGGAATCACTGAGCCCGGCCGAACGACTCGCGTTCGTCCTGCACGACATGTTCGCCATGCCCTACGAGCAGATCGCCCCCATCGTCGACCGCACTCCACAGACCGCGAAGAAGCTGGCCAGCCAGGCGCGCCGCCGAGTCCAGGGCATGACACCGGCCCCCGATCCCGACCTGCCCCGGCAACGCCGCGTCGTGGACGCCTTCCTCACCGCCGCCCGCGGCGGCGACTTCGACGAACTCCTGCAACTCCTCGACCCCGACGTGGTGCTGCGCGCCGACGCCGGCGAAGCGATGCGCGTGATCCGCGGCGCGGCCGCCGTGGCCGGGCAAGCCGAAACGTTCCAGCGCATGGCCACCCTCTGCACTGTTCACCCGGCAGTGGTCAACGGCGGTACGGGACTGGTCAATACCGTCGAGGGAGCCCCGTTCTCCGTCATCGGCTTCACCGTCGCCAACGACCGCATCACCGCGATCGACATCCTCTCCGACCCCGCTCGTCTGGCCCGCCTCGACCTGACCGCGGTGCTGAATTGACGAGGGTGGTCGGCATGCCGCTTCCCCGCGCGGCAGCCGTGCGCGGCGGCGAGTTCGACCAGCGTGTGCCGGTCGCCTCGGCGCCGACCGCGAGATTCAGCAGTCCGGGAGCGACCGTACGGTTCCGTCCGTCCGGTCGCGGTCGCGGAAGTACCGGTAGTCGTCCCGGCTCACCAGGAGAGCGGCGACCTTGGTGGAGCAGTGCCACGCGCAGTCGCCGTGGAGTTCCAGTGCGTTCGCGGCGTCCCGAGGTGAGCGCGTCGGCCAACGCGGGTTGTCGTGGCGGTGCTCGTCGGCGGTGGCGCGGAGAATGGATGCCCGAGCGAGCGGGACGACGGCGCCGATCGGCGAGAGGCCGGCGGACGTAGGCGCGCTCCGCCGGGTCGGGTCGGGCCGACCAGGTGCGGGGGTTGCGTGCGAGTCGTTCATGAGTGATCGCCTAACGCTCAGCGGAGGGCCGGAGCCGACGGGGACGGAACGGGAGGAAAGACGACCGGCAGCGCTCGTAGGGAGCGATGGAACGGTCCCGGCCGCCAGCGGAGCCGGTCGACGGGAACCGCCAATCCGATTTCGGGCAGGACGTCGAGAAGCTGTTCGATCGCCGCACCGGCGATCAGCTCGACCAGGGCCCGCGCGGGGCAGCGGTGCGGACCCGCGCCGAAACCCAGATGCGACTCGTTGCCGAAGAGGTCGCCGCCCATCACCGTCGGATCGTTGTTGCAGGCGGCCAGGCTGATCATGATCGGCTGATGGGCGGGCACCCAGGTATCGCCGATGAGCTGTGGCTGCCGCGGGTAGGACATGCAGAAGTTCGCCAACGGCGGATCGCGGAACAACACGTAGGTCAGTGCCTCCCGGGTCGAGACCGCACCCGCGGCGACCCGGCCCCCGAAATCCGGGCGGCTCATCATCGACAACGCCGTGTTGGCGATCAGATTCGTCAACAGCTCACCCGCCGCCGCGCACAGGTCGACCAGCTGGTGGATCACTTCCGCGTCGTCCAGGTCGGCCGGATGCGCGAGCAGCCAGGACGTGAGGTCGTCTCCCGGCCGGCCGCGCTTGCGGGCGACGAGCTCGCCCAACGCCGTCACCGCCAACCGGTCTCCCCGCGGGGCATCGACCGTGGAATCGAACATCATCGCGATCCCGGCGGCGGCTCGCGCGCCGATATCGGGATCGCACCCGATCAGCTCACCGATTACCTCGAAGACCAGCGGGCGCGCGTAGTCTCCGAGCAGATCGGCCCGACCCGCGCGGCTGAACCCGTCGATCAACCGCAAGGCGCTGCGCTCGACCCCGGTGCGCAGCGCGGCTGTGTTCACGCGGCGCAGAGCGTCCACACCGGCCGCGCGATACCGAGCGTGCCGATCACCGCTGCTGTGCTGGGCATTCGGACGCTGCCGCATCATCGGCAGGACCGGGCAGTCCGGGGAGATGCCGCGCTGCCAGGAGCTGGGATCGGCCGGGAAATGCTCTGGGTCGTTGAGGATCTTCAGTGCGGTCCAGTAACCGATCACCAGGGTCGCAGGAACGCCCGGTGCCAACCAGACCGGCACCAGCGGTCCGAAGTGTGCTCGCATTCGGGCGTAGGCGGAGTGCGGGTCGGCTGCGAATTGCGCGGTGTAGAGCGGAACACGGGGAGTGTTGTCGGCGTCGGGTGGCGAGCCGCGTCCGATGGGGCATTTGCTGGGGGTAATGCTGTTGTGCGGGCCGATCGACGGGGAGGGCGCCGCCGGTTTCACGCCGTATCGGACGCTGGGGCTGTCGAGGTTGCCGACGCCCACTCGGCCGTCGTACCGAACCGAAGGACCGACCACATCAGCCCGTCGACGACGTAACTCGTTGGGCTGCAATGGAAGCAGTCGCGCAGATTTTCGTGACGCGGCAAGGAACGGCACGAGCACGCCGAGGGCCGCCAGCGGCAGAACCGCCAGGAGCAGACACAATTCGTACACAGGCATCTCAGATCCTCTGGACACAAGGGTGTTGGATTTGCCGCGATATCGCCGAGCCCCGGTTTCCCCCACCGCCGAAGCCCCTCAAGTACACACTGAATCAACCTAGAATTGGTGCCTCGCAAGCCAATTCGCACGAAACTCGTTGGTCGTCCATCGTGGGGCGGTGCACGAAGGACCGGTCCACGAAGGCACGGTCCACCACGCACCGGTGCGTGGTGGACCTACCCTGGTAGGGAGGCACGGAGGATGACAGGTTCGACACTTCCCAGGCGAGCGCTCGGCCGAAGGCTGCGCGAGCTCAGAGAGCGAGCGAACAAGAGCCAGCTCGCCGCGGGCACGCGCATCGAGGTGTCCAAGCAGACGATCGGCCGCGTGGAGGTGGGAAGGCCCGCACGGATCAGCACCGCGCAGTACCGGGAACTGCTCGACCTCTACGGGGCGAGCGAGGCCGAGCGAGAGGAAGTGCTCGAGTTGCACAGGGAGGTGCGGGCGATCAACGACAGCGTTTCGACGCAGGGGTGGTGGCGCGCGTACTCCGATGTGGTCAATCCGCATTTCGATCACTACATGAGCCTCGAGCAGGCGAGCGATCGCCTGACCACCTTCCAGCTGACCCTGTTGCCCGGCCTCGTCCAGACGAGCAGCTACCGGCGATGGACCGACACCACCATCGATCCGGCGATTTCTGCAGTGGACATCGAGCGGCGGCTGGAACTGCACGCGCGGCGGCAACGTCGGCTGACCGATTCACCCAGCTTCCGGGTGAACGTCCTGCTTTCCGAGGCGGCCCTTCGCCATCAGGTCGGAGGCGTCGATGTGATGGTGCAGCAGTTGCACCACCTCATCGAGATCAGCCGCTTGTCCAATGTCTGTGTGCGAGTCATCCCCTTCACGGCGGGGTCGCACCCGGGCCTGATCACCCAGAGCTTTGTCCTCATGCAGTTTCCCCCGCTGTCGGCGCGCGCGGAGTCGGAACCACCTGTCGTGTACGTGGAGGGCTACACCGGCGCACTGTTCCTCGAAGAGGATGCGATGGTCGAGCGCCACCGCGCAGCTGCGGAGAGCATCCAGCGAGTAGCGCTGGACGAAGAGAGCACCAGGGAACTGGTGGGACAGATCGCGAAGGAGTACACAGCGTGAGCACAGACCTATCGGGCGCACACTGGTTCAAGAGCACGTTCAGCCAGGGCGGCGGCGAGTGCGTGGAGATCGCCCACCTGGACAACGGTGGGGTCGGTGTGCGCGACTCCAAGAATCCGAGTGGGCCCGTGCTGACCTTCACCCCGGCGGAATGGGATGCCTTCCTCGCCGGCGTGCGGGACGGCCAGTTCGATCGGCCCTGAGTACCGGAGCGTCGTCCGACAAAGGGGGCCTGCCTCGCTTCGACGTCCGAGGCGAGGCCGTGTCACCGCCCTGCTCGATCAATTATTCGAATCGTTCGTCGCCGCGCTGCCGCGTCGATCGCGCCAGCGCCTACTCCCTGGCTGGCGAGCCGGAAGAAGGCGCCGATCACTCGGTAGGACGTAACCTGCCTGGCGGCCAGGGGCAATCACCGTGGCATCGAACGGGCGCGGGAATCAACGTGCCCTCCACGCCCCAGGCAATGAGTTCCGGGTGCGTGTGAGCAATGTCCACGGTTCTTGCGGAATCAGTGGGCGTGGAGCACGTCGGCCTCGGCGGCAACAAGGGCGGGGAGTTCGGTCAGGAAGTCGATGCGGAAGTCGGCCAGTTCGGCCACCGAAGGCGAGTCCCGGTGGATCCACCCCCATGGACCGCGCTGGATGAACGCCGTCCGCATCCCCACCGCCTTGGCCGGGGCGATGTCGTTGTCGAGACGATCACCGACATACAAGATGACGTCGGCCGGCCTGTCCGCCTCCTCGATGATTCGATGGAAGAACGCGGTGTCGGGCTTGCTCACACCCCACTCCTCGGATGTCGCGATGAAGTCACAGGGCAGATCGAGTCCACGGAGCAGCTCACCGGCGCGCGCCGTCTGGTTACCGACTACGCCCACCCAAATTCCCGCTGCCCCGAGTTCGGCCAGGGCGGGACGCACGTCGGCATACAGGTCGTCCTCACCGAACCATTCGGGCTGACCTGCGGCGGCGCGAGCCTCCCGTTCGGCGGTGAGGTCGAAGCCGGGGCGAAACACCTGGAAGGTCTCGCGGTAGTCCAGCCCCCGAGCGATGGTCGCGCCGAGTACGGCGACGAAGGTGTGCCGGGGAACTCCGAGCCAGTCGGCCCAGGAGCCATATTCGCGGGTCTCATCCACCAGGGTCTCGCCGACATCGAACACGACCGCCTCGATCACCACGTGGCTCCCCCTGCGATCTACACACTGGACCCGCTTCAGTGCGCGGGATCGGCCAAAGTGTAATCACCGCGCCACGGGCGTTGACGTCGTAGGCGCAGGCGCGCAGCTCGAGACCGTTTTCCAGCCGCGGAGAGCTGGGGCTGTGCGACGATAGGCCTCTGGTCGACCACACCGTGCAGCGAGGGGGCGGGTCATGGAGCGTGCGACGGTCTACCGCTGGAACATCCGCAACGGCACCGGCGTGCTGACGCGGACGGACGGCTCGCTCGCGTGGTTCCACTTGTCGACGGTGGATAAGGGGGACGTTTTCACGCTCAGTGAAGGCGATCCGGTCGATGCCGAAATCGAGAATGTTCCTCAGGGGGGGTACGAATGTCGAGCGGTATCCGTGCGGAGGCACGTCAAGTAGCAGTTGGAGCGTCAGCGCTTTTATGTTGCGCAGCAACGATTCTGACGGGTGCGCCGCCCGCCGGCATAGGAATAGCTTTGGTCCCCTGGATGAAAGTGATAAATGTCCCCCGCCGAGGACAGCGGCGAATAACGAATGACACTGACGCGAGGCCGATCGGACCGACATCACCAACTTCGGGTGCGGGACCCGGCGACTGCGAGCCCCGCACCGTCCGAGATCAGCGATCCAGGCGCTCGATGATGGTCGCATTCGCCGTGCCGCCGCCCTCGCAGATGGTGAGCAGCCCGTAACGCCCGTTGCGGCGCTCGAGCTCGTTGAGCAGGGTGGCGAACAGCTTCGCGCCGGTCGCGCCGAGCGGGTGGCCCAAAGCGATCGCCCCGCCGTTGACGTTGACCTTCTCCGGATCCGCCCCGGTCTCCTTGATCCACGCCAGCACCACCGGCGCGAACGCCTCGTTGATCTCCACCACGTCGATGTCGTCGATGCTCAGTCCGGTCTTCTCCAGCGCCCACTTGGTCGCCGGGATCGGCGCGGTGAGCATGAAGATCGGGTCCGCACCACGCGCGCTGACGTGGTGGATGCGGGCGCGGGGCTTCAGCCCGTACTCCTGCACCGCCCATTCCGAGGCGAGCAGGGTTGCGCTGGCACCGTCGGAGATCTGGCTGGCCACCGCCGCGGTGAGCGGGCTGCCCTCGGCGAGCGGGGGCAGGGAGGCCATCTTCTCCAGGCTGGTCTCGCGCGGGCCCTGGTCGATCCAGAAGTCGCCGACGGGGACGATCTCGTTGTCGAAGCGGCCGTTCTTGATGGCGTCGCGGGCGCGTTCGTGGCTGCGCAGCGCCCATTCCTCCATGTCGCGGCGGCTGATGTTCCACTTCTCGGCGATCAGCTGGGCGCCGCGGAACTGCGAGACCTCTTCGGTGCCGTAGCGGTGGTCCCAGCCCTGGGCGCCGACGAACGGGGAGTCGAAGCCGTATTCCTTGCCCGCGAGCATGGCCGCCGAGATCGGGATGGCGCTCATGTTCTGCACGCCGCCCGCGACGATCACTTCGGCGGTGCCGCTCATGATGGCTTGCGCGCCGAAGTTGATGGCCTGCTGGCTGGAGCCGCACTGGCGGTCGACGGTGACGCCGGGCACCTCCTCCGGGTAGCCCGCGGCCAGCCACATGGTGCGGCCGATGTTGCCGGCCTGCGGGCCGACGTTGTCGACGCAGCCGACGATCACGTCGTCGACGTTGATCGGGTCGATGGAGTTGCGATCGAACAGGCCGCGCAGCGCGGCCGCGCCGAGGTCGGCCGGGTGCACGCCGGCCAGGGCACCGCCGCGCTTGCCGACGGGGGTGCGCACCGCGTCGACGACGTAGGCGTCACGCAACGGGGCGTAGGGGCGGCGGGCCGAAGGTGCAGACATCAGAACTCCTAGTGGTGCGCAGGCGCTACGCCTGGTCGGTGCGCTCGGGCACGGTGAGCCCGTCGAGCACGATGGTGAGGTACTGCTTGGCGAGGTTCTCCACGGTGATCGGGCCGCCGGGCCGGTACCAGCGCACCGCCACCCACACGGTGTCGCGCAGGAAGCGGTAGGCCAGCTCGACGTCCAGCTCCGGGCGGAAGCTGCCGTCGGCGACGCCGTTGGTGAGCACCCGATGCCACAGCGCGCGGAACTCGCGGTTGTATTCGTCGATGTAGGCGAACCGCTCCGCATCGCGCAGCCGCTTGGCCTCGGCCTGGTAGATGGCCACGGCCGCGTGGCTGCGGTCGAAGGACTCGTAGGAGGCGAGCACGAGGGCTTCCAAGGTGTCGCGCGAGCTCAGGCCCGCCGCCACGATCTCGCGGTAGCGGCCGAACAGATCGTCGAGGAAGCCGCGCAGGATCTCGTCCACCATCGACTCCTTGGAATCGAAATGGTGGTAGAGACTGCCGGACAGGATGCCCGCGGCGTCGGCGATGTCGCGCACCGTCGTCGCCCGCAACCCCCGCTCGGCGAACAGCTCGGCGGCCAGCCCCAGCAGCTCGGTGCGCCGGGTCGATTTCGAGGCGTCAGGTGCGGTCACGCGAGCCATGATACAACCAAGCATTTGCTTGGTGCCAGCCCAAGCTGTCGCATCTCAGGCTCGCTGGCTGCTGATGGAGACTACTTCGCCGGTGAGGTAGGTGGTGTAGTCGCTGGCGAGCATGGCGATGGTGGCGGCCACTTCCCACGGTTCGGCGGCGCGGCCGAAGGCTTCTCGTTCGGAGAGGCGATCGAGGAGTTCGGACGAGCTCACCTTGTCCAGGAAGGCGTGCCGGGCGATGCTCGGCGCGACCGCGTTGATCCGCACGCCGAGTTCGGCGGCCTCGATGGCGCTGCACCGGGTCAGGGCCATGACGCCGGCCTTGGCGGCGGCGTAGTGAGCCTGGCCGTACTGGGCGCGCCAGCCGAGGACGCTGGCGTTGTTGACGATCACGCCGCCGTGGCCGGCCGCGCGGAAGTAGTTCAGCGCGGCGCGGGTGCAGCGGAAGGTGCCGTTGAGGGTGATGTCGAGGACGCGGTCCCACTGCTCGTCGGTCATGTCCACGACCGGGGTCTCACCGCCGAGACCGGCGTTGTTGACCATGATGTCGATGCGGCCCAGGGCGGCGGCCGCGCCCCGCACCAGCTCGTCGACCTGGGTTGTGCTCTGCACGTCGCAGGCGATGGCGGCCACCCGGCGCTCGGGGAACTCGCCCTTCAGCTCGACCTCGGTCTCGCCGAGCCTGCGCTCGTGCCAATCGGAGATCACCACGTCGGCGCCCTCGGCGAGCAGCCTGCGGGCGGTGGCCGAGCCGATGCCGGTGCCCGCGGCGGCGGTGACGACGGCGACGCGACCGGTCAGCAGGCCGTGACCGGGAATCGGCTGCGGGGCGACAGACAAGGGTCCGCTCACGGCCGAGCCTCCCGCGGGAGGCCGAGCACTCGCTCGGCGATGATGTTGCGCTGCACTTCGTTCGAACCTCCGTAGATCGTGTCGGCGCGGGTGAACAGATACAGCCGCTGCCATTCGTCGAGATCGCCCTCGCCCGCCACCAGGCCCTCGGCGCCGCGCACCGCCATCGCCAGCTCGCCGAGCCCGCGATGCCAGTTGGCCCACAGCAGCTTCGCCACCGAGGCCTGCCCGGATTCGTCGATGCCGCCGCCCTCCATGGTGCGCAGCGCGTGGGCGCGCAACACCCGCAGGCCGACCCAGGCGCGGTCGATGCGGTCGGCGATCAGCGGGTCGTCGGCGGCGCCGGTGCGCCGCGCCAGCGCCTCGATGTCGGCCAGCTCGCGGGCGAAGCGGATCTGCTGACCCAGGGTGGAGATGCCGCGTTCGACGGCCAAGGTGCCCATCGCCACCTTCCAGCCGTCGCCGGGTTCGCCGACGACGAGGTCGGCGTCGGTGCGGGCATCGTCGAAGAACACCTCGTTGAACTCCGAGGTGCCGGTGAGCTGGATGATCGGGCGCACCTCGACACCGGGCTGTTTCATCGGCACGAGCAGGTAGGACAGGCCCTTGTGCCGGCTCGACCCCTTCTCGGTGCGGGCGACGACGAAGCACCAGTCGGCCACGTGCGCCAGCGAGGTCCAGATCTTCTGCCCGTTGATCGACCACTGGTCGCCGTCGAGGTGGGCGGCGGTGGTGATGGCGGCCAGGTCCGAGCCGGCGCCGGGTTCGGAATAGCCCTGGCACCACAGCTCGGAGACCGTGCGGATGCCGGGCAGGAAGCGCTGCTTCTGCGCCTCGGTGCCGAAGGCGAGCAGGGTCGGGCCGAGCAGCTCCTCCCCCACGTGCGAGACGCGCGCGGGCGCGTTGGCTCTGGCGTATTCCTCGTGGAAGATCACCTGCTGGCGCACGCTCGCTTCGCGGCCGCCGTATTCCTTCGGCCAGCCCAGGCAGGTCCAGCCCGCGGCGGCCAGGTGCCGGTCCCAGGCCAGCCGTTCGTCGAATGCCTCGTGTTCGCGGCCTGGACCGCCGAGTCCGCGCAGCTCGCGGAATTCTCCGTCGAGATTCTCCGCCAACCACTCCCGCACTTCGGCGCAAAACGCCGCGTCCTGCGCGGCGGTGCCGGATTCTGAGGTCTGGATCGCAACCACGTCGGTAGGATAACCTACCAAGCACTTGCTTTGTAGAGCGCCGGCCCAAGTCCCCGGATCCGGCTCGCGCACCGACGGTGAGGAAACTCCGTGACTCCCCCTGCTCAGACGACACCGATGGCACTGCACGACGCCGCGCGCACCCACGGCGCGGCGCCCGCGCTGGCCGACGGCGAGGTCCGGCTCGACTGGACCCAGCTGCTGGCCGAGGTCCAGCGCACGGCGCGCGCGCTGATCGCGCGGGGCGTGCGCCGCGGCGACCGGGTCGCCATCTGGTCGCCGAACACCTATCACTGGGTGGTCGCCGCCTTGGCCGCGCATTACGCGGGCGCCGCGCTGGTGCCGTTGAACACCCGGTACGTCGCCGACGAGGCCGCCGACGTGCTCGGCCGGGTGCGCCCGGCGGCACTGTTCGTCGCAGGCACCTTCCTCGGCCGCGACCGTCTCACCGAACTCCGCGCCGCCGCACCGGAACTGGCCATCGAAACCGTGGTGGTGATCCCGGTCGAGCCGGACACCTCGGTACCCACCGACGCGCGCACCCTCAACTGGCCGGATCTCGACGCCGCCGCCGAGACGGTCACGCCGGCCGAGGCCGAACAGCGGGCGCGCGAGGTCGACCCCGAGGACCTGTCCGACATCCTGTTCACCTCCGGCACCACCGGCCGCAGCAAGGGCACCCTGGTGGCCCACCGCCAGGCCATGTCGGTGGTGCGGGCGTGGGCCGAACGGGCGACGCTGCGGGCCGACGACCGGTACCTGGTGGTCAACCCGTTCTTCCACAACTTCGGCTACAAGGCGGGCTTCCTGGCGTGCATGGTCACCGGGGCGACCATCGTCCCGCAGGTCACCTTCGACGTGCCGCGCACGATGCAGCTGATCGGCTCGGAGCGGATCACCGTGCTGCCCGGCCCGCCCACCATCTACCAGACCATCCTGGACTTCCCCGGCCGCGAGTCCTACGACCTGAGTTCGCTGCGGGTCGCCGTCACCGGCGCGGCCACGGTGCCGGTGGTGCTCATCGAGCGGATGCGCTCGGAGTTGGCCTTCGACGTGGTGCTCACCGCCTACGGGCTGTCCGAGTCGGCGGGCTTCGGCACCATGTGCAGCCCCGACGACGACGCGGTCACCGTCGCCAACACCTGCGGCAGGCCGATCGCGGACTTCGAACTGAAGCTGAGCGAGGCGGGCGAGGTGCTGCTGCGCGGACCGAACGTGATGCTCGGCTACCTCGACGATCCGGAGGCCACCGCCGAGACCATCGACGCCGAGGGCTGGTTGCACACCGGCGACATCGGCACCGTCGACGAGCGCGGCTACCTCAAGATCACCGACCGGCTCAAGGACATGTACATCAGCGGCGGTTTCAACGTCTATCCGGCCGAGGTCGAACAGGCGCTGGCCCGGCTCGACGGGGTGGCCGAGTCGGCGGTGATCGGGGTGCCCGACGAGCGGATGGGCGAGGTCGGCAAGGCGTACGTGGTGCGCAAGCCCGGTGCCGAGCTCACCGAGGAGCAGGTGATCGCGCACGCCAAGACCGTGCTCGCCAATTTCAAGGTGCCGCGCTTCGTCGAATTCCGCGACCAGCTGCCCTACAGCGCCGCCGGGAAAGTGCTCAAGCGTCAATTACGTGAGGAGAAGCAGTGATGTCAGACCAACCCGCCGGGGTGCCCGACGAAGGCGAGGTCGTCACCTACGAACGGCGCGGCCGGGTCGCGATCGTCACCATGAACCGGCCCGACTACCGCAACGCGCAGAACTCGGTGATGACCTACGCCCTCGACGCCGCCTTCGAGCGCGCCGTCGAGGACGACGAGGTCGGGGTGATCGTGCTGGCGGGCAACGGCAAGCACTTCAGCGCGGGCCACGACATCGGCACACCGGGCCGCGACCACCACGTGCGCTACCAGAACAAGGCCACGCTGTGGTGGGACCACGTCCACAAGGCGGGCGGCGATCAGCGTTTCGCCCGCGAGTCCGAGGTCTACCTGGGCATGTGCCGGCGCTGGCGGGAGATCCCGAAGCCGACCATCGCGATGGTGCAGGGCGCCTGCATCGCGGGCGGGCTGATGCTGGCCTGGGTGTGCGACCTGATCGTCGCCTCCGACGACGCGTTCTTCTCCGATCCGGTGGTGCGCATGGGCATTCCGGGCGTGGAGTACTTCGCCCATCCGTGGGTGCTCGGGCCGCGCGCGGCCAAGGAATTCCTCTTCACCGGTGACCGGTTCGGGGCCGCGCAGGCCAAGGAGTGGGGCATGGTGAACCGGGTGGTGCCGCGCGCCGAGCTGGAGGCCGAGACGATGGCGCTGGCCGAGAAGATCGCGGCCATGCCGCGCTTCGGGCTCGCGCTGACCAAGAAGGCGGTCAACCAGGCCGAGGACCTGATGGGCATGCGCACCGGCATGGACTCGGTGTTCGGCCTGCACCATTTCGCGCACGCGCACAACGCCGAGGTCGGCGCCGACTCGCTGGGCGGCATGAACGCCCGTTCCATGCGGGACTCGGCGCGCACGGCAGAGCAGAACGGGACGGCGTAGTGGATCTGGAACTGGATCAGGCGGCGCAGGACTTCCAGCGGGAAGTCCGGGAATTCCTCGCCGCGAACAAGCCCGCGCAGCCGCTGCCCTCGATGGACACCAAGGCCGGGTTCGAGGCGCACCGCGACTGGGAGCGCACCCTGGCCGAGGCCCGGTTCTCGGTGGTGTCCTGGCCGCGCGAATACGGCGGGCGCGATGCCTCGCTGCTGGAATGGGTGCTGTTCGAGCAGGAGTACTACGCCGCGCAGGCGCCGGGCCGGGTCAGCCAGAACGGCATCTTCCTGCTCGCGCCCACGCTGTTCGAGCACGGCACCCCCGAGCAGCTCGACCGGATCATGCCGCGGATGGCACGCGGCGACGACATCTGGGCGCAGGCCTGGTCGGAGCCGGAGGCGGGCAGCGACCTGGCGGGCATCCGCTCGACGGCGCGGCGCACCGAGGGCGGTTGGCTGCTGAGCGGCCAGAAGACGTGGAGTTCGCGGGCGTCGTTCGCGGACTGGGCGTTCGGGCTGTTCCGCAGCGACCCCGAGGCCGAGCGGCACAAGGGCCTCACCTACGTGATGTTCCCGCTCACCGCCGAGGGCGTGTCGGTGCGGCCGATCCCCCAGCTCGACGGTGAGCCGGGATTCGCGGAGATCTTCCTCGACGACGTGTTCGTGCCCGATCAGGACGTCATCGGCGCACCCGGCGAGGGCTGGCGGGTGGCGATGAGCACCTCCAGCAACGAGCGCGGCCTGTCGCTGCGCAGCCCGGGCCGGTTCACCGCCACCGCAAGCAGGCTGATCGACCTGTGGCTCGAGCGCGGCGAGCGCACCGACACCGCTCAGCGCGACGCCGTGGTGGACGCCTGGATCCGCAGCGAGGCCTACCGCCTGCACACCTTCGGCACCGTCACCCGGTTGAACGAGGGCGGCAAGCTGGGCGCGGAATCCTCCATCACCAAGGTCTTCTGGTCCGAGCTGGACATCGCCATGCACGAGACCGCGCTCGACGTGCTCGGCGCCGACGCCGAACTGGCCGGGCGCTGGACCGACGGCTACCTGTTCGCGCTGTCGGGCCCGATCTACGCGGGCACCAACGAGATCCAGCGCAACATCATCGCCGAGCGGCTGCTCGGTCTACCGAGAGGAAGCAGCCGATGAGATTCGCGCTCAGTCCCGAGCAGGCCGATTTCGCCGCCAGCGTGCGCAAACTTCTCGACGCGGGCCGCACGCCCGCCGCGGTGCGGGCCTGGGCGGCGGGCGACCGTGAACCCGGCCGGGCGCTGCTCGGACAGCTGGCCGAGCAGGGCGTGCTCGGTCTGGCCATCGACGAGGACAACGGCGGCATGGGCGCCGAACCGATCGACCTGGTGGTGGCGTTCGTCGAACTCGGCCGCGCCGCCGCCCCCGGCCCCCTGGTGGAGAGCGCCGCCGCGATTCCGGCCCTGCTGCAAGCGCTGCCGGACGCCGACGCCGCGCAACGCTGGCTGCCCGGCATCGCCGAGGGGTCGGCGCTGGCCACCATCGCCTTCGAATCCGCCGGTACGACGGTGGCATTGGACGCCGAGGCCGCCGACGTGGTGTTCGTGGTCTCCGGCGACCGGGTCACCGTGGGCCGGGCGACGGGCGAGGTCCGTTCGGTGGATCCGGCCCGGCGGTTGAGCACGGTCGCGCCGGGTGAGACGGTGGCCGAGGGCGAGCGGGCGCGCGCCGCGGTGGCCCGCGCGTTCGACGCGGGTGTGCTCGCCTGCGCCGCCCAGCAGTTGGGGGCGGGCCGCGCGCTGCTGCACGCCGCGACCGAATACGCCAAGCAGCGCAAGCAGTTCGGCAGGCCGATCGGCGAGTTCCAGGCCGTCAAGCAGAAGCTGGCCGACGTGCTGATCGCGCTCGACCTGGCCGAGCCGCTGCTGTATCGCGCGGCGCTGACCTTCGACGAGCCGAGCCGGGAGCGCGATGTGTCCGCGGCCGCGGTGGCCTGCGGGGAGGCCGCGTACACGGCCGCCCGCGCGGCCCTGCAGGTGCACGGTGCGATCGGCTACACCGCCGAGTACGACCTGTCGTTGTGGTTGACCAAGGTCACCGCACTGCGATCGGCGTGGGGCACCGCCGACGTGCACCGCGGGCGCATCGCCCGCGCGCTCCGCGAGGAGGCGCTGCGCGAACGAGCACTGCGGGGCACAGCGTGAGCGGGTCAGCGCCCGAAGGCGGCAGCGCAGCATCACCACGCAGGGCGCCCCGATCACGCAAGAGAGGTACAGCATGAGCGAGAGCGAATTGAAGGAGTTCGCCAACTCGGTGCGGGCACTGCTGGGCAAGCACGCCCAGCCCGCGGCCGTGCGGGCGGCGATGGACACCGACCTCGGCTACGACCCGGCGTTGTGGCGGCTGCTGTGCGAGCAGATCGGCGTCGCCGCGCTGGCGATTCCCGAGGAGTACGGCGGCATCGGGGCGAGCCTGGTCGAATCCCTGCTGGTGGTGGGCGAACTGGGCCGCACGCTGGCCGGTGTGCCGATGCTCGGCTCGGCGGTGCTCGGCGCGCAGGCGCTGCTGCTGTCCGGCGATGACGAGGCGTGCGCCCGGCTGCTGCCCGAGGTGGCCGAGGGCGGCCGCACCTTGGCGGTGTGCTGGGCGGGCCCGCGCGGCTGGGACGAGCCCGGCGTGCGCGCCCGGGGTGAGAGCCTGTCCGGCACAGCGCATTACGTGCTCGACGCGGCCGGAGCCGGCACGCTGATCGTGGTGACGGCGGAGGGCTTGTTCGAGGTCGCGGCCGATGCCGAGGGCGTCGCCCGGCGGGTGGTGCCCACCCTCGATCCCACCCGCAAGCTCGCCGAGGTCACCTTCACCGAGGTGCCCGCCCGGCGCCTCGGCACGGGCGATCCCGCCCCGGTGATGGCCCGGCTGCGCGAGGTCGCGTGGGCCGCCGTGGCCGCCGAGCAGGTCGGCGCGGCGCAGCGGTGCCTGGAGATGACCGTCGAGTACACCAAGTCGCGGGTGCAGTTCGGCAGGCCGATCGGCAGCTTCCAGGCGCTCAAGCACCGGATGGCCGACATGTACGTGCTGGTGGAGTCGGCGAAGTCCGCCTCCCGGCTGGCGACGGAGTCGGTGGCCACCGGTGCGGAATCGGCGGCCGAGGACGTGTGGGTGGCGCGTGCACAGTGCTCGCGGGCCTTCACCGACGTGGTCGCCGAGACCGTGCAGATGCACGGCGGCATCGCGATCACCTGGGAGCACGACGCGCACCTGTTCTTCAAACGCGCCCACGGCGACGCGCAGCTGTTCGGCCCGGCCCGGCGGCCCCTGCCGCTGACCGCCTGACCCCGGTACGGCCCCGACCTGCACCGACGAGACCCCGGCGAGCCCGCTCGCCGGGGTCTTCGGCGTCTGGAGTGGGATATTTCACGAGAAATATATAGTTAGCTTAGGTAATAATGTTCTGGTGCGGCATGCTGCGGTGACCAGAACGGACGACACGGTCGTCGATCTCGTCGTCGCCGCGAGCAGGCTCACCCGGCTGGCCGGGGCGATCGCCGACGACGATCTGCCCAGGGCGACAGCCCGGGCCCTGGCGGTCCTGGACGAGCACGACGCGGTGCGCGTCAGCGAATTCGCCCGCAACTACGGGTCGTCCCAACCGGCGGCAACGGCGCTGCTCGGCCGACTCGTCGACGCGGGCTATGCGAGCAGAAGCAAGGACCCCGCCGATTCCCGGGCCGTCGTCGTCGCCCTCACCCCGGCCGGACGCGAACGGCTCGCCCGGGTGCGCGCGGCCTACGGCACGGCGATGACCGCCCGGCTCGCCGACGGCATCGACCCCGAACGCCTGCGCTCCGCACACGACGTCATGACCGAACTGCTGGCGGCGCTGTCCACGCCCGCGCCCCGGCCCGACCCGTCGAGGACTCCCCACCCATGAGCACCGCGACCCACGCGCGCCCGAGCGCGCCGGAATCGACCAGGCAACCCAAGGCAGTCTGGGCGGTGGCATTCGCCAGCGTCATCGCCTTCATGGGCATCGGCCTGGTCGACCCGATCCTCAAGCCGATCGGCGAACAGCTGCACGCCTCCCCCTCGCAGGTGTCGCTGCTGTTCACCAGCTACATGGCCGTCACCGGCATCGCGATGCTGGTCACCGGTGTGGTGTCCAGCCGGTTCGGCGCGAAGAAGACACTGCTGGCAGGTCTCGCCATCATCGTGGTGTTCTCCGCGCTGGCGGGCATGTCCGACTCGATCGGGCAGATCGTCGGTTTCCGCGCGGGCTGGGGCCTGGGCAACGCCCTGTTCATCGCCACCGCGCTGGCCACCATCGTCGGCGCGGCAAGCGGCGGGGTCGCCAAGGCGATCATCCTGTACGAGGCGGCGCTTGGCATCGGTATCGCGGCCGGCCCGCTGCTGGGCGGTGTGCTCGGCGACATCAGCTGGCGCGGGCCGTTCTTCGGCGTCGCGGCGCTGATGGCGATCGCCTTCGTCGCGATCGTGGCGCTGCTGCCGGAACTGCCCAAGCCCGCGCAGCCCACCTCGCTCGCGGCCCCGTTCCGGGCGCTGCGCCACCGCGGACTGCTGATCGTCAGCATCACCGCGCTGCTCTACAACTTCGGCTTCTTCACCCTGCTCGCCTACACCCCGTTCCCGCTGGACATGGGCAGCTACGCGATCGGCTTCATCTTCTTCGGCTGGGGTGTGCTGCTGGCGATCACCTCGGTGTTCGCGGCCCCGCGCCTGCAGCGCCGCTTCGGCACGCTGCCGATGATCGCCACCGTGCTCGGCCTGTTCGCCCTCGACCTGGCGGTGATGGCGATGTTCGCCGAGCACAAGCCGGTGCTGATCGTCGGCGTGGTGCTCGCGGGCGCCTTCCTGGGCGTGAACAACACCCTGATCACCGAGGCCGTGATGATCTCCGCGCCGGTCGAGCGTTCCACCGCCTCGGCCGCCTACAGCTTCGTCCGCTTCGCCGGTGGCGCGGTGGCCCCGTGGCTGGCGGGCAAGCTCGGCGAGCACATGGTGGCGCTGCCGTTCTGGGTGGGCGCCGCCTGCACCGCCGCCGCCGTCGCCGTGCTGCTCCTCGGCCGCAACGCCCTGGCCCACATCGACGACCACGACCCGGCCCCGCACTCGATCACCGAAGCCCAGGCCATCACCCTCGGCGACGACTGACCCGTCACTCCCCGTGACGGAACCGGCAGGCGATGTACAGAACGGTCGCCGGCCGAGACTCACTCCGGGATCGGGAGGACGCCCTCGTCGACCGCCCACTTGATGGTCTTCTCCAGGCTCGGGCAGGTATCGGGGCGGCCGGGGGCGGCACCGGATTCGGCGAGCCGGGCGAAGACCGGGCAGCGGGTAGCGGGCGGCTCGGTCCACTCCACCGAGGTCTGGTGCGCGCTGTACTTGCGCACCAGCACACGGCTGTGACACCCCTGGCAGTGCAGGGGTGTCATGCCGTCCTCGAGGTAGCGCTGCTTGTCGAGCGCGGTCTGGGCCTGCACCGCCGCCCGCCGCGCGGGCTGATCGGCGAAGTCCGGCGCCTTGGCCCAGCTCGCGCCCATCAGACCCCGGCCTCGGCTTCCTTCTTGGCCTGCTCGGCCTCTTCGGCCTCGCGCTTGCGGCGCAGGTTCTCCGCCACCTCGGCCTCCCATGCCTCGTTCGCCTTGGTGGTGTCCACCTCGAACTCGAAGCGCTGGGTCATCTTCTCGGTCACGTCGGCCACGTCCACGTAGAACTGCTCGTACCAGCGACGCAGCTGGTAGACCGGGCCGTCCTCCTCGCACAGCAGCGGGTTCTCGACCTTGGACTTGTGCTTCCAGATCTCGACGTCCTGCAGGAAGCCGGTGCCGAAGAACTCGGTCATGCTCTTGGCGAGCTTCTCGGCGGTCGCGTCGTCGATCCCGGTCGGCTTCTCCACCGTCAAGCCCCATTGCAGGACGAAGGAGTCCTGGGTGACCGGGTAGTGGCAGTTGATCAGCACGACCTTGATCTCGTACCCGCCGTAGATGTTGGTCAGCGGGTTGATCATGTACGACGGGCCGAAGTACGACGCCTCCGACTTCAGCAGCGTCTCACCGCCGTACTTGGCCGCCATCCCGACGTCCGGGCGCCCCTTGGTCTCCAGGAACTGGGTGGCGACATGCCCTTCGAAGACGTTCTTGAAGTACGTCGGGAAGGCGAAGTGGATGTAGAAGAAGTGCGCCATGTCGACCACGTTGTCGATGATCTCGCGGCAGTTGGCGCCCTCGATCAGCAGCGAGTTCCAGGTCCACTCGGTCCAGCCGCTGTCGTGGCCGTCCTTGGGGTTGCCCTCGGCGTCGGCGTAGGGCCCCTCGATGTAGGGGATGGTGACCTCCGGGGGCGGCGGATTGCCCTCGTGGTCGTGCCAGACGAACAGCTGACCGTTGCGCTCGAGCGTCGTCCACTTGCGGGTGCGGGCCAGCGGCGGCACGCGCCGCGCGTACGGGATCGCGGTGCACTTGCCGTTGACGCCGGACCAGCGCCAGTCGTGGAACGGGCAGGCGATGTCGTCACCCTTGACCTCGCCCATGCTCAGGTCGCCACCCATGTGCCTGCAGTAGGCATCGAGCACCCGCAGTTCGCCCGCGCTGTCGGCCCAGACGACCAGCTTCGTGCCGAAGACTTCGACCGCGTGCGGCTTGCCGTCCCGGAACGTCTTGGCCAGGCCGAGGCAGTGCCAGCCGCGCGCATATCGCGTGGGCGTGGTACCCACATCGAGCTCCCTGACCTTCGCACCGCCCTTGGGCGTATCTGCCATCGCGATTCCTCCTCCTTCTGTACTAGAACACGTTACAAAAATGTCGCGTTCCATGCCAGCGATTCGGCCCACTTCCTGCATGGGCGCGTCCGAGTACCTGCGATGAACCGCACTTCTCGACATAAATAAGAACGTGTTCTAGTCTCAGAGACAAATGAGTACCGGTTACCAATCCGACCAGGCAGGAGCAGGTCCCGAGATGACGCAAGAAGTGACCGAGCGGGTCGAAGCGCTGTTGCCGACGCTGCGCGAACGCGCGCAAGAGGCCGAGGACCTGCGGCGCATCCCCGACGAGACGATGAAGTCGCTACAGGAAACCGGCTTCTTCCGACTGCTGCAGCCCAAGCAGTGGGGCGGCTACGCCGCCGATCCGGTCGTCTTCTACGACACCGTCCGCCGGATCGCGGCCGCGTGCGGTTCCACCGGCTGGGTGGCCGGCATCATCGGCGTGCACAACTGGCATCTGGCGCTGTTCGACCAGCAGGCCCAGGAAGACGTGTGGGGTGAGGACACCGAGGTCCGCATCTCCTCCTCCTACGCCCCGATGGGCGCGGGCACCGCGGTCGAGGACGGCTACCGGGTCTCCGGGTCGTGGGCCTGGTCCTCGGGCTCGGACCACGCGACCTGGGTCGTGGTCGGCGGCCCGGTGATCAAGGACGGCAAGCCGGTCGATTTCGGCAGTTTCCTCATCCCCCGCTCGGACTACCGCATCGATGACGTGTGGAACGTCGTCGGCCTGCGCGGCACCGGCTCCAACACCGTGGTCGTGGAGGACGTGTTCGTGCCGCGGCACCGCTTCCTGAGCTTCCGCGCCATGAACGAGATGAAGTCGCCCGGCCTGGAGCGCAACACCGACCCGGTCTACAAGATGCCGTGGGGCACCATCCACCCCACCACCATCTCCGCCCCGATCGTCGGCATGGCCTACGGCGCCTACGCCGCGCACGTCGAACACCAGGGCAAGCGCATCCGTGCCGCCTACGCCGGGGAGAAGGCCAAGGACGATCCCTTCACCAAGGTGCGGGTGGCGGAGGCCTCCAGCGACATCGACGCCGCCTGGCGCCAGCTCTCCGGCAACGTGGCCGAGGAGTACGCGCTGCTGAAGGAGGGCAAGGAAGTGCCCTTCGACCTGCGCGTGCGGGCCCGCCGCGACCAGGTGCGCGCCACCGGCCGCGCGATCGCCTCCATCGACAAGCTCTTCGAGGCCTCCGGCGCCACCGCGCTCGCCAACGGCACACCGCTGCAGCGCTTCTGGCGCGACGCGCACGCCGGCCGGGTCCACGCCGCCAACGACCCCGAGCGCGCCTACGTCATGTACGGCACGCACGAGTTCGGGCTGCCGGTCACCGACGGGATGGTGTGATGACCTCGACCGCCGAACTGACCTACGAGTCGACCTCCCGCTACGCCCAGGTCCGCCCGGATCTGAAACTGCACTACCACGAGGCCGGTGTGGGCAACGGCCCGACGATCGTGCTGCTGCACGGCGGCGGCCCCGGCGCCTCCTCCTGGTCGAATTTCGCCCGCAACATCCCGGTGCTGGCGCAGAATTTCCATGTGCTCGCGGTGGACCAGCCGGGATTCGGGCGGTCGGACAAGCCGGTCGACCATCCGCAGTACTTCTCGCACTCGGCCGCGGCGCTGAAGGATCTGCTGGACACCCTCGGCGTCACCGAACGGGTGCACCTGCTGGGCAATTCGCTCGGCGGCGGCGCGGCCGTGCGGTTCGCCCTGGACTACCCCGACCGCGCGGGCAAGCTGGTGCTGATGGGCCCCGGCGGGCTGAGCATGAACGCCTACGCGCCCGACCCCACCGAGGGTGTGAAGCTGCTCTCCCGCTTCAACTTCGAGCCCACCAGGCAGAACCTGGAGGCGTTCCTGCGCATCATGGTGTTCGACCAGAAGCTGATCACCGACGAGCTGATCGACGAGCGCTTCGCCTCGGCCGCCACACCCGAGGCGCTGGCCGCCACCCGGGCGATGGGCAAGTCCTTCGCCGGCCCGGATTTCGAGCTCGGCATGCTCTGGCGCGACGCGTACAAGCTGCGCCAGCCGGTGCTGCTGATCTGGGGTCGCGAGGACCGGGTGAACCCGCTCGACGGCGCGATCGTCGCCACCAAGATGATCCCGCGCGTGCAGCTGCACGTGTTCGGCGGCTGCGGGCACTGGGCGCAACTGGAGAAGTTCGACGAATTCAACCGGCTGGCAACGGACTTCCTGTCCGGGCCCGGCAAGGAGAGTTAGACATGGGCATCCGATCGCTCGGCTACCTGCGCATCCAGGCCACCGATATGGCGGCCTGGCGCGAGTACGGCCTCAAGGTGCTCGGCATGGTGGAGGGCAAGGGCGGCGATCCGAACTCGCTCTACCTGCGCATGGACGAGTTCCCCGCCCGCCTGGTGATCGTGCCGGGCGAGGCGGACCGCCTGCTGGTCTCCGGCTGGGAGACCGCCAACGCCGAGGAGCTGCAGGACATCCGCGACCGGCTCGACCGCGCGGGCGTGCCCTACAAGGAGGGCACCGAGGCGGAGAAGGCCGACCGCCGCGTCTACGAGCTGATCAGCTTCGAAGACCCCTCCGGCAATGTGCTCGAGGCGTTCCACGGCGTGGCGCTCGAGCACCGGCGGGTGGTGAGCCCGTACGGGCACCGCTTCGTCACCGAGGAACAGGGCCTCGGGCACGTGGTGCTCAGCACCAAGGACGACAAGGCCGCGCTCGAGTTCTACCGTGACGTGCTCGGCTTCCGGCTGCGCGACTCCATGCGGATGCCGCCGCAGATGGTCGGCCGGCCCGCCGACGGCGAACCGGCCTGGCTGCGCTTCTTCGGCTGCAACCCGCGCCACCACTCGCTGGCCTTCCTGCCCATGCCCACCCCCAGCGGCATCGTGCACCTGATGATCGAGGTGGAGAACGCCGACGACGTCGGCCTGTGCCTGGACCGCGCGCTGCGGCGCAAGGTCAAGATGTCGGCCACCCTGGGCAGGCACGTCAACGACAAGATGCTCTCGTTCTACATGAAGACCCCGGGCGGCTTCGACGTCGAATTCGGCTGCGAGGGGCTGGAAGTCGACGACAGCGACTGGATCGCCCGGGAGTCCACCGCCGTGAGCCTGTGGGGTCACGACTTCTCGGTGGGCATGCGCGAGCAGCAGTGATTCGAGCGGCCCCGGCGGATTCCGGGGACGGGACAGGGCAGCAACGATGGAGACGAATGTGACCGCCGACGCCAATCCGGTGATCGATCCCCGGCAGTTCCGCACTGTGCTCGGGCAGTTCTGCACCGGCATCACCGTCATCACCACCTTCGGTGCGGACGCGGCGCCGGTGGGCTTCGCCTGCCAGTCGTTCGCCGCCCTGTCCCTGGATCCGCCGCTGGTGCTGTTCTGCCCCACCAAGGGGTCGCGCTCGTGGGCGGCGATCGAGCGGTCCGGCCGCTTCTGCGTGAACATCCTGGCCGAGGCGCAGCAACCGGTGTGTGCCCGGTTCGGGTCCCGCGAGGAGGACAAGTTCGCAGGCACCTCCTGGCACACCTCGGAACTGGACCTGCCCGTGCTCGACGACGCGCTGGCGACCGTCGAGTGCCGGGTCGACAGCGTCATCGACGGCGGTGACCACTACATCGTCATCGGCCGGGTGCTCGCCCTGTCGGAATCCACCGACTCCGGCCGCCCGCTGCTGTTCTACCGCGGCCAGTACACCGCCATCGAGCCGGAGAAGACCACCCCCGCCCCCTGGCGCGCCGATCTGGACCACTTCCTCACCACCACCACGCTGGACACCTGGCTGTAGCTGTCCACCGGGGCCCGGCCGGTGGCCGCGACCTCCTGCTAATATAAGTTCAAACTTATCAAAGGAGGTCGTCATGGCATTGTTGACGGATCCGGTCGCCACGGCCGGGCTGGTGACGCGCGAGGTCAGGACCGGGAGCCGGGCGGGAGTGCCGACCCGGATCGCGGTGGCGCGGCGCAGCTACCCCACCGAGCAGGCGGACCTGTGGGACGCGCTCACCAACGCCGAGCGGCTGCCGCGCTGGTTCCTGCCGATCACCGGGGAACTCGGCGTCGGCGGTCGCTATCAGCTCGAGGGAAACGCGGGCGGGATCGTCGAGGAATGCGACGAGCCGCGGCAGTTCGCCGTCACCTGGGAGATGGGACCGCAGGTGTCGTGGCTGCGGGTGACGCTCACCCCCGGCGACGGCGGGACCGTGCTGGAGCTGGTGCACGAGGCGCCGGTCGATCCGCAGATGTGGGAACAGTTCGGGCCGGGCGCGGTCGGTGTCGGCTGGGATCTGGCGCTGATGGGGCTCGACGAGCATGTGCGCACCGGCGAACCGGTGGACACCGATGCCGCGCTGACCCTGCACACCACGCCCGACGGGATCACATTCATCCGCACCGCCGCCGAATCGTGGGCCGATGCCGCCATCGCCGACGGCGACGACCCCACCACCGCGCACACCGCCGCCGAACAAACCATCGTCTTCTACACCACCGAACCCGAGGAGGGCGCCGAGTCCTGATGGCGGCATCCCCGGCGAAGATCTTCGAGGCACTCGGCGACCCGATCCGCCGCCACCTGCTCGAGCTGCTCGCGGCGGGTGAACAACCCGCGGGCGCCCTCGTCGCGGCGGTGCAGCAACACGCCGCCATCTCCCAGCCCGGCGTCTCCCAGCACCTGAAAACGCTGCGCGCCGCCGGGTTGGTCACCGTGCGCGCCGAGGGCACCCGCCGCCTCTACGCCCTCGACCCCACCGGCCTGGACACCGCCCGCACCTGGCTCACCACCCTGCTCGACCCCCTGCACCCGTTCACCCAACCCCTCGACGCCCTCGCCACCGAAGTGGCCCGCGGCAAACGCACCCGCCGCACCAGCCCCGACTCCGAGACGACCGCCCGAGGCGCCTGAAGCCGCCCGTCCGAGCGTCCTGACATCAGATTGATTGAATCATTACGTCATCTAGAATGCGGGTCATGCTGTTTCCGACGCCGCCCTTGAGTCCCCGCGACGAGAAGGTGCTGGCCGACGTCGACCGGATTCGGCACGACCTCCAGCACCAGCTTCGCGGGACTCCAGCACCGTGGACAGGAGGATTGCGCAAGTTCCTCACCGCCGACGCCGTAGCCGCGTCGAACTCGATCGAGGGCTTCAAGGTCTCGACCGTCGACGTGGAAGACCTCATGGCGGGCGAACGAGATGTCGAGGTCTCGGAGGAGAATCGCGCCGAGACGCTCGCCTACGAGCGGATGATGACCTACATCCAGACGTTGCACGACGTCCCCGACTTCGCCTACAGCAAGGGACTGCTCAACTCACTGCACTGGATGCTGCAGGGGCACCGCCACAGCACGCGCAAGCCGGCCGGCCAGTGGCGGCGCGGGCCCGTGTATGTCACCGACGCTCGCGACCCGAACATCGCGGCCTATGTCGCCCCCGACGCCGCCGCCGTACCGGCCCTGATGGCAGAGCTGGTCGACTGGCTCGAGGACGACGACGGGACGCACTCGCTGGTACGTGCGGCGATGGCGCACCTGCACCTCGTGTGCATCCATCCCTGGGCCGACGGAAACGGCCGGATGTCTCGGTCGTTGCAGACGCTGCTCATCGCGCGGGAAGGTGTGCTCGCCCCCGAGTTCTCCTCGATCGAAGCGTGGCTCGGTAGACCGGGCAACACGTGGGAGTATTACCAGGTGCTCGCCCGCCGCGGCCCCGAATACCAGCCGGACCAGGACGTATCGGACTGGCTCAGGTTCAATCTCACGGCGTATCACCAGCGGGCGCAGACCGTCCACGCACGATTCGACATCTCCGGCCGGGTGTGGACCGCACTCGCGGAATCAGCCGCGCAGGAGCGCCTCGATCCTCGGACGGTATCGGCCCTGCACGACGTGGCGATGTCGGGTCGCGTGCGACGTTCCCGGTACGAGCGGAGTGAAGGTCTGAACATGCAACAGGCCCAACGCGACCTGCGCGACCTGGTCAAGATGCGCATTCTCGAGCCGGTCGGCCGAACCAGGGCGAGGTACTACGTCGCCGGGCCGCGTTTCCCGGAACGGGCGATGGAACTGGCCCGGACGCCGATCGTCCTGCGGGATCCGTACAGCGAGTAGGCCTACTCCACAAGGCGGACGGTGGCGAAGATCTCGCGGGCCTGGGCGGGGGTCAGTTCGTCGGGGACGCCGCGGTCGGCGGCCAGGGTGCGGACGAGGATGGGGTTGTCGAGGTCGGGCGCCTTCGAGCGGCTGACGTAGCTGACGGTGCGCAGTTCGGCGCCGACGCCAACCGCATGCGACGACCCGGGCCGCCCGCAACGGACGACCCGGGTCGTGGCGCACGGTCGACCTATCCGCTCACACGGTGGCGGTCTGCTGTTCGCGCTGCAATTCCAGTGCGATGTCGATGAGTTGGTCCTCCTGCCCGCCGACGAGCTTGCGCCGGCCGGCGCGCACGAGCATTTCCGCGGCGGAGACCCCGTAGCGTTCGGCCTGGCGTTCGGCGTGCTTGAGGAAGCTCGAGTACACCCCCGCGTAGCCCATCATCAGGGCCTGGCGGTCGAGCAGGCATTCCTGCGGCATGGCCGGGCGCACCACGTCTTCGGCCGCGTCGGCGATGGCGAAGAAATCGATGCCGGTCCTGATGCCGAGTTTGTCGCAGACGCCGACCAGCGCCTCGACCGGGGTGTTGCCCGCACCCGCACCGAAACGCCGTGCGCTGCCGTCGATCTGGGTGGCGCCCGCACGGATGGCGTAGATGGAGTTGGCGACCGCGAGGTCGAGGTTCTCGTGGCCGTGGAAGCCGACCTGGGCGTCGTCGCCGAGTTCGGCGACCACGGCGGCGACCCGGTCGGAGACCTGCTCGAGCACCAGCGCGCCCGCGGAGTCGACGATGTAGACGCACTGGCAGCCCGCGTCGGCCATGATGCGGGCCTGCTTGGCCAGCACCTCCGGCGGCTGGGTGTGCGACATCATCAGGAAGCCGACCGTTTCCAGGCCGAGTTCACGGGCCAGGCCGAAGTGCTGGATGGAGACGTCGGCCTCGGTGCAGTGGGTGGCGATGCGGCAGATGGAGGCGCCGTTGTCCTGGGAGACCTTGATGTCCTCCTTCACCCCGACGCCGGGCAGCATCAGCACCGCGATCTTGGCCTGCTTGGCCGTCTGCGCGGCGATGGTGACCAGTTCCTGCTCCGGGGTCTTGGAGAACCCGTAGTTGAACGAGGAACCGCCGAGCCCGTCGCCGTGGGTGACCTCGATGACGGGCACGCCCGCGCCGTCGAGAGCGGCGACGATGTCGCGCACCTCGGTGGCTGTGAACTGGTGGCGCTTGTGATGCGAGCCGTCACGCAGCGAGGTGTCGGTGACGCGGATGTCGAGTTCTGCGGAATAAGCCATGGTTGATCGCTCCTTACACCCGGGCCGAGGTGATCTGGCCGGCGATGACCTCGCCGACCTTGGTCGCTGCCGCGGTCATGATGTCGAGGTTGCCCGCGTACGGCGGCAGGAAGTCGCCCGCGCCTTCCACCTCGACGAACACCGACACCTTCGCCAAGCCGCCGGACACCACCGAGGGCTCGTCGAACTGCGGCTCGTTGAGCAGCCGGTAGCCGGGCACGTACTGCTGGATGTCGGCGACCATCCGATGGATGGAGTCGGCGATCGCGTCGGTGTCGGCGTCCTCGGGGATCGCGCAGAAGATGGTGTCGCGCATGATCATCGGCGGCTCGGCCGGGTTCAGGATGATGATCGCCTTGCCGCGCTGCGCACCGCCGATGGTCTCCACGCCCCGGCTGGTGGTCTTGGTGAATTCGTCGATGTTGGCACGGGTGCCGGGCCCGGCCGAGACCGACGACACCGAGGCGACGATCTCGGCGTAGGGCACCGGCACGACGCGCGAGACGGCGGCCACGATCGGGATGGTGGCCTGCCCGCCGCAGGTGATCATGTTGACGTTGGGGGCGTCCAGGTTCGCGCCCAGGTTCACCGGCGGCACCACCGCAGGGCCGACGGCGGCCGGGGTCAGGTCGACCGCGCGGATGCCCGCCTCGGCGTAGCGGGGGGCGGCGGCGCGGTGCACGTAGGCCGAGGTGGCCTCGAAGATCATGTCGGGCAGCTCCGACTGCGCCAGCAGCCAGTCCACGCCCTCGTGCGAGGTCTCCAACCCCAGGCCGCGGGCGCGCTTCAAGCCCTCGCTCTCCGGGTCGATGCCGATCATCCAGCGCGGCTCGATGGCCTGCGAACGCAGCAGTTTGTAGAGCAGATCGGTACTGATGTTGCCGGACCCGACGATCGCGGCGGTGACGGTCCCGTTGGACACGACAGGCCTCCTAGGTGAATTGCAGACGGACGGAACCGAGTCCGGCGAACTCGGCGTGGAACGTGTCGCCGGGGCGGGCGTCGATGGCGCGGGTGCACGAGCCGGGCAGCACGATGTCGCCCTTGCGCAGCCGCACCCCGAACGAGGCGACCTTGCGGGCCAGCCACGCGACCGCGATCACCGGGTCGCCGAGCACCGCGTCGCTGCGCCCCTCGGCGACCACCTCACCGTTGCGGGTGAGCACCGCGTCGATGGCCTTGATGTCGATGTCGGCGGGCGCCACCCGCTGCGGACCGAGCACGAAACCGGCCGAGGACGCGTTGTCGGAGATGGTGTCGCACAACCCGATGTTCCAGTCCTTGATGCGGGAATCGATCAGCTCGATCGCCGGTGCGTAGGCCACGGTCGCGGCCAGCACGTCGGCTTCGGTGCAGTCCGCGCCGGGCAGGTCGGCGCCGAGCACGAAGCCGACCTCGACCTCCACCCGCGGGAACAGGTAGCGACCGGCCTCCACCGGAACGTCCTCGAAGACCTCCATCTCGGCCAGCAGGTGCCCGTAGTCGGGCTCGTCGACGCCCATCATCTGCTGCATGGCCAGCGAGGACAGGCCGACCTTGTGCCCGACCACCCGCGCGCCCGTGTCCAGGCGGCGGCGGATGTTGATCAGCTGGATCTCGTAGGCGTCGACGACGTCGATGTCGGGGTGCCTGGCGACCAGCGGGTCGATGGCGACCCGCTCGGTCTCGGCCCGCCAGAGCTCGTCGGCGAGTTCGGTTCGTACCGCGTCGGACAGCACGCTAATTTCCTTCCGCTGAGGCTTGTTCGAGGACGCCCGCCGCGCTGCGACCCGCCCGGCGGCCGGAGAAGACGCAGTCGGCCAGGGACAGTCCGCTGACATAGGAGTCCGAGCAGATGCCGACGGCGGTACGGCCCGCCGCGAACAATCCGGGGATGTCGTGTCCGGCCGTCGACCGCACCGCTCCGGTGGTCTCGTCGACGACCACACCGCCGAGGGTGAGCATCGGGCAGGGGTTGATGACGCTCGGTTTGATACCGACATCCAACAGCCAGTAGGGCCCGCTGCGCACGGGTTCGCAGAACTCGGCGGGCTTGCCGACCGGGTCCGGCGCGCCCGCGGCGATGGCGGCGTTGTGCGCCTCGACGGTGGCGCGCAGTCCAGCCGGATCGATGCCCGCCTTGCGCGCGGCGTCTTCGAGGGTCGCGCCGCGGATCGCCTTGCGGCGCATCACCTCGAACTGGGCGCGCTGGAACCAGGCCGGTTGGGTGCGCATCTGCGCGATGCCGAGCCGCATGCGCTCGTCGTCGGCGAGCACCCAGCCCAGCCCGTCGTGTTCGTTGACGAGCTTGTGGCCGACGGCGGCGCCGTAGCGGGTCTCGTCGATCACCCGGCGGCCCTCGGCGTCCACGAGCAGGGCACCGGTGAACGCGCTGGGCGGCAGGATGAACCGCCACGCGGAGATGTTGCCCATCCGGTCGGTGGCCGCGCCCACCTCCTGCGCCATCAGGATGCCGCTGCCGTCGTCGCCGGTGCTGCCCAGTTCCAGGCCGTGCCGGTACTGCGGGCCGTAGCGGTGCACGAGTTCACGATTGGCGATGAAGCCGCCCGCGCTGACGATCACGCCACGGCGGGCGTGCACCCGGATGGTGGTGCCGTAGCGGCGGTCCAGCGCCTCCAGGCGGCGCTCGAGATTCTTGCGCAGCGGCGGGTAGTAGATGCCGGGCTTGGCGGCGACCTTCGCCATCCGGACGTAGCGGTCGCGCACGGCGGCGGGGGCGTCGCGCAGCGTGCGGCACTCGACCCCGACGACCGCGCCGTCGGCGTCGGTGATGAGACGCGTTGCGGTGGTGAGTGTTTCGACCCGGACACCGTGGCGGGCCGCGGAGGCGGCCAGCGGGCCGGTCAGCTTCTTGCCGGAGGTGCCACGCCCCTTGACGCGGTGGCCGCGCTGGGCAGGCTCGGCGACCTCGCGGCCGTAGCCGGAGACCTCGCTGCCGGAGTAGTACAGGTAGTACTTGTCGTTCGGGTAGGAGGTCTTGTACGGGCACAGCGAGGGCTCGAACGGCACACCGTGCCCCTGCAACCAGTCGATCATCGCCGGGCTCTCCTCGACGAACCGGCGCAGCGTCTCCGGCGCGACCGCGTCACCGACCTCGCGGGTCAGGTAGGCCAGCATCTGTTCCGGGGTGTCGGAGACGCCCGCCGCCCGCTGTACCGAGGTGCCGCCGCCCGCGTAGATGATGCCGCCGGACAGCGCGGAGGTGCCGCCGCCGGTGAACCGCTCGAGCACCAGCACCTGCGCACCGGCCGCGGTGGCCTCCAGCGCGGCACAGGCGCCCGCCGCCCCGAACCCGATGACGACGACATCGGCGGCGAGGTCCGCATCCGCGCCCACCTGCACTCGACTGGCCATGCACTCCACTCCGAATTGAAACAAGTTTTCTCGGCAGATGGAACGCCGAGCAGGTCTTCTGCCACTCAACATAGACCAAAGGCGCGTCCATTCTATAACGTGTTCTACATGACTGATCCGGTTCTGGACCCACACAGCTACGACGTGGTGGTGGTCGGCAGCGGCGCCGCCGGTATGACCGCCGCCCTCACCGCCGCGCACCACGGCCTGCGCGTGGTCGTCCTCGAGAAAGCGGCGCACTACGGTGGCTCGACCGCCCGGTCCGGCGGTGGCGTGTGGATTCCCGGGAACAAGGCGCTGCGCGCCTCCGGTCGTCCCGACGACCGCGAGGAAGCCCGCACCTACCTGCACAGCATCATCGGCGACGTGGTGCCCAAGGAACGGATCGACACCTACATCGACCGGGGCGCCGAAGCCTTCGATTTCGTGCTCGACCACACCCCGCTGCAGATGAAGTGGGTGCCCGGATACTCCGACTACTACCCGGAGGCGCCGGGCGGGCGCGGCGAGGGCCGCTCGTGTGAGCCCAAGCCGTTCGACCTGAAGGTGCTCGGACCGGAGAAGGACAAGCTCGAGCCCGCCTACGCCAAGGCGCCGCTGAACGTGGTCGTCATGCAGGCCGACTTCGTGCGGCTCAACCTGATCCGCCGCCACCCGAAGGGCATGCTGCGGGCCATGCGCGTCGGAGCGCGCACCTACTGGGCCAAGTTCACCGGCAAGCACATCGTCGGCATGGGCCAGGCCATCATCGCCGCCATGCGCAAGGGGCTGATGGATGCGAACGTGCCGCTGCTGCTGAACACCCCGATGACGAAGCTGGTGGTCGAGGACGGCCGGGTGACCGGCGTGGAGGCGCTGCACGACGGCGAGCCGGTGGTGTTCTCGGCGCGCTACGGGGTGGTGCTCGGCAGCGGCGGCTTCGAGCACAACGCGGAGATGCGCGCGAAATACCAGCGCCAGCCCATCACCACCGAATGGACGACGGGCGCGGCGGCCAACACCGGCGACGGCATCCGCGCGGGCATGGAGATCGGCGCCGACGTGGACTTCATGGAGGATGCCTGGTGGGGTCCGACGATCTTCAAGGGCGGTCGGCCGTGGTTCGCGCTGGCGGAACGGAATCTGCCCGGATGCGTCATCGTCAACGCGCAGGGCAAGCGGTTCGCGAATGAGTCCGCTCCTTACGTCGAGGCCGTGCACGCGATGTACGGCGGTGAATACGGGCAGGGTGAAGGGCCCGGGGAGAACATCCCCGCGTGGCTGGTGTTCGACCAGCGCTACCGCAACCGCTACATATTCGCCGGACTCCAGCCCGGACAGCGCTTCCCGTCCCGCTGGATGGAAGATCAGAACATCGTCAAGGCCGACACCCTCGCCGAACTGGCCGAACTGATCGGCGTGCCGGTGGGCAATCTGACCGCGACCGTCGAGCGGTTCAACAAGTTCGCCGAGACCGGCAAGGACGAGGACTTCGGCCGCGGCGACAGCCACTACGACCGCTACTACGGCGACCCGACGGTGAAGCCCAATCCGTGCCTGGCCGCGCTGGTGCAGGGCCCGTTCTACGCGGCAAAGATCGTGCCGGGCGATCTCGGCACCAAGGGCGGCCTGGTGGCCGACGAGTCCGGGCGGGTGCTGCGCGAGGACGGCTCGCCGATCCCCGGCCTGTACGCCTCGGGCAACTGCTCGACGCCGGTGATGGGCCACACCTACGCCGGGCCCGGTGCCACCATCGGACCGGCCATCACCTTCGGCTACCTCTCGGTACTCGACATCCTCGCGCGCAAGAACGAGCAGTCCCCAGCCGCTTCGGGCACAGCCTGAGCGGTCAGCGGCGGAGGCGGCAGCGCAGCGTCACCACGAAGCCGCCCCGCTCAGGCACATCAGGCACAGCCTGAGCGGTCAGCGGCGAAGGCGGCAGCGCAGCGTCACCACGAAGCCGCCCCGCTCAGGCACAACAGGCACAGCCTGAGCGGTCAGCGGTGCACCACCTGTCCGCCTGATGGGCTCCGGTCTTCCCGGACCGGAGCTCTCCCCTCAGGATGGAGGCACGGTCCGGCCGTCCCCACGTATCCACAAGGAGATTTCCCCATGCCCATCGATCCGTCCGTCGCCCTCGGCGCGCAGCTGCCGAGCCGCGAGTTCGCGTGGACCCCCTCCGACGTGCAGCTCTACCACCTGGGGCTGGGCGCGGGGACCCGCTGGACCGACGAGGCCGAACTGCGCTACCTCGACGATCGCGAGCCGCAGGTGCTGCCCACCTTCGCGACCGTGGCGCAGACCCTGCACGAGACCGAGCCACCGAAGGTGAGCTTCCCCGGCATCGACATCGATCTGGCCAAGGTGGTGCACGCCCACCAGGAGGTGCAGGTGCACCGGCCGATTCCGGCGGCGGGCAAGGCGACCAGCACCGGCCGGATCAGCGAGCTGTGGGACAAGGGTTCGGCCGCGGTGATCGTGCAGGAGCACACCATCACCGGCTCCGACGGCGCACCGCTGTGGACGACCCGCTCGTCGATCTTCGCCAAGGGCGAGGGCGGATTCGGCGGTGAACGCGGGCCGAGCACCAGAACCGAACTGCCCGACCGCGATCCCGACGCCGAGGTCGCGATTCCCACCCTGCCGCAGCAGGCCCTGCTGTACCGGATGCTCGGCGACCGCAATCCGCTGCACTCGGACCCGGCGTTCGCCAAGGCGGCCGGGTTCCCCGCGCCGATCCTGCACGGCCTGTGCACCTACGGCCTGGTCTGCAAGGCCGCCACCGACACCGTGCTCGACTCCGATGCCACCCGCGTCACGGGTTTCCGGGCCCGCTTCGCCGGTGTGCTGTTCCCCGGCGAGACCATCCGCGCCCGGATCTGGCGCGGCGCGGGCGAATTGACGATCGCCGCCACGGTGGCCGACCGCGACGACGCCCCGGTCCTCGGCGACGTCACGCTGACCTTCCAGTAGCGGACCCCGCCGGGTGGGCGGGCTACTCGGCGTAGCGCCCGCCCACCACCACGATGACGAGTTCGCTTTCGGTGACGTAGTAGTCGTCATTCCCGGCGGGGGCTCGGCGCGGCGGCCGGGGTGGGGCGGGGGGTGAGGGTGGGGACGAGGACGGCGTAGAGGGCGATGACGGCCACCGGGGCGAGGGCGGGGAGCCAGGCGAGGTGGAGCGGGAGGACGGCGGCGGTGGCGGCGCAGGCGGTGCAACCGACGGCGCCGAGGACCGACGGAAGGGTGGTGGGGACGACGCCGGCGGGGGCGGCGACGGTGGCGGCGTTGAGCAGGTAGGCGGTGGCGACCAGGCCGGTGGCGGCGGCTTCGACCACGCCGATGTCCGCGGCCAGCGCGAGCACGGCGACGGTGAGCAGCACCGCGCCCACCGCGGCGGACCGGAACCACCAGCTCAGCACCACCAGGACCAGCGCGGGCAGCGCGGCGGGGGCGAAGATCAGCGCGACGGCGGCGACCAGGAGCGCACCGGCGAGCGCGGCGAGGAATCGGGTCATCGGCGCACCCTCGTACTACGGCGGTGCTCGGGCAGCAGGCGCATCACCTGGTCCAGCCGCACGTCCTCGGGCCACGGCACGATGTCCACGCCGATCGCCGCCATGTCCCGATACATGGTGGCGCGCTCGAGATGCCACATCCTGGCCAGCGTCGGATCGAGTCCGTCGCGGAAAGGCGTGCCGCGCAACACGTCCACGACGACCACCACGTGCCCGCGCTTGCGCAGATCGATGAGTGCCAGCGCGAATTGGGTGTCGAGCAGTGTGGAGAACGCGACGACGATCGCGCCCAACGGCACCGCGGCGTGCGGGGCGAGCGTGCCGGTGGTCGGGATGTGTTCGTCGCCGACGGCGAGCACGGTGTCGACGATGCGGTAGAACTGGCGGCGGCCGATGTCGGGGCGCAGCCAGCGCGGCTGCTCGCCCAGGCACACCACGGCCGTGCGGTCGCCCGCCGACAACGTCGACTGCACGACCTGCGCGGCGCCGCGCACCGACAGCTCCAGCGCGTCGCTGGCGGGGCCGGGCGCCTGGAGCGAGGTGTCGATCAGCACCACCACGTCGGCGGACCGGTTGGTCAGCCGTTCGGTGACATACAGCCGTCCCCGCCGGGCGCTGACCGGCCAGTTCACCGTGCGCAGCTGGTCGCCCGGGGTGTAGGCGCGGATGTCGGCGTATTCGACGCCGGGCCCGTGCCTGCGCGTCAGGTGGGTGCCCAGGCGCTCGGGCAGCTCGGTGCGCGGCATCCGCATCAGCTGCGGATCGGTGACCGGATAGACGAAGAGCTCACCGGCGGGCAGGATCTCGGTTGCCACGGCCAGTCCCGCCGGACTCAGTGCCGACACCCGCACCGACAGCGGATAGCGGCCCCACCGCGACGCCGACAACGCCAGCCGCAGCCCGGCGGGCGCGGCACCGGAATCGCTGGTCTCCTCGATCGTCACGTCGAGCCCCGGCACCGGTTCGGGGGTGATGCGTAGCAGCGCGTGCCCGGATTCGACGAAGGCGGCGACCGTGCACACCACCTCCTCGGTCTCGAAGCACCGCTGGGTGCCGCCGCCGTCGACCTCGATCCGGGTGGGCGAACGCTGCCACGGCGCGGTGGCGAGCACTCCGAGCAGCGGCGCCGCGAACACCACCGGCTGCCACCGCGCGAACACCACCGCCGCCAGCAACGCGACGGCCGCGCAGCCGGCGAGCATGTAGACCAGCGGGGCGGGCTGCCAGCGCAGTTCGGCCTCGACGGTGGTCTCGGCGTCGCGGTGTCTCATGTCGTGGTGGCGCGCGGCACCGGGAGCCTGCGCAGCAGTTCGCCGATCACGTCCTCGCCGCGCACCCGGCGCACCCACATCTCCGGGCGCAGCGTGATGCGGTGCGCCATCGCCGGAATCGCCAGCGCCTTCACGTCTTCCGGGATGACGTAGTCGCGGCCGAGCAGCAGGGCACGGGCACGGGCCATCTGCACCAGGTCCAGTTCGGCGCGTGGGCTCGCCCCCACCTCCACCTGGGGATGCCCGCGGGTGGCCCCGGCCAGGGCCACCACGTACCCGACCACGTCGGGGTGCACGGAGACGTATTCGACGGACTGGCGCATCTCCAGCAACGCGTGCGCGTCGACGACCTGGTCGACCTCCGGCTGCACCGAACCGCGCTCGAGCCTGCGCCGAATCATCTGGGTCTCGTCGGCCTCGGAGAGGTAGCCCAGCCGCAGCTGCACGGCGAAGCGGTCGAGCTGCGCTTCCGGCAGCGGGTAGGTGCCCTCGTACTCGATCGGGTTGTCGGTGGCCAGCACGATGAAAGGCTGTGGCAGCGGGAAGGTTTCGCCGTCGATGCTGACCTGTCCCTCGGCCATCGCCTCCAGCAGGGCGGCCTGGGTCTTGGGCGGGGTGCGGTTGACCTCGTCGGCCAGCAGCACGTTGGTGAACACCGGCCCGCGCCGGAAGTTGAACCGGCCGGAGTTCATGTCGTAGATGGTGGAACCGAGCAGGTCGGCGGGCAGCAGGTCGGGGGTGAACTGCACGCGGGTGAACTCGAGGCCGAGCGCGGCGGCGAAGGACCGGGCGATGAGGGTCTTGCCGAGGCCGGGCAGGTCCTCGATGAGCACGTGGCCGCCGGAGAGCACGGCGATCATGATCAGCCGCAGCTCTTCCTGTTTGCCGACGACGACGCGGGACAGTTCCCGCAGCACCGCCTCGGCACGCTGGACCGTCACGTCCAAGGGCATGGTCATGGCACTCGTCTCACATTCTCTGCAGGCGGTGCAGGATCTCGTCCAGCGCGGCCCGGCCGGGGGCGGGGGTCGTCTGGTCGCGCAGCTCGGAGTTCGCCGGGTCGACCCACCGCCACAACTCCGGGCCGAACTGGTGCAGGCCCGCGGCCTCCATCGCGCGGCGGTTCTTGGCCACCCGCATGCCGGCGGACAGCTCGAATTCCTTGGCCAACAGGGGCCGCAGATGCCGGTCCCAGTCGGCGCGGGTGCCGTCGGCGCGGTCGGCGAGCATCTGCGCCCTGGCCTCCCAGCGCCGCAGCATCTCCACCGGGCCGTTGTCGATCTCGTCGGCGCGGTCGTCGGCGGCGCGCGCGGTGCGCTCCCGCAGCGACGCCAGCAGCAGCACCAGCGCGATCGCGACGGGCACGGCGGCCAGCGGCAGCAGCGCCTCGCGCAGCCGGGCCGCGGCGATCGCCTCCAGCAGCAGTACCGCGCCGATCGCGGTGACCGCGACGGCGGTCCTGGTCATACCGTCTCCTCCTGCGGCATCTCGCCCTGCAGGTCGGCGAGCACGACGCGCAGCAGTTGCTCGGCGCGCATGCGCTGCCATTCGAGCATGGCGTGCGGGCTGAACCGCGCCTCCTCGAACAATGCCACCAGCTCGCGGGCGGAGGTGTCGTGCAGGGCGCCGCGTTCGAAGGCGCGGGCCAGCACCTCCATCGGGGTGTCGGAGGCCAAGGGGGCGGCGGCGCGGCCGGAGGCGAGACCGCGCTCCATGGCGACGTAGCAGGCGATGATCGCGGTGCGCGGGTCCTGGCCGGGGGCGTTCATCGCGGCCAGGCCCATCTCGGCGGCGCGGGCCAGCGAACCGACTTCGGCCGGGGGCGCGGGCGCCTCGACCAGGACGGTCTCGCGTGCCCGGCGCCGGGTCGCCAACGCGACCGCCAGCAGCCCGGCGCAGGCGACGGCGACCAGCGCGACGGCGGCGACGACCGCCAGGGTCAGGGCGGTGCCGCTGAGTTCGGCCGCACCGGAACCGGGCGACGGCGCGCCGGTGGGTGCGGGTTCCGGTGGCGCACCGCTCCCGGTGGCCGGGGCGGGCTCGGTGGGAGCCTGCGCCGGGAGCACGACGAAGAAGACCGCCGAGGCGGCGGCGACGAGCAGGGCTAACGCGGTGAGGGCCGCCAGCACCAGCAGGCCCGTGCGGCCCAGCCGCCACTGTACGGGTTCCGGTTCGCGCTCGGGCTCGGGCATGCTCAGCGGTAGCCGGTGCTGGCTGGCGAGCACGCCCGCCAGCAACACCACGATCGAGACGGTCAGCAGCACGGGCATCAGGGCGACGGTGAGCGCCGACGGCGGGCCCGGTTCGGCCGGTCCGGCGGCGGGAGCGCCGGGGATGTGACCGCGCAACGCGACGGTGGCGACCGCGATCAGCATGATCAGCACGATCACGCGGGTCATCGGCGCACTCGCCCGAGCCACCAGCATTACCACCAAACCTGAGAACTGCTCGAAACAGCCACATAGTTACATGCCGGACGGTCCGCCCGGGACCGAATCGCAGAGTTCGAGCGCCCCAGGATGCGCGGCGTCGCCGCAGGTCGACGGCGGGGTGATGATCACACAGCCCCGCGGGCCGCCGGCTGTGAAATCTCATAGAGTCTGCTGACCGTCCGGTCGAGGTCGCTACCGGCGGGCATCCCCGCCGCCAGCGCGGCCGGCGGCGCGGCGGCATGGACGATGACCGGCCGGTCGGCGTCGTAGAGCACGTCGATCAGGGTGATCCAGCGGGTCACCAGGTCCGCGTGCACGGTGCGCAGCAGCGGGACGGCGCCGATCACCCAGCGCTCGAACCGGGCGGCGAGCGCCACGTAGTCCGCGGCCGACACCGCGCTGCCGCACAGGTCGGTGAACGACGCCACCAGGGTGCCCGCGGTGGCCGCGTGCACCGGCACGGTGTGCGCACCGATCCGCACCGCGGTCGTCGCCGCACAGGGCGGGCCACCCAGCAGGTACCGGCCGGCCGCGAATCCGGCTACGGTCCGGCCGGAGCCGTGCCTGCGGTAATCCAGTGGACCGTCCACGGCCACCACGTCCAGGTGCGCGCGGATGGCCGCGATGACGGGCAGGAAGCGGTCGTGGAACAGCGGATTGGGCAGCAGCTGCTCCGGACGCTGGTTCGAGGTGACGACCAGCGGGACGCGGCGGGCGAACAGCGCGTCGAGCAGCCGGGCCACCAGCATGGCGTCGCCGATGTCGTCGGCGTGGAATTCGTCGAAGCACACCAGTTCGGCATCCCCGATCAACGCGGTCAGTGCGCCGTCGACGGACCCGGTGTCCTGCCGGGCGCGGTGCAGCAGCGCGAAGAACTCGTGGAAATGCCACCGGCGCGTGCGGGTGCGGGTCGCGGCGGCGAGGAGGTGGTCCATCAGCATGGTCTTGCCACGGCCGGGGCGCCCGTGCAGGTAGACGCCCCGGGCGCGACGGCGGGGCCGACCGCCGTCGAGCAGCGCGGCCAGCCGGTCCGCCGCCGCGCGCTGCCCGGCATCGAGTTCCACGATCCCGCTCACCGCGACTCCCTCCTGTCGTCACCGCCGTCCCCCTCTACAGTTGTAGAGGGGGACGCGCGAGACGACCAGCGGAGGTGACGATGTCCACAGACGACCGGCGCACACAGATCGTGGCGACGGCCGTCGACCTGATCGCCGACGCAGGCATCCGGGCGCTCACCCACCGCGCGCTCGACCGCGCGCTGGCACTGCCCGCCGGATCGGCGTCGTACTACTTCCGCACCAGGCGGGCGCTGCTGGCCGCGGTGGTCGACCACATCGCCGAACGCTCGCGCGCGGATTTCCGGGAGGCCGGACTCGCTGCCTCGGACGACGTCGACGCGGTGGCCGACGGCATCGGGAACTGGCTCGACGACCTGCTGGCCGCCCGCCGCGCGCAGCTGCTCGTCCGGCACGCCCTGATCCTCGAGCTCGGCGCGGATACCGAACTGCGCGAGCGGCTGGCCGCCGGGCTGTTCGCGGTGGAGCGGGTCCGAGAGCTGTTCGCCGCCTGGGGAATCGGAGATCCTCATCGGGCCGCGCTCGACTTCGTCGCCGTTCTAGAGGGCGCGGTGTTCGACCGGTTCGCGGGCCACCGGCGCGCCCTGGTGGCGGGCACAGCGGAGAGCCGCGCACAGCTCACCGGCCTGGTGACGGCCTACCTGCGCGGGGTGCGTGGCCGCTAGGGCTCCCCCGGAGGTACTGCCGCCCAGCCGATCTCGGAGTACGGCCGGCCGGAACGCAGTGCCCGGACACCGGCCGCGGGATAGTCGATCACGTCCGCGGGCAGCGCGTCGAGCGCGAACCAGCGCAGCTCGTAGCACTTGTCCGGCTCCCGATTGACCGGCTCGCCCGTCCATCGTTCGGCCAGGAAGAACAACCCGAGTCGCGGTTCCAGGCCCACGTCCACGACGTGCGCGGTGTGCACGAGCCGCAGGTCGGCCGGATCGATCCGGACGCCCACCTCCTCGCGCGCCTCCCGCGCGGCGCCGGCGCGGGCGGGTTCGCCCGCCTCCAGCTTGCCCGCGGGCAGATGCCAGCGCCCGTCGAAGCGGTCCGCGCTCCGGCGGCGGCTCAGCAGCAGCGAACCGTCGCGCACCAGCAGCACGTGCACATCGACGAAGTGGCGGACGGTCATCGGACTCCTTCGCGCGGGGACCGCCGCCACGGTAGCGCGGGCGACTCAGGCCGCGCTGAGCACCAGCCCCGAGGTCGGCACGCCGGTGCCCGCGGTGACCACGATGTTCGCCAGTCCCTCGACCTGGTTCACCGACGTGCCGCGGATCTGCCGCACCGCCTCGGTAATGCCGTTCATGCCGTGGATGTAGGCCTCGCCGAGCTGTCCGCCGTGCGTGTTCAGCGGCAGCCTGCCACCGTGCTCGATGGCGCCGTCGGCGATGAAGTCCCTGGCCTCGCCGCGCCCGCAGAACCCGAGTTCCTCGAGCTGCATGAGCACGAACGGGGTGAAGTGGTCGTAGAGGATCGCGGCCTGCATGTCCTGCGGGCCGAGCCCGCTCTGCGCCCACAGCTGCTGCCCGACCAGGCCCATCTCCGGCAGGCCGGTCATGGCGTCGCGGTAGTAGCTGGTCATCACGTACTGGTCCGCCCCGGAACCCTGGGCGGCACCGACGATCACCGCGGGCTTCTGCGGCAGGTCGCGGGCCCGTTCCACGCTGGTGACCACGATGGCCACCCCGCCGTCGGATTCCTGGCAGCAGTCGAGCAGATGCAGCGGCTCGGCGATCCAGCGGGAGCGCTGGTGGTCCTCGAGGGTGATCGGCTTGCCGTAGAAGAACGCGTCCGGGTTGACCGCGGCGTGCTTGCGGTCGGCCACCGCGACCCGGCCGAAATCCTCGCTGGTGGCGCCGTAGACGTGCATGTAGCGGCGGGCCACCATGGCGACCTGCGCGGCGGGCGTGCCGAGGCCGTGCGGGTAGGACCAGCCCGCGTCGATGCCGGAGGAGGTGGGCGCGGTGGCCAGCGCGGTGGAGAACTGCCCGAACCGCGAGACCGACCGCTCGTTGAACGCCCGGTAGGCCACCACCACCTCGGCCACCCCGGTGGCCACCGCCATCGCGGCCTGCTGCACGGTCGCGCAGGCAGCGCCGCCGCCGTAGCCGATGTGGCTGAAGAAGGTGAGCTGCGGGATGCCGGTCGCGCGGGCGACGGCGGCCTGGGTGTTGTTGTCCATCGTGAACGTGGTGAGCCCGTCCACATCGGCCGCGGTGAGCCCGGCGTCGGCCAGCGCCGCGTGCACGGCCTCGGCGGCCAGCCGCAATTCGCTGCGCCCGGACTCCTTGGAGAAGTCGGTGGCGCCGATCCCGACGATGGCGGCGCGGCCGCTCAGGGGGGAACGGTCGGCCGGCGATTTACTGGTCAAGACTGCCTCCGGTGAAGCCGATGACGGCGGTCGCCGTGATGTGGTCGCCGAGACTGTCGCGGCCGACGACGGCGATGGTGACGTCGGTGTCCGACACCTCGGTGACGGTGCCGGTCAGGGTGAGCGTGTCCCCGGCGTACAGCGGCACGCCCAGGCGCAGCGCGATGGACTTGACGACCGCGCGGGGACCCGCCCAGTCGGTGACGAAGCGCTGCACCAGGCCGGTGTCGGTGAGGATGTTGACGAAGATGTCCTTCGAGCCCCGCGCGACCGCCTTGTCGCGATCGTGGTGCACGTCCTGGAAATCGCGGGTGGCGATCGCGGTGCTGATCACGAAGGTCGGATCGGCGTGGATGACCAGTTCGGGCAGCGTCGTGCCCACCTCGATCCGCGCCGGGATCGGCGGTGCGTCGGTCGTCTCGGTCATGCCGTCACCTTCCAGTAGGGCAGCGTGGCGTCGTCGTCGAGTTGTTCGAAGGCCACCTCGACCGGCAGGCCGACGCGCACCTCACCGGGGTCGATGCCGCGCAGTTCGCCCAGCATGCGCACCCCTTCCTCCAGTTCCACCAGGGCGACCACGAACGGCAGCTGCCGTCCGGGCACCTTCGGCGCGTGGTGCACCACGTAGCTGAACACGGTGCCGCGGCCGCTGGCGACCACGTAGTCGGTCTGTTCGGATTTGTCCTTCCACACCGCCGGGATCGGCGGATGCCGCAGCGTGCCGTCGGGTAGGCGCTGGATCCGCAACTCGCCGAGTTTCGTGCCTGCCCAGAAGAATTCGGTGTCGTGGGAGACCAGCGGTTTGACCCGCTCGCCCGCGGGCTGCTCGGCGGCGGGTCGCGGTGCGAACTTCAGGATGCGGAACAGCATCTCGGTGACGAGTTCGTCGCCGACGTACCAGAGGGTGCGGAAGGTGACGAACCACCCCTCCCCCAGTCCGGTCCGCTTGGGGCCGGAGATGCTGTCCAGCCTGCTGGTCACGGTGACCTGTTCGCCGGGTACCAGGTAGCGGTGGTAGATCTGCTCGCAGTTGGTACCCACCACCGAGGTGTAGCCCGCGGCGTCGAGCAGGTCGTTGGTCTGCGCCATCGGATCGTCGGGCGGGCGGACGCCGCCCAGCCCGAACATCGTCCAGACCTGCGCCATCGCGGGCGGGGCGACGATGCCGGGGTGGCCGGCGGCGCGGGCGGCGGCCTCGTCGACGTAGATCGGGTTGGTGTCGCCGATGGCCTCCACCCAGTTGTTGATCATCGGCTGGTTGACCGGGTCGCGCGCGAGGCGCGGTGCGCACTCGCCCGCCGCGATGATCTGCTCCGCGGCGGCGACGATGGCCTCCGGCGTCGTCGTGTCCGGCACGCGCGGCTCCTTCTCTGTCGGTAGGGGGGTCGGATACGCCGGGTCAGCGCGGCACGCGCGGCAGCTTCAGCCCGGCGGTGGCGACGAGTTCGCGCATGATCTCGTTGACGCCGCCGCCGAAGGTCACCACCAGGTTCTGCTTGGTGCGCCGGTCCAGCCAGCCCAGCAGTTCCGCGGTGGCCGGTTCGGCGGGGTCGCCGTAGCGGCCCACGATCTCCTCCACCAGCCGGCCCGCCTCCTGCAACTTCTCGGTGGAGAACACCTTGGTGGCCGAGGCGTCGGCGATGACCTGTGACTGGTCGGCGTCCGCGCGCTCCGCGGTTCCGGCGACCTGCCAGTTCAGCAGTTCGTTGAGCCGCACCATCGCGTGCACCCGGCCCAGCGTGCGGCGCACGTCCGGCTCGGCGAGCACGCCCTGGGCGGCGGCCCACTCGCGCACGCGGTCGTAGAGCTGCTCGATCTTGCCCGAGGGGCCGAGGCCGACACGCTCGTGGTTGAGCTGGGTGGTGATCAGCTGCCAGCCCCGGTTCTCCTCGCCCACCAGCATGTTCGCCGGTACCCGGACGTTGTCGAAGTAGGTGGCGTTGGTGTGGTGCGCGCCGTCGCAGGTGATGATCGGCGTCCAGCTGTAGCCGGGATCCTTGGTGTCGACGATCAGGATGGTGATGCCGCGGTGGCGCGATTCCACGGTGCCGGTGCGGCAGGCCAGCCAGATGTAGTCGGCTTCGTGTGCGCCGGTGGTGAAGATCTTCTGCCCGTTGACGATCCAGTCGCCGGAGGCGTCGCGCACGGCGCTGGTGCGCAGCGCCGCCAGGTCGGTGCCCGCCTCGGGTTCGGAGTAGCCGATGGCGAAGTGGATGTCGCCGGTGAGGATGGCGGGCAGGAACTTCTGCTTCTGTTCCTCGGTGCCGTACACCTGCAACGTCGGTCCGACGGTCAGCAGTGTCACCAGCGGCAGCGGCACGTCGGCGCGCACCGCCTCGTTGTAGAAGATCTGCTGTTCGACCGGGCCGAAGCCCTGCCCGCCGAACTCCTTCGGCCAGCCGACACCCAGCCAGCCGTCGCGGCCCATCCGGCGCACCACGGCGCGGTAGGCGTCGCCGTGGCGGTTGACCGCCATCTCGGCTTCTTCCTCCGGGGTCACCAGACCCGCGAAGTAGGAACGCAATTCGTCGCGCAGCGCGCGCTGCTCGGCGGTCAGATCGATGAACATCTTGCTCCTAGACGATCCAGGCGCAGCGATTCGCCGCCGAGCCAGCGGGCGAGGTCCTTGGCCTGTGAGTAGTAGCGGTGCATCGGATGGGTGATATCGACGCCGAGGCCGCCGTGCAGGTGATGACACTTCTGCATGGCCGCGGGCAATTCCGCGGCCACCGTGTAGGCGAGCACGTCGAGGTCGTCGTCGACGCGCGCGCGGTGGTCCGCGTCGCCCTCCTCCTGCGCGAGCGCCCAGCTCGCGGAGACCGCGACCGCGTGCAGGGTGCGGGAGACGACATACAGATCGGCGACCTCCTGGGCCACCGCCTGGAACTCCGCCAACGGCCTGCCGAACTGGCGGCGGGTGCGCAGGTGCTCGGCGGTGAGCGTGAGCGCACCCTTCAGCAGCCCGTCGGCCACCGACCCGATCGCCGACACCGCGTAGCGGTGCAGGTCGGCCAGGTCGCCGGGCAGCAGCCGCTCCGCCGGGATCGCCACATCCGCCAGCCGTACCGTGCATTCCGGCAGACCACCGGAGGCGGGCGAGGCGGTGCGGGTCAGCCCCTCGGCGTCGCCGTCGACGAGGGCGATACCGGCGTCGGTCGGGATCAGCAGCCAGCGGGCCTCCTCGGCGTAGGGCACGGCGATCTTGTGCCCGCTGACCCGCACCACGGCGCCGTCGGCGACCGCGGTGGTCTTCGGCGAGGTGGTGAACGGGCGGCCGGGCTCGCTCAGCGCGGCGGTGAGCACCGCGCCCTTGCCGACTTCCGGGTAGACCACTTCGGCGACCGCGTCCGGCAGCACCGGTAGCAGCGGCAGCAACCCGAATCCGAGCGTCGGCAGGGCGGGCACGGCGACGGCATCGGTGGCGAGTTCGGTGAGCAGCACGGAGATCTCCGCCTGCCCCATCCCGTCACCGCCGAAGCGCTCCGGCAGCGCCAGCCCCAGCAGGCCGGTCTCGACGAGGCTCGGCCACAGCCCCATGTCGCGGGCGGGCTCGCGCTCGAGCAATCCGACGACGACCTCGGCGACGGCGTCCTGGCCCTCGTCCCTGGTGAAATCCACGGTGTTCTCCCAGTTGGCTTTCGATCAGCTGTCCGCGTCGCGGGGCAGCCCGAGGATCCGCTCGGCGGCGACGGTGAGCAGGATCTGCTCGGTGCCGCCGGCGATGGACAGGCACCGGGTGAGCAGGAACTCGGTGACCTCGGCGGTCTCCTGCGCACCGAGCGGCCCGGCGACCTCCACGGCGAACTCGGCCACCGCCTGCCGATGCCGCACCCCGACGAGTTTGCGCACGCTGCTCTGCGCGCCCGCGTCGCCACCGGCCAGCACGGTCAGCGCGGCGCGCTGTTCGAGCAGCAACCCGCCGATCGCATCGGCGACGAATCCGCCGAGCCGGTCGGCGATCAGCTCCGCGCCGGGCCCGGTGGCGGGCAGCTTGGCGATCAACTCCTCGAGGGCGGGCCCGATCCCGTTGCCGCCCATGGCGATCCGTTCCGCGGAGAGGGTGGAGCGGGCGATCTTCCAGCCGTTGTTCAGCGCGCCGACCAGGCAGTCGTCGGGCACGAAGACGTCGTCGAGGAAGACTTCGCTGAAGCGCGCCTCCCCGGTGATCTGCACCAGCGGACGAACCTCGAGGCCGGGACTCTTCATGTCGACCAGGAAGTAGCTGATGCCGCGGTGCTTGGGCGCCTCGGCGTCGGTGCGGGCCAGGCAGATCGCCCAGTTCGCGCGGTCGCCGAGCGAGGTCCACACCTTCTGTCCGCGCAGCCGCCAGCCACCGTCGACCCGGGTCGCGGTGGTGCGCAGCGCCGCCAGGTCGGATCCCGCCTCGGGCTCGCTGAACAGCTGGCACCACACCACCTCACCGTGCAGCGTCGGCCAGGCGAAGCGGTCGATCTGCTCCTGGGTGCCGTGTTGCAGCAGGGTCGGGATCGCCCAGCCGCCGATCGCGAGATCCGGGGCGGCCAGGCCGGCACGGCGCAGTTCCTCGGAGATCATCAGGCCGGTCATCGGATCGGCGCCGCGGCCGTAGGGCGGCGGCCAGTGCGGCATCACCAGGCCCGCGTCGACCAGCGCGGCGCGCTGTTGTTCGGCGGGCAGCGCGGCGATCGCGGCGACCTCACGGGCCAGGCCGGTCGTGGCGGCGCCGTCGACCTGCACGCCGTCGGCGGCGAGCACCCGATCGGCACCGGTGGTGCGGCGATGCCCGGCGCGGGTGAGTTCGGTGACCCGGGCGCGCCAGCGCGCCGACCCGCCGAGCAGCTGCCGCAGCGCGGTGGCCCGGCGCAGGTAGAAGTGTGCGTCGTGTTCCCAGGTGAAGCCGATGCCGCCGAGCACCTGGATGCAGTCCTTGGCGGTCTCCACCGCCGCGTCCAGGGCGATGGCGGCCGCGATGGCCGCGGCGATCGGCAGCTCGGCGCCGCCCTCGTCGACCGCGGCCGCGGCGTCCAGCGCGACGGCGCGGATCAGCTCGGTGCGGCACAGCATCCACGCGCAGATGTGCTTGACCGCCTGGAAGGAGCCGATCTTGCGGCCGAACTGCTCGCGCACCTTGGCGTAGTCGACCGCGGTCTCGAGGCACCAGCCGGCCAGCCCGGCCAGTTCCGCGGCGGCCAGCACCACCAGCAGGTCCTCGACCCGGTGCGGTGCGGTGAACACCTGCCCGGCGGTGACCGGCGTCTCCGCGCAGTGCACGGCGGCCAGCGGCGTGCTCGGATCGGTGGGCCGCAGCGGTTCCACCCGCAGGCCCGGCGCGTCCGGCGGCAGCAGGCACCAGCGCGGGCCGTCGGCCGAGCGCACCGGCAGCAACACCGCGGTGCCCGGCGCGGCGCCCAGCACGAGGGGCCAGCTACCGCTGAGTGACCCGGTCTCGGCGAGCGCGGGTAAGCTCTGTGCCGATTCGGGCGAAAAGCCCGTCTCGGCAACGCTGTCGAGAGTATCGAGGGTATCGAGCGCGACGCCGCAGGGCAGATCCTCGGCGAGCGCACCGGAGGTGACGAGGTTGGCCAACGCCGTGGTCAGCACCGGTCCGCCGACGAGATCGTGCGCAGCCTGTTCCAGGAGCACGGCCAGGTCGGCGACCGTCGCGCCCGCGCCACCCGCCTCCTCGGCGACCGCGACGCGGAAGACGCCGAGGTCGGCCAGCGCGGGCCAGTACCCACGCCAGAATCCCTCGGGTTCGGCTCGCATTGTTGCAATCGGGCGGACCGATCCGGCCCAGCCCCGCATCGACTCCTGAACGGCTTTATGCTCGTCAGTGGTGGCGATGGTCACACTCCATACCGCCTTTCCCGGCGTGACTCCCACACCTAGAACATGTTCTAATATCCCTGCCGGGCGGAAGTCAAGACAACGCCGTCCTCTCCTCGACCGCGCAGCCAGGCAGACGAAACGACGTTTCCGGAAAGGACTCTCATCGATGGCCAGTCCGTCCCGATCGCAGCCCGCCGCCGCGCGCCCCGCGACAGTCACCACCCTGAGCGAGGACGAGCTGAGCTCGGCGGCGCAGCGGGAGCGCCGCAAGCGCATCCTCGACGCCACCCTCGCGCTGGCGTCCAAGGGCGGGTACGACGCGGTGCAGATGCGCGCGGTGGCCGAGCGGGCCGACGTGGCCGTGGGAACCCTCTACCGGTACTTCCCGTCCAAGGTGCATCTGCTGGTGTCCGCGCTGGCCAGGGAGTTCGAGCAGTTCGAGAGCAAACGCAAGCCGCTGGCGGGCTCCACGCCGCGCGAGCGCATGCACCTGCTGCTCACCCAGATCACCCGGATGATGCAGCGCGACCCGCTGCTCACCGAGGCGATGACCCGGGCGTTCATGTTCGCCGACGCCTCCGCGGCCGCCGAGGTGGACCGGGTCGGCAAGGTGATGGACCGGGTCTTCGCCCGGGCGATGAACGACGGCGAGCCGGATGAGCGCCAGCTCGCCATCGCCCGCGTCATCAGCGACGTGTGGCTGTCGAATCTGGTGGCCTGGCTCACCCGCCGCGCCTCGGCCACCGACGTGAGCGACCGGCTGGAACTGACCGTCGATCTGCTGCTCGGCGACAAGGAGTGAGGCGGCGGGGCGTGATCGGCGCCTCGCTTCCCCGGTGCGCACAGTGCCCGTGAGCGGGTTACCGTGGTAGTCATGCCGCGGTGCCGTCGAGGGGGTTACCCGTCGGTTATCCGTGCGGCGACCAGCCGAATCCGCGATGTGGGCTCGCGATCGTCCGCACGCCGACCGGCGCGCTGCGGTGCGGCAAATTCAACACAGTATTGTTTTGGCCGCCCCTGAATCATCCCCTCCGATCACTAGGTTGGATGCGTGAGCGCACAGGATCTGCCACAAGAACTTCGCCGTGCACTGTCGACGGTCGCGCGCGAGCCACGGCTGCTGGTCGCATCGGACTACGACGGGACGCTCGCGCCCATCGTCTCCGATCCGTCCAAGGCGTATCCCCACCGGGAGTCGGTGAGCGCGCTACGCGCCCTCGCCGGGCTGACCGGCACCACCGCGGCCGTGATCTCCGGCCGCGCCCTGCGTGATCTGGCGGCACTCTCGCGCCTGCCCGTCGAGGTCCAGCTGATCGGCAGCCACGGCTCGGAGTTCGACGTCGGCTTCGTGCACGCCATCGACAACGACGCCAAGCAGTTGCTGCACGAGGTCCAGGCCGCGCTGACCCAGATCGCCGACGACAACCCCGGCGCCTCGGTGGAGACCAAGCCGGCCAGTGTCGCGCTGCACGTGCGCAACGCCGCCCCCGAGATCGGGCGCCGGGCGCTGGAATCGGTCCGCCAGGGTCCGGCGCGCTGGGTCGGGGTGCAGGTCACCGAGGGCAAGGCGGTCATCGAACTGGCCGTCATCCAGACCGACAAGGGCACCGCCCTGGACACCATCCGCCACCAGGAGGGCGCGACGGCGGCGGTGTTCTTCGGCGACGACGTGACCGACGAGAAGGCGTTCCGCGTGCTGTCGGGCCCGGATGTCGGCATCAAGGTGGGCGAGGGCGAGAGCCTGGCCAAGTACCGGGTGGACAGCACCGAGGCCGTCGCCTGCGCGCTGGCCTTCCTGCTCGAGGAACGCCGCACCTGGCTGGCCGGTGCGAGCGCGCCGCGCATCGAGCGGCTGACCATGCTGGCCAGCCCGCGCTCGGTGGCGCTGCTCACCCCCGACGCCACCGTCACCTGGTTCTGCCACCCCGAACCGGACTCGGCCGCGGTGTTCGCCCATCTGCTGGGCGGGCCGCAGGCCGGGCACTTCAGCGTCGCGCCGGAACGGCCCGGCCTGCCGCTGTCGCAGCGCTACGTGGACGGCACCATGACCGTCGAAACGCGTTGGGCCAGTTTGCAGGTCACCGACTACCTGCCGCACGACGTGGCCCCCACCCGCACCGACCTGACCCGGGTGATCAGCGGTCACGCCAGGGCCGTGGTCACCTTCGCGCCCCGGCCGGAGTTCGGCCAGGTGCCGGTGAGCCTCGAGGCCGACCGGGACGGGCTCAAGGTGCTCGGCACCAACGACCCGATGGTGCTGCGTTCCCCCGGCGTGCAGTGGCGCATCGACAACGACGGCGTGCACGACGTCGCCACCGCCGTCGTCGACCCGGCGCAGGGCCCGGTGGTGCTCGAACTGCGCTGTGGCACACACGATCTGGACCCCGCATCGGCCAGCGAGACCGAGCGCAGGCGCGAGGCCGAGCGGTACTGGCGGGAGTGGGCGAACTCGCTGGAGCTGCCGCCGCTCAAGCCGGACCTGATGAAGCGTTCGGCGCTGACGCTGCGCGGGCTGGTGCACGCGCCGTCCGGCTCGATCCTCGCGGCGGCCACCACCTCGCTGCCCGAGGACATCGGCGGCGTGCGCAACTGGGACTACCGCTACTGCTGGCTGCGCGACGCGGCGCTGACCGCGCAGTCGCTGGTCACCCTGGGTTCGCTGACCGAGGCCGAGCAGTTCCTCGGCTGGGTGCACCGGGTGCTGGAGACGCTGCCCGGCCCCGAGCGCCTGCACCCGCTCTACACCATCTACGGCGAGACGCTGCCGCCCGAGGCCGTGATCGACCAGCTGCCCGGATACGCGGGCTCGCGGCCGGTGCGCGTCGGCAACGCGGCGAACATGCAGGTGCAGCTGGACGTCTTCGGCCCGATCGTCGACCTGATCTCGACGCTGGCGCACGCGCGCGAGCGCAAGGGCATCACCGAGCCCGCCAAGGCACTGCCGGATGCCGATTGGGAACTGGTGCACGCCATGGTGGCCGCGGTGCAGCGCCGCTGGACCGAGCCCGACCACGGCATCTGGGAGATCCGCGGGAACCCCCGTCACCACGTGTACTCCAAGGTGATGGGCTGGCTGACGGTCGACCGCGCGCTGACGCTGGCGCAGAAGTTCGACCGGCCGGTGGACCCGGAGTGGGTGAGCCTGCGCGAGACCATCGCCGAGGAGGTCAAGTCCAAGGGCTGGAACGACGAGGTCCAGTCGTTCACCGCCGCCTACGACGGCACCGATCTGGACGCGGCCACCCTGCACATCGGCCTGAGCGGGCTGATCGACCCGTCCGACCCGCGCTTCGCGGCCACCGTGGTGGCCACCGAGGCCGAGTTGCGCAGTGGCTCGACGGTGTACCGCTACCACCACGACGACGGCCTGCCCGGCGGCGAGGGCGGCTTCCACCTGTGCGCGGCCTGGCTGGTCGAGGCGTACCTGCTGATCGGCAAGCGCTCCGACGCCGAGGCGCTGTTCGCCCAGCTGGTCGACGTGGCGGGCCCGACCGGCCTGCTCAGCGAGGAGTACGACCCGGTGGCCGAGCGCTCGCTGGGCAACCACCCGCAGGCCTACAGCCACCTGGGCCTGCTGCGCTGCGCCCAGCTGCTCTCCCAGCCGGTGCAGGTGCTGGTCTGACCCGATCCCGGCGACGGCCCCGCGACCGACCGCGGGGCCGTCGTCGTGTCACCGGCCACAACATCGCCGGCCGAGGCCGGTGATATCGCACAGGTGCGCTACTCTTTAATGGAAATCGTTTCCGTTTCAAGTAGTGTGGAGTCCCGTCGTGAGGAACAGAATCACCCGGTTCGCCGGCATCGCCCTTGGCGCGGTCACCATCGCCGCCGCGACGGCCTGCTCCGGCGGCTCCGACGGCGGCGACCGGATCACCGTGGTGGCCTCCACCAACGTCTGGGGTGACATCGCCGCGGCCGTGGCCGGGCCCGATGCCGAGGTGAGTTCGCTGATCTCCGACCCCGCCGCCGACCCGCACTCCTACGAGGTGACCGCCGTCCAGGCGGCCGAACTGTCCGACGCCGACCTGATCGTCTACAACGGCGGGCACTACGACGAGTTCATCGACAAGGCCATCGGTGGCAAGAACAAGCGCACCGTGAACGCCGTCGAGATCGCGGGCGGCGGCGGCGCGGACGAGCACGGTCACGACCACGGCGCCGAGGGCGACGCCCAGGCCGCCCCGGCCGACGGCCACGACCACGGCAACCACGAGCACGACGCGCACGAGCACGACAACGAGCACGTCTGGTACGACACCCACGTCGCGGGCGAGGTGGCCGAGCGGATCGCCGATTCGCTGGGCGAACTGGACCCCGACCACCGGCAGGCCTACGCCGACCGGGCCGCCGCCTTCACCGCGCGCCTGGCCGGAATCGACGCCGTCGTCGACCGGATCGCCGCCGAGCACCCGAACGAGCCGGTGGTGCAGACCGAGCCGCTGGCGCAGTACCTGGTGCTGGCCGCCAAGGCCGACGACCGCACGCCGCACGAGTTCCAGGAGGCCATCGAGCAGGGCACCGATCCCTCGCCGGCCGCCGTCGCCGCGGTGCGCGACCTGATCACCACCAAGCAGGTGCGCGCGCTGATCTACAACGTGCAGACCGAGGACAAGATCACCAAGGACATCCGCGCCCTCGCCGACACCGCGGGCATCGCGGTGGTCGAGGTGACCGAAACCCTGCCCGAAGGCCTGGATTACATTCAGTGGCAGACCCGCAACGCCGAGGCACTCGCCACCGCACTCGCCTGAGACATGCCCCGGACCCGTCCACTTCGCCCCCAGGGAGCAGCGCTGACCGAGCCGATCGAACGGGCCACGCCGCCCGACGCCGCCGCACCCGCCGCCGTCACCCCGGACGCGCGGCGCGAGTCCGCCGTGCCCGCGGTCCGGCTGCGCGCGGCGCGGCTGTCCTTCGGCGAGCGCACCCTGTGGGACGGCCTCGACCTGGACATCCGGCCCGGCGAATTCGTCGCGGTGCTCGGCCCGAACGGCTCGGGCAAGACCTCGTTGCTCAAGGTGCTGCTCGGCCAGCTCCAGCTGACCGAGGGGACCGCCGAGGTGGTCGGCAAGCCGGCCAGGGCGGGCAACGCCGACATCGGCTACATCCCGCAGCAGCGCACCATCGACGCCGGAGTCCAGCTGCGCGGGGTGGATCTGGTCGGCCTCGGTGTGGACGGGCACCGCTGGGGCCTCGGCCTGCGCGGGCGCGCCGAGCGCAACCGCAAGGTGGCCGCCGCCGTCGCCGCGGTGGGCGCGCAGCACTACGCCCACGCGCCGCTCGAGACCATGTCCGGTGGCGAACAGCAGCGGCTGCGGGTGGCGCAGGCCCTCGTCGGTGATCCCGAGGTGCTGCTGTGCGACGAACCGCTGCTCAGCCTGGACCTGGCCAATCAACGGCTGGTCGCCGAACTGATCGACAAGCGCAGGCGCAGCCACGACACCGCCGTCCTGTTCGTCACCCACGAGATCAACCCGATCCTGCCGTTGGTGGACCGGGTGCTGTATCTGGTGGACGGGCGATTCCGCATCGGCACCCCCGCCGAGGTGATGACCTCCGAGGTGCTCTCCGAGCTGTACCGCACCGAGGTCGACGTGCTGCGGGTGCGCGGGCGGCTGGTCGTGGTCGGCACCGGCGACACCCTCGACGCCCTCGGCTCGGCCGGGGCCGAACACTGTCACGCCGAGCCGAGCCACAGCGGGGTCAACGCCTGATGGACAAACTGGCCGACGTACTCGGCAAGATGTTCGACCTGTCCACCACCGCCGACCTGCTCTCCTACGACTTCGTGCAGCAGGCGGTGCTCGCGGCCGCGCTGCTCGGCCTGCTCGCCGGTGCGATCGGTCCGCTGATCATCAGCAGGCAGATGTCCTTCGCCGTGCACGGCACCAGTGAGCTGTCGCTGACCGGCGCGGCGGCCGCGCTGCTCGCGGGCATCGGCGTGGGCATCGGCGCGATCGCCGGGTCGGTGGTGGCGGCGGTGCTGTTCGGCCTGCTCGGCACCCGCGCCCGCGAGCGCGATTCGGTGATCGCGGTGGTGCTCTCGTTCGGTCTCGGCCTGTCGGTGCTGTTCCTGTGGCTCGGGCCCGAACGTGCCGGATCGAAGTTCTCGCTGCTCACCGGTCAGGTGGTGGCCGTCGGCTACAGCGGCCTCGCGCTGCTGATCACCTGCACCGTGCTGGTGCTGGCGGTGCTGGCGGCGATCTACCGGCCACTGCTGTTCGCCAGCGCCGACCCCGAGGTGGCCGTCGCGCGCGGCGTGCCGGTGCGCGCGCTGGCGGTGGTGTTCGCGGTGCTGCTGGGCGTGACCGCCGCCTTCGGCGTGCAGATCGTCGGGGCGCTGCTGGTGCTGGCACTGCTCATCACCCCCGCCGCGGCGGCCGCGCAGGTGACCGCGAATCCGGTGCGGGCCACCGTGCTGGCGATCGTGTTCGCCGAGCTGGCGGCCGTGGGCGGCATCCTGCTGTCGCTGGCGCCGGGCGTGCCGGTGTCGACGTTCGTCACCGCCATCTCGTTCGCCATCTACCTGCTCTGCCGCCTCATCGGCGCACGTCGCCGCAGGTCCGTGGCGGTACGCTGATCGTCGGCAACTTTTGAGGGCAGCCGACCTCAGTCGGGTGCGCGCGGTTTCGTATGCTCGATCCGACCGCCCACCGAACGAATGGTTGCCACCGTGATCGACTTCTCGATTCCCGCCGACCTCGCCGCCGAGCGCGACCGCGTCCGCCGATTCGTCATCGACAAGATCGTCCCGTTCGAGCGCGACCCGCGCCTGACCGCGCACGGCCCGACCGACGAGCTGCGCCAGGAACTGGTGGAACTGGCCCGCGCGGAGAAGCTGCTCACCGTGCAGGCGCCCGAGGAGTTCGGTGGCCGCGGCCTCAGCCACGTCGAACAGGCGGTCATCTACGAGGCGGCGGGCTGGTCCACCCTCGGCCCGGTCGCGATGAACTGTGCCGCCCCCGACGAGGGCAACATGTACCTGCTCGGCAAGATCGCCGACCGCGACCAGATCGACCGCTACCTCATGCCGGTGATCAACGGGCACCAGCGCTCGGTCTTCGCCATGACCGAACCCGAAGGCGCGGGCTCCGATCCCGGCCAGCTGTCCACCGAGGCGGTGTTCGACGGCGAGAACTTCGTCGTCAACGGGCGCAAGTGGCTCATCACCGGCGCCGACGGAGCCAAGACCTGGATCATCATGGCGCGCCTCGCGCCCAATCCGCACCTGCCCGAAGGGCCGACCCTGTTCCTCACCGACGGCGACCAGCCCGGCATCGTCATCGAGCGGACCATGAACACGATGGACCGCAACTACGTCGCCGGCCACGGCGTGGTGCGCTTCGACAACCTCACCCTGCCCAGGTCGGCCCTGCTCGGCGAGGCCGGACAGGCGCTGCGGTACGCCCAGCTGCGGCTGGCCCCGGCCCGGCTCACCCACTGCATGCGCTGGCTCGGCGCGGCCGAGCGCGCGCAGAGCATCGCCGTGCAGCACGCCAGGACCCGTACCGCGTTCGGCAAGACCATCGGCGAGCACCAGGGTGTGTCGTTCATGCTGGCCGACAACGAGATCGCCCTGCACCAGTGCCGGTTGACCATCTGGCACGCGTGCTGGCTGATGGACCAGGGCGAGAAGGCCCGCCACGAGAGCTCGATGGCGAAGTCCTATGTCTCCGAGGAGCTGTTCAAGGTCGCCGACCGGTGCGTGCAGGTGCTCGGCGGCATCGGCATCAGCGACGAGACGGTGGTCGAGATGATCTTCCGTGACATGCGCGCATTCCGGCTGTACGACGGCCCGACCGAGGTCCACAAGTACGCGATCGGCCGCAAAATCCTCCGCTGATTTCGGCTACCATCCCCCCATGAGTTCGGAACTGCTCGTCGATGTCTCCGCGGGCATCGCCGTCCTCACCCTCAATCGCCCCGCCCAGCAGAACGCCTTCACCCCCACGATGGCGGCCGAGCTGGGCGCGGCCCTGGCCCGCTGCGACGCCGAGGACGCGATCCGGGCCGTGGTCATCACCGGCACGCCGCCGGCGTTCTGCGCCGGTGCCGATCTGTCCCACCGCGTCGGCGAGGTCAGCGCGACCATCGAGCCCGCGCCCTGGCGGGTGCGCAAGCCGGTGATCGCGGCGGTCAACGGGCACGCGGTCGGCCTCGGGCTGGCGCTGGCCCTGCAGTGCGACCTGCGGTACCTGGCCCGCGACGCGGTGTACGGACTCAACCAGGTGCGCCGCGGCGTGCTCGCCGACGGCTACGCGCACTGGACGCTGCCGCGCCTGGCCGGCATGGCCAACGCCGCCGACATCATGCTCACCGGCCGCACCTTCGACGGCGAGGAGGCCAAGGCGATGGGCCTGGCGAACGCCTGCCTGGCCGGCGGCGAAGTGCTGCCGACGGCGCTGTCGGTGGCACACGATCTGGCCAACGGCTCCGCGCCGCTACCGGTCGCGCTGTCCAAGCGCCTGCTCTGGGAGAGCCTCGGCATGACGCCGGGCATGGTGGGCAGGCTCGAGTCGGAACTGAACGCCCACGTGGCCAAGAGCGTCGACGGCGGCGAGGCGATGGCGGCCTTCCGCGACCGCCGCCAGCCGAACTGGACCGGCAGCATCAGCACCGAATGGCCCACCTGGGACGAGAATTCGGAGCCGGACCGCCCCAGCCTCGACTGACCGCCTCGGCACCCGGCAGCGCACCGGAGGCACCCGCTCAGGCGTTGCCGCCGAGCACCACCAACAGGAACAGCACCGCCATGATGATCATCAGCACGGTGCCGATGACGCCGAGGATGTAGCCGACCATCACCTGCACACGGCCGCCGATCGCGCCGCCGGACGCCTCGATCTGGTCGAGTGCCCGCTTGCCCAGCGCCCACGCCACCGGGCCGAGGACACCGCAGCAGAGGATGCTCGCCGCACCGAGAAACAACACCGCCGTGGCGTGTGGATGCTCGATCGGCGTGCCGATGGGCTGATTGGGTATCACCACCAGCCGAATTCTACGGGGCCCGAGCGCATCCGCGCGTCTTTTACCGCCGCACCGGGTCACCCGGGCGTTTCGCGCATGGCCGCGGACGGCGATCGTAAGCGCTTGCGGCGCAGTGGCGTTCGGTCAGCGGCGACGCTGGCGGGCGATCTCGGAGAGCACCACACCCGCCGCGACCGAGGCGTTCAGCGATTCGACCGGCCCGGCCATCGGAATGCTCAACACCGAGTCGCAGGTCTCGCGCACCAGCCGCGACAGGCCCTTGCCCTCCGAACCGACCACGATCACGGTCGGATCGGTACCGTCGAACTCGTCGAGCGAGGTGTCGCCGCCCGCGTCCAGGCCGACGATCTGCATCCCCTGGTTGGCCCAATCCTTGAGCGTGCGCGTCAGATTCGTCGCGCGCGCGACCGGCAGCCTGGCCGCCGCGCCCGCGCTGGTGCGCCAGGCCACCGCGGTGACGCTGGCGCTGCGGCGCTGCGGAATCAGCACGCCGTGACCGCCGAACGCGGCCACCGAGCGGATCACCGCGCCGAGATTGCGCGGATCGGAGATGTTGTCCAGCGCGACGAGCAGCGCGGGCTCGGCCGAGGAGCGCGCCCGCTCGGCCAGATCGTCGGGGTGGGCGTAGCGGTATGGCGGCACCTGCAACGCCAGGCCCTGGTGCAGGCCGTTGGAGCTCATCCGGTCCAGGTCGGTGCGCGGCACCTCGAGGATCGAGATGCCGGTGTCGGCGGCCAGTTTCACGCTCTCGGTGAGCCGCTCGTCGTTCTCGGTGCCGACGGCCACGTACAGCGCGGTCGCGGGCACCCCCGCGCGCAGGCACTCCACCACGGGATTGCGGCCGAGCACCAACTCCGGGCCGTCGTCGTTCTTGCGGCCGGCCGGACGCCCCGCCGCACCACGCGGGCCGGCCTTCGCCGCGGCCTTCGCCTTGGCGGCGGCCCGCTTGGCCGCCGGATGCTTGGTGCGCATCTCCGCGGGCGGCGTGGCGCCGCGGCCCTCCAGTCCGCGCCTGCGCTTGCCGCCGGAGCCGACGACCTGCCCCTTCTTGGTGCCGCTCTTGCGCACGGCGCCGCGTCGTTGCGAATTCCCTGCCATCAGTTCGCCTTTCCGCGCGCGGTGCGCAGCGACCACTCGGGGCCGTTCGGGGTGTCGGTGACGTCGATGCCCGCGGCGTGCAGCCGGTCGCGCACCGCGTCGGCGGTGGCCCAGTCCTTGTCGGCGCGCGCCTGCTGGCGTCGGTCCAGCTCGGCGCGGACCAGCACGTCGAGCGCCGTCTGGGCGACCGAATCGTCCTGCTTGTCGTCCCACTGCGGGTCGAACGGGCACACGCCGAGAATGCCGAGCATGGCGCGGACCTGACCGCCCAGCTCGCGCGCGGTGTCGACGGCACCCGCCTCCAGCGCCTTGTTGCCCTCGGTCACCAGGCGGAACACCTCGGCCAGCGCGCGCGGCACCGCGAGATCGTCGTCCATCGCCTCGGCGAACGCGTCGGTCCATTTGCCCACCGGGATCTCCCCCACCCGCTCCGCGGTGCGGTGCAGGAACGCCTCGATGCGCTGGTACCCCGCCACCGCGTCGTCGAGCGCCTTGTCGGAGTATTCCAGCATCGAGCGGTAGTGCGCGCTGCCGAGGTAGAAGCGCAGCTCCACCGCGCGCACCTTGGTGAGCATGTTCGGCACCGAGAGCACGTTGCCCAGCGACTTGGACATCTTCTCCCCGCCCATCGTCACCCAGCCGTTGTGCAGCCAGTAGCGGGCGAAGCCGTCACCGGCCGCCTTGGACTGGGCGATCTCGTTCTCGTGGTGCGGGAACACCAGATCCATGCCGCCGCAATGGATGTCGAACTCGGCGCCGAGGTAGAACTCGGCCATCGCCGAGCACTCCAGATGCCAGCCGGGGCGACCGGGGCCCCACGGGGACGGCCAGCTCGGCTCACCGGGCTTGGCGGCCTTCCACAGCGTGAAGTCCCGCGGGTCGCGCTTGCCCTCGCCGGCGCTCTCGCCCTGGTGTACGTCGTCGAGCTTGTGGCCGGACAGGGCGCCGTACTCGGGGTAGCTCTGCACGTCGAAGTAGACGTTGCCGGCCGAGGCGTAGGCGTGCCCGCGCTCGATCAGCCGCCGCATCAGCTCGACCATCTGGGTGATGTGCCCGGTGGCCCGCGGCTCGGCCGAGGGCGGCTGCACACCCAGCAGCCGGTAGGCGCGATCGAAGGCACGCTCGTAGGTGGCCGCCCACTCCCACCACGGACGGCCCGCCTCGGCGGCCTTGTTCAGGATCTTGTCGTCGATGTCGGTGACGTTGCGGATGAACCAGACGTCGTAGTCGTGCGCCTGCAGCCAGCGGCGCAGCACGTCGAAGGCCACTCCGGAGCGCACGTGACCGATGTGCGGCTCGCCCTGCACGGTGGCGCCACAGAGGTACACCGAAGCGCGGCCGGGAACCAGCGGCGCGAATTCGCGCATGGTTCGGCTTTCGGTGTCAAAGAGGCGCAGTGTCACGGGGGCGATCCTAGTCGGTCGTAGCAGGGCGTTCGTGTCGCGGCTCGACGGAACGCGGCCGCGGTGCTATACGCGCGGCCGCAGCAGCGCGGTGGCGACCGCGGCGATGCCCTCGCCGCGGCCGGTGAGGCCGAGTCCGTCGGTGGTCGTGCCGGACACCGAGACGGGCGCGTCGAGCAGGTCACCGAGCACCCGCTGGGCTTCGGCGCGGCGCGGTCCGATCTTCGGCCGGTTGCCGATCACCTGCACGGCGGCGTTGACGACCTCGAAGCCCGCTTCGCCGAGCAACCGCCTGACCTCGGTGAGCATGGCCGCGCCGGAGACGTTGGCCCATTCCGGACGGCCGGTGCCGAACACCGCGCCCACGTCGCCCAGTCCGGCCGCCGAGAGCAGCGCGTCGCACAGCGCGTGCGCCGCCACGTCACCGTCGGAATGCCCGGAACAGCCGTCCTCGCCCTCGAAGAGCAGCCCGGCCATCCAGCACGGACGGCCCGGCTCGATGGGGTGCACGTCGCTGCCGATTCCCACTCGCATGCCGACGACGTTCTCACACCGTCGACGGGGCGCCGAGCGGGGGCGGCGCGAGTTCGGTCACAGCGCGGCGCGGCGGTCGAGCAGCGTTTCGGCCAGCCGCAGATCCAGCGGCGTGGTGATCTTGAAGGCGAGCGGATCACCGGCGACGGTGTGCACCGGCTCGCCGAGCCGCTCGACCAGGCCCGCGTCGTCGGTGGCCGGTACGTCGGCCGCGTACGCCGCGCGCAGCAGATCGGCGGTGAAGCCCTGTGGAGTCTGGACGGCGCGCAGCGCGGCGCGGTCGGGCGTGCCGGTGACGACGCCCGCGGCGTCGACGGACTTCACGGTGTCGACCACCGGGAGGGCGGGCACCACCGCGCGACGACCCGCGCGGAGTTCGCCGACGATTCGCCCGATCAGCGCGGGCGGGGTGAGCGCCCGAGCGGCGTCGTGCACCAGGAAATACCCGGCATCCGGGGCGGCGGCGAGTCCGGCGCGGACCGAATCGGTCCGCTCGGCACCGCCGACCACGACCCGCACGACCTCCGAGGGCGGCAGCAGGGCGACTGCGCTCTCGACCCATTCGGCGGGCACCATCACGATGATGCGGTCGACCACCCCGGCGGCCAGCAGGCCGTCGACAGCGAGTCGAACCATGGGTGTGCCGCCGACCGGGACGAACGCTTTGGGAGATTGCTCACCCAGGCGCACGCCACGACCGGCGGCAGGAACCAACGCAACGACGGAACCGCCGTTGTCGGCGTCGTTCACGGTCAGGAAGCCGCTGCGAGGACCTCGTCGAGCAGCGTCTCGGCCTTGCCGTCGTCGGTGCCCTCGGCGAGCGCCAGCTCACCGACCAGGATCTGCCGGGCCTTGGCCAGCATCCGCTTCTCACCGGCGGACAGGCCGCGGTCCTGCTCCCGGCGCCACAGGTCGCGCACGACCTCGGCCACCTTGTTCACATCGCCGGAGGCGAGCTTCTCCAGGTTGGCCTTGTAGCGGCGGGACCAGTTGGTCGGCTCCTCGGTGTGCGGCGCACGTAGCACCTGGAAGACTCGATCGAGACCCTCCTGGCCCACGACATCGCGCACGCCGACGTATTCGGCGTTCTCCGCGGGTACGCGTACGGTCAGGTCGCCCTGGGCGACCTTGAGGACCAGGTATTCCTTTTGCTCACCCTTGATGGTGCGAGTCTCGATTGCTTCGATCAGCGCCGCTCCGTGGTGGGGGTAAACGACGGTGTCTCCGACCTTAAAAATCATGTGTCCCGTGCCCCTTTCGATGTTCACAGTTTAACATGCGACTCGATAACGGCGCGATCAACTGTGCAGGTCAGGGCCACAACGAGGGCACCGCCGGGGTTGACAGAACAGCCGGGGTGTGCATCACGTTGTGCCAGAACGAGTTATCGACGGGCATCACCTGCGGCTGCCCGGAACGGGTGTCGTGGCGGTCACGTGGCAAACCCCCGCGCGACCCGTCAACCGTTATGCAACGGATGCCGACGCGCCCGTGTCGACGACCCCGTAACCAGCGCGCGCGAGTCGACTACTACGCTGCCTAGTTACTACTCTCCGTAGCGGAGTGTGCCCGGTCGACATGGAGGACAAGCCGTGACTGCCCTGAACTCACGTCTGATGGTGACGGTGGCCGCATTCGCCGCCGGCGCCGCGCTCGCGCTGTCCGGCTGCAGCGCGGGTCAGATCTCGCAGACCGCGAATCAGGCTTCGGCGATCAACGGCAACTTTGCCGACGTCGAGGAGATCTCGCTGCGCAACGTGCACATCGTGTTCCCCGGCGAGGGCTACACCAACACCCAGGGCGGCAAGGCGCTGCTCGCGCTGTCGGTGGTGAACAACAGCGAGACCACCGCCGACGAGCTGACCAGCATCACCACCGACCTCGGCCAGGTCGAGATCACCCCGCCCGCCGGCAAGTCGCGCTTCGAGATCGGCCCGCAGCAGATCGTCGTCGCGGCCCCCGCGCAGACCGGCGCGTCCGCCGCGGGCGAGCACGGCGACGGCCACGGTTCCGCGACCACCTCCCCCGCCCCGACCACCACGGCACAGCCCGCCGCGGACCAGGACGAGGCCGAGCACGCCCTCATCGAGATCACCGGGCTCACCAAGGACATCACCCCCGGCCTCGCCTACACCGTCTCGTTCAACTTCAAGGAGAACGGCACCGTGCAGGTCCAGGTGCCCGTCGACGCGGGCACCGAGGCCGAGCGGCACGAGTCGCCGCTGTCCGGCCCGGCGCCGGAGGGCCACGGCGGCGGCCACTGAGGCGCCCCACCGCCACCCCGATCCAGACCGAAAGGCTGTCGCACCCGGTGCGGCAGCCTTTCTCGTCCTGTCGGCCCGGCTGCGTATCGTGCCGGTGTGGCAAAGACCAAGGCGATCTTCCGGTGCTCGGCCTGCTCGCACGAAGTGGCCAAATGGGTGGGCAAGTGCCCGGACTGCGGCGCCTGGGGCACGGTGGACGAGGTGGCGGTCTCGGCCACGGCGCCGGGTGCGCCCGGTCGGCGCGCGATGCTGCCGAGCACCGCGGCCGCACCGATCTCCGCGATCGATTCGCAGGTCACCAAGGCCCGGCCCACCGGAGTGTCGGAACTGGACCGGGTGCTCGGCGGCGGGGTGGTGGCCGGATCGGTGGTGCTGCTCTCCGGTGAACCCGGGGTGGGCAAGTCCACCCTGCTGCTCGAGGTCGCCCACCAGTGGGCGCGCCGGCCCGGGGAGAAGGCGCTCTACGTCACCGCCGAGGAGTCGGCCGGGCAGGTCCGGCTGCGCGCCGACCGCACCGGCGCCGTGCACGAGCAGGTCTTCCTCGCCGCGGAGTCGGACCTGTCGATCGTGCTCGGCCACGTCGAGCAGGTGCGGCCGACGCTGCTGGTGGTGGACTCGGTGCAGACCATGCTCGCGCCCGAGGCGGAGGGCGTCATCGGCGGTGTCACCCAGGTCCGGGCGGTGACCGCGGCACTCACCTCGCTGGCCAAGGCCAGCGGTATCGCGGTGCTGCTGGTCGGTCACGTCACCAAGGACGGCAACGTGGCCGGGCCCCGCACCCTCGAGCACCTGGTGGACGTGGTGCTCCAGTTCGAGGGCGACAAGAACTCCACGCTGCGCATGGTGCGCGGCATCAAGAACCGCTTCGGCAGCGCCGACGAGGTGGGCTGCTTCGAACTGCACGAGGACGGCATCGCCTGCGTGGACGACCCGTCCGGGCTGTTCCTGCACCACCGCACCGACCCGGTGCCGGGCACCGCGGTCACCGTGGCCATGGACGGCAAGCGGCCGCTGGTCGGCGAGGTGCAGGGGCTGACGGTGAAGACCGAGATCCCGGCACCGCGCCGCGCGGTCAGCGGCCTGGACTACAACCGGGTCGCGATGGTGCTCGCGGTGCTGCAGAGCCGCGGCCGGGTGTTCCTCGGCAAGCACGACGTGTACGCCGCCACCGTCGGCGGCATGCGGCTGGCCGAACCCGCCGCCGACCTGGCCATCGCACTGGCCATCGCCAGCGCGGAATGCGATACCGCGCTGCCCGCCGGCTGGGTGATCCTCGGCGAGGTCGGCCTGGCGGGCGAGGTGCGCAAGGTGACCGGTGTGGCGCGGCGGCTGGCCGAGGCCGAGCGGCTCGGTTTCACCACCGCGCTGGTGCCGCCCGGCTCGGAGCGGTTGAAGGGCGCGACCATTCGCGTCCACGAGGTCGGGGACGTGCGTTCGGCGTTGCGCATCAGCGGATTACGCGGACGCAAGTCCGGCGGTGACTGATTCCGCGCCGATCAGGCGATACCCGTCAGGCGATGTTGAACGGCTCGGCGGCGCTGCGCACCGAGCCCAGTTGCGCCACAACGGAATAGGCCCCCGGCGGGACCGGGACGCGCTCGCCCGCGCAGTTGGGCTGCGAGGTGGAGCCGGACCAGGTGACCTGGAAGGCCGCCTGTTCGCCGCGATCGAGGGTGCGCACGTCGGGCTGGCCGTCGGGGTAGCAGTCGGTGCTGGCCCAGAGCCTGCGGGTGCCGTCGAGGGTCTGGACGAAGACCTGCTGGGCGGCGGAGCCGACGTCCCGCGCGCACGGCTCGGCGGAGATGTTGGTGATCACGATGCCGAAGACCGGCTGTTCCCCCACCCGGTAGGTCGGCTGCGCGACGGTCACCTTCACCGCCAGCGACTGGTCCGGGCACTGGTTGGCCACCGGCGCCTCGGCGGTCGTGCTCGCCCCGGAGGACTTGGGCGCGCTCGGATCGGCGCTGCCGGACGGCTTGGTGGTCTCGGTGGCCCGATCGGCCGAGGAGGTCGAGGTGGTCGTGGCGGCCGCCGCGTCACCCGGCGAGTCACCGCCGCGCGCCACCATCAGCACGAGCCAAATCACCAGCGCGAGCACCACGACGAGGATCCCGACGGCGAAAACACGACGACGCCAGTAGATCTCCGGTGGCAGCGGTCCAGTCGGTTCCAGCACGATTCAAACTTACGGCCACCGCGGGGTGCGTTGGTTCAGGACCTCGGCGTGTCGGCCCCGCAGGGGGCCGCGCGCCGAGGTCGACGCCCACCGCACGCTGGAGTTATGTCGGCTGTGTCTGGTTCAGACGACTTCACCGATGTTGCCGACGACACGCTGCAGCTGCACCTTGCCCTCGGCCAACTTGTAGGTCACGCACGCGATGGCGAGCTGGCCGGACTCGACCTTCTCGGAGATGATCATCGAACGCTGCATGAGCAGCTTGCTCGTCTCCACCACGTGTCGCGCTTCCATCTCGTCCACGCTGGACAGCCCTTCGCGGCGGCCGACCAGGATGGACGGGGCGACCCGCTCGACGACGCTGCGGATGAACCCGCCGGGCACCTCGCCGCCATCGAGGGCGTCGATGGTGGCCTTGACGGCGCCGCAGCTGTCGTGGCCGAGCACCACGATCAACGGCACGTCGAGCACCGCCACGCCGTACTCGATGGAGCCGAGGACCGAGCTGTCGATGACGTGGCCCGCGGTGCGGACCACGAACATGTCGCCGAGGCCCTGGTCGAAGATCAGTTCGGCGGCCACGCGGGAGTCACCGCAGCCGAACAGGATCGCGGAAGGATGTTGCCCGGCGACGAGCTTGGCTCGGTCCGCGGCGCCCTGGCTAGGATGCAGCAGGTTGCCACTGACGAATCGCTCATTTCCCTCGCGGAGGGACTTCCAGGCGCTGATCGGGTTGGAGCGAGGCATATCAACCATTGTGCACACGAGCATCATTACCAGCGAGTCGGTCCCGTTACGGGCGGGCGAAGAGGACCTGGCGTGGTGGCGGCGGAGACGGTGAGGACAGTGCGGAGCGGGGCGGATCGACAGGTGGGCGCGCAGGTGGCCGACGGCGGCGGAATCGACCACGACGCGCTGCTGGACTGGTACGCCGCAGCGGCCCGCGACCTGCCGTGGCGGCGCCCCGGCGTGACCGCGTGGCAGATCCTGATGAGCGAGATCATGCTCCAGCAGACGCCGGTCGCCCGGGTGCAGCCGATCTGGCTGGAGTGGGTGCGGCGCTGGCCGGTGCCCTCGGCGATGGCGGCCTCCTCCCAGGCCGAGGTGTTGCGCGCCTGGGGCAAGCTGGGCTATCCGCGCCGGGCGCTGCGGCTGCACGAATGCGCCGGGGTGCTCGCCGCCGAGCACGGCGACGAGGTGCCCGCCGACGTGGACGTCCTGCTCGGACTGCCCGGCATCGGCGCCTACACCGCCCGCGCGGTGGCCTGCTTCGCCTACGGCATGCGGGTGCCGGTGGTGGACACCAACGTCCGGCGGGTGGTGGCCCGTGCGGTGCACGGCCGCGCCGAGGCGGGCAATCCGTCCGCGCGGGATCTCGCCGAGACCGAGGCGCTGCTGCCCGCGCAGGTCGAACCGGCCGCCCGCTTCTCGGCGGCGCTGATGGAGCTCGGCGCCACCGTGTGCACCGCCCGCAATCCGGATTGCGGCCGCTGCCCGCTACCGCGCTGCGCATGGGTGAGCGCGGGGCGCCCCGCCTCGGAGGTGGTGCGGCGCACGCAGAAGTACGAGGGCACCGATCGGCAGGCGCGCGGCCGGCTGCTGGACGTGTTGCGCGCGGCCAGCGGCCCGGTGGAGCGGGTGCGCCTGGACCTGGCCTGGACCCGCGACCCCGGCCAGCGCGACCGTGCGCTGGACTCGCTGCTGGTGGACGGCCTGATCGAGCAGACCGCCGACGGCCTGTTCGCCCTGGCGGGCGAAGGCGAACGTTGAACCGGAGCTAGGGCGCGCCGAGCACCCGGTCGAGGAACCTCGCCACCTCCGCGCGGTACCGCCGCGGCTGTTCGTCGTGCACCAGATGCCCGGCGCCGGCGACCCGCACGTACTCCGCGTGCGGATTGACCGCCGCCATCTCGCGCATCTGACCGGGCGGGGTGATGGTGTGCTCGCCCTCGATGAGCAGCGCGGGCACCCGCACGGCCCGCCACTCGGCCCAGAACGAGCGCCCGCCCCACTCCTCGGAGATGTCGCGGAAGGTGGCCACCGAGCCGTGCAGCCGGTACCCCTGCGGGCCGTGTTCGAAGGAGTTGAGGAAGTAGCGCCCGGCCACCGGGCCGAAGTACGACAGCACCGCGTCGGCATCGGGGAACGGCTGCGGCCAGGACTCGATCATCGCGGCCCAGTCGGCGGCGGTGCGGCCGGTGAAATCCGGGGCGATGTCCTCGACCACCAGCGCCCGCACCCGCTCGGGGTGGTGCGCGGCGAACACCCAGCCGTGCAGCCCGCCCATCGAATGCCCGATCACCGCCATGGGCTCGCCGATCCCGGCGGTGGCCTCGGCCAGGTCGGCGACGAACGCCTCGGTGGTGAGTTCCGGTGGCGCGGGGCGGCCGTGGCCTGCGGCGTCGAAGGTGTAGACGTGGCCGTGGCCGCGCAACCAGTCCAGGTGTCCGGCCCAGGTGCGCGCGCTGCCCATCAGTCCGTGCAGCAACAGGATCGGGGCGCCTGCGCCGCCTTCGTCGTACAACATCGCCTCGATTGTGCACCGGCGACCGACGTATTGTCGGGACATGGCAGTTGTGAAGATCAACGCGATCGAGGTCCCCGAGGGCGCCGGACCGGAGCTGGAGAAGCGGTTCGCCCACCGCGCGCACGCCGTGGAGAACTCCCCCGGCTTCCTCGGCTTCCAGTTGCTGCGGCCGGTCGCGGGTGACAACCGCTACTTCGTGGTGACCCAGTGGGACTCCGAGGAGTCGTTCGCGGCCTGGCGCGACGGCCCGGCGCGGGCCGCGCACGCCGGCAGCGGCGAGCAGAAGCCGGTCGCCACCGGCGCCTCGCTGCTCGAGTTCGAGGTCGTGCTCGACGTGCCCGCCAAGGCCGGCGCCGGGGAATGAGCTGATCACCTCGGCCGCACCGTATTGACGCCGCATGCGTCGCGGTGCCATTGTGCGAGGTGACCGAGCGAGGGTGACGCGGTAATCCCGGTGGAATTCCGGAGCGGTCGCGCCACTGTAGAGCCAGACACCGGCACCCTCGCACCACCGCCGACGGGACGCTGAATCCCGAGGAGGACACCCATGGCCATCGCGCATTCCCCCGCCACCAGGTCGACCGATTCGGTCGCCACCGTGCTCGTCACGGTCGGTGTCGTTCTGCTCGCACTGCTCACGCTCTACCTGGTCGGCTTCGATCAGGGCGCCGTCTCGCGCGGCGGGATGTTCCTGCACGAGCTGATGCACGACGGACGTCACCTGCTGGGTGTGCCGTGCCACTGACCGGATCGCTGAAGACCCTGCTGTTGCGTGGCCTGCTGGCCGGTCTGATCGCCGGTCTGCTGGCGGCCACCGTGGGACATTTCGTGGGCGAGCCGAAGGTCGAGGCGGCCATCGCCTTGGAAGAGGCCCTGGCCGCGACGCCGGAAGAGGCCCCGGCGGAGGCGGCGCACTCGCACGAGGGCGCGTCCGCCCATTCGCACGCTGACGACGAGGCGTTGGTCAGCCGTACCGGGCAGAAATTCGGCCAGTTCCTCGCGCTCGGGCTCACCGGGCTGGCGTTGGGCGCGATGTTCGCCGCGGCGGCTCATCACGCCCGCCGCTGGACCGCACTGTCCGGGCCCGCGCTCGCACTGGTGCTGGCGGCGGGCGGCTGGGCGGCCGTGGTGGCGGTGCCGTTCTTCAAGTACCCGGCCAATCCGCCCGCGGTGGGCGATCCGGACACCATCGATCACCGCACTCTGTTGTGGTTCGCGGTGGTGCTGCTCGGCATCGCCGCGGTGGGTGCGGGCGGGTTCGTTCACCGGCTGCTCGCCGGACACCCGGCGACGCTTCGGCTGATCGCGGGCGTGCTCGCGTTCGTCGCGGTCACCGCGGTCGGGTATGTGGCGTTGCCCGGCGTGGACGAGGTGCCCGCGGGATTCCCGCCCAGCCTGCTCTGGCAGTTCCGGGTCTCCTCGCTGGCGGTGTCGGCCACGCTGTGGACCGCGCTCGGACTCGGCTTCGCCGCGCTCACCGAACGCGCGGCCCGGTCGCGGGAACTCGTCGCCGCCTGAGCGCACGACACGGGAAAGGGCGGTGCGGTCCCGGGACCGCACCGCCCTTTCTCGTCGGCACCGTTCTTCTCGTCGGCAGGGCGCTTTCTCGGCGCGGCCGGAGCTCAGGCGAGGGCGGCGTCCAGGCTGATGGAGTCGACACCGGCCAGCGCCTTCGACACCGGGCAGCCCGCCTTGGCGGCCTCGGCCGCCGCCTGGAACCCGTCGGCGTCCAGACCCTGCACGCGGCCACGCACGGTCAGCTGGATGCCGGTGATGCGAAAGCCGCCCGCCGGGTCGGGGCCGAGCGTGACGTCGGCGGTCACGTCCAGGCTCTCCGGGGTGCCGCCCGCATTGGCGATCTGCGCCGACAACGCCATCGCGTAGCAGGAGGAGTGCGCGGCGGCGATCAGCTCCTCCGGGCTGGTGGTGCCGTCGGCGGAGTCGGCGGAACGCTTCGGGAACGACACGTCGTACTTGCCGACGCCGGAGCTGGCCAGCTCCACCTGACCGGAACCGTCCTGCAGACCACCTGTCCATGCGGTGCGCGCGGTACGTGTTGGCATCATTGTCCTTTCACGATGTGAGCCGTACTACTCCTGCACGATCGAACCTACCCGCGCGCCGCGTTCCGCGCGCCCGTTCCCCGGTCCCGTCAGGCGCGATTCGGTTCGCCGGAGATCCGCTCGTCGAGCTGCTCGAGCATCCGCGGCCACACCTGCTGGTGCAGGTCGCGCACGGCCGCACTGGCGAAGCCTGCGTGCGCGAGCCGCAACCGGATGCCGCGCGGCTGCTTCACCAGCTCCACCCGCACCACCGTCTCGGCGCCCTCGGTGGCGGCGGTGACCCAGGTGAACTCCACCTCGCGGTCGGGGGTCAGCCGCAGGAACCGGCCGTAGTGCGGGTTGCGCTTGCCCTCGAACTCGGTCTCGAAATAGAACGGCTCGCCGACCTCTGGCCGCATCCGCACCGAGTCCGGCGCCGCGAGCCAGATGTCGAAGCCGCGGGTGAGCGCCGCGTAGAGCAGCGACGCGGGTGCCGTCATCACCCGCTCCACGGACAGCTCGTGCGGGCGTGCGGACAGATCGGGAAGGCGAGTGGACTGGTCGACCATGCCCGGACCTTACCCGGGAAAATCGTCGCATGACCGGAGCCGCAGCGGCACGGCCGAATAGGCTGCAGGGGTGACACCGCCAGGCATAGCGAATCGGGACTCGATCGTGCGCGACTGCGCCATCGCCTTGATCGTCGCGATGATCCAGGTCGCGGGTGGGCGTGCGGCGAATGTGGGGCAGACCGGGGTCCGTTCGCTGGATGTGCTCGGCTGCGTGTTGCTGCTGGCCGGCCCGATCGCCCTGGTTTTCCGGCAGGTGGAACCGCTGCCGGTGTTGGTGCTGGCGCTGGCCGCGTGCGGGATCTACCTGGCCCTGGACTACGGCTACGGTCCGGTGTTCCTCGCGCCCGCGGTCGCCTTCCTCACCGCCGCGGTGAGCGGATCACGCTGGTGGACTTATCCTTTCGTGCCCGCGAGCTTCGTGATATTCGTCTGGCCGGTGCCCGCCCTGCTCGGGCGCGGGCCCGGCGTGGCGGTGGTGTGCGCCGCGGCGGGGTGGCTGGTGGTGCTGGTGGCCGCGGCCGAGGCGGTGCGGGTGCGGCGGGCGATGGCGCGGTTGCGGGAGGAGCGCTTCGACGCGGCCCGGCGGGCCGAGGCCGCGCAGCGCGAGCGGTTCGCCTGCGAGGAGCGGCTCACCGCCGCCCGTGAACTGCACGACGTGCTGGCACACAGCCTTTCGCTCATCAACGTGCAGTCCTCGGTGGCGCTGGAGCTGTTCGAACGCAAGCCGATGCAGGCCCGCTCCGCGCTGGCGGCGATCAAGAAGGCCAGCAAGGATTCGCTCGACGAGGTGCACGCGCTGTTGCCGACCATCCGGCGCGGCCCGTTCGCCGGGCCACTCGCCGACGACAAGACCGCCGATCCGGATCGGCCGCGGCGGCCGGGCAAGCGCGGCGGCGTGAGCGGCAGACTCGGCCTGCCGGTGGACCGCACCCGGCACGACCGCGAGCCCCGCCGCGACCCGCGCCGGACCCCCGCCGAACCGGCGCCCGGCCCACGCGCCCCCGAGCCCGGTCTCGCCGACCTGGACGCGCTCGTCCAGCGCGCCCGCGCGACCGGGCTCACGGTGCAGATCAAGGTCGTCGGGGATCCGGTCGAGCTGCCCGAGGCCATCGATACCGCCGCCGCGGGGATCGTGCAGGAATCGCTGACCAACGTCATCCGGCACGCCGTCGGCGCCACCGCCACCGTGACCGTCCGCTACACCGCCGAATCGGTCGACATCACCGTCGACAACGGCAGGCCCGCCGGACCGCAGACCCGGTCACCGGGAGCGGGGAACGGCATCATCGGCATGCGGGAACGGGCGCACGCACTCGGTGGCGCGCTGACGGCGGGTCCGCGGCCGAGCGGCGGCTACCGGGTCGCCGCCAGGCTGCCGGTGCGGGTCGCGCCGACGCCGCCGACCGCCGCCGGGAACGGCGGCGGCGCACCCGACCCCTCCGGCGCGGACCGGCCGGTCGAGCGCGTCGCATCGTCGCCGGAGCCCGAGGCGCCCGGCGGGAACGGGCACCCGTTGGAGACGGACAACTCGCCGCTCCCCGCCGAGGCGCGCGCACCGGAGTCCTGACCCGGCAACGACATTCGCACCCGATCGACATTCGCACCCGATCGCCGGGTGCTCGCCCGGCCGCCACCGGACGAGCACGGCCCGGGTCAGGCCAGGTCCCGCCTGCGCATCAGCCACACCGTCGCGCCCGCGAACAACAGCGCGTAGACCGCCAGCAACACAAGGGATTCGCCGCGGGAGAGGATGTCGAGCACGCCGGGCGTGGCGGGCCCGTCGACGGTGCGCAGGGTGCCCGCCAGCGAACCGGCGGCGGTGCCGGGCAACCGGTCGGTGAGCGCCCGCAGCGGACCGAGAATGCCCGCGGTGCCGCGCAGCAGGTTCTCCACCACCAGCACCCACACCAGGCCGAGGCCGGTGGCCAGTGCCGGGCCACGCGCGACCGCGCCCAGAAAGGCGCCCGCCAGCGTCCACATGCCCAGAATGGCGGTGCCGTAGGCGATTCCGGAGAGGATGCGGCCGGCGTCGGGTAGCGCGAGCGACTGGGATTCCGTCGCGGCGATCAGGGCCGCGGTGCCGGTGTCGATCACGAACACCGCCACGACCAGCGCCACCGTCACCAGTGCGAGCGCGACCAGCGCCGAACCAGCCACCGTCACGCGCGAGGGCCCCTGGGTGAACACGGTTTTCCAGGTGCCCCAGCCGTAGCCGCTGCCCACCGCCAGCGCGCCGAGGATGAGCATCAGCGCACCGCCGAACATCGCCATGCCCTGGGTGAAGACCTCGGGCACCGCGGCGGGCAACATCTGTTGGAGCAGCACCTCTTTCGGCTGCGCGTCGGCCATCGCGCTCTGTTCGCCGGACCGGTAGGCCAGATAGTTGAACAGGTAGGCGAACACCAGATTCAGCACCACCCAGGTGCCGAGCACGATCCAGAACACCGGCCAGCGGCCCAGCCTGGCCAACTCCGCCCGTACCGCGGTCGTCAGCTCGTTCATCGCAGCGCCCCTTCCGTTCCGGTGATCTCGAAGAACACTTCCTCCAACGACTTCTCGTCGACACGCAGCTCCAGCAGATCCGCCCCCGCCGCGACCACGGCACGCGCCACGTCGGGCGCCGCGTCGGCCGGTGCGTCGATGCGGATGCCCTCGCCCGCCCGCCGCACCGTCCCGGCGATCCCGCGCACCGCCGACAGTGCCGTCTCCCACGGCTCGGCACGCACGAACAGTGCTGCGCCGCCGCGCAGTTCGGCCACCGTCGACTCGGTGACCAGGCGCCCGTTCGCGATGACGCCGACCCGGTCGCAGATCTCCTGGACCTCGCTGAGCAGATGGCTCGACAGCAGCACGGTGTGCCCCTCGCCGGCGAGCCCGGCGATCAGCGCGCGCATCTCGGCCATCCCGGCCGGGTCGAGCCCGTTGGTCGGCTCGTCCAGGATCAGCAGGTCCGGGCGACCGAGCAGGGCTGCACCGACGCCGAGCCGCTGCTTCATCCCGAGCGAATAGGTGCGGAAGCGATCGCCTCCGCGGGCGGTGAGGCCGACGCGGTCCAGCGCCTCGTCGACCTCGGCCCGGCCCAGGCCGCGATAGCGCGCGAGCACCCGCAGGTTCTCCCGGCCGGACAGGTAGGGATAGAAACCCGGACCTTCGATGAGCACGCCGATCCGGCGCAGCACTGCCGGATCGCCGGGCACCCCGCCGAGCACGGTCGCGGTACCCGCGCTCGGCCGGATCAACCCGGCCAGCATGCGCAACGTGGTGGTCTTGCCCGCCCCGTTCGGGCCGAGGAATCCGTAGACCTCCCCGGCGGCCACGCGCATGCCCACGTCGTCGACGGCGGTGTGTTCGCCGTAGCGTTTGGTCAGCCCCGAGGTGACCACGATGGAATTCGTCATGCTGTTCAGCCTCGGCCGCGCGCGGTCACGGCACATCCGTCCACCGGCGACCCTCGAACTACGCGCCGCGACGGACGCCGACGGGCCCGGCGCGCGCCTAGGCTGCGAAGGATGAGCACGGCGGCGATCACACGCAACGGCAGGGACTGGGGGCTCGCGCTGGTCGTCGCCGTCGCCCAGGTCGGCCTGAGCCGCCCGGCGAACCTGAACCAGACCGGCGTGCGCGCTCTCGACCTGCTCGGCTACCTGCTGCTCGTGGCCGGTCCGATCGCGCTGGTGTTCCGGCGACGCGCGCCGTTGCCGGTGCTCGCGGTGACGCTGGCCGCCTGCGCCGGCTACCTGCTCGGCGGCTACGGCTACGGGCCGGTGTTCCTCGCGCTGGTGGTCGCCTTCCTGACCGCCGCGACCCGCGGCTCCCGCTGGTGGACCTATCCACTGCTGCCGATCGGCTATCTCGCGTTCGTGTGGCCGCTGCCCTTCCTGCTCGGCGAGGCGGTGAACGGCTGGCAGCTGGTGGGGATCGGGGCGTGGCTGGCGGTGCTCGGCAGCATCGCCGAGGGAGTACGGCAGCGGCGCGCCGCCGTCGAGGCGCGGGCGCAACGCGCCGAAGCCGCCCGCCGGGACGCCGAAGCGCAGCGCAGGCGGCGGGCCAGCGAGGAGCGGCTGAGCATCGCCCGCGAACTGCACGATGTGCTCGCGCACAGCCTGTCGCTCATCAATGTGCAGTCCTCGGTGGCGTTGGCGCTGTTCGACGCCGAGCCCGAGCAGGCCCGCTCCGCGCTGGCGGCGATCAAGACCGCCAGCAAGGACTCCCTCGCCGAGGTGCACACCCTGCTCGAGACCATCCGCGCGGGTGCACCGCTCGGCCCGCCCGAACCCGCGCCGGGCATCGGCGATCCCGACGCGCTGGTGCGGCCCGCCCGCGACGCCGGGCTCGCCGTGCGGGTCACGGTGCGGGGCGAGCCGCGGCCGTTGCCCAGCGTCATCGATGTGGCGGCGGCGCGGATCGTGCGCGAGGCGCTCACCAACGTGGTCCGGCACGCGCCGGGCGCCGCGGCGCAGGTGTGCGTCCGCTACGGCCCGGCGTCGGTGGAGATCACCGTCGACAACACCCGGCCGCTGCGGACGGCGGCCCGGTCCGGTGGCGGCAGTGGCATCGCGGGAATGCGGGAGCGGGCGCATGCGCTCGGTGGGACGGTGACGGCGGGCCCGCGGCCCGACGGCGGCTTCCGCGTCGCGGCCCTGCTACCCGTCGCGCCCCGCGAGACAGCCGCTGCCACCGGCGAATCCGCGCACCCGGAACGGGAGGGACGATGAGCATCCGAGTACTGGTCGCCGACGATCAGGCCCTGGTGCGCGGCGGCTTCGTCGCGCTGCTCGCGGCGCAGCAGGGCATCGAGGTGGTGGGCGAGGCCGACGACGGCGAGCAGGCCGTTCGGCTGACCCGCGAGTTGCGCCCGGACGTGGTGCTGATGGACATCCGCATGCCGGTGCTCGACGGGCTCGCCGCCACCAGGACCATCGCCGCCGACCCCGCGCTCACCGACGTGCGCGTCGTCGTCCTCACCACCTTCGAACTCGACGAGTACGTCTTCGAGGCGATGCGCGCCGGTGCCACGGGCTTCCTGGTCAAACACACCGAACCGGCCGATCTGGTGCGCGCGGTCCGGGTGGTGGCCGCCGGTGACGCGCTGCTCTCCCCCGGCGTCACGCGCCGCCTCATCACCGAGTTCGCCGCCCACGCCAAACAACCCCCGCCCGCCGCCCTCGCCGAACTCACCGACCGCGAACGCGAGGTGATGGCGCTGGTCGCCGAGGGCCTCACCAACGCCGAGATCGGCGCCCGCCTCTACCTGAGCCCGGCCACCGCCCGCACCCACGTCAGCCGCATCCTCACCAAACTCGGCGCCCGCGACCGCACCCAACTCGTCGTCCTCGCCTACGAATCCGGCCTCGTCCGCCCGGGCTGGAGTTAGCACGTTGGCGACGCAGCCCGAAGTTGCGTGCGCACACTCATATAAAATTGTGTATAATCACTGTGTGAGGGGGGAACCGACAAGAAAACCAGCTGTCAGGAAACCAGTTGTCTTCATCGGCCGCGCACTCGACGAGATCCGCGACTTTCCATCAGCGGCGCGGCAGGACGCTGGGCATCAGATCGATCTCGTCCAGTGCGGGGAGACCCCGCGAGGATCGAAGCCGATGCCTTCGGTCGGCAAGGGTGTTCGTGAGATTCGTATCGCCGAAGACGACGGCTGGTTCAGGGTCTTCTACGTCGCCGACCTCGGTGACGTCGTGTACATCCTGCATGGTTTCCAGAAGAAGTCGAACCAGACTCCGAGACGAGCTGTCGAGACCGGCATCAATCGGTACCGGCTGGCCGTCGCGGAGTCGCAGCAGAGGGTACAGCGATGAAGGAACACCAGGAACAGCAGGAATTCGCCTCGGTCTTCGATGCCCTCGCCGATACGCCGGCGGAGTCGGAGAACCTCAAGGTGCGGTCGCAGCTGATGCGGGCGATCCGTGATCGAATCGATGAATTCGGCTGGTCACAGCGGGTGGCCGCGACGAACCTCGGAGTGACGCAGCCGCGTATCTCCGACCTGAAGAACGGGAAGATGAGCCGCTTCTCGGTGGACACGCTCGTCAACCTGGCGGCCAAGGTCGGGCTGACGGTCGAGGTGCGGATCGTCGATACCCGCACCGTCGACGCTCCCGCCTGACCCTCCGCGAACGGCCACGAACGGCCGAGGCCCGCTCCCAGGGGGAGCGGGCCTCGGGGTTCGGGGCGATTACTCGCCGGCGGCGGCTTCGGAGGGGCCTTCGGCGGCGCCGGTGAGGACGACCTCGGGCTTCTCCTCGGTGGGGGCCTTGGTCAGCTTCGCCTTGCCGGTGAAGGTGAACTTGGCGTCCTCGCCGGAGCCTTCGCCGTCCCAGCCCTCGACATCGACCAGGATGGTCTGGCCGGGGCCGATCTCGCCGAAGAGGATCTTCTCCGACAGCTGGTCCTCGATCTCGCGCTGGATGGTGCGGCGCAGCGGCCGGGCACCGAGCACGGGGTCGAAGCCACGCTTGGCGAGCAGGTTCTTGGCGGTCGGGGTGAGCTCGATCGCCATGTCCTTGTTCTTCAGCTGCGTGGCGACGCGGCCGATCATCAGGTCCACCATCTCGACGATCTGCTCGTTGGTGAGCTGGTGGAAGACGATCACGTCGTCGATGCGGTTGAGGAACTCGGGCCGGAAGTGCTTCTTCAGCTCGTCGTTGACCTTGAGCTTCATCCGCTCGTAGTTCGAGCCCTCGTTGTTCGACTGCGAGAAGCCGAGGCCGACCGCCTTCGAGATGTCCTGCGTGCCGAGGTTCGAGGTGAAGATCAGCACCGTGTTCTTGAAGTCGACCGTGCGGCCCTGGCCGTCGGTGAGGCGGCCGTCCTCGAGGACCTGCAACAGGGTGTTGTAGATCTCCTGGTGGGCCTTCTCGATCTCGTCGAACAGCACGACCGAGAACGGCTTGCGGCGCACCTTCTCGGTGAGCTGGCCGCCCTCCTCGTAGCCGACGTAGCCCGGAGGGGCACCGAACAGCCGCGAGGCGGTGAAGCGGTCGTGGAACTCGCCCATGTCGATCTGGATGAGCGCGTCGTCGTCGCCGAACAGGAAGTTCGCCAGCGCCTTGGACAGCTCGGTCTTACCGACACCGGACGGGCCGGCGAAGATGAACGAGCCGGACGGACGCTTCGGATCCTTCAGGCCGGCGCGGGTGCGGCGGATGGCCTTGGAGACGGCCTTGACCGCATCCTCCTGGCCGATGATCCGCTTGTGCAGCTCGTCCTCCATGCGGAGCAGACGGGTGGTCTCCTCCTCGGTGAGCTTGAACACCGGGATACCGGTCCAGTTGGCCAGCACCTCGGCGATCTGCTCGTCGTCGACCTCGGCCACGACGTCCAGGTCACCGGAGCGCCACTGCTTCTCCCGCTCGGCGCGCTTGGCGACGAGCTGCTTCTCCTTGTCGCGCAGGCGCGCGGCCTTCTCGAAGTCCTGCGCGTCGATCGCGGACTCCTTCTCCCGGCGCGCGTCGGCGATCTTGTCGTCGAACTCGCGCAGGTCCGGCGGCGCGGTCATCCGGCGGATGCGCATGCGCGCGCCCGCCTCGTCGATCAGGTCGATCGCCTTGTCCGGCAGGAACCGGTCGTTGATGTACCGGTCGGCCAGGGTGGCGGCGGCGACCAGCGCGCCGTCGGTGATGGACACCCGGTGGTGCGCCTCGTAGCGGTCGCGCAGGCCCTTGAGGATGTTGATGGTGTGCTCGACGGTCGGCTCGCCCACCTGCACCGGCTGGAAGCGGCGCTCCAGGGCGGCGTCCTTCTCGATGTACTTGCGGTACTCGTCGAGGGTGGTGGCGCCGATGGTCTGCAGCTCGCCGCGGGCCAGCTTCGGCTTGAGGATGGAGGCGGCGTCGATCGCGCCCTCGGCGGCACCGGCACCGACCAGCGTGTGCAGCTCGTCGATGAACAGGATGATGTCGCCGCGGGTGTTGATCTCCTTGAGCACCTTCTTCAGGCGCTCTTCGAAATCACCGCGGTAGCGGCTGCCCGCGACCAGCGAACCGAGGTCGAGGGTGTAGAGCTGCTTGTCCTTGAGGGTCTCGGGCACCTCGCCGTTGACGATGGCCTGCGCCAGGCCCTCGACGACGGCGGTCTTGCCGACGCCGGGCTCGCCGATCAGCACCGGGTTGTTCTTGGTGCGGCGGCTGAGCACCTGCATGACCCGCTCGATCTCCTTCGAGCGGCCGATCACCGGGTCGAGCTTGCCCTCGAGCGCGGCCTGGGTGAGGTTGCGGCCGAACTGGTCGAGCACCAGCGAGGTGGACGGGGTGCCCGTCTCGCCGCGCGCGCCCGACTCCACCGGCTCCTTGCCCTGGTAGCCCGACAGCAGCTGGATGACCTGCTGACGGACCCGGTTCAGGTCGGCGCCGAGCTTGACCAGCACCTGGGCCGCCACGCCCTCGCCCTCGCGGATGAGGCCGAGCAGGATGTGCTCGGTGCCGATGTAGTTGTGGCCGAGCTGCAGCGCCTCGCGCAGGCTCAGCTCCAGCACCTTCTTGGCGCGCGGGGTGAAGGGGATGTGCCCGGACGGGGCCTGCTGGCCCTGACCGATGATCTCCTCGACCTGGCTGCGCACACCCTCGAGCGAAATGCCGAGGGACTCCAGCGACTTGGCCGCGACACCTTCACCCTCATGGATCAGGCCAAGCAGGATGTGCTCGGTGCCGATGTAGTTGTGGTTGAGCATCCGGGCCTCTTCTTGGGCCAGGACAACGACGCGCCTCGCGCGGTCGGTGAACCTCTCGAACATCGCTCCCTCACTCTCCTGCTCAGACCTTCAGTGGCATCCGACGCTTCAGTGCTGTCGCCAACCTGTCGGTCGTCAGCCTGCCATGAAGCCCGGGGGTTGTGGTCCCCGCCATCCACTCTAGTTGGCGGGGGTTCCGGCCGCCTGCGGTCCACCCTATTGGGGACCGGCGACAACACGGTCATTCACTCATAACGTGGCCGTTCCGGGATTCGTTTCCGCTCTCGTTTTGCCTAGAGCGAACAGCCACCCGGCCGAGCCCGCGACCGCCCGTCGCGCCCGTGACTCGGGCGCCGGCGACGGGTACCTGCCCGCCTACAACCCCGGCCGGCGGGGGTTTGTTCCCGCCGGCCGGGGTCGTGCCAGTCGTACCCGGGTGATCCCGGCGCGAAACGAGCGGGCTCACACCCCCGCGGACACCGCGCCGGCCGGGTGGGTCACCGGCGCCGCCTCGGCGCGCGCGGCACCGGCGCTGACCAGCGCACCGCACAGCACCAGGAAGGCCAGCGTGTGCAGGACCGCGCGCCCGATGTTGTAGCGCACCCAGGCGGCCTCGAAGCCCGCCCGCACCGCCGCCGGATCGACGATCGCCGCCGGGTCGCCCGCGGCGGCCAGCCGCTCGTTGAGCGGGACGTTCAACCCGGCGGTCACCGCGAACGCGGCGATGTCGAGCACCAGCGCGACCAGGATCCACACCAGGGTCGTGCGCTGCGCGCCGCCCAGGTGCAGCGCCGCCGCCAGCACGGTGCACGCGACCGTGCCGACGAAGGGGGCCAGGAACCACGGATTGAGGATCGCGACGTTGACCTTCTGCATCACCTCGACGATCGTGCGATCGTCGGTGCCCGCCAGCGCGGGCATCACCGAGATCGCGTAGGCGTAGAAGACGCCCGCGATCAGACCTGTCGTCAGCACCGCCGCCACCAGCGCGGCGATTCTCAGCGCGACCATGCCGTTTCTCCTGCCTCGACGATCCCGGAACCTCGGCGTCCGGGGATGCCTCGAGTCAACCGGGAGCGGCGGCGGGCCGACATCGCCGAGACGCTCGCGTGCCTACGCGATCGTCCAGCCGGCCGGAGCGGGTCAGCGCCCGGAGGCGGCAGCGCAGCGTCACCACGAAGGGCGCCCCGCTACGGCATGATCGGCAGCGCTCACAGGTCGCGGTCGGAGATGATGCCGCTCTGCATCGCCAGCGCGGCCAGCCGCACCCGCTTCTGGTTCTGCGGCAGGTTCTCCACCCCGAACTTGGCGAACAGGGCGCGCAGATGTGTCTTGATGGCGTCGACGCTGAGGAACAATTCGTCGGCGATCTGCTGGTTGGAGGCGGGCGTCGCGAAACCCGCCCCGTTCTTGTACGGCCTGCACAGCGCGACGAGGACCGCGCGCTGGGTCTCGGTGAGCGAACGCAGGGTCGGGATCGAGCCGGTCGCCACCCGGGTGATGTCCTCGGCGGGCGTGCCGAACTCGTGGAAGGAGACCAGCGAGCTGCCTACCCGGATCCGGTCGCCCGGTTGCAGCCGGTGCCTGCCGACGAGCCGTTCGCCGTTGACGAAGGTGCCGTTGCGGGACAGCCCGTCGTCGACGATGGTCCAGTGCGCGCCCAGGTACTCGACCGCGGCGTGCAGGCGCGAGACCTCGGCGTCCCAGCTCAGGGAGAGGTCGGCCTGCGGGGAGCGGCCGATGGTGATGCGCTGGCGCTCCGGTGTCAGCTCGAACTCCTGCTGACGACCCGCGTCATCGGTGTACCGCAACAATGATCCGACGAATCCAGTCACCGCGCCGATACCTCATCTCTCCAATACCGCCGGTGACGACCATCGCACAGATCCGGCCGTGTCGCCCACCCCGGCCGGACGCCGGGAGCGTCCGATCATCGGCGATATATACCGAAGTCCTATCACAAAGATGCTGCCGCCCGGGCGTCGCACGATTCGCCCGGGCGGCAGTCGAAAATCGGAACTAGCCCTTCGCGGCCTTGTTGTACGCCTCGGTGATGTCGGCGGAGATGCGGCCCCGGGCGGAGACCTTGTGGCCATTACGGCGAGCCCACTCGCGAATTGCGGCGCTTTGTTCGCGATCGATCGAAACCCGGCTCTTCGGGGTGGCGGAGGCGCCGGTGGTGGCGGCCTTCGCGCGACGACGTCCACTCACCCGGCGAGCATTGGAAACCCACTGCTCCAGCCCGTCACGCAGCTTCGCTGCATTCGCCGCCGACAGGTCGATCTCGTACGACACACCGTCGATCGCAAACTCGATGGTCTCGTCCGCGATGGACTCACCGTCGACATCGTCGATCAGGCTAACGGTGACCTTCTTTGCCATGAGATGAACGTCCTCTCGAAATCGTGCGACCCGCGACTAGGCCGATTACCCGAGGTAAGAATACCGTGAAGTCGAAAAATTCCAAGACGAGACCGGAACAGCCCGCGGCCGGTCAGCGAGCGACCGGACGCACAATTGGGAACAGTATCGTTTCCCGGATTCCCAAACCGGTGAGCGCCATCAACAAGCGATCGATTCCCATACCGGTTCCGGTGGTCGGCGGCATGCCGTGCTCCATCGCGGCGAGGAAGTCCTCGTCCAGGACCATTGCCTCGTCGTCACCCTGGGCCGCGAGTCTGGCCTGATCGACGAACCGCTCGCGCTGGATCACCGGGTCGACCAGTTCGGAATAACCGGTGGCCAGCTCGAAGCCGCGCACATACAGATCCCACTTCTCGGTCACGCCGGGCTTGCTGCGATGTTGCCGGGTGAGCGGAGAGGTCTCCACCGGGAAGTCGCGAACGAAAGTCGGGGCATACAGCTTGTCGCCGTACTGGTGTTCCCAGAGTTCTTCGACCAGTTTGCCGTGGCCGTACCCCTTCTCCTCCGGAATTTCCAGCCCGACACGCGCTGCGATGGCACGCAATTCCTCGACCGTGGTTTCCGGAGTCACCGGCTCCCCGAGGGCGTCCGACAGCGACGGATACATCTCCACGGTCGCCCACTCGCCGCGAAGATCGTATTCGGTGCCGTCGGCCAGGGTCACCACCTGGGTGCCCAAAGCCTCCTGTGCCACCTCCTGGATCAATTCCCGGATCATCGTGGCGGAGTCGTCGTAGGTGCCGTACGCCTCATAGGTTTCCAGCATCGCGAACTCCGGCGAATGGGTGGAGTCGGCACCCTCGTTGCGGAAGTTCCGGTTGATCTCGAAGACCTTCTCCAGTCCGCCCACCACACAGCGCTTCAGGAACAACTCCGGCGCGATGCGCAGGTAGAGGTCCATGTCGAGGGCGTTGGAATGGGTGACGAACGGGCGCGCGGCCGCACCACCGTGCAGCGTCTGCAGCATCGGCGTCTCGACCTCGAGGAATCCGCGGCGCTCCAGCGCGTTGCGCAGGGCACGCACGACGGCCACCCGGGTCCTGGCCATCTGCCTGGCCTCCGGGCGCACGATGAGGTCCACGTAGCGCTGACGGACCCGGGACTCCTCGTTCATCTCCTTGTGCGCCACCGGCAGCGGCCGCAGCGATTTCGCCGCCATCGACCAGGAATCGGCCATGACGCTCAATTCGCCGGTGCGCGAAGCGATCACCTCGCCGTGCACGAACACGAAGTCGCCCAGGTCGACATCGGCTTTCCAGGCGGCCAGCGCGTCCGCGCCGACCCCGTTGAGGCTGATCATCGCCTGCAGCTTGGTGCCGTCACCCTCCTGGAGGGTGGCAAAGCACAGTTTGCCGGTGTTGCGCAGGAAGATGACGCGGCCCGCGACGCCGACCTGCTGACCGGTCTGCGTGTCCGGCGCCAGGTCCGGGTGGGCGGCGCGGATCTCGGCCAGGCTGTGCGTGCGCGGCACGACCACCGGGTAGGCCTCGGTCCCCGCCTCGAGCAACCGCTCGCGCTTCTCCCGGCGAATCCGCATCTGCTCCGGGACGTCGTCGACATCCTGGGCTGGTCGGCTGGATTGCCCCGCAGGAGCCGAACCCGCGGAGCGACCGGACGAAGGCGTGTTCGGGGTGCTCACATCCGGTAACCCTAGCGAGGAGGAATTACAGGGCGGCGAGCGAGGCCACTTCCCGGGCGAAGTGCGGGGTACGGCTGGCGACGGTGAGCAGCCCGGCGGCCTTCAGCGCCTGGTAACCCCCGACCAGATCGGTGGCCCGGTGCAAGCCGAGCTGCTGCAGCGAGGCCGCGGCCAGGCTGGAGGTGTAGCCCTCCGAGCAGACCACGATCCACTCCACACCGTGATCGGTGGCCAGTGCCAGGCGCGCGGAACTGCTCGGATCGAGCCGCCATTCGAGCACATTGCGCTCGATCACCAGGGCGCCGGGCAACGTGCCCTCCCGGTCGCGCTGGGCCTGCGGACGGATGTCGACCAGCAGGGCGCCGCGGGCGAGGGCCTCGGGCAGTTCCCAGGCGTAGATCCGGCGCAGGCCGGCACGGGCCAGCTCGAGCATCCGGTCGATGGTCAGATGGCTCATCAGATGTCACCTTCGGGCTCGTCGGTGAGAACGGTGCGGGTGCGGCGCAGCGTGCCCTGACCGGTGATCTCGTAGTACGACATGGCGGTCAACGGGGGTGAATAGGCGTGCACGCTGAGGGTGGGTTCGGCGGTGACCGGCTCGATCGCGGCGGGGGCGCGCATCACCTCGTGCACCCAACCGATCGGGAACGCGGCCTGATCGCCCGCCGACAGCGTGCGGGCGCGCAATTCCGTTCCGGTCCACCGTAATTCGGAGAGGGCGCCGCTGAGCACGGTCAGCGCGCCGAGCGATCCGGCGTGGTCGTGCAGTTCGGTGGTCTTGGCCGGGGTCCAGCTGATCAGCCAGACGTCGACCTCGTCGTCGGCACGCAACCGGGTGGCCCACCGCTCTTCGGTCGGCCACGCGCCGCCCGCGGGCAGCAGATGGTCGTAGCGGCCGTCGAGTACGTCCTCGGCGCCCTCGTCGGTCAGGCGCAGCAGGTCGGCCGGGCGCAACCGGGTCGGCAACGCGGGCGCGACCGCACGATCGAGGCGCGCGTCGTCGGGGGTGAGCACCGGCCTGCGGCGAGCGGCACGCGGAGCGGTGGTGGTCGCCGGAATGCCGGCAAGGGAGAGAACAGAGGAACGCATGAGCGAAACTCCAGGAGTTGTGAACGGTCGAGGGACTCGAAGTCAGCCTCGAACGGTCGAGGCCGGATCAGCCTCGACAACACTCCTGGGTGCGCACGCGGGAAGACACGGCAGCGAGTGTAGCAGTGCCCGGCGGTGGGACGACAGCGCCCGGCGTGGTGACGCGCATCCCACCACCACCGGTCAGGTGCGGCGGCGCTGCTGGTTGCGTTCGTAGACGCGCAGCAGGCCGGTCAGCGTGAGATGCGGTTCGTGCTGGTCGATCGTCTCGGATTCGGGCACGATCAGCGGTGCGCTGATGCCGGTGGCCACCACGGTGACGTCGTCGCCCGCGAAGGCGTCGAATTCGTCGCGGATGCGATCGATCAGCCCGTCCACCAGGCCCGCGAAGCCGAACACCGCACCGGACTGGATCGCCTCGACGGTGTTCTTGCCCACCACCGAACGCGGGCGGGCCAACTCCACCCGGCGCAGGCCCGCCTTCTCGATCAGCGCCTCACCGGAGATCGCCACGCCGGGGGCGATCACACCGCCGAGGAACTCGCCCTTCGCCGAGACCAGGTCGACGGTGGTGGCGGTGCCGAAGTCGACCACGATCGCCGGACCGCCGAACCGCTGATGCGCCGCAAGCGCGTTGACGATGCGGTCGGCGCCGATCTCCTTGGGATTGTCGACCAGCAACGGAATGCCCGTCCGCACACCGGGTTCCACCACCACGTGCGGCACGTGCGACCAGTACCGCTCCAGCATGGTGCGCAGCTCACGCAGCACCGGCGGCACCGTCGACAGCGCCGCGACCCCGATCACCTGCTCGAGCGGCCCGCCGATCAGGCCGCGCAACTGCATGGCCAGCTCGTCGGCCGTGAGCAGCGGATTGGTGTGGATCCGCCAGTGCCGCTCGAGACGCGCGTGGGTTCCGCTGCCCGCGAACAGGCCCAGCTCGATGCTGGTGTTGCGGACGTCGATGGTCAGCAGCATCGCTGTCCCGCTCGACCCGGGCGCGCCATCAGGCGAAGGTGAGCGAACGCGGCGAGGTCAGCCCCGAACCCTCCGGCGCATGCGCCGGGTCGGAGCCGAGTTCGACCGGGCGGTTGCGCTCGTCGACGAAGACGACCTTCGGGTCGTACTCGGCGATCTCCTGCTCGTTCATCATCCCGTAGGCGATCAGGATCACCAGGTCGCCGGGGTGCACCAGGTGGGCGGCGGCGCCGTTGATACCGATCACGCCCGAGCCGCGCTCACCGGCGATCACGTAGGTCTCCAGCCGGGCGCCGTTGTCGATGTCGACGATGCAGACCTGCTCGCCCTCGAGCAGATCGGCGGCGTCGAGCAGATCCTGGTCCACGGTGACCGAGCCGACGTAGTGCAGATCGGCGTGGGTCACGGTGGCCCGATGGATCTTGGACTTCATCATGGTGCGCAACATCGTCGTCGTCGCCTTTCTAGCGCGCGGGAGGAAGGAGGGCGGGGTCGGTGCCCGCGGGTTCCGGCTGGGAGTCGAGGTTCGGGTGTCCGTCGATGGGGGCGCCGAGGGTGACGGCGATGTTGTCGATCAACCGGGTGGTGCCGACCTTGGCGGCCACCAGCAGCCGGGCGTTGCCCGAGGCGGGCGCCGGGCCCAGCGTCGAGGAGCGCAGCTCCAGGTAGTCGAGGTCGAGCCCGGGGGTCGCGTCGAGAACGGCCCGGGCCGCGGCGAGAACGCCCTCGGCGCCGAGTCCGCCCGCGTGCGCGCCCGCGGACAGCGCCGCGGACAGGGCCAGTGCCGTTTCTCGTTGTGCCGCATCGAGATACCGGTTGCGCGAGCTGAGCGCGAGACCGTCGGATTCGCGCACGGTCGGCACGGCCACGATGCGGACGTCGAAGTTCAGGTCGCGCACCATCTGGCGGATGAGGGTGAGCTGCTGGTAGTCCTTCTCGCCGAAGAACGCCTGGTGCGGGCGGGCGATCTGCAACAGCTTGGCGACCACGGTGAGCATGCCCGCGAAGTGCGTCGGCCTGCTCGCGCCCTCGAGCTCGGCGCCGAGCGGGCCGGGGTGCACGGTGGTGCGTGGGCCGTCCGGGTACATCTGCTCGGCGTTCGGGGCGAACACCAGCTCCACGCCCTCGGCCCGCAACAGCTCCACGTCGGCGTCCAGCGTGCGCGGGTATTTGTCCAGGTCCTCGCCCGCGCCGAACTGCAGCGGGTTGACGAAGATCGAGACGATCACGACCTGGTTGGTCCGCTTGGCCTGCCGCACGATCTCCAGGTGGCCCTGGTGCAATGCGCCCATGGTGGGCACCAGCGCGACGGTGCGGCCGACACCGCGCAGTGCCTTGGCCACCGACCCGAGCACGGCCGGGTCGTGGTGCACGGTGAGCTGGCCCGGCCGGTAGGCGCCGCGCAGCGTGGGGTCGATCATCGGCGTCCCTCCAGCAGGTCGATCAGGGCGGGGTTGGTGTCGGCGCGCTGGGCGGTGCGCAGCGACAGCGCGCGGTAGCCCTCGGCCACCCGCGGGTCGGCGGCGGCCAACGCGGCCAGGTGCGCGGCGACGGCGTCGGCGTCGCCCCTGGCCACCGGGCCGGTCAGGGCGGACTGGCCGCGGCGCAAAGCGTTGTCGAGCGCGGCCGAGGCGAGCGGGGCGAGCAGGCGTTCGGCCAGGCCGCCCGGCTGATCGTCCACGGTCTGCTGACCGAGCAGGCCGGGACCGGCCAGCGCCTCGCGCAGCGCCTGCACCGCGTCCAGCACCAGGGTGACCAGATGGTTGCTGCCGTGCGCCAGCGCCGCGTGATAGAGCGTGCGGTTCTCCTCGGCGACCCGCACCGGCTCGCCGCCCATCTCGATCACCAGCGACTGCGCGATGGCATAGCCGACGTCGTCGGCGGCGGTGATGCCGAAGCAGGCATTGCCGAGCCTGCTGAGGTCCTCGTCGTGACCGGTGAACGTCATGGCCGGATGGATGGCCAGCGGCAGCGCGCCGCGCTCGGCCAGCGGAGCGAGCACGCCGACGCCGTTGGCGCCGGACGTATGGGCGACGATCGTGCCGGGACGCACCACCGTCGCGGTGGCCAGCCCGCGCACCAGGCCGGGCAGTTCGGCGTCGGGCACGGCCAGCAGCAGCAGTTCGCTGCGGGCCGCGACCTGCTCGACCGGAAGGATCTCCGAATCGGGCAGCCGGGTACGGGCGCGATGCTTGGACGCATCGGAGATGGCGGCGACGCCGAACACCACGTGTCCGGCGCGTTCCAGCGCGGCGCCCAGGGCCGAACCGACGCGTCCCGCCGAGACGATTCCCACCGTCAGGCGTGCGGGCGCAGGGTCGAATCCCGAAGCCGCGCTGTCGGAAGTCGGGCGTGCCGAGGTCAACGTCGTCCTCTCGATGTCGTTCCAGTCCCGCCTTGCGGGTACCGGACGTTACGGGTCGAGGATATCGGCCCGCCGTTCGCCGAGGCTACGGGGCCGGGACGTGATTTGCGGCTCACCTGCCGCGACGGCGCCGGTCAGGGACGTTGCTGCTGCTCGGAAGCCAGATTCGCCATGATCTCGGCGACCGAGAGCCGGCGCTGGCCGTCCCCGGAGCCCCCACCCTCCTCGCGACGCCGACGGCGCGACGAGGTGCCGATGGTGGGCGTCGTGGGACGCGGCGACGGCGTTTCGGCCGCCGGGGTGCGCGACGGTTGCTGCTCGTCGGGGACAGGTGCGTCCGGCGATCCGGGGGGTGCACCCGCGGCAGCAGGCGCGGTGGACGGGTGCGCGCCGGCGGTCGGCGAGTCGGCGGCGGTGTCGGAGCCGGCGACCGGGGCGCTCGGACCGGCGGCGGAGGGGTCTGCACCGGCAGCGGTCGCACCGAGGGCGGTGCTCGAACCCACCGCGGCGCTCGGTTCGGTAGCGCCCGAAGCAGCGGCCACGCCGGAACCGGCGGCCCCGCCGGAAGCGGCGGGCACACCGGGATCAGCGGCCACGTCGGTACCAGTCGCCCTGCCTGGACCGGTCGCCACACCGGAACCAGCGGCCGTGCCGGAACCAGCGGCCGTGCCGGAACCGGCGGCACCCGAACCCACGGCGACACCCGGACCGGCGGGCGCGGCGCCGGAACCGGGCGCGGCGGGGTTCGCACCGGAGACGGTGGCTGATCCAGCGGCGGACGACGTCTTCCCCGAGGTGCCCGTACGCGCGGCGGCAGTGCTGGACCCGGCGGCGGGATTCGACCCGGCGGCGGCGGGATTCGATCCTGTGGCGGCAGTATTCGCCCCAGTGGCGGCCTTGCTCGCACCCGCCGAGGTGGGGTCCGAACCGGCGGCGGACGAACGACCGGACGAGGCCGGCGACCCGCCGGCAGGCCGTGTCGCGGCACCGGCAGCGGCGTCATCGTCGGAGGAAGCGGGATCGTCCGCCGCGTAGGCGTCGGCCCAGGTGCCGACTTCGCGGTCGCGGACGGTCTCGAAGGGGTGGGGCCAGGTCGGCGGGCGCAGCCGGGCGGGCGCGTCCGGAGGGGCCGGTTCGTCGTCGGCGGGCACGACGGAGGTCTCGGCCGTCACCGGGTCGTCGTCGGGGCTGGCGAAGGCGGGCGGGGCCGGGTGCTCGGGAACGAACACCGGCGTCAGCGGATTGCGCGCCGCCGGCCCGGTACCGGCATTCGCCGAGCTACCGTTCGCCGGCGCCGCGGCGGTGCCGGGCAGCTCCGGCACGCGCATGGCCTCGGCGCGCAGCGCGGGGCGATCCATCGGCAAGTCGCCGTCGAAGAGGCGCTGCAGGCTCTGGCGCAGCACGCTCAGTTCGGCGCGTAGCGCGGCCAGTTCGGCGGCGTCGGCGCCGACCTCCTCGCGGACCCTGGCCTCCACTCCCAGCTCGTACTCGCGGCGCGCGGTGATCTCCCGCTCGAGCTGCAACTCGTAGACCGTCTGCAGATCGCGCACCTTCGCCTTGTCCACCGCCGCGTCCTTGCGGTACTTGGTGGCGGCCATCGCGCCGATCGCGGCGGCCCACAGGGCGGCGACCATGCCGACCCGGATCATGTGCACGCTGTTGCTGAAGATCAGGAACACACTGGCAACCAGGCCGAGCAGGATCAGCGTGCCGATGAAGAATCTTCCCGCGTGGTCCCGTCGCGGACGGGAAGTGCTGCTACGGGAGGGTGAAGCCATGCACGCCAGGGTAGCCTGCCCGGGGACCCACGCCCATTGTCAGCGGACGTGATTACCGTCGGAATTGTTTGCTATGTGGTTGCCGTCTCATCGGTGGGGTCGTCGGGGGCACGACAGCAATACTCGAGCCACAACGCCGCGGCGACCAGGGCGACCCCCGCGGAGAGACCGACGATCGCGCCCGGCGCATCGGCCGCGGCCGCCGTCAACGTGCCGCGCTGCGGGAACACCCAGCACAGGAAGCCCAGCCAGATCCCGGCCGCGATCGAGCCGACCTGCACCGACGCCTTCGCCAGGGCGACCGCGCGGGCGGCGGTGATCGGATGCAACTTGCGCCCGGTGCCCACCTCCTCGTTGCGCACCCTGGCCCGGATCACGAAGGCGAGCACCACCTCGAGGGCGGCCACCGGATACAGCGACGCGCCCGCGAAGACCGAGATGGGCGGCAGGCTGCCGTAGGCGAAGCGGGTGGCCGCCCAGGCCAGCAGCGCCGCGATCAGGACGTTGGCCACCAGGTCCAGCGCCTTGGTCGGCTTCAGTTTCACGAGGGCAACCCTTCCCCCGGAACCGCCGAGGCGCGCAGGGACAGATCGGTGCGCCGCACGCCGTCGCGTTCGGCCGGGTCGAGCGCGGCCAGCCAGTCGCGCACCGGCCGCTCGACGTCGCCGACGGCCAGCCGCGCGTGCGGCTCGGCCTCCAGCCACGGGATCAGCACGAACGCCCGCTCGTGCGCGCGCGGGTGCGGCACCGTCAGCTCCGGATCGGCGCTGACCACCGGGCCGTCGGTGTCCGCGCACCAGATCACGTCGACATCGAGCGTGCGCGCACCCCACCGCACCGCCCGCGTCCGGTGGGCGGCCCGCTCCAGCCGCTGCCCGAGCGCGAGCCACTCGCGGCAGCCGCGATCCGGATCGTCGACGACCAGGATCGCGTTGAGGAAATCGTCCTGCTCGACACCACCCCACGGTGCCGTCGTGTAGACCGAGGACACCGCGACCAGCCGGTCGGCGACGGCGTCCACCACGCTGCGCAGGTACCCGAGCCGATCGCCCAGATTCGAACCGATCGACAACACCGCCCTGCTCACCGCGGCTCCCTGGTGCGGGTGGTGACGACCCGGACGTCGGCGAAGGTGTGCGGGATCGGGGCGGCGGGCTTGTGCACCACGACCTCGGCGCGCTGGATGCGCGGGTCGGCCATCACGTCGTCGGCGATCTCGGAGACGACCGTCTCGATCAGGTTGCGCGGCGGGCCCGCGACGATGCGCACGGCCCGCTCGGCCAGCGCACCGTAGTCGACGGTGGCAGCCAGATCGTCGGAGGCGGCCGCGACGGTGAAATCCACCCACACGGTCAGGTCCACCACGAACTCCTGGCCGTCGCGGCGCTCGTGCTCGAACACGCCGTGCCTGCCGAACACACGCAGACCGCGCAGTTCGATGCGGTCGAGTTCCGCGCGCGAGTGGTCGGCCGGCTCGCCCGAACGCGCGGCCGGTGCGGTCTGCTCGGTCATCCCACGGCTCCTCGGACCTTCGGCGGCTGCGCCCGCTGCCAGGCATCGACGACGGCGATCGCATCCAGTGAGGACCGCACGTCGTGCACCCGCACACCCCACGCGCCGTACAGCGCGGCGAGCGCGGAGACCGTGGCGGTGGCGACCTCGCGCCCGTCGGGCGGGCGGGGTCCGTTCGCGTCGGCGAGCAGGGCGCCGAGGAAACGCTTGCGGGAGGCGCCGATCAAGACCGGCAGCCCCGCCTCGACGAATTCCGGCAGCGCGGCCAGCAGCGCCCAGTTGTGCGCGGCGTTCTTGGCGAAGCCGAGGCCGGGATCGAGGATCAGCCTGCCCGGATCCACGCCGGAACGCACCGCCAGCTCGACCTGCGCGTCGAGTTCGGTGCGCACCTCGGCGACGACGTCCTCGTAGTGGTCGGCGGGCCCGGTGTGCCGGTAGTCGGCGGCGGCCCGCCAGTGCATCAGGATCCACGGCACGTCGGCCTCGGCCACGACCTTCACCATGTCGGCGTCGGCGCGGCCGCCGGAAACGTCGTTGATCACCGAGACACCCGCCGCGAGCGCGGCCTCGGCGACCGCGGCGCGCATGGTGTCGACGCTGGTGGGCACCCCCGCGGCGACCAGGCCCTGGATCACCGGGGTCACCCGCGCGGCCTCGGTCGCCGGATCGACCCGAACCGCGCCGGGCCGGGTCGACTCCCCGCCGACGTCGATGATGTCCGCGCCCGCCTCGTACAGCTCGACGCCGTGCGCGATGGCACGGTCCGGGTCGAGGTAGCGGCCGCCGTCGGAGAAGGAGTCGCTGGTCACGTTCACCACGCCCATCACGACACAGCGGCGCCCGCCGCGCGCGGTGACATTCGTGGCGGACACCGCGGCCTCCCTCACTTACGCAGGATCAGATCGAGCGCCTCGGCACGCGAGGCGGCGTTGGTCTGCAGCAGGCCGCGCACGGCGGAGGTGGTGGTGCTGGCGCCGGGCTTGCGGATGCCGCGCATGGCCATGCACAGGTGCTCGGCCTCGACCACCACGATCGCGCCGCGCGGCTCCAGCTTGCGCATCACCGCGTCGGCGATCTGACTGGTCAGCCGTTCCTGCACCTGCGGGCGCTTGGCGTACAGGTCGACCAGCCTGGCCAGCTTGGACAGCCCGGTGACCCGGCCCGCCGGGCCGGGGATGTAGCCCACGTGCGCGACGCCGTGGAAGGACACCAGGTGGTGCTCACAGGTCGAGTACATCGGGATGTCGCGGACCAGCACCAGCTCCTGATGACCTTCGTCGAAGGTGGTGTCGAGCACGCGGTCCGGTTCGACGTACAGCCCCGCGAACATCTCGCGATAGGCGCGCGCCACCCGGGCCGGGGTGTCGATCAGCCCGGGCCGGTCGGGGTCCTCGCCGACGGCGATCAGCAGTTCGCGAATCGCCGCCTCGGCGCGCGGCTGGTCGAACGGACGGCCCGTGGCCAGGGCGTGCAGCGGCGGCTCGGCGACCGCGGGCTGCGCGTCGTCGTCGAAGGCGGCCCGGTCCAGCCCGTTCGGGACCTGGTCCACCGCATTATGGTTGGCCGACAATCGAGGACACCTCCAAATCCGCGCCGGCAATCGTTCGGCACCGGCGAGGGTCGAGCCTAATCGTCGCCGGATCAGTTCCGGCCGTTCGGTCCGTCCCAGTCGCGGTTGTCGTCGTCCTCGCCGCGCGATCCGGGATGCGCCGGGTCCTCGCCCCGGCCGCTGTGCTGCGGGTCGCCCCACGGCTGGAAACCGCCGGGCTGCGGCTGTTCGGCGGGCCTGCCCCAGCCGCCGTATCCGGGCTGCGCACCCGGCTGCTGCGGCGCCTCGTCGCGCGGCGGCCAGCCGGGCGCCGACCAGCCCGCGGGGGCGCCGTAGTCGGGGCGCGACCCGTGCGTGCCGCCCTGGCGCGGGTAGGCCTGGGTCGGTGCGTGCGGCGAGGGGTAACCGCCGCCCTGCTGATGCGGGTAGGCGTACTGCGGTTGCGCCTGGTAGCCCTGCTGCGGATACCCGTTGGCGGGCACCGGCTCACGCTGCTGCTGGGCCGCCACCGGCACCGCGGGTTCGGCGGGCTGCTCCGGCGGCCACGGCTCACCGCGCTCGGCGGCCAGCTCGCCCGGGGTCTTCACCGGTGGCTTGTCCGAGGGGATGCGCTCACCGAAATCGTTGAACGCGGTGATGCGCGGGCGCTTGGTGACCGAGGCGAGGATCTGCTCGAGATCCTTGCGGTGCAGCGTCTCGCGCTCGAGCAGCGCGGTGGCGAGGTCGTCGAGCACGTCGCGGTACTCGTTGAGGATGGCCCACGCCTCGGTGTGCGCGGCCTCGATGAGGTTGCGCACCTCCTCGTCGATCTCGCGGGCGACCTCGTGCGAGTAGTCCGAGGCCATGCCCATCGACCGGCCAAGGAACGGGTCGCCCTGCTCCTGGCCGTAGCGGACCGCGCCAAGCCGGGCACTCATGCCGTACTCGGTGACCATCGCGCGGGCGATCTTGGTGGCCTGGTCGATGTCGGAGGACGCGCCGGTGGTCGGCTCGTGGAACACCAGCTCCTCGGCCGCGCGGCCGCCCATCGCCATCACCAGGCGGGCGATCATCTCCGAGCGGGTCATCAGGCCCTTGTCGTCCTCGGGCACCGTCATGGCGTGGCCGCCGGTGCGGCCGCGGGCCAGGATGGTGACCTTGTAGACCGGCTCGATGTCGGGCATCGCCCAGGCGGCCAGGGTGTGACCGCCCTCGTGGTAGGCGGTGATCTTCTTCTCGTGCTCGCTGATGATGCGGCTCTTGCGGCGCGGACCGCCGATCACGCGATCGACCGACTCCTCGAGCGCCTCGCCGGTGATGACCGCGCCGTTCTCGCGGGCGGTGAGCAGCGCGGCCTCGTTGATGACGTTGGCCAGGTCCGCACCCGACATGCCGACGGTGCGCTTGGCCAAACCGTCCAGATCGGCGTCCGGGGAGATCGGCTTGCCCTGCGAGTGCACCCGCAGGATGGCGCGACGGCCGGCCAGGTCGGGATTGCCGACCGGGATCTGGCGGTCGAAGCGACCGGGGCGCAGCAGCGCCGGGTCGAGGATGTCGGGACGGTTGGTCGCGGCGATCAGGATGATGCCGGTGCGGTCGCCGAAGCCGTCCATCTCGACGAGCAGCTGGTTGAGGGTCTGCTCGCGCTCGTCGTGGCCGCCGCCCAGGCCGGCGCCGCGCTGGCGGCCGACCGCGTCGATCTCGTCGACGAAGATGATGCAGGGGCTGTTCTGCTTGGCCTGCTCGAACAGGTCGCGCACCCGGGAGGCGCCGACACCGACGAACATCTCGACGAAGTCGGAACCGGAGATGGTGAAGAACGGCACACCCGCCTCGCCCGCGACCGCGCGCGCCAGCAGGGTCTTGCCGGTGCCGGGCGGGCCGTAGAGCAGCACGCCCTTGGGGATCTTCGCGCCGAGCGCCTGGTAGCGCACCGGATTCTGCAGGAAGTCCTTGATCTCGTAGAGCTCCTCGACCGCCTCGTCGGCGCCCGCGACGTCGGCGAAGGTGGTCTTGGGCATGTCCTTGGACAGCTGCTTGGCCTTGGACTTGCCGAAGCCCATCATGCCGCCGCGGCCACCGCCCTGCATCCGGGCCATGACGAAGAGGAACAGGCCGAGCAGGATCACCATCGGCAGCACGAACAGCAGGATCTGCGCGAGCCAGCTGTCCTGCTTGACCACCGTGTTGTACGGCGCGCCGGAGCTCTGCACGGCGTCGAAGATCTTGGCCGAGGTCTCGCTGCCGCCGGGGTACTTGGCGATGATGCGGTCCGCGCCCTTGGTGGCGTCGTTGCCGTTCTTCAGATCGATCCGCAGCTGCTGCTCGCGATCATCGATCTGGACGTTCTCGATGTTGCCCTTGTCCTGGAGCTGGGCCAGCGCCACCGACGTGTCGACGCTCTGCCAGCCGCGCGTGTCGTCTCCGAAGTAGCTGAACGCATAGATCACCAGCAGGATGCCGGAGACTATGGCCAGGGTGCGAAACACTGTCTTGCGGTTCATAGAGCGTAGGCCGGGCGGCCAGTCCTTTCCGGTTTCTCCGGGTTCTGCCTAGCGAAACGTCGGGCACATCGTGGGGCATTCCGCTCCCGGCCCCGTCCGCGTGCGGGGGATTCGGATGCGGACAAGCCACGTTACCGCGTACGGTCTACTCGATACATCGCGCAGTTCGGCAGTTGGTGCAGTTCGACAGGTAAACGGCCGGGGAACGGCGGTGGTTCCCGATTCCGCGCGCCGGTTTACCCCGAGTGGTCACAATCATGGCATGTACGGCCTATCGTGAGCGACGACACAAGACGAAGCGCAGGGGGTATGGACATAGTCGAGCTACGGACACCCACCGCGATCGTCCGGCACGGCGGCGGCCGACTGGTCGTGCTGCGCCCGGGCGGAGAAGGCGACGAGGGCGAGCGCGTTCTGGATGTTCCGATCGGTGACCTGCTCAAGGTCCGGCTGAGCAGACGCGCCGACGACGCCGTCGTCATCGAGATCTACCTGCGGTATCCGACCCCGGTGCTCACCGGGGTGCCCGCCGACCGCACGCCGCTGCCGGTCCTCATCGCCGAGCACGACGTGCCCGCGGCCAGCCGCATCGTCGAACGCATCAACGACCAGATCCTCACCGCGCAGCGCGTCGACATCGCCGCGCCCGACCTCGATCCCCCGGCCCCGGTGTGGACCGCCGACGGCCCGACCCGCGGCGACGTGGACCGGGCGGTGTCGCGGATGACCAGGCACGAGGAGGCCGCCGACGCCGTCGCCGCCCTGCACCACTACGTGCTGGGCGACGAGTACGTGCTCGAGACCGCCGTCGCCACCGCCCGCCCGCCCGCGGGGACCGGCACCGGCCTGCTGGCCGCCACCACCGGCCGGGTGCTGTTCGTCGCGCTCGGCCCGGACGAGAGTTACGCCTACGAACTGCCGGTGACCGCGGTGCTGTGGGCGCATTGGAGCGAGACCGCCCCCACCGCGCCGGGCGAGATCGGCGCCGACCGCGGCCGCAGCTGCGTGGAGGTGCACGACGGCAACCGGACGCTGTGCTTCACCGGCGTCGATCGCGCCGACATGGAGCGGGTGGCGTTCGCGGTGAACTTCGCGGTGCGGCGCGAGGCGGTCGACGGCGCCACCGGCCCGGCCGACCCCGGGGTCGCGCAGCTGTACGCGGAATGGGAACTGCTGGTCGAGCGGCATTCCCTGGGCATGGTCGACGACGTGCAGTTCCAGCGCTACGGCCGCGGCATCCTGCGCTCGCTGCCGGACGCGGGCTGACTCAGTCGGCGGCCTTCTTCGGCCCGTTGAGTTCGATCCGCCGCCACGGGCTGGTCGGCCTGGTCCAGAGCCGGAGCAGCTCCATCCGCCGGTCGACGCCGCCGTTCTTGAGTTCGGCCAGGTCCTCGCAGGCTTGCCAGTAGGTCCAGCCGGTGAGGTAGGCGTCGCCGAACTGCCGCCAGTTGCGGTACTTGCGCTGGGCCAGCGGCAGCGCCCGCATCAGGTAGCCCCAGGCCACGTCGGCCTCGATGTAGCCTGCGGTGAACGACATCCGCGCCACCGCGACCACGCGGGCCAGATCCCAGGCGTGGATGTCGCTGGGCAGCGGGCGGGCCAGGTGCTCGGTGAAGCCGATCTTGATGGCCTGGGACCAGATGTCGTAGTCGCGTACCAGCGACTCCGGGTTGTCCATGCCGCGGAACGAGGCGACCTGGCGCAGGAACGCGCGGTGCCGGTCGGCCCGCTCGCCGAAGCGGTCGCGCTCGCTGGCGTTGATCGAGGCGGTCACCAGCGGGTGCACCAGCGCGTAGAGCGGGGCGTGCATGCCGTCGAGCAGCTGTTCCATCGAGGCCTGTGCCTCGGTGCCGTCGGTGATCCCCCACGCCCCGGTGAGGGTGTCGATCGCCAGCTCGCGGCGATCGCCGAGCGGGTGTTCGCGTTCGGGGCCGAGCAGCAGCGCGTCGTGGAAGGCGTCCCAGCGGGTGGAGTAGAAGCCGCCGAGCGCGAGCGCGCGCAGTTCGTCGTCGGAGATCGCGGCGCCGGACCAGTGGTCGGGCTCCCGCTTGTCGAGCTCTTCGTACGGGAAGGTCGTCAATGTGGGTATACCGCGGGCAGGCATGTCACCGATTGTTCCCCATGGACCTTTCCGGGGCCGGTGTTATCGCCCAGCGGGGGCGTGTTCGCCCGCTGCGGGACGCAAATTCGCACTCCGGGTATTCATGCGGTGCCGCATCCGGTTTCGGAGAGCTAATGTGCACGCATGTGTAGTGACATCACCCGCCTGCGCGGCCTGGAGCCTGCCGCTACCGAGCAGGAAATCTATGCTGCCGCACTGCAGTACGTGCGCAAGGTCGGTGGTGTGTCCGGCCTGTCCACCACCACCAAGGCAGCGGTGGACAAGGCCGTGGCGACCATCGCGGCCGCGACCACGACCCTGCTCGCGGAGCTGCCCGACCACCCGGCCGCCGACGGCGTGGAACCGCCCTTGCGGCGCAACCGCGTCAGGGAGGTCGTCACGGACTGACGGCCTGCCCGGAACCGTAGGCGGCCAGGCAGGTCAGGGCCGTCTCCAGGGCCAGCGCCCGGTGTTCGACGGGATGCCCGAGCAACTCCTCGATGCGCTGCAGGCGGTAGCGCACGGTGTTCTTGTGGACGCCGAGCGCCTTGGCGGTGGCCTCGGGGCTGCGCTGCCGGGACAGGTAGACGTGCAGGGTGTCGCGCAGCCGGACGGTCGCGGGATCGGTCCCGGCGAGCGCGCCCAGCTCGCGCCGGATCAATCCCCACATCGCGTGCTGATCGACCCCGGCGAGGTAGGCGATCTCCACGTCGCGGTAGGCGACCACCCGCCTGCCGCCGCCGCGTTCGGCCACCTGCCGGGCCGCCATCGCCTCGCGGTGTCCGTCCCGGAATCCGGCCACCCGGGCGCCGGGCACCCCGAAGGCGATCCGGACCGGCGCCTCGATCTGCCCGTCCAGCACCTGTTCGATGCGTCCGGGCGCGGCGAGGTCGGCGGCGTGCGCTGCATCGTCGAGACCGGCCCACGCCCACATGCCGCTGGCGCCGGAGGCGACGGTGAGCAGGCGGTTGGTGCCGAGTTCCGCGGCGACCCGCGCCGCCACCCGGTCGAGCAGTCCGGTGACCTCCGCGTCGCCGCCGGGTTCGATCCGGTCGGTCCACAGCACGAAGGCCAGGTGGTGCAGGCCGAGCCGGTAGCCGAGCCGCACCGAGGCCTGGTCGGCGTCGAGTTCCTCGCCGGCCAGCAGCGCGTGCACGGTCTCGGTGCGCCGGTTCAGCGCGGCGCGCAGCACCCGCTCGCGCTCCTCCATATAGGTGTCGGTGAGCAGTTCCACCGACAGGCTGATCCACTTCGTGGTGCGGTCGAACATCCGCCGCATGACGGCGCGTTCGATCTCCGCGGGCACCTCGCGCTGGCCCACCGCGTCGTTCATGTAGTCCAGCACCGCCTCCATCCCGGCGTGGTAGGTGCGTAGCAGCACCCGCAGGTCGAAGCCGCGACGGGCGATCGTGCGGGCGAAGGCGTGCGCCTCGGCGGGCAGGGTGAACTCGAAGGTGTCGCTGGTGAGCCCGGCGAGCACGGTCCTGGCGTGGGCGCGGGTGCTGGCGGCGAGGTCGCGGCTCATGTCGCGGTCGGACAGTTCCGGCACGCGCGCGACGATGGCGGTGTCGAGCCGGCGCACGACCTGCTCGAGCGTCTCGGCGCGCATCGTCTCCGAGACGTAGTCGGCCAGCCAGTCGCGCACGACCACGCTGTTGGGCTCAACCGCCCCGGACTCCCCTGCTTGTGTCACCGATACAAACCGACCCGTCCTCGTTGACCGAATGGGCCAAGAAACTCCCCCGTCATTGTGTCACGATCATAGTTCAGTGAGCTGACTCACAGCGGTCGGCGCACGGCGGTCCACAGCACGACGTCAGTGGGAGAACAGCAGTGACCAACACCGAGTCCGCGCCGAAGCAGGCGAGGAAGGCACAGGCAGCGACGCCGGTCGAGCCCGCACCGAGCGCGCCCGGTCCGGACGTCATCGAGGTGCGCAACCCCGGTACCGGCGAGCTCGTCGGCACGGTGCCCGCGCAGGGCGCCGACGAGGTCGCCACGACCGTGCGGAAGTTGCGCGAGCACCAGGCGGCCTGGGAGGCCCTCGGCCCCGACGGCCGCAAGGAATGGCTGTTGAAGATGCAGGACTGGATCATCGACAACACCGAGCAGCTGGCCGATGTGTTGCAGTCGGAGACCGCCAAGGCGCGCGGCGACGCGCTGATCGACCCGGCCTTCGGCGCCGACCTGATCGGCTATTACGCCCGGCGCGCGGCCAAGTTCCTGGCCGACGAGCATCCCTCCCCGCACAGCCCGCTGGCCCGGGTGAAGAAGCTGACCGTGGCCTACCGCCCCTATCCGGTGGTCGGCGTGATCACGCCGTGGAACTTCCCGCTGGCGATGCCGATCATGGACGTCTTCCCGGCGCTGGCCGCGGGCGCGTCGGTGGTGCTCAAGCCCTCGGAGGTGACCCCGCTCTCGGCGCTGGAGCTGGCCAGGGGCTGGGCCGAGATCGGCGCGCCGCCGGTGTTCGCGGTGGTCACCGGCGCGGGCGCGACGGGCGCCGCGGTGATCGACAACGCCGACTACGTGCAGTTCACCGGGTCCACCGCCACCGGCCGCAAGATCGCCGCGGCCTGTGTGGAGCGGATGATTCCCTACAGCCTGGAACTCGGCGGCAAGGATCCCGCGATCGTGCTGGCCGACGCGGATCTCGAGCGCGCCGCCAACGGCATCGCCTTCGGCGGCATGTTCAACGCCGGGCAGGTCTGCATCTCGGTGGAGCGGGTCTACGTGGAGGCCCCGGTCTACGACGAGTTCGTCGCCAAGCTCACCGAGAAGGTCCGCGCCCTGCGCCAGGGGCTCGACGACCGCTCGATCAAGCACGACCTGGGCGCGCTCGCGAACGAGAACCAGGTGCGCATCGTGCAGCGCCATGTCGAGGAGGCCGTCGCGGCCGGGGCGAAGGTGCTCACCGGCGGCAAGCGGACCGGTCAGGGCACGTTCTTCGAGCCGACGGTGCTGGTGGACGTGGACCAGAGCATGTCGTGCATCACCGAGGAGACCTTCGGCCCGACCCTGCCCGTGGTGAAGGTCGCCGACGAGGACGAGGCGATCCGGTTCGCCAACGACTCGATCTACGGACTGTCGGCCTCGGTGTGGACCGGCGACAAGGAGCGGGGCGAACGCATCGCCCGTCAGCTCGACGCGGGCGCGGTCAACATCAACGACGTGTTCGCCAACCTGTTCAGCTTCGCGCTGCCGATGGGCGGCTGGGGCCTGTCGGGAGTGGGGGCGCGCTGGGGCGGCGCGGCGGGCGTGCGCAAGTACTGCCGCCAGAAGGCGATCACCAAGCCGATCCTGCCGACCCAGGAGCGCGAGCTGTTCTGGTACCCGTACAAGCTGCCCAACCTGCTGGCCGCGGTGGGCACCATGCGGCTGGCCGGTGCGCGCGGCCTGCGCCGGATCAACATCCCCGCGCTGCTGAGTCTGAAGCGCAACAGCGAGTAGCGGACACGCCGGACGGACCGGCGGGATCCGGGGCGCTGTGGTTCATGACATGTCGTGAACCACAGCGCCTTTCGTTGTGTTCGGACACGGCCGCGGGAAACCTGCCGGTTGTAATGTGATGAAGATCACCGCTATGCGCCACGCGGCGGACATTTCCGTTCGGTGTCATTCTCTGCGCGATTACCCGGACCCGCCGTAACACCATCGATCGCCGCGACGACTTCTCCTCACGACACCCATTACTACTGGTCAAGCGTCCGAATGCGGCAGCATCGACAGCGGCGGATACGGCTGCTCACAATTCGCCCGTACGGATGATGCGCATCACCACACGACCCTCTATGCTGTCGAGTAACAAACCTGCCGACTGTTTCCGGCGCGCTATCCGAACTTCGGGGCCTGATAAGGCTGGAAATTCAAGACCGATTCTGATAGCAAAGGGCTATGGACCCGCACTTGCGCGACCTGCGGTATTTCGTGGCCGTCGCTGAGGAATTGCATTTCACCAACGCCGCTCAGCGGCTGCACATCGCTCAACCCACCCTGTCGCGTCAGATCCGTCAGCTGGAGCGCCAGCTCGACGTCGTGTTGTTCGACCGCAACCAGCGCAGCGTCGCGCTGACCGTCGCGGGCAAGGAACTGCTCGAGGGTGCCCGCAAGATCCTGGAGCTCTGGGAGGTCACCAACGTCTCGCTGCAGGAGGCGGGCGAAGTGCTGCGCGTCGGCATCCAGTCCGCGCTCGGCCGCGGGTTGCTCAACGACCTGGAGAGCGCCAGCGGCTACCGGCTGGCGCTGCACGCCGCGTCCTGGAACGACCCCTCCAGCGGGCTCGCCGGCCGCCAGGCCGATCTCGCGCTGGTGTGGTTGCCGCTCCCCGACTCCAACCGCTACCGCTGGCAGGTGCTGCGCACCGAGCCGCGCTGGGTGCTGCTACCGGAGAACCACCCGCTGGCCGGCCAGGACGTGATCGACTTCGCCGACCTGATGGACGAGCCGTTCATCGCGCTGCCCGCCGAGGCGGGCGCCATGCGCGATTTCTGGCTCGGCAACGACGGCCGCGGCGGACGCGCCCCCAAGATCGGCGCCGAGGCGGCCACGCCGGAGGACAAGCTCGAGGCCGTCAGCCTCGGTCTCGGGGTCTGCCTGCTCGCGGAGAACAACGTGCCGATGTACCGGTGGCCCGGGCTCACCGCCCGGCCGGTGGGCGGGCTCGCGCCCTGCGAGCTGGCGGTCGCCTGGCGAGCCGACGACACCCGGCCGACGATCCTGGAATTCGCGGGCCGGGCGATGGAAGGCGGCTTCGCCACGCTGCAACAGCAGCACCAGCCGGTCGCGAGCTGAGCCGCCGGGCACGGTCGCGGCCCGTGCCCGGTTGCCGAAATCGCATGATCGGCGGCGAGGGTGGCAAGTATCATTCCCGGTACCGCGCGGGGACGATGACGTCGGGTGTGGCGGAACCCAATCCGGCACGCTACTGCCGACCAGTGCGGATGACCGCGATCATCCGCTCAGCCACCAGGTCCGAGAATGAGTGCCGAGTCCGAGAGAAGTCTTCCGCCGGGTCGAATCCCCGACCGCCGGGCAGGTGGCCGCCTGCTCGGGGCCGAGCCCGGCGCGGTACGCGCCTTCACCGCCGCGTGGGCCGCGCTGGACGATCTCCCCACCACGGACCGGGCCGCGCGGGCGCCGCGCATCGCCGATTATCTGCCCGATGCGCGCACGCTGCGCGTCGAAGCGCTCGTCGAGCTGATCCGGGTCGACCTGCGGCACCGCTGGCTGCGGCCCGCCGGGTCCCTCCCCGACCGCCGCAAGCGGCTCGACGACTACTGCGCCGAGTTCCCCGAACTCGATCGTGACGAGTTGCCCGCCGGGCTGATCTACGAGGAGTTCGTCGTCCGCAGGCACAGCGGCGAGCGCCTCGATCCGCGCGACTGCCTGCGCGAATACCCGGTCCAGGCCCCGGCCCTGCGCGAACTTCTCAACGCCGACGACCTCGACCAGAGCACCCGCCGCGCCCGCCCCGACGAACTGGGCGAGGCATCGGCCCCCGACACCACGCTCTCCGCGACGGCACCCGCCACCCCCGCCGCGGATACCGCACCCGACCGCGCTGCGGCACCGGATTCCGGGTGGGACGACGACATCACCGTCCTGGCCCCTGGACAGCCGGCCACACCCCCCGTCGACGACACCACGCGGCGCGGCCCCGGACCGGACCCGCGCCGCACGCCGCAGTCGCCGCCCGACACCACGGTCGCCGCGCCCGATCCGCGCACCGCGACGACGCGGGTCGCGTCCGGCGCCGACCAGCCGGGACCGACCGACGACATCACGCTGCTGCCGCACACCGGCGGCGCGGCGGACACCCCCGCCGCCGAGCACGCGGTGAACCCCGCCACCGCCCCGGCTCGTACCTCCGACATGGACGCCACCGCAGCCGCCACCCGCGCCGCGCCGGACGCGACCGGAACGGAGGCGACCGGAACGGCGACGGCGATCGGCTTCGACGGAGACGATCGGCTCGACCCGCTCGATCGCATCCGCGTCGGTCAGCGGGTGGACGATTTCGATCTGCTCACCGGGCTGGGCAGCGGTGCGTTCGCGCGGGTGTTCCTGGCCCGGCAGCGGTCCATGCAGCGGCTGGTCGCGGTGAAGATCTCCGCCGACCACGGCACCGAGGCGCAGACGCTGGCGCAGCTGGACCACGACTACATCGTGCGCGTCTTCGATCAGCGGCTGATGGATTCCCAGCGCGGTACCGGGGAATCGGCGCGGCGGCTGCGCCTGCTGTACATGCAGTTCCTGCCCGGCGGCACCCTGCTGGGTGTGCTGCGCTGGGTGCGCGCCACCCCGCCCGCCGAGCGCAGCGGCAAACTGCTGCTGGACGCGGTCGACGCGGCGATGGAGGAGAAGGGCGAGATCCGCCCCACCGATTCCAGCGTCCGCGCCGAGATCGCGGGGCTGAGCTGGCCGGAGACGGTGGCGTGGCTGGGCCGCAGGCTCGCCGAGGCACTGGCCTACGCCTCCTCGCACGGCGTGCTGCACCGAGACGTGAAACCGGCCAATGTGCTGCTCACCGCCGAGGCCGTGCCGAAGCTGGCCGATTTCAACATCAGCTTCAGCCGCAACGTGGAGGGCACCAGTCCGGTGGCCTATTTCGGCGGCTCGCTGGCCTACATGTCCCCCGAACAGCTGGAAGCCTGCCACCCCGGCTGGGAGCGTTCCGCCGCCGATCTGGACACCCGTGCCGACATCTTCTCGCTGGGCGTGGTGCTCTGGGAGTTGCTCACCGGCGCGAAACCGTTCGACGACTCGACCGCGGGCGCGGGCAGGCGCGGTGACGACACCACGCTGGAGGCGATGCTGGAGCGCCGCAGCCTCGGCGTCGACCCCGCCGCGCTCGACCGGGTGCCGCCGGACTGCCCCGCCGCCCTGCGCCGCGTCCTGCTGACCTGCCTGGAACCCGACCGGGAACGCCGCTGGGCCGGCGGTGACGTGCTGGCCAAGCAACTGGACCTGTGCCTGGATCAGCGGGCACGCGAACTGGTCGACCCGAAGCCGGGCAGCTGGCGGCTGCGGCTGCGACCGTGGATCGTGCCGGTGCTGCTGGTGGCCATCGGGCTGCCGAATCTGCTCGCCTCGCTCTACAACATCCAGCACAACCAGACGCTGATCGTCGCGCGGATGACCGAGGACGCCCAACGCACCTTCCTCATCATCACCGGCGTGGTGAACAGCGTGTTCTTCCCGCTCGGATTCGTCGTCGTCGCCTACATGTCGCGGTATGTGCTCTCGGTGCCGAGAGGGCTGCGCCGCGGGCGCCGGTACGACCCGGAGACGCTGCGAAGAGCCCGGTGCGACGCGCTGCTGCTCGGGGAGCGGGCGGTGGCGATCCCGTTCTCGCTGTGGGTGCTGGCCGGACTCACCTTCCCGCTGGCCCTGCAGTTGTCCACCGGCGGGATCACCGCGAGCGCGGTGATCCACTTCCTGGCCTCGCTGGTGGTGTGCGGTGCGATCGCGGCGTCGTATCCGTTCTTCCTGGCGACCTTCTACATCGTGCGCTGCATCTACCCGATCTTCCTGCGGCACGGGGAGATCAGCGCCGACGACGCGGTGCGGCTGCGCGCCCTGGACCGCCGCTGCAACGGCTATCTGGCGATCGCCGCCTCGGTGCCGCTGCTGGCGGTGGCCGGGGTGACCTTCCTGCCCCCGGGTGACATCCCGCAGGTGATCGTGGCGGTGCGGGTGCTGTGCGTGGGCGGCATCGTCGCATTCGTTGCCTCCTACCTGCTGTTCCGGGCGTTGGAGGCGGATCTGCAGGCGCTGGAGCGGGTGGTGTCGCCGGATTCGGCGCGCGGTCCCGACCCGGAGCCGCCCTCGTGACCCAGCCGGTCGCCGACGCCGTCGCCCGGTTCACCGCGCGGTGGCGCGAATCCCTGCGCACCGGCGCCGAGCCGCCGCGTCCGGCCGATTTCGTGCCGCGCGCCGCGCACGCCCGTCGCGCGGTGCTGCTGGCACTGGTCCGCGCCGACATCCGCGCCCGTGCCGCACACCCCGGCCTGGTCAAGGACATCGACGACTACCGGGCCGAGTTCCCGGAACTGTCCGACACCTCCGCCCTCATCGACCTGCTGGCCGTGGCCACGCGGTCCGCCGCCGACCTGACCAGAACCGGTGCGGCACGGCCCGACCACACCTCGGCCGCGTCGACCGACGGCCGCACGGCGCCGGCCACTCCCCTCGACGACATCGAGGGCACCGAAACCGCGTGCGCGGCACGGCCCGGCCGCACGCACACCGCGAGCCGGACACCGATACCGGCCGCCACGGACGGCACCGCCCGGCCCGGCGACCGGATCGACGACTTCGACCTGCTCGCCGAACTGGGCGAAGGAGCGTCCGGGCGGGTCTTCCTGGCCCGGCAGATCTCCATGCAGCGCCTGGTCACCCTGCGCCTGACGCGCGGCACCGAGCTGCCGCACGCGATGGCCGAGCTGGATCACCCGCACATCGTGCGCGTCTACGACCAGCGGCTGCCGGGCGGCGCCGAAGGTCTGGTCTACATGCAGTACCTGCCGGGTGGAACGGCCGAACACCTGCTGGCCGCCCGCCGCAGCCACGGACCGACCGGCGGAGGGCTGCTGCTACGGGCGGTCGACACCGCGATGGTGGCGAAAGGCGAGATTCCGCCGTCGGATTCGCCGATCCGCGCGCGGCTGGCCGGACTCGGCTGGCCGGAGACGGTCGCCTGGATCGGCCGCGGCCTGGCCACCGCGCTGGACTACGCCGCCCGCCACGGCACCCTGCACCGCGCCGTCAAGCCGGCCAACGTGGTGTTCACCGCCGAGGGCGTGCCGAAGCTCGCCGACTTCGCCGCCGACCCCACCGGCATCGACACCGGCGCGGCCCTGCGCTACCGCGCCCCGGAAGAACTCGCCGCCCTGGGCCGGGGCCCGCGAAACGATCCCCAGCCGTCCACAGGCCCGGTCGGGGAACCCGGACACGCCGCGCCCGAGGTCGGCGCGCGCGCCGACATCTACGCCCTCGGACTGCTGCTCTGGGAGCTGCTGACCGGCCACTGCCCGTTCGACGACGAGGGCCTGCCCCCCGAGCAGATGCTCGCGCACCGCCGCCGCGGACTCCCCGACTCGGCCACGGCCGCCCTGCCCGCCGGCTGCCCCACCGCCCTGGTCCGCGTCCTGCGCACCTGCCTCGACCCCGATCCCGCCCGGCGCTGGCCCGACGGCGCGGTGCTCGCCCAGCAGCTCGACCTGTGCCTCGACGAACGGGCCAGGGAGCTGGTCGACCCGCCGCCGGGCAGCCCGCGGCGCAGGCTGGTGCGGTGGCGGGTGCCGTTGATCGCCGCCGCGATCACCGTCCCGAACGTCCTGGCCTCGCTCTACAACATCGACCACAGCCGCAAACTGATCACCGGGCGGCTCACCGAGCGCACCCAGGAGCTGTTCGCGACCAGCACGGTCGTCACCAACCTGCTGTTCTTCGCGATGGCCGCCGCGCTGCTCACCTACTGGTCCCGCCGGATCATCACGGTGCCGCGCGGACTGCGCGCCGGGGTGACCTACCCGCCGGGCGAGCTGGCTCGCGCCCGCCGCGACGCGATCCTGCTCGGCGACCGCGCGGTGCTGGTGGCCTTCGGCTTCTGGATGATCAGCGCGGCCAGCTACCCGCTCGGTGTCACGGCGGCCGGTGACCGGCTCGCACCGCACGCGTTCGCCCACTTCCTCGCCTCGCACGCGGTGTGCGGGGCGATCGCGCTGGCGTATCCGTTCTTCCTGGTGAACTTCTACGTGGTGCGGTGCCTGTACCCGATGCTGCTCGGCCACAGCGCCGTCGGCACCGACGACGGAGCCCTGCTGCGTGGGCTGCAACGCCGCTGCGTGGGCTACCTGCTGATCGCCGCGTCCATCCCGCTGCTCGCCGTCGCCGGGGTGACGCTGCTACCGGTCGAGGACGTCGCCCGCATCATCGTCGTGGTGCGGGTGCTGTGCCTGGGCAGCATCGTCATGTTCGTGGCCAGCTACCTGCTGTTCCGGGCGATCGAACGCGACCTGTCGGCGCTGGCCCGGGTGGCGCGGCCCGGACTCGCGCCCCTCACCACCCGGGCGTGAACGAGCCGGCGCTCTCCGTGGTGACGCTCCGCTACCGCCTCCGTGGTGACGCTCCGCTACCGCCTCCGGGTGCCCCGCTCAGGCGCCGCCGTAGACCTTGGGGTCGAGGGTGCCGATGTAGGGCAGGTCGCGGTAGCGCTCGGCGTAGTCGAGGCCGTAGCCGACGACGAACTCGTTGGGGATGTCGAAGCCGACGTGGGCGACCTCGACCTGGGTGCGCAGCGCGTCGGGCTTGCGCAGCAGGGTGACCACCTCGAGCGAGGCCGGATTGCGGGTGGACAGGTTGCGCTTGAGCCACGACAGCGTCAGGCCGGAGTCGATGATGTCCTCGACGATCAGCACATTGCGCCCGGCGATGTCCTTGTCCAGGTCCTTCATGATCCGCACCACGCCCGAGGATGAGGTGGACGACCCGTAGGAGGAGACGGCCATGAATTCCATCTGGGTCGGAATCGGCAGCGCCTTGGCCAGGTCGGTCATGAAGAAGATCGCGCCCTTGAGCACGCCCACCAACAGCAGATCACCTTCGGGGGCGCCTGCCGGATAGCGCTTGGCGATCAGCTCGGCCAGTTCCTTGGTCTTGGCGGCGATCTGTTCCTCGGTGATCAGCACCGACGCGATGTCGTCCCCGTACACGTGTCGTGGTGTCCCTTCCCTGTGTTCGCGGCACGTTCACCGCGCGGGCGATCGTGCTTGCCTGCGCAGTGTCAGCCTGCCACGTTCGCGCGCGGCAACCAACCTCATCCCCGGTGTTCCGCCGCCGACGGCCACCCCGCCCTGGCCTCGCCAGGCGGTAACCAGCGCGTCGATCGCGCGTAATTGCCTGTCGGTCAGTGCCTTCGCGCCGCCGTCGAGCAGCCAGGCGCGGATGGCGCGGCGGCGCAGCGCGGCCGGAGCCGTGGCCAGCGTCTCGATCCGCAGGTCACCGGCATCGGCGGCCGCGCTCGCGAGGTCGGCGGCGAGTGCGTCGAGCACCGCGCCGTCCTCGCGCAACTGTTGCCCGGTGCGGGCCAGCGCCTCGGCCACCCCGCCGCCGAGCACGTCCTCGAGCAGCGGCAGCACCTCGGTGCGCAGCCGCACCCGGGTGAACTCGGCGGACCGGTTGTGTGGGTCCTCGTGCGGGGTGAGGCCGAGGTCGGCGCACAGTCGCCGGGTGTCGGCCCGGCGCACCCCGAGCAGCGGCCTGCCCCACGGCGGGGTGTAGGCGGCCATGCCGCGGATGGATCGCGCGCCGGAGCCGCGGGCCAGGCCCAGCAGCACGGTTTCGGCCTGGTCGTCGAGGGTGTGCCCGAGCAGCACCGGAAGACCCGCGCGCGCACTGCCCAGCGCGGCGTAGCGGGCCTCGCGGGCGGCGGCCTCCAGCCCGCCGTCGCTGCCGACGCGCACGCGCAGCACCCGCACCGAACGGCAGCCCAGTGTCCGGGCCTGCGCCGCGGCCGCCGCGGCCACCGCGTCCGACCCCGCCTGCAAGCCGTGATCGACGACGAGGGCGTCCACCGCCGCGGCTTCCACCACGGCCGCCGCGGTCAACGCCAAGGAGTCGGCCCCACCGGACAACGCGACCGCGACGGCGGGCGCGGCACCGGGCAGGTGTTCGGCGAGCCACCCGCGCACGGCGTGCCGCAGCACGAGCGCCGCGGGGGTCTCGGGCAGGGTGCGTGGGTCCGCGCTCAGTTCAGGACGCGGGCGATCCACCGGTCCGGGTCCTCGATCTCGTCGGTGCGCGGCAGCGTCTCCGCGTCGGTCCACACCGTGTTGAACGAGGCCATCCCCACCCGGCCCACCACGTGGTCCACGAACGCCTTGCCCCGCACGTACTGGGCGACCTTCGCGTCCACGCCGAGCAGGGCGCGCAGGATCCGCTGGATCGGGTTGGCCGGGCGCTGCCTGCGCTTGTCGAAGGCGGAGCGGATCTGCGCGACGGTGGGGATCACCGCGGGCCCGACCGCGTCCATCACGTGGTCGGCGTGGCCCTCGAGCAGGGTGCCGAGCATGAGCAGCCGGTCCAGGGCCTCCCGCTGCGGTGGTGCCTGGGTGGCGCGCAGCAGGCCGATGACCCCGCGATTGGCGGGATCGTCGGGCACGCCGCCGCGCCTGCGCTCGCGCACCTCCGCCACCAGCCGCGACAGCATCTCGGCCAGCGGCTCCTCGCCCACCTCGCCGAGCACGTCGACGTTGCTGCGCATGTAGTCGGCCAGCCAGGGCGCCGAGGAGAACTGCACCCGGTGGGTCACCTCGTGCAGGCACACCCAGAAACGGAAGTCCGTGGGCGAGACGCCGAGCGCGCGTTCGACCGCCATGATGTTGGGCGCCACCAGCAGCAGCGTTCCGTCCGGCCCGGTGAACGGGTCGTACTGGCCGAGGATCGCGGTGGACAGGAAGGCCAGCATCGCGCCGGCCTGCACCCCGGCGGGTTTGCCGGCGAGCCTGCCCTTGAAGCCGGTGTCGGCCTGCGCGCCGGTGCCGGTGAGCGTGGACATCGAGTCCGCGGCGGCGCTGATCCAGCCGGGCCGGTCGACGATCCTGGCCTCGGGTACCGGCTGGTCGTCGAGGAGCCCGCTGACCTCGCGCACCGGTCCTTCGGCTCGGATGGAGGACGCGGCGAGCTCGGCGACCACCTGCTCGGCCGAGTACCGCGAGGTGCGCGGTCCCGCGGGCACCAGCGCGGCGCCGGTGCGCGCCGCCAGCCGCCAGTCGACGGCGCCGGACAGCCCGGAACGGCGCGGTGACTCGGTCGTCCCGGCCGCGGTGTCGGTCTCGTCAGCGCCTTCGAACATGGTCAACCACCCGTCACGAGCATCCACAGTTGCGCAGCGTGCCCGCGATGGCATCCAACGCCGGCCTGCTCACCTCCGGCGGCCGATCGTTCGACATCAACGCGAAGGTCAGCACCCGCCCGTCTCGGTCGAGCACATACCCGACCAACGCGCTGGCAACCGTGAGAGTTCCGGTTTTGGCCCGTACCCAGCCCGCGCCCTCGCGATTGCGGGTGACATACCGTTCGGCGAGCGAGCCGGTCGCCCCGGCCACCGGCAGCTGGTCGAGCAGCGGCGCCAGCGTCGCGGCCAGCCGGTCGCTCTCCGGCTCGGCCTTGGTTCCGGCCGGGCGGGCCAGGGCCGTGCCGGTGGGCTGGGCGGCGGTGGCGATCACCTTGTCGAGCAGCCGGGCGGGCAGCCGGTCGTCCACCGACAACCCGCTGGTGTCGTGCATGTCCATGCCGCTCACGTCGAAGCCCGCCTTCTCCAGCGTGGCGCGCACCGCGGCCACGGCGCCGGTGAAGGACGGTTCGTGGCCGGTGGCCAGGGCGATCTCGCGGCCGATCGTCTCGGCCAGCACGTTGTCGGAGTGCACCATCATGTCGCGCAGCCGGTCGCGCAGCGGCGCCGAATGTACCGCGGCCACCTCGGCGGCGTCGGGTGCCGCGGTGCCCGCCCGCACCCGGGCGGGGTCGAGCCCGAGCGCGGTGGCCAGGGCGCGCCCGGCGTCGAGGGCCGGTTCGGTGGTGCGCGGGGAGTATTCGACCAGCGGGCTCAGCCTGCCGCCGTCGATCATCACCGGCTCGATCGGGGCGATGGACCCCTCCGGCACGTCGATCGGGTCCCAGCCCCGCGCCATGGTCGGTCCGCTGAAGGCCGAGGTGTCCACGACGATGGTGTCGACCGCGCGTCCGGAGGCCTTGATCTGGTCCACCAGATCCGACAGCCGCGCCGCGTTCGGGTAATACCCCTTGCCGTCCGGCTGGGCGGTCAGCGTCGGGTCACCGCCGCCGACGAGCACCAGTTCCCCCGGCGCCGAGCCGACGACCACCTCGGTGGCCACCCGCCGGTCCGCGGGCAGTGCCAGCAGCGCCGCGGCGGCGGTGAGGATCTTGGCCGTGGAGGACGGGATCATCGGCGTGCCCGGGTCGGCGCTCCACAGCGTCACCCCGCTCTCGGCATCGGTGACGATGCCGGTGAACGCGCCCAGATCCGGGTTCGTGACGGCCGCGGCCAACGCCGTCGAGACCCCCGACGGGCTCGGCGCGGGCGCCTCGGTCGCCGGGGTCACCCGGGGGAACGCCTTGACCGGCGCGGGCGGGGCCGCGACGGTCAGCCCGCCGTGCCGGAATTCCGGGGTCCAGGGCCGCACCACCAGCAGCACCGCGGCGACGGCGAGGAGCAGCACGGTCGCGGCGGCCGTGGCCCCGATCCACAACCGCCTGCGCCGCCGGGCCGCCAAGTCACCGATCTTCCTGTCGTTCCCACCAACCACGTGCCCGTCGTCTCCCTGACTCCGCTCACCGCGCACCGCCTGGCGCACCCGTATCCGCACCGCTCACACTATCCTCGTTCCGCTACCGTTCCCCCGAACAGTCGGCGAGTCGGCCGCGCGCCCGCTCGCGCCCCACAGAAGCACCACAGAAGGAGATGGCGTGGAGTTCGACGTCACCATCGAGATCCCGAAGGGATCCCGGAACAAGTACGAAGTCGATCACGAGACCGGGCGGGTCCGCCTCGACCGTTTCCTGTACACCTCGATGGTGTACCCGGCCGACTACGGCTTCATCGAGAACACCCTGGGCGAGGACGGCGATCCGCTGGACGCGCTGGTGCTGCTGCCCGATTCGGTGTTCCCCGGCGTGATCGTGGAGGCCCGTCCGGTCGCCATGTACAAGATGGAGGACGAGGCGGGCGGCGACGCGAAGGTGCTGTGTGTGCCCGCCGGCGACCCGCGCTGGGACCACATCCAGGATCTGGCCGACGTGCCGGAGTTCGAGCTGGCCGCGATCAAGCACTTCTTCGAGCGCTACAAGGACCTCGAGCCGGGCAAGTACGTGAAGGGCTCGGAGTGGGTCGGCCGCGCCGAGGCCGAGGCCGAGGTCGAGGCGTCGTTCAAGCGACTGCAGGACAAGGGCGGCCACTGAGCCTGCCCCGCACACGGCGAAAGGGACGTCCGGCCGATGCCGGGCGTCCCTTTCTCGTCGCGGTGTGCGGAACCGGAGATCAGTAGTAGATGTAGAGGTCCCAGCCGTCCCAGTTCTCGATGCACTCCCAGTAGTAGCCGCCGGTGCTCGGGGAGATGCCGTCGGCCCGGCAGGCCTCCAGGGTGGCGTAGGTGCCGATGTAGGTGCCGCCGTAGTAGGCGGCCTGGTAGGTGGTCTCGATCGGCGCGGCGGCGGAGGCCGTGGCCGCCGTCGACACCCCGGCGACGGCGGCGGTGGCCAGCAGGCCGGCGGCGATGAGGGACTTGATGCGCATGTCGTGCTCCTGTCGGAAGGTGCGGGTCGGTGTGACAGGAACAACGGTATGGTTCGGAAAAGCCCTGCACAGCCACCCCTAGGTGGCGATACCGGGCACCCTGGCGGTGTTCACCACCGCCACCTTCGGACCTCCGCGCCCCACCCTCGGGTGGACGGCGTGAACGACGAAGCCCGCCGGTCGTGGGGACCGGCGGGCTCGGAGCTCAGGGCTCAGCGTCCCTTGAACTCCGGCGCGCGCTTCTCGAACACCGCCTGGATCGCCTCGGTCAGGTCCTCCGAGGGCAGGAAGGCCGCGTTCCACGCCGAGACGTAGCGCAGGCCCTCGGCGATGTCGTTGACCCGCCGCTGCTCGAGCACGTCCTTGACGCCCTGCACCACCAGCGGCGGGTTGGCCGCGATCTCGCGGGCCAGCGCGTGCGCCGCCGCCAGCACCGCCTGCTGGTCCGGATACACGTCGTTGACCAGCCCGATCTTCTCCGCGCGTGCGGCGTCGATGTCCTTGCCGGTGTAGGCCAGCTCGCGCAGGTGGCCCTCGCCGATGATGCCGGGCAGGCGCTGCAGCGAGCCCACGTCGGCGACGATGGCGACCTTGGCTTCGCGCACGCTGAACTGGGCGTCGGCGCTGGCGAGCCGGATGTCGGCGGCCGCGATGAGGTCGACGCCGCCGCCGATGCACCAGCCCGACACCGCCGCGATCACCGGCTTGGAGCACTCGGCGACGGAGTTGATCGAGGCCTGCAGCCTGCGGATCTCCTTGAGGAAGTCGGTGCGCGGGGCCGCCAGCGCCCGGTCGGCCATCAGCGGGCCGAAGGTGCCGGACATGGCAGGCAGGTCGAGACCGTAGGAGAAGTGTTTGCCGGAGCCGGTGATCACGACCGCGCGCACCTGCGGGTCGGCATCGAGCCCGGCGAAGATCTCCGGGAGCTCCCGCCAGAAATCCGGTCCCATCGCGTTGCCCTTGCCGGGACCGGTCAACGTCACCTGGGCGACATGGTCGCTGATCTCGACCGTGAAAGCCTGCCAATCTGTCATCCGCCCACCGTATCGGCCGCGCCGAGGCCGCGGCCAGCCCCTCCCGGCCGCCGCCGCACCCCGCCGGTGCGGATTTCCTTCGGCCTGGATCGAATCCTCGACCCCGCCGGTGCTCGGCACGTTGTTCCAGGTCACCGCGGTGGGCGGGAGGTGACGAGCCGCCCAGCACGGCTGCCGCCCGCGCTCGGCGGGTGCCGATGCGGCGTAGCTTGTGGTGGTGTGAGCGAAGTACCTCGGCCCGAGACGGGCATCCGGATCCCCGACGACCTCAGCGGCATCACCGCCGAGCAGTACCGAGCGTCGATGCGGCACTACCCGGCCGGCGTCACCGTGGTCACGCTCGACTCACCGGCCGGACCGGTCGGCTTCACCGCGACGTCGTTCGCGTCGCTGTCGCTGGAGCCGCCGCTGGTCTCGTTCAACATCGCGCACACCTCGTCGAGCCTGACCGCGATGCTGGCCGCCGACTCGGTCGTCATCCACTTCCTCGGCGAACACCAGCGCCACATCGCGCAGCGCTTCTCCCGCACCGCGGCCGAGCGCTTCGCCGACGATTCGCTGTGGACCACGCTGGAGACCGGTGAGCCGGTGCTGCACGGCACCCCCATCTGGGTGCGCGCCGTGGTGCACCAGCTCATCCCGATCGGTGACCACACCTTCGTCGTCGGCCTGGTCACTCGCGTCCACGACGACACCGACGAGAGTCCGTCGGCGGCACCGCTGCTCTACTACAACGGCCGCTACCACCGGCCCACGGCACTGGACGGGTGATCCCGAGGTCGGCGGCCGGTCGCACGATGGCACCACCGGCAGCCGCTGCCGACCGCGGGCCTCAGCGCAGGCAGGGCGCCGCGCCGCCCGCCGAATCACCGCCGAGCGGCCGGGTTTCGGGCCTCGGGCTCCACAGCCCGCCGGTGCACGCGTAATTCCACGCCGTCCCTCGCTCGACGAGCCGCGCGACCGCGCCGACCAGGCGGTCGACCTGCTCTGCGGTGGTCGACACCCCGACGCTCGCTCGCAGCGCGGCGGCCACCCCGAGCCGGGCCAGCAGCGGATGCGCGCAGAACCGCCCGTCGCGCACGCCGATGCCGTGCTCGGCGGACAGGTAGGCGGCGACATGACCGGGCTCGTACCCGTCGAGGGTGAACGCCACGATGCCGACGCAGTCGCTGCTGTCGGCGAACACGCGCAGCACCCGGCACCCCGGCACGGCGGCGAGACCGGCGCGCAGCCGCTCGGTGAGCTGCCGCTCGTGCGCGACCAGCGCTTCGGCGTCGACCGCGCCCAGCGCATCGCAGGCCGCGGCGATCGCGGCCGCACCGAGCACGTTCGGCGATCCGCCCTCGTGCCGCTGCGGCGCGGGCGCCCACGCCACGTCGGAGACGCCGACCTCGCGCACCGCGCCACCGCCGGCCAGATACGGCTCGGCCGCGTCCAGCCAGTCCCGCCTGCCCACCAGCACCCCGGCGCCGAACGGCGCGTACAGCTTGTGCCCGGAGCAGGCGAGGTAGTCGATGCCGGTGTCGCGCAGGGAGATCCGCCGGTGCGGCGCGAGCTGCGCCGCGTCGACCAGCAACCGCGCACCGCACTGGTGGGCGATCTCGGCCAGCCTGCGCAGCGGCAGCACCTCGCCGGTCACGTTGGACGCGCCGGTGACCGCGAGCAGCGCGGCGGGGCGGGCGCACAGCTCGGCCACCAGCCTGCGCAGCGTCTCCTCGATCGTGTCGGCCGCGCGCACCACCCGCCGCCCGTGCCTGGTCCAGGGCAGGAAGTTGGCGTGGTGCTCGATGTCGAGCACCACGGTCTCGCCCGGCACGCAGCCGGCCAGCAGGTTCAGCGAGTCGGTGGTGTTGCGGGTGAACACCACCACCTGGTCGTCGCCGGCGTCGAGGAACCGGGCGACCGAGCCGCGCGCGGCCTCGTAGCACTCGGTGGAGATGCGCGAGGCATACCCGGCGCCCCGGTGCACGCTGGCGTAGTAGGGCAGCAGGTGCTGGATCCGGTCGGCCACCGTGGCCAGCGCCGGAGCGCTCGCGGCCAGGTCGAAGTTGGCGTAGGTGGTGGTCCCGCCCTGGACGAGCGGCACGCGCAGGTCGTCGCCGGACACCCGGGCGAAGGCGGCGCAGGTCTGGTCCACAACAGCAGTCATCACGTCATCCCGTCGGTTCATGGACCCGAGATCGAGAGGATTCGTCGAGTCCGCGCTTGCCGCGTCCGGTCGGACGGCGGCCAGGTCGTCACCCGGAGCACCCCACCGCGGAGGAGGGTTGCCGACCAGCGAGCCGGGGCTTTGCGCTGGCACTCATGACCTGGACCGAGATTGGCAGACCCGGCGCCGCGTTGTCAACCGCGATCCCCGGCACACCGAAACCGGGTTGCGGGCGCGCGCGGGGTGCGATCCCATCGACAGGTGACCCCCTCGCTGCTGCTCAGCTTCGTCGGCCTGTGCGTGCTGCTGTCGCTGACGCCCGGCCCGGACTCGTTCCTGGTGCTGCGGTTCTCGATCGTGGACGCCCGGCCCGGCATCGCCGCGGCGATCGGCTCGGCGCTCGGCGGCATCGCCTGGGCGGTGGTGGTGGCCGCCGGGGTGGCGACCCTGCTCGAACAGTCCGCCACCGCCTACCGCGCCCTGAAGGTGATCGGCGGAATCTATTTGGTGTACTTGGGGATTCGCGCACTGCTCGACCACCGCAAGCAACGCGGAACCGCCGCGGAGCCGCCCGCGCCGGACCGGCACGCCCCCTCGGTTCGCTCGGCGTTCACCGCCGGTGTGGTCTCGTGTCTGTTCAACCCGAAGGTCGGCCTGTTCTACCTGGCGGTGCTGCCCCAGTTCCTCACCGAGGTCACCTTCGCCAACACGCTCGCCCTCGGTGCGATCGAATGCCTGGTGGCCGCGGTGGAGATGGTCCTGCTCGCCCTGCTGGCCGCCCGTGCCGTCGCGCTGCTGCGCACCCCGCGGGTGCGGGACCGGCTCGAACAGGCCAGTGCGGCGATTCTCACCGCGCTCGGCGTCGGCACGGTCGCCTCGGCCTCCTGACCGGGCCTGCTGACCTGACCGGGCCTGCTGACCGGGCCTGCTCACCGGCCACGTCCCGGCTCCGCGCACCCGCCGCGCACGACCTGTCCGGGTACCGTGGACAGCTGGTCACCGGGGTGTTTGCCCTCTGGTAACCCTGCTGTGAAACAAACATCCCGACACTGAGCAGGTTCTCGGAGAGGTGGACAGGACGTGACGCTGCAGCCGCAGGTCGACGCCGCGGCGGACGGCAACCGGGCACCGGGCGCATCGCCCGACCCGCTGTACCGGTCGGTCGCCGCACCCGAGCCGCGCACCCTGGTCGACATCCTCGACGCCACCGTCGCCGCCCACCCCGACGCCCCCGCCCTCGACGACGGCGAGGTCGTGCTCAGCTACGCCGAACTGCGCGCCGAGATCGCCGAGCGCGCGGCCGAGCTGGTGGCCGCGGGCGTGCGCCCCGGCGACCGGGTCGGTGTCCGGATGCCCTCCGGGGATCACCGCCTCTACGTGACCATCCTCGCCGTCCTCTACGCCGGAGCCGCCTACGTCCCGGTCGACGCCGACGATCCCGACGAACGGGCGGCCCTTGTCTTCGGCGAGGCGCGGGTGCGGGTCGTCGCGACCGGTGCGGGGATCGAGGCAGCCGAGCAGGCCGGGACGGACGGCCGCCCCCCGGCAGCCGGCCCCTCCCCCGCCGACGACGCCTGGATCATCTTCACCTCCGGCTCCACCGGCACCCCCAAGGGCGTGGCCGTCACCCACCGCAGCGCCGCCGCGTTCGTCGACGCCGAGGCCCGGATGTTCCTGCGGGACAACCCGATCGGCCCGAGCGACCGGGTGCTGGCGGGTCTCTCGGTGGCCTTCGACGCCTCCTGCGAGGAGATGTGGCTGGCGTGGCGGCACGGCGCCTGCCTCGTGCCCGCGCCCCGGGCCCTGGTCCGCACCGGCGCCGATCTCGGCCCCTGGTTGGTGCGCCGGGAGATCACCGTGGTCTCGACCGTCCCGACGCTGGCCGCTACCTGGCCGCCGGAGGCTCTGGAGGCGGTGCGGCTGCTCATCTTCGGCGGTGAGGCCGTGCCACCGGAACTGGCCGAACGGGTCGCCGGCGGCGACGACGCGGGCCGGGAGGTGTGGAACACCTACGGTCCCACCGAGGCGACGGTGGTGGCGTGCGCGGCGCCGCTGACCGGCGAGGGCCCGATCCGGATCGGGCTGCCGCTGGACGGCTGGGATCTCGCCGTCGTCGACGCGCAGGGCAATCCGGTCGGCGAAGGCGAGTCCGGCGAGCTGGTGATCGGCGGCGTCGGCCTGGCCCGCTACCTCGACCCGGCCAAGGACGCCGAGAAATACGCTCCCGCACCGGCATTGGGCTGGGAGCGCGCCTACCGCAGCGGTGACCTGGTGCGCAAGGAACGCGCGGGCCTGATCTTCCTCGGGCGCGCCGACGACCAGATCAAGCTCGGCGGCCGCCGCATCGAACTCGGCGAGATCGACAACGCGCTCCAGCACCTGCCCGGCGTCACCGCCGCCGCGGCGGCCATCCGGACCACCAAGGCGGGCAACAAGATCCTCGTCGGCTACCTCACCGGTCCGGGTGCCGACTACGACCTGCGGGCCGCGCGCGAATCCCTCGCCGAGCACCTGCCCGCCCCGCTGGTGCCGCGCCTGGCGCTGGTCGACGAGCTGCCCACCCGCACCTCGGGCAAGGTCGACCGCGACGCACTGCCCTGGCCGCTGCCCGAGACCGGGCGCGCCGACGCCGAGGACGGACTGTCCGAGACCGGGCGCTGGGTGGCGGGTCTGTGGGACGCGATCCTCGGCGCCGAGGTCACCGGCCCCGATGCCGACTTCTTCGACCTGGGCGGCGGGTCGCTGGCCGCGGCCCAGCTCGTCACCGCGCTGCGCGAACGCCACCCCGGCATCGCCGTCGCCGACCTCTACGACCATCCGCGCCTGGGTGCGCTGGTCGACTTCCTGGAACAGTCCGCGCCCGCGGCCCGCGTCGAACCGCGCACGGTCGTGCCGACCCCGCGGCGCGCCCAGCTGACCCAGGTGCTGGCCACCGTGCCGCTGACCACCCTCACCGGCCTGCAGTGGTTCACCTGGCTGGCGATCGTCGGCAACATCGCCGCCTGGTCCGGCTCGCTGCCGTGGCTGCCGCGGCTGTCCTGGTGGTGGGCGCTGCCCGCCTTCGTCCTGTTCATCACCCCGCCCGGCCGTATGGCGCTGTGCGTGGCCGGTGCGCGCATCCTGTTGCGCGGGGTGCGGCCCGGCAGCTATCCACGCGGCGGGTCGGTGCACCTGCGGCTGTGGGCCGCGGTGCGGCTGTCGGAGGCCAGCGGCGCGGAGAACCTCTCCGGCGCACCGTGGATGGTGCCGTTCGCGCGCGCGCTGGGCGCCCGCATCGGCAAGGGCGTCGACCTGCACACCCTGCCGCCGGTCACCGGCATGCTCGAGCTCGGTGCCGGATGCAGCGTGGAACCCGAGGTGGACCTGTCCGGCTATTGGATCGACGGCGATCTCGTGCACATCGGACCGATCGAGGTCGGCGCGGGCGCGGTCGTCGGATCCAGGTCGATCCTGTTGCCCGGCAGCCGCATCGGCAAGAACGCGGTGATCGCACCGGGCTCGGCGGTGTCCGGGCGCGTCAAGGCCGACCAGGAGTGGGCGGGCTCCCCCGCGGTGAAGGTGGGCAAGGCGCGCCACCGCTGGCCCGATCACACCCCCGCCCGGGCCCGGCACTGGGTGGCGGTCTTCGCGATCACCTCGGTCGCGCTGGCGGCGCTGCCGATCGTCGGGCTCGCCGCGGGCGCGGCCTGGCTGGCCTGGTGCGTCCGTGACACGACGACGCTCGGCGCGGGCCTGACCGGCGCGTTCGCGGCACTGCCGCCCGCCGTGCTGATCGCCCTCGGGGTGTACGCCGCGGCGACCATCGTGCTGGTGCGGCTGTTCTCGCTCGGCCTGACCGAGGGCTATCACCCGGTGCGCAGCCGAGTCGGCTGGCAGGCCTGGTCCACCGAACGCCTGCTCGACGGCGCCCGCACCTTCCTGTTCCCGCTCTACGCCAGCCTGCTCACGCCACTGTGGCTGCGGCTGCTCGGCGCGAAGGTCGGCAAGCACGTGGAGGCCTCCACGGTGCTGCTGCTGCCGAAGTTCACCACCGTCGCCGACGGCGCGTTCCTGGCCGACGACACCATGATCGCCGGATACGAACTCGGCGGCGGCTGGCTGCGCATCGGCGAGGCCAAGGTCGGCAAGCGCGCCTTCCTCGGCAACTCCGGCATGACCGCGCCCGGACGGCGGGTGCCCAAGAACGGCCTGGTCGCGGTGCTGTCCGCCGCGCCGTCCAAGGCCAAGGCGGGCTCGTCGTGGGTGGGCAGCCCGCCCGTGCGGTTGCGCCGCGCCGCCGAATCCGGCGACACCCGGCGCACCTTCGATCCGCCGCCGAGCCTGAAGCTCGCCCGCGCGGCCGTGGAGACCTGCCGATTGCTCCCGGTGCTGGTGACGTTCGGCATCGGACTCGGTGTGCTGTTCGCGATGGCATGGCTGGCGCAGACCGTCGGCCATCCGGCGGCCGCGCTGCTGAGCGGGGTGGTGCTGCTGGTGGCGGGCGCGGTCGCCTGCGGCAGTGCGGTGGCGGCGAAATGGTTGCTGGTCGGGCGGATCCGGGCCGAGGAGCATCCGCTGTGGAGTTCGTTCGTCTGGCGCAACGAGGTGTCGGACACCTTCGTCGAAACCGTCGCCGCGCCCTGGTTCGCGCGCGCCGCCACCGGCACCCCGGTGCTGAATCTGTGGCTGCGGGCGCTCGGCGCGCGCATCGGCCGCGGGGTATGGTGCGAGTCCTATTGGCTTCCGGAGGCGGACCTGGTGACACTCGGTGACGGCGCGACCGTGGAACGAGGCTGCGTGGTGCAGACCCACCTGTTCCACGACCGCATCATGGCCATGGACACCGTCGTCCTCGAACCCGGCGCGACCCTCGGCCCGCACTGCGTGGCCCTGCCCGCGGCCCGCATCGGCGCGGGCGCCACGGTGGGCCCGGCCTCGCTGGTCATGCGCGGCGACGCGGTGCCCGCCTCGACGAGCTGGTGGGGCAACCCGATCGCGCCGTGGCCGCGCCCCCATCCCACGCCGACCGTCGCCGAGCGGTGACGGATGCGAGCGCTGACGGGTGAGAAGTGGTGAGGGGCGAGAAGTGCTGATGGGCGACAAATTCTACGACGAGCCGATCGACGACTACCTGCCGCAGAACGGCAATCGCGGCTATCGGGTCTCCCGCTACGAACTGGACCTGGTCTACAAGGTCGCCGGCAACCGGCTGAGCGGGCGCGCCGAGATCACGGCGGTGACCACCGCGGTGCGCCCGCGCTTCGCGTTCGACCTGGCGCAGTCGCTGAGCGTGGCCAAGGTGTTCGTCAACGGCGCCAAGGTCGCCCGCTACACCCACCGCAACGGCAAGCTCGTCCTCACCCCGCAGCAGAAGATCCCCGCGGGCGGCGTGCTCGCGGTGGTGGTCCAGTACGCCGGTGCGCCCAAACCGGTGCGCGGGCCGTGGGGTGAGGTGGGCTGGGAAGAACTCACCGAGGGCGCGCTGGTCGCCAGCCAGCCCAACGGCGCGGCCTCCTGGTTCCCCTGCGACGACCACCCCAGTTCCAAGGCCAGCTACCGCATCTCGATCACCACCGACAGCCCGTACCACGCGCTCGCCAACGGCACCCTGGTCCGCAAGCAGACCAAGGCCAGCCAGACCACCTGGGTCTACGAACAACCCGAGCCGATGTCGAGCTACCTGGCGACCATCCAGATCGGCCCCTACCGCAGGCATCGGATCGGGTCCGAGCAGTCACCCGTGCCGATGTACGCGGTGCTGCCCGCCCGGCTGCGCGCCGCCTTCGACATCGATTTCGCCCGCCAGCAGCGGATGATGGAGGTCTTCACCGACCTGTTCGGGCCCTACCCGTTCGCCGGGTACACCGTGGTCGTCACCGACGACGACCTGGAGATTCCGATCGAAGCACAGGGCATCTCGATCTTCGGCGCCAACCACTGCGACGGCCGCCGCGGCTCCGAACGCCTGGTCGCGCACGAACTCGCCCACCAGTGGTTCGGCAACAGCCTCACTCTGCGCCGGTGGCGCGACATCTGGTTGCACGAGGGTTTCGCCTGCTACGCGGAGTGGATCTGGTCGGAGGCCGCCGGCGGCCCGAGCGCCGACCAGCTGGCCCGCGCCGCCCGGCACAACCTCTCCCGTGAGCCTCAGGATCTGGTGCTGGCAGATCCCGGCCCCGCATTGATGTTCGACGACCGGGTCTACAAGCGCGGCGCGCTCACCCTGCACGCGTTGCGCATCGAACTCGGCGACCGCGCGTTCTTCGATCTGCTGCGGGAGTGGACCGGTCGCTACCGGCACGCCTGCGTGGACACCGAGGAATTCACCGATCTGGCAGGCCATTACAGCCAGGTGCCGCTGCGCCCGCTGTGGGACAGCTGGTTACGCGAGACGGCGCTGCCGCCGCTGCCGCCGCACGGCGGACAGGCCGTGACCGTGCCGCGCTGAGGATGTCGGGCGCCGCGTCGAGGACATGCGCGTCGAGAACATGCGCGTCGAGAACATGCGCTCAGAACACCAGATAGCGTTCGGCCAGTTCCTCCACCAGGGGGTCGTCCTCGGTCACGCTGTCGAGGGCGTCCAGGTCGGTCTCGACCGAGATCTGGCGGGGGTCGTCGTGCTCGGCGTCGGGCGGGCCGTCCTCGCCGAGCTGGCGCAGCAACTTCTCCCGCACCCGTTTCTTCAGTGAATCCGTCATATCGACAGAGTGCCCGGTCCGCGCCGGGGAAACCGCCCGCGCCGTGATCAGACCGGCGTCAACCAGGTGCCCCACGGGGTGTTGCGCAGCACCGCGTATACCGCGAAGAGCGCGAACAACGCCCACATGACCGATGTGTCGATGGCGGGCACCCGCGGCTTCTGTCCCCGCCACGCCCGCACCGACCAGTCGGCGACGAACCAGAAGAACGCCACGATCAGTGGCAGCGCGAGCAGGTTGCTGTGCAGGGAGTCGAGGACGCGGCCGTCGGTGAGGTTGTGCACCGCGCGCATGCCGCCACAGCCCGGGCAGTACACCCCGAACAGCGCATACACCGGGCATTCGCCGTAGGACCCCTCGACGTGCGGATCCCGCACGTGCAACAGCACCAGCGCGCCGGCGCCCGCCGCGGCCGTCAGCATCGGCAGGCCGAGCGCTCGCAGACCACCGCGCTGTACGGGCCTGGGTGCCTGGTGATCGACGGGCGTGTCCACGAGAACCCACGGTAGCCGGGCCGCGCCGACCGGCGCCAGCGCACCCGACGCGGCGGCGCTGCTCTCGACTCGATAACGGTCGGCGGCACTCGGTATCGCCGCTGGGTACCCCATCGATAGACCTGGCAGGACGCCGCTCCGGCGCCGAAGATCTTCGGTCGGGACGGAAAGTTCAGTGGACCGAATATCGGGTATCCAAGCATTCGGAGCCAGGTTTTCCGACACCGAGCGCTTGCACTAGCAAGCAGTCGTGCTTGCACGGTACGGTGACGACAGACACAAAGGAGTGTGCGATGCTGGTGACGTCGATGAAGACCCTGGCGGGGGTGCGCAGCACCGAACCGCTCACCGCGGCCTACCGTGCCGCCCTGCGATCCCGGACCTATGCCACGGCGTCGCTGAACAAGCCCGCCGCGCCCGTGGAGATCGTGCCGGTCACCACCGTCGACGGCGCCCGCCTCCGAGTGCATGCCTACGGCCCCGCCGACGGCGAGGTCATCGTGCTCATCCACGGCTGGAGCTGCTGCATCGAGTACTGGCACCCGCAGATCAACGCCCTGGCCGACCGCTACCGCGTGATCTGCTACGACCAGCGCGGGCACGGCGAGAGCACCCTCGGCCGCGTCGCGCCCTGCGCCGACACCCTGGCCGACGATCTGGCCACCGTCCTCGACGCCACCCTGCCCCGTGGCCGCCGCGCCGTGCTGGTCGGCCACAGCATGGGCGGCATCACCCTGCAGGCCTGGGCCGCCCGCTATCCCGAGCAGGTGCCCGACCGCGCGGCCGCCGTCGTGCTGGCCAACACCGCCTCCAAGGACATCCGCTTCGAGACCGATCTGCTGCCGCTGCTGAACAAGCCGCTGGCCGTGGCCAATCGACCGCTCACGGTGTTCGGCCGTGGCGTGCGGATGCCGATGGTGCTCGCCGAAACCCTGCTCACCGCACCGGTACCGCTGCCCGGTGGCCCGATGAGCCCACTCGTCACCGCGGTCCTCAAGTCCCGCGTGATGACCAGGAACGCCACCGCCGACCAGGCCGCCTTCGCGCTCGGCATCGTCCGCTCCTGCCGCCCGCTCACCCGCGGCCTGCACGCGGCGGCGCTGGCCGACATGGACCTCGGCGACGCGGCGAAGAACCTGACCGTGCCGACCACCGTCATCGCCGGCCTGCACGACCACCTGCTGCCCGAGCGGATGAACCGCACCATCGTCGAGGCGCTGAAATCGTCCGGCTCGCTGGCGGATTACCAGGTCTGGCCGACCGGGCACCTGAGCAACGTGGAGGCGGCCGACCGGTTCAACGCGGAGTTGGCGAAGATCGCCGCCAGCGCCTACCGGCCGCAGGCCGACGCGGTGTGAGGAAACGGCCCCGGCTGAGGAGCCGGGGCCTGCGCCGCCGCGTTCGGATTCGTGGTCATGCCGTGGCGCGACGGACCAGCATCCACGCGCCGCCGAGGCAGACCGCCGCCAGGACCGCGGGCAACAGGACCATCGGGACCGCGCGCGGGCTGTCGGTGAACCAGTGGCCCACCTCCGGCCACCAGCGCTGCCAGGTCACCAGGATCGCGGCCAGACCGCCGAGCACCAGGACCACCGCGCCGAGGGTGTAGAGCCCGGTCACCCGCCACCGCTGCTGGATGGCGCCCATCAGCAGGCCCGCGGCCGCGATCAGCGCGAGCACCGCCAGGAAGGTCCCCAGTTGGACCAGCCGGTTGTCGGTGAATTCGGCCGGGATCCCGAACATCACCATGTTCACCCCCCACCCGTCGGTGGCCTGCTCGGCCGCCGACAGTCCCCACAGCAGCACCCCGAAGCCCACGATCTGGGTCAGCGCGACCAACAGGGTGGCGAGGAAGTAGTCGCGCCTGGTCACCCCGAGCCCCAGCGCGAACGGCAGCGACTGCGTCATCGCGACCAGGTAGAAGGCCAGTGCGATGCCGAGGATCGAGTAGACGCTGCCGGTCATGTTCCGGTCCTCGGTGTCGACCAGCGCGAAGATCACCCAGGGGATGGCGAACGCGGCCGTCAGCACGCCCAGCGGCCAGGCGAACAGCAGCGGCCAGGAGACGACGTGAATGCGGGCGACGGACAGGACTCGGGCGATCATCACTGCTCCTGGGTAGTGGCGGTTTCGACGATGAGCTGCTGCAACGAGACCGGCTCCAGCCGCAGTCCCAGTGCGCCCGCCCGGGCGACGTCGGCGTCGTGGTCGGTGGTGCGCACCAGCACGCGCGCCTGGTTGCCCAGTGCTTCGCGGCGCAGTTCCGGCCGTCCGGCGACGAAGCGGTCGACCTCGCCGACCGGCCCGGCGACGGTGATCGCCGATTCGCGCAGCTGGTCGGCGGCGGCGTCGGCGACCACCCGGCCGCGGTCGATGACGATGACATGCTCGAGCAGATCCGCCACCTCGTCGATGAGATGCGTGGACAGCACCACGGTCCGCGGATTCTCGGCGTAGTCGGCGAGCAGCCGGTCGTAGAACAGCTGCCGCGCGACCGCGTCCAGCCCGAGGTACGGCTCGTCGAACAGTGTCAACGGCGCCCGGGACGCCAGGCCGATGATGACGCCGAGCGCGGACGTCATTCCGCGGGAGAGCTTCTTGACCCGTCGACCGAGCGGCAGGTCGAAATCGCGCAACAATCGCTGGGCGAAATCCTCGTCCCAGTGCGGGAGCAGGTGCCGCGCCACGTCGAGCACATGCTTGACCTTGTAATCGGCCGGGTACGGCTGGCTCTCGCGAATGAAGGTGACATCGCGCAGCACGGCCGCGTTCTCGTGCGGCGTCGCCCCGAACACGCTGACCTCACCCGCGGTCTGGAACTGCTGTCCGGTGAGCACCTGCATCAGCGTCGTCTTGCCGGCGCCGTTACGGCCGAGCAGGCCGTAGATGGTGTTCGCGCGCAGCTCGAAGGACACGTCGTCGAGCGCCGTGACCGAACCGAACCGCATGCCGACACCCCGCACCGACGCGACGGTCTCGGTGTCGAGCACCGCAGGGTCGAGGTAGGTCGCGCTCATCGTGATCCCTCCCGCTGGTCGAGCATGGCCTTGAGTTCGTCGATGCCCATGCCGAGCTTGTCGGCCTCGGCGATCAGCGGATCGATGTACTGCTGGGCGAACCGCTCCCTACGCCGCATCCGCAAGGCGTTGCGCGCGCCGGCCGTGACGAACATGCCGATCCCTCGTTTCTTGTACAGAATCCCTTCCGACACAAGCTGATTGAGCCCTTTCGCCGCCGTCGCCGGGTTGATCCGGTGAAAGGCGGCGAGCTCGTTCGACGACGGCGCCTGTGCCTCTTCCGCCAGCGACCCGTCGATGATCGAGTTCTCGATCATCTCCGCGATCTGCAGAAAGAGCGGCTTCCCGTCTTCGAGCACCAGCTCACCCTCCTCGGTGGAGTGGTTCATTACTCATGTAATGAACCATAGAGGTAGGTCACGGGTCGGCGCAACTCCGGCGGGCGCGACCAGGACACGTGCGGTCGGCTGCCACGCTGTTCCGCCCGGTCAGGCGCGGTTACCGACGGCCGCCGTCATCCGGCGTCGAGGGCGGCGCTGATCCTGCGAGGCAGGGCGGCCGCGTCCAGACCGCTGCGGATGCGTTCCTGCTCGTCACCGCGGCTGCCGAACGAGGTGCCCGAGGCGACCACGTACCGCACCGGCACCCTGATCTCGTCGAGCACCGGACCCAGCTCCCGCTCGCGGGACAGCTCGCCGAGCTCGATGTTGGAGGTAGCCCTGTGTGGCGAACTGACCGTTCAGGTGGACCACCGGCAGCCCGGCGCCGCCGGTGTCGGTGACCGCCGGCCCGGCCACGTGACGGTGCCCGCTGGCAAGATCACGCCCATGAGCACCACCGGCGACGACGTACGCGCCTACGCCCTCTCCCTCCCGGAAACCACCGAGGAATTCGCCTGGCAGATGCCCTTCTTCCGGGTCGCGCGCTCGCTGTTCCTCACCCTGCCCGACGACGAGACCTCCATGGCCGTCCGCTGCCCCGTCATCGACCGCGACGAACTCGTCGCCGCCGAGCCGGCCAAGTTCTGGATCGCACCCCACGAGGCCAACAACGCCTGGGTCCGGGTCCGCCTCGCCGCCCTCGACGACCATGACGAACTGCGCGCCATCGTGCTCGACTCCTGGAAACTGGCGGCCCCCAAACGGTTACTCGACGGCGCCTGACGGGTCCCGGCGATGATTTCTGCCGGCGCGGCGCGTCTACACCGACATGAGGAAACTGGTCTACGGGTTCAGCGTGTCCTTGGACGGCTACATCAACGACCGCGCCGGCGCCATCGATTGGACCGAGCCGGACGACGAACTGCACCAATTCCACAACGACCGCTTCCGCGAGATCGAGATCTCGCTGCACGGCCGCCGCCTGTACGAGCTGATGGCCGAGTACTGGCCGCACGTCCCCGCGGACGCACCGCCCATCGAGCGCGAGTTCGGCAGGCTCTGGACCGAGAAGCCGAAGGTCGTCTTCTCCCGGACAGTGCCCGAAGTGCACTGGAACAGCACGCTGATCAGCGCGAACTCCGCCGAGGAGGTCGGCAGACTCAAGGCCGCGGGCGACGGCGTCATCGAGGTCGGCGGCGCGACACTGGCCGCCTCGCTGATACCGCACGGACTCGTCGACGAGTACCAGATGTTCGTCTCCCCCGTGGTTCTCGGCGGCGGCACCCCGTACTTCCCCGCCCTCGACACCCGCCTCCGCCTGCGCCTGGCCGAAACACGGCACTTCAAGACCGCGGTCCTGCTGCGCTACGTCACCGAGTGAGCCGGCCACTCGGCCGGACGAACCGCGCCCACCTTCGAACCATGTCAGTCGATGTCGAAGTACTCCTCACGCGGACTGCCGAGTTCATGCCGGGTCTACCGGTGCGGAATGTCGGCTGATGGCGACCAGCCGAGCATGGCCGTGGCGAGAGGAGGCCGTGGCAGATGGTCAGGGGCTCTCATCGGCAGGGAGGCCGACGAAGACCTTCGCGGGGCTGGAGGTACCGTCCCGGGACGAGGACGGATTGCCATCGCCAGCGGCGTCCCGGAACGGTTCCTGCGCATCTGCCTATCGTCGACCACTGTCGACCATCGAACAGCTCGGTCACACCGGCAGCGAGCGAATCAGCACATCGAAGGTCGGAGCATCCGGCCACCCCGGCGTCAACGTCCCCACCCGCGACCATCCCCACTTCCGATAGCGCGCATACGCTCGCTCGTTCTCCGGCTCCACGAGCAGCGTTGCCCTCTGCTCACGCCGGCCGGACAGCAGTTCATCATGCAGGGCACGGGCGAGACCTCGACCCGTCCACTCCTGGCACACCATGATCTCCGACAGCGCGAAAGTCCGCGTGCCGTCCTCGGCGGTAAACTCGGCCGGATCATCGTCATCCAGCGTCAGCCCACCCCACCAGGCGTTGTGCGGACCCAGCGGCCAACCCCAAGTCTGGCCGACAGGCTCCCCATCGATGTAGGCGATTACGAGGTCGAATCCGCTTCCGCCGGTGTAGGAGTCGAAGCGGCGCATGAACTCCTCAGGCGTGTCGAACGGGTCTCCCGACTCGATCGCATCGGTATACGAGCGCCGGAAGATGGCCTCGACAACGGCCCGCAGCTCGCGGGCCTGGGTCGCGTTGTACCGCCGGAACTCCGGTGTGTTCATGGCATGAGTGCCTTCCTGCTCATCGCCGCGCCGAGCTGGTCGAACCGATCCCGGAAATCTCCGCCCGGATCGATGTCACGCACCGGTTCCATCACCCGCAGCGTCCGGACAGACGCGACAGACTCCAACTCGGTCAAAACGCCGTGTCCGGTGTCGAGTGCGCCGGACACGTCGCCGAGTCGCGCTTTCGCGGAGGCGGCCCACGCTGATGTGTGCGTGGCGTTCCGTGGGCTGTCCGGCTCGTCTCCGGACAGGATCTCGTCGAATACCTGTACCGAGCGCGCCCAATCTCCGAGATCGCCGTACCCGCGTGCCTCATGCCCGCGAAGCTCGGCGGCGGTGACGAACCGCAACCATTGCGGCGCTTCCTCGAGCGCCTCGAACATCAGGGCGTGATCGAGCTCCCGCCAGGCGGTGGCGACGGCGCGGCCGAATGCAGCCCGGTCACCCATCAACGCTCGAGCCTGGGCTTCCCGCGCGGCGATCAGCGCGTGGATGCGGCCAGGCGGTTTGCCGCGGGACAGAGTGCGGGCCCGGTCGATGTATTTCAGCGCGTGATATGGGGTGCCGTGCCCGCGGCGGGCCAGGCCGATGGCCTGGTTGGCGGCATACAGGGAGGCGTCCGCGACGAGTGTTTCGTCATCGGCTTCGGTCGCGAGCGCGAACGCGTCGGCGTAACAGCGGCGCGCCAGGGGCTGTCGGTCGGTATCGGCGGCGAGCCACCCGGCCATCATCGCCAGTCGTCCTGTCGCGGCGGCGAACGCGTCCCCGACCTCGGGTGAGTAGCTGCCGATATCGAGGCGGTGTTTGGCGGCGGCCAACTGCTGAACCGCGAACTCGACGAGCTTGCCGCCTCCGACCCGCTGGTCCTCGGCCTCGAGGAGGTCCACGCCGGCGAGTAGCCGGTCGACGTCGGCTCGGCCGATGTGTTCCCCGAACTGCCAGGCGTCGGAGGACAGTCCGGCGGCGGAGACCGCCGCAACCGCTGCGAGTTTCCCGAATTCCCTTCGCTTCACGTCTGCGTCAACTTCCCATGCGTAGAGGCCGAAACCGTGTGTGGTGGAGGTGCTCGGCGGCGCGGGGTGTTCCGGTGGCGCGGGCTCGGCGCTGGTGATCCGTAGTTCTGTGGCGAACCGGGCGTGTTGATCGTCGTCGAGCTGGGCGAGCATCGTGTCCAGTGCTTCGGCGGACCGGCCGCGCACCGGCCGGTCACGAGTGGCACGATGCCACTTCTTGATCGTCGGCAGCCCGAATCCGGCACGTTCGGCGAACTCTTCCTGCGTTTCCCGTAGCGCGGCGACGCGGAGTGCGCGCACCTCTGATTGTGTCCATCTGGAAACGATCATTCCACCTCCACGGGCGCAGAACGCCGGTCCGGTTCCAAGCGTATCCCTGGCGTATCACTTCCGTGCCTTCGATGTTGGGCGATGCTGCGAAATCCTGGTTTCAGTCGCCCCGCCCTCGGGACGCCCCTCATGCCTCGGGGGTGGGCGCGGCCCCACGGAACCAATCCCAACCGATCGAGGTGTCCCCCCCGATGAGCGAGAGACTGCCGTCGTTGCCGGTGCGAACTCCGGCAACGCGTCCCACGTATCTGTACCGGTTCGGCTGTAGGTCTCTGCACCTGTTGGAGCGGGTCGCGGCCGGTTTGCGCGCGCTCGACGACCACTACCCGCCAGCGCAATGCCGGACCGGTGGGCCGATCCGTTCGCAGGCGCATGCATGCCTGGTGATGGATCGGCATGTGGCACACCGGTGTCCGCGATTCGCGGAAGCAGCCGCGTACGTCGCGGAGGTGGAGACATGATGCGCGACGCCGACAACGAGACGGCTCCTGTCAGGCATGTCGCGTCGCCGCTGGGGGACGACGCGCCGGCCGATGCGTTTCGGTTGCAGGGCGAGATAGACCGCGTGATGTCGCAGTACCGGGCGACGCACCCGGAGGACACAACACGGTGACCGTTCCCGTGCCCGAACGTAACCGGTACCGCGGGCAGATGCGCCCGCGCATAGGGCCCTGGCCAGGGGATCAAGAAACCGAATTGGAAGGAATGCCATGAGCACCCTGAACACCGACACGATCACCAACGAAGCCGTACAGCGGGCGGCGTCCGACTCCGAAGCCACGAACGCGGCGGTGCGCGACCGCATCGCCCAGTTCCGCAGCGACGACAACGCGGCGATGATGGGCGGCTGGACCTGATAGGCCAACTCACCGACTCGTAGGGCGGGCGGCGGAGTACCACATTCCGCCGCCCGCCTGTTTCGTTCCATACCCCTTATCCACCAGGAGCTTCCACCATGCATTTCCTCAACATCGGCCACGCCTACGAGAACACCGCCCGGTACACACGCGCGGTCCTCGGCGAAATCCCCGATCCCGCAAGGCTGCCCGTCTCCTACCGGGAAGCAGTCAGCCGACATCGGCCGATCGACGCGCCGCCGGAAGGTTCGGCAATCCACTACGAGGACAGCCAGTGGGGCAAGTACCTGCGCGAATCCGATGTCTTCGACGGAATCTTCAATGGCCTGCGCCCCTCGACTCCGGAAGAGCGTGACATATGGCCCGGCTGCGTCGCTGAGGCCGGCGAGTACGTCCGCGACCTCAATGCCGACCTCGGGCGCCTGGTCGATTTGCTGGTCACCGATGTCATCTTGCTGCCGTCCGACAGCACCGGCGGCGGATCTGCGGCGCACCTGCCCGGCTTGGTCGCATTGAGTCCCGGACCACACTGGACCGTGTACGACTTCGCCGAATCGCTCGTGCACGAGGCCACACACCTGAACCTGTTCGTCGGCGAAATGGTCCACGGCCTCTACACCAAACCCGTGAAACACCTCGACGCCCAGGAGTTCCGTGTGCTGTCCGCGGTGAAATTCGGGCAACTCCGCCCACTCGATCGCGCGTTTCATTCCGCAGTGGTCGCGGTGCCGCTGATGTGGATGCAGCACCAGCGCGGGGAAACCGAACTCGTCGACATGTTCACCGGCTCACTGCGCGAATGCTGCCAGGGCCTCAACGCCAAGCGAGATCTGTTCACCTCCTACGGGCAGATGCTCGTGCACCAGCTCGCGGAGTTCGCGTTCTCTCTCGACTGGGATTACGTCGCCGAATCGATCTCCGACGAACGGTTCTCCCGGTACGCTGTCGCGTCCTGAGTCACCAGTCCACCTCGATGCCGACCTCTCGGGCCAGGCTCGCCGCCAGCCCGAGCAGGTCGTCACCGCGCACATGCGCACCCTTCAACCCGCGCACCCCGCGCACATCGACCATCCGGCAATCGGCGAACGTGGTGTTGTGCTCGATACTCGCCTGCGAGAACTGGGCACCGGTCAGGTCGCACCCCTCGAACCGGACACTACGGAACCGCACCCGCTGGAAATCGGCTCCCGCAAGGTTGCAGCCGGTGAACACCACTTTCTGAAACTTGCTGCCACGGAACGACGCCAGATCCGCATGGGTGTCCTCCACCGTCACATCACGCAGCACCCCGTCAGTCAACGACAGTCCGGTCAGACGCGACTGCGCGATGGCCGATTCCAGAAACGATGTCTCGTCGGCACGCAGCCCCGCGAGATCCGATGAGTCGAACACGCAATTGTCGAAAGTCGTACGGGTCAGCGACCCGACAAGCCGGGCGCCGGAGAACTCCGAGGCACTGACCGCGATGACGTCACCACCCTCGGCTCCTGCCGCACCGCCGGTGTATCTCACGCCGGCCACCGTCAGTTCGTCGCCGAACGCCTCCCCTGGCCCGGCATCGCGTAACGCACCTCCGAGCTTTGGTCGCGCCGGCGTGACCTGCATGCGTGTGACTGCCATCGACTCCCCTGTAGACGACGTGGAACAGGCACCGAACCTAGCACGCCGCCGCCCCCTCCCATCAGGCAATTCACCAGCCTTCTGCCGTGTCGGACGACGCATCCGACGATCCATAGGAGACAACTCCTCGGTACCCACCGACACGGTGCGGTCCCTTTCGGGATGTAAGGCAGCGGCAGGTGGTCGAGCCCCAAGGGCGGGGTGGAATTCGGGTTCCGTCAGGGGTGGTTCGACCGGTTCGCCTACGACAATTCGGCGTTGGCGCTGCTGCGGGAAATGGTCGTCAGGATGTCCGCGCAACTGGCGCGGATGCGCGAAGAGACCCTCGATGACCACAAGGCCGATCGCATGGAGTTCGTGCGCCGCATTCTGGCCTTTGCCGGCCTCGACAAACCTGCCCGCGATCCCCATCGCTACACCTGGTCGCGCATCGGCTCCGGTACCCGCGTCCCCTCCGCGCACATCTGCTCATGACCGCGACCTCTCAGCGTCTCGCCTGGCGTGCCGAATACGACCGGGCGATGCTCGCGGCTACCGTCCTGCCTCCGGAGGGGCGGATAGTGCCGATACCGGCACGGATGCCGCCCACACTACAGAGCAAACAGACAGCAATGATTTGGATCTTGGCCCGGAAGGACAGGCAGATGTCTGCTGAACCCAGCGCACACCGGCCGCGACGGCGGGTCACCACGAAAGTCGCTGCAGCGCATATCTGTGTGAACCCCGAAGTGCTACGCCGATGGAACCGGCATCGCGATCCGTGGCTGCCCCGGCCGCGGAAGGTGGGAAAGGACTTCCGTTGCGACCTCGACGCATTGGATGCGGCGCTGGACGCGCAGGAGGATTCGGGAATGATTCGACGGGCTGATCGACTGATGCGGCGCGGCAGACCGGCGCGACCGATCGACGTTCCGGGCAAGGTGATGCTGACCGAACTGCGCCCCGGCACTGGCAGGCGCGGGTCCTGGTGCGCGACAAGACCGGTAAACGTCGGCAGGTAACGCGCACGTCGCCGCTGAAGCTCGACGCACGCGGGCGACAGGTTCCGGACGCCCAAGGCTCCCGAGCGACAGATGCTGCACTGGCCGCCGCGACCGCTACTCGGGTGGACGCGGGCGGCGAGCTGTCGGAAAGCACGACTGTTCGGCAATTGTGGGACGAGTACCAGGGGTACCTCGTCGAACAGAACCGGGCGCCTTCGACGATCGAACGCTATGACGTGATGCAGTGACCTTCAACACAGCGTTCGGTGGCCGTCTGCTCCTCGAAGTGAGCACATCGTCCGTGGAAGCGTTCCTCGTGGACCTCGGGCGGGCCAAGGGCCCCGGGTCGATGCGCACAGACCGAAACGTCCTCTCCGGCATGTTCCGCAACGCGGTGCGCGAAGACGCGCTCACGGTGAATCCGGTACGGGAAACCAGCTCGTGCAGAACATCGCGGCCAAGGGCCGGACGGGCGGCCCACGAGATGTCACCGTCGAAGAGTGCGCACGATCCTGTCCGCCGTGCGCAGTTCGAAAAGGTCCCTGCCCACGCAAGCTGTCCCGGGCAGAACGGACACGAGGCAAGCCGGTGAAGTCGTACACGCCGCCGACCGTCGCCGAGTACTGCGCGAACGCCGACCTGGCCGACTGGGTGACGGTCCTCGCCGGCGCCGGGCTGCGCCGCAGCCAGATACTCGGGCTGGTGTGGCCGGACATCGACTTGGCGGCGGGCACGCTGCGCACGAGCGGGAAGGTCGTGCGGGTCAAGGCCAAGGGGCTGGTGCGGATCGGCAACGACGACGACCCGAAGAACCGCAAGGGCGTCATCGCGCTTGCACGATTTCGTCGTACAAGCGCTGACGCAGCGCCGGAAAGCCCAGGCGGCCCGCCAGCTGGCCGCGCCTCCGAGCAAGACGGATGCCCTCGATCTGGCGTCTCCGTCCAACACGGGGACGCTGCGGGACCCGCAGAACGTCGGGCACGAATGGCAGCGGGTTCGTGACGCCCTCGGCATCCCGACGACGTGACCGCGCACAGTTTCCGCGGCGCGGTGGCCACGATCCTCGACGGGGCAAAACCTACATCTACCAGCAAGTATGGAGTCGCCTGGGGGAATCGAACCCCCGACCTTTTCATTACGAGTCGAATACCTAGCGCCCGATGTGGATCTGTTGGTGTCCGTGCCCCTATGCGAAGTGGCCAAGTGCTTCCGTCGGAGTCTTGTCTCGTACGCGGTTGTACGGACTGCTTGTGACACGTCGTGACAGATCTGCTGGCGCGCGGAAGGCCACGACTTGCGCTTGCCGCCTCCTCCTGAACGCCCGTCCCAGTTCCTTGGTTCCACCCAACGCGCCCGCTGAGCGCCGTGATACTGAACTGGTGACCGTAGCAGTGGTGATCCGTGTCAACGATGGGTTCGTCCTCGCTTCAGACAGCGCTGCCTCCGTCGGAGCCTCCGTGGCGGGCGGTGCTGTTCTTGCCTTGAACGTGTACAACAATGGCAACAAGATCTTCAACCTAAGGAAGGGTCTGCCCCTCGCTGCGATGACTTGGGGCCTAGGGAACATCGGTCAGGCCTCCATTTCCACCTTGGCAAAGGACCTGCGAGCTAGGTTCGCCGATCCGCTGGACGAGTGGCATTTGGGCCCTGACTACTCCATGGACCAGGTAACAAGCAGGTTCAAGGAGTTCTTCTGGCACACGAAGTTTGAGCCGATGGTCGCAGCTATACCGGAGCCACCGACCGCGGAGGAGGGCGACAGGATGGCCCTCGGGTTGCTTGTCGCTGGATACTCGGCTAAGGCCGAGACTCCCGAGATCTACCAGCTTCAAATGAGCCCGAACGGCTGCGGGGAACTCGTCCCGGTCCTCGCAGAGGACGTCGGAGTATCGGCGTGGGGTCAGCCGGAAGCGATCTCCAGAATCCTCAACGGCATGAGTTCTGCTATGCCCCGAGCGCTGGCGAACCTTGGTGTACCAGAAGAGGACGTGATGCCCTACACACTGGCGCTTCAACAACAACTCCAGACACAGTTGGTCGTCCCTCCGATGCCGATCCAGGATGCGATCGACTTGGCTGAATTCTTAGTCCAGACCACGATTGGTTTTGTCCGATTCTCGCCGGGTAGCCCTACTGTCGGCGGCCCGATCGAGATCGCGGCGATCACGCGACATGAGGGGTTCGTCTGGGTGAAGCGGAAGCACTTCTTCGATCGCGCCCTCAATCTAGGCATGCGGTGAAGCCCTGCGTGACGAGAAGGGGACGACGTGCCACACTATCGGAAACGGCCCGCCGATCGAGGACCGGAAGAGAGACCTGCCATGAACACCAGTAACAGCAGCAACGCAGCTAGTCGACAGACCACCTATCGGGGCGGGCCAGAAGGCGCCGCAGTTCGCGCTACCCGCGTTTCTGGCAAGGTTTCGACGATGTCGACCAGTCGTAAGAGCGTGAAGTCGTTGCCTCCTTTGCGTCTGCAAGTTGACAAGAAGAAATGACGTTCAAACGGCATCCTGCTGTGGCGGCATCTGACTGAAAGCGGAAGGTCGCCGGTTCGATCCCGGCCCTGGCCACAAAGTCCCCCTGTCATAACACCTGGTCAGGGGGATTTTTGCGTCTATACCCCCTGGGGGCATTGGTCGGTTCTTGACCGTGGTTGTCCGCCGAATACCGGGACATGTCGCACGTATGTTGCACGGGCGGAAGGTCTGGCCCTGGTCGGTGGTGGGTTGCTCGGGGGCTGGCTTCACCGCCTGCCCCTTAGGGCCTGCCCTTCGCGCGCAGAGGCTCACGGACCAAGGGAGGGCGGATGCCCACCAGCGAAGCTGACGCCGTAGGCGCCCTTGAGGCGTGAGGGGCGCGGGATCACAATGCAGGCCACCACCGATCAGGGCCACGCGGCCGGAGGTCGCGGAATCGTTTGCCAGATAGGAGGGCAAGGGAAAGAGGGGGCCGTGGCCCCCCGGCGGTCAGTGGCGGTCGGCGGGGTCGTAGGTGAGGTAGCGGTCGTTGCGCAGGCCCTGGAGGTAGTGGGCGCGGCAGCGGGGCTCGTGGTGGGTGCGCAGCTGCCACTGGTAGGTGTAGAGGTCGGTGGCGGGGCGGTGCAGTCGCGGATGACGCAGATCGTGCCGGGGGTGATGGTCATGGTTGGGTCCTTCCCTGGTTGGTGGTATCTGGGCTCCGCCTGGACCAGGCCGCGCCCGCCCCGGCAAAGGCTCGGCACCCGAGGGGTGCGCGGCCCTTCTGTTTGAAATAACCGCCGCGCGGCCGTCTTGAGGGAATGTCGCCGCGTACCCCCTCGGGGGCCGACACCGCTTGGCCTTTGCCGGGGTGGGTGCGGTCTGGTACACCCCTGGGCTGATACCGCCGACCACGGAAGGACCTCGGCCATCACCCCCGGCACGGTCTGCGCCCATCGTCGCGGCTGCACCGCCCCCGCCACCGACCTCGGAACCGGAGGTGACCACCGACCGGTCCCGCTGCCCGCCCACTACCTCCGGGACCTGCACCCGGCGCCGAGACCGGCGACCCCGCCGACCGCCACTGACCGCCAGGGGGCTACGGCGCCCTCGCTCCGCGGCCCGACGCACCACCCCGTCGACGCACCGATCCTCGTTCTTCCGAATCTGTCGAACGGGATCACAGCCGGTTGACCGGGCACAGTGCCGGCCGATTCGTGCTCGGCTGCGGGAGGTAAGCCCGATAGGGCAGACGACGTGCCCAGCACTGCTGGATCGTTGCGTAAAGCGATCAGACAGGAATGGGTGGCCGTACACTACCCAGTCGCCAAAGCGGATGCCCTTGGAGCCGAACAGGACCCACCGCGCCCGCGGCGGCGCGTCAGCGCCGCCGCGGGCGCTCTTGAGGCGGCGCGGAAGCGGCAAGCAGCAGAGAAGCTGGCACTCGGTGAGGCGTACGGGCCTGGAACTCACGTGGTGGTTGATCAGGCAGGCTGCTCGTATCATCCGGACACCCTGACGGACTACTGGGAGTAGATCATCAAGACGGCGGGAGTGCGTCGGATTCGCTTGCATGATGCCCGTCACACCTGCGGGACATTGATGCATCTGCAAGGTGTCCCTATCGCGGTGATTTCAGAGTGGCTGGGGCACGCTGACAGCGCCTTCACGATGCGGACCTATGTGCAGATGCATTTGGCCGCCGCGGCGGGCACTTTGGAGGCCGTTGTGACAAATCGTGACAAGACGGGCACTGCGGCATCTCGCCGCAAACGTCAGCGGGGTCGGAAATCGGCCGGTTAACGCCAGTTTCCGAGTGGAGCCGCCTGGGGGAATCGAACCCCCGACCTTTTCATTACGAGTGAAGCGCTCTACCGACTGAGCTAAGGCGGCGTGCCTTCCGGCGTCGCGAGTCTATCGTCTCCGGCGCCGGATCGCGAAAACGGGTGGTCAGCCGGATTGGGCGGCGATGAGGGTGGCGACCATGGCGGCGACGGCGAAGCGGGGTTTGACGTTGAGGTCGAGGGCTTCGCGGCAGGCCAGCACGGCGTCGATGGAGCGGAGCAGGCCCTCGGGGGGCACGCGGTCGGCGAGGTCGTGGATCTGCTCGGTCATGTCGGGGTGGGTGAGGGTGACCGCGTCGGCGTCGTGGGCGGCGAAGCGGACGGCGAGGGCGTCCCGGTAGAGACCGGCGACGTCGATGAGGGCACGGTCGAGGGCGTCGCGGCCGGTGCGGGTGGCGCGGGACTTCTGCCTGCGTTCGAGCTCCTTGAGCACGCCTGCCGAGCCGCGGGTGGCGCTCGCGGCGCCCTTGCCGGTGCCGCCCGCACCGAGGGCGGTGGCGAGTTCCTCGCGTTCACGTTCGTCGCGTTCGGCGCTCATCTCCTTGGCTTCGTCGTCGGCGGCCTTGACCAGCTCGTCGGCGGCGGCGTAGGCAGCGCCGGGACGGGCGGCCGCCGCGGCCAGGGCCAGCGCGCGCTGCCGGCGTTCGCGGGCGTGGGCGTCGGTGGCCAGGCGGCGGGCCCGGCCGACGTGCCCCCCGCTGACCGACGCCGCCCACTCGGCGGTCTTCGCGTCCAGGCCGTCGCGTTCCCGCAGGACGGTGGCGATCGCGGCGACCGAGGGCGTCACCAGGTGCACGTGCCGACAACGCGAGCGCAACGTGACGGAGATGTCCTCGGGATCGACCGACGGCGCGCACAGCAGGAACACCGTGCGTTCCGGCGGCTCCTCCACCACCTTCAACAGCACGTTGCCCGCCGCCTCGGTGAGCCGGTCGGCGTCCTCGATGACGACCACCTGCCACCGTCCGGTGCTGGGCCTGCGCGAGGCGATCTGCACGATCTCGCGCATCTCCTTGGTGCTGATGCTCAGTCCCTCGGGCACCACCCGTCGCACGTCGCCGTGGGTGCCCGCCATCGTGGTGGTGCACGCGTGACAGCGGCCGCAACCGGGCGTGCCCGGGTCGGTGCACTGCAGGGCCGCGGCGAAGCACAGCGCGGCGACGGAACGCCCGGAACCGGGCGGGCCGGTGAACAGCCAGGAGTGCGTCATCGCCCCCTCGACGGAACCCGCGCGCGCCGCGACCGCCGCGGCCGTCAACTCGGACTCGACCGCGTCCTGGCCGACCAACCGATCGAAGACACCCGCCACGTCTGACACCCTAACCGCAGGCTCGGACACCGGCGCCGAGCCGACTCAGGAGTTCTCGGCCGTCGACTTGGCCGGCGCCTTCTTGGCCGCGGTTTTCTTCGCGGCCGTCGTCTTCTTCGCGGTGGTCTTCTTCGCCGTGGTCTTGGTCGCCGCCGTCTTGGTCGCGGCCGCCTTGGTCGCGGTGGTCTTCTTGGCGGCGGTCTTCTTCGCCGCCTTCTTGGCCGTCTTCTTGACCGGTCCCCGCGCGCGGCGGTCGGCGAGCAGTTCGGCCGCCCGCTCGTCGGTGATCGACTCGACCTCGTCGCCCTTGCGCAGGCTGGCGTTGGTCTCGCCGTCGGTGACGTACGGGCCGAAGCGGCCGTCCTTGATCACCATCGGCTTGCCGGACACCGGATCGGTGCCGAGTTCCCGCAGCGGCGCGGCGCTGGCCGATTGGCCGCCACGGCGCTTGGGCTCGGCATAGATCTTGAGCGCCTCGTCGAGGGTGATGGTGAAGATCTGGTCCTCCGACGCCAGCGAACGGGAATCGGTGCCCTTCTTCAGGTACGGCCCGTACCGGCCGTTCTGCGCGGTGATCTCCTCGCCGGTGGCCGGATCGGTGCCGACCACCCGGGGCAACGACAGCAGCTTCAGCGCGTCGTCGAGGGTGATCGAGGCGAGATCCATCGACTTGAACAGCGAGCCCGTGCGCGGTTTCGGCGCGGTCTTCTTCGCCGCCGTCTTCTTGGCACCCTCCTCGGTGGCGGGCTCCGGCAGGATCTCGGTGACGTACGGACCGAAACGCCCTTCCTTGGCGACGATTTCGTGCCCGGTGGCCGGATCTACGCCGAGGCTGCGCCCCTCCTGCGGGGTGGCGAACAGCTTCTCGGCGACCTCCGGGGTCAGCTCGTCCGGCGGCAGATCGTCGGGCAGGTTCGCCCGCTGCGAGATCGGATCACCGTCCGGGTCATCGGGATCGGTGACCAGGCGCTCCAGATACGGGCCGTAGCGGCCGACCCGGACCACCACGTCGCGACCCTCGCCGTCGGTGAACAGCTTGATCGAGTTCACCTCGCGGGCGTCGATGTCGTCGAGCTGTTCGCCGACCATCTTCTTCAGCCCGCCCGAGCGCGCGACCGACCCCTCCACACCGCTGTCGCCTCCGAAGTAGAAGCTGGACAACCAGTTTCCGCGCCGTTCCCGGCCGGAGGCGATGGCATCGAGATCGTCTTCCATCGCGGCGGTGAAGTCGAAGTCGACGAGCCTGCCGAAGTACGCCTCGAGCAGACCGACGACCGCGAACGCCACCCACGAGGGCACCAGCGCGCTGCCGCGCTTGTAGACGTAACCGCGGTCCAGGATGGTCTTGATGATGGACGAATACGTCGAGGGGCGGCCGATGCCCAGTTCCTCGAGCGCCTTGATGAGCGAGGCCTCGGTGTAGCGGGCGGGCGGATTCGTGCTGTGCCCGTCGGGGTTCAGCTCGATCGCGGTGACGTTCTGGCCCTCTTCCAGCGCGGGCAGCCGGGATTCGGCGTCGTCGGACTGCCCGCCCGCCTCCTCGTCCACGCTCTCGACGTAGGCCTTGAGGAAGCCGGGGAAGGTGATGGTGCGACCGGACGCGGAGAACACGCACTCCTCACCGGTACCCGCGACACCGGTGATGCGCAGGGTCAGCGTGGTGCCGCGCGCGTCGGCCATCTGGGAGGCGACGGTGCGCTGCCAGATCAGTTCGTAGAGCCGGAATTCGTCGTTGTCCAGGCGCGAGTGCAGCTGGCCCGGGGTGGCGAAGGTGTCGCCCGCCGGACGGATCGCCTCGTGTGCCTCCTGCGCGTTCTTGACCTTGCGGTTGTACTGGCGCGGCGACGGATGCACGTACTCGGCGCCGTAGAGCTGGGTGGCCTGCGAGCGGGCCGCCGCGATCGCCGACTCCGACAGTGTGGTGGAGTCGGTGCGCATATAGGTGATGTAGCCGTTCTCGTACAACCGCTGCGCGACGCGCATGGTGCGCTCGGAGGTGAAGCGCAGCTTGCGGCCCGCCTCCTGCTGCAGGGTCGAGGTCATGAACGGCGGGTACGGCTTGCGCGAGTACGGCTTGGACTCGGCCGAGGTGACCGCGAGGTCGACGCCGTCGAGCGCCTCGGCGAGCCGGCGGGCGCGGGCCTCGTCCAGCACCACCACACCGGAGGCCGACTTCAGTTGTCCGTCGGGACCGAAATCGCGGCCGCTGGCCACCCGGGCGCCGTCGACGTTCACCAGTCGCGCGCCGAACGTGCGCGGGTTCGCCGCATCGCTCTGCTCGTCGGTTCCCGCGTCCAGCTTGGCGGCGATGTCCCAGTACTCCGCGGAGCGGAACGCCATGCGCTCGCGCTCGCGCTGCACGATCACCCGGGTCGCCACCGACTGCACCCGGCCCGCCGAGAGCTTCGGCATGACCTTCTTCCACAGCACCGGGCTGACCTCGTAGCCGTAGAGGCGGTCGAGGATGCGGCGGGTCTCCTGCGCGTCGACCAGGTCCGGGTCGAGTTCCCTGGTGTCGGCCGCGGCCGCGCGGATGGCGGGCTCGGTGATCTCGTGGAAGACCATCCGGCGCACCGGCACCTTGGGCTTGAGGGTCTCGAGCAGGTGCCAGGCGATGGCCTCGCCCTCGCGGTCGGGGTCGGTGGCGAGGTAGAGCTCGTCGGCGTCGGCGAGCAGGCTCTTGAGCTCGGTGACCTTGGCCTTCTTGTCCGGGCTCACCACGTAGATGGGCTCGAAGTCGTTGTCGACGTCGACGCCGAGGCGAGCCCAGGGCTGTCCTTTGTATTTGGCCGGCACATCGGCGGCGCCGCGCGGCAGGTCGCGGATATGACCGACCGAGGCCTCCACCGTGTAGTTGCGGCCCAGGTAGGGCGCAATCTTGCGGGCCTTGGTCGGGGACTCGACGATCACGAGACGACGCAGGGGACGGCCCTGGTCGGCTGCACCGCGGTCTCGTGTTGCCACCGGCGAATACACCTTTCCTTCTCGACCCGCGCGACGCGCTGTTCGCGTGTGGTGCGCGGCTGGGGCAAGCGGCGACGAGGAACATCGCTACCAGAGACGTTTATACCTTGAGGACGGCAGCGGTCGAGCGCTTGCGACCCGAACCACCGAGCGTACGTGATGGCAGATGGTAGTTCGGACCCGCCCGTCGGGCGGCATGTCACCGCCCGCGGCGCCGTCCCGGGCGCGCTCGGCGGACCGCGCGTTGTCGGCAGCGGTTCGGCGGGGGCCGATCGGCGCTGCGGCGCGGGCGGGCGCCCGGTGTCACGTCCCTACCCCGGATACAGCTCGTCCCTCATCCCGATGCCGGTGATGAGGGACGAAGCTGGAATCGGGCGTGCTCAGCTGAGCGCGCGCACTCCGGTGGCCTGCGGGCCCTTGGTGCCCTGGCCGACCTCGAACTCGACCTTCTGGTTCTCCTCGAGGGTGCGGAAGCCCGACCCCTGGATCTCGGAGTAGTGGACGAAGACGTCAGCCGAGCCGTCCTCGGGCGCGATGAAGCCGAACCCCTTCTCCGCGTTGAACCACTTCACAGTTCCCTGTGCCATTATGTTCCTTCTCTTTTCTTACCGGAACGGCGGACAACTGGGTTCGTCCACCGGGTCCGTTCCGACCGCTGTACTCTTGGTTCCCCCTGCAAGGAAAGCACCAAGCACACCGTTCGCAACATCGATCCTGCTGACGGTTTGGACTTTCGATCCGTCCCTCGAACACAGAAGCTTGCGACCAGGAACCAGTGAACCATGTCTTCGAGCAATTCAACAGTCGAGTTACCGACAATTTGCAAAAAACTTGATCTTGCGAATGCGCAGGTGAGGGAGAGAATGCTCGAATCCAGACTTCGGGTCGGTTTGCCATCGGATAACCGGGTAGTAGTTCGGCAAACATGGTGTGACCCAGGTCGCTATTTGGTATCGAAAACACTGGTCACGCGTCCGAACTACGCACGTTTCACACTTCGCGAGCCTCTCGCGGCCGCGTCGTGGTGACAGGAGCGGACATGGGGGACGCCGCAGGCGCCGATCCGGCCCTCGGCTACGGGCGATCGTTGCTGAATCGTGTCCAACGGGGCGGTCCTGATCGCAGGCTCACCCACGCCGTCGACCTGCCCGCGCGGCCTGCCGAGACCACCGAGTGGCCCGCGTGGGTCCACCCCGACGTCATCGCGGCCCTGGACACGTACGGCATCGGCGCACCGTGGACACACCAGACCCGCACCGCGGAGCTGGCCGCGGGCGGGCAGCACGTCGTGGTCAGTACCGGCACCGCGTCCGGGAAATCGCTGGGATACCAGCTACCGGTGCTCACGGCGCTGCGGGAGGACCCGCGGGCGACCGCCCTGTACCTCGCGCCGACCAAGGCGCTGGGTGCCGACCAGCTGCGCGCCCTCGGCGAACTCACCCACGAGGGCCCGTTGCGCGAGGTCCACCCGGCCACCTACGACGGCGACACCCCGGCCGAGATCCGGCAATGGGTGCGCGACAACGCTCGCTGGATATTCACCAACCCGGACATGCTGCACGTCGGCATGCTGCGGTCGCATCAGCGGTGGGCGCGGGTGTTTCGCAGACTCCGCTACGTCGTGGTCGACGAATGCCATGCCTACCGGGGCGTCTTCGGTTCACACGTGGCACTGGTGCTGCGCAGGCTGCGCCGCGTCGCCGCGCACTACGGCGCCGATCCGGTGTTCGTGCTCTGCTCGGCCACCACGGCCGATCCGGCGGCGGCCGCGTCGCGGCTGATCGGCGCGCCGTGCGTGGCGGTGACCGAGGACGGATCGCCGCGCGGCGCGCGCACCGTAGCGCTCTGGGAACCGCCGCTCACCGCCGCGACCGGCGAAAACGGTGCACCCGTTCGACGCTCCGCGACGATCGAGGCGGCGCGCATCATGGCCGACCTGGTGGTCGAGGGCGCGCGGACGCTGACGTTCGTGCGGTCGCGCCGCGGCGCCGAACTGGCCGCGCGGGAGGCCCGCGGACTACTGGGCGAGGTCGATCCACGGCTGACCGAGCGCGTGGCCGCCTACCGAGCCGGCTACCTGGCCGAGGACCGGCGCGAACTCGAGGCGGCGTTGTCCGACGGCAGGCTGCTCGGCGCGGCGACGACCAACGCGCTGGAACTGGGCGTCGACATCGCGGGCCTGGACGCCGTTGTCATCTCGGGTTTCCCCGGCACCGTGGCCTCGTTCTGGCAGCAGGCGGGCCGCGCGGGCCGGCGTAGCCAAGGGTCGTTGGTGCTGCTCGTGGCCACCGACGACCCCCTCGACACGTACCTCGTCCATCACCCCGACGCGCTGCTGGACAAGCCCGTCGAGGCCACCATCACCGACCCCACCAACCCCTACGTGCTGGGCCCCCAGCTGCTGTGCGCGGCCGCCGAACTCCCGCTGACCGATGCCGAAGCCGAGGAGCTCGGCGCCACCCGAGTCCTCGCCGACCTGGCCGCGCAGGGCCGGATCAGGCGCCGGGTCGCGCCGCGGACCGGCGCAGGCCGCTGGCACATCACCGCGCACACCCATCCGCACGACGACGTGGACGTGCGCGGCGGCATCGGCGCCCCCGTGGCCATCGTGGACGGCGAGACCGGCCGCCTGCTCGGCACCGCGGATGCCGGTCGGGCCCCGGCCACCCTGCACCCCGGCGCCGTCCACCTGCACCAGGGTGAGACCTTCGTGGTGGACGAACTCGACCTCACCGACGGCGTGGCCTTCGTCCACGCGGGCGACCCCGGCTGGACCACCAGCGCACGCAAGCTCACCTCACTCACCGTCGAGTCGGTACTGGCCGAGCGCCACCACGGCGGCGTGACCAGCGCCTTCGCTCAGGTGTGCGTCACCAGCCAGGTGATCGGCTATCTACGGACGCTGCCCACCGGCGAGGTCATGGACCTGGTCGAACTCGATCTGCCCGCCCAGACCCTGCCCACCAAAGCCGTCTTCTACACGGTCACCCCCGATCTGCTGGCCGAAGCGGGCATCGACGCACGGCGCATCCCAGGGGCGCTGCACGCCGCCGAGCACGCCGCGATCGGCCTGTTGCCGCTGGTCGCCACCTGCGACCGCTGGGACATCGGTGGCGTCTCCACGGCCGAACACCCGGACACCGGCCTGCCCACCGTCTTCGTCTATGACGGCCAGCCCGGCGGCGCCGGTTTCGCCGAGCGCGGCTTCGCCCAGCTGCGCCGCTGGCTGGCGGCGACCCTCGCCGCCATCGGGTCCTGCCGCTGCGCCACCGGGTGCCCGTCGTGCGTGCAGTCCCCCAAGTGCGGCAACGGCAACAACCCGCTGGACAAGGACGGCGCCGCCCGGCTGCTGCGGGCCGTCCTCGGCGCACTCGACCGCACGTCGGCGGCGGCGGTCGGCGCAGGTCAAGGCGCAGATCTCACGCCGTGACCTGCCCGTCCCCGCGACGTGACCACGCCGCCACTTCCGAGCCGATGACCGGACGGCAGCTGCGTAGCCGGCACGCTGCCGCCGACGCTCGTGCGTGTCCGAATAAAGAGGATTCGTTTCATGTTAACTACGGCATTGCGGCGGGCCGATACCGCGAACACCGCGCACGTGAATTGAATTACCGAGAATCTTCGGGAATAGATACCTCATCGTAATTATCAACTCATCGGTATTCCCGAATTCGTCGGCGTCGAACACCCACTGTGGAACGTTTACATACCGGTCAGTCTTCCTGTTCCGCCGGACCTGCCCGGGCACTCGCTCGGACAGTCCGCGCACCCGCCGCGCCCATTCGGACAATCCGCTCCACCGACACCGTGACGTCCCACCGCATCACCTCGCACTCGCTCACCAGCGCCCCCATCCGACGCACCACCGCTTCGGCCGCGGCGCAGGCCTCGTCCGCCCCTGCCTGCAGTGCGCCCGCCCCGGCCAACGCACCGAGATCGGCGGCGGCCTGAACACGGTGACGCGCGACGACCACCGTGCCGACCTGCGCGATCAGCAGCGTCACCGCGATCAGCCCGACGATCGCCAGACACGCGAACACCGTGGCGCCACCCTCCTCACCACCCCGCCCGGACACGGTCTACTGCCCCGGTTCCCGGGCGGCGACGGCTTCCCCGCGTAACCGCAGTGGCAACAGCGGCGCGCGAGCCGACACGACCGCGACGACGAAGTCGCCGTCCCGCCGGATCGCGATATCGGCGCCCGGCGGCGCGACGCGCTCGGCGGCAGCCCTGGCATCGACCGGGTCACCCCGCGCCTCCAGCCGCGCCGCCTCTCGCGCGGCGTCCACGCAGCGCACCTGCGTCGAGGCCGCGAGCAAGGCCCCGACACACACGACGATCACCACCATGATCGCCGCCAACGCGATCGCGGCCTCCACCGTGACGGCCCCACACTCGTCCCCGACCACGCGGCGACCGCATGGCCGCGCCTCTCGACCACCGACCGGCCCCACCGCGTCGTCGGCAAGCGGCCCCGACCCACGATCAGCGACCGAGCGCACCGCGTGGTCGTCGTCCACGCACATAACCCACCCCCTTTCCCGACAAACCCATCCCACCCCCGACGGCCCGCTCCACCGTCCCTGCCACAACCCACCGAGCGGCGAGCCACTGACCCGCCCGGCAACCGGAGGTCTCGAGCCACGGTCCACGTGCCACCAGGCCGCTGGGCGGCTGGGCCGCTGGGCCGCTGGGCCGCTATGGCCACTGAGCCGCTATGGCCTACCGGGCCACTGGACCACCCGGCCGCTGAGGGGCCACCCGGCCGCTGAGGCCACCCGGCCGCTGAGGCCACCGGGCCGCTGGACCACCCGGCCGCTGGACCACCCGGCCGCTGAGGCCACCCGGCCGCTGAGGCCACCGGGCCGCTGGACCACCCGGCCGCTGGGGCCACCGGGCCGTTGGGTCGCTGGGCCACTGCGCCGTTGGCCGTTGGGCCGTTGGACCATCCGAGCCCGTCACCAGGTGCTACCGCCGCGCGGACAGCCACCGAACCGCCACGCGACCGGAGCCCATGCGACGAGCCGCCGAGCACTGGGGGCCGCGCCGCTGAGTAACCTGCCGCCGGCCCACGGGACGGTGAGCCCCGAAGCCGTTGGACCGGCGGAGCAGCACGAACATCGTCCCGACAGGCAGCCCGGCACTCGAGCGGACGCGGCGTAGGTTATCCGGCCGCCGCCCGGAACACCCACGTCCCGACCTCACACGCTGGTGTTGAGCGCCTTGTCGATGATCTTGGTCAGTGCATCGACGATGGAGTCACCGGTGACCACTCCGTAGAGCACGGCGCCGAAGGCGGCCGCCGCGATCGTGCCGATCGCGTATTCGGCGGTGCTCATGCCGTCATCGGCTACTGCCGCATGGAGGAGGCGGGTTCGCAGCCGCCAGACACCGTTCTCGGTGCGGTCGACGACCGAGCGCAGCGAGGAACGTGAATCGGCGGATGAGATCTCGTCGCCCTGGTCCGATTCGGGTTCCGGTCCGCGGGCGACTGCCTCGGCCGACGCAGCGGGTGTCGTCGCGACTGGCGCGGCGGTGGTCGCGCTGTGGGGCGGAGCGACAATCGTCGGCTGGTCGCCCAGCGATGTCCGGGTATCTGCCTCGGCGCGATCGGCATCGAGGGCCATCGCCAGCGGTACCGGATCCGGAGCCGCCAGCGAGGGATCGGTCTGCACGCCGATCGATGGCCTCGCCGTCATCACCCCGTCGAGCGCGACCTCCGGTGTCGTGGCCGGCGCCAAGACCCCCGGCGTTGTGGCCGGCGCCGAGACCCCCGGCGTTGTCGGCGGTGCCGAGACCCCCGGCGTTGTCGGCGGTGCCGAGACCCCCGGCGTTGTGGCCGGTGCCGCGACCTCCGGTGTTGTGGCCGGTGCCGAGACGGAAGGCAGACCACCGCTCACCGCTGCCGGTGCTGCTCCCGGTGCCACCGCCGGGGCGGGAGCTGCCAACCGGGTGCGGCGCGCTGCCGATGCGGCGTGGTGGAGCGCTCGCGTGAACGATGGGCCGAGGGCCGTTCGGCAAGGCGTGGTCCCCGCCTCCGGGACGGACGGGCCCGCAGACGGGGCGGGCGGGGCCGGGAGCAGCGCCCCCGTTTCGGTCGGACGCGTCGATGCCGCACGGCAGGGGGAATGCGGGTGCGTACCGTGTGGGCTCATGGCCGGCTCACCGACAGCGGATGGTGCCGAAGGAGGTACCGAAGGCACGTCCGAGGCCGTCTCGGGGTTTCGCTCAGGCATCGGTATCGGCATCGGCATCGGCATCGGCATCGGCATCGGCATCGGCATCGGCATGGACGATGGAACCAGCTGGGCCGCAGTCGAATCCGTTGGTGATGCAGGTGTGGGTTCGGGCACCTGCGCCGGTACCTCCACCGGTCGATGTGGCGGTCGTATCAGCCGACCGGGAGTCGAGGATCGAGTGACCGACGGCGACAGGGCGCGGGCTCGCAGGAGGCGGAGCAGGCCGGCGAGGCGGAGTCCGCGCGGGCGGGCCTGCGACGCCCACCGCGCGGGCGGCACGGATGGGTTCGGTGGTACCTGACGACCCGGGGCAGCGGGGTTCGGGGGCGGCGTCGATGGCCGGACGCGCACGCGCTGGAATCCCCACGTGGACTTCATTCGTCGCGCTGTGTGCGGGAGCCGAGACGACGCGCCGGGGGCGGGAACGGCGGTGCGGAGACGCCTGAGGGCCCAGACGGTTGTGGTGTCGCTCCCGGACCGATGGGTCGCACGAAGGGGCGCGGGCAGTGAGATCTGCGGCACCGCGTGGAGCTGGGTGGGCACCCGCGCGCTCGATTCCGCCCGTGCTCCCCACCAGTGGACGAGACCTTTCACTACCGAGTGAACCTGCGCCTGTCCACCTCGAATCACACTGCGCGGCAGGGCAATACCTCGCCCGCTTCGGCTCCGCCTCGTTCCGTTCTCGGCCGGAGGGGCCGGCCGCAGCAGCGCGTGTCGTTCCGCCGACGGACGGGCCTCGCCGAGCACGTCAACACAACCACCCTCGGCACGTACCCGCCCGACACGACAGCCGCCCTCGACGCCGACCCGCTCGGAGCTGACCGCACGCCGAAGGTCCGCGGTGGTCGAAAACTCGCCGCGGGAGCCGTGATCTGTTGAGGCAGGCGATGTCCCCACGGCCACCGGCTGCGCCTGCACGCCGCTCCGCCCCACCGATTCGGCTGACCCCGACTCCTCGGACGCGGAGGACGACCGAACTCCGGCCGCCGCCGGCGGAGAGCACACCGCTGAGGCGGTGGGAGCCGGCGGGTTCGCCTCGCCGTCGGCGGCAGTCGGCGGAACCGGCGACGCGTGGCTGCGCCGCACCATGAGCAGGCTGCCCAGCCGTCGTGGGACACGTCCGGTCGGATTGGTGATCTGCACCGACATTCCTTTCTGTTCACCCCGGCGGTTGGTCCGCGCGGGGACGTTCGATGGGCCACCGCATCCGGTGGCCGAGGATGGTCCGCCCGTCACAGCAGGCCCCCGTCCAGTACGCGCCCGGCCAGTCCGACGACCACCGGGACGATGCCGAGACACAGGAAGGCGGGGAGGAAGCACAAGCCCAGCGGACCGCTGATTAGCACGCCCGCCCGTTCGGCGCGTGCCGCGGCGGCGTCCTCCACGGTGTCTCGATGCTGTTCGGCGAGTTCTGCGACGGCCGCCGCGAGGGACGAGCCCGAGCGAGCGGACCGGCGCGCCATCCGCGCCAGCGACTCGATCTCCGCGCCGCCCGGCCTGCCCGCGGCCTCGCGGGCGGCACGTTCCCAGGCGTCGGTGGCGTCGGCGCCGAGCGCCAACAGATCGGCCGCGCGCAGGAGGGCGGCCCCCAGCTCGCCCGGCGAGCCCGGTGCCGCGGCTCTGGCGGCCGAGGCCATCGGCAGACCGGCGCGCAGGCAGGCGGCGAGCAGGTCGAACACCGAGGCCACGACCAGCGGGTCCGCGGGCCCGACGGTCCGGATGGGTGGCGGCGGGGCCGGTGCGTAGAGGGCGGCCAGGCGCGTGTCCAACCCGGCGCGGACGGGCCAGCAGAGCAGCGCGCCGGCGAGGAGGACCCAGACGGAGGCTGAGGGCTGGAACATAGGTCACACCAGGGCCTTTCGGGTGATCGCGTCCGTCCACAGCAGTCCGGCACAGGCCAGCGCGGTTCCCAACGGCAGCAGAATGTCGCCCGCCGACGTGGTGAACAGGATGCGGAGCGGGTCGGCGCCCATGAGTTGGCCGAGCCCCAAGCCGAGCAGCGGCAGTCCGGAGAGCACGGACGCCGTCGCCCGCGCCCCCGCCATCGCCGCGGCGCTGCGGGCGCGGAACCGGATACGCCCGGCGAGATCGACCCGCGCGGCGGTGAGCAATTCGGCCAACGCGAGGCCGTGCCGCTCGGCGACCTGCCAGGCGTCCGCGATGCGCGCGAGTTCGGCGCCGATCACCGACTGCTCGTCGCGCAGCCCGTCGGCACCGGATCCGCCGAGCCTGCCGCGTGCCGCGGACACCGCGAAGGCCCGCGCGGCGGCGCCCGCGGATTCGCGTGCCGCCACCTCGGCGGCCGCGCTCGGATGGGCACCGACACGTAGTTCGCCGATCACGGCTTCCAACGCGTCCAGCAGCCTGCCGCACTCGGCGGATTGCTCCCGGTCGCGCCGCGACCGCCGGTGCCGCACGGTGAACGTGCCGAACAGCACGGCCGCGGCGATCAGCGGCCCGACACCGGTCCACAGCACCGCGCCCGCTGCGGCACCGACACCGACCGGCCGGACCGCCCGTTGCCACGGCACGGGGCGGGGGCTCCCGAACATTCCGGCGAATCGACGCCTTGCCGCCGGACCGGGCGCCACGAGCAGCGCCACCGCGAGACTCACCAGGGCACCGCTCATCGAATCGACCGTTCGGCGAAGAGTTCGGCCAGCCGGGGCGCCGCGGGCGCGGGACCGCCGTCCGCCCGCCACGCGGCGACGATGTGCACACGCCCGTCGTGCGCGGGCTCGAGCAGACCGATCTCCCGCAAGCCGCGGGAGCCGTCGGCACCGCGCTGCACGTGCAGCACCACTTGCACGGCCGCGGCGAGCTGACTGTGCAGGGCAGCCCGTGTCATGCCACCCAGTGCCGCCAACGCTTCCAACCGTGCGGGCACCTCCCGGGGCGAGTTCGCGTGGACGGTGCCCGCACCCCCGTCGTGCCCGGTGTTCAGGGCGGTCAGTAGATCGACGACCTCGGCGCCGCGCACCTCCCCGACGACGATGCGGTCCGGGCGCATCCGCAGCGCCTGGCGCACGAGGTCGCGCACCGTCACCTCGCCGACGCCTTCGACATTGGCGGTGCGGGCGACCAGCCGCACGACATGGGGATGCGGCGGGGCCAACTCCGCCGCATCCTCCACGCAGACGATGCGCTCGGCAGGATCGACGGTGGCCAGCAGGCCGGACAACAGCGTCGTCTTCACGGTTCCGCGGATAAGACACACTTAGCTGTCAGGTAACTGGTGGTAGCCATTCGATAGCGTGACAACCTAATTGCACTGTTGTGCAGCATGTTTCAATGTTGCGAATGCGTGTGCATTGTTGCTAATGTGTGCGCATCGGCTCCAAGATTCCCCGGCCGACACGCAACGCTCCGCGCCGCCCCTGGCCTCCCGCGCTCTCCGCGCGCCGCCGCAACGCCCCGCCTCGCAACGCCATTGGGGACCGGTTTCGAACCACGGGAGCGTTCATCTCATGTCCACCCGGACCCTCACCCTGCGCGAAGTCGCGGCCAAGTACGGAGTGCACGTCAACACCGCCCGCCGGTGGGCCGCGTGCGGCGAGCTGCCCGCGCAGCGCATCGGCAGGTCCTACTACGTCAACCCCGACGACCTGGATAACTGGCGCAAGCCCGACGACCTGGATAACTGGCGCAAGCCCGCGCCGGAGCCCCCGGCACATGCCTCCGCCCGCACCGATTACGCGGAATACATCGCGCGCGTAGTGGCTCAGGCCCCGCCGTTGACCCCCGAGCAGGTCGACCGCCTCACCGCCCTACTCGCCGCCGCCGCTGCGCCGTCGCGAGAGATGGCCCGTTCCCGCTGATCCGGCCGCGGTGCGGACAACGCACGGAAACCGTCGCACTGCAACGGCATTCAGCCCGACATGAAAACGCCCCGGCGGGTGCGGAGCCCGCCGGGGCAGAGAGGAAACACCTCGTGAGGAACGAGATCGATCCTACCGCCGCCGATCACGGCCGCGCGGATGCCCTCGCCGGTTGGCTGGCCGCAGCTCCGGCCGCCGATTCGGCCGCGGCCGTCCTCGATGCCTGGCTGCGCGCCGGCTGCGCGCTCGGGCTTCACATGCTGCTGGTCGAGCCCGGCGGCAAGGCACCGGTCGACATGCGCAGCCCTTCCGAGCGGCGCGAGGCCGACGGCGCGGCCAAGGATGCCGCCCGCGCGCAGGGTCGGGCGAACTGGGACCGGGCGAAGTCCAAGGGCGGGGTGTACCTGGCGACGGCCGACCCGGACCGCCTCGCCGAATTCCTCACCCGCTACCGCGAGCGGTACGGCGCGGGAACCGCAGTCAACGTCGCTGTCGCGCTGGAGCCGTCGCGGCTCGTCGTGGTCGACTGCGACACCGCCGGACAGGTTCGATCGCTGCGGCAACTGCTGGGTCTGGCCGAGGACGCTGCGCCCACGGTGAGCACCCCCGGCCAACGCGATGAGTCCGGTCAGTGGGTGCACCGCGACGGCGGGCACTTCTGGTTCACCGTGGACGGCGACGACGATGATGTTCCTCCGTCGCGGGCGCTCGGCCGGGTGGGTGACCTCAAGGGCGCCAGGGGCTACGTGCTCATTCCGCCCTCCGTGCGTGCGGAGGGTGCCTATTCCGCCGCCGGTGCGGTGCGCCGCTACGCCGAGCCACTGCGCGCCGCTGTCGCCGCGGCCGGGCCTGAGCCGCGCCCTGGGCGCGCGGAATCGCCGGACGCGCCGCTGGCCCTGTCGATCGACCAGTGGGCCGCTCGCGTGCCCTGGGCGGCACTTCTGACCCGGCACGGCTGGCGCAACGCCGGGCGCGCCGATTCGTGCGGCTGCGCCACGTGGACGGCCCCCGGCGACCATGCCAGCTCCAAGTCCGCGACCGCGCACGACGCCGACTGCTCGCACTGGGAATCCGATTCCGACCCGCATAACCGGCCGCTGCACATCTGGACCGACAACCCCGGTCCCGAGTTGGAGGCGTGGACCGCGCGCACGGACGTGCGCACCGTGAGCAAGCTCCAGTTCGTCGCCGTGCTCGAGCACGGCGCGGACGTGGGGGCCGCTACGCGGGCACTCGGCATCGAGGCCGACCGCAGCGGCTCACTGGGGTTCGCGGGAACGGGGGGATTGGCGTTCGGTGACCCGACGCCGACCACCGACGCCCTGAGCCTGCCGCTGGAGTTCTGGGAGCGTCGCGGGTTCCTGCGGCATATCCGCGATGCCGCATGGTCGCGCGACGAGTCCCCTCACGGCGTGCTGCTGGCCGTGCTGGCGCTGCTCGGCGCGCACGTGGACCCGGCCGTGCGCGTGGACACCGGCATCAAGTCGCCGCTGCCGCTGACCTTCTACGCCGGTCTCGTCTCCACCTCTGGCGTGGGCAAGTCGTCCGCGGTGAGTGCGGCTGAACGGCTGCTGTCGGTGCAGCTGCCGTCGCCGGAGGTCGCGGGTTTCGTGGCGGCGACGGAGGTGCCGCGCGCGCTCGGGCTCGGCACCGGGCAAGGCATCGCGGAGGCGTACATGGGCAGCGTCCGTGAGCTGGACGCGGCGACCGGTAAACGGGTCTCGGTGCGCAAGCAGGTGCGGCACAAGGTCGTGCTGCACGCCGACGAGGCGGGCGAAATGCTCGCGATGATGGAACAGCGGCAATCGACGCTCGCGGCTGTGCTGCGGTCGGCGTGGTCGGGGCACCTTCGCGGACATGCCAACGCCACCGCGGAATCCCGGCGCGAGATCACGGAGTTCTCGTTGGGCCTGATCGTCGGGTTCCAGCGTGAAGTCCTGGCGCGTCTGCTGACCACGGCCGAGCTGGAGAACGGCACCCCGCAGCGCTTCCTGTTCGGTCCGGTGGCCGACCCCTACGCGCCCGACATCGACGCTGTGCCGGACGATCCGGGGCCGCTGGTCGTCGACCTCACCGCCGTGGAATCGGTGCGCCTGAGCGCCGATCTGGCCCGCCGCGTTCGGCTGGACTCGCTGGCCCGGCGGCGCGGCGCGGTCGACGTTCCGCAGCTCGAATCCCAGCGGCCCGCGATGCTCGCCCGTACCGCTGCCCTGCTGGCGATTCTGGACGGCGGCCGATCCACGGTGGAGGCCGAGGACTGGGAACTGGCGGAAATGCTGTTCACGGTGTCGCTGGCCGTGCAACGCGACGCCGAGGACTGGGCACGGGAGACGGAGGCCGAGCAGGCCGAGCAACGGGCGAAGACGGCAAGGGCCTTCGCGGTCGCCACGGCCGCAGCGGTGGACAGCAAGGACACCGCACTGGATCGGTTGGGCAGGCGCATCCTCGACATGCTCCAGCCCGGTGAGCCCGTGTTGTGGACGGGCCGGACGGGGTTGCGCAAGACCAAGTTCAAGGGCGCGGACCGACCGCTGGCGGACGCTGCGCTGGAACGCATGGTCGAGTCCGGCGCAGTCACTTTCGACGGGGACAAGGTGGCGCGAGCATGAAGCACGGTCCACAGCTCTTATCGACCGTCGATTTGGTCCCCCCGACCGGTGGGGGGACCGGGGGGACCGGTCCCCCCGACTCTTGGGCTCTCGCCTATACCGCGATCCCATCTATATCTCTATCTCTCCTGGTAGAGGCAATTTCGTACTTCGCACGAGTTCCGTGCATAGGGCGGAAATCGGTCCCCCGACAGGGGATTGCGGTCCCCCCGGTCCCCCCGGTCCCCCCGGTCCCCCCGAACCCGATTCGCTCAACCAGACCCATCAAACCGACCCGACACGAGGCTGCGCAGTGACCGCACCCGAACGCATCCGTGAGCGCGCGATGAGCGCCCGCCCGCTGCCGCCCGGCCAACGCCGCGTGCGGATTCCGATGGTGCCCGAGGACGCCGACGTCGCGGAGGCTGTGGCCCGGCTGCGCGGGGCCGGCTCCTACTGGTCCACCTGGAGGTGGACGGCTGAGACCGGCCCCACCGCGGTCGAACGGCACGCCCAGCACGCCGCTGCGGAGCGCATGGCGCACGACCGACCCTGACCCCTACCCGCACACAGAAACGGCCCCGGACGGCCGTGCAACCCGTCCGGGGCCGGAAACCCAACCGAGATAGGGAGACCCATCATGCCGCACCTCCTGACCGAGCCGACCGCCGACCTGGGCATCGTGTTCGCGCCGTCCCACTGCCGCAGGTGCGTGCGCGACGGCCGCCCCCGGCATATGGCGGTGGTCTGCGAGCAGGCGCTGAGCTGGCCCGGCGGAACCGAGCCCGTGCGCTGTGAATACGCCTGCCCTGACTGCGGACACCGGTGGACCGACACCTGGCCCGCGCGGTTCCTGCTCACCGAATAGGCCATCGAATAGATCACATTCCGACAACCACTTTGCAAATCTGAGGAGTACCAGCATGTTTCGCCGAGCCCGCCGCAACATCGGCCTCACCCCCGAGCGTCACATCAAGGCGGTGAACGAGAACCGCACCGCCGAGCCCCCGCGCCCGATCTCGGGCGAAAAGGGCTACCGCATCCCGCGCCAGTACGCGCAGCACGTACGCGACCACTCCGCCGACTCGCAGGAGACCAAGCGCGCGCGGCGGCGCTCGCACTTGACCGTCGAGTACGGCCCGGAGTTCGTGTTGTCGGCGGAAGTCGCCGCCGTGCTCGCGCCGCTGGCCGAGCGCCTGGCGGCCGACCCGGACCGGTGGGCACCCCGGCTGCGCTACGCGCTGCGGCGTGCGCCCGACGAGACCCCGTACGCCGACCGGCCGACCGCCTTGACCGACGTACTGGCCGCGATTGCGCGTGTCGTGCGCGCGGACGCCCCCGAGCTGCCGGAGATCGACGCCGCCGCGCTGCGGCAACGGTCGTGGGTGGAGTCCGTTGCAGCGGCCGTGCGCCGGTTGGACGCGCCGCTGGCCGCGGAGCTGGCATGGCCTCACCGCACCGTCGGCGACCAACCGCTCAGCGATTGGCTCGTCGCCCGGCTGCGCGAGCTGGACGGCGTGGTGCGTCGGCTCGCCGCGGCGGCGGATCGCGCGGCGGTGACCGACGCGGTGCCGCGCCCGGACGCCGAGCGGCGCGCCGTGGAGGCGCTGCGCGCACGGCACGCCGCCGAGCGAAAGGCACTGCGAGCCCGGCACGCCGCCGAGGCGGCCGCGTTCGCTGCCGCGCGGAAGATCAAGAACGTGGAGGTGACCCGATGAGCACGACGACCACGACACCCGCGACGGGCCGCCGGTCGCGCCCGTCCGACGACGACGCGATGGCCCGGTTCCAGTTGTGCGTCCACGAGGCCGGACACGCGGTCATTGCCGCGCTGCGCGGCGCGAAGATCGTGGAGTGCTGGGCGACCGCCGAAGACGGCCGCGTGAAATTCACCGTTGATCGGCAGCACCACGCTGATATCGCGTGGGCCGGGCCGTTCGCCGAGCTGATGCACACCCACGGAGATTGCCCGCCGGAGGACGCCATTCGGGCGGCGTTCGCGGAGGCGTCCCCGGAGGACCGGACGCTCATGCGCGGGCGCATGCCGCGACATATCGAGCCCGATGTCCGGTTCGCCATGCCCGCGATTCGCCGCCTGGCTACGTGGTTGTACAAGTACGGCAAGGCGACGCCCGCCGACATCGAGCGCGCCCTGGGCGTTCGGTCCGGCGTGGACATCGGCACGGTGCGATGGGCGTACCGGCAGCGCATCGACCCGCGTACCGTCCGCACCCCGGAAGGGGGCGCGGCATGAGCGTGTGGGAATCCGTCGAACACGAGGCTGCGCGCGGTGTGATCGCGGTCGAACCCGAGGTCGTAATCCTTCGCCAACTACAGGACATCGGCCTCATGGTGCGGGGGCTCGCCCCCGCCTTCGCGTCCGGGGACCGGAAGGCGATCGCGCTCATGAAGCGGATACGTCGGCACGCGCTGCGGCTGGATATCGACGCCGCGCGTGAGTACGCCCGACGCCGGGGATTGCCCGCCCTGCCGCCCGAAGTCGAGGAGTTGATCAAGTGACCAACGTTGTTCCGGCGAAAACCGATGCCGGGCTGGTCGAGCAGGTACGGAGGCTGCGCACCGAGGAAGGGCTGAGCCTGACCGCTATCGCTGCGCGGCTCGGGCGTGACAAGGGCGATCTGTCGCGGCTCGCCAAAGAGCACGGCATCCGGTTCGATGCCGCCTCCACGCGGGAGCTGACCGAAACGGCCATCGGTGGCGCGAGGCTGCGCCGGGCGAAGATGGCCGCCGAAGCACTGGCGACCGCCGAGGAAGCGCTGTCCAAGGTCAAGGCCGCTTCGGACGCGGCGGAGGCGAAGGGGTGGGCTGTCGTCTTCGGTGTGATGATCGACAAGAGCCTTGTTCTGGAGGGCCGCGAGCAGGCCGATCACGGGGCGGCGCAGAACGCGGAACGGGTCGCGAAGATGTACCCCGACATGTTCGAGTTCTGACCGCCCGACTTGCCCGGCGCTGACCGCCGATAAGGGTCGGTTATCGGCGGCTAGACCTGTACTTGAGGGTCGTCCGTTTGATCCGGTTCGACACCGCGGTGGCGTACCGGCTGCGCGCCGCTCACCGGTGCAATCCCCCGAGCTGTGACCAGCGCGCGAACGACGCGCGCGGCGCGGCGCACTCGACGTCGGCCACGGCCATGAGCCGATCCAAGGTCACCGCGTCGACGTGGGCCGACGACGGCAGCAGCACCGCGTCGACCCCCGACGACTCCACCTGCTCGGCCAGGCCCAGCACCGAGCCCGGATCGGCCCAGCGCAGCGTGTACCCCAACCGCCGCGCGAGCCGCCGCACCTGCGCGGTGTCCCATTCCGATGTCGGCGAACACGGGTCTATCCATCCGATCGCGATTGCGTGCATGTCGTCCCCTCATGGTGCGCATCCGCCGGTGACCTGCGGATTGTTCACCTATCAGTCTGCGTCCAAGGACACGATATTGCACGGATTCTGTTACTTATCGGTCTGGAGACCGGCGAGGCTGTAGACCTTTCGGTCTCGTCTGGGCACCCTGAGCGGCATCATGGAGGGCCACTTGCAACGGACGCTCGGGCGCAACGTGCGCGCGATTCGGATCGCGCGCGGGTACAGCCAAGAGGCGTTCGCCGATGTCCTGGGCCACCACCGGACCTACCAGGGTTCACTCGAACGCGGACAGCGCAACCTGAGCCTGCGGGCTGTGGAACGGCTCGCCGAACAGCTCGGCGTCGAGGCGTTGACGCTGTTGTCCGAGGACATGGAGATCGACGTGGACGTGAGGGTCCGGGACGGTCGCAGCAGGTAGGCCCGTACCGTCACGTGACGGGGTAATGCACGGAATCCGCTGGAATACAACGGATTCCGCGATGGCTACGGCGTCGCGTCGATCTGTACGGCCGCGATCGGGCATTCGTAGGCCACGAGCATGACGCGCTCGCTCAGGGCGTAGCGCGTGTTGCCCAGCTCGGGCTCGACGTGGTTGCCCGTGGTGACCACCGTCGAGTCCGGCTGGTGCCGCCAGACGAAGACGGGCCCGGTTGCGATCAGGGTGTTGCCCAGGTCGGAGTAGCCACCGCCCACCGCGATCCGATGGCCTGCCGGGCTGCGCAGCACCGGGCCGGTCGCCGTGGTCAGGTGGCTCGCCACCAACGGCGCGAGCCAGCGGCGCGCGGCGTGGATCGCGCCGTTGTACCCGAACTCGCCCAGGGTCTCTTCGAGCACTCCGATGGCGGACACCAGGTCCGGCACGACGGTCGGCGTCCCGGCGTCGGCAAGCAGGCGGTCCGCGAACGCCGATTCGATCAGCAACGGCTCGTGCAGCCCGCGGTGACGGATCGCGCGCGCGAGCGTGTCGGACTCGGGCTCATCGGGGCGGCACTCAGCCGCCGCCCACGGGACGTACGGATCGAACACCGTGGGCGCGGGGCGGTCGGCGGGGGCCTTGACCTGCGGCGCGTCCTCGGAGCACAGCTCGGCCGAGTAGAGGCCGACACCGGCGACGTCGCAGTTCACCGACCGCAGCGACAGGCCGCCGAGTACGCGGACCGGGCCGAACTGCTCGATGACCGTCGCCACGGTCAGCAGGCCGAAACCGGCCGCGATGAGCGGGGGCGTCTCGAACTCGACGGGGGGCAGGACGTTGACGGGTGTGGTCATGGTGGGCTCCTAGAGCGCTGCGCGGGATGCTGAGACCGAATCTACGAGTGCGCACCGCACCCGGCCTGGACATGCAACGACCCCCACCGTCTCGCGGTGCCGAAAGGAGTCCGTGAACGAGTCCTCGGCTCGGAGACGATGGGGGCCGTTGCGGCGCGCGCCCTCCCGAGCACCCCGCGGAGTTGCCGCCGGGGTCGAGCGTAGCCAGCGGGAGCGAACTCTCAGGTCACACCTTCCACGTCATCTCGATGGACGACGGATCGAAATAGACGCCGTTGGCCCGCCGCCCCTTCGGCGCGGGCAGCACCCGCACCGTCAACAGCAGGTCCACGATCGCGCGGCGCGTGCCCAGACTCAGGCCGTCGCTGCGGTCGGGCTGCGTCCCGAACCACCGCGCCCGGATATCGCTCCCCGCCAGCTCGGCCAGGGGCGAGCGCCTACCGGCCTCCGCCAGCTCGCCGTCCATCGCGGTGATCTTGGCCTTGAGCGACGTGCTCGCCGTCGCGAGCTGGCGGGCGTCGATCTCCCCCGCCGCGAACATCGTCGCCAGCGCGTCGAGCCGCTGCCGTAGCGCGGCCTGCTCCAGCCGCAGCGCCGCGACATCGACGCCGGTGGTCCCGAACCCCGCGGCGAGCTGCGCGAGCGCATCGGGCTGCTCCAGCCTGCTCACAATGGTCTCTTCGACCAGCGCGTCGAGCCGGGCCGCGTCCCTGTTGACGTGCGCGACGCCGGTCAGCTCCCGCGACCGGCACCGGTAGACCTTGTTCCGGTTGCTGCTGGCGGCCGACACTCGCAGCTCGGGCCGGTCGCACACCCCGCACAGGTAGAGACCGGACCCCAACCACTTCGGCGTGTTGCCGGGGCTGGTGCGCCGCGCAGGGTCGGAGACGACCGCCACCGCGGCCTGCCAGGTGTCTTCGCTGACCAGCGCGGCCCATTCGGCCTTGCCGACAACCTCACCGTTGTGGACCGACCATCCGGCGTTGCGGGGCCGCCGGATGATGTCGCGCACCGCCTGGCTGGTCCACGGGCCGCGCTGGGTCGCCGTCGGCACACCCCGCGTGTTGAGGTCGCGCACGATCTGGCGCAGCGTGACACCGGCGACGACTTGTTCGTACATGCGCGCGATCTCGCGCGCCTCATCGGCTCGGACGGTCACGCCGTCGGGCTCGAACCCGTAGGGGCGAATGCCGCCGTGGAACTTGCCCGCCATCGCCTGTTGGATGCGCTGCAATTTGATCCTCTCTGACTTGAGTTCGCTCTCATACGCGGCGACCGATCCCGCTATCCGGGCCTGGAATCGCCCGGCCGCCGTTGACAGGTCCCACCGCCCCGCCGTGACGAACTGGACATCCACCCCGTTCCGTTCGATGAGGTCGATGAACGGCTCCATCTCCCGGCCCTTGTCCCTGAGCAACCGGTCGTGGTGATACGCAACCACCACGTCTATGTCGCCGCGCTCGATCCGCTCGCACATCTCGATATACGCCTTGCGCTTCTTCCGGCTGTACCGGCTGGCCGAGATGTCGTTGTCGCGGTACACCGTGATCTGCGCTGCCGCCCCGTTCTGGGCAGCGATCTTCTGTGCGAGCTCCCGGCAGCGCGGTTCGTGCCGCGCCATGCCCAGCCCTTCGCCGGTCCGGTCCTGCGAAAACCGCAGGTAGACCGCTATGCGGAGAGTGCCGGAGTCCTTCTTGGTGGTCATGCGTTTAAGTGTGTCACAACTAAAGCGTCGTCTTGCCCGCCCCGGTCCCACCGACCACCAGAAAGGCGAGCCGGGCGCGAACGATCTTCTCCAGCAGCGCTTTCGCGGATGCCGGAACGGCGCCGGAGGCGGCCAGCGCGTCCAGCCCCTGGGTGGCGGGCCGCAGTACCCGCAGCGACAGGCAGGTGCCGTCGTGCGCGATCGGCGCGAGCACCGCGTGCAGGCGGACGCCGAACGACTCGCCCAGGGTCGACCCGGGACCGGCGAGCTTGCCGTCCACCCACGGCTGCGCGTCGTCGAGCCGCCGGCCCGCCGAGAGCGCCAGCCGCTGTGCGAGCCTGCGCACGGCGGCTTCGTCGGGAAACGTGATCGCTGTCTTCTCGAGCCCGCGGCCACGGTCGACCCACACCGCATCCGGTGCCGTGACCAGCACGTCGGCGACGCGGGGGTCGTGCAGCAGCGGTTCGAGCAGCCCGGCACCGGTCAGCTCGGTCTGCAACAGCCGCAGCGCCCGCAACAGGTCGGTGTCGCCGAGGACGCCGCCCGCCTCGGCCCGGATCGCCGCGGCCAGCTGCGCCGGGTCGGGCTCGCCGGACTGTCCGGCGAGCCGTTGCCGTACCCGCTCGAGCAGCTCGGCGGTGACCAGCGCACTCATCGCGCCGTCCCCGCCGGTGCGTCGAGCACGGCGAGCACGGCATCGGCGGCCGTGACCAGGGGACCGCGCCGCGGCAGGCGGAGACCGCCACGTTCCAGGCGGCCGGGCAGGTCGGGTTGGGCGCGCACAGCGGCCAGCAGTGGTAGATCGAGAATCTCGGCGATCTCCTGCCCGTGCAGTCCGCCCGGCGCCGGTCCGCGAACGATCAACCCTTGGTTGGGATTACGGGTGCCGACATAGGCGCTGACGGCTTCGGCCGCCGCCGCGGCCCGCAGTCGCGCCGGGACGACGAGCACCACCAGATCGGCCGAGTCGAGCATCTGCTCGGCCGCGGGACCGCGCTCACCGGAGACGTCGCAGATGACGAGATCGCCTGCGGCACGGCCTGCTTCGAGGACCGCGTGCGCGGCGGCGGGACCGATGCGCCCCGGCAATCGACCGGCACCTGCGCGCCCGCAGGACAACACCACCAGCCCCGAACCCGCGGTGGGCAGTGCCTCGTGCAGCGCGCCCGCGGCGACCCTGCCGTCTTCGACGACGAGATCGGACCAGCGCAGGCCGGGGGCCGACTCGAGGCCGAGCAGCAGGTCCAGACCACCGCCGAGGGGTGCGCCGTCGACCAGCAGCGTGTGTCGGCGGAAGCCGACGGCCGCCGCGCGCAAGGCCGTGACGCCGGCCAGCACCGACGCACCCGCGCCACCGCACGCACCGACCACCGCGACGACGACACCGCCGCCCGCGCGTGGTTCACCGTGTTCAGCAAACTTCTCGATAAGACCGACGGCGGCGCCCGGCAGGGCGATGACCCGCTCGGCGCCGACCGCCGCGGCGGCCTGCCACGCGGCCAGTCCCGGCTCGCCCTCGGTGACGAGGACGACGCCCATCCGTCGCTGATGGTCGGCCGCCGCGCACTCCAGCGCACTGGCTGTGTCGAGGATCACCAGGGGCGCACCGGCCCAGCTGTGCCTGCCGACCGGCGGCTCGGCCTCGACGAGCTCGCGTTCGGCCGCGGCGGCGACCCGGCGCACCTCCTCGCGCAGCCGAACGTCACGGATCAGCGCGAGTGCGGGGCGCACGGGCGGGAGGTCGGCGAGGTCGATGTCCATGCCGCTCAGCGTCGTGGAACCGGCGCGACCCCGACAGGACCGAGATGCCGAATGTGGATAACCCAGGGCCTGTGGAGAACCTCGCGGAGCCGGAAATATCACCGGCCGGAAATAGAGGACGGCCCCAGCCGGGGGGGGAGGAGGCTGGGGCCGTCGGGGTTCAGCCCCGGGGGGTCGGGCTGAACACGCCTGGAACATGTCCAGGTGCCAGCAATACTACACCCATTCCCCGCCGCCGACGCAAGTGCGACGCCGAAGAACTTCGGCCCCGCCCGGACCCCTCCGGCTTCTCGCGAGCAAACACGGCGCGGCCCCCGTCCGCGCGCCCGCCGCGACCCCGGCGTGCCTATCCTGAACGGGTGACGACCGAGGACGACCAGCCCGCGGACAGCGGCCGAGGGGCACCCGGCGCGCACACCGCGAATCGCACGACCGGTGGTGCGCGCGTCGCCGCGTTCTTCGATCTCGACAAGACGGTGATCGCCAAATCGAGCACCTACGTGTTCAGCAAGCCGTTCTACGCGCAGGGGCTGCTCAACCGCCGCACCGTCCTGGAAAGCAGCTACGCGCACTTCCTGTACCTGCTCTCCGGCGCCGACCACGACCAGATGGAGCGGATGCGGGAACACCTGACCAAGATGGTCGCCGGGTGGGACGTCGAACAGGTGAAATCGATTGTCGCCGAGACCCTTCACGAGCTGGTCGATCCGCTGATCTACGCCGAGGCGGCCGATCTGATCGCCGATCACAAGATCCGCGGCCACGACGTGGTGATCGTGTCCGCCTCGGGCGAGGAGATCGTCGCGCCGATCGCCGCGGCACTCGGTGTGGCGCACACCGCGGCGACCCGCCTGGTCGTCGAGGACGGCAAGTACACCGGCGAGGTGGAGTTCTACTGCTACGGCGAGGGCAAGGTCACCGCGATCGAAAAGCTCGCCGCGAGCGAGGGTTACGACCTCGCGCGGTGCTACGCCTACTCCGATTCGATCACCGACCTGCCGATGCTCGGCGCGGTCGGGCACCCCACCGCGGTCAATCCGGACCGCGCGCTGCGGCGGGAAGCGCTCGCGCGGGGCTGGCCGGTGCTGGCGTTCTCCAACCCGGTCTCACTGTGGTCGCGCTTCCAGTCCCCCTCCTCCACCACCGTCGCGGCGACCGCGGCGGTCGGTCTCAGCGCGGTGCTGGCGGGCGCGATCAGCTATCGGTTGCTGCGGAAACGGCGCTGATCGTTTCAGGGCTCTGACCTGCGGAATCCGCGCTCGCGCCGGGGCGACAAGACCCCGCCGGTGAACTTTTCAAGCCCTTGAGTGAGCTGCCTCACAGTGGTAGAAAGGTAGCTACGGAAAGGCGGAAGGCCAAGGCGGAACCGGAAGAGAAGGTCACGTCTCCCGACCACCTTTCCCAGCACGGAGGCCAGGTACCCACGCGGAGCGCGCCGCTTGGATGGCAGAAGCGTTGTGGGCCTGCGTAGTTCGAGCTGCCGACGGCGAGAGCCTCGTACAGGTTGCGGGGATGAACCGGCGGAGTTCGGATGATCGCCGAGGCCATGGAACACAACCCACCTCAGCACGCTTGGTAACCGGGTACTCCGTGCTAGCGGGCGGTGAAGTCGTCGAAGGACGGCAGCGCCGCCCGCTTCGATGTGTCCACTAGCTCGCCGCGGCGTCGGCGATGGACGTGGCCTCCCGCGCGCCGTCCTCGAGAGCGCCGCAGCACAGGATCACCCAGCCGCCGACCCCACTCGGATCCCCCGTGGCGAACGCGGCCGCGGCGTCCAGGTAGGCCTGTCGCCGGCGCAGCCAGAAGACCTCCGGCACACCGAGGCTGTGCGGGTCCAGGCCGCTGGCCACCGTCGCCAGCCGCGAGGCGGCGCGCGCGACGATGCCGTCACCGCTGCCGAACGGTCGCAGGGCGAGCAGTTCGCCGTGCACCACGGCGGCGATCACCGGCGCGGGCGCGTGGGTGGCCTGCAGGGTCTGTACGAGCAGATCGAGGCGTTGCGCGACGCCCGGATCGGTGCGCGGGCGGCCCAGCGACTGCTCGTCCTCGACCAGGTCGGCGGCGGCGAGCAGGTGCAGCCGGGCCAGCGCCTGCAGCGGCGCGCGCTGCCACACGGCGGTCAAATTGCGGAGCGCGTCGCCGTCGAGTGCCTGGCCGACGCGCAGGGACCCGGCCAGGATCGGGTCGGCGACACGGCCGTCGGCGGGGATCTCGGTGCTGCCTCCCTCGATGGCCGCCGAGGACCGCGCCGCGCGCACCGCCGCCTCCGCGGCCGTCGTCGGCCAGCCGCGGAGATTCGCCCGGTGCCGGTGCACAGCCGCCAGCGCATCGCGGGCACGGTCGGCGGCGTCGCGCACACCGGGCAGGTCGACGAGGGGCTGCAACGGATCGCTCACGGGGTACGAGGCTACTGGCGCGGCCCGTTCCGACGTGCCGACAGGTGACCGAATCAGTGGGAGGAGACGGGCGCGGCGTGGATCACAGTTGATTAATCTCGGGATGAGCCCGTGCTGCCGCGAGGAAAGAGTAGTGATGACCGAAACCACCGCTGATCATCGAGAGTCGTACCCGCCGTCGCCGGAGTTTGTTGCCGGGGCCAATGCTGATGGGTCGTTGTATGAGCGGGCGCAGGCTGATCGGTTGGGGTTCTGGGCCGAGCAGGCCCGCCGCTTGTACTGGCACACCCCCTTCACCGAGGTGCTGGACTGGTCCCAGGCGCCGGTGGCGCGCTGGTTCGCCGACGGCCGACTCAACGTCGCCTACAACTGCCTGGACCGCCACGTCCTCGACGGCCACGGCGACCAACCGGCCATCCTGTGGGAAGGCGAACCCGGCGACACCCGCACCCTGACCTACGCCCAACTGCTCACCGAGGTCTCCAAAACCGCCAACTACCTCACCGAACTGGGCCTGAACACCGGCGACCGCGTCGCGATCTACCTGCCGATGATCCCCGAAGCCATCATCGCCATGCTCGCCTGCGCCCGCCTGGGCCTGCCCCACTCGGTCGTCTTCGCCGGCTTCTCCCCCGCCGCCCTGCGCCAACGCGTCGACGACGCCGCCGCCCGCCTGATCATCACCAGCGACGGCCAATACCGCCGCGGCACCCCCACCCCCCTCAAAACCGCCGTCGACGAAGCCCTCACCGAACCCGGCCACACCGTCGAACACGTCCTGATCGTCAACCGCTGCAACCTCGACATCCCCCTCACCCCCGGCCGCGACCTGTGGTGGCACGACACCATCGCCCACGCCCCCACCCAACACACCGCCCAACCCCTACCCGCCGAACACCCCCTGTTCATCCTCTACACCTCCGGCACCACCGGAAAACCCAAAGGCATCCTGCACACCAGCGGCGGCTACCTCACCCAAGCCGCCTACACCCACCACTACGTCTTCGACCACAAACCCGGCCACGACATCTACTGGTGCACCGCCGACATCGGCTGGGTCACCGGCCACTCCTACATCGTCTACGGCCCCTGGCCAACCGCGCCACCCAATCCTCTACGAAGGCACCCCCAACACCCCGACGAACACCGCCACTTCCACATCATCGAAAATACGGCGTCACCATCTACTACACCGCCCCCACCCTCATCCGCACCTTCATGAAATGGGGCCGCCACATCCCCGACGCCCACAACCTGACCAGCCTGCGCCTACTCGGCTCGGTCGGCGAACCCATCAACCCCGAAGCCTGGCGCTGGTACCGCCACGTCATCGGCCGCGACACCACCCCCATCGTCGACACCTGGTGGCAAACCGAAACCGGCGCCATCATGATCTCCCCCCTCCCCGGCATCACCCACACCAAACCCGGCGCCGCCATGACCCCCCTACCCGGCATCAGCGCCCAAGTCGTCGACGACGACGCCAACCCCGTGGTCCCCGGCGAAACCGAAGCCAACGGCTACCTCGTCCTCGACCAACCCTGGCCCGCCATGCTCCGCGGCATCTGGGGCGACCCCGACCGCTACCGCGACACCTACTGGAACCGCTACCACACCCACGGCTGGTACTTCGCCGGCGACGGCGCCAAAATCGACACCGACGGCGCCCTCTGGGTCCTCGGCCGCGTCGACGACGTCATGAACGTCTCCGGCCACCGCATCTCCACCGCCGAAGTCGAATCCGCCCTCGTCGCCCACCCCGCCGTCGCCGAAGCCGCCGTCGTCGGCGCCACCGACCCCACCACCGGCCAAGGCATCGTCGCCTTCGTCATCACCAACACCACCACCAACCCCCACACCACCCCCGACCAACTCATCACCGACCTCAAAACCCAAGTCGCCCAAGAAATCAGCCCCATCGCCCGCCCCCGCGACATCCACATCGTCCCCGAACTCCCCAAAACCCGCAGCGGCAAAATCATGCGCCGACTCCTCCGCGACATCGCCGAAGGCCGCCCCCTCGGCGACACCAGCACCCTCGTCGACCCCACCGTCTTCGAAGCGATCCGCGCCGAGAAGGCATAACCGCACCCTCGGGGAACCACGGCCGGCGACGAGTTCGCCGGCCGTGTTCGTTAGACTTGCTACCGGTGTGCCGGGAAGCCTGGTCGGCGTGTGGTCGGCGGCTGCGTCCCCGCAGGGGGTGCGGCGGCGGCCGCGGATTCCTGTCCGACCGGCCGAGAGGTACCCGTGATCACCCGCGTTCGCTCCGAACTCACCCGCTACCTGCGCACCGAGACCGTCGGTGGCGCCATCCTCCTGGTGGCGGCCGCCATCGCGTTGCTGTGGGTGAACTCGCCGTGGGGCGACAGCTATCTGCGGATGACCGAGACCGTGCTGGCGATCGAGCCGTTGCACCTGGAGCTGACGCTGGCGGACTGGACCAAGGACGGCCTGCTCGCGGTCTTCTTCTTCGTCGCCGGGCTGGAGCTCAAACGCGAACTCGTCGTCGGTGAGCTGGCCGATCCCAAGCGTGCCGCGTTGCCCATCATCGCCGCCGTCGGCGGTGTCGTGACCCCCGCGCTGATCGCCGCGGTGATCGGCCACGGCGCACCCGGTATGGACAAGGGCTGGGCGATCCCGGTGGCCACCGACATCGCCTTCGCGCTCGGTGTGCTGGCGCTGACCGGCTCCCGCATCCCCGCCACCGCCCGGGTGTTCCTGCTGAGCCTGGCCGTGGTGGACGATCTGCTCGCGATCATCCTCATCGCCGTGCTGTTCACCGTGGGGGTCTCGCTGCTGTGGTTGCTCGCGGCCGCGGCCTGCATGGCCGGCTGGTGGCTGGCCCAGCGCCGCCGCCTGCGCACCCCGCTGGTGTACGTGCCGCTGGCCCTGGTGACCTGGTACGCGCTGCACGAGGCGGGCGTGCATCCGACCCTGGCGGGTGTCGCGCTCGGCCTGCTCACCCGGGTGCGCCCCGACCCGGACGAGGAATGGGCGCCCGCGGCCCGACTCGAGCACCTGATCCAGCCGGTGTCGGCAGGTATCTGCGTGCCGCTGTTCGCGCTGTTCGCCGCGGGTGTTCCGCTGAACGCGACGGTGTTCGGGGAACTGTTCACCGATCGGCTCGCCCTGGCCGTGATGCTCGGCCTGCTGCTCGGCAAGACCATCGGCATCTTCGGGATCAGCTGGGTGGCAATCCGATTCGGGCTCGCCACGCGCCCGTCCGGGCTCGGCTACCGTGACATGTTCGCCCTCTCGGTGCTCGGCGCCATCGGTTTCACCGTCAGCCTGCTCGTCGCGGAGCTGGCCTTGCCCGACGGCGACACCGTCGAATTGGCCAAGGCCGCAGTCCTGATCACCTCCTTGGCGGCCTCGCTGGCCGGTTCGGCGCTACTGTTGCGGCGTGGGCGTGTCCATCAGGCCAGACAAGACGCCCTCGAGCTACAACCGGACGAGGGCGACGCGAGCGACCCGTCGGAAGGCGGTAGCCTCCGTTAGCAAAGTGCCGGGACAGGGAGAAGGGTCGACCAAGTGAGTTTCACCCAGGGCGGTAACGGGAACGACGCGCGCAGCGGGAGCACGGTGAGCTCGATTCCGTTGACGGATGCCAATCCGCCCGGCTCCGCCAGCTTCGGCGCGCTGGTGCGCGACGCCGCCGAACAGATGTCGACCCTGGTGCGCGCCGAAGTCGAGCTCGCCAAGGCCGAGGTCACCGGTGAGATCAAGAAGGGCCTGCAGGGCAGCGTCTTCTTCATCCTCGCGCTGACCGTGCTGCTGTTCAGCACGTTCTTCTTTTTCTTCTTCCTCGGTGAGCTGCTGGACGTGTGGCTGGCGCGCTGGGCGGCCTTCCTCATCGTCTTCCTGCTCATGATCGCGGCAACGGCGGTGCTCGGCTTCCTCGGTTATCGCCGGGTGAAGAAGCTGCGCGCCCCGGAGAAGACCATCGATTCGCTCAAGCAGGCCCGCACGGTGCTGCCGAGCGGTTTCGGCCAGGCGGCGCACGAGGATCACCTCGTGCTGGAAAAGCGCACGAACTAGCAGCGTGTCGCCGACCCCGCCCGATCCGTCCACCGTCCGCTACGACGGTCCGTGGACGCATCGGGACGTTCACGCCAACGGCATCCGCTTCCATGTGGTCGAAGCGGCGCCGGAGCGCACGGACGCGCCGCTGGTGGTGCTGTTGCACGGGTTCGCCGACTTCTGGTGGTCCTGGCGGCACCAGTTGACCGGCCTGGCCGACCTCGGCTATCGCGCCGTCGCGGTGGATCTGCGCGGCTACGGCGATTCCGACAAGCCGCCACGCGGCTACGACGGCTGGACGCTGGCCGGGGACGTCGCCGGGTTGATCCGGGCGCTCGGCCACACCGAGGCGGTGCTGGTCGGGCACGCCGAGGGCGGGCTGGTGTGCTGGGCGACGGCCGTGCTGCATCCCCGGCTGGTCCGGGCGATCGCGCTGGTGAGTTCACCGCACCCGGCCGCGCTCAAGGCCGCGGTGCTGACCGACGCCCGGCAGCGGCGGGCCTGGCTGCCCGCGTTCCTGCGCTGCCAGCTGCCGCGGCTACCCGAGCACCGGCTCACCACCGCCGACGGCTTCGAGGTGGAACGGATGCTGCGCCGACGGGTCGGCGCGCAGTGGGCGGGGACGAGCGAGTTCGTCGACACCGCCCGCCGCATGCGCACCGCGATCCGCATCCCCGGCGCGGCACATTGCGCGCTGGAGTACCAGCGCTGGGCCTTCCGCAGCCAGTGGCGGCCCGACGGTCGCCGTTTCATGGCGACGATGCGGGATCCGATCGACATCCCGGTGCTGTCGCTGCGCGGCGAACACGACAACTACCTGCTGCGGCCCACCTTCCATCGCGGCCATCGGTGGGCGCCACACCGGCGGCTGGTCACCGTGCCCGAGGCGGGACATTTCGCCCACCAGGAGAACCCGGACGTGGTGACCACCGAACTCGCCAAGTTCCTGGCCTGAGCCTCAGCTCAGCACGCAGCCCCCGGTGTCGACCGGCAGCGTCGCCCCGGGCGCGGCCTCCAGCTCGGTGCGCACCTCCGACAGTGTCAGCACGTAGCCGGTGTCGTCGTCGGTGACGGCCGCGCCGAACACCACGCCGAGCACCTGGCCCTGGGTGTCGACCAGCGGACCGCCCGAGTTACCCGCGCGCACCAGGCCGCGCACCGTGTACACCTCGCGTTCGACGGTGCCGTTGCGGTAGATCGTCGGACCGGTCAGATCCAGCGTCTCCCGCACGCGCGCCGCGCTGGCGGTGTACGGGCCGCCGCCGGGGTAGCCGAGCACGATCGCGCTGTCGCCCGAACGCGCCGCCGCGGATGCCTGTGGGATCACCGGTGCGGTGAGGCCGGGCACCGCGAGGACCGCGATGTCCTTGGACGGATCGAACAGCACCACGCTCGCCTCCAGCGGGCCGCGCGCGGTGTCCACCGAGACGCTGGTCGTGCCCGCCACCACGTGCGCGTTGGTCATCACCCGTTCCGGCGCGATGACGAAGCCGGAGCCCTCCAGCGCGCGCTGGCAGCTGGGCGCCACACCGCGGATGCGCAGCACGCTCTGCTGCAACGAGGCGGCGACGGGACTGGCCAGCACGCTCGGGTCCGGCGGCTCGACGGCCGCGATCGGCGCCCGGCCGAACGGTCCGATCACATCCGGCAGCCCGGAGGTGTTCAGCAGCCGGGAGAACTCGTTGGGTACCTTGCGCAGCCAGTTCGGGGCGACCTCGTTGACGTCGGCCAGCACGCGGGAGCCGTTGATCGCCGAGGCGATGGCCGGCTGTGAGGAGGTGGCCAACGGCAGCGCCAGCAGCCAGGCGATGACCAGCACCGCCACCGCTTGCAGCGCCGCGCCCACGATGCTGTCGACGCTGCGGGTGAACGGATGCCGCATGCCGCTGCGGGCCGCGCGCCCCAGCACCATGCCCGCCACCTCACCGACGATCACCAGCACCACGATCAGCAACACCCCGGTGAGCACCCGGGTACGTCCCTCGTCGACGTGGACGAGGATGTGCGGCGCGATGAGGATGCCCGCGACGGCGCCGAGCACCACGCCGAGGAAGGCCAGCGCCGAGGCGACCGCACCCTGCCGCCAGCCGGAGGCGGCGGCGGCCAGCGCCAGCACCACCACGACGACGTCGAGCCAAACCGACGAACTCATAGCGACATCCCCACCGCAGCCAGTGCTTCCTCCAGGTCACGCACGTCGGTGCGATCCCACTCGATCTCCCAGCCCGCGCCGCTGATCAGCCCGGCGAGAATGCCGCCGGTCAGGCCCCAGACGAGCATGCCGTCGACCTGGAAGGCCGGGCTCTGGTAGCCGAAGGAGCTGCGGACCAGGAACCGGTTGGCGGGGTCGAGCAGCTCGGCCATCGGCACCCGCACCACCCGCTCGGTCTCGGCCGGGTCGACCACCCGCACCTCGCTGGGCTCGCGCCAGTACGCCACGACCGGTGTGACGTCGAAGCGCGACGGCGGCACGAACAGCTTCGGAAGCGTGGCCACCGGCTGCACGCCGGCGCGCAGCAGGCCGGTTTCCTCGGTCGCCTCCCGCAGCGCCGTGTCGACGGGATCGCGGTCCCCGGGATCGGTCGCGCCACCGGGGAAGGCGACCTGCCCGCGGTGCTGGCGCATGGTGGCCGCGCGCTGGGTGAGCAGCACGTCGGCGTCGGCGGGCAAACCGCCCGGCGCGCCCGGGTCGGGCTCGGGTGAGCCGCCGAACAGCACGAGCACGGCGGCCTGGCGCGGTTCGGCGGTGAGCGTCATCAGCCTGCGTACCGCACGGGCCTTGGACAGCGAGTCGACGGGGTCGAGGGCACCGGGCTCGACGGCACGGCGCAGCCACGCGGGCGTGTCGGCCGGGATCTCCAGGGTCATGCCACCGCTCCCGGCCTGCGCAAACGCACGGGTGCGACGCCACCGCCGCGGTGTCGTCTCGCCGCCGGATCGTCGGCCCCGCTGAACGCGCGCACCATCACCTCCACAACCGTTCTGTCCGCCCGCAACAGACGCTGCGAGATGTCTTGTCGTCTCGACCTTCTCACGAACCGGTCTCCGCCGCGTTCACATCGGCACCCCGAGCGCCCGCTGCACGGTCGCGGCGATGTCGTCGACGCCGGTGAACGTGCGCACCACGACCTCGGCGACGGAGCCGTCCGGCCGCACCAGCACCGAGATCGGCAGCACCGCGGGCGCACCGACCGCGGCGCGGACGCGGGCGTCGGGGTCGAGCACGCCCGGCAGGTGCACGTCCAGGCCGGTCAGCCGGGACAACGCCTTGGCCTCCTCGGGATCGCTGTGCACGGTGAGCACGGTGACCCGGTCGCCCACCCGGCTCGCGTACTCGCGCAGATGCGGCAGTTCCTCCGCGCACGGACCGCACCAGTAGGCCCAGAGGTTGAGCAGGCCGGGTTTGCCCGCGAGCGCGGCCGCCAGGTCGACCGGCGCGCCATCGGCCAGGCAGGTCGGTGTCAGCCCCGCCAGCGGCCCCGCACCCACCGCGCCCGGCGCGGGGCCGGGACACGGCGCGAGCGCGGCATCGGCACGCAGCTGCGCGGAGACGGCACCGCCGGTCGGTGCGCCGCTGCCCGTCGCGGGCTCGCCGGCGTCGCGCGGCCACAGCGCGACCGCGAGCGCGACCACGGTGATCAGCCCGGCCAACGCCAGCCGAACCCAGACCGGCACCCGACTCACAGGCCGACCATCCCCAGCAGGTGCTCGCGCTCGGGCCCCTTGACCAGCTTCGCGGCCGCCTCCGGCTCGACCGGGCCGAGCCCGAACGAGGGGCAGTCCTTGGCCAGCACGCACGCACCGCACGCGGGTTTGCGGGAGTGGCAGACCCGGCGACCGTGGAAGATCACCCGGTGCGAGAGCATCGTCCAGTCCTTGCGCTCGATGAGCTCACCGACGGCGTGCTCGACCTTGACCGGGTCCTCCTCGGTGGTCCAACCCCAGCGGCGCACCAGGCGGCCGAAATGGGTGTCGACGGTGATGCCGGGCACGTCGAAGGCATTGCCGAGGATCACGTTGGCGGTTTTGCGCCCGATTCCCGGCAATTGCACCAATTCTTCGAGGGTGTGAGGTACTTCACCGTCGTACTTCTCCACCAGTGCCTGGCCGAGCCCGATGAGCGAGCTCGTCTTGTTTCGATAGAAACCGGTCGGCCTGATGTATTCCTCGAGTTCGGTTCGATTCGCCTCGGCGTAGGCACGCGCGTCGGGATATCGGGCGAACAGCGCCGGTGTGGTCATGTTCACGCGCTCGTCGGTGCATTGCGCGGAAAGGATTGTGGCCACCGCCAATTCGAGCGGCGTGGTGAAGTCCAGCTCACAGTGCGCATCCGGGAACGCGCGGGCCAGCGTGCGATTCATCCGACGGGCCCTGCGCACCAGCCCGAGCTTCGTTTCCGCTTGTCGGGACCGGGTTTTCCGCTTCGGCTCCGCGGATTCGGCAGCGCCGGCCGACGGTGCGGCCGACCCCGCACCGGCACTGGACGACCCGCTCTCGACGGCGGACGACGGGGACACACGCACCCGTTCACCATACGGAATCGGGGTGACAGCTCGCCCGGCCAGCCGGACCGCGTGTTCCATCCGAGACCTTCACCGTGTTTACTCCTCGATATGCAAGGACTCGCTGTGGTGCTCTTCCCAGTGGTGTTGATGATCTTCGCCCTGGGTATGGAGCGGCTCGAGAATCGGCTCCGCAAACTTCTCGAACCGGACCCCGAGGTTCAGCACTACCTCGACAAGGCCAGCAACGCCGAGGTGAACGAGCTCACCGAACTCGGCCTACCGGCGGCCGCGGCCAAGATGCGCAAGCGCCGCGCGCGCGGCGGCGAACTCGACGTCGCCCGCGCCAGCTGACCCCGCCGCGGGGCCGCGCCCACGCCCGGTCCCGCCCCTCGTCCCCCTCGACACGGATTCCACTTGTAACGTGGTGTCTGTCACTACCCCGGCGCAGTGCCGCGTAGACTGCGCTTTTGGCCGATTCGCTTCGGTCCAGGACAGAGCCATTTCCCATAAGGAGCACATTCGTGGACGAGGCCCTCGCCAGAGCAGGCATCTTCCAAGGCGTAGAGCCCACCGCGGTGGCGGCGCTCGCCAAACAACTGCAGCCGGTGGACTTCCCACGCGGCCATGTCATCTTCAACGAGGGTGAGCCCGGCGACCGGCTGTACATCATCACCTCGGGCAAGGTGAAGATCGGCCGTCGTTCCCCGGACGGCCGGGAGAACCTGCTGACCATCATGGGCCCGTCGGACATGTTCGGCGAGCTGTCGATCTTCGACCCCGGGCCGCGTACCTCGACCGCCACCACGGTCACCGAGGTCCGCGCCGTCACCATGGACCGCGACGCCCTCAAGTCCTGGATCGACCAGCGGCCCGAGATCGCCGAACAGTTGCTGCGGGTCCTCGCGCGCCGCCTGCGCCGCACCAACAACAACCTCGCCGACCTGATCTTCACCGACGTGCCCGGCCGCGTGGCCAAGGCACTGCTGCAGCTCGCGCAGCGCTTCGGCACCCAGGAAGCGGGTGCCCTGCGGGTCACCCACGACCTGACCCAGGAGGAGATCGCGCAGCTGGTCGGCGCGTCCCGCGAGACCGTCAACAAGGCGCTCGCCGACTTCGCGCACCGCGGCTGGCTGCGCCTGGAAGGCAAGAGCGTGCTGATCTCGGACTCCGAGCGGCTCGCCCGCCGCGCTCGCTGAGCATCGAGCACCGTACGGCCCGGCGGATCCGCGCGCTCCACTCGGATCCGCCGGGCCGTCGTGCGTGTCAGCCCCGGCTGCGCAGATAGTCCAGCTGAGCCTGCACCGAACTGCGCGCCGCCGGCCACAGCCGCTTGTCCACATCGGCGTACACCTTGCGGACCACCGCCATCGCACCCGCGTCCGCGCCCAGCTCCCGCAGAGCGGCACGCACCTGATCCAGACGTTCGTGCCGGTGCTTCACGTAGTACTGGGCGACCGGCGCGAGGTCGGCGTGGTCGGGTCCGTGCGCGGGCAGCAGTGCCTTGCCCGACCCCTCGGCCAGCAGCCGATCCAGCGAATCGAGGTAGTCGGCCAGCGCACCGCTGCGCGATTCCAGCACGGTGGTGCCGCTGCCGAGGATCGTGTCGCCGGTGATCACCGCGTCGTCGAGCACGAAACTCACCGAGTCCGAGGTGTGGCCGGGCGTGGCCAGCGTCCGGATGCGCAGACCGGCCGCCTCCAGCACGGCGTCGTCGGCCAGCGGGGTGTCCCAGCCGTGCAGGTAGCCGGGGTCGGCCGCGGTCACCGGCGCGCCGGTGAGCTTCACCAGCCGGTCGATGCCGCCGGTGTGGTCGTGGTGATGGTGGGTGATGAGCGTGAGCGCGATGCGGCCGTCGGTCGCGGCGAGAATCGCCTCGGTGTGCTTCTTGTCCTTGGGCCCCGGGTCGACCACCACGTATTCGGTGGCGCCGGGCGCCCGCAACAGCCAGGTGTTGGTGCCGTCCAGCGTCATCTGGCCCGGGTTGTCCGCCAGCAGCACCGCCGCAGTCGGCGTCACCTGACGTACCCGGCCGTATGCGGGATGGGTCAGCGTCATCGCTCTCACCTCGGTTTCCTTGCCGTCCAGCGGGTTTCTCCGGACGGAAAACTCAGCCGCGCACCTCGACGACGAGTTCGACCTCGACGGGCGCGTTCTTGGGCAGTTCGGCCACCCCCACCGCCGAGCGCGCGTGCACGCCCGCTTCTCCGAACACCTCGCCCAGCAGTTCCGAGGCGCCGTTCACCACGATCGGCTGGTCGGTGAATCCCGGTGCGGAGGCGACGAATCCGACCACCTTGACGATCCGCGTCACCTCGTCGAGCGAGATGAGATCGTGCACGGCGGCCAAGGCGTTGAGTGCGCAGAGCCGGGCGGCCTCCTTGGCCGTCTCGAGCGACACCTCGGCGCCGACCTTGCCGACCGCGGACAACTCACCGTCGACGAAGGGGAGCTGTCCGGACGTGTACACCAGCGAACCCGTCCTGATGGCCGGGATGTAGGCCGCCACCGGCGCCGCCACCGCGGGCAGCGTCACGCCGAGCCGGTCCAGGTTCTCCCGCCACCGCGTCGCCGATTCCACCGCCGCCGCCTACTGCTTCGGGCGCTTGAGGTACGCGACGTGCTGCTCGCCGGTCGGGCCGGGCAGCACCGTCACCAATTCCCAGCCGTCGGCGCCCCACTGGTCGAGGATCTGCTTGGTCGCGTGCGTGAGCAACGGCACGGTCGCGTATTCCCATGTGGTCATGGAGTGAGTGTATGGGCATCGCGTTCGGGCACAATTCCCGCCACCACACCTGTGGTTACGGCGGGAATTCCCGGCGAGTTATAGGCTCGCGAGCGTGGGAGTACCAACTGCAGTGCCCGTTTCGGCGGAGTCGGGGCTGGACAAGGGGTGGCCGAAGCGTGCGGAGCAGGCGCGCCTGCACTACGTCTCCGGCAAGGGCGGCACCGGTAAGTCCACGGTGGCCGCCGCGCTGGCGCTGGCCCTGGCCGCGGGCGGGCGGCGGGTGCTGCTGGTGGAGGTGGAGAGCAGGCAGTCCATCGCCCAGCTGTTCGATCTTCCGCCGCTGCCACCCACCGAGACCAGGATCGCGACCGCCGACGGCGGCGGCGAGGTGGTGGCGCTGGCGCTCGACATCGAGCACGCCTTCCTCGAATACCTCGACATGTTCTACAACCTGGGCTTCGCGGGGCGAGCGATGCGGCGGATGGGCGCCATCGAGTTCGTCACCACCATCGCCCCCGGCCTGCGCGACGTGATCCTGACCGGCAAGATCAAGGAGTGCGTGGTCCGCGTCGATCAGGCGGGCAAGCCGGTCTACGACGAGGTCGTGGTCGACGCACCGCCGACCGGCCGGATCGCCAGCTTCCTCGACGTCACCAAGGCGATGGCCGAGATCGCCAAGGGCGGGCCCATCGCCTCGCAGGCCGAGGGCGTGTCGCGGCTGCTGCACTCCGACCAGACGATGATCCACCTGGTCACGCTGCTGGAGGCGCTGCCGGTGCAGGAGACCGCCGACGCGGTCGCCGAGCTCACCGCCAACGACCTGCGGATCGGCACCGTCATCGTCAACCGCGCGGGCGAGGGTTACCTGCCCGCCGACGTGCGCGACCGGGCCGCGGCCGGTGACCTCGATCGCGCGGCGATCCGCGCCGGACTCGAGCGCGCGGGCATTCGTCTCGACGAGGCCGATGTCGAGGGGCTGATCACCGAGGCCGTCGAGCACTCGACCCGGTTGCAGGCGCAGGACACCAGCGCGACGGAACTGAACGAGGTCGGTGTGTCCCAGCTGTACCTGCCCGCCCTGACCGACGGCATCGATCTCGGCGCGCTGTACGAGCTGGCCGAACACCTGAGCGCACAGGGAGTGCGATGAACACGCTGGATGTCTCGGGGATCATCGCCGATCCCACCGCCCGGGTCGTGGTGTGCTGTGGCTCCGGCGGCGTCGGCAAGACGACCACCGCGGCCGCGATCGCGCTGCGGGCCGCCGAGCTGGGCCGCAAGGTCGTGGTGCTCACCATCGACCCGGCGCGCAGGCTGGCCCAGTCGCTCGGGGTGGCCGAGCTGGACAACGCGCCGCAGCGGGTGATCCTCGGCCCCGAGGCCAAGGGTGAGCTGCACGCGATGATGCTCAACATGCGCCGCACCTTCGACGAGATGGTGCTCGAGCACACCAGCCGGGACAAGGCCGAGCAGATCTTCGCCAACCCGATCTACCAGACCGTGGCCTCGTCCTTCGGCGGCACGCAGGAATACATGGCGATGGAGAAGCTGGGCCAGCTGGTGTCCCGGCGCGAGTGGGACCTGATCGTGGTCGACACCCCGCCCTCGCGCAACGCGCTGGACTTCCTCGACGCGCCCAAGCGCCTGGGCACCTTCCTCAACGGCAAGATGATCCGCCTGATCATGGCGCCCGGTCGCGGGGTCGGCCGGTTCGTGACCGGCGCGATGAGCCTGGCCATGCGCGGTGTGTCCACGATCGTGGGCGGGCAGATGCTCAAGGACGCCTCGAACTTCCTGCAATCGCTGGAGTCGCTGTTCGGCGGCTTCCAGGACCGCGCCGACCGCACCTACGCCATGCTCGCCAAGCCGGGCACCCACTTCCTGGTGGTGGCGGCGCCCGAACCGGACGCGCTGCGGGAGGCGTCGTTCTTCGTGGACCGGCTCTCCAGCGAGGGCATGCCGCTGGCCGGGCTGGTGCTCAACCGGACCCACCCGGTGCTGAGCAGCTTGCCGGGCGATCACGCGCTCACCGCCGCCGACCGGCTCGCCGAGGACGATCCGCTGACCGCGGCGGTGCTGCGCATCCACGCCGAACGGGTCGCGACCGCGAAGCGGGAACGGCATCTGCTGGTGCGGTTCACCGGCGCCCACCCGCGGGTGCCGATCGCGCCCGTGACGGCGCTGCCGTTCGAGGTCTCCGATCTCACGGCGTTGCGCGCGGTCGCCGATCAGCTCACCGGCGCGCCCGCCCCCGTGTGATCGGTTCCGCTCGATAGCGAATTGGCCTGGGTCGCCGAAAGAACAGGGGCCGCAACGCCTTACCCTGAAAATGGAACTGAGCCCGCGATCGCGGGCTCAGTTCGCTGGTTGTCGGTCCTGCCGGTCTGTCTCACATCGCCACTTGGTGCTGGCGCTGGGCCTGGAAGAAGTCGGCCCAGGAGGTCACCTCCGGATGCTGCTTGAGCAGCGCGCGACGCTGCCGTTCGGTCATCCCACCCCACACACCGAATTCCACTCGATTGTCGAGAGCATCGGCTCCACACTGCATCAACACCGGGCAGTGCCTGCAGATCGTCGCCGCCTTGCGCTGCGCCGCGCCGCGGACGAACAACTGATCGGGATCCACTTCCTTGCATCGGGCCTGGGAAACCCAGGCGATTCGAGCTTCGGCCTGCTCCACGTCCAATCGAGCGATGGGGGTTGTCATATGCATTTGGTGTGCCCCTTTGCAGTCCGAACACCGGTCAACGGCGCTCCAGAATCGCGTGCCAGTGCGCAGCTACCCGTACCCTGCTGCGAACTGAACCACATTCCACTTTTAGTGTTAGCTCCATCACACTGGGTTCTCAATCTAGGTAAAGGTATGGCCCGAGCGCAAGACCGTCTCGAGATTTTTTGGTACGCCCGTCCATGCACCTGCCAGCACGAGACCGATCGGTCTGCGTGGATGTCCGACTCGCCGAGGCGACACGCCGAACATGCGCGGGAGACACGCTGATCGCAGCGTTTCCTGGCGTGGCTCGCACTGCGGGACAAACACACCCGCAAACGCCGCGGCGCCACCCCGTAGGCTTGGCACCGTGTCGAACGTGCCGATCACACATACCCTCGCGAAGCTCGCAGGCAGCTGCGCGCTGGCCGCGGTACTCGTCGCCGGATTGCTGTTCCCGCTCGCCGGTGGTTTCGGGTTCGTCTCCAACCGCGCCGCCGACGCCGTCGACAACGTCTCCGCCGAACTCGTCGAGGGCACCGTCCCCGCGGTGTCGACGATGGTGGACGCGGCGGGCAACCCGATCGCCTGGCTCTACGAGCAGCGGCGCTTCGAGGTGCCCAGCGACCGCATCTCCAACGACATGAAGCTGGCGATCATCTCCATCGAGGACCGCCGCTTCGCCGAACACGACGGCGTCGACTGGCAGGGCACCGTGCGTGCCTTCCTGACCAACACCACCAGCGGCGAGGTCCAGCAGGGCGCCTCCACGCTGGACCAGCAGTACGTGAAGAACTTCCAGCTGCTGGTGGTCGCCAAGACCGACGCCGAGCGCCGGGCCGCCATCGAGACCACCCCCGCGCGCAAGATCCGCGAGATCCGCATGGCGCTGACGCTGGACAAGGAGCTCACCAAGGACGAGATCCTCACCCGGTATCTCAACCTCGTCCCGTTCGGCAACTCCTCGTACGGCATCCAGGACGCCGCGCAGACCTATTTCGGCATCGATGCCGCGGACCTGAACGTGCCGCAGGCGGCCATGCTGGCCGGTATGGTGCAGTCCAGCTCCAAGCTGAACCCGTACACCAATCCCCAGGGCGTGCTGGACCGTCGCAACACCGTGCTGGACACGATGATCCAGAACATCCCCGGCCGTGCCGAGGAGTTCCGCAAGGCCAAGCAGGAGCCGCTGGGCGTGCTGCCGGAGCCGAAGGGGCTGCCGCGCGGCTGCATCGCGGCCAACGACCGCGGCTTCTTCTGCGACTACGCGCTGCAGTACCTGGCCGAAGCGGGCATCAGCCGCGAGCAGATCGACAAGGGCGGCTTCCTGATCAGGACCACGCTCGACCCGGCCGTGCAGGACTCGGTCAAGCGCGCGATCAACGACCACGCCAAGCCGGACCTCGACCACATCGCCGAGGTGATGTCGGTCGTCGCGCCGGGACAGGACTCGCATCCGGTGCTGGCGATGGCCAGCAGCCGCACCTACGGCCTGAACCAGGACGCCAACGAGACGGTGCAGCCGCAGCCGTTCTCGATGGTCGGCGACGGCGCGGGCTCGGTCTTCAAGATCTTCACCACCGCCGCCGCGATGGAGAAGGGTCTCGGCATCAACTCCCAGCTCGATGTGCCCGCCCGCTTCGACGCCCAGGGCATGGGCAACGGCGGCGCGCGCGGCTGCCCGCCGGCCACCTACTGCGTCGAGAACGCGGGCCGCTACAAGTCGCCGATGTCGGTGACCGAGGCGCTGGCCACCTCGCCGAACACCGCGTTCGTCAAGCTCATCCAGGCCGTCGGCGTGACGCCGACCGTCGACATGGCGGTCCGGCTCGGCATGCGTTCGTTCACCAAGCCGGGCACCTCCGGCCACGGCAACCAGAGCCTGGCCGACATGATCAAGGACCAGAACCTCGGCTCGTTCACCCTGGGCCCGGTCGCGATCAACCCGCTCGAGCTGTCCAACGTGGCCGCGACGCTGGCCTCCGGTGGTCGCTGGTGCCCGCCCTCGCCGATCAAGGAGGTCATCGACCGCTACGGCAAGCCGGTGCCGCTCACCCAGCAGGCCTGCGAGCAGGTGGTCGAGCCGGGGCTGGCCAACACCCTGGCCAACGCCATGAGCAAGGACGACACCTCCGGCACCGCCGCGGGCGCGGCGCAGGCGATGGGCTGGGGCGGCCTGCCGATGGCGGGTAAGACGGGCACCACCGAGAGCCACCGCTCCTCGGCGTTCCTCGGCTTCACCAACTCGCTGGCCGGCGCGGTCTACGTCTACGGTGACAGCCCGACGCCCGGCGAGATCTGCTCGTTCCCGCTGCGCAACTGCGGCAGCGGCGACCTGTTCGGTGGTAACGAGCCTGCGCGCACCTGGTTCAGCGCGGTGAAGGGCGTGGTGGGCAACTTCCCGCCGCCCGCGCTGCCGCCGCTGGACGACAAATACGTGCGCGGCGCGAACAACGCGCAGGTGCCCGATGTGGTCGGGATGTCGCAGAGCGAGGCGACCACGGCGCTGGTCTCGGCGGGCTTCCAGGTGTCGGCCGTGAACGGTTCCGGACCGCCGCCGAAGGGCAGCGTGATGAGCATGGCGCCGAACGGCTCGGCGATTCCGGGCTCGGTCATCACCATCTACATCAGCGACGGCACCCAGCGGCAGGCGCCGAGTCCGGCGGCGCCGGCGCCCGCGCCGAACCTGCCGGCGCCGCCGCCGCTGCCGAACATCCCGCTGCCACCGTGGTGGCCGCGGTAGCCAGCGCTAGAGGCGGGCTTTGACGGCCGCGGAGATCCGCGAGCCGTCGGCCTTGCCCTGGGCCAGCTGGGTGGCGATCTTCATGACCTGGCCCATCTGGGGCATGCCCGGCCGCTCCCCCAGCTGCTCGGCGACCTGGGCGATCGCGGTGTCGGCGAGGTCGGCCACCTCCGCCTCGCTGAGCTGGGTGGGCAGGTACTCGTCGATGATGCGGGCTTCGGCGTGCTCGTTGGCCGCCAGCTCCCCGCGCCCGGCCTGGGTGTAGACCTCGGCCGACTCGTTGCGCTTCTTCGCCTCCTTCTGCAGGACGGCGATCACCTCGGCATCGGACAGCTCCCGCGCCTGCGCACCCGCGACCTCGGCGTTCTGGATCGCGGCCAGCAGCATGCGCAGGGTGGCCAGGCGCAGGGTGTCCTTGGCTTTCATCGCGGCGGTCATGTCCGCACGCAGGCGCTCTTTGAGTTCCGACATGGGCCTCACGGTAGTCGGTCCGCCGGTGCCGCCCCACCACATTTCGGCTGTGCCGCCCGACCCGTCGCGGCCCGGTATGTTCGGTGATTTCCCAGGTCGGACCGGGTGCGGCCGAATTCGCCAGGCGTGTGCGGAAACACACTCAGCGTTCTCCGCCCGCCTCACCTATGCTGGGCAAATGTCCGTGATCTCGACCTCCGCTGTCCGCAGAACCGCGCTGGGAGCCACTGGGGCCGCGGTGGCCGGCATCGGCTACGCCTCGCTCATCGAGCGCAACGCGTTCGTGCTGCGGGAGGCGACCATGCCGGTGCTGCCGCCCGGGTCGTCGAGCCTACGCGTGCTGCACATCAGCGATCTGCACATGATGCCCGGCCAGAAACTCAAGCAGCAGTGGCTGCGCGAGCTGGATCGGCTCGAGCCGGACCTCGTCGTGAACACCGGTGACAATCTGTCCCACCAGAAGGCGGTGCCCGCCGTCGTGCAGGCGCTCGGCGGACTGCTGGCGCGGCCGGGCCTGTTCGTCTTCGGCAGCAACGACTACTTCGCCCCGGTGCCGAAGAACCCGCTGAAGTACTTCAAGACCGACCATCGCCGCGTCCACGGCGCCCCGCTGCCCTGGAAGGACCTGCGCGCGGCGTTCACCGAACGCGGCTGGATGGACCTGACCCATGTGCGCCGCGACCTCGAGGTGGCCGGTATCCGCATCGCGTCGGCGGGCGTGGACGACCCGCACCTGCGCCGCGACCGCTACGACACCGTCGCGGGTGCGCCCAACCCGTTGGCCGAGCTGAGCATCGGCCTCACCCATTCGCCCGAGCCGCGCGTGCTCGACCGCTTCGCCGAGGACGGCTACGACCTGGTGCTCGCCGGCCACACGCACGGCGGCCAGCTGGTGCTGCCCGGTTACGGCGCCCTCGTCACCAACTGCGGCATCGACAAGTCGCGCGTGAAGGGTCCTTCGCGGTGGGGCGAGCACACCCGCCTGCACGTCTCGGCGGGCATCGGCACGTCGCCGTGGGCGCCGTACCGGTTCTGCTGCCGTCCCGAGGCCACCCTGCTCACGCTCGTCGCCGCGCCGCCCAAGCGGCCGCTCGCCGAGAGCAACGAGGGGCTGTCCACCTCCTCCGTCGCGGGCTGACACCGACCTCGTCCGGTGAACCGTCGCATCGAATCCCGATGCGACGGGGGGTGACTCACGCCCGCGACTAGGCAATGTCCGGCCCGGGTGGGTAGGGTCGCGTGCCGAGAACGAACGTCGGTCGAGGAGGGGACGACGGTGCACGGTGGATTCGATCGCGACATGGGGGACACGGCGACCCGGACCACTCCCATACCGCCGCAGGGCCTTTCGGCACCGCCCGGCGACCACGACGACATGGCGGTGGCCCGGGAGCTCTACCGGCCGAGCTCCGGCGGGCACCGCTGGATCGGCCTGGGCATGGCCGTCCTGGCCGTGCTCGGTGGCACCGCCGTCGCCGTGCTGGCCGACGGCTCCGATGCGGCCGAGGCCGACGACGCCACGGGCATGGTGAGCGCGCTGACCCCGTCCACCCGCACCCGCACCACCGAGCAACCGGTGATCTCCGCCCCCGCCGTCGTCCCCGGCTACCGCGCCGTCGTCGCCCCGGACAGCGACGCCGCCTACGACGTGCCCGCCGACTGGACCATCGCGCCCCCCGACCGCTCCGGTGGCTTCGGCAAACCACCCAACACCATCGGCGGCAAGGGATACGCCTCCGAGGGCAAGGACTACTGCCCCGGCTCCACCCGCACCGTCGCCTTCCTCACCGGCTCCCCCACCACCGACACCACCGCCGCCGCCCTCGAAGTCGGCGCCCGCGCCGCCCGCATCGCCTACCTCGCCGACCCCACCCCCACCGCACCCGAGCCACTGCACTCCCTCGACGGCACCCAGCACGGCACCTTCGCCGAAACCCGCGGCCTCATCCGCGACCCGGCCCCCGGCTGCGCCCCCACCTTCTCCATCTACACCTTCGCCACCCCCGCCGACACCGGCAGCCTCGTCATGGTGATCGCCGCCGACACCGGCGTCGCCAAGGCCGTCGACCCCGACACCGCCAAGCGCATCTTCACCAGCATCCGCCCCTATAAACCCTGATTGACCTGCCGGTTTAACGCCGGAGCCCACCCTGATGTAAGCTAATCCAGGTTCGCTTCACGGGGTGTGGCGCAGCTTGGTAGCGCGCTTCGTTCGGGACGAAGAGGTCGCAGGTTCAAATCCTGTCACCCCGACGTGTTGGTTGAGACACCGAGAAGGCCCTGACCAGTAGTTTTGGTCAGCGCCTTCTCGCATTTCCAGGTCAGCCGCGCACCGACGCCAGCCGAGTACCCAGTTGATACACAGCTCGTTCACGAGCGGTCCGCGCGCGGCAAAGTCGAGGGCTTCGACCACCGCCTCCAGATCGTCGGCGAACAGATCGGCGTAGGTTTCGTGCGTGAGCACTGCCGATTTGTGCCCGAGCAGCAGCGCCCGGGAGGTCCTTCACGTTCGCACCGGCACTTATCGCGAGTGAGGCTGCGGTGTGCCGGATGTCCTGTGGCGCGGGTGGATATGAGACGCTGCACGGCCCTGTTGAAGCTACACGGCATGGTCGAAGACCCGCGCGGTCGGTTGGTCGAGCCCCGCACCATTTCGCTCTTCGGAAACGGGAACACAAGTGCGTATCTGCTCTGACCAACGATCCACGTGATGTGTGACAAAACTGATGCGGTCAATGAACCGGCAATTGGTATCATCTACGCATGACACATGCGATGACCGTCAGATTGGACGACGAGACGTTCCGCCGTCTCCAAGAGCTGGAGCAGGCAGGCGCTCCCTCGCGGTCAGCGGCAGTGGTGGCAGCAATCCACGAGGCGTGGAACCGGCTCCAGGATGAGCAGTTGGCCCGAGCCTACGAGGCGGCAGTAGCCCAGTCGCCCACCTACCCGTACGAGGACGAGGACGAGCGCGCCGTACTGCGTGCCCGGCGTAACAAGCGCCAGATCCCCGCGTGAACGCGCCTGTACGTGGCCAGGTCTACCGGGCGGATCTGGGCTACGGGCCCAAGCCCTGGTTGATCGTGTCCAACAACCAGCGCAACCGCGTGACCTTGGACGTGCTCGCGGTTCGGATCACCACCACCCGGCGAGAGCTGCCCACCTGGGTGGAGCTGGGATCCAATGAGCCGCTGACCGGTTTCGTCAATACGGACAACATCGAGACTCTGGCCAAGGATGAGCTCGGCGACTACCTGGGTTCGCTCTCTGCGAGCGCGATCTTGGAAGTCAACCGCGCGCTCACCATCGCGCTCGGCATTCCCTGATCCCGGTCAGTACGCAACGCCACCGACCCCCAACCGCTGCGGCCAATCCTGCCAACACCCGAAGCCAAGTCAGCTGGCACAACCAACACGTTCACCAACCGCTCTGACCTGCGCATCTACCGACCTCCATAGTTCGGGACGAAGAGGTCGCAGGTTCAAATCCTGCCACCCCGACTGGGAGGGGGATGGAGGACGGTACATGAACCGCATGACGCCAGTCGGCACGGCTGATGTCACCGCGATCATTCAGCGCACGTCGGGATCCGGGTTACTAGCGACACCAAGGCTGCACATCTTGTGTCAAGATAGCAATCTGCACCCCACATGTACCGCGTGTCGAACGCATGATCGATGTCGGCCATGCAAGAATCAGCTCACCGAGATAGCCCGGCTCCTTTCTGGCTAGCCGAATCTGGAGGTGGGCTGACACAGCTTCGGCCAGAGCTGCATCGACAGTGCATGTTGTCGCAGCGGCGGGAAGGGACAAGATGGCAACGAACAGGAACGCTGCGCAATTCAGGCGGGCGGCCCAGGAAGCTCAGCGCAAGGCCATGCAGGAACAGCGTCGCCGAATCAACGCGTACAACCGGGAAGTCGACCGCGTCAACAAGGCGAATCAGAAGGCTGTCGATGACTTCAACCGCCGTCTGCGACGTGCGGCAGATGATGCCAACCGCCAGGAACAGCGGCGGGTTGACGCCTACAACCGTCACGTGACGGAAGTCAACTCACACAACCAGAAAGTGGACGCCCACAACCGAACACTCATCTCAAGCCTCGCCCGAAGGAGCCCAAGGGTGGTCTTCACTCAGGATGAGCAACAGCTGGCCGACCGAGTGCAGCAAGTTCTAATGCAGCAGGACGATCGTGAGTACGACGTGTTCGTCAGCTACGCGCACATCGATGGAGCAGACGTTGCCCGTCAGCTTACTTCCGAGCTCAGGTATCTTGGCGTACGCGTCTGGATGGATGACGTGATGGCCCTGGGGCAGGGCATGGCTCGACAAATGGACCGTGGCCTGGTCGCCTCCCGCTGTGGTGTTGCAGTGCTCACGCCCGCGTATGTCACCGGTCGGTTCTGGACCGAGCGCGAGCTAGGCGTTCTCCTGCATAAGGCGACTCTGATTCCGGTCGCTCACAACGTCAGCTTTGCTGAAATCGCCAAGTACTCAGGGTTTCTCGGAGATCTTGTGGGCCTCTCTACGCACCAAGATGCAGTTCCGCTGCTGGCCCAGAAGATCGCCGCGATAGTCCTGCCCAACACCGCCGCTGCGTAGCTCCTGGCGTCGTCATTGCGTACGCGATGCACCACTGTGTGGCTGCTGTGCTTCGGCTCACTACTCAGCACCTTCGGCACACTGCTCCTGCTCTTGATGGGCCTGCACGCCAACCGCATTGAGGGGTCGCCCATGTAATGTGGGGCGGCAAGGTCGGAGTCTGTTCGGACTACGTTGATTCCAACAGAGAGGCGGGCATGTCTAAGATCGCGCTCTTCAACCACAAAGGTGGAGTTAGCAAGACTACGACAGTCTTTAACTTAGGTTGGATGCTTGCTGAGCAAGGCCACACTGTACTGATGGTTGATTCGGATCCTCAGTGCAACCTGACTGGAATGGTTTTGGGCTTCAAAGGTTCGTTTGAATTGGAGAAATTCTACGAGAGGGAAGGACACAACACTCTTCGATCCGGACTAACTCCAGCGTTCGAAGCTCAGCCCCGATCGATAGCGGCCGTTGCAACCGTAGAAGTAGAGAACAGGCCAGGGCTTCATCTACTCGCGGGCGATCTCAGACTTGCCGAGTACGAAGTCACCTTGGGCATAGCGCAGGAGTTGTCGGCCGCTATACAAGCTTTGCAGAATCTCCCAGGCAGTCTCGCGTTTCTTATTGATGAAACCGCTAGTTCAATCAGCGCCGACTATGTGCTCATTGATATGAGCCCAGGTCTAGGGCCAATCAATCAGAATCTTGTCGCAACAAGTGATTATTTGATACTCCCTACTTCGCCGGACGTGTTCTCCGTGATGGCCATCGATTCTTTGAGTCGAGTGCTGCCACGGTGGAAGCAATGGGCAGACCAAGCTAGCAGTTTGCCGGTTTTGCGAGATGCCGCATACCCTTTTCCTACTCCCAGACTCAAGATCATGGGAACGGTAATCCAAAAGTATCGCCCTAGGAAGGGGCAACCAGCTAGCGCCTTTCAAAAGTGGATTGACGAAATAGATAAGGCGGTGATGAGCAGGCTTCGTCCAGCAGCGCAATCGGCAGGTTTGTTGCTACCCGATGAGGTGTATGCTGCCGGATCGGTCGGAGAGTCGCTGAATTTGGCTCTCATTGCCGATTTCAACAGTTTGATCTCTCGATCCCAAGAGCACCTGACGCCAGTCTTTGCGCTTACTGAAAGCCAACTGGAGGCTGTAGGTGATGTGCTTGAAAATTTTAAGGAGTCGAGGGACTCGTTCCATATCGAATTCAACTCGCTAGCTCGCAAGGTATCCGCCATGGCGGAGATGGTAGGGGCGTCTTAATCAAGATGCCACAAGACGAACTTCAGCTATTTCGGCAAAATCTGACCTACGCAGAAGATCTTGTGGCCACAGCCGTGGCTTTGTCTGCCCAAGTCACTGCCGCAATTAATACGGACGATCTACTGCGTTCTGCTCTTGTTCAAGGTGTGAGCGCATTCGATCACTTCGTCCATGAGGAAGTTCGCGCTCGCATGATATTGATCCAACAGGGAAAGCTGCCTCGCCCTGCCGGATTCGATCGTTTTCGTGTGAGCCTGCGATCTGTGGCTGTGTCCATGAGCGCCACCGACACTACATGGCTTGAGTCTGAAATTCGAGAGCAGCATGGTTATCTGAGCTTTCAACATCCAGACAAAGTTGCTGATGCGTTCCGATACGTGACCGATGTCAGCCTGTGGCAAGCAATTGCTCTTCAAATTGGTTCTAGTCCAGCATCAGCAAGGAGGCAGCTAAAACTGATTGTGGATCGTCGAAACAAAATTGCTCACGAGGCGGATACTGATGTAACGCCTCCTCGCACTCGGTATCCCATAAACGAAGGCGATGTGCGCGATAGCCTTACGTTCCTCGGTGTGCTCGTCAACGCGATCGTCACGGTGATATAGAATTTCGGAGCATGAGATGCGCGTGCAGGCGGAATAGCTGTCAAAGTCCTTTATGGGCGCATTTTCACCCCTCGATCGCGTAACGCCTTCACACACTCCCCTTGCTCTTGCCGAGCTTGCGGGCGACGGAATTGATGGACCGCCCCTCGCCGTAAAGGCGTACTGCCCATTTGATCTCCTCCTCAGTCATTGGCTGGTACCGCATTTGGACGCCGTGCTCCTGAAGGATCTTCAAGAGCCAGCCCTTGGACAAGCCGTGCTGCTCGCACAGCGTGTTCGTGGAGGTGCCAGAGCGGTAGGCGTCAACCAACTCGGCGACGGTGGTAGGTGAGAGCCCGACGATCCAACCGCCGCGGCTGAACGGTGCTGCTGTTCGTCTTCCCAGGCCGGCGGGCCGGAGCAGCCTCGATCTTGGCCATGATCGTCTTCAGCCAGTCCGGATCCCACTGTTTCAAATACCGTCTGCTAACCCCGACGTGTTGGTTGAGACACCGAGGAGGCCCTGACCACTTCCCCTGGCCAGGGCCATTTTCGCCCGGCGCATTCGCGCGGTCAGCAGGCCCGGGCAGGCAGCGGGGCCGCTCATTCGTTGTCTCCCATCGAGCGGCCTACCGTGTGGCGTTCGCCCGGTCTTCCGGATCTTGTACCAGTAGGTCGTCGCCACATTCCCATGCCCAATCGCCACCGCGATCATGTGTGGCGGTATCCGTCGTCGGCCAGCCGCGACCCTGGCATGTTGGACGGTGGCAGCTTCACCATCGAATTCGATGGGGGAACGAGCGCTTTCCTCGACTGGGTGACGCCGCGTCTACCGTCTCCGAACACGCTTCACTTGGGGCTGCTGCAGGGATAGGTGTCATCGATCTGGCTTGCCGGGAGGCGGGCCTGGAAGGATGTCATCGTGCCCAAGCCCTATCCCCGCGAGTTCCGTGACGACGTCGTCCGCGTTGCCCGCAACCGCGACGAAGGGGTGACCCTGGACCAGATCGCCGCCGACTTCGGGATCCATCCGATGACCTTGTCGAAATGGATGCGCCAAGCTGATGTCGACGAGGGCGTGAAGCCGGGAGCAACGACCTCGGAGTCGGCTGAGTTGCGGGAACTGCGGCGCCGTAACCGGCTGCTCGAGCAGGAGAACGAGGTCCTGCGCCGGGCCGCTGCCTATCTGTCCCAGGCTCAGCTGCCGGGAAAAAGATCTACCCGCTCGTGAAAGAGCTCGCCGCCGACGGGATACCCGTCGTGGTGACGTGCCGGGTGCTCAAGCTCGCTCGCCAGCCCTACTATCGGTGGCTGGCGAGCCCGGTCACCGCCGCGGAACTCGCCGAGGCCTACCGGGCGAACGCCCTGTTCGACGCTCACCGCGACGACCCGGAATTCGGCTATCGGTTCCTCGCCGACGAAGCCGGTGCCGCGGGTGAGCCGATGGCCGGTCGGACAGCGTGGCGGATCTGCTCGGCGAACCGGTGGTGGAGTGCGTTCGGCAAACCCCGCCGCGGCTCGGGAAAACGGCCAGGACCACCGGTCCACGACGACCGAGTCCACCGGGACTTCACCGCTGATCGCCCGAATCGGTTGTGGCTGGCCGATATCAGCGAGCATCGGACGGGTGAGGGAAAGCTCTATATCTGCGCGGTCAAGGACGTGTTCTCCGGTCGGATCGTCGGCTATTCGATCGACTCCCGGATGACCTCGCGGCTGGCGGTGACCGCTCTGCGCAACGCGGTCGCTCGCCGCGGTGAGGTGGCTGGCTGCGTGGTCCACACCGACCGAGGGTCGCAATTCCGTTCGCGGCGCTTCGTGCACACGCTGAACAGGTTTCGCATGGTGGGCTCGATGGGCCGGGTCGGCGCCGCGGGTGACAACGCGGCGATGGAGAGCTTCTTCAGCCTGCTGCAACGCAACGTCTTGGACCGGCGCGGCTGGGGCACCCGTGAACAGCTCCGGATCGCGATCGTGGTCTGGATCGAGCGCACCTACCACCGGCGGCGGCGCCAGGACCGGCTCGGCCGGTTGACCCCGATCGAGTACGAAGCGATCATGACCCCGGCAGCCCGACAGGCTGCCTAACCACTGTCACCTGTTCGTGCACCAGCCCCGTGCGATACCTACGACGAGGATGAGATTTCAGCGTGGTCGTTGATGAACGACATGATCAACTACGCGCCCGACACCTACGACGGCATGTTCTCTTACGCGGCTGCCAAGTTACGGCAGTACGTCGAAGATCACCGAGCCGAGCAGGAAGACAGGCTCCAATCCACTGACCGTTAGCGACTCAGCTCCACGATGCCCGCAGAGGGGGTGTCGCACCAATGGACGAGTACGGACAAGGAACGCGCCGAGTACAGCCCGCACGGGCGCGGAAGACGCTCCGAAACGGAACGTATGAGCACTTTCGCGATCGGGAGAACGGGCACTCGCAGGGTTCGAGGTCGCCACGGCCCGGTCAGCTTGCGCGAGGATGGGCCGGCGGGATTGCGCTTGGAGCGCCGTCATCTCGCACTCCTCACATGGCATGGAACCGCTTATCGAAGGTCGAACTGTCCGTCGACAACGCCCTTGGCGAAGGCGTCCCATTCGGCGGGCGTGTAGTGGAGGGTCACCTTGTCACCGGCTTCCGAGAGGCCGGTCAGGATCGAGCTTCCGTCGCTCGCGACGTCGACGGTCAGGTCTCCGACCCGACCGGATCGGCGGCTCACCGCGAGGTCGAGAACCGATGGCCACTCACTACGCGCCACCCTGATCCGTGGCTGCGATGACCGATTCCCGGTGTATTTGCTGTCCTGGATGAGCACAGCGTCGCTACGGTGGGCAACCTCCACACACGAGTTGTTCGCTCCGCTGTAGCTCGACTTGTAGAACCGCGTACTCACATCAAGTACGGTACCGGCTGGGCAACTCCTGGATCAGCGCGTGCGAATCGGCTGAATCGAGTGCGATACGTTGCAACTGCTCGTAGATGCACTGCAATCGCTCGACCTCCCTCGGGTCTTCCTCGACTCTAGTCGAGATATGGATTGCCACCCGACACGCTGGCCCGGTATCTGAGCGGGGTTCGAGGTTCGTGAGGTCGAGAAGTGCGGGGGCTTTGACCAGCGTCGGTCGGAGCCCCCGAGTCCACCTACTCCGCGGCGGCTGACAACTCTTCGAACTCGCTGTCGCTCAAGGTGATCTGCGCGGCGGCGGTGTTCTCCTCCACGTGCGCGACCGACGACGTGCCCGGGATCGGGAGCATCACCGGTGATCGGCGCAGCAGCCAGGCCAGGGCGAGCTGGGCGGGGGTCGCGCCGTGGCGGGTGGCGATGGCGTCGAGGGGGCCGCCGGGGCGGGCGAGTTCGCCGGTGGCGATGGGGAACCACGGGATGAAGGCGATGTTCTCGCGTTCGGCGTAGTCGAGGACGGCCTCGTCGGTGCGGTTGGCGAGGTTGTAGAGGTTCTGGACGGAGACGATCTCGGCGATCTCGCGGGCCTGCTGCAACTGCTCGACACTGACCTGGGAGACGCCGATGTGGCGGATCTTGCCCTCCTGTTGCAGCGCGACCAGCTCGCCGAGCTGGTCGGCCAGCGGCACCTGGGGGTCGATGCGGTGCAGCTGGTAGAGGTCGATGCGGTCGACGCCGAGGTGGCGCAGGCTCAACTCGGCCTGCTGGCGCAGGTACTCGGGGCGGCCGACCGGGCGCCAATCGCCGGGGCCGGAGCGGGTGAGCCCGGCCTTGGTGGCGATCACCAGGTCGTCGGGGTAGGGGTGCAGGGCGGTGCGGATCAGCTGTTCGCTGACGAAGGGGCCGTAGGAGTCGGCGGTGTCGATGAAGTTCACGCCCAGCTCGACGGCGCGGCGCAGCACGCGCACGGCTTCCTCGGGATCGCGGGGGTCGCCCCAGACGCCGGGGCCGGTCAGTTGCATGGCGCCGTAGCCGAGACGGTTGACGGGGAGATCACCGCCGAGCCGGAAGGTGCCGGCGGCGTCGGCGGGACGGGATGCGACGTTCGTGCTCATGGGTTGGCCTTTCGTCGTCGATGCGGGGGTGACGCGGGGCGTCAACGCTCTCGCTGCACAACGGGCGTGGAGCGGCTTCTTGTTCCCGCGCGCGACGAGGCCCTCCGGCCTGGCAGCGGCCGGAGGGCCTCGACATGCACCCCGTGGGCGGGCCGGTTACCCCTCGTGAACCGGCCCGCCCGCATGGTGGGCTCGGTGCGCGTCGGCGTGGTTACCGTCGGCAGCGGCGGGTGTGCCGCGAGCTCCGGGAAGAGCCGTCGCCGGTGCGTGGTGCGGCCGGCGGGTCGGTCACCCCTCGTGGACCGACCCGGCCGGCCGCGCCGCCGGCGCGCGACCTGCCACCCCTCGAAAAGACAGGTCGTGCGCCGGGTCCCACCCCGGTGGTGGCTGGTGTGGTGATCCGGTGTCGAGGAAGACAATGCGGCCCGCTGCTCGAGAAGGACTTAAGAAGACCTTGTACGCGGTGAATGCGCTGGCAGGCGTGGTTCTGCTAACACTGGGTGGCGACGCGAGCGATGATGGAAGCGGCGCGAAGAGAATGGGAGCGACGATGGAAACCGTGGTGGTCTGGGCCCTCGCCTGCCTGCTGTACTGGTGGGGTCTGCTGTAGCGACGGGAACGGCACGAGACAGACGAAAAGAGCCGGGCGGGTGCGTGTTCCGCACCCGCCCGGCTCGTGCGTCGGGGGTCAGTCCTGGGCGGCTCGGCAGTCCGGGCACAGGCCCCAGAAGACCACCTCGGCCTCGTCGACGGCGTATCCGTGGGTCTCGCTGGGCTCCAGGCAGGGGGCCGCGCCGACCGCGCAGTCGACGTCGGCAACCGCCCCGCAACGCCGGCACACCAGGTGGTGGTGATTGTCGCCGGTGCGGGTCTCGTAGCGGGCCGGCGAACCCGCCGGCTCGATGCGGCGCAGCAGCCCGGCGCCGACACAGGCGTGCAGCACGTCGTAGATGCCCTGGGTGGAGACCGAGCCGAGCGCGGCGCGTACCTCGGCGGCGATGGTGTCGGCGTCGGCGTGCGGGTGCGCGCTGACGGCCTTCAACACCGCCAGCCGCGGCGCGGTGACGCGCAGGCCCGCGGCGCGCAGGCGGTCGCGGGGTTCGGCGGTCTCGGTATGCATGACTCCATGGTCGTACGAATATGGAACTAATCAAGAAAATCGTGGTGTATATCGCGGCGTGATGTAGCCCACCTGGCGGCGATTCGCTGTTCACGGGGTGTTCATCGCTTCGCCCGGACCGATCGACGCGCTCGGCTCGCACGACGCGCCGCGACCGGCCAGGATTGGCCCATGACCTCGGCGGACCCCGGCAACGCGCTGCACCGACGACTCGGACTCACCGATTCGGTGGTGATCGGGCTCGGTTCGATGGTCGGCGCGGGGATCTTCGCCGCACTCGCTCCGGCGGCGGCCGCGGCGGGCAGCTGGCTGCTGCTCGCGCTGGGGGTGGCCGCGCTGTTGGCCTACTGCAATGCGATGTCTTCGGCGCGGCTGGCCGCGCGCTACCCGGTGTCGGGCGGCACCTACGTCTACGGGCGGGAGCGGCTCGGACCGTTCTGGGGATACCTCGCCGGATGGGGATTCGTGGTCGGCAAGACCGCCTCGTGCGCGGCGATGGCGCTGACGGTCGGGCACTACGCGTGGCCCGAGCACGCGCGCTGGGTGGCGGTGGCGACCGTCGTGGCGATCACCGCCGTGAACTACACCGGGGTGCAGAAGTCGGCGCTGGCGACGCGGATCATCGTCGGCGCGGTGCTGACGGTGCTGGTGGTGGTCGTGGTGGTCGCGTTCTCCGGGTCGCACTCGGCGGCCGCGCCGATGCCGGGACGGGTCGGGCCCGGCGACGTGCTCCAGGCGGCGGGACTGCTGTTCTTCGCCTTCGCGGGATATGCGCGCATCGCGACGCTCGGCGAGGAGGTCCGCGAGCCGCACCGCACGATTCCCCGGGCGATCCGGCTGGCGCTCGGCCTGGCGCTCGCGGTGTATGCGCTGGTGGCCGTGGCGGCGCTGCTGACGCTGGGTTCGCAGGGCCTCGCCACGGCGGTCGACCCGCTGGCTCGGGTGGTGGACGCGGCGGGTGCGGGATGGCTGACACCGCTGGTCCGGGCCGGTGCGGTGCTGGCCGCGGCGGGCTCGCTGCTCGCCCTGATTCTCGGCGTCTCCCGGACGACGCTGGCGATGGCGCGCGACGGCCACCTGCCCTCCGCGTTGGCGGCGGTGCATCCACGATTCGGCGTGCCGCACCGCGCGGAACTGGCCGTGGGCGCGGTGGTGGCGGTCGTCGCGGCGACCGCCGATCTGCGCTCCGCCATCGGGTTCTCCTCCTTCACGGTGCTCGTCTACTACCTCGTCGCCAACCTCTCGGCGGGCACGCTCGGCGCCGACGAAGGCCGTCCGGCGCGGTGGATTCCCGTCGTCGGGGCGGCCGGCTGCGTGATCGTGGGATTCGCGCTGCCGATCGGGTCGGTGCTCGCGGGGCTGGCGGTGCTCGCGCTGGGCGCCGGGTGGTACGCGGTCCGGTCGGCCCGGCGGGCATAGCGGCGGCGATCGACACGGCGACACTCGCGCGGCGCGAACCGCTTTCGCCGGTTTCGGCGCGGTCGGCGGGTTAGCCTCGTTCTCATGGTGCGCGGGGTGGTGGCCGCGATGGCGGCGGTGACGTTGGTGGCGGGAGCGCTCGCCGGTGCTGCGCAGGCCGCACCCGATCCCGGGTATGCCGAGTGCGCGGTGACCTCGGGGCGGACACCGCAGCGTGCCGCGCCCGAGGCCGCGGGCTTCGACAGCGGAAGGCTCGACGAGGCGCTGCGCTTCGCCGCCGAGCGAAATCGGTTCAACGTGCAGGTCTTCCGGCGCAACTGCCTGGTCGGGGAGGGCCCCAACAACGCGCACACCGGGCACGTGCCGTGGAACATCTGGAGCTCCACCAAGAGCGTGATCTCACTGCTGGCGGGCATGGCCGCCGAACGCGGGCTGCTGGATCTGCACGCGCCGATCGACCGGTATCTGCCCGTCGGGCTCGGCGACGCCGAGCATCGCTCGATCACCGTCGAAAACCTGCTCACCGAGACCTCCGGGATGCGGGTCGGCGTGCTCACCGAAGGCATCACCGGCGTGATCCCCATCGACCCGCACAGTGCTGTGCAGGCGCTGGGTGTCCCGCTGGCCAACCCGCCCGGGACGGTGTTCAGCTACAGCCAGCGCAACGTCGACCTGCTCGCCTACGTGATCGAGCTGGCGTTGGGCGAGCCGTTGCAGCAGTTCGCGCAGCGGGAGCTGTTCGACCCGCTCGGGATCGCGCGCGAGGACTACTACTGGGCCAGGGACCGGGCAGGCAACACCTACGGCTACGCGCACCTGATGCTCCCGCCCGACGACTTCGCCAAGCTCGGCCTGCTCGTCGCCGACGACGGACGCTGGGGTGCGCAGCAGATCGTGCCCGCCGACTACCTGCGCCAGGCGCGCACCCCCTCCCCCGCCAACCGGTGCTACGGCTACCTGTTCTGGCTCGGTCCGGGCTGCGCGGAGATCCCCGCGTTCCTGCCGTCCGGGGTGTACGCGATGGCCGGGCTCGGATTGCAGAACGTCTTCGTGCTGCCCGAACTCGACCTCGTGGTGGTGTGGACGGGCGCGTTCGGCAACGTCAGCGCGCACGGGGTGCAGGGCATCGTGCAGAACACCGGCGAGCTGCCGTGGGAGTTCTTCCGCAAGCTGTTCGCGGCCATGCACGAGCCGCCGGTCCCCGATCCCGGGCCGTATGTGGAGCCGCCGTTGCGCACCGACCCGAGCCGGTACGTCGACAACAGCCTGCTGCTGGCCGTGTTCGGGGTCGGGCCCGCCGCCTATCCGGGCTGCAATGTGTTCTCCTGCCTGAACTACGAGCTCGCGGCGCCGTTCGCCGACGCCCCGCCCGGCTGCTACGTGCTGGCCTGCCTCGGGCCCGACCCGCGCACGCCCGGAATACGCTGAGGCTCAGTCCAGTTCGGTGACCCAGCCGTGCATCTCGTCGGTGCGCAGCGCGGCCGCATGCCGTTTGCGCAGCGCCTGCGACACCGGGCCGGGCGCGCCGTCGGCCACCACGCGACCGTCCACCTCGAGCACCGGCGCCGCGCCCGCCGAGGTGCCGGTGACGAAGACTTCGTCGGCGATGTACAACTCGGTGAGGTCGACGGTGCGCTCCTGCACCGGGATGCCGTCCTCGGCCGCCAGGGTGAGGATGGTGCGGCGGTTGATGCCGTCGAGGATGTCGCAGGAGACGTCGGGGGTGATCAGCGTGCCGCCGCGGACCAGGAAGATGTTGGCGGCGCTGAGTTCGCAGACGTGGCCGTTGCCGTCGAGGAAGATGCAGTCGTCGTAGCCGCTGTCGATGGCGTCCTGCTTGGCCAGCACCGAGTTCACGTAGGCGCCGTTGACCTTGGCGCGCGAGGGAATCGCGTTGTCGGGGATCCGCCGCCACGGACTGGACTTCAAGCGCATGCCGTCCTGCGGGACGATCGGCACGGCGTCGTAGACGAACATGCTCATCCGGATCTCGCAGCCGCGCACCCGCGTGCCCGGAATCGACTCCACCACGTGCACGGTGGCGCGCACGAACACGTCCTCGCGCGGGGCGTTGGCCGCGATCAGCGCACGCACCGCGGCGGTGAACCGGCTGAAATCCCACTCGTGGGCGAACCGGTCGATGCCGATGATCTTGCAGGACTCCTCGAGCCGCCGGAAATGGTCGTCGAGCCGGAACGCGGTGCGCCGTGCCCCGTCCACGTGCACCGGGAACACCGTGTACACGCTCAGCCCGTACAGGACCGCCGCCGAGGCCACCCCCACCTGCGCGTCCTGCGCCGCCACGAGCCGATCACCGAAAAACACCTGAGGATGCGGATTCGCCATCGCCGCAGGCTAACAGCCGCCCGCTCGCAGCGGCGACCCCATTTTCCGGCGGGCTCAGGCCATCCATTCCGTAGATCACGATCCCACCGCCCTCGGTGACGCACTGCTCCTCGGTGATGAATCCCTACACCGGACAAGACGCAGCACCGGCCGGGACGATTCCGGCCGGTGCTGGGGAGGTTCGTCCGCTCAGCGCTGGCTGAGGAGGACTTCGGCGATCTGGATGGTGTTGAGCGCGGCGCCTTTTCGGAGGTTGTCGCCGGAGACGAACAGGGCGAGGCCGCGGCCGTCGGGGACGCCGGGGTCCTGGCGGATGCGGCCGACGAGGGACTCGTCGATGCCCGCGGCCTGTAGCGGGGTGGGGACGTCGACGAGCTTGACGCCGGGGGCCTTGCCGAGCAGTTCCTCGGCGCGCTCCACCGAGAGCGGCTCGGCGAACTCGGCGTTGATCGACAGCGAGTGACCGGTGAACACGGGCACGCGCACGCAGGTGCCGCTGACCGCGAGGTCGGGCAGGCCGAGGATCTTGCGGCTCTCGTTGCGCAGCTTCTGGTCCTCGTCGGTCTCACCGGAGCCGTCGTCGACGAGCGAGCCCGCCAGCGGGATCACGTCGAAGGCGATCGGCGCGACGTACTTGTTCGGCGCCGGGAACTCGACGGCGCCGCCGTCGTGCACCAGCTTCTCCGCGTCGTCGACCACCGCGCGCACCTGCGAGGCCAGTTCCTCCACACCGGCCAGGCCGCTGCCGGACACCGCCTGGTAGCTGGAGACGATCAACCGCTGCAGGCCCGCCGCGTCGTGCAGCGGTTTGAGCACCGGCATGGCGGCCATCGTGGTGCAGTTCGGGTTGGCGATGATGCCCTTGACCAGGTTGCGGGTCTGCTCCGGGTTGACCTCGGAGACCACCAGCGGCACTTCGGGGTCCTTGCGCCAGGCCGAGGAGTTGTCGATGACGGTGACACCCGCGGCCGCGAAACGCGGCGCCTGCACCCGCGACATGGTCGCGCCCGCGGAGAACAGCGCGATGTCGAGACCGGTGGGATCGGCGGTCTCGGTGTCTTCGACGACGATCTCACTGCCGCGCCACGGCAGCTTCTTGCCCGCCGAGCGCGCCGAGGCGAAGAACCGCACCTCGTCGGCCGGGAAGTTGCGCTCCTCCAGCAGTTTCCGCATGACGGCGCCGACCTGGCCGGTCGCGCCGACGACTCCTACCCGTACACCCATGAGTTATCGCCCCGTTCCCGCGTGCACGACGGCGACCTCGTCACCGCCGAGGTCGAAGGCGCGGTGCAGCACCTGCACGGCGTCGTCGAGTTCGGTGTCCTTGACCAGTACCGAGATCCGGATCTCGGAGGTGGAGATCAGATCGATGTTGATGCCCGCGTCCGCCAGCGCCTCGCAGAAGGTGGCGGTGACGCCCGGGTGGCTCTTCATGCCCGCGCCGACCAGCGAGACCTTGCCGATGTGGTCGTCGTAGAGCACCTGCGAGAAGCCGATCTCGCCCTGCCGCTTGGTGAGCATCTCCACCGCGCGGGCGCCCTCGGTCTTGGGCAGCGTGAAGGTGATGTCGGTCTTGCCCGTCTCCACCTTGGAGATGTTCTGCAGCACCATGTCGATGTTGATCTCGGCGTCGGCGACGGCGCGGAACACCTTGGCGGCGTAGCCCGGCTCGTCCGGCAGGCCGACGACGGTCACCTTGGCCTCGCTGCGGTCGTGCGCGACGCCGGTGAGGATTGCTTTCTCCAAGGGGATGTCCTCCATCGATCCGTATACGTAGGTGCCCGGCTTGTCGGTGTAGGACGAGCGGACATGCACGGGCACGTTGTAGCGACGCGCGTACTCGACGCAGCGCAGCATCAGCACTTTGGAGCCGCAGGCCGCCATCTCCAGCATCTCCTCGTAGGAGACCTGTTCGAGGCGCTGCGCGTCGGAGACGATGCGCGGATCGGCGGTGAACACCCCGTCCACGTCGGTGTAGATCTCGCAGACGTCGGCTTCCAGCGCCGCGGCCAGGGCGACGGCGGTGGTGTCGGAGCCGCCGCGGCCGAGCGTGGTGACGTCCTTGCTGTCCTGGCTGACGCCCTGGAAGCCGGCGACGAGCACGATGGTGCCCTCGTCGAGCGCCTCGCGCAGCCGGCTCGGGGTGACGTCGATGATCTTGGCGTTGCCGTGCGCACCGGTGGTGATGACGCCGGCCTGCGAGCCGGTGAAGGAGCGAGCCTGCGCGCCGAGCGAGTGGATCGCCATCGCGACCAGCGCGTTGGAGATGCGCTCGCCCGCGGTGAGCAGCATGTCCATCTCGCGGGCGGGCGGGGCGGGAGCCACCTGTTCGGCGAGGTCGAGCAGTTCGTCGGTGGTGTCACCCATCGCCGAGCAGACGACGACCACGTCGTGGCCCTGCTTCTTGGTCTCGACGATCCGTTCAGCGACGCGCCGGATGCGCTCGGCACTGGCGACCGAGGATCCTCCGTACTTCTGAACAACGAGAGCCACGACAGGGTCCTCCAAGATCGCTAGCGGCTGCTGACAGCTCCCCAGACTACCGGCCGGGGCCCGCCGGACCGGCGGCTACCTCCACCAGGGTGACGCCCGCCACGCTGCGGTGATCGACTCGCGGGCGGTTGCCGACACCCGGTGTCGCGACGAGCATGGTGCCATGGAGAGCATCGTGATCGACGTCCACACGGGCCGAACCGAAGTCGTGCACGACCTCACTCCGCAGTGCGCGAAGTTCGTGGCCGATCTCGGCGACGGCCTGCTGCACGTGTTCGTCCCGCACGCGACCGCCGGTATCGCGATCATGGAGCTCGGCTGGCGCAGCGACGACGACCTGCTCGCGGCGCTGCGCGACATGCTGCCCGCCGACGACCGCTGGCGGCACGCGCACGGCTCGCGCGGGCACGGCCGCTCGCACGTCATGCCCGCGATGATCGCGCCGTACGCGACGGTGCCCGTACTCGACGGCGAGCTGGCGCTGGGCACCTGGCAGTCGATCGCGCTGGTCGACCTCAATATCGACAACCCCGATCGCCAGGTGCGCCTGTCGTTCCTGGCGGGCTAGGCGGGTCGGTAGACGGCGACCTCGGTGCCGTTGGCGAAACCTTGCCGCCGCACCGGGGTGAACCGGGTCGGCCCGAACGCCCCCGAGAACATCGGGATGCCGTCGCCCGCGACGACCGGATAGTGCTTGACCACCATCTCGTCGATCTCGTCCCGCAGGGTGGCGGCCAATCTGCCGCCGCCCGCGAGCCAGATGTCGGGCCCGTCGGACGCCTTCAGCTCGCGCACCAGCGCGCGGGGGTCGCGCACCACCCGCACGTCGGGCGCGGGCGCGCTGTCCAGGGTGGTGGACACGACGTACTGGGTCAGGTGCGGATACGGGCTCGCCACGCCGACGGCGAGTCCGGGTTCGTAGGTCGCCCTGCCCATGATCATCGAGCCGAAGCGCCGATTGGGCGCGTCCACGTCCAGGCCGAAGTGCGGGCGCGCGTGGGCAGGCAGGGTCTCCGGGTAGTCGGCGCGCATCCAGTCGAGGAAGTCCTCACCGAGCGGCATGAAGTCGATCTCGCCGTTCGGACCCGCGATGTAGCCGTCGAGGGAGACGCCGACGTAGTAGACGAGGTTGGGCACGGTGTGCTCCTTTCTCGGGCTCAAGCCCGGGTGAACCAGCTGATCTGGGCGCCGCTGTCGAACTGTCGGCGCCGCACGGGGCGGAACTGTCCGGGGCGGAAGCCGCCGGCCACCATCGGCATCCCGGCACCGACGACGACCGGGTAGCTCTTGAGGATCAGTTCATCGATCTCTCCGAGCAGGGCCGCCGCTAGCACACCGCCACCGCACAGCCAGATGTCACCGCCTTCCCGCGCCTTCAGCGCGCGGACGAACTCCGCCGGGTCGTCGCGGACCAGCCGCACCGCCGGGTCCGGCGCCGCGCGGAGGCCGCGCGAGACGACGTACTGGCACAGGTGCGGGTACGGGTCGGTGACGGGCAGGCCCGCGTCGTAGGTGCGCCTGCCCATCAACACGGTGTCGAACCGCGTGTTCGGCGCGTCCGCGGCGATCCCGGCCTGCTCGCGGAAGTCAGCCGGGACGAACTCGGGGTATTGCTCGGTGATCCAGGACATGTCCGGGCTGACGGGGAAGAAGTCCCACTGGTCCGCCGGACCCGCGATGTAGCCGTCCAGGCTCACCCCGACGTAGTAGACGAGCTTGCGCAAGAGCTTCCCCGTTCGTAGTACTCTGATTGAAGTGGTTTGAACGTAGTACTACAGATGGAGTGGTGTCAAGATGCGGACGAATCCCGAGCGGCGGGCCGCGCTGTTGGACGGCGCGATCGAAGTACTGGCCGAGGAGGGTGCGCGCGGGCTGACCTTCCGCGCCGTGGACAAGCGAGCCGGGGTGCCCGCGGGGACGGCGTCGAACTATTTCGGCAATCGCGACGACCTGCTCACCCAGGTGGGCAGCCGGTTCTACGAGCGGCTGCAGCCGAGCGCCGAGGTGATGGCACAGGTGAGCGCCGGGCCCCGGACACGGGAGAACATCGTGAGCCTGATGACCGAGACCGTGGCCAGGGTGTCGGGATTCCGCACCGGCTTCCTGGCGATGCTGGAACTTCGCCTGGAAGCCACCCGCAGGCCGGAACTGCGCGCGGTGCTCACCGATCGGGTGCGCGCCGACCTCGAATTCAATGTGCGCAATCACCTGGAATCCGGGCAACCCGGCGACGCCGAAACCGTGGAACTGCTGTACCTGGCGTTGAATTGGCTGATCTTGGAACACCTCACCCTGCCCGACATCTTCGACGCCGATCGGAGCGCTCACCTGATCGAGACCGCGGTCGCCAGATTGATCAACTCGTGATAGGAATGTGATACCCGTCACGCACATTCGCCAATGCGCACTCCCCGGGCGGAATCCCGTCCTGGACACCCCACACGGCCACCCATCGGCCCGAACCCCAACTGGTCGAGCGACCACCGTTATTCCGGCCCCCCACCACTACCCGCCAGTAGCCCCCGAAATCGGCAAAACCCGAGGTTGACGGAACGGAACGGCGCTGTGCAGAATCTGCCGCAGTTGATCCACCGGGGGGCGGAGGAACCCGCATGCGCACGAAAACCGATATCCGCTTCACCGTCGATGCCGGCCCGGCCCACGTCCTCGACGTTTTGGCGGCGATCGAATTGCTCCCGGAATGGTCGATGTACCGGGACGCGCGGGTGGCGACCCGGTACGAGAACGGCAGGCCGCGGCGCGTGTACGTCACCGCCGACGTGCTGGGCAGCTCCGATCTGCAGGTGCTGGAATACGAATGGACCGACAACCGCTCGTCCTGGCAGGTGGTGGACAGCTCGCGCGGAATCGGCGGCGGCGGTTGGTTCGAGGTCGCCGAGGACCCGGCGGGCACCCGGGTCTGGTATCACACCGAACTGCAATCCGGACTGCCGCTGCCGGGTTTGCTGATGAAGCGCACGGTGCAGCGCTGGCACGAAACGGTGGCGCAGAACTTCGTCGAATTCGCCGAAAGCTATCCGGAGAACGAGAAATTCCCCTCGCTATAGCGAATGCGCATGATCCCGGATGTCGCGGTGAGCGAAATCCGGCGCGCACACCTGGATGAAGCACGCGCGCCGGGCGTGGTGGGTGCGACGATGTGCACCATGATCGGTTCCAAGCGGGCGCGCTTCCAGCCCGTCACCGAGGGCGCCTCGGTGACGCAGCTCGAGTTGTTCTTCGACCTGGTCATCGTGTTCGCGTTCACGATGGTCACCGACCTGGCCTCGGAGGAGACGACGGCCAAGAACATGCTGCGGGCGCTGCTGGTACTCGCGGTGATGTGGTGGGTGTGGATCTCCTACTCCTGGGTGGGCAACGTGGTCCGCGCCGACGAGGGCCTGTCGCGGGTCGCCATGTTCGTGGCGATGGGTGCGGCGTTCATCGCGGCGCTGACCATCCCGGAGGCCTTCCACGACATGCCCGGCGGCTGGTTCGGCCCGCTGGTGTTCGCCATCGCCTACCTGGTGGCCCGGCTGGTGCACCTGTGGGTGTTCTGGCTGGCCAGCGCCGAGGACGCACAGTTGCGCGGGCAGGTCGCGCGATGGGGCCTCGGCTCGATCACCATCGGCACCACCCTGCTGGTCATCGCGGCCATGACCCACGGCGTGGTACAGATGGCCCTGTGGCTGGCGGCCATCGTCGGCGACATGCTGTGGACGATGGTGGCAGGCGACGACTGGCGGTTGAACTCGGCCAAACACTTCGCCGAACGATACGGCCTGATCATCATCGTCGCACTCGGCGAATCGATCGTCTCCATCGGCATCGGCGTGGCCGGGCTGCCCATCTCCTGGCCGATCACCGTCGCCGCGATGCTCGGGCTCGCGGTGTCCGGACTGCTGTGGTGGGCCTACTTCGACGTGGCCAGCATCGCCGTCGAACACGAACTGAAGACCGCCGACGGACAGCGCCAGATCCAGATCGCCCGTAACTGCTACACCTACTGGCATTTCCCGATGATCGTCGGCATCATCGCGCTCTCGCTCGGCCTGAAGAAGGTGCTCTACTACGTCGGCGACCAGTCCGACCACACGCTGCACGACGCGCTCTACGGCATCCCGCTGTTCGCGCTCTACGGCGGCGTTGTGCTCTACCTGGTGGCGCTGACCGGGTTCAAGTACTACGCCACCCGCGAGTTCTCCACCCAGCGGGTGCTGACCGCGGTCGTGCTGCTCGCCCTGATCCCGCTGGCCGCGGCGCTGCCCGCGCTGATCTCGCTCGGCCTGCTCGCGGCGGTGCTGATGTGCCTGATCGGCTGGGAGATGGTGCGCTTCGCCGAACCGCGCGACCAGATCCGGCACGCGAACGGCGCCTGACACTCACGGCTGGTCCGGCGCCGTCGCGCGCTTGTCGAGGTGGTAGCGCACGGTCTCGTGGTGCGGCGTCGGCCCGTACGCCGAGGGCCGCACCCGTACACCGTCGCGCACCGCGCCGCGGATCTGCTCCACGTTCTCCCGGATCATGTCCGAGACCAGCTCGTCGGTGCGCGGATCGGCCAGCACCTGGAAGACGATGCGGAAGGTGGTGTCGGCGATCAGCCGGATGATCTCGTCGTGGAAGGGGATGTAGCGGACCTTGCCCGCCTGCGGGTCCTTCTTGATGAGTTCGAGGATCATCTCGTCCATCTCGGCGCGGTTCTCCTCCAGCGCCGCGGCGATGTTGCGGGTGTAATGGCCGGTGCGCAGCACGTGCGCCACCTCGTCCAGGACGGCGATGGTCATCGGCCGCTTGATCACCTCGACGATGGTGCGCACGAAGCGGTTCACCACCGCCGCGGTCACCCGGTCGCCGAAGACCCGGTCGGCGACCCTGGCCAGGCGCACCAGGATCACGACGATCCGCAGCAACCGGAAGCCGCGGAACAGCGGACTGGTCACCGGGATCATGCCGAGCACCTCGTACCAGTAGACCAGCGGGAAGGTCCACGGCCAGCCCGCCCGGCGCCAGCGCCACAGGAACTCCGCGGCGAACACCGCGCAGATCGCGTAGTCGATCGTCACCACGACCCGGTAGGTGTGCCCGGAGACCTCGAAGAAGCTGATCCACACCACCAGCGCCACCGAGACCACCGCCAGCGCGAGCATCACGAAGTCGGTCCACAGCGCGGGGGGCTTGCGCGGATAGGTCTCGGACTCCGGTGCGGGCTCGAGATCCGAGCCTGCGGTGCTAGCTACCACGGATGATCCCTTCGACGCCGGTCACCGCCCGAGCGTAACCGCACCCCGCCGCGGCGACGGGCGAACACGGGCCCGCCCGAACCACTTTGGGGAACCGCCCGGGCTCAGCGTCCGTCGCGGATGATCCGCTCGATGTTGCGTTCGGCGAGAGCGGTGATGGTCAGCGACGGGTTGACCGTGGCGGTGCTGCCGGGAATCGCCGCGCCGTCCATCACGTACAGGCCGGGATGTCCGTGCACCCGGCCGTAGCCGTCGGTGGCCTTGCCGAGCACGGCGCCGCCCAGCGGGTGCGCGGTGAACAGGGCGTTGGCGTCGTAGCCGATCGGTCCGTAGCCGACCAGGGAACCGGCGCGTTCGGCGATGCGCTGGTCGACCGTGCGGGCCGCCGCCACCACCTGGTCACGGTTGACCCGGTCCCAGCTCAGCCCGACGCGGCCGTCGGCGGCGTTGTAGCCGAAGCGGGTGCGGGTCGGGTCGAGCACCATGCCGAGCGAGGCCAGCGCGCCGGTCTCGACCGGGATGCCGGGGATGTACCAGCTCTCCAACGTCACCGGCGCGTCGGTCTCGTCGTAGATCCGGCTCGCGCTGGGCACACCCTGGCCGAGCCCGGTCAGCGAGCTGGCGCCGCGGGCGAGCACGACGTCGCCGTTGGTGCCCCAGCCGTCGCCGACGTGCTCGTTGAGATTCGGCAGCGCGCCGGTGGCCTGCGCCCGGACCAGCAGCTCCGAGGTGCCGATCGAGCCGGCGCCGAGGAAGAGCCGGTCGCAGGTGAGCGTGCGGGTGGCCAGCACGTCACCGGTCGGAGCCAGCTTGGTGACGGTGACGGCGTAGCGGCCACCGGACTCCTGCGCGATGGCGTCGACCCGGTGGCCGGGGAACACCGCCGCCTTCCCGGTGTCCTGGGCGTATTTCAGGTAGTTCTGGTTCAGGTCGAACTTGGCGCCGTTGGAGTTGCCGAGGTTGCTGCGGGCGACGGTGGCCGAGGGCCGGGTGGTGCCCGCCAGTTCCCCGCGCAGGATGTCCCAGGTGAAGATCGAGTCGTTGGGCTGCGGCTCGTACCCGGCCTTGCGCACCTGCTCGTCCCAGGCGCGCGAATGGGTGAACGGCGCGGAGTGGTAGATGTCGGCGGGCATCGTGCTCAGCCGCAGCATCTGTCGCACCCGCGGGTAGTAGACCCGGTCGAGTTCGTCGTAGTCGACGCTGCCGCGGAAGACCTCGTCGAAGAGTTTGCGCTGCGGGGCGATCATCGCGCCGGTGAAGATCACCGAGCCGCCGCCCACCGCGGCGGCCCGCCACACATCGATGCCCGGGTACTCGGTGCAGTCGAGCACGCCGCCGAAGGAGGCGAAGTGCATCGGCACCTTGGTGACGCCGGTGAAGCTGGTGCGGTGCCAGAAGCCACGGCCGTCGGGCAGATCGTCGCCGGTGAAGATCTCCCGCCACGGGTCGTTGGGCCAGCGCGAACCGCGTTCGAGCACGGTGGTCGCGACGCCGGCCTCGGCCAGCCGCAGCGCGGTGACGGCGGCGCCGAAACCGGAACCGACGACGAGCGCCGGGGAATGCTCCGGTGGATCGGGCAGCGGCGCGAAGATCTCGGGCACCCACTCGCGGAACAGGCCGTTCCACACCGGGTCGGCCGCAGCCGGGCGACCGCCCAGCAACGAACCCGCGCCGGCGAACAGCGCCGCCACACCCGCCGCCTTGAACAGGGCGCGTCTGCGCACCAGGCCACCTCCCTCGTCACACTGGCGAGCGCAGAATAGCGCGGGCCACGTGCATCCGGGGTATCGACGGTGATTCCGGTCCGTTACCCGGTCAGGAGGCGAAGGGCGCCCGGTCGGCGGTGCAGGTCGCGCCGGGTGCGGGCAATTGCAGGTCGATCAGGTACCGCTCGCGCAGGGAGCGCACGCACTCGCCGCCGGGTTCGTGGCCGTAGCCGCCCTCGACCACCACCAGGCGCGCGTTGACCAGCTCCTGCTGGGCCCGCCGAGCGAACTCGAGCGGGGTTGCCGGGTCGTAGCGGTTGTTCACCAGCAGCGCGGGCTTGTCGGAGATCAGCGTCCACGGCCCGGCGACGTGGCGGGCGTCCTGCTCGGGGGTGGGCCAGGCGGCGCACGGCTGACGCATGTACAGCCAGAAGTCGTCGAAGTCCGGTGTCGCCGCGGGTGTCTCCTGCGCCAGCGCGGGCCAGCGGGCGGGGTCGCGCGGCAGGGTGGCGTCGGCGCAGGTGATCGCGGTGAAGGAGTCGAGGAAGTCGAGCGGGGTGGCGCCGCCGGCGAGCGCCTGCCGCACCGGGGCCGGATCGCCGTGGGGACCGCGGTCGAGTTCGGCGAGCAGGCCCGCCAGCGCCGGCCAGCCCTGCCGCGGGTCGTAGAGCAGCAGCGCATGCGCCTGCACGACCTCGGCGTAACCGACGCGCACCGCCTGCTCGCCCGCGCCGACGGTGATCGGGCCGGTGCGCAACCGCTCGAGCAGCGCGGCGTCCCTGGCCCGCAGGCGCTCGACGTCCGCCTCGGCCGGGCCCGCGGCGGTGGTGAGGGTCACGCTGGGCCGCTCGGTACCCGAACTGCCCGCCTTCTCGGCTGCTCCCGGCCCGCTCTCGCCGACCAGTTCGCTGCGCTCACCGCCCTCGGCGAACGCGCACTCCGGCCGGCCCGCCTGCGCGCACAGCCGCAGGAACTCCTCGAACACCTCGGCGGTGCCCGCGGCGGTGCCGGCGATCTCGGCGCGGGTGTCGCCGCCGTAGACCGCCGGATCGATCACCGAGGTGAGGTGCAGTGCGCGCACCCGCTCACCGAACAACGCGCCGTAGACCTGGCCCAGATAGGTCGCGTACGAGCCGCCGGTGAAGGTCAGGTGGTCCTCGCCGACCGCGCGGCGCAGCAGATCCAGATCGCGCGCGGCGTCGACGGTGGTCAGATGCGGGAGCAGCGCGCCGCTGTGCCGGGCGCAGCCCTCCGCGTAGGCCCGCGCGGCCCGCTCGGCGGCGAGCTGCTGCTCGGCGTCGGCCGGCGGCAGGACCATCGTCGACCAGAACCGCTCCTGCTCGGCCGCATCCGCGAAACAGCGCACCGGCGCGCTGGCACCCACCCCGCGCTGATCGAAGGTGACCACGTCGAACCGGCGGCTGATCTCGCCCGGGAACATCGGCCCGCCACGGGCCCAGTCCAGCCCGGAATTGCCCGGACCGCCCGCGGCGGCGAACAGCGTGCCGAGCCGCCGCTGCGGGTCGCCTGCCCGCTGCCGGACCAGGGCCAGCTCGATGGTCTCGCCGTCGGGCCGCGCGTAATCCAGCGGCACCCGCGCCGCCGCGCACTCGTATCCGGCCAGCTGTTGCTCGGCACAGTCGGTCCAGTCCAGCCGCGGCGTCGCCGCCGCGTCGGCCTGTGCGGCCAGCTGCCCCAGCGCCGTCTGCTGCTGTACCGCCCCCGCGCACCCGGCCGCCAGCGGCAGCATCGCCACGACCACCAGCGCGATCCTCCACCTACCCACGTGCACATCCTGCGCTGCCACACCCCGGGCTGTCGTCATCCTCGATGACGACTTCACCCTGTGTCCGACCCTCATGTGGCGAGCAGCCGCACCACCGCGATGCTGCCCACCACCACGATCACCGCGCGCAGCACGTTCGGCGGCAGCCGCCTGCCCACCCCGGCGCCCAGCTGTCCGCCGACGATCGCACCCGCCGCGATCAACGCCACCACCGTCCAGTTCACCTCGGCCACCACGATGAAGATCACCGCCGCGACGCCGTTCACCAGCAGGGCGAGCACGTTCTTCACCCCGTTCAGGCGCTGGATGTCCTCGTGCACCAGCACACCGAGCAGACCGAGCAGCAACACGCCCTGCGCGGCGCCGAAGTAGCCGCCGTAGATGCCGGTGGCGTAGACCGCGACCCACAGGACCGGTCCGCCGTGCGCGGGCGCCTCCCCGGTCGCGGCCTCGCGCCGCTTCTTCACCCAGGCCGACAGCCGCGGCTGCACCACCACCAGGATCAACGCCAGCACGATGAGGACCGGGACGATCGCGTCGAAGGCGTCCGAGGGCAGCACGAGCAGCAGCACCGCGCCGGTGATGCCGCCCAGCAGCGAGGCGCTGCCCAATTGCAGCAACCGCGTGCGTTGCCCGCTGAGCTCGCGCCGGTAGCCGATCGCGCCGCTGAGCGACCCCGGCACCAGGCCGATGGTGTTGGACACGTTCGCCGTCACCGGCGGCAGCCCGAAGGCGAGCAGGACCGGGAAGGTGATGAGGGTGCCCGAGCCGACGACGGTGTTGATGCCGCCCGCCGCCACGCCCGCGCCGAGGATCGCCAGGTGTTCGAGCCAAGTCATCGCCAGTTCCTTCGACGTCCCCCGAGCACCCGGCCGGGCAGCAAACCTTCAGTTCGACAGCACGGTATCGGCACCCCGGCACACCACGCGCAATCGGACCCGGTCTTACCCGCCCGGCGCGGCAGGCGCTAAACTGGCCGACATCATGCAGCGGGCTCTTCTTCTCGGCCGCCGCGACGGGGTCTGATCGGACCGGCTCCCGTCGCGGGGTTAAGCCGTGCCGGTCGACCCATTACTGGGATTCCACCAACCCTGGAGAATTGCATGTCCCCCGCTGACGCCTACGTATCCGGCTCGCGCCACATCACCGCTCCGTCGAAGCCGGCCCCCGCCGACCAGCCCGCCTGGAACGCGCAGAAGAACTCCTCGATGCCTGCCTACCGGTACCGGCCGTTCGCCGAGGAGGTCGAGCCCGTCACGCTGCCCGACCGCACCTGGCCCGACAAGGTCATCGATCGCGCGCCCGGCTGGTGCGCGGTGGACCTGCGCGACGGCAACCAGGCGCTGATCGACCCGATGAGCCCGGCCCGCAAGCGCCGCATGTTCGATCTGCTGGTGCGGATGGGCTACAAGGAGATCGAGGTCGGTTTCCCCTCGGCCAGCCAGACCGACTACGACTTCGTGCGCGAGATCATCGAGGACAACGCGATCCCCGACGACGTCACGATCCAGGTGCTGACCCAGTGTCGCCCCGAGCTGATCGAGCGCACCTTCGAGGCGTGCGCGGGCGCGGCCAACGTGATCGTGCACTTCTACAACTCGACCTCCATCCTGCAGCGCCGGGTGGTGTTCCGCGCCGACCGCGAGCAGGTGAAGAAGATCGCCACCGACGCGGCGAAGCTGTGCCTGGAGGTGGAGAAGCGCTACCCCGACACCAACTGGCGCTACGAATACAGCCCGGAGTCCTACACCGGCACCGAGCTGGAGTACGCGCGGGAGGTGTGCGACGCGGTGTCGGAGATCATCGCGCCGACGCCGGAGAAGCCGCTGATCATCAACCTGCCCGCCACCGTCGAGATGGCGACCCCGAACGTCTACGCCGATTCGATCGAGTGGATGAGCCGCAACCTGGCCCGCCGTGAATCGATCGTGCTGTCGCTGCACCCGCACAACGATCGCGGCACCGCGGTGGCCGCGGCCGAGCTGGGCTACCAGGCGGGCGCCGACCGCATCGAGGGCTGCCTGTTCGGCAACGGTGAGCGCACCGGCAACGTCTGCCTGGTGACGCTGGGCATGAACATGTTCTCCCGGGGCATCGACCCGCAGATCGACTTCTCCGACATCGACGAGATCCGGCGCACGGTCGAGTACTGCAACCAGCTGCCCGTGCACGAGCGCCACCCCTACGGCGGCGACCTGGTGTACACCGCGTTCTCCGGCAGCCACCAGGACGCCATCAACAAGGGCCTGGACGCGATGAAGGCCGCCGCGGACGCGCAGAACGCCGACGTCTCCGACATCGTCTGGGAGGTGCCCTACCTGCCGATCGACCCGAAGGACGTGGGGCGCACCTACGAGGCCGTCATCCGGGTGAACTCGCAGTCCGGCAAGGGCGGCGTCGCCTACATCATGAAGACCGACCACGGCCTGGTGCTGCCGCGCCGGCTGCAGATCGAGTTCTCCCAGGTGGTGCAGAAGATCACCGACGGCGAGGGCGGCGAGGTCACCCCGAAGGAGATGTGGGACGTCTTCCACGAGGAGTACCTGGCCCCGATCCGGCCGCTGGAGCGGATCCGGCAGAAGGTGACCGCGGCCGAGACCGACGGCGGCGTCGACTCGATCACCGCGGTGGTCAAGGTCGACGGTGTCGAGCAGGAGATCACCGGCCAGGGCAACGGCCCGCTCGCGGCGTTCGTCGACGCCATCGCGACCGTCGGCTACGACGTGCGGGTGCTGGACTACTCCGAGCACGCGATGTCCGCCGGTGACGACGCGCAGGCGGCCGCCTACGTCGAGTGCGCGATCGGCGACAAGGTGGTCTGGGGCGTCGGTATCGCCACGTCGATCACCACCGCGTCGCTGCGCGCGGTCGTCTCCGCGGTCAACCGGGCACACTGATCGAACGAACACGGCCGGGCCCCACCGCGTTACGGGGCCCGGCCGTTTCGTGTCCCGTGGGCCGGGGGTGCGTGCGGGCAGGCCGGGCCACGAGCGGATCGCGGTCGCCCGCGGAAATCAGCAGGTGGGGCGGTGCCGGGCACGCCCTGCGCGCCCCCGGGACCACCTGCTAGCGTTGGTTTGCACGCAAGCGCCGAGCTCTCTGCTCGATATCCCGAGCAGATGGGGGAACTGTGACAAACAACGACCACAATCCGACCTCTCCGCCGTGGCTGCAGAGTCATCCGGTGGATACGGCCGAACCCTCCGCATCGTCGAAGGCGCAGGACGAGCACGATCCCACCGACACCGCCGCCGAGCCGGGTGAGCAGGCCGAATCCGCCACCGCCGCACGCACACCCGAGGCCGGTGAGCCCGCGCCCGAGCCGGCCGCGGCCGGCTTCGCGCCACCCGGTTTCGGTCCCGAGGGTGCCGGGCCCGCGCCCGATCAGTTCGCCCCGTACGGCTCCGGCCAGTTCGCGCAGGCGGGCGCGCCGCACCCGGGCGGTTTCGCGCCGCCACCACCGCAGCCCGGCCCGCCGAGCGCTCCCTACAGCGAATACCGCCAGGAGATCGGTCCGGACGGCATGGTCCGCCGGGTTCCCCAGGACGGCGCGGAAGGCGTTGGCCCGCAATCGTCCACGGGTGAGCAGTCGAGCTACAGTTGGGCGCCTCCGCCGCCGCCCACGGCGCCGATGCCGCCGCAGCAGCCGCCGATGTACCAGCAGCCCGGTGGCGCACCGGATCCCGGCCAGCCGTGGCCGGGTGGACCGCAGCAGTACGGCCAGCCGCCGCAGCAGTTCGGGCAGCCCCAGCCGCAGTTCGGGCAGCCGCCACAGCCGCAGTACGGTCAGCCGCAGATGCCGCCCGGGCATTCGGTCAACGACCTGAATCTGCTCAAGCGGGCCAGGCGCGCACCGCGCAGCGGCTGGCGCCGGGCCGTGCACAAGGCCTCCGGCGGCATCATCAATCCCGGTGAGTCCGCGGCCGACATCGTCTATCGCGACCTGGTCGAGCGCGTCAATCAGCCGGTGCGCGGTGATTACCGGATCGCGATCCTCTCGCTCAAGGGCGGCGTCGGCAAGACCACCACAACCGTCGGCCTCGGCTCCACCTTCGCCTCGCTGCGCGGCGACCGCGTCATCGCCATCGACGCCAATCCCGACCTGGGCACCCTCGCCCACCGGGTGCCCCGCCAGACCCGGTCGACGGTGCGCAACCTGCTCGAAGACCAGCACATCTCCCGGTACTCCGACGTGCGCGCGCACACCTCGCAGGCGCCGAGCCGACTGGAAGTGCTGGCGTCCGAACAGGATCCGGCGGTGTCGGAGGCGTTCAGCGAGGCCGATTACCGCAAGGCGATCGGCATCCTGCAGTCGTTCTACAACATCATCCTCACCGACTGCGGCACCGGCCTGATGCACTCGGCGATGGCAGGCGTGCTCGACATGGCCAGCTCGCTGGTGCTGGTCACCTCGCCCGCCATCGACGGCGCGCGCAGCGCCTCGGCCACCCTGGACTGGCTCGAGCACCACGGCTACGGCAAGCTGGTCGAGCGAACCGTGGTGGTGGTCAACGCCTCCCGGCGCGGCGCGTCCACCGTCGACCTGGATCAGCTGCGCAAGCTGTTCCTCGATCGCACCCGCGCGGTGCAGGTCGTGCCGTTCGACGACCACCTGGCCGAGGGCGCCGAGATCGACCTGGAACTGGTGAGCAAACCGACCCGGCGGGCCCTGCTCGAGCTGGCCGCGATGGTCGCCGACGATTTCGGCTACGTCGGTGCGCAGCAGTATCAGCAGCCCGGCCCGATGGACCGGCGCTGAGGCTCATTCGGCCGTGATGCGCCGCGCCGCCTCGGCGAAGGCGGCCAGCACGGTCGCCACCGCCGGGCGGCGCTCGGCGTGCGGCCTGGTGACCAGGTCGTAACTGCGCGCCGCGCGCACGCCGGACAGCCGGAGCACCACCACCTCGGGGTGGGTCACGGCGAAGCGCGGCATCAGCGCCACCCCGTAACCGGCCGCGACCAGCGCCTCGATGGCACGGAAGTCGTTGAGGCGCTGAGCGATCCGTGGCTGCACCCCGGTGACGGTCGCGATCGACTCGAGCACGTCGTCGACGGGGAAGCCGCCGCGCACGCTCAGCCAGCTCTCCTCGGCGAGTTCGGCGGGGGCGACGGCGCGCTGCCTGGCCAGCCGGTGCCCGGGCGGGACCACGACGTCGATGGGTTCGCGCATCAGGAAGCGGGTGCTCACGCGCGGCCCGGCGAGCGGTCCGGAGCGTTCGTCGCGGTGGGTCAGCACGATGTCGTAGTCGGCCAGCAGCGGCGGCACCGCGCTCGGCGGCACGTCCTCGTCGCGGGCGACCACGTCGATCTCGCTGTCGGCCAGCGCGGGCAGCACCAGCGGCAGCAGCAGCGCGGCGCCGGAGGGGAACAACGCCACCCGCACCCGCCCGCGCGGGGATTCGCGGTAGTGCGCCATTTCCGCGGCGGCCCGGTCCATCGCGGCCAGCACCTCGTCGGCGCGCACGACCAGCGCCTGCCCGGCATCGGTGAGCCGGATGCGGCGGCCGTCGGGCTCCAGCAGCGGCACCCCGGCCTCCTTGGCGAGCACCTTGAGCTGCTGGGAGACGGCCGAGGGCGTCATGGACAGCGCGGCGGCGGTGGCGGCGATGGTGCCGCGGTCGGCGAAGGCGCGCAGCACCCGCAGGCGATCCAGGGACATCGACGGCCCCGCCATCGCACACCTCACAATCGTGTAGAGCAACTACAATATCAGTCCATATTTATTCGATTGTGCTGATGATTGCCACGGCTCGACGATGGGACGCGTGACCTTCCGCGACCGCCTGCTCGGCCTCACCGTCGTCCTGCTCTGGGGCCTGAACTTCCTGGCCATCCGCGCCGGGCTCGACCACTTCCCGCCGCTGTTCTTCGCGGCCCTGCGCTTCGTCGTGCCGGCGGTGCCGGTGCTGCTGTTCGTGCCGAGACCCCGGGTGCCGCTGCGCTGGCTGCTGCTCTACGGCACCGGTTTCGGCGTCCTGCAATTCGCCTTCCTGTTCACCGCCATGCGCGAAGGCATGCCGACCGGGCTGGCCTCGCTGGTCTTGCAGTCCTCGGCGCCGTTCACCGTGGTGCTGGGTGCGCTGCTGCTGCGGGAGCGGCTCGCGCCGCGGCAACTGCTCGGTCTGGCGATCGCCACCGGGGGCATCACCGTCATCGGCGCGGACCGGCTGGAGCAGGCCGCGCTGCTGCCGCTGCTGCTGACCCTGGCCGCCGGACTCGGCTGGGCCTTCGGCAACATCGGCTCCCGGCTCGCGGTGGCGTCCGGGCCGGGCGTCGACCCGCTGCACCTGACCCTGTGGATGACCGTGGTCCCGCCGATCCCGCTGTTCGCGCTCTCGGCGCTCACCGAAGGACCCGGCGCGGGAGTGCGGGCGCTGGCCGAGCTCGCGAGCCCGACCGGCCCGGCCGCACTGGCCGGTCTGGCCTACATCGTGGTGCTCGGCACCGTCGCCGGATCGGGGCTGTGGACCTACCTGATGAGCCGCTACCCGGCCGGCGCCGTCGCGCCCCTGTCGCTGCTGGTGCCCGTGGTGGGGATCGCGGCGGCCTGGCTGGTGCTCGACGAAACCCCGAGCGGCACCGAGCTGGCCGGCGCGGTGGTGGTGATCGCGGGCGCCTTCCTCACCACCGTCGGCGGGCGCGGTACCGCCTCGACCCCGGCCGGGATCGACGAAGCGCCGCGCAGTGTGCCCGGTCGCGGTAGTGTCCCCGACGATGCGCGGCGCGCGGGCGACGTTCCCGCAACCGGCGTCTGCGCGTCGGGAACCGCGGCGGGGTCGGCTGGGAATGCCCCGGGTGTGATCCCTACAGTGTGAGCACGGTGCAGGTTGGTTCGGCGAGGCTAGGCAGCAGAGTGCGGATGGCAGATCAGCGGTGGGCCGTTTCCCGGCGGACGATGCTTCGCGGAGCGGTTGCGGTGGGGGCGATGACGGCGGGCGCCGCCTGGGGCGCCGGACCCGCGCTCGCGGCGCCGGCCGGCAAGCGCGTCGCGGTGCTCGGCGGCGGCGTCGCCGGTCTCACCGCAGCCCACGAACTGGCCGAACGCGGATTCGAGGTCACCGTCTACGAACGCAGGGCGCTCGGCGGCAAGGCCCGCAGCATCCCGGTGCCCGGCACCGCCGCGGGCGGACGGCCCGAACTGCCCGGCGAACACGGCTTCCGCTTCTTTCCCGGCTTCTACCAGCACATTCCCGACACCATGCGGCGAATCCCGTTCGGCGCCAACCCGGATGGGGTGTGGAACAACCTGGTCGCGGTGCCGGAAGCGCGGTTCGCCCGCCGCGACGGCGACGATTTCCGGGTCGGCCTCGACCTCACCGCGCCGCCGGACCCGTCCGCGCCCGGATTCGCCGAAACCCTCGGCGCGGCACTGGCCACCGCGCTGAAGGTCAGCGCCGCCGAGGGCCTGTTCTTCGCCAACCGGCTGATGGTGTTCAACACCAGTTGCGACGCACGGCGATTCGGTCAGTGGGAGCACATGGCGTGGCTGGACTTCGTGCGCGGGCACGAGCGCTCGCACGAGTTCCGCACGCTGCTCTCGCGCACCCTCACCAGCATCATGGTCGCCGCCAAGGACAGCCTCGCCAGCGTCCGCACCATCGGCAACATGGGTGAACAGTTCCTCGGCAATCCGCTGGGGATCGGCAACGACGGTGCGCTGGACCGGGTGCTCAACGGCCCGACCAATCTGGCCTGGATCGACCCGTGGACCCAGCGGCTGCGGGCGCTGGGGGTGCGGTTCGCGCTGGGCAGCGAGGTACGCGGGCTCGAGGTGCGCGACCGGCGCGTCACGGGCGCGCGCATCGTCGACGAGACCGGCGCCGCGCGCACCGTCGAGGCCGATCATTTCGTGGTCGCGCTGGCCGCCGAGCAGGCGCGGGCGCTGTGGTCGCCCGAGGTACTCGCGGTGCGCCCGGAACTGGAGGGCATGCACCGGCTGGTGGTCGACTGGATGACCGGCATCCAGTTCTACCTGCGCCGCACCACCGACATCTCCCCCGGCCACACCGCCTACATCGATTCGCCGTGGTCGCTGACCTCGATCGGCCAGAACCACCTGTGGGCGCGCAAGCTCACCGAGTTCGGCGACGGCAGCGTGCAGGACTGCCTCTCGGTGGACATCTCCGACTGGCACACCCCCGGCATCCTCTACGGCAAACCGGCGATGGAGTGCACCCACGAGGAGATCGCCCGCGAGGTCTGGGCGCAGCTGCGCGCCCACCTCAACGACCGGGAGGAATTGCTGCGCGATGCCGACCTGCACTCCTGGTTCCTCGACCCGGCGATCGTCTGGCAGGCCGACACCGGGCGCAACACCAACGCCGACCCGCTGCTGATCAACACCGCGGGCTCGTGGGAGCTGCGCCCGGAACCGCACGGTGATCTGGAAAACCTGTACTTGGCAGGCGATTACGTGCGCACCAACGTGGATCTGGCCACCATGGAGGGCGCCAACGAATCGGCCCGCGCCGCGGTGAACACCCTGCTCGACGTCACCGGCTCCGACGCGCCCCGCTGCCGGATGTACACCCTGCACCGGGCCGCGGAACTCGAGCCGCTGCGCCGCATCGACGAAGACCGGTACCGGGCGGGCCTGCCCAACGCCCTCGACGTCTGACCCGTGGTGCGCCGCCGCGCGCGGTGCTTCAATCGGACGGTGACGAGCACCGAGATCACCGACCCGGCCGACCTGCGCGCACTGCTCGGCGAGGTGTCGCCCCGCGTGGCGAACAAGGACCGTACCGCGCTGCACCCCCGCGATCGCGAATGGATCGCCACCTCCCCGTTCCTGGTGATGAGCACCTGCGACGCCGAGGGCCGCTGCGATGCCTCCCCCAAGGGCGACCCGGCGGGCTTCGTGCACGTGCTCGACGACCACACCCTGGCCATCCCCGAGCGCCCCGGCAACCGCCGCGCCGACGGCTACCGCAACATCCTGTCCAATCCGCACGTCGGCCTGCTGTTCCTCATCCCGGGTCGGCCGGAGACGCTGCGCATCAACGGCCGGGCCCGGCTGGTGCGTGACGCTCCTTACTTCGATGCGATGGTGGTGCGCGGACACCGGCCCGTCCTGGCGGTCGAAGTCGCCATCGAACAGATCTTCTTCCACTGCGCCAAGGCCTTCCTGCGCAGCCACCTGTGGCAGCCCGACCAGTGGCCCGAAGACCGCCTGCCGAGTGCGGCGTGCCTGGTCAAAGAGGTGCAGAGCGGGGTGACCGAGACGCTGGCCGAGCTGGAGGAGTACTACAGCCCGGCCAACTACGAGCGCAAGCTCTACCAGTCCTGAGCCGACCGCACGAGCGCGCACCCGCCGCGCGCCCGATGCGCCGATCGCACATACACTCGCCTGCGTGGCGGACTTTTCGATACGCGGGCGGATCGCCCTGCGGGCCGCGGCGGCCGCGTCGTGGGCGTCGCGGCGCGCGGGCCGCGGCAACGGTTCGATGATCGGCGGCCTGATCGCGCTGAAGATCGACCCGACGATCATGACGCAGCTCGGCCGCGGGCGGCGGACCGTGCTGATCACCGGAACCAACGGCAAATCGACCACCACCAGGATGACCACGGCCGCGCTCGGCACGCTCGGCGCGGTCGCCACCCAGGCCGACGGCGCCAACATGGACGCGGGCATCGTCGCGGCACTCAGCAGGCACCCCGGTGTGGCGCTGGCCGCGATCGAGGTGGACGAACTGCACCTGCCGCACGTCAGCGACGCGCTCGAGCCGGCGGCGGTGGTGCTGCTCAATCTCAGCCGCGACCAGCTCGACCGGGTCGGCGAGATCAACATGATCGAGCGCAGGCTGCGCGCCGGGCTGGCCAAGCATCCCGACACCGTCGTCGTCGCCAACTGCGACGACGTGCTGATGACCTCGATCGCCTACGACCACCCGAATGTGGTGTGGGTGGCCGCGGGCAGCGGCTGGGCGATGGACGCCACCAGTTGCCCGCGCAGCGGCGAGCCGATCGTCTGGGAGGGCACGCACTGGCGCAGCACCGGTGCCGATTTCGAACGGCCGCAGCCGGATTGGTGGCTGGAGGGCGAGGAACTGGTCGGCCCGGACGGCACCCGTTACCCGCTGCATCTGGCGCTGCCCGGCCGGGCCAACCGGGGCAACGCGGCGCAGGCGGTCGCGGCGGCGGTCGCGCTGGGCGCCGAGCCCGCCAAGGCGGTGGTCGCCACCGGCACCGTGCGCGAGATCGCCGGACGCTACAAGACCGTGCAGGTCGGGCCGCATTCGGCGCGGCTGCTGCTGGCGAAGAACCCGGCGGGCTGGCAGGAGGCGCTGTCGATGATCGACCATTCCGCCTCGGGTCTGGTGATCGCGGTGAACGGGCAGGTCCCCGACGGCGAGGATCTGTCCTGGCTGTGGGACGTGCGGTTCGAGCATTTCGAGGACGTGCAGGTGGTGGCCGCGGGCGAGCGCGCCACCGACCTGGCGGTGCGGCTCACCTACGCGGGCGTGGCGCACACCACCGTGCCGGATCCGTTGCGCGCCATCGCCTCCTGCCCGCCCGGGCAGGTGGAGGTGCTGGCCAACTACACCGCCTTCCGTGACCTCAACCGCGATCTGGAGGCACGGCGGGCATGACGCGGGAACGGACGATGGGCGAGTCGACGGTACGGATCGGGCTGGTGCTGCCCGACGTGATGGGCACCTACGGCGACGGCGGCAACGCGCTGGTGCTGCGGCAGCGGCTGCGCATGCGCGGGTACGACGCCGAGATCGTGGAGATCAACCTCACCGACCCGGTGCCCGAGACGCTGGACATCTACACCCTCGGCGGTGCCGAGGATTCGGCACAGCGGCTGGCCACCCGGCACCTGTGCCGCTACCCCGGCCTGCAGCAGGCCGCCGCGAAAGGCGCGCCGGTGCTCGCCATCTGCGCGGCCATCCAGGTGCTCGGCAACTGGTACGAGACCTCCTCCGGCGAGCGTGTGGAGGGCGTCGGCCTGATCGACGTGACCACCGCCCCCCAGGACAAGCGCGCCATCGGCGAAGTCGTCACCGCCCCCACCGTGCCCGGCCTCACCGAACCGCTCACCGGTTTCGAGAACCACCGCGGCGGAACCACTCTCGGCCCGGACGCCACCGGCCTGGCGCGGGTCACCCGCGGGGTCGGCAACGGTGTCGGCGACGGCCGCGAGGGCGTGGTACAGGGCTCGGTCATCGGCACCTACATGCACGGCCCCGCGCTGGCGCGCAACCCCGAACTCGCCGACCTGCTGCTGTGCCGCGCCCTCGGCGTCGACTCCCTGCCGCCGCTCGACCTGCCCGAAGTGACGCAACTGCGGCGCGAGCGGCTGCGCGCCTGACTCACCGGGCCGGCAGGCCCACCGCCCCAGTCGACGGCACCACGGATCGGCCGTCACCGGCGTCAGGCCCGCGCCGCGCGCCGCGGTCTCCGTCCACACCGTCCGCGTCGGGCCGGGTGTCGGTGGGCCGTGGTGTGATGGGATCCGCCCGGAGGGAACGACACGCCAACGGCGTCCCCCCATCCGGGTAAGCACGGTGTAAGACCGAATCATCGACGCTCGTCAGGAGGGCATATGCGCACACCGGGCTGCCGGTCCTGCGACACCGCGGTGGATCACTGCCACGGCACGCTGATCGTGCACGTGAGCCGGGTCGAGGAGTGCACCGAGCCGGACTGCTTCGACCTCGACCACGCGCGGCACACCTTCGTCGTCGACTGCGGCGACATCGCGGGCGGCTGCGCCTGCGCGGCCACCGAAGTCCGGCGCACCGCCTGAGCGGGTCAGCGGCCGGAGGCGGCAGCGAAGCGTCACCACGCAGGCGGTGGCGAAGCGTCACCACGCAGGCCGCGGCGGAGCACCACCCGCCCGCCCGTAGGCTGGCCTGGTGAACTACGACCACGTGCTGCTGCCCTCGGGGGCCGCGACGACGCTGTCCGAGGTCGACGCCTACCTGACGGCGCAGCGGGGCCTGCCGCAGTCGGCGGCGGTGGCGGCGATGGCCGGGCAGATCAACGAACGCAACGCGGCGCTGCCGGAGGAGGATGCCTTCCTCGCCGACAACGCCGAGGTGGGCGGCGGCCCCACCGGCGACGTGCTGCACGTGGCCTGCCCGTACGACGCGATCGGCCACGTGCGGGCGCTGCTGTTCGAACTCGCCACTCCGCGCGGCTACGCCGTCTACGATCCGCAGCTGGCCTGGTTGCTCGATCCCGCGGGCCACGTCCCGGTGACGGTCACCCACGGCGGCGCGGGCGAGTTCCCGTACCTCACCGAAGCCCTTGTCCGGCAGTGGGTCCCGGAACTGGCCGACCCCAATCCGTATCTCATCGTGGAGCGGGCGCCGCACCACTACATCCAGACCTATCGGGGCGGGGCCGAGGAGTTCACCGTCGAGTACCGCAACGGCGGCCCGGACCGCCATTTCGGCATCACCCTCACCACCCCGGCCGAGGTGTCGGCCCTGATCTGGTCGTGGACCAGCGGCGACCACGCGGCGGTGGCGGCGCAGCCCTGGGTACGGGTCGAGTTCTGAGCTGGGCGGTCCCCGCACACTCGGTCGGCGTATCGGACGGATTCCTGGGTACTGCGATGCCAGGACAGTGCCGGTGCGAACGGAAGGTGTCGACATGGCCCCGGAGTCCCGCTCCGCACCCGTGACCGGAACGATCGCAGATGCGGTGCAAGCTCAACCCGCCGTGGATCAACTCGTCGCTGCCTTCGCGCGGATGTCGGGGTTCTTCCTGACCGCGGGCACGGCGGGCACGGCGCTGAAACTGATCACCTCGCTGGCGACGGAGATGGTGGCGCCCACGTCGGGCGCCGGGATCAGCATGCTGGACGGCAGCGGCGCGCGGATGACCGCGGCCGCGACCGGTGAGGTCGTCGAAGAGGCCGACAGCCTGCAATACCAACTCGGCGCGGGCCCGTGCCTGACCGCGTGGGCCGACCGAGTGGTGGTGCGCGTCGACGACTTCGGGACCGATCAGCGCTGGCCGGAGTGGTCGCGGCGGGCGGCGCGGCTGGGTTTGGCGTCGTCGCTGAGCGCACCGCTGGTGGCGGGTACGCAGGCCCTGGGCGCGATCAAGATCTACGGTGCGCGGCCCGGCATCTGCGGGCAGCGCGAGGAACATCTGCTGTCGATGTTCTCCTCCCAGGCCGCCATGCTGCTGGCGCACATGCGCGCGGCCGACGACGCCGAACGTGTCAGCGGGTTGATCGCCGAGAGCCTGCGGGGGCGGGACGTGATCAATCTGGCCAAGGGCATCATCATGGCCAGGGACCGGGTCGACGAACGGGGCGCCTTCCTGATCCTGGCGAGTACCGCCCGCAACCAGAACGTCCCGGTGCGGCGGGTCGCGGAACGGGTGGCGATGTCGACCGTGCCCCGTCGACGGTGACCGGAGACCACGTCGATGACCGACCGGCCAGCCCACGACGCCGCGGACCGCGCCCGTGAGCAGCGGCACAGCCTCGTGCTCGCCTTGAAAGGCGCCCAGCTGAGCATGGAGGAGCTCTGGCTGGAGTATTTCGCGCTGAGCGGCACGCTCGGTTTCCCGCAGATCAACGCCTACGTGCGCGGTGGCGACAGCCTGCCCGCGCTCGATCGCGACATTCTCGCCCAGGTCGTCAACGAACACCTGGACCGGCGGTCGCGCACCAAACGCGCCACCTACAGCCGGACCCTGCGCGAGTCCGAGCCCACCGGTGGTCCGTTGTCGGCACTGGTCGAGCTTCTCGAGGGCGCCCACGGGGCGCCGCCCGAGCGACTGCCCACCCTCGCCGCCGCCGCGGGCCGGGCACTGGGCGTGCACATCGAGATGTACTTGATCGATTACGGCCAGCGACGATTGCTCCGCGCCGACGAGCCGGGCGGGGATTCCGGATACGACATCGACACCACCCTGGCGGGCCGGGCCTTCCGTTTCGTGCAGACCCTACCGTCCTACGCGCCCGACCTCCCGCGGCTGTGGATGCCGCTGCTGGACGGCAACGAGCGGGTCGGGGTGCTCGACATCCAGGTCGCCGACCCCGAGGATCTGGCCGACCCGCGGCTGCGAGCGCAATGCGGGTGGGTGTCGAAGCTGATCGGTCACCTCGTCTCGGTGATGACGGGATACGGAGACGGTCTGGAGCGGGTCCGGTTGCGCGCGGTCCGCAGCCCCAACGCCGAGCTGATCTGGTCGATGCTGCCGCCGTTGACCGCGGTGGTGGACGGCTTCGTGATCGCCGGCGTGGTGGAGCCCAGGCACGACCTCAACGGTGACGCCTTCGACTACGCGCTGTCCGGCACCACCGCGCAACTGATCGTGCTGGACGCGGTGGGTCATGACGCCCAGAGCGGCCTGATCGCGGCCACCGCGCTGGCCGCCTACCGCAGCGTCCGCCGCGCGGGCCACGGCCTGTTCGAGCAGGCGCGCGTCATCGATGAGGCGATCGCCACCCAGTTCGGCAACAGCAAGTTCGCCACCGCCGTGCTCGCCGAGCTGGACCTGGGCACCGGGCGGTTGCGCTACATCAACGCCGGGCACCCGGAGCCGATGATCATGCGCGGCGGCAAGATGGTCAAACCGCTGCCGGGTGGGCGCCGGATGCCGCTCGGCCTGGGCAGCGGTGATCTCACCGTCGGTGAGGAGGTGCTGCAACCGCAGGACTGGCTGCTGCTCTACACCGACGGCATCACCGAGGCCCGTGATCCGGATGGCGCCTTCTTCGGCGAGACCCGCCTGTTCGACTTCCTGCGGCGCGAGGCGGCGTCGGGCCACCCGCCGCCGGAGACCGCCCGCCGGCTCATCAATGCCGTCCCCACCCACCAGCGCGGCACCCTCCAGGACGACGCCACCGTCCTGCTCGCCCGCTGGACCGTCCCGGCGGTCGCCGATCCGGTTTCCCGGCGCTGATTCCGGCTACGCGCCGGACATGCCCGATATCGCGTCACCCGTGCCCACCGCCCGACCGACCACCGTTCGCGCACAGCCGGGCGGCGTTCGATGACGACGGCCGCGCGCCTGCGCCGGATCGCCGAACAGACCTTCGGATTGCCCCACCTCTACGACGAGCAACTGCGCGCCATGGAGCTGGTGCTGGCCGGGCACGACGTGCTGGCCGTGCTGCCCAGCGGCGGTGGCAAGTCCGCGATCTACCAGGTGCCCGCGCTGCTGCTGGACGGGCCGACGGTGGTGGTGTCGCCGCTGATCGCGTTGCAGCACGATCAGATGGAGGGCATCGAGGAGACCGATGCGCCGCCCGCCGTGGCGCTGAACTCGGCCCAGCGCGGCCGGGCGCGGCGCGAGGCGTGGGCGGCGCTGCGCCGCGGCGACGCCCGCTATGTGTTCCTCTCCCCCGAACAGCTGGCCAAGCCGGAGGTCGTCGACGCACTCGCCGACCTCGGTGTCGCCCTGTTCGCGGTGGACGAGGCGCACTGTATCTCGGCCTGGGGCCACGACTTCCGGCCCGACTACCTGCGGTTGGGCGAGGTGCGCGAGCGCCTGGGCGGCCCGCGGGTGATCGCGTTGACCGCGACCGCGGCGGCCCCGGTGCGCCGCGACATCGTCGAGCGGCTTGGCATGCGCGACCACCGGGAGGTGGTCACCTCCTTCGACCGGCCGAACCTGTTTCTGGCCGCGCACCGGTTCACCTCCGAGGCCGACAAGCACGCGGCCGCGCTCGCCCGGGTGGGTGAGCTGGCCGCCGAGAACCGATGCGGCCTGGTGTACACCGCCAGCCGCAGCGGCGCCGACCGGTTCGCCCGCGACCTGGCCGGCACCGGCGTCCGTACCGCCCGCTACCACGCGGGCATGAAGGCGGCCGACCGCGAGCGGGTGCATCAGGACTTCCTCGCCGACACCGTCGACGTGGTGGTGGCCACCTCGGCCTTCGGCATGGGGATCGACAAGCCCGGCGTCCGGTTCGTCGTGCACGCCTCGGTGCCGGATTCGCTGGACTCCTACTACCAGCAGATCGGGCGAGCCGGACGCGACGGCGAACCGGCGCGCGTCGAGTTGTACTACCGCCCCGAGGATTTGAGCTTGCAGCGGTTCCTCACCACCAACAAGCCGCCCGCCGACACGCTGGAGGCGGTCGCGCGCGCCCTCGCGCGCCACCCCCTGCCGCCGCGCCGACTGGCCGAGGCGGTCGACGCACCGCCCGCCCGCCGCACCCGGGCGATCAACCTGCTCGAACAGATCGGCGCGCTCACCACCACCGCCGACGGCCGGCTCGGCTTCACGACCGACCTCACCCCCGACGAGGCCGCCGACCAGGCCCACCGGGCGGCCGACGCGCACGAAACCCTGATCCGCTCCCGACTGGACATGCTGCGCGGCTACGCCGAGACCACCGACTGCCGCCGCCGCTTCCTGCTCGAGTACTTCGGGGAACGGCTGCCGCAGCGGTGCGGCAACTGCGACACCTGTGCGGCCGGCACGGCCGAGCGACGTACCGGCGAGGCCGCCGACTTCCCGGCCGATGCCAGGGTCACGCACCCGGAATGGGGTGCGGGCGTGGTCCTTTCGGCACACGAGGACCACCTGACCGTGCTGTTCGACGACTACGGCTACAAGACGCTGTCGCTGACGCAGGTGCGCGAGCGCGACCTGCTGACCCGCATCGACTGAGCACTCCGGCCCACGGGGCAACACCCGCCCACCGCACAGCGCCCGCCCACAGCACAGCGCCCGCCCACGGCACAACGCCGCCCACGGTGCAGCGCCCGCCTACGGTGCGGTGCCGACCGGCAACACCGCGCCGACTAGAGCGCGCGACGCCCGGACAGCGCGCGGCCGAGCGTCAGTTCGTCGGCGAACTCCAGGTCACCGCCCATCGGCAAGCCCGACGCCAGCCGGGTCACGGTCAGCCCCGGGAAATCGCGCAACATGCGCACCAGGTAGGTCGCCGTGGCCTCGCCCTCGGTGTTGGGGTCGGTGGCGATGATGACCTCGGCGACGTCGACCCCGTCGTCCTGATTACCGATGCGCGCCAGCAACTCCCGGATGCGCAGCTGATCGGGGCCGACACCGCTGAGCGGGTCGAGCGCGCCGCCGAGCACGTGATAGCGGCCGCGGAACTCGCGCGTCCGCTCGATGGCCTGGACGTCCTTCGGCTCTTCGACGACGCAGATCATGGTCCGGTCGCGGCGCGGGTCGGCGCAGATGCGGCACAGCTCGCCGTCGGAGACGGTGCCGCACACCACGCAGAACTGCACCCCGTCACGGACCTTCTGCAATGCCGCCTGCAACCGGTCGATCTCCGGTGGCTCGACCTGCAACAGGTGGAAGGCGATGCGCTGCGCGCTCTTGGGACCGACGCCGGGCAGCTTGCCCAACTCGTCGATCAGATCCTGTACCGGCCCTTCGTACAACCGCGGCGTCCTCGCTCAGAAACCGGGCAGGCCCGGCATCGAACCGCCGCCCGCGAGCGGGCCGAGGCGCTCGGCGGCCAACTGCTGGGCCCGGGCCATCGCGTCGTTGATCGCGCCGATGACCAGATCCTGCAGGCCCTCCACGTCCTCGGGGTCGACGACCTTCGGGTCGATGGTCAGCGCCTGCACCTCACCGGTGGCCTTGATGGTGGCCTTCACCAGCCCACCACCGGCCTGGCCCTCGACCTCGGTGGCGGCGATCTCGGCCTGCGCCTGCATCACCGCCTCCTGCATCTGCTGGGCCTGGGCGAGCAACTGCTGCATGTCGAACTGACCACCGGGCTGCACGGCACGTCCTCTCTGGCGGGATTGTCACGGTTCAGCGTAGTCGCCGCCGAACCCCGTTTGTGGCGCACCCGTGCGGGCATACGCTCGGAACCGGGTCGGGACCCGGTGCGGTGAATTCTGGAGACAGCAATGAGCGCTAACCGACTTCTCTTCCGTGGCGTGCTCGCCCTCGCGCTGAGCCTGCCCGCCCTGTTCCTCGGCGCCGCGAACGCCGCCGCCGACGCCGATGTCCGTACCGTCGCCGCCGACTACGGCGGCGGTTGTGTGTTGTACCCGGACAACAAGGCGGCGACCCTGGATTCGCTACGTCTGCGCTGCTCGCCGGAACAGCAGGACGCCATCTTCCGGGACGCGCCCGCGGGCGCGGTGCCGATGGGTGTCACCAACGGTTGGGTGGTCCGCCCGGTCTACGTGCAGGGGATCGCGCCCGCCTTCTGGGTCGGCAAGACCTTCTACACCGGGCCCGACGGCGGCTTCCTGATGAACCGGGTGACCGGCGCGGGCCTGGAGGCCTGGCGCGCCGACGTCTACCGGGCACCGTCGCTGATGGACGGCGAAGAGGCATGGGCGCTGAACTACAACCCCTCGCCGACCCCGCCGCTCTACGACGAGATCCGCGAGGTCACCCCCGGTGTGTGGCTCGGGTACTCGTGGTGGCGGGGCTTCTTCCAGACCACGCTGCTGCTGACCTTCGCGCTGGCGAACTGAGCCCGGGGCAGCGCGGCGGCTTGACTCTCCCCGTGCTGGAGGGTGTTCGCTGGTCCCCATGACAGCGACCGTCACCATCGGTGAGTTCGCCCGGCTCTCGCACCTGAGCGTGAAGACGCTGCGGTACTACCACGACATCGGCCTGCTCGCCCCCGCCGAGGTCGACCGGGACACCGGCTACCGCCGCTACGGCACCGACCAGGTGGACCGGGCGCACCTGATCCGCAGGCTCCGCGAGCTCGACATGCCGCTGCCGGAGATCCGCGCCGTGCTCGCCGCCCCCGACACCGCCGCCCGCGACGCCACCCTGCGCGCCCACCTGGCCAGGATGGAAGCCGAACTGCGGCGCACCGCCCAGGTGGTGGCCTCGCTGCGGGCGCTGCTGACCCCCGCCGACCCGTTGCCCGTCGAGTACCGCGAACTGCCCGCGGTCCGGGCGCTGGCGCTGCGCGAGGTGGTGAGCAAGGACGACATCGACCTGTGGTGCGCCGCGGCCTTCCCGCGCCTGTACGCGGCGCTCGCGGGCGTCGGCGTCGCCCCCGCCGGGCCGGCCGGCGCCACCTACGCGCTGGAGTTCTTCGCCGAGGACGCCGGCGAGGTGACCGCGTTCGTGCCGATCGCCCCGGCGCTCGCGCTCGACCCGCCGCACGGGCTGACGATGCTCGACCTGCCCGCCCGCCACGTCGCGATCGCCGTGCACCGCGGCCCGTTCGAGGACTTCGACCGCACCTACGGCGCGCTCGGCAGCCACGTCGCCGAACACGACCGGGCACTGCCCGAGCCGGTCCGCGAGATCTACCTCGTCGGCCCCGGCGACACCCCCGACCCCGAGGACTACCGCACCGAGGTCTGCTGGCCCGTCAGCAGGTCGTGAACCCGACCCACCATCGAGGAGAAACCCATGTCGCTGTCCATCGCCGCCGTCACCTTCGACTGCACCGACGCCGCGAAGCTGGCCGGATTCTGGAGCGAATTGCTCGACCGCCCGGTCGATCCCGAGGCCAACCAGTACTTCGCCTCGATCGGGCGCGGCTCCGGCGGTCAGGCGCTGATGTTCATCCAGGTGCCCGACCGGACGCCCGGCAAGAACGTCATCCATCTCGACCTGCACGCCGACGACCGGCAGGCCCAGGTCGACCGGGCGCTGGCGCTGGGCGCCGAGCACCGCGGCGAATTCGACGAATACGGCATCCGGTGGACGACCCTGGCCGACCCCGAAGGCAACCTCTTCGACATCGCCGCCGAATAGCCGCCGCGGGTGGGCGGCTCAGCCCAGTTCGCGCTTCAGGTTCTCCAGCACCTCGGCCTGGATCTTCTTCAGGCCGAGCGGGGCGAAGATGCCCTCGAAGATGCCCGACACCCCGCCCGCGCCCTGCCAGGCGGTGCGCAGCGTGACCCGTGCGCCCGCGCCCTCCGGCGTGACGGTCCAGGTGTTGACCAGGGAGGAGTTGGCGTCGCGCTCGGTCACGATGGAATCGGAGACCGAGACGACCGCCCGCACGTTCCGGGCGCGCTTCTGGGTGGCCTGCAGCGTCCATTCGGCCACGGTGCCCGCGCCCTTGCCGCCCTCGACGACCTTGTAGTCGCGGTAGTGCGCGGAGAGGATGCGCGGGCGCACCGTCTCGTAGTCCGCGATGGCCTCGAGCGCGCGCTTCGGATCGGCCGCAACGGTGATCGAACTGCTGGCGCTGACCTGTCCCACAATGAGCTCCTTGTCCGGGTGCGATGTCTCGACGACACCAATCCTGCCCTGCCGCACGGCAGAACGGGACCTCACCCTCGCACTGTCGCCGTGACCACCGGGTATTCCCGATGCAACATCTCCGTGACATTTCTCCCCGGCCGGGTACCTCGTGGTGGCCCGCCCGCGACGGGAGTACTAGCGTCGAGGGGTGGCAGTGAGTCTGGGGAAGGCCGGTCACACTCCGGCCGCACGCGAATCAGGGTATGCCGCGCATCGAGCGGGTGTGGACCGCCTTCTGGCGAGTTACCGCGCCATCCCGCCCGAGGCCACCGTGCGCCTGGCGAAGAAGACCTCCAACCTGTTCCGGGCCAGGGCCGCGAACCCGGCGCCCGGACTGGACGTCTCCGGCCTGACGCGGGTCATCGCCGTGGACCCGGAGGCACGCACCGCCGACGTGGCGGGCATGACCACCTACGAGGATCTGGTCGCGACCACCCTCCCCTACGGGCTGGCGCCGCTGGTGGTGCCGCAACTCAAAACCATCACCCTGGGTGGCGCGGTGACCGGGCTCGGCATCGAGTCCACCTCCTTCCGCAACGGCCTGCCGCACGAGTCCGTGCTGGAGATGGACGTGCTCACCGGCGCGGGCGAGATCCTCACCGTGACACCGGACGGCGAGCACGCCGACCTGTTCCGCGGCTTCCCGAACTCCTACGGCACCCTCGGCTACACCGTCCGGCTGAAGATCGAACTGGAGCCGGTGCCGCCCTACGTGGCGCTGCGGCACGTGCGCTTCCACGACCTGCGCGAGCTCGAGGCCGCCATCGCCGCCGTCGTCGAGGACCGCAGCTACGACGGCGAGCGCGTCGACTACCTCGACGGCGTGGTGTTCACCGCCACCGAGAGCTACCTGACCCTGGGCAGGCAGACCGACGAACCGGGCCCGGTCAGCGACTACACCGGGATGGACATCTACTACCGCTCCATCCAGCACGACTCGCCGCACCCGAAACGGGACCGGCTGACCGTCCACGACTACCTGTGGCGCTGGGACACCGACTGGTTCTGGTGCTCGCGCGCCTTCGGCACCCAGAACCCGAAGATCCGCCGGTTCTGGCCGAAGCGGTACCGGCGCAGCAGCTTCTACTGGAAGCTGGTCGCGCTCGACCACAAGTACCACATCGGCGACAAGATCGAGGCGCGCAAGGGCAACCCGCCGCGCGAGCGGGTGGTGCAGGACATCGAGGTGCCGGTGGAGCGCACCGCCGACTTCGTGTCGTGGTTCCTGCGTGAGATCCCGATCGAGCCGATCTGGCTGTGCCCGTTGCGGCTGCGCGCCGAGGGTCCGGCGGTGTCCGGCGCGGGGGCGGCCGGCACGCGAGCCTGGCCCCTGTACCCGCTCGAGCGCGACCGCACCTACGTGAACGTCGGATTCTGGTCGGCGGTACCCACCGTCCCCGGCCAACCCGAGGGCGCGGCCAACCGCGCGATCGAACGCACCGTGACCGAGTTCGACGGGCACAAATCGCTGTACTCGGATTCGTATTACGACAAGGATGAGTTCGCGGCACTGTACGGCGGCGACAGCTACACCGAACTGAAGAAACGCTACGACCCGGACCAGCGCCTGCTGGATTTGTATTCGAAGGCGGTGCAACGCAAATGACGACATTCAAGGACCGTTCCGACGTCTTCGCGGATCTCGGTACCAAGCTCAGCATTGCCGAGATCTTCGAGACCCTGATCGACGGCGAGGTCCCGATCCGGCTGACCGCCTACGACGGCAGCTCGACCGGACCCGCCGATTCGCGGTATTCCCTCGACATCCGCACCCCGCGCGGCATCAACTACCTGGCGACCGCGCCGGGCGACCTCGGTATGGCGCGCGCCTACATCTCCGGCGACATGACCGCGGGCGGGGTCCACCCGGGCGACCCGTACGAGGCGCTGAAGGCCCTGCAGAACATGAAGTTCCGGCGGCCCTCGGCGCTGGCGCTGGTGACCATCGCCCGCTCGCTGGGCTGGGAGCGGCTCAAGCCGGTCGCGCCGCCGCCGCAGGAGACCCTGCCGCGCTGGCGCCGCATCGCCTTCGAGGGCCTGCGGCACACCAAGGGCCGCGACGCCGAGGCGATCCACCACCACTACGACGTCTCGAACACCTTCTACGAGTACGTGCTCGGCCCCTCGATGACCTACACCTGCGCGGTCTACGGCGACGAGAACTGGACCCTGGAGCAGGCGCAGGAGAACAAGTACCGGCTGATCTTCGACAAGCTGCGGCTGAAGGAAGGCGACCGGCTGCTCGACATCGGCTGCGGCTGGGGCGGCATGGTGCGCTATGCCGCCCGGCGCGGGGTGCGCGTGATCGGCGCGACGCTGTCGGCCGAGCAGGCCGACTGGGCGCAGAAGAAGATCGCCGAGGAGGGCCTGGGCGACCTGGCCGAGGTGCGCCACTGCGACTACCGCGACGTGCCGGAGACCGATTTCGACGCGGTGTCCTCGATCGGGCTCACCGAACACATCGGCGTGCACAACTACCCGTTCTATTTCGGCTACATCAAGAGCAAGCTGCGCGACGGCGGCCTGTTCCTCAACCACTGCATCACCCGCCCGGACAACACCCGCAGCACCAAGGCCGGTGACTTCATCGACCGCTACGTCTTCCCCGACGGCGAACTGATCGGCTCCGGGCGCATCATCTCCGACATCCAGAACGTCGGACTCGAGGTGCTGCACGAGGAGAACCTGCGCGAGCACTACGCGCTCACGCTGCACGAATGGTGCAAGAACCTGGTCGCCAACTGGGACGCCTGCGTCGCCGAGGTCGGCGAGGGCACCGCCAAGGTGTGGGGCCTGTACATGGCCGGTTCGCGGCTGGGCTTCCAGCGCAATGTCGTGCAGCTGCACCAGGTACTCGGCGTCAAGCTGCCCGCCGACGGCGACTGGACGGTGCCGCTGCGCCCCTGGTGGAAGCCCTAGCGAAAGGCGCTACCGCCTCCGGCCGCTGACCCGTTCAGCCGAGCACCTCGTCGAGGAAGTGGGTGGGGAGTCGCGTCTCATCCGCGTTCTCGGGGCTCAGGTGCAGTTCACCGCGCAGTACCCGCAGGATCGCGACCACGCGGGGTCCCGCGTCGAGCAGCGGCCGTGGCCAGCCCAGCCGCGCGCACACCTGGGCGGCGGGCACGAGCATGGCCGTGGCCTCCCCCACCCAGCCCGACGCGGCCAGGGTCTCGGCCAGCAGCAGCGCGGTGTCGAGTTCGGCGCGCGGGCGACCCTGCTCGGTGGTGCGCCCGTAGAGCGCGCGGGCTCGCCGCACCGGCGCGTCGTCGGTGTGCGAGGGGCGCGCGGCCAGCATCGCGCGCACGGCCGCGGTCTCCTCGGCCTCGGCGATCAGCGCCGCCACCCCGGTGGCCCGGCGCAGGCCGGGCCCCGGCCCGCTCTCGGTCGCGGGCTCCACCGGAAGTCCGAGGCGCAGCCGTTCGGCGCGCACGTGCGCGGCGAGGCGGGGCAGCTCGTATTCGCGGGCGATGCGCTCGCCCTCCTCGAGCCGCGCCGCCGCCGTCGCGAGATCACCGCGCACGGCCTTGACCCGCGCGCCGGTCACGAAGGTCGCCAACAGGAAGTCGACGGTGCCGACCCGGGTCACCAACTGGTGGCTCTCGTCGAGCAACCGGTCCGCGGTGGCGAGATCACCCGCCCGGTACGTCAACTCGCCCAGCATCGCCGAAGCCACCCGCACGCCGTGGGAACGCGGACCCGCCCGGCTGTGCGCGACCTCCCACGCCCGCTCGAAATAGTCGTTCGCCCCGGGGATGTCGAGCTGTTCGTAGGCGGCCGCGCCCTGCGCGCACAATCCGAACACCGTCCCCAGCGGATCCTTGGACTTCTCGTGATAGGGCTGGGCCCACTCCTGGATCTGCCGCGCACCGTCGAAGTCGAACGTGCACAACCGCACGTAGGAGACCACGTTCGCCGCGGTGGAGACGGTCCAGGCGGGCAGGTCGTCGGGATTGTCCAGGCAGTCGGCCACCTGGTCGAGCACGCCGTCGGTCTGATCACGGGTCACCGCGTCGGCCGCCGCGAGCACCGCGGCCTCGCAGCGTTGCCGGTTCGTCTCGTCCTCGCCGCTGCCGCCGGGCAGCATGTTGGTGAGCTTGCCGAGGGCGCTGCGGGCCGCGCCGGACTGCTGCAGGTTGACATTCGCCCTGGCCACCGCCATCAGCAACTTGGAGCGCGAGGTCACCTGCTGCACCGGCAGTTTCGAGACGGTGCCGAGCAGCGTGGCCAGCCGGGAGCCGTCGATGAGATCCATGCCGCCGCCCTCGACGAGATCCAGCGCCAGCTTGAGATCGGTGGCGGCGAGCGCGTGGTCCACCGATTTGCGCAGGAACTGGTGCTCGGCGTACCAGCGGGACGCCTTGCGGTGCAGCGCCCGCAGCTTCGCCGCGTCGGTGCGCTCGAGCCGGGCGCGCAGGTGCTCGGCGAACAACGGCTGCATCCGGTACCACTCGGGGTCGTGTTCGATGCGGCGCAGGAACAGCTCGCGCTGCTCGGCCTGCGCCAGCAGCAGCTCGGCCTCACTGTCCTCGGACAACGCCGCCGCCAGCGAGGCGTTGACCCGCTCGGTCACCGAGATCGCGGTGAGGAAGTCCAGCATCCGCGGTTCGAGCGTGTCCAGGACGTTCTCGGCCAGATACTCGCGAATACCGTGGCCGCCTTCGGGCAGCGCGGAGATCAGCCGCTGCGGGTCGGGGTTGCCGCGCAACGCCAGGCTGACCAGCTGCACCGCGGCCGGCCAGCCGTCGGTCACCCGGTGGATCTGCTCGACCTGCTTGTCGGTGAGCTCGAAGCCGTTGCGTTCCACCAGGATCTGCCCGGTCTCGGCGCGGGTCAGCCGCAGCTGCGCCGAACCGATCTCCACCAGCTCGTCGTGCACCCGCATCGAGTTCACCGGCAGCCCGGACTGGTCCCGGCTGGTCACCACGAACCGCAGGTGATGGCAGCCGTTGTCCAGCAGCGCCGCCATCGCGCGGTGGGCGCCGGGATCGGTGATGCGATGCCAGTCCTCGATCACCACCACGATCGTCTCCCCGCCCGCGTGCACCTCGTCGATCAGCGTGCTGATCACGAAGGCCACCGCGTCGGCGGGGCGTTCCTCGAGCGCCTGGTCCAGACCCGCGCCGATGGCCGGCCGCACCCGGTGGATGGCCTGCAACAGGTGCGCCAGGAACCACACCTCGTTGTCGTCGTCGTGGTCCAGCCCGATCCAGGCCACCGGGACACCCTGGTCGGTCAGCTCGGCCCGCCACTGCGCGGCGACGGTGCTCTTGCCGAACCCCGCGGGCGCGTGGATCAACGCCAACCTGCGCCGCCCGCCCGCCCGCAGCACGTCCAGCAGGCGCGGGCGCGGCACCGGCGCCCTGGCCGGCGTGGGCGGCCGGAACTTGGTGGCCGCGGTCGGCGGCGGGGTGGTGCTGGTGGCGCCCGGCGGATGTTGGGAGACGTTCGGCCGCAGCGTCAACGGCCAGCTGCGCCGCGCCGTCACCGACGGCCTGGCCCGGGTGGAGAACTGGGTCCGGATCGAGGGATGGGGTTCGGTCGCCCGTACCTCACCCAGGTCGTCGAGCAGCACCGCGGTATCCAGCAACGCCATCTCGTCGGGCAGCTGCCCGAGCGCGCGCTGGGCCGCGCGCAGCATCTCCCCGAACTCGAACGCCGACTCCGGCCGCTGCTGCGGATCCGGCGACATGGCCCGCTCGATCGCCTCGGCCACCGGCGCCGGAATGTCCTGCTCACGCAGGTCGGGCACCGGCTGGGTGGTGATCCGCAGGAACTGCGCCACCACCTTCTCCCCGGCCTGCCGCTCGAACGCGGCGTGCCCGGTGAGCAGCGCGAACAGCGTCGCGCCCAGTCCGTAGACGTCCGAGCGCACGGTCGGTTCCTCGCCCTTGAGCACCTCGGGCGCGGTGAAGGCGGGCGAGCCGGTGATCATGCTGCTCGAGGTGCGGAAACCGCCCGGTATACGCGCGATCCCGAAATCGGTGAGCTGCGGTTCGCCGTAACTGCTGAGCAGCACGTTGCCCGGTTTGACGTCGCGGTGCAGGATCTGCGCGCGGTGCGCGCTCTCGATGGCTCCCGCCAGCTTCACCCCGACGCGCAGCGTGTCGGCCCAACCCAGCGGCCCCTGCTCGTGGATGAGTTGTTCGAGCGAACCGTGCGTGCAGTAGGGCATCACGATGAACGGCAACCCGCTGGCGGTGACATCGACCTGCAGAATGTCGACGATGTTCGGGTGGCCGGAGAGCCTGCCCATCGCCTGCTCCTCGCGCAGGAACCGCTCGCGGCTCTCGGCGTCCATGTCCGGTGGGAGCACCTTGACCGCGACGACGCGCTCCAGTGCGGTCTGCAGGCACCGATACACCACGCCGAAACCACCGCGGCCGATCTCCACCGCACCGGACAGTCCGGCGGCCTCCAGTTCGTCGGCGATACCGATCGGTTCGTTGCGCTGGGTCGGTTCGTTGTGCCTGCCCGCGGGCGCGGCGTCGGCGCGACCGGCATCGGCCTCCCGGTCGCTCGAATCGTCCTGGGCGGCTTCGGGTTCGGAACCTGCCGAACGCGACTGACGCTTCACCTTGACCACCTCGTGCCGACGACGTCGGACCCGGGGCAGCCGCCGCGAGCCCGAATTGCCTGCGCATCTCCAACGTAGCGCGGCAGGGTCGCGGTTTGGTGGAGTTCCACACGCGGGTCGCGCGCCGCCGGAGACAGCGAAGAGCCCGCCACCGGAACACGGTGGCGGGCTCTGTGCCTACCGGCGCGACGACCTACTTACGCAGCGACGCGGGCACCTGGAAGCGCTGGCCGTACTTCTCGGCCAGCTCGTCCGCGCGGGCCACGAAGGCCTCCTGGCCGCCCGGGTAGCCGACGATGAACTGGTGCACACCACCGGTCCAGGCCGGGAAGCCGATGCCGAAGATCGAGCCGATGTTGGCGTCGGCGGTGGTCTCCAGCACACCCTCGTCGAAGCACTTCTGGGTCTCGATCGCCTCCGCGAACAGCATGCGGTCGATCAGATCCTGCAACGGCACGTCGAAACCGGCGGTGGTCTTGAAGTGCTCGCGCAGGCCCTGCCACAGGCCGAGGCGCTTGCCGTTCTCGTCGTACTCGTAGAAGCCGGCCTTCTCCAGGCGGCCCGGACGACCCTCGCCGACCATCCACTCGATGACGTCGATGGCCGGGTGCCGCTCGGTGCCCAGCTTGGTGTCGCCCGCCTTGATCGCTTCCTCGGTCTCCTTGGCGATCTTGAGCATGAGCTTCATGTTGAGCTCGTCGGACAGCTGCAGCGGCGGCGCCGGGTAGCCCGCCTGCGAACCGGCCTGCTCGATGGTCGCGGGCTCGATGCCCTCGCCCAGCATGGCGATCGCCTCGTTGACGAAGGTGCCGATCACGCGCGAGGTGAAGAAGCCACGGCTGTCGTTGACGACGATCGGGGTCTTCTTGATGGCGAGGGTGTAGTCGTACACCCGGGCCAGCGCCTCGTCGGAGGTCTTCTCACCCTTGATGATCTCCACCAGCGGCATCTTGTCGACCGGCGAGAAGAAGTGGATGCCGATGAAGTCCTCCTGGCGCTTCACGCCGGTCGCCAGACCGGTGATCGGCAGGGTGGAGGTGTTGGAGCCCAGCAGGGCGTCGGGGGTGACGATGTCCTCGATCTCCTGGAACACCTTGTGCTTGAGCTCGGTGTTCTCGAAGACGGCCTCGATGACGAAGTCGACACCGGCGAAGTCGGCCGCGTCCGCGGTCGGCTTGATCCGGTCCAGCAGCGCCTTGGACTTCTCCTCGGTGGTCTTGCCGCGGGAGAGGGCCTTGGCCTCGATCTTCTCCGAGTAGCCCTTGCCGCGCTCGGCCGCCTCCAGCGAGACGTCCTTGAGCACGACCTCGTAGCCGGCCTTGGCCGAGACGTAGGCGATGCCCGCGCCCATCATGCCCGCGCCGAGCACGCCGACCTTCTTGATCTCCCGCTTGGGCACGTCCTTGGGACGCGAACCGCCGTTGTTGATCGCCTGTAGGTCGAAGAAGAACGCCTGGATCATGTTCTTCGCGACCGGGCCGGTGAGCAGGTGCACGAAGTAGCGCGACTCGATCAGCGACGCGTTGTCGATGTCGACCTGCGAACCCTCCACCGCGGCCGCCATGATGGCGCGCGGGGCGGGCATGTTGGCGCCCTTGAGCTGCTTGCGCAGGTTGGCCGGGAAGGCGGGCAGGTTGGCCGCGAAGCCGGGGCTGGCGGGGGTGCCGCCGGGGATCTTGAAGCCCTTCTTGTCCCACGGCTGCACACCGGCGTCGGGGTTGGCCTTGATCCACGCCTTGGCGGCGGGCACCAGCTCCTCGATCGAGCCGACCAGCTCGTCGACCAGGCCGATCTCCTTGGCCTTGGCCGGCTTGTTGCGCTGGCCCTGCAGCAGCACCTGCATGAGGGCGTTCTGCAGGCCGAGCATGCGCACGGTGCGGATGATGCCGCCACCGGCGGGCAGCAGGCCGAGGGTCACCTCGGGCAGGCCGATCTGCGAGCCCGGCACGTCCGCGGCGATGCGGTGGTGGGTCGCCAGCGCGATCTCCAGGCCGCCGCCCAGCGCGGCGCCGTTGATGGCGGCCACGACCGGCTTGCCGAGCTGCTCGAGCCGGCGCAGCGCCGACTTGATCTCGGTCAGCTCCGCCATCAGCGCCTGCGCGTCGTCCGGGCCGACCTTCATCATGTTCTTCAGGTCGCCACCGGCGAAGAAGGTCTTCTTCGCCGAGGTCAGCACGACACCGGTGATGTCGTCCTTCTCGGCCTCCAGCCGGTCGACGGTCGCCGTCATCGACTTCTTGTACAGCTCGTTCATCGTGTTGGCGCCCTGGTTCGGGTCGTCCATCGTCAGTACGACGATGCCGTCCGAATCCTTCTCCCAACCGATCATGTTGGTTTCGCTCACAGCTGTGTGTCTCCTTGTTGAATCAGTGACCGGTGGGGATCAGACCCGCTCGATGATGGTGGCCACGCCCATGCCGCCGCCGATGCACAGGGTGATCAGCGCGTAGCGGCCGTTGCGGCGCTCCAGCTCGTCGACCATGGTGCCGGTGATCATGGCGCCGGTGGCGCCCAGCGGGTGGCCCATCGCGATGGCGCCACCGTTGACGTTCAGCTTCTCGTCCGGGATGTTCAGGTCCTTCTGGAACTTGAGCACCACGGAGGCGAACGCCTCGTTGATCTCGACCAGGTCGATGTCGTCCAGCGTCAGGCCGGCCTTGGCGAGCACCTTCTTGGCGGCCGGCGTGGGGCCGGTCAGCATGATGGTGGAGTCGGCGCCACTGGTGGCGGTCGCGACGACGCGGGCGCGCGGGGTCAGGCCCGAGGCCTTGCCCGCCTCTTCCGAGCCGACCAGCACCAGCGCGGCGCCGTCGACGATGCCCGAGCTGTTGCCACCGTGGTGGACGTGGTTGATCTTCTCCACGAAGTGGTACTTCTGCAGCGCCACCGCGTCGAAGCCGCCCATCTCACCGATCATGGCGAAGGAGGGCTGCAGCTTGGCCAGGTCCTCGAGGGTGGTGCCGGGCCGCATGTGCTCGTCGCGGTCCAGCACGACCAGGCCGTTCTGGTCCTTGACCGGAACGATCGACTTGGCGAAGTAGCCGCCGGTGGTGGCCTTGGCGGCCAGCTCCTGCGAGCGCACCGCGTAGGCGTCGACGTCCTCGCGGCTGAAGCCCTCGATGGTGGCGATCAGGTCGGCGGAGACACCCTGCGGCACGAAGTAGGTGTCGTAGTTGGTGGCCGGGTCCAGCGCCCAGGCGCCACCGTCGGAGCCCATCGGCACGCGGGACATGGACTCGACACCACCGGCGATGACGAGGTCGTCGAAGCCGGAGCGCACCTTCTGGGCGGCGAGGTTGACCGCTTCCAGACCCGAGGCGCAGAAGCGGTTCAGCTGGAAACCGCCCACGGTGTCGGGCAGGCCGGCGACGGTGACGGCGGTGCGCGCGATGTCGGCGCCCTGGTCACCCACCGGCGCGACCACACCGAGGATCACGTCCGAGATCCGGTCCTCGTCGAGGTTGGGGAAGCGGCTGCGCAGCTCCTGGATCAGACCAACAGTCAGATCGATCGGCTTGACCGAGTGCAGCGAACCGTTCTTCTTGCCGCGGCCGCGCGGAGTGCGGATGGCCTCGTAAATGTAGGCCTCTGTGGTCATATCGGAGTGTTTCCTTCCTTAAGGTGCGCCCGCGCCGCGGTGTGCGGCACCGACGCGGATCACCTCGCCGACCGGCCGTGCGACCGACCGTCCTGACGCTGTACAAATCTCGGCACGCCACGATAGACGCTCGCTCTGGCCGCCCGCGCGTCTGGGCATACCATAGAACCTCGTCGTATCGGAGCTCGCGGCCACCCGTTCATACTAGCGCCGGTGTGCGAACTCCGGTTAACTTAACGACGTCGAGGCGGTGGTTGTCAACCGTCCAGCCGTGTGGCACCGAGCTCAGCGCGGAGCAATTCCAGGGCGACCTCGTCGGGGTCGCGCCGGTCCTCCGGGGCGACCGGCCGGGCCGCCTCGGCCAGCATCTCCTGCTCCTCCTCGGCGGTGAGCGGACCGGGCACCGCCGCGGGCGGATAGCCGCCGTCGGCGCCCTCGGTCTGCGCCGGATCGGGCGGCGGATAGTCCCCGGGCCCCGGATCGTCGGGTAGGTCGGGGTAGTCGGGCGGGGGAATATCGTCGTCACCGCTGGGCGCGGAGCGCTTCGCCCGGCCCGCGGCCTCCGCCGCTGCCGCGCCGCCGGCCTGGCTGGGTCGGGAGAACCGCGCGGCACCCTGACCACGCCCCTGTCCCCCGCGGTTCGCGGGTGCACCGCCCGCCTTGCCCCGGTTCGCCGCGGGTGCGGGCTTCACCGCCGCACCGCTCTCCCAGCGAATCTCGTGATCGTGTCCGAGCACCGCCCGCACCGCCGCGCGGACCGCGTCGACGTTGCGCGGCTCGGACAACCGTCCGGCCAGCACCGGCGACGGATGAGCGAACACGATCGCCGACCCCTCGATGCGCGCCACCGAAGCGCCGGAGAGCATCGCCTGCATCGTCGCGCTGTACTCGCGCACCTTCGCGCGGATGTCGGCCCACGCCCCTTCGACGGCACGCAGCAGGTCGTCGTCCCGCGGTGTCGCGGCCGGTTCGGAGGGCCGATCGGCCGGCGGAACATCTTGTGCCTCATGGATTTCCGGAGCCGGATCGGCCGCCCCGCGCGGCTGGGCGGGTGTTGTCCGGCCCGCCTCGGGGCCGGCTGCCCGGCTGTCGCCGTCACCGGTCGCACGGGGGCCGGTGACATCCGGCGGCGGGTCGGCGGCCGGACCGTTGGCCGGCGGCGCATCGGCGGTCGCGGGTGCGCGGGCCGCCTCCGGGCGAACCGCGCGCACATCGCCGGTGATGTCCGGCGACGGCTCGTCGACGGCTCGCCGCTGCTCGTCCGCCGGGCCTGCCGTGGTGCCAGGACCACCGCCGTCGACCGCGGCCTCCGGTTGCCCGGACTCCCCGGTTCCGGCACTCGCCGGTGGATTCGGCTCGGCATCGCCCGGCCGCCGCTCGTCGTCTTTGGCCTTGCTCTGCTTCAATGCCGCGAGCGCCTCGGCACCGCGCCGGCGCGGCGGCTCGTTGCCGGGGCGCGGGACCGCGGGGCCGGACTCCCCGCTCGGATCGGGGGCCGTGGGCGGGGTGAACACACCGCCCGCCATGCCGCGCTCGAGACGTTCCAGTCGCTGCAAGGTCGCGGATTCGGCGTCGGAGACGGCGGGCAGCAACATCCGCGCGCACACGACCTCGAGCAGCAGGCGGGGCGCGGTGGCGCCGCGCATCTCGCCCAGCCCCTCGTGCAGCAGTTCGGCATAGCGGGTCAGGGTGGCCGGGCCGATCCGCTCGGCCTGCTCGCGCATCCGGTCGAGCACGTCCTCGGGGCCGGCGACCAGGCCGCGTTCCACCGCGTCGGGCACCGCGCGCAGCAGGATGAGATCACGGAAGCGCTCGAGCAGGTCGACGGCGAAGCGGCGCGGATCGTGCCCGGCCTCCATCACCCGATCCACCGTGCCGAACAGGGCGGCGCCGTCGTCGTCGGCCAGCGCCTGCACCGCGTCGTCGATCAGCGCGACGTCGGTGACGCCGAGCAACGCCACCGCGCGGTGATAGGTGACGCCCTCCGGTCCCGCGCCCGCCAGCAGCTGGTCGAGCACGCTGAGGCTGTCGCGCGGCGAACCGCCACCGGCGCGGATGACCAGCGGATACACCGCCTCCTCGACGGTGACGTGCTCCTGCTCGCAGATGCGCCCGAGCAGTCCGCGCATGGTGGCGGGCGGCAGCAACCGGAACGGATAGTGATGCGTCCGCGAGCGGATCGTCGGCAGCACCTTGTCGGGCTCGGTGGTGGCGAAGATGAAGATCAGGTGCGCGGGCGGCTCCTCCACGATCTTCAGCAGCGCGTTGAAGCCCGCGGTGGTGACCATGTGCGCCTCGTCGACGATGAACACCCGGTAGCGGGATTCGGCGGGCGCGTAGAAGGCCCGGTCGCGCAGCTCGCGGGTGTCGTCGACGCCGCCGTGGCTCGCGGCGTCGAGTTCGATGACGTCCAGGTTGCCCGGCCCGCCCGGCGCCAGTGCCACACAGGACGCGCACACCCCGCACGGCGTCGAGGTGGGGCCCTGCTCGCAGTTCAGCGAGCGCGCGAGGATCCGCGCCGAGGACGTCTTGCCGCAGCCGCGCGGACCCGAGAACAGGTACGCGTGGTTGATGCGGCCGGTGTCGAGTGCGGTGCTGAGCGGTTCGGTGACGTGTTCCTGCCCCACCACCTCAGCGAAGGTTGCCGGTCGGTACTTCCGGTACAGAGCCACAGCCCGAGACTACTGCCGGGCACCGACGTGCCCCGGGGGGAGCCGGTGGTTCAGCCGACCGCCGCGGCCGGCGCGCTGAAGGTGTTGCACTGCGCCGTGCGATTGTGCTCGACGCCGAGCTCGAACCACGCGCCGCTGTTGTCGGGGCTGCCGTGGTCGGGTGAGTCGGTCGGCCCGTCACCGCGACCGCGGGCGTCGCGGACGGCCAGACCGATCTGGGCGGTGGTGAGCGCGCCGCCGTCCTGCGCCGAGCCGAGGTACATCCCGTCGAAGCACTGCGCCTGCAATTCGATCCGGCGGGAGAGTTCGAGCCCGCGTTCGCTGCGCGTGCCCGCGTCGACCCGCTCGCTGTTGGCCTTGCGCAGGATTCCCGACATCGCCTGCACGTGGTGGCCGTATTCGTGCGCGAACACCGACAGGTAGATGACCCAGTTGTCCTTGAACAGGTCGGTCTGCAGCTGGCTGATCGGCATGTAGATGGTCTTGTTCGCCGGGCAGTAGAAGGCGGCGAAATTGGTCGTGCTGCCGGTGCACGGCGTGGAGATGCCCGCCGTGGTGGCGCTGACGTTGAGCGCGGGCGGGGTGAACGGCAGGTTCACCTGTGCCAGCACCGGCTGCCACGCGTCCTCGAGGCAGGCCGCGGCGCTTTCGAAGAACCGGCGCGCGGTGTCGACCTGGGTGCCCCACGGCGCGTAGTCGCAGTCGGCGGGCAGCAGGGTGGCGTCGGGGTCGGTGAGCAGCGGGTTGGTGGCCGTCTCGGAGACGCCCGGCGAGCCGTCGGGGGTGTAGGTGAAACTCGGGTCGGGGCCGGTGGCGCGATGCTCGGGGCCGTCGAAGCGGATCGCGGCGCGCACCAGTCCGCCGACGATCACCACCGCCACCACCAGCAGTAGCGCCAACACGCGCCCGCCGCCACGTTTGCGCGGAGGCATCGGCGCGCGCCCGGGCGGGCCGTAGGGCATGGGCGGCGGCATCGGCGGCCGATACGCCTGCGGCGGGCCGTAACCCGGTGCGGCGGAGTAGGCGTGCGGCCCCGCATAGCCGCGGGGGGACGGATATCCTTGCGGCGCAGCGTATCCCGGGGGCGGTCCGTACCCGGGGCGCTGGCCGTGGCGGGGCGGCGGCGTGGGACGCGGCCCGTATCCCGGGCGGCCACCCTGGTTCGGGGGCGGTGGTACGGGGTGCCCGCCGGGTGGCACCGGTCCGTAGCCGTACGGTGGTTGGGTCACTCCCCCGTACCCCCTCGTCTCATGTCGCCGACAGCCGCTGACGAAGGATAGCAACCTGTCTAGAGTAGGCAGCCGTGCTTACTTTTCGGGGGGCCGCCGCGAGCGCGCTGCTTCTCGCCGCCGCGGCGAGCGTGGCCGCAGCTCCGGTCGCCCAGGCCCAGCCCGCCCCCGCGGGCGTGGTGATCACCGCCGATCTGGTCCTCGATCGCGAGGGCGTGCTGCGGGTGGAGGAGACGGTGTCGGTGCCCGAGGGCGCCGAGTTCCGGATGTCGCTGCCGTTGCGGTTGCAGGTCGAGCCCGACGTGGAACGCCGGTTCCGGGTCACCGATGTGGAGACCGGCGGTGTCGGCAGCGCGACCACCGCCGACGACCGGTTCACCCTGGTCGCGCCGCCGGGTGAATCCACCTTCCGCTACGCCGTGCACAACACCGTCGGCGACGCCCCGAGCAGCCAGGTGTTCCACTGGCTCGGCGTGGTGGACACCGACATCGCCGCGATCAGCGCCGCGCTGGTGGCCCCCAGTTACGAACTGGCGATCGTCGATTGCACGCTCGGCCCGCCCGGCAACACCCGCCCGTGCGCCGACGTCCGCACCGAGGCGATCGGGGTGCTGCATCTCGAACAGACCGATCTGCGCAAGGGTGACGCGATCGACCTCACCGTGCAACTGCCGCCGGGTACCGTCCCCGCCAACGCCGACGTGATCGACCACAGCGGCCCCGGCCCGTTCTCGCTCAGCGGTCCGGTGCTCGCCGCGTTCGGCGCACTGCTGGCACTGCTGGCGGGCCTGGCCGCGCTGGTGTGGCGGGCCCGGCGCGACAACGCCGCGGCCACAACCGGTTCCGAGGTGTTCGATCCGCTGGCGCGGGAGGACGGCCAGGTGCGGTTCACCGCGCCCGACGGCGTGCTGCCCGGCGAGGCCGGGTTGCTGCTCGACGAGCATGTCGACCCCGTCGACATCGCCGCCACCGTGGTGGATCTGGCGGTGCGGCGCTATCTGTGGGTGACGCAGATCGCCGAGAACGACTGGCGCATCACCCGCGTCAACGCCCCCGACGACCAGCTGCGCGACTTCGAGAAGGCGGTGTACACCGCGCTGCTGCCGGACGGGGTGGACGCGGTGACCATGGGCGAACTGCGCGGGCGCGTCCAGGCCGGGCCGGTGCGCGCCGCGATGATCGCCGACGCCGTCGCGCGCGGTGCCTTCGTGGATCGCTCCCGCCCCGGCCCGGCGGTCTGGCTCGGCGGCGCGCTCGTGGTGGCCGGCCTGGCCGCCACCGTGGGGCTCGCGGTCACCGCCGGATACGCGCTGGTCGGCGTCGCGATCCTGCTCGCGGGCGTGGCGCTGGTGCTGCTGCCGAAGTACCTGCCGTCGCGGACCGCGGCGGGCAGCAGGATCGCCGGCCGCGTGCGCGCCCTCCAGCGCGGGCTGGACGCGACCCGCCCCGAGCAGATCCCGCCCACCGACCAGGAGACGGTGTTCTCCCGCGCCCTGCCCTACACCGTGGTCGGCGGCCGGGCCGACAACTGGGTGCGCGCCTTCCGCCAGCTGAACCCCGCCGCCGACGCCCAGCCCGGCCTCTACTGGTTCGGCGGTTACGAACGCGATCGCGACCTGCACCGCTTCGCCGCGCACTTCCCGTACTTCATCACCGCCCTGGAGGGGCTCTTCAGCGAGACGAGTCACTGAGCACGCGGCGGGCCCGCCCGGCTCAGTCGACCGCGAGCCGCCGCATCGCCGCGAGCGGGTCGGCGTAGAGGGTGCTCAGCGAGGCGACGACGGCCGCGAATTCCTGCACCTTTCCGCCGAATCCGCTGATCCTGATGTCGGTCGGCGGCAGCGCCGAGGCACTGCGGAACGCCTTGGCGACGTGCGCGACGCCGGGCCGGTAGCCGGTGAACGCCTGCCCGCCCAGGATCACCCGGTCGGGGTTGAGCATGTCGCTGACCAGCGCGACGGCGTTACCGAGGATCGTGGCCCGCTCGACCAGCAGTTCGTGCGCGGCCGCCGAACCCTCCGCGGCGGCACGGTGCAGGTCGGCGATGGTGGAGCCGCCGGTGCCGTTGTGGGCCGGGATGATGCCGCGTCCGACGGCGCGGGCCACCAGCGCCCGGTCGCCGACGGTGGCCTCCAGGCAGCCCGTCCGGCCGCACGCGCACACCACGTCCGAACCGGTGGGCAGATGCGCGATCGAGCCGGGGCCGTTGCTCGGGGTGTGCACGCGGCCGTCGAGAGTGACCGCCACACCGGCGGTTTCGCGGACGTAGAAGAACAGGCCCGCGCCGCGCTCGTGCGCCCGGTCCGGCTGCGGCGTGGGCAGCAGCAGTTCGGAGGCCGCCATCGCTTCGACGTGCGGGGCGACCGAGATCGGCAGTTCCAGCACCTCGGCCAGCACCGCGCCGAGCTGCGCGCCCTGCCAGCCAAGCGCCGGATGGTCGACGCTGCCGCTCACCGGGTCGACGCGCCCGCCGATGGCCACGCCCGCCCACAGCGCGCGACGGCGATGCCAGCGGCGCAGAAAGGCTTTGGCGCTGCGCGCGATGGTGGTGGTGGCGAAGTCCTGGCCGGTCTGCGGGGTGGCGATGGCCAGACCGCCGATGATGCGGCCACGCAGGTCGGCGGCCACGATCTTGGTGGCGGCCGCGCCGATGTGGATGCCGAGGGTGAGGTAGCTGTCGTGGTCGACCTCGAAGGGCACCCGCGGCCGGCCGACGGCGCCGGGGGTGGTGAGGTCGGGGCGCTCGCGCAGCAGCCCGGCCGCGAGCAGCGCCGAGACCTGGCGGTTCACCGTCGCGATGCTGAGTCCCGTTGTGCGCGCGGCGTTGTCGCGGGAGACCGGTCCGCCGGTCGCGGCGCGCAGCACGGCCGCCGCCGGGTTGTCGCTGATGCGCAGTTCGGGCGGGAGGACGGGGCGGGGAGTGCGGACGCGCGCCGGGGCGACCCGCGCGACGGAACGTTCCAGGGTGGGAATGGACATCACGAGTTCCTTGCTGAGGACCCGTCGGAGACGGGCCGTGCCTACACGTTCGGCGACGGTGGCGCGTGAGCGAGGATCGAGACCGGAGTGTGGATCGAGACCGGTGAGCGAAGATCGAGACTCAGCGCCGACGACGGGAACAACACAGTTCCCGCGTCAGCGGCAGCCGCAGGCCCAGCGCGGCGGTCACGTAGGTAACCCGCGTGGCACTCGAACGGCTGGAAGACATAAAGGAAAGGTAACACCGGCGACGGCGGCGTACCAAGCTTTCCGCCACCCGGGGTGCGCCAGGCCACAGATCACCGTCAACAGCCCTGGACACACGAACCGGCCCCGCCCGACGCGAAACGCGTTGAGCGGGGCCGGTTTACCGCTGGCTACTTGGCCGGCGCGGGGGCGTTGAACGGCTGGTTGATGGTGGTGAAGTACTGGATCGCTGCGGCGATCGCCACCGGGGCGGTCACCAGCAACTGGCCCGCGACGGTACCGAGCGCGCCGACGGCGATGATGCCGCCGAGGCAGCCGATGGCCGCGGCCGGGATGAACGGACCGAACAGGCCGACGATGGTCGCCGAGGCCACGGTCGCACCCGCGATGCCGCCGAGCACGCAACCCACCGCCGCGCCGCCCAGGCCACCGACCAGGGTGCCGATCGTGGCGCCCATGCTGATCGTGTTGGTGAGCCGGGTCCAGGCCGCGACCTCGCGGTCGTACTCGCTCTTCCACGGCGCCTTGTCCTCGAACGGCAGGGCGACCGGCTTGTAGACGGCGTGCTCGCGGTCGAACTGCGGGGTCAGGGTGGCGGTGCGACCGCTGATGTCGGCGGCGATCGGGAATTCGAAGTCATCGATCCGGAACCGCAGCGGGGTGCCCGCGAGCACGGTGCCGTCGGACGCCTTGATCTTGAAGACCTCGTCCTCGACGACCAGCGACCCCGCGTCGGTGGTGATGATCGACTGGGTGTCGGTCGACTGCGCCGTGAAGTTCACCGCCTCCGGCGCGGGGGCCTCGGGCGCGGCGCCCGCGGTGCCCGCGGCCACCCCGGTCGCGATGGACACCAACGCCGCGATCACGGCGAGCTTGCTTTTACTCATCAGTGCTGCAATCCCTCATCCGGTGGAGCTGTTCGAGCCGCAAGCATCGAGCAATTGCCCCACCACCGACGAGGGAAAAACGCAGCGAGATTTCAACGCACCGCCGGGCTTCAGCCCGCGGCGGCCTTCGCCTGCGCCTTCATCTGCTTCTTGAACGCGCGCACCTCGAGCAACGACTGGCCGTCGGTGATGTCGGCGGCGGACCGCCGCGAATTCGGCTCGGCATAATCGCCCGCGGCCTTTTCCCAGCCCTTCGGCCGCACGCCGAGTTGCTTGCCGAGCAGCGCGAGGAAGATGCGCGCCTTCTGTTTCCCGTAGCCGGGCAGGTCCTCGAGCCTGCGCAGTACGGTGGCGCCGTCCGGGTCGCCCTCGCTCCAGATCCGGGTGGTGTCGCCGTCGTAGTGTTCGAGCACGTAACGCGCCAGATCCTGGGTGCGCCGAGCCATCGACCGGCCGTACCGGTGAATGGCGGGCGGCGTGGCGCACAACTCCTCGAATTCCTGCGGATCGGCCTCGGCGATGCGGCGGATGTCGAAGCCGTCCATTCGCTCGGCGATCTTGCGCGGCCCGCGGAAGGCGTGTTCGAGCGGATATTGCTGATCCAGCAGCATCCCGGTGAGGAGCGCGAACGGATCCTCCGACAGCAATTTGTCCGCCTCGGGTTCCTGGGCGAGACACAACGTCACGGTCACATGCGGTCCTTTCCCGGTAGCCGGTGGTTTCCTGCCTCGATCATCCCACCGTGTCAGGAGGGCGCGGTAGGTTCGCCACCATGGCTGTGAACTGGACCCTGACTGTGGACAGTCGCGATGCGCCGGTGCTCGCCGATTTCTGGGCGGCGGCCCTCGGCTACCAGGTGGAGGACCCGAGCCCGCTCATCGAGCAGTTGCTCGCGGCCGGGCATCTCCCGCCGGACCAGGTGGCCGAGCACCGCGGCGGCAAGATCTTCCGCGGGTACGCCGCGATCCGGCACCCCGACGACCCGTTCGACCCGGTCAGCGGTATCGGGCGGGGCCGCCGCCTGCTCTTCCAGGACGTGCCCGAGCACAAGTCGGTCAAGAACCGCATGCACCCGGACCTCGACGCCGGACCGGAGGGCCGGGACGCGATGGTCGAGCGCCTGGAAGGGCTCGGCGCCGAACGCGTGCGCGAGGTCGACATGGGCCCCGCCGGCCACTGGTGGGTCATGCAAGACCCGGAGGGCAACGAGTTCTGCGTCGCCTGAGCGGGTCAGCGCCCGGAGGCGGCAGCGCAGCGTCACCACGCAGGGCGCCCCGCTCAGGCACAAACAAACACAGCCTGAGCGGGTCAGCGCCCGGAGGCGGTAGCGCAGCGTCACCACGCAGGGCGCCCCCTATCCGACCAGTGCGCTCCGCAGTGCGTCCAGTGTCGCGGTGTCGAGTCCGAGTCCGGCGGTGAGGAATTCGTCCATCGAGCCGTAGGACCGGCGCACCTGGTCGAAGGCCGCGTCGAGGAACTCCCGCTGCACCCCGAGGATCGGCTCCCACAGTTCGGGGTCCTCGACGAGGCCCTGGGCCACGAGGTTGTCCAGCAGTGCCTTGTTGCCCGCGGCCAGGTTGGCGTTGGAGGCCAGGAAGTCCTGGTAGATCTGGCCGTCGGGCACGCCGAGCACGGAGAACAGGATCGCGGTCATCCAGCCGGTGCGGTCCTTGCCGGCGGTGCAGTGGTAGAGCACGGCCCCCGGGGCGCCCGCGACGTCGCGCAGCGCCGCGGCGAATTGCCCGCGGGCGGACGCGTCGGTGACCAGCCAGCGGTAGTAGTCGCTCATGTACCGCACGCCCTTGCCGTCGCCGAGTGCCTCGCGCTGGGCCTGCGGTCCGCCCGCGATCAGCCGCGACATCAGCACGTAGAGGTCGTTGTTCGCGTCGTAGACCGGGTACTCGGTGCGGCGGATGGCGGCGGGCAGCTTGTCGGGCGCCTGCGCCACCTCGGTCGGGCTGCGGAAATCGATCACCTGCTGCACGCCGAGGTCGACCAGCCGCTGCTGCTCGGCGCCGTCGAGCTTGGCCAGTGCGTCGGCGCGGTAGACGACGCCGAAGCGCACCTTGCCGCCCCCGCGCACCGGATAGCCGCCGATGTCGCGGGCGTTGGGCGCGTGCGCCAGGCCGAGCGGACGCTGGTCGCGGCCCGGCGCCTCCAGCATCGGCGCGAGCGGGCCGGCCTGGGCGGGTGCGGTGAGGGTGGGCAGAACTCCGACGAGGGCGACCGCGGACACCGCGACCACACCCCGCGCCACATGCGGGAATTTCACGGGAGCTTCCTTTCGATCGTGAGCCGCTTCGGCTCGCGTGCTCCGGGACGGTAGAGACATCGGGCCGGGCCGCGCTGCCCGTCCTTCCCGGTCACCGGGAGGTGACCGGGCTCACAGGTCGGCGTCGCGACGTACCGGTGTGCCGCGTAGGCTCTGGCCATGTCTTCGACGACGGCGACACCCATGGACGGACACGTGCGCATGGACAGTTACGGATTGCGCCCGGATCGCTTCGACAGCGCGGGCCAGGATCAGTTGGTCGACGTTCGCGATCTGCAGGCGGCCCTGCCCGGCATCCAGCGGCTACGCACCTGGGCCCACCAGGCGCTGGCCGTGCGACCCGGCGAACGCGCCGTGGACATCGGCTCGGGCACGGGCTCGGAGGTCTTCGCCTTCGCCCGGGCGGTCGGGCCCACCGGTGAGGCCGTCGGCGTCGAGCCCGATCCGAATCTGCTCGCCGCGGCCGAGCGCCGGGCCGGCGAGCAGGGCGTGTCCGCGAAGTTCCACTCCGGCGACGCCTACGGAATCCCGTTCGGCGCCGACTATTTCGACGCGGTGCTGTCCGAGCGCGTCTTCCAGCATCTCACCGCCCCGGCGCGTGCCGCGAGCGAGATCGCGCGGGTGCTGCGCCCGGGCGGTCGCACCGTGGTGATGGACGTCGACTGGGACACCGCGATCATCCACCCGGGTGACCGCCGGGTGGTCCGCCAGGTGGTCGAGACGCTGATCTCGGCGACCACCAATCCGCTGTCCGGCCGCAGGTTGCCCGGCCTGCTCACCCAGGCGGGGCTGGTCATCGACGAGATCGGCTCGCATGCGCTGATCCAGGACCGCGCGGTGGGCCCCGGCTCGCTGGTCGACCGCATCTCGGCGATGGCGGTCGCGCGCGGGGCGATCAGCGAGAAGGAGCGCGACGAGCTGCTGGCCGGTCTCGAGCGCGGCGCGCGCACCGGCGACATCCACCTGTCGGTGACGATGTTCGCGGTGCTCGCCCACAAGCCGAGCTGAGCGGGGCGCGGCGATGCGGGTCGACGTGCGCACCGAGATCGTCATCGATCGGCCGCCGTCGACCGTGGCCGCCTTCGCCGCCGATCCCACGAACGTGCCCCGCTGGTACGCCAACATCCACGAGGTGCGCTGGGTGAGCGAACCGCCGCTGCGCACCGGCTCGCAGCTGGAGTTCGCCGCGCAGTTTCTGGGCAGACGACTGGTCTACACCTACGAGGTGACCGAATACGTGCCCGGCAGCCTGCTGGTGATGCGGACCGCGCGCGGCCCGTTCCCGATGGAGACCAGCTACACCTGGGAGCCGACCGCGGCGGGCACCCGCATGACGTTGCGCAACCGGGGCGAGCCCGCGGGATTCAGCCGCGTGCTCGCCCCGGTGCTGGAGTCGGCGGTGCGCCGGGCCAACCGCGCCGACCTCGCGCGGTTGAAAGCCGAGCTGGAAGCCGAGTAGTCGGCCTACTTCTCCAGGAGTTTCTCGGTGGCGGCCAGCAGCACGCAGGTGGCCAGGCCGTCCATCGCCTTCTCCAGCTCGGGCAGCTTCGGGAAGCTCGGCGCGATGCGAATGTTCTTGTCCTCGGGGTCCTTCCGGTACGGGAAAGCCGAGCCTGCGGCGGTGAGCGCGATACCCGCGTCCTTGGCCAGCGCGATCACCCGGCTCGCGGTGCCCTCGAGCACGTCGAGGCTGATGAAGTAGCCGCCCTTGGGCTCGGTCCACGAGGCCACCTTGGATGCGCCGAGGCGGTCCTCGAGGATGCGGCGCACCAGCGCGAACTTCGGCTCCAGGATCGCCCGGTGCTTCTGCATGTGCGCGCGCACCCCGTCGGCGTCGCCGAAGAACCGCAGGTGGCGCAGCTGGTTGATCTTGTCGGGGCCGATGCTCTTCTTCGCCGCGTGACCGAGGTACCACTCGAGGTTGGCGGTGGAGCCGCCGAGGAAGCTGACCCCGGCACCGGCGAAGGTGATCTTGGAGGTGGAGGCGAACACGATCGGCCGGTTCGGATGCCCCGCCTCGGCCGCCATGCCGAGCACGTCGTAGACCGGGGCTGCGGTGTCGGTGAGCGGGTGCACCGCGTAGGCGTTGTCCCAGAACAGGCGGAAGTCCGGCGCCGCGGCGGGCATCGAAACCAGTTCGCGCACAACTTCTTCGGAGAAGACGACACCCGTGGGGTTGGAGTAGTTCGGCACCGCCCACAGGCCCTTGATCGCCGGGTCGGCGGCGAGCAGTTCGGCGATCTTGTGGGTGTCGGGGCCGTCGTGCAGCATCGGCACCGGGATCATCTCGATGCCGAGCGCCTCGGTGATCGCGAAGTGTCGGTCGTAGCCGGGCGCCGGACACAGGAACTTCAGCACCGGCTCGTCGGCCCAGCGGCGTTCGGAATCGTTCGTGCCGTAGAGCATCGCGTAGGTGATGACGTCGTGCATCAGCTCGAGGCTGGCGTTGTTGCCCGCCAGGAGGTTGTCGACGGGAATGTTCAGGAGTTCTCCGAAGATCGCGCGCAGTTCGGGCAGGCCGTGCAGACCGCCGTAGTTGCGGCAGTCGGTGCCGGTGCCGTCGCGGTAGTCGCCGTCGCCGGGCAGCGAGAGCAGGGCGGCCGAGAGGTCGAGCTGCTCCGGCGAGGGCTTGCCCCTGGTCAGGTCCAGGGTGAGCTTCTCGGTCTTGAGCTTCGCGTAGTTCGCGGACTGGGTCTCGTGTTCGGACACGAGCTCGTCATGGCTCATCAAACCGATCTGCGTTTGCCGGGGCATCCTGGACAGCCTTTCCAAGCAGCGGGGGTGACAGGGGCGACATTCCGTCCGGACCGGTCGGGCCCACGCGGAAGCGGTGTTCACGTTACCCGGACCCGGTGCCGAAGTGGGGGGTGTTCTTCGCGGGGATTCGGCCGTGACGCCCGCCCACAGCCCCGGATTCTGCACGGGAGCCGGAGCCGGTTCGACGGGGCGCCCCGAGGGGCCGAGCGGCCTCGAATTAAGGGGACCCCGCGCACCCGGCAGAGCCCGTTGACCCTTGCTGCCTTCCGGCCCTGGGGGAGTTCACAGGATGCGCGCCGCGCGGGATCCGTCGGCCAGTGTAGCGGGTCGCGGCGCCGCCCGCCGCCACCCCCTCCCCCACCCCGTCGGCCGGGGGCGGTTTGGTGTCCACCCCGCCCGACCCGCTATGCTGCTCCACGGAGGATTCGCCTAGTGGCCTATGGCGCTCGCCTGGAACGCGGGTTGGGTTAACGCCCTCAGGGGTTCAAATCCCCTATCCTCCGCCACGAAGAGGCCCGGTTCGGTGCGGTATGCGCTGGGCCGGGCCTTTTCCGTCTCGGAGATCAGGTGCCCGGCCGGTGCTCACGCCGGCGGCGGTCGGCGGTCCACAGCGGCTGGAGCATGTGCCAGTCGGCCGGGTGGGCGGCGATCCCGGCGGCGAAGTGGTCGGCCAGCGCCTGCGTGGTCGGCTGCACGCCGCCGCCGGTGTCCAGGGGTGCGCCGACCGAGAATCCCCAGCCGTCGGGGGTGAACCAGCAGTGCACCGGCAACAGCGGAGCGCCGGTATCGATTGCCAGCCGGGCCGGGCCTGCGGGCATCCGGGCGGGTTCGCCGAAGAAGGAGACCGGCACGCCGGTGGCGGTCAGGTCGCGTTCACCGAGCAGGCCGACGACCCTGCCCTGCCGCAGCCGTGCGGCGAGCTGCTCGAACGGTGCGGTCGCGCCGCCGGTGAGCGGAATGATCTCGAACCCCAGCCGCTCGCGGAACCGGACGAAGCGCCGGAACAGCGATTCCGGCGCCAGCCGCTCGGCCACCACGGTGGGCGTGCCCACCCGTTGCACCAGCCACACCCCGGCCAGGTCCCAGTTGCCGCTGTGCGGCAGGGCCAGGATCACTCCGCGCCCGCCCGCCACCGCGTCGTGGATGTGGTCCAGACCGGTGGCGGAGTTCTCGATCCGCTCGGCCAGGCGAACCGGGTCCATCGACGGCAGCCGGAACGCCTCGCACCAGTACCGCGCGTAGGAGCGCAGGCTCGCCCGCACGAGGTCGTCGGGTACCCGGTCCGGCGTGACGGCCAGCACCCGCGCGAGGTTGCGCCGCAACTGCGCCGGGCCGCCGTCGCGCGCCGCCCGGTCGGCCGCCGCCAGGAACAGCCACATCGCCCACCGTTCGGGCAGTGCGCGCACCAGTCGCCAGCCCGCGGCATAGGCGAGATCCCACCCGCGGGCGGCGGCGGTGTGCGCGGGTCCGTTTTCGGGCTGGTGTTGTCGCGTCATGCCGACGCTCCTGACCGGGGTCGCGGGCAGCCCATCGGCGGGCCACTGGCAGCCTACTCCCGACAGGTGTTGCCGCGCCGTGGGTCCGGCCGGGCGAATCGACCGCGAACACGCATGCCGGGGAGACGCGGGCCACAGGTCGGTGCGATGATGCCCGGGTGACTCAGTGGCTTCCTGTTCTCAGTTCGCTGATCGTGGCCGGTGCGGCGCTGATCGGCTTCGCGGTGAACAACCGGACCAATCGGCGGGCGATCGAGGCGGCGGACGAGCGGCACCGGGAGACGCTCGAGGAGGCACGGCGCGGAATGGAGTTGGCGCACACCGCCGGTGAACGGCGCGAGCACGACAAGTGGCGGCACGAGGCGGTGGTGGCCGCGGTGTCGTCGGTGCTGGAGACCTCGAATTCGGTTCGGCAGCAACTGTGGTCGTGCCATCGCTGGGAAGTCGACGACAACTTCGAGCTGGAGCGGGTCGGCGCCGACATCCACGAGGCGCTGTGGGGTTGCAACGGCACCATCAACCGGTTGCGGCTGCTGGCCTCGCCGAAGATCCCGAACCAGTGCGAGGATCTGCTGAGCACCCTCGGTGCGGCCCGCAACATCACCCTGCAGTATCTCAAACTGCAACTGGACGACGAGGCCACCAGCGAGGAGTTCACCGAGATCAACTCGTTGTGGGAGAAGGCGATTCGCAAGGCGATCGAGCAGGAGCGCGCCGTCGTCAACGCCACCCGCGCCGAGCTGGGCATCGAACGACTCGAGGACGTCGCCAAGCCGGCGCGTCAGCCGGTGCTCGACACCGCCTGAGCGGTCAGCGGCCGGAGGCGGCAGCGAAGCGTCACCACGCAGGCCGCCGCTCACCGCAGCGCGGCGACCACCTCGGTGACCGCGGCACGGAGGTGTGCGGCGTATCCGTCGAGGTCGCCGACGGCGGCGGGGTCGGCATGGATCGACACCGTGACGGTCTCGCCGAGCCCGTGCACGCCGTGGGTCAGGTGCATCACCGAGCCGATGGCGGGGAAGCCCGCGGTGAACCGGACCGGACCGCCGAAATGCAGGTCGGCGGGGCCGCGGTCGACGCTGGAGACGACGGTGTGGCCGGCGATGCTGTCCGGCACCAGGTCCAGCGGCCAGCGCCGCACGTCGCGGTGGAGGAAGACGGCGGGTGTGACGGCCGTGACCAGGTCCTGCGCCGAGGTCAGCGGATGGCCGGCCCGTTCGCGGCCCGCCCGCAGTGCGGCGGCGATCCGGTCGGCACGGGCGGACAGCTCCGGTTCGTCGACGGCCAGGTCGATCGAGAGGTTGCGGTAGTTGTTGCGCGGCAGCCGGTTTCCGTTCCGCGCCGACCCCATGGGCACCTGCGCCCCCAGCCGCTCGACCGGGTGGCCCTGCACCGCCAGGTATTCCGACAGCGCCACCGAGACCGCCGTCAGCACCACGACGGTCACCGTCCGTCCCGGCACCCGCAACTCCGCCGCCGCGAAGACCAGCATGCGCACCGCGTGGGCGGTGGGTACGGCCGCGGGATTGAGCGGGTTCGGCGCGAAACCGGGCGTGGGCGGTGGGACGGCACCCGCGGCGGTGGACTCCGCGAGTGCCCGCTGCGCCCGAACGGCGCGGTAGCCACGAAACACGGTGCGGACGATGTGCACGGGCAGCAGGAGGGCGCCGAGAACGGCAGGCACGACGTCGCCGGCCCACGGTGCCGGAGCAGCGGGCGACGACGCCGCTCCCCCGGAAGCGCCAGGGCGGTCGGCCTGCGCCGCACCGGGATGACCCTCGCGCCACCGCGCTCCCGCCGCCGCGTCCTCCCCGGCCCCGAACAATTCCCGTGCGATGGCGGCCGCGCGCCGCCCGTCGGCCAGCGCGTGCGAGATCTGGAGCACCACGACGGTCGCCGTCTCGCCGTCCGGGGCCGGTCCCGGCGCCCCACCGACCCCGCGGAACAGGTGCACCCGCCACGGTCGCTCGGCGGCGTCGACGCCGGTGCCGAGCAGTTCCCCCACGGCCGACTCCAGCCCCGGCCAGCCGGCGACCCCGCGATGCTCGACGACCTGCGAGTCGAGCACGGCGCAGGGCACCCACGCGGGATAGTTCAGATCGCCCGGCACCTCGCGCAGCCGGACGGCCAGATCGGGAATCCGCCGGGCCCGGGTGAGCAGCGCAGCCCGCAGCTCGGCGGTGGGACGGCCCCGGTCGGCGAAGCTGTAGAGCAGAAACAGATCGTTGCGGCTGCGGCGCGACAACCAGAACATGATCGCGTCCTGCGGTGCCACTCGATTCACGGCCGCCTGGTTCACGCCCGCGACCCTATCGGTCCCCGGACACGCGACGACCCCGAGTCCGTGTCGACGACTCGGGGCCGGTTGCTGCTGTCGGGGGCGAGCCGGCGCTCAGCCGCGCCGGAACTCGCCTGCGGAGACCCCGCTCACGAATGCGTCCCATTCGCCCGGTGTGAATGCCAGCACCGGACCGTTTCCGTTGTCCTTGGTGTCGCGGACCGCTACGTTGCCGTCGTCGAGAAATGCCACTTCCACGCAGTTCCCGTCGGGGCCGCTGAATGAACTCTTACGCCACACAGCGCCCGTCACATCAACCTCCACGGCACTAGCTCCTTTGCTGCGTCGAGAACGAGATATTGCTTCCCGGATCGTGCTGACTGGCACCGGAATCCGGCAACGAACGCCGAATCTCGTGGTGCGCCTGGTGGTAGCGCGCATCTCTCCCGTGCGTTGTCAACGCCATCGGGTTCGAGGTGAGAACACCTGGCGGGGTGGCCCCCGCGCGGTAGACACTAGCAGCTCGAACGGAAGGTTGCCCGGCTCTTGCCAATTCACCGCGCGAGTTTGCCAAGCTTGCGAATCCGCCGGTTTGCGGAATCATTGCGGCGGGTAAAGAAGCGGGCGCGGAATCGGCCGAGCGCCCGCCCGGCGCGGTGTCGTGATTGTTCCGTGATCGATGCGCACGGCCGTCGGCCCCGCCACCGCCTCGCGCGTCCGGGGCGCGCGACGTGGATCATGGACGTCATGGTCGAACGTCCACGCGACGAGGCAGGTCGCGCGCGGAATCCCCGCCCCCGCGACCGCCTCGGACGCCCCCTCCCGCTCGGCAGCCCAGGTGTGCCGCGAATTCCGGACGATCTGGAACTCCCACCCGAGCAATCGCTGTCCTACGCGCAGCAACTTCTCGATGACGGATTGGCGTTCAACGCGCACGAAGTCCTGGAGGCCGCGTGGAAGAACGGGCCGTTCGCCGAGAAGATGCTGTGGCAGGGTCTCGCGCAGTACGCGGTGGGTATCACGCATATCCAGCGCGGCAATGCCAAGGGCGCGCGCACGCTGCTCACCCGCGCGATCGGGCGGCTGGAGGCGTATCTGCGGGGAGATAGCTCGCAGCCACCGCGCGCGGACTACCCCTACGGTGTGGACGGCCGCGGGCTGATCGAGCACGGCCGCGCGCTGCTGGCCGCACTGGACGCGGGCACCGAGATCACCGCCGCCGACCTGGCGCCCCGGCTGTGTACCTACCATGGCTGACGTGCAGGCACCCACGATCGGCGGCGCGGGCCGCTACGCGCCGAGCCCGTCCGGCGACCTGCACCTGGGCAATCTGCGCACCGCGTTGCTGGCCTGGCTGTTCGCCCGCGCCAGCGGCAGGCGCTTCCTGCTGCGGGTGGAGGATCTGGACCGGGTGCGGCCCGGCGCCCAGCAACGTCAGCTCGCCGACCTGCGGGCCATCGGCCTGGACTGGGACGGCCCGGTGGTCTGCCAGTCCCAGCGGCGCACCCGGTACGAGGCGGCGATCACGCGTTTGCGCGAGGCCGGACTGACCTACGAGTGCTACTGCACCCGCCGGGAGATCCAGCAGGCCGCTACCGCGCCGCACGGCCCGCTGGGCGCCTACCCCGGCACCTGCCGCGACCTGAGCGACGCCGAACGCGCCGAACGCCGCGCCCAGGGGCGGCCCGCGGCGCTGCGATTGCGGGCCGAGCGCACCGATTTCGAGATCGTCGACCAGCTGCACGGCCGCTACCGCGGCCCCGTGGACGACGTGGTGTTGCGCCGCGGCGACGGCCTTCCGGCCTACAACCTGGCGGTGGTCGTGGACGACGCCGCGCAGGGCGTCGACCAGGTGGTGCGCGGCGACGACCTGCTGCCCTCCACGCCGCGCCAGGCCTACCTGGCCACCCTGCTCGGGCTTCCGGTCCCCGCCTACGCCCATGTTCCGTTGGTGCTCAACAAGGATGGGCAACGGCTGGCCAAGCGCGACGGCGCGGTCACCCTGGCCGATCAGCAACGCGCGGGGAAATCGCCGGAGCAGGTGCTGGCCCTGCTGACCGATTCGCTCGGGCTGCCGCCGCGCCCGCCGCGGGAGCTGCTCGCCGATTTCGATCCGGCCCGTTTACCCCGTGAGCCCTGGATACTCACCGACAACGGGTTGTTGCAACCGAGCGAATGTCCGTAACGTACGAGTTCGACCGATCACTGATCATCCGATCGACGACGAGGACGAAGCTATGACGAGCGGTGGGTACGACCCCAACCAGAACCCGCAGGGCGGGCAGCCGTACGGCCAGCCGTACCCACAGGGCGGGCAACCGTACGGGCAACAGCCCTTCGGCAAGGACCCCTACGGACAGCAACCGCCTCAGTACGGCCAGCAGCCCCAGTACGGCGAGCAGCCGCCCTACGGCCAGCAGCCCCAGTACGGCCAGCAGCCGCAGTACGGCGAACAGCAGCCGTACCCGCAGAACCCGTACGGGCAGCAGGCCTACGGCGGATACGGCGACCCCGGCCTCGGCGGTGCCCAGCCCGGTGACCTCGGTAGCCGCATCGGCGCCCGCGTCATCGACCACATCATCGTCTCGATCCCGGCGCTGATCTTCTCGTTCGTGTTCGCCAACAGCTCGACCGGGATCGGCACCCAGCTCGTCGTCTCGGCGCTGCTGGCGTTCGTGCCGATCGGCTACTTCGTGCTGATGGAGACCACGCAGGGCTTCACGCTGGGCAAGAAGCTGCTGGGCCTGCGGGTGCTCGCCCCGGGCGGCGCGCCCAAGATCGACCCGGCCACCTCGTTCAAGCGCAACCTGTACGTGATCACCAACCTCATCCCGTGTGTGGGCTGGCTGGTCTCGATCGGTCTGGCGATCTACATCATGATCACCATCGAGCAGGACCCGAACAAGCAGGGCTGGCACGACAAGTTCGCCGGCGGCACGCAGGTCGTCAAGGGCTGAATCCCAGGATGACGACAGGGGCGCTCCCGCTCGGGAGCGCCCCTTTCCGCGTCTGCGGCGGACCTACATTCCGGCCGAGAAACCGATCGCGATGTTGAGCACCCAGTACACGATGCCGAGGACCGCACCCGCCGCGCCGACCCAGATGCCCGCCTGCGCCATCCCCTTGCCGTTGTAGTCACCGGAGGTCTTCATCTGGTTCATGGCGACGACGCCCAGCACCAGGCCGACGATGCTCGGCACGATGAAGCAGCACGAGGCGACCCCGGCGATGGAGACGATCATCGAGGCCAGCGCCATGCCGTTGAGCCCGCCCGACGGCGGCGCGCCGTACGGCTGGTAGCCGCCCGCCTGCGGGTAACCGTATCCCGGTTGCTGCGGGTACGACGGCCCCGACGACTGCGGGTACTGCGGCTGCGGCGGCTGGTACTGCGGCTGCTGGTATTGCGGGGGCTGCTGGGGGTACTGGGGAGCCGAGGGGTACCCCGACGGTCCGGAGGTCGGGTACTGCGGGACGGAGCTGGAGGCGCCGGAGTCCGGCGATACGCCCTCGCCGCCGTACTGCTTCCACCACTCGTCGGAATCGCCGGGATTCGTCATGGACAACAGCGTATTCCACACCTGCGAGGATGGGGCCCGTGAGTCATTCCAACAGAACCGAAGAGTACGAGGGGTCTGGGCGCCCCGCGTCCGACCAAGTGGCGTTCGCCCAGGTGGCGCGGGGGTACTACCCGCTGATCGTCGCGCTGTTCACCGCGACGCTGATCATCTCCAACATCTGCGCGACCAAGGGCGTCGAGTTCTTCGGTGACCGCTCGGTCACCCTCGGCCCGTTGCAGATCCTGCCGATCGTGACCGACGGCGCGTTCTTCCTCTTCCCGCTGGCCTACGTCCTCGGCGACGTGCTCAGCGAGGTGTACGGATTCCGTGCCACCCGCCGGGCGATCTACTACGGCTTCGGCGCGCTGCTGCTGACGGTGCTCTGTTTCGCCGTCGCCCTCGAGCTGCCCGCAGCCGGTTTCTACGAGAACCAGGAGGCGCTGCGCAGCGTCATCGGCCCGGTGCCCCGGCTCGTGATCGCCGGGCTGGCAGGCTATTTCGTCGGCCAGATGCTCAATTCCGCGACCCTGGTACTGATCAAGGAACGGACCAAGGAAAAGCACCTGTGGGCCCGGCTGATCGGTTCCACCGTCGTCGGGGAATTCGCCGACACCCTCATCTTCTGCTCGATCGCCGCCGGTGCCATCGGCATCGAGACCTGGGAGCAGTTCGTCAACTACGTCGTGGTCGGCTTCCTGTGGAAGACGCTGTGCGAGGTGCTGGTCATGCCGATCACCTATCGCGTCATCGGCCTGCTGAAGAAGCACGAACCGACCTACGCCCCGGTCGCGGGCGATCCACTGCGCAGCTGAGCCGTGCGGCGGGGCGGGTCAGCGGCGCCCGCCCTGCCACCGGCCCAGCGTCTCGGCCTTGAACTCGTCGAAGTACCCACCGTCGATGCTCGCCCTGATCCGGTCGACCAGCCGGACGGTGAATCGCTCGTTGTGGATCGTGCACAGGGTGGCGGCCAGCATCTCCTTGGCCTTGAACAGGTGATGCAGGTAGGCGCGGGTGTAGTTGGCGCAGGTGTAGCAGTCGCAGTCCTCGTCGATCGGGGTGAAGTCGCGGCGGTAGCGGCTGGTGTTGATGTTGAACCGCCCGTCACCCCGGTAGATCGCGGCGTTGCGCGCCACCCGGGAGGGATTCACGCAGTCGAAGGTGTCCGCGCCGTTCTCCACCGCGACGAACAGATCCTCCGGTTCACTGATGCCCAGCATGTGCCGCGGCTTCTCCTCGGGCAGCTCGTCGCTGCACCAGCCGACGATCGTGCCGAGGTTGTGTTTCTCCAGCGCGCCGCCGATGCCGTAGCCGTCGAAGGCGGTGCCCGCCGCGCCGCGGATCGCCTCCAGGTCACGGCAGGCCTTGCGGCGCAGATCCTCGTACTGCGCGCCCTGGATCACCGCGAACAGCGCCTGGTAGGGCCGGTGCGTGCGCGCCGCGGTGAGCCGTTCGTGCTCGTCGATGCAGCGCTGCGCCCACTCGTGCGTGCGCTGCAACGACTTCTCCTGGTAGCCGCGGGTGTTGAGCAGGGTGGTCAGCTCGTCGAAGGCGAACATGACGTCGGCGCCGAGCCGGTGCTGGATGCCCATCGACACCTCCGGTGTGAACCGGTGCGTGGAGCCGTCCAGGTGCGAGCGGAAGGTCACGCCGTCGTCGTCGACGGTGGCCAGGCGTTCCTTGCCCGCGGCGATCACGTCGTCGTTCGCGACGCCGACCGACTCCATCGCCAGCACCTTCTTGAACCCGACGCCCAGCGACATCACCTGGAAGCCGCCGCTGTCGGTGAAGGTGGGCCCCGGCCAGTTCATGAACGCGCCGAGCCCGCCCGCCTCGTCGACGATGTCGGCGCCGGGCTGCAGGTAGAGGTGGTAGGCGTTGGCGAGCAGCGCCTGCGCGCCGAGTTCGCGCATGGTCTCGGGCAGCACCGCCTTCACCGTCGCCTTGGTGCCCACCGGCACGAACGCCGGGGTGGCGATCTCCCCGTGCGGGGTGCGGATCACCCCGGTACGGCCGTGCCGGCCGCCGTCGAGCCGGGTACCGACGGTGAAGGAGAACCCTGAGGACGTTTCGGCAGCAACCACGGTCCTCATCCTCTCGCAGCCGTCGCGGACGCCCCGAGCCGGATCACCTCCGGCCGGCGCTCACGCCTCCGCGGCGGCCGCGGCGAACTGGGCGTTGTAGAGCCGGTAGTAGGCGCCGCGCTCCTCGAGCAGCCGCTGATGGGTGCCGTGCTCGACGATCCGGCCCGCCTCCATGACGACGATCAGGTCGGCGTCGCGGATGGTGGACAGGCGATGGGCGATGACGAAGCTGGTCCGGTCCCGCCGCAGCGCCGCCGTGGCCTGCTGCACCAGCAGTTCGGTGCGGGTGTCCACCGAGCTGGTCGCCTCGTCCAGGATCAGGATCGACGGCTTGGCCAGGAACGCGCGTGCGATGGTGATGAGCTGCTTCTCGCCCGCGCTGACGCCGGAGCCCTCCTCGTCGATCATGGTGTCGTAGCCGTCGGGCAGCGCGTGCACGAACCGGTCGACGTAGGCCGCGCGGGCGGCGGCGAGGATCTCCTCCTCGCTCGCGTTCGGATTGCCGTAGGCGATGTTCTCCCGGATGGTGCCGCGGAACAGCCAGGTGTCCTGCAACACCATGCCGATGCGGGAGCGCAGCGCGTCGCGGCTCATCCGGGTGATGTCGACACCGTCGATGGTGATGGTGCCCGCGTCGAGTTCGTAGAACCGCATCAGCAGGTTGACCAGTGTGGTCTTGCCCGCACCGGTGGGCCCGACGATCGCGACCACGTGCCCCGGCTCGGCGACCAGGGACAGCCGCTCGATGACCGGCTTGTCCGGCTCGTACCGGAACGAGACCGCCTCGAACTCCACCCGGCCCCGGTCCAGCGGCCGCACATCGGGCAGCTGCGGGTCCGGCGACTGCTCCTCGGCGTCGAGGATCTCGAAGATCCGCTCGGCCGAGGCCACCCCGGATTGCAGCAGGTTCACCATCGTGCCGATCTGGGTCAGCGGCTGGCTGAACTGGCGCGAGTACTGAATGAAGGCCTGCACCTCACCCAGCGAGAGCTGCCCCGTCGCCACCCGCAGGCCGCCGACCAGCGCGACGAGCACGAAGTTGACGTTCCCGAGGAACATGATCGAGGGCATGATCAGGCCGGAGATGAACTGCGCCTTGAAGCTGGACTCGTAGAGCTTGTCGTTGCGCTGGTCGAACTCCTCGCCCACCTCGCGGTTGCGGCCGAACGCGGTGATCACCTCGTGGCCGGTGTAGGCCTCCTCCACCTGCGCGTTCACCAGGCCGGTGTACTTCCACTGGTTGACGAAGTGCGGCTTGGAGCGCTTGGCGATCTGCGCGGTGACGACGACCGCGGCGGGCACGGTGAGCAGGGCGATCACCGCGAGCAGCGGCGAGATCCAGAACATCATGATCAGGATGCCCAGCACCGAGAACACCGACATCAGCAGCTGGCTCGTGGTCTGCTGCAGGCTCTGCGAGACGTTGTCGACGTCGTTGGTCACCCGGCTGAGCACGTCGCCGCGCGGCTGGGAGTCGAAGTAGCGCAACGGCAGCCGGTGGATCTTGTCCTCGATGTCGCTGCGCAGCCGCTTGACCGTGCGGTTGATGACGATGTTGAGCAGGTAGGCCTGCAACCAGCTGAACAGCGCCGCGGCCAGGTAGAGCGCGAGCACCACCAACAGCACCCGGCCGACCGCGGTGAAATCGACGCCGACGCCGGGCACCACGTTCATGGCGCTGAGCATGTCGGCCAGGGTGTCGTTGCCGGAGTCGCGCAGCCGCTCGACGGCCTCCTCCTTGGACAGCCCGCGCATCTGCTCGAGGTTCTTGCCGACCACACCGTCGAAGACGATGTTGGTGGCCTTGCCGAGCAGATACGGCCCGAGGGTGTTCAGCACGACCGAGACGATCGCCAGCACCACGATGCACCAGACGTAGAACCGCTCGGGTGCGAGCCGGGCCAGCAGCCGCTTCAGCGACGGCTTGAACGACTTGGGCTTGGCGTCGGGCGCGCCCGGCACCGGTCCACCCGGCCTCATCGGACCTCCTCCTGCGCGCTGAGCTGCGACGCCACGATCTCCTGGTATTCGGCGCAGTCGCGCAGCAGCTGCTCGTGCGTGCCGATGCCCGCCATCTCACCGTCCTCGAGCACGATGATCTGGTCGGCGTCGCGGATGGTCGACACCCGCTGGGCGACGATGATCACCGAGGCGTCCCTGGTCTCGGGGCGCAGCGCCTCGCGCAGCCTGGCGTCGGTGGCGACGTCGAGCGCGGAGAACGAGTCGTCGAACAGGTACACCCGCGGCCTGCGCACCAGGGCGCGGGCGATGGCCAGGCGCTGGCGTTGCCCACCGGACACCGTGGTGCCGCCCTGCGCCACCGGCGTCTCGAGTCCCTGCGGCATGTCCCGCACGAAGTCGGCGGCCTGGGCGATCTCGAGCGCGCGCCACAGTTCCTCGTCGGTGGCGTCCGGTCGGCCGTAGCGCAGGTTGCTCGCCACCGTCCCGGAGAACAGGTACGCCTTCTGCGGCACCAGGCCGATCTGCTCGCGCAGCAGTTCCATGTCCAGCTCGCGCACGTCGGTGCCGCCCACGTACACCGCACCGGCGGTGACGTCGATCAGTCGCGGGATCAGGTTGAGCAGCGTGGTCTTGCCCGCGCCGGTGGAGCCGACGATCGCGGTGGTGGTGCCCGGCTCGACGGTGAAGCGGATCCCGCGCAGCACCGGCTTCTCGGCGCCGGGGAAGGCGAACTCGGCCGCGGCGAACTCCACCCGGCCGGGGTCACCGGCGAACGGCTTCGGGAATTCCGGCGGCACCACCGAGGACTCGGTGGTGAGCACGGCGCCGATCCGGTCCGCCGACACCGCCGCGCGCGGGGCCATCATGGCCAGGAACGAGGCCATCATGACCGCCATCAGGATCTGCATGATGTAGGACAGCATCGCGGTGAGCGAGCCGATCTGCAGTTCGCCGTCGTCGATCAGGTGCCCGCCGAACCAGATCACCGCCACCGTGGTGACGTTGCTGATCAGCATGACCACCGGGAACATCAGCGCCATCAGCCTGCCCACCCGCAGCGAGGCCTCGGTGAGATCGGTGTTCGCCAGGCCGAACCGCCAGGTCTCCTGCCGTTCCCGCACGAAGGCGCGGACCACCCTGATGCCGGTGATCTGCTCACGCAGCACCCGGTTCACCACGTCGATGCGGGCCTGCATCTCCCGGAAGCCGGGCACCAGCCTGGCCACCACCAGACCCATCGCCAACGCCAGCGCGGGCACCGCGATGAGCAGCAGCCAGGACAGTTTCAAGTCCTCGCGCAGCGCCATGATGATGCCGCCCACGCACATGATCGGCGCCATCACCAGCACCGTCACCGACATCACCACCAGCAGCTGCACCTGCTGCACGTCGTTGGTGTTGCGGGTGATCAGCGAGGGCGCGCCGAACAGGCCGACCTCGCGGGCGGAGAAGGTGCCCACCCGGTGCACCAGCGCGGCGCGCAGGTCGCGGCCGGCGCTCATCGCCGCCTGGGCGCCGAGGAACACCGACGAGGCCGACGCCACGATCTGCACCGCGGTCACCGCCAGCATCCACAGGCCGGTGTGCCAGATGTAGTCGATGTCGCCCTTGGTGACGCCGTTGTCGATGAGATCGGCGTTCAGGCTCGGCAGGTAGAGCATGGCGATGACCGAAACCAGCTGGAGCGCAACGACCCCCGCCAGCTGCGCGCGGTACGGGGACAGATACGTCCTGAGCAGTCTGATCAACATGATGTGAGGCAGGCTACCGGCAATGTGAAGCGCTCGCCTGCAGGTTTCGCGCTGGGCGAGATCGGCGTCGCCGGATCAGCGCCGGGCCCAGGCACCGGGGTCGGCGGTGAGCGCGTCGACGAATTCGGGCAGCCGGTCGGCGGCGATCTGCTCGATCGAGACGTTCTCGAGCACCGCGCGGATGTTGACCCGCAGCGCGATCCACACCCGCTGCAACGGCTCGGCCATCCCCTCGTACCGCACATCCTCGGGGCGCTGCCCGCGCACCGAGGCCAGCGGGCCCTCGATGGCGCGGATGACGTCGGCGACCGAGATCTGCGCGGCCGGACGGGCCAGCCGGTAGCCGCCGTCGGGGCCGCGCCTGCTGGTCACCAGCTCGGCGCGGCGCAGGTCGGAGAGCACCGTCTCGAGCACCTTGGGCGGGATCTGCTGCGCGGCGGCGATGGTCTCGGCCTTGACCTTCGCCGGTGCCGCCACCCCGGCATCGGGCCGCACTCCCGGCTCGGCGACACACCCCGCCGCCGCGGTGATCTCGGCGGGCGTCAACCGGGCGATCTCGAGCAACGTCCGCACCGCGTAGTCGACCTTCGCGGTGATGTGCACGGCAGGCTCCTGTGGTGTTGCGTATCGGCGGGTGTTGCGTATCGGCGGTGTCGGGCCATCGGCGAACTGTCGCGGACCGGCGGCGACCCGACGAATCTAACCGGTCGCGCCCGCCGCGAGCACCGCGGTGGCCGCATCCAACAGCGTCGCCTCGAGCAGCTCGTCGGAGACGCCGGGCACGAACTCCTCCGACAGCAGCGCCACACCCAGCACCTCGAGCGCCGCGCTGGCGCGCACCCGGTTCTCGTCGGTGGGCCGCGGCCCGGCCAGCCACTCCGCGAGCAACCGGTTGGCGTTCATCACATCCGGGTACCGGTCGGCCATCGCGTTGAAGATGGCGGCGGTGTCGCGCACGCACAGCGTGCCCGCGTCGCGATGCCGGATCATGCCGCGCAGGTAGTCGCCGAGCACCCGGCGGACGTTGGCCGGATCGTGCGGCACGGATTCGAGACCGTCCACCACCGAGCGCAGGTGATCGACGATCGGGTCGACGATCGCCAGCAGCAGGTCGAGCTTGGACGGGTAGTGATAGTAGAGCGAGGCCTTTGTGATCCCTACCGCATCCGCGACCTCGCGCAGACTGGTCTGCTCGAACCCCTTGCTGGTGAACAAGCGCACCGCGGCGTCGCGAATTGCCATTTTCGTGCCGCTACCTGCGATGACGCTCTCAGGTGCGTGTGGTTGGGCCATAGGACGATCCTCTCACCCCGGCGGCGCGGTGTTGTCACCGTCACCAAAACTGAGGTTGTTCCTCCGCTTATTCGCCGGTTAGTCTACCTACCGCACGGTAGGCAGAAAGCGGAAGTGGAGGCGGGGACGAGCAGGCACCCCCGCAAGTGCTGTCTACAGGGCCACGATCCAGCACGTCCCAGTCATCGCTAGGAGAAACCCCTCGTGTCCGTCTATCTGTACAGATTCGGAAAGTTCGCTTTCCGCCGGAAATGGATAGTGCTTCCCGCCTGGCTCGTCCTGCTGGTCGTGGTCAGCGGCCTCGGCGCGCAGCTGGGCAAGCCGATGAGCAACGACTTCAGCATGCCGTCACTGCCGTCGGAACGCGCCAACGAGATTCTCGACAAGCATTTCCCCGGCGCCTCCGAGGCCTTCCAGCTCGACGCCGTCACCGGCACCTACGTCATCGCCGCCCCCGAGGGTCAGCAGCTGACCGACCCGGCCAACCGGGACGCCGTCAAAGCCCTCGTCGGACAGCTCGATCAGCTCGACATCGTCGACCACAGCAAGCCGGTCACCGATCCGATCACGGCCGCCGAAGCGATGGGCTGCCTGGCGAATCCCGACCCGGCCACCTGCAGTGGCGCGCCACTGAACGTGCTCAGCGCCGACGACCCGAACTCCGTCGCGGTGATCAGCGTCCCCTTCACCATCCCCGGCTTCGCCGACATCACCGACGAGGACCGGCAGAAGGCGACCGCCGTGGCCGACGCGGCCCGTGCGGCCGGCCTGACCGTCGAGATGAGCGGTTCGATCGCCCAGGAGAACGTGCAGCCCGGCGGCAAGTCCGAGATGATCGGCATGATCGTGGCGCTGTTCGTGATGATCATCGGCTTCGGCGCCGTGGTGGCCGCCTTCGTGCCGATCATCACCGCACTGGTCGGTGTCGGCGCGGCGAGCTCGGTGGTGATGCTCGGCACCTCGGTCATCGAGATTCCCAGCTTCACCAGCTTCCTCACCCTGATGATCGGCATCGCGCTGTCCATCGACTACGCGCTGTTCATCGTCTCCCGCTACAAACACGAACTCGCCGTGCAGGATTCACCCGAGGAAGCCGCGGGCATCGCGCTCGGCACCGCGGGTTCGGCCGTCGTGTTCGCCGGTCTCACCGTCATCATCGCGCTGGCCGGCCTGAGCATCGTCGGCGTCCAGTTCCTCACCTTCATGGGCCTCGGTGGCGCCATCGCCGCCGCGTTCGCGGTGATCACCGCCGTCACCCTGATGCCTGCACTGCTGGGTGCGTTCGGCCGGTTCCTGTTCAAACCCAAGCTCCCGCTGGTGGCCAAGCACGATCCCGAGGACGACAGCGTCGTCACCAACGGCATGCGCTTCGGCAAGCTCATCGGCAAGGCACCCTGGGTGGCGCTGGTGCTCAGCGTGGTCGCGCTCGGCGCACTGGCCGCGCCCGCGCTCAACCTGAACCTCGGCCTGCCCGGCGAGGACAGCATGCCGCCGGAGACCACCGTCCGTAAGGCCTACGAGCTGCGCACCGAAGGCTTCGGCGAGGGCAGCAACGGCGTGCTCAACATCGTCGCCGATCTGAGCGCGGTGCCCGCCGAGCAGCGCCAGGAGGCGGTGAACGCACTGCGCGACCGCCTCGCCTCCTACCCGGAGATGGACTACGTCACCGCACCGCAGTTCAGTCAGGACGGCGCGGGTGTGATGCTCGACGGTGTGCCGAAGGCCGGCCCGAACAACCAGGCCACCAAGGATCTGGTGCGCGAGGCCCGCGACGCCGAAAGCGAGCTGAAGGACCGGTACGGCATGGAATACGGCGTCACCGGCGCCACCGCCATCTACGCCGACATCGACCACGTGCTGCTCAGCAAGATCGCCCCCTACCTGGCGATCGTGGCGGGCGCGGCCTTCCTGCTGCTGATCCTGGTGTTCCGCTCGATCCTGGTGCCGCTCACCGCCGCACTCGGCTTCCTGCTGTCGATGGCGGCCACCTTCGGCGCGACCGTGCTGATCTTCCAGGAGGGCGCGCTCGGCCTGATCGAGGATCCGCATCCGCTGGTGAGCTTCCTGCCCATCATGCTGATCGGCCTGGTGTTCGGCCTGGCGATGGATTACCAGGTGTTCCTGGTGACCCGCATGCGCGAGGAGTTCGTGCACGGCAAGTCACCGAAGGAGGCGGTGGTCTCCGGCTACCACCACGGCGCCCGCGTGGTGACCGCCGCGGCGATCATCATGATCTCGGTGTTCGCCTCCTTCATCCTCGAATCCGACGTCACCGTGAAGTCGTTCGGCTTCGCGCTCGCCGCGGGCGTGCTGTTCGACGCCTTCGTGGTGCGCATGGTGGTGATCCCCTCGCTGCTGGTCATCATGGGCAAGTGGTCGTGGTGGATCCCGAAGTGGCTCGACCGCGTGCTGCCGGACATCGACGTGGAGGGCACCAAGCTGCGTGCCATCCAGAACGGTTCCGCCGAGCAGCCCAAGGAGCCGGTCGGCGTCGCCTGACCGCTCGACACACGCGGCCCCGCATCCGGTCCGGATGCGGGGCCGCTGTCGTTCCCGGCCCGGAAATCCTTGATCTTTGCGCCCGCCACCGCGCAGACTCGACGGTGTTCGACTCTTCAGATCGGAAATGGTGTTCGTCGACGCGGATGCGGTGACCGCCCGCACGGACATCGTCCGAGCCGGCTCCACCCGATGACCGTGAGGAGAACGCTGTGTCGGTGTTTCTGTACCGGTGGGGGAAGTTCGCCTTCCGCCGCAAGTGGATCGTGTTGCCGGTCTGGCTGGCGCTTTTCCTGATCCTGGGCGGTCTCGGCGCGCAGCTGCGGGAGCCGATGACCGACGACTTCTCCCTGCCGAACCTGCCCTCCGAGCGGGCGACGGAGATCCTCGACAAGCACTTCCCCGGTATGTCGGAGGCGTTCGCCTTCGACGCGGTCACCGGCACCTACGTCATCGGCGCGCCCGAAGGCCAGCGGCTCACCGACCCGGCCAATCGCGAGGCGATCACGGCCATGATCGGCAGGCTGGAGCAGCTCGACATCGTCGATCACGCCGAGCCGATCGTCGATCCGATCACCGCCACCGAGCAGATGGGTTGCCTGATCCCCGATCCGGATCCGGCCGAGTGCGGCAGCGCACCGCTGAACGTGCTCAATCAGACCGCGCCCGCGACCGTCGCCTACTTCAGCGTGCCGTTCACCATCGCCGAATTCGCCGACATCACCGCGCAGGACCGCGCGGCCGCCTACGGCGTGGCCGATGCCGCCCGGCAGGCCGGCCTCACCGTGGAGATGAGCGGGTCGATCGCGATCGAGGAGGGCGGGCCGAGCGGCAAGGCCGAAATGATCGGCATGGCCGTGGCTTTCGTGGTGATGATCGTGGCGTTCGGCGCCATCGTGGCCGCGTTCGTGCCGATCGTCACCGCCGTCGTCGGGCTCGGCGCGGCCACCTCGTTGATCTTCCTGGGCACCTCGGTGGTCTCGATCCCGACCTTCACCACCTTCCTGGCCTCGATGATCGGCATCGCGCTGTCCATCGACTACGCGCTGTTCATCGTCTCCCGCTACAAACACGAACTCGCCGTGCAGGATTCACCCGAGGAAGCCGCGGGCACCGCGTTGGGCACCGCGGGCTCGGCGGTGGTGTTCGCCGGTCTCACCGTCATCATCGCGCTGGCCGGCCTGAGCATCGTCGGCGTGCGGTTCCTCACCTTCATGGGTCTCGGTGGCGCGGTGGCCGCGGCGTTCGCGGTGCTCGTCGCCCTGACCCTGATGCCCGCGCTGCTCGGCGCGCTCGGCCGGTTCCTGTTCACGCCCAAGCTGCCGTTGGTCGCCCAGCACGATCCCGAGGACGACACCGTCGTCACCAACGGCATGCGGGTGGCCAAGCTCATCGGCCGCGCGCCCGCACTGACCCTGCTGCTGAGCGTGGTCGTGCTCGGCCTGCTCGCCGCGCCCGCGGTGAACCTCGACCTCGGCCTGCCCGGCGAGGACTCGATGGCCAAGACCACCACCGTGCGCAAGGCCTACGAGCTGCGCACCGCCGGATTCGGCGAAGGCAGCAACGGCGTGCTGCAGGTGGCCGTCGACCTCAGCGGGGTACCCGAGGACCGGCGCGCCGAGGCGTTGACCGCGCTGCGCGACAAGCTCGCCTCCTACCCGGACATGGACTACGTCAGCCGGCCCACGCCCAGCGCCGACGGCCAGGGCGCGCTCATCAACGGCGTGCCGACCGCGGGCCCGAACGACCAGCGCACCAAGGACCTGGTGCGCGACGCCCGCGCCGACGAGGCCGCGCTGAACGAGGAGTTCGGCATGGAGTACGGCGTCACCGGCACCACCGCGATCTACGCCGACATCGACCACGTGCTGCTCGGCAAGATCGTGCCCTACATGGCCATCGTCGCGGGTGCCGCGTTCGTGCTGCTGATCCTCGTGTTCCGCTCGATCCTGGTACCACTGACCGGCGCGCTCGGCTTCCTGCTGTCGATGGCGGCCACCTTCGGCGCCACCGTGCTGATCTTCCAGGAAGGCCGGTTCGGGCTCATCGACGACCCGCACCCGATCGTCAGCTTCCTGCCCATCATGCTGATCGGCCTGGTCTTCGGCCTGGCGATGGACTACCAGGTGTTCCTGGTGACCCGCATCCGCGAAGAATACGTGCACGGTGCCGAACCACGCACCGCCATGATCAACGGCTACCACCACGGCGCCCGCGTCGTCACCGCCGCCGCGGTCATCATGATCTCGGTGTTCGGCTCGTTCCTGCTGGAAACCGACGCGACCGCCAAGTCGATGGGCTTCGCACTCGCCGCGGGCGTGCTGCTCGACGCCTTCTTCGTGCGCATGCTGCTGATCCCCTCGCTGCTCGCACTCCTCGGCGACAAGGCCTGGTGGATGCCCAGGTGGCTGGACCGGATCGTGCCCGACATCGACGTCGAAGGGGCGAAACTGCACGCCCTGCGCGCCCCCGCCACCGACAAGGAACGCGCGCCAGTGAGCTGACCCGCGCCGCACCGCGACACGGCCCCGGCGGATCACTCCACCGGGGCCGTTTCCGTGCGTTCCGCGGGCACACCCGCTGGAGACTACGGACTGGGCTGCGGCACGTTGCAGTCCTCGACCTTCGGGTTCACGCCCATGTAGTTGAGCGGCCCCGCGATCGTGGTGACCACAATCGTCCCGAACCCGGCACAATTGACCGGTCCACTGTCGAAGTAGTCGCGCTGCACGCACGCCACCACCCCGATCAACAACCAGATCAGAACAATCGCACTTCCAATTCTCATGTGACTCTCGCGCATCGTTCCCACGCGGACGGCTCGGCGGCGCATTCGGCACCACATCCCTTCCCGCTTCCGACCACCGATGGAATACCCCCTCCTTCCCGATTCACCCGAGAAGTTCCAAATGCGAGGTCCATCGCACCGGGCCCCCGCGCCACACAGCACGGTGGATCGCCTGCTGGCCTGGACGAGCAGGTCACGGCCACTGGCGCGGAGGTGGTGCTACTGCCCTCGTCGGCACATGTGGACGTCGTAACCCTCGATCGCGTGCTGGCAGTAGCCGACGTGGAGTGCGCGGCGCCCCGCGTGTCGTTCGCGCGGTGGTCGGCCCTCGGCCAGGCCCAATACCGACGGGTGATCAGGTCGATACAGCTCGTATCCCAGCCGGCGCGCCAAGCGACGGACCTGCGCCAGGTCCCATTCCGGTGTCGGCGACAGCGGGTCGATCCAGGCGAATGCGAACATGCCCCTCCTCGTGTCCATGGCCGAGGCGCCGCCAACGGGACGGTCACAACAACCGGGTAGCGGGCGCTCGGGTCACAGCCTCACGCCGGTGCTGACCAGGCAGAAGTGGCATGAGGGTGGCATGGCATGCGTTTGCACGAAGCTAGTGGCACCGGTGGTGGCATTCAGCGGTCCGGCAAGCGCTCCGGCCGGTCGGGGTGGCAGGCTGAATACATGTCTGCGGACACGGGGAGGCTGATCCGCCAACTGCGGGTGGCCAAGGGCTGGAGCCAGGGTCGACTCGCGAGCGAACTGTCGAAGTTGTCCGGCTGCACCATGACTCGCGAGTACATCTCGCGCCATTGGGAGTCCGGGAAGACGGAGCCGTCCGCATTCTGGCTACGCCATATCGCGGCGGCCTTGGATTGCCCGCAGGAACTGCTGGAGGCCGACGTGAACCGCCGCCGATTTCTCTCCCACCTGGCCGCCACGTCCATCGCTCCCGCTGTGGCTTCCGATCTCCTGTCCCAAGGCTTTTCGACACGCCTGCACGCCGGCGGGCCGACGGTCGAGGAATGGGAAGCCACCCTCGCCCGCTACGGAACCGACTACATGAGCCAGGGCGCCGCCACCATCCAGCAGCGATTGGCCGCGGATCTGGTTGTGTTGCAACAGCAGCTGGACAGTCCACGAATGTGGGCGATCGCGGCGCGATTGATGACCCTGTTCGCCAAGACCTACCCCGGCAGCGACGGAAACAAGGCGATCGCGTGGTACCGAATGGCGGCCGAGGCCGCCGACCGTTCGGAGGACATCGACATCCGGGTGTGGGTGCGCGGCCGCGCCGCGATCGCGCTCGGTTACGAGGGCGCCGCGTTACCGGTCGCCCACACCTTCGCCGACCAAGCTCTCGCCATCTCCGAGCGGAGCAGCCTCGGGCGGCTGAACTCGCTGTGGGGGAAAGCCCACGCCGCCGTGCTGGAGGGCGATGTGCGCACGGCTCGCGAGCTGGTCGACGAGGGCCGCCGCGAGTTCGACCGGTCGTACTCGGAGGAACAGACGTCCGACTACGCGGTCCCGTGGTGGCGGGTGAACGTCTTCCTGTCGCTGTTGGCGGCCCGGCTCGGTGACGAGAAGATCGCCGTCCAAGCCCAGGAGGACGCCCGTGCCGAACTCCCCGCGCAGCTGCCGCGCTTCGCCACCCACCTGGCGATGCACCGCGGGCTGATGCTGGTCCGCGCGGGCGATCGGCAGCAGGGCGTCGCGCTGGCCCGCGCCGCCCTCGACGCGCTTCCCCCGGAAAAGCACTCACTCACCCTGCGGATGCTCATGTCCGAGATAGCCGGGGTCGGAAATCCGGGATCGGCCCGGAGGTTTACGACCGACCCGCGCCTTGATAGGACAACCTGATGCGCTTCACCACACGCACCACCGGGCTTCTGGCGGCACCGCCGCCGATCCTCGTCCGCGCCGCCGCGCGGATGCACCGCGCCGGCACGCAGGCCCGCCATGCCTAGGCAGGGTCCGCGGCGGACGATGATCGGCGTGCGGCTCACGGACGAGCAGATCGAGCAACTGGACTGGCGCGCCAACTCGGAGGGCCTGGTGACGAAGGCGGGCGAACCGAACCGCTCCGAGCTCATCCGGATCATGATCGCCTACGCCGAGCAGAACATGCCGGCCGACTGGCGGCCGGAGGGGTGGCGCTACGTCGGCTGACCGGGTTACGCGGTGACGCCGAGTTGGTTCGCCAGAGCCCGCGCCTCACGCTCGACGAGCCGCCCGCCGTGGGTGACGAGGGCGGCGGCGAGGTTGCGGCCGATGGGGTGGCAGCTGGTCGATTCCTCCGAAACCGCGGTCGCGGTGCGCAGGGCACCCAGCGTGCCGATCCAGTCGCGGCGCTGTTCGTAGGCACGTGCGAGCTCGAGCCACAGCCGGGCGCGGCGGTCCACGCTGGGCACGGCGTCGGGGTCGACCGATGATGCGGCGTCGAGCGCCGAGCCCGCGCGGCGGAGATCGACGTGCACCGAGACCGCGGTGAATTCGGCGTTCGCGGTACCGAACAGCGTCCACGGGTGCGCGGTTCCGTTCGGCAGCGCGCGAGCCATCCCCATCGCCTGATCGATGCCGCGCAGCGCGTCACCCTCGCGGCCGAGCCGAGCTGCGGTGATCGCACCGTGCAGCCGGCACGCACCCCACAGCGCCCGCGCGTCCTCGGCGTCGTCGAGGCGCGGCTCGAGCAGCGACGCGGCGTCCTGTGCGAGGCGGTAGGCGTCTTCCTCGCGACCCGTCGAGCGCCAGACGTTGCCGAGTACCCACGAGGCCGAGGCCAGCGACACCGGGTCGTCGGCGATTTCGGCGGCGGCCATGCAACGATCTGCGGCCAGCCACAACAGCGGGGCGTCGGCGACCCAGGCGAGCACCTGCTCGGACAGTGCGTAGGCGGCCGACAGTGCCGCGGCGGCGGTCCTACGGTCTTGGCCGTCGAGGGTGCGCAGCGCTCGGCGCCCGTCGCGGATCAGCTCCGGCAGCATGGCCCCCGCGTCAGCGCGCGGGGTCGGCGACGTATGCCACAGGCGCCAGGCGCGATCGACGCGAGCCCGGAGTTCGGCAGGCGAGACAGGCGACGGTGCGGGGGTGAGGTCGACGGACTCGATCGCTTCGCGGATGGCGGGGACGACCGCGTGACCGGCGCGGCGGGACAACCCGACCATCAACTCGTGCTCGCCGGTGATCTCGGTGAGGTCGCGCACCCCGAGGGCTTGGCCGAGCCGTAGCAGCATCTCTAGACCGGGGGCGCCTTGGCGACCTCGCTCGACATCTCGTAGCCATTCCTCGGACCGGCCGACGAGACCGGCCACCACGGCGCGGCTCTTGCCGGTGCGGGTGCGGATGATCTGGATGCGCTCGCCGATGGACCGCCCGGCGAGATCGTCAGGGTTCGGCATGGGACCGTCCTTGTTCGCGGATGAGCCCTCCCCCGCAGTGATCCCGGCCCCTGGACTCGGGGGCGCGACCTTCGCGAAGTGGGTCTTTCCAGCGTAGCGACGACGGCGGAATCACACCGGCCGAACAGGTGGGGGGAATCTCCCCACCTCGGTTGCCGGGGCGCACCCACCAGCCAGTGACGTTGCGGCGGAACAGTATTCAAGCATCCCTCGCGCCGGGTCGAGCACCTCCTCGGCGTGAGGGCCGTCCAACGACAGCGAGGGGAAGGTGGGGGATGGACGCGCTCGGATGGATCGACCCGTGTTCGCCGACGCCGGAGTGGGATGTCGCGCAGGTACGCCGCCTGGCACGCCGGTTGGGATATCCGCTTCGGTGGGCCGATCCCGGCTCTGTGCTCGGTCTGGTCGAGCAGGTCGAGGCGGCCGGGGTCGAAGTGGTCGTGTTGTCGTCGGCGGCTCACGTGGATGCGGTGACGTTGGACCGGCTGATGGGCTGCGCCAATGTGGAATGCGCGGCTCCGCGGGCATCGTTCGGCCGATGGTCGCCGTTCAGCGGAGCTCGACGGTGAGCTGGGCCCAGTGCGGACTCGTCGTCGTGGTCGGCCTGCCGGTCGCGGTCGTCCTGTTCATGATCTTCTGGCCGTCCGACTACGACTGATGCCGAGCCGGGAACCGCAGCATCGACACGGCACGCAAAGGCCCCCACCTGGAATTCAGGTGAGGGGCCGGAGCGGTGGCGGAGGGATTTGAACCCTCGGAGGGGGGTTACCCCTCACACGCTTTCGAGGCGTGCTCCTTAGGCCGCTCGGACACGCCACCGCGGACAACATTACAACGAGCACCGCCGGATCACTAAATCCGCTGGTCAGCGGTGGGTGCGGAAGAAGGTGTCGAGGAGGGCGGCGCATTCGGTCTCGAGCACGCCGCCGCGGACTTCGGGGCGGTGGTTGAGGCGGCGGTCGCGCACGACGTCCCACAGTGAGCCGACGGCGCCGGTCTTGGGTTCCCAGGCGCCGAAGACCAGGCGGTCGACCCTGGCCAGCACCAGCGCGCCGGCGCACATCGTGCACGGTTCGAGGGTGACGGCGAGGGTGGCGCCGGCCAGGCGCCAGCCGTCGCCGTGCACCTGCGCGGCGCGGCGCAGGGCCAGGATCTCGGCGTGCGCGGTGGGGTCGCCGCTGGCTTCCCTGGCATTGGCGGCGCGGGCCAGCTCACGTCCCTGCGCGTCGAAGACGACCGCGCCGACGGGCACGTCCCGGGGGTCGGCGGCCGCGGCGGCTTCGATGGCGACGCGGATCATCGCCTCGTCCGCGGCCAGCGGACCCGGGCCGAGCGGCGCGGTCATCGGAGCACGGTCACCGCGGCAGCTTGTCCAGCACCGCGGACAGTTCGTTGGCGAAGCCGAGCCGCTGGGCGATCATGCCGAGCTGCTCGTCGGGATAGAGGTCGGTTTCGGCGAGGATGACACTGAGTACCGGTTCGGGCAGGCCGAGGTCGGCGAGCACGCCGAGATCGCCCTCTTCCCAGGGTTCGATGTCGTCGAGTTCGTCGGGGTCGATATCGGGAATTTCGATATTCAACGCGTCGAGGACGTCGGCGGCGATGTCGTAATCGATCGCGGCCGTCGCGTCCGACACCAGCATCCTGGTGCCGCTCGGCGCGGGCCGGAGCACGATGAAGAACTCGTCATCGACGTCCAGCAAGCCGAACACCGCACCGGAGCTGCGCAAAGCCTTCAGCTCGTGCTCCGCGGCGGACAGGTCGGTGAGCGCCGCCCGGCTGAGCGGACTACACCGCCATTTGCCTTCTTCGCGGACCACGGCCACTGCGAACCCTTCCACGTCGTCGTAATCTTCCGACGTCGCCCTGTTCGTGCCCGAGCGCTGTGCTGCCATGGCCGCAACGGTAGTCGGCTCGAGCTCAAATGTTGGAGTCGTATGCGAATCTGTTCGGGTGACTGGCGACGCGAATGCACCCGTGTGTGTCCTCGGTACCGGCCTGATCGGCGGTTCCCTGCTGCGCGCCGCCCGGGCGGCCGGTTATCCGGCTTTCGGGTACAACCGCTCATCGGCGGGGGTACTGGCCGCGCGCGGTGACGGATTCGACGTCGCCGACGATCTACCGGCGGTGTTGCGGCGGGCCGCGCGGGAGGATGCGCTGATCGTCGTCGCGGTGCCGATGCCCGCGGTCGATCACCTGCTCGCCGACATCGCCACCTTCGCCCCCGAGTGCGTGCTCACCGATGTGGTGAGCGTCAAGGGCCCGGTCGCGGAAGCCGTGGCGCGGCACGGGCTTTCGGCCCGCTACGTGGGCGGGCACCCGATGGCGGGCACGGCGGAGTCGGGGTGGGCGGCAACCGATCCGGAGCTGTTCCGTGGCGCGGTGTGGGCGGTGGGCGTCGACGAGGGCACCCGCGCCGAGCCGTGGCGCCGAGTGGTGCGGCTGGCGCTGGCCTGCGGGTCGACGGTGGTGCCGGTGACCGCGGCCGAGCACGACCGCGCCGTCGCCCGGATCTCGCATCTGCCGCACGTGCTCGCCGAGGCGCTGGCGGTGGCGGGGGCCGCGGGTGGCCCGCTGGCGCTGGGGTTGGCGGCGGGCTCGTTCCGCGACGGCACCCGGGTGGCGGGCACCGCGCCCGACCTGGTGCGCGCCATCTGCGAACCGAACGCCGCCGCCCTGCTCGACGTGCTGGAGGAAACGCTGACCGTGCTCGGCGCCGCCCGCGACAGCCTGCGCGCCGACGGCACGCTGGGCGAACTGGTCGACGCCGGCCACGACGGCCACACCGACTACCGCACGGCGCGCCGCTGGGAGATCACCGACGTGCGTCCCGGCGAGCACGACTGGCTGACCCGGCTGCGCGAGGCGGGGTTGCGCGGCGGCGTGCTCACCGCACTGGACTGAGCAGATGCGCTGGACTGTTCAGATGCGCTCGGCCAGGCCCGGGTAGTCGAGCAGGAAACCGTCCGGGTCGACGGTGACCGTCGCGCTGGAGACCGGGGACAGCACGCTGATGCCGTCGGCGCCGCTGCTGTAGGTGAGCGACGCCTCCTGCACGAGCAGGTCGGGCAACCGGACATACACCACCGGCACCACCACTTCGTCGACCGCGTGCTGCAGGCCGAACCGGCGGATCGGCAGCGTGTTGAAGAACGGGCTGAGCACCACGTCGACGTCCAGCGCACCGCCGAAGGTGGAACGCACGTGGCTGTTGCCCGCGTCGACCAGCCAGTAGTCCTCCTCGTCGCGGGCGATGGAGGCGTGCCGCTCACCGGCGGCGGTGGTGGTGCGCAGCGACAGCCGCTTGGTCACGCCGTTCTCGTCGGTGACCAGGTCGTAGGAGGCGCTGAAGGCGGGATGCTCGTCGCAGTCGCCGCCGATCATCCGGCCCGCGGCACGGATACGGTTGCCGTTCAGCGTCACACGCACCGACTCCATCCGGGACGCGTTGTGCGCGCGCCACGTGAGGATCGCAGGCCACCGGGGTGCCACCGGTTCGCTGTCGGGGCCAGGGACTGAATTGGTCACCTATCTACCGTAAGCGACGAAACGCTGCGGACCACGTCACACCGAGGACACGGCACCGCCCATCCGCTGCCAGGAGATGCGCCGCGGCTCGAGTAACGTGGTCCCGCGAGCACGGAGCGCGAACGTGTCGGCGCCCGTCGTGGGATCGCAGAAGGGGTGACCGGTGACGGGCGGGCGGATGGTGGGGTTGTTCGCCGGGATCGGCGGGCTCGAACTCGGCCTCGCCGCGCACGGCTGGACCTGCGAGCTGCTCTGTGAGATCGATCCCGGCGCGCAGGCCGTGCTCGGCGCCCGTTTCCCCGACACCGACCTGCACGCCGACATCACCGCCCTGCGCGCCGTGCCCGCGGGCACCGAGCTGGTCGCGGCGGGTTTTCCCTGCCAGGACCTGTCGCAGGCCGGGCGCACCGCGGGCATCACCGGGTTGCGCTCGGGCCTGGTCGACGAGGTGTTCCGGCTGGTGCGGCGCAAGCGGGGACCGCGCTGGCTGTTGATCGAGAACGTCCCGTTCATGCTGCAACTCGGCCGCGGTGCCGCCATGCGCCACATCACCACCGAGCTCGAGGATCTCGGCTACACCTGGGCCTACCGGGTGGTGGACGCGCGCGCCTTCGGACTGCCACAGCGGCGTCAGCGGGTGCTCATGCTCGCCTCGCGCACCGAGGATCCGCGGCCGGTGCTGTTCGGCGAGGACGCGGGCGAGGCCGTCGTCGGTGACCCGGACCGCGACCCGTGCGGTTTCTACTGGACCGAGGGCGTGCGCGGACTGGGGTGGGCGGTGAACGCCGTGCCGACGCTGAAGGGCGGCTCGGGCCTCGGCATCGCCAGCCCACCCGCGGTGCGGCTACCCTCCGGGGAGATCGTCACGCCGGGCATCGTGGACGGCGAACGGTTGCAGGGCTTCGCCGCGGGCTGGACCGCGCCCGCGGTCACCGTGCCCGGCATCCGCCAGGGGCACCGGTGGAAACTGATCGGCAACGCGGTCAGCGTGCGGATGGCCGACTGGGTGGGCGCGCGGCTGGCCGCACCCCTCGAACCGATCCCCCACGACGTGCCGCTCGCCCCGGGCACCCCGTGGCCCAGCGCCGCGTGGGGCCGGGCAGGCAGCGCCTACCGGGTGCCGGTGTCGACCTGGCCGGTGCGGGCGCCGTACGAGGACCTGAAGAACTTCCTCACCGACTCCCGTCTGCTCTCCGCGCGCGCCACCGCCGGATTCCTGCGCCGTGCGAGCCGCGGCAGCCTCCGCTTCCCGGATGGTTTCCTGGAAGACGTGGCAAGTCATCTCGATCGGATGGGCGGCTGGGCGGCGTGATCGCGACCGACCCGGCCACCAGCGCCAGGATGTCGCGGCAGCGGCGCACCGGCAGCGCGCCGGAGCTCGCGCTGCGCCGGGAACTGCACCGGCGCGGGCTGCGCTACTTCGTCGATCGCGCGCCGCTGCGTGGGCAGCGCCGCCGCGCCGACGTGGTGTTCCCGCGGCGCAAGCTCGCCGTCTATGTCGACGGGTGCTTCTGGCACCGTTGCCCGCAGCACGCCACCGATCCGAAGAACAACGGTCGGTGGTGGGCGGACAAGCTGGCGGGCAACGTGGCCCGCGATCGCGCCACCGACGAGGCGCTGCGCGCCGCGGGCTGGCAGGTGGTCCGCGTCTGGGAGCACGAGGACCCGATTGCCGCCGCCGACCGCGTGCAGGCCGCGCTCAGCGCCGAGCCCGCACCCGGACCAACGTCCGCGGGGCGTGCGCGGCCACATGACTCGACGCCGCCATCGCCGCGATGACGGTGCAACCGGCCAGGGCTGTCAGAAACCCGATCATGAGTACCTCCTCGTCGCCGTCTCACCGACCAGCCTGGCGGGCGAACCTGACAGGAGCCTGTGTGCGAGGTGGCAATGCGGTGCGAAGGAGAATGGCCCGGTGACGAGTCGACGGCTGGCAGCGGTGCTCGCGGTCGTGATCGCGGTGGCCGGGTTGTCCTATTCGGCGTGGGTGCTGCAGTTCGTGCTGCCGGTTCACGCCGATCCCGTGCACAGCTTCCTCAGCGAACTCGACGCCGAGGGCAAGCCGTACCGAACGGTGTTCGCCGCCGGTGACGTGCTCACCGGCGCGCTGTTGATTCCCGCCGGGCTCGCCGGACTGCTGCTGTTCCCGCGTCGCCCGCTCACCACTCTCGGTTGGGCGGCGCTGACCGTCTTCGGCGCCGCGACCATCGCCGACGCCCTGATCCCGCTGCGCGACTGCGCGCCCGGCGAACCCGGCTGCGGCGGTCCGCGGGAACTGTTCCCCCAACTGCACCAGCCGCACGCGCTCACCAGCACGCTCGCCGTGACCGCGATCGCGGTGGCCGTGGCGGCGTTCAGCCTGGCCGCGTTCCGCTACCGGCGCTGGCGGGTGCTGCGGGAATTCGGGATCGCGGCGTTCCTCGTTGGTGCGGTGGCCACGGTCTGGATGCTCGTCGCCGATCGCCTGCCGGGCGAGTACGCCCTCGGCATCGCCCAGCGCATCCAGGTCGGGGCCATGTCGGTGTGGTTGCTCACGCTGGCCGCGGCGGTGCTGGTGGAGGCGCGGGAGTAATTCGGTTGGCGGTGGCCGGTGCGGCATCGGATGCTGTCGGCATGAGCCAGCGCGTGAACATCTCCTCGGCCTCGGAGTTCGAGGACGTCGTCGGATACTCCCGGGCCGTGCGGATCGGCGACCACATCGCCGTCAGCGGCACCACCGCCGCGGGCCCCGGCGGCACGGCGATCGGCGGCGACGACATCGGCGCGCAGGCCAGGGAGGCGCTGCGCCGCATCGGCATCGCGCTCGCCGAGGCGGGCGCGAGCCTGACCGACGTGGTGCGCACCCGCATCTTCGTCACCGACATCGCCCGCTGGCCCGAGGTCGCCGCCGCGCACGCCGAGGTGTTCGGCGACATCCGCCCGGCCGCGTCGATGTACGAGGTGCGGGCGCTGATCACCCCGGCCCTGCTGGTGGAGATCGAGGCCGACGCCGTCGTGACCGGGTGAATTCCGCTGCCGGATAGGCTCGTCCACGTGACCAGCGATGCGCACGACCTCACGCCCCGCACCACCCTCGACCAGGTCGCGGCGAGTACCGCCCGGCTGCTCGAGACCGTGCGCGACCTCACCGACGCCGACCTCACCGCCGCCTCACCGCTGCCCAGCTGGACCCGCGGCCACGTCGTCACCCACCTCGCCCGCAACGCCGACAGCCTGGTCAACCTGCTGATCTGGGCGCGCACCGGCGTCGAGATCGCCCAGTATCCGAGCACGTTCCTGCGCGATTTCGACATCGACGCGGGCGCGCCCCGCCCCGCCGAGCAGCAGGTACTCGACCTGGAAGCAGCGGTGACCCGGTTCACCGCGCTCGCCGACAGCGCCCCGCCGGACGCCTGGGGCGCCGTCGTCCGCACCCGGCAGGGCCGTCCGATCGCCGCGGCGGAGATCGCCTGGATGCGCCTGCTCGAGGTCGAGATCCACCACGTCGACCTCGGCGTGGACTACACCCCCGACGACTGGCCGAACACCTTCGTCGCCCGCGCCCTCCCCGGCGTGGCCACCGACCTCGCCAAGGCGGTCTCCCCCGACACCGAGGCCTTCGACCTGCAAGCCACCGACACCCCGTTCACCGCCACCCTCGGCACGGGCGCCCCGGTGCACACGGTCGCAGGCACCTCGGCGCACCTGCTGGCCTGGCTGCTCGGGCGGTCCACCGGCGAGAGCCTGTCCGGCCCCCTCCCCGAACTGCCCGCCTGGCGGTGATCCTCGCCGCGGAATCACCCGCACTTCAGCACTTCTCGCGGATCGCGAGTACGTCGGCTGTGCGCGCCTCCTGTCGAGGGGCGGTGATGGGGAGCGGCGAAGAGTCAGCGGAAGCGGGCGACGACGGCAGGGTCGGCGGCGAAACGCAGGAACATCTCGTTCTCGTGCGGATCACCGACGGTCACCCGCACACCGTCGGTGCCGTAGGGCCGCACCAGCACGCCCGCCGCCGCGCTGGCCTCGCCGAACTCGGCGCTGTGCGCACCGAGCGGCAGCCAGACGAAGTTGGTCTCGCTCGGCGGCACGTCGTAGCCGGCCGCGAGCAGCGCCTCACGCAGCCGCTCGCGTTCCACGATCACGGCCTCGGTGCGCTCGAGCAGTTCGTGCCGGGCCTCGAGCGAGGCGATCGCGGCGGCCTGCGCCACCCGGTTCACGCTGAACGGGATGTGCACCTTCATCAGCGCGGTGATCACCTCGGGGTCGCCCACCGCGTAGCCGACGCGCAGCCCGGCCAAGCCGTACGCCTTCGAGAACGTGCGCAGGACAACCACATTCGGTCGGTTGCGGCCGATCTCCACCCCGTCCGGACGATCCTGCGCCGACAGCCGCATGTACTCGTAGTAGGCCTCGTCCAGCACCACGAGCACGTGCGCGGGTACGGCGTCGAGGAAGCGCTCGAGCGCCGCCCGGCCGTGCGCGGTGCCGGTGGGGTTGTTGGGATTGCAGACGAAGATCAGCCGGGTGTGCTCGGTGACCGCCGCGGCCAGCGCGTCCAGGTCGTGCGCGTAGTCCGGGGTCAGCGGCACCTGCACGGCGGTGGCGTTGCCCACCTGCGTGATGATCGGGTACGCCTCGAACGAGCGCCACGCGAACAGCACCTCGTCCCGCGGCGACGAGCAGGTGATCTGCACCAGCTCCTGGCACAGCGCCACGCTGCCGCAGCCGATCGCGACGTTCTCGACCCTCACCCCGAGGAACTCGGCCAGCGCCGCGCGCAACTCGCCCGACTGGTTGTCCGGGTAGCGGTGCGCCAGCTCCGCCGCCTCGGCGATCGCCTTGGCCGCGGCGGGCAGCGGCGGCAGCGTGGTCTCGTTGCTCGCCAGCTTCACCGCGCCGGGGTTGCTGCGGCCCGGGGTGTAGGCGGGGATCGAGGAGAGGTCGGGACGGATGCGAGCGCTCACGGGTTCCACCCTAGTTGGCCCGGGAAAGCGGCCGGTCCCGCCCCGGTTCGGTACCGGAAAAGTTGCGGGTAATTCACGCTCAGGGGCAATATCTCGCGAAGATCGGGCCTGCGCCCTACGCTGGTTTCATGTCGGGCATTTATGACGATGTCGCCCAGCTACGCGGCGGCGCGGAGGATGAAGAGCGCTCCGGCGCAGGTGCGAGTGTGCCGGTCACGGTGATCGAACCGGAGGGCCATGCCCGGGGCGGGATCGTGGTCCTGCACGAGTCCAGAGAGTTCACCGGCTCGTTGCTGGAGTTCATGCGCGCGCTCTCCAACGAGGGCTGGACCGTCGTCGCCCCGAATCTGTTCCACCGCGGCGAGGAAGCGGGCCAGGAGGTGTTCGGGCAGGACCTGTTCGACGACTTCGACGCCTGCTTCGACTGGCTGACCCGCCGCGGCGTCTTCCCCGACTGCATCGGCGTGCTCGGCTTCGACCACGCGGGCACCGCCGCCTTCCTGGTCGCCACCAACCGCCCGATCGGCGCGGCCGTCAGCGTCGCCGCTCCCGGCATCACCGAGCCGCTCACCGACCAGGCCGAGGCCCTCGTCCAGGCCGCGCCCGAACTCCAGGCCCCCTGGCTCGGCCTCTACGGCGCCGACGACCCCGAGACGCCCCCCGACGACGTGGAAAAACTCCGCGACGCCACCGCCCGCGCCTCGGTCGCCAGCCTGGTGGTGACCTACCCCGGCCTACGGCACCGCGCCGACGACCCCTCCGATGACGACGACCAGAACGTCCTCATCGACTCCCAGACCCGCATCTTCGACTGGTTCGACAGCAATTTACGCTGATGACCAGGCGTTTTGTTATCTGGTCGCGCGGTACTGTAACCTTCATGCTCGGCGGTTCGAAAGGACCGGTGCCCTCGAAGAGAAGGCTCCAGGAGGCGTGCCAGAGCGGCCGAATGGGACTCACTGCTAATGAGTTGTCCCTTCACGGGGACCGGAGGTTCAAATCCTCTCGCCTCCGCCAAGCCCGGTTCGCCGGGTGAACAACTGAATACCATGCGCCCGTAGCTCAACGGATAGAGCATCTGACTACGGATCAGAAGGTTAGGGGTTCGAATCCCTTCGGGCGCACATATACATCCCCTCCACCGAATATCGGCGGAGGGGATGTTTCGTTGATCCGTCCGAGTGGTTCTGGACCCGGCGGTAGCCGAGCGGACACCTGCCCGGAGCACCGGGTCGCGGGCGTCATGCCGTGATCGGCATGTTGCGGGCCCGAGCGCCCGGGCCCCTGGCGTCCGCACGTCGAATATGGTTCACGCATGTTTCCCACGTGGCGGATGGCGTATGTCAGGGCGGCCATCCAGCAGGGGCCCTGGCGTACCGTCGCCCGCGGGCTGGCGAGTTGGATCGCGACGGTCGGGGGTCCGGCGGTGGTTCTCGGGCTCGCGTTGACGGTTGTATCGGGATCCTCCGCTGGGGAAGTCATCGGCTTATGGGTGGTGCTCGTCGTAGGCGTCCTGCTTGTCGCGGGCGGACTGTGGGCGTGGCAGGTCAGCGGGCTCGTCGACAAGGAAACCAGGGCGCGTTACCTCGTGCTGCGAGAGGTCGAATCCGCACGGTTGCTGCTGCGTCCGCCGGTACCGCGGGACGCGGTCGCGCTCGCCGCCACGATCGATGCGGAGATGCTGGCCGCGAATGGGTGGACGGAGCGGCAGGCCCGGGCCATGGTGAAGGCCGTGCGAGCGGGCCATCCGACTCCCGGCCTTCTGGTGTTCCAGGCGCGGTCGGACGGGGCCCTGGTAGGCGGCGGGGGTGTGCACCCGCGTGTCGACGACCCATCGTCGCAAACTCTCGGCTGGTGGATCGGGCCACGACACCGACGCGCCGGTTACGCGGGCGAAGCTGTTGCCGCGCTGGTGGCGGCGATCCACGACGCCGGTTTCGCCACCGTCGAAATCGGTACGGCCGAGACGAATCTCGCGGTGCAGCGCATCTGCGACCGTATCGGGGCGACGGAAACCGGCCGGCGCGAGCAGGCGTTGCCGAACGGATCGGTCGTCCCGGGAATCTGGTACGAGCACCGGCAGGTCAGCGCGGACCAGCCTTGACCCGGCCCATTCTCGGGGAGGCAGCGGGTCTCGAGCGGTCATGGCTCGGCCGTAGCCAGGAATTCTCGAACGCAGTGCATTCCGCCCCGCTCAGCTACAGACGAACCACCGCGAGAGTTTTGTCGTCGTGTCGTTTCGACCGAGGGAGTATGCGGCCGTCGGGGTCGGTTTCCGCTTCCCAGGAATGGCACGTCCGGAGTAGCGCGCCGAGTTCGTCGGCTGACTGCTGGGCAATATCGGTCCACGGGATGCCGAGCGATTGAATCGGTTCACGGGCACCGTCGGTGGCGGCGACGAGCCAGGATACCGAGTTCCGCGGAATATCGAGCCGGATGGCGTGGGCCGCCGCCGACGGGTCGGCTTCGGCGATCCAATACCCGCCCGGGCGGTTTCGCTGTTCTCGCTGCCGCTCTTGCAGTTCGCGGAGAAGCCGGCGATGCACATCGTCGTAGCCGGAGCCGTGCGCCAACCGGCGCCGGTACTCGGCCGCCTGGGGGATGCCGAGAGCGCCCAGCCGGTCGTCGGTGTGGATCTCGTGGTTGCCGTCGGTCCTGCCGACGATCACCGTGGTGTCGCCCAGGAGCAGCACGGACACCGTCTCCACAGCGATACGCACGATCGCGACGGTGCTCGACGGCGACCGGCCCGGCGCGAGGCCGAGTGCGCGCGCTGTGTCCCGGATGGCATCGGCCAGAGCGGGTGGGAGCTCCGCATCGGGGATGAGATGCTGCGCGAGCGCGGCGCCGAGAGCGTCGACGTATTCCGAGGCCGGTGGGATGCCCGGATGATGCGAGGTCGCCCCGTCCATAATCACCAGGGCGTTCTCGATGGGCAGTGCTCGGTCCTCGTTGGTTCGAGCGGGCAGTTGCGCTATCGCGATCCGCACGGGGCACCGGTGGGGGCTCACCGCACCAAGCGGTCCGACCACCGTTGGTCCAGTCGGCCCAACCTCCACACCGCATATGCGACCGCCCAGGTCGCGACGAACAACCCCACGATGATGTACCCCAGCTCGCCGATGTCCAGGTGGCCGATCCAGGCGATCAGGCCGGATTCGATGTCCAGTCGCTCGACGAAGATGGAGATGATCTCCTGGCCGCCGATGAGGAGGGCCACCGCGACGGACAGGCCGGTGACGACGAGGTTGTAGTAGATCTTGCGGACCGGTTGGGCGAAGGCCCAGTCGTAGGCGTGGGTCATGAAGGAGCCGTCGAGGGAGTCGAACAGGGTCATGCCCGCGGAGAACAGGACGGGCAGGACCAGGATCGAATACCAGGGGAGGTCGGTGGCGGCGGCGCCGCCGGCGATGACGAGCAGGCCGACTTCGGTGACGGTGTCGAAGCCGAGGCCGAACAGCAGGCCGACGGGGTACATGTGCCAGGGTGCGCGGACCAGGCGGACGACGGGGGCGAGGATGCGGTTGAGCAGGCCGCGGTCGTCGAGGGCGCGCTCGAGGCGGGCCTCGTCGTACTCGCCGCGGCGCATGCGCCGGAACACCCGCCAGATGGCAAGCAGGGAGACCAGATTCAGCAGGCCGATGGTGATGAGGAACAGGCCGGAGATGCTGGTGCCCCACAGGCCGGTCCACTGTTGCAGGGCGGAGCCCTCGTCTTCGAGGTTGCGGGCCAGGGCACGCACGCCGAACGCGAGCAGCGCGACGAGGGCGAAGACCACGCTGGAATGGCCGAGCGCGAACCAGAATCCGACGCTGTGCACTCTGCGGCCGGGGTGTTCGGCGGTGAGTTTGCGGGTGATGTTGTCGATGGCGGCGATGTGGTCGGCGTCGAAGGCGTGCCGCATGCCGAGGGTGTAGGCGGTGACGCCGAGGCCGACGCCGAACACCGCGCCCTGCACCACGTGATGGCCGGGGACCACGAACAACAGCAGTGTGCCCCAGCCGATCACGTGCAACGCGACGACCGCGGCCACCATGCCGAGCACACTGCGCATGTCACAACCCCTGCTCGTCACCGGATACCGATCTGTCGAACGGTACCCAGCACGCCCGGTCCGCGCGCGACGGGCGAGGGGAAGAGTGAGCGGAGACGGAGGGATTTGAACCCCCGGTCGCTCTCGCGACGCTCGCTTTCAAGGCGAGTGCAATCGGCCGCTCTGCCACGTCTCCAGTGCCCCGATCCTAACCGCTCACTCTTCGCGGGCGCCGATGGTGTCGTCGACGCGGGCGAACACCCGGTGGACGGCGGCGAGTTCCTCGGGGGTGAGCAGGTCGATGAAGTCGCGGCGGACGGCTTCGACGTGGCCGGGGGCGGCCGATTCGAGCTTGCGCATGCCTGCCTCGGTGAGTTCGGCGAGTACGCCGCGGCCGTCGTCGGGGCAGGATGCGCGGCGGACCAGGCCCTGGGCCTCCATGCGCCGGATCTGGTGGGTGAGCCTGCTGCGGGAGGACAGCACACCGTCGGCGAGCTCGCTCATGCGCAGGGCGTGCTCGGGCGCCTCCGACAGCAGCACCAGGATCCGGTATTCGGCGAAGCTGAGGTCGCTGTCGCGCAGCAGCTGCCGGTTGAGGGTGGCCATCAGGCGCTGGTGGCCGTCCATGTAGGCGCGCCAGGCGCGCTGCTCGGCCGGACTCAGCCAGCGCGGCTCGGTGGCGGGCGCGGCGTCGCTCGGCGGGATGGGCACGCCGCGATTCTAAAACGGGGTCGAACCAGACCCTCTGGTACGCGCCGGTCAGTGCGGCGTGGCGATGAGCGAGCGATCCAGCGCCGCCGCGCTCGTGCAGCCGCACAAACCCATCGCCGAGTCGAAGTCGGCCAGCAGCAACCGCAGCGCATGGTGCACGCCCGCGCGCCCCGCGATGCCGAGACCGTAGGCGTAGGGGCGGCCGAACAGCACGGCCTTGGCGCCCAGCGCCAGCGCCACGAGCACATCCGAGCCGGTGCGGATGCCGGAGTCGAAGAGTACGTCGGCGCGGTCACCGATCGCCGAGACCACCGCGGGCAGCGCGTCCAGCGCGGCGATCGAGTTGTCCACCTGACGGCCGCCGTGGTTGCTGACCACCACGCCGTCGGCGCCCGCGTCGATCACCGCGCGGGCGTCGTCGGGATGCAGGATGCCCTTCACCGCGATCGGCAGGTCGGTCCATTCGCGCAGCCGGGCGATGTCGGCCGGGCGCAGGGTGTGGTTGCCGAACAGGCCCACCCAGGTGAGGATCGCGATCCGCATGGCGTCCTCGCTCTCCTCCGGCGGCGAGGGCAGCTTGGCGCGGAACACCGGGTCGGAGAGATAGTTGGCGATGCCCTTGCCGACCAGGAACGGCAGGTGCGCGAGCTCGAGGTCCTGCGGACGCCAGCCGAGGCTCGGGGTGTCGACGGTGACCATGATCGCCTTCGCGCCTGCCCGCTCGGCGCGCTCGACGAAGGAGCGGGCCAGGTCGTGGTCGGCGGGCCAGTACAGCTGATACCACCAGTCCCCCGCGGCGGCGCCGACCTCCTCGATGGTGCTGGAGGAGGCGGTCGAGAGCACCGAGCCGATGCCGAGTTCCTTGGTGACCTCCGCGACGGTCACCTCGCCGCCGGGCCGCATGAGTTCGAGCACGCCGATGGGCGCGGTGAGCACCGGCGCGGCGAGCCGGGTGCCGAGCACCTCCGTCGACAGGTCACGGTTGCCGGGGCCGGTGGCACCGCGCAGCATCCGCGGGACGATCCGGTAACGGTCGAAGGCCGCCCGGTTGGCGGCGGCGGTGCGACCGGAGGATGCGCTGCCCGCGACGTAGGCGAATTCGGACGCGCCGAGCACCTCGCGGGCGCGCTCCTCCAAACCCTCGGGGGTCATCGGCAATTCGGGGATCCGACCACCCAGACCGGCCAGGTAGATCTCGTTCTGGAAGTCGATGAAGCTGCTCACGCCGGGAACGCTAGTCCCTCGCCCCGGCGCGCGCAGCAACCCGCGCGGAAATGCGGCTGCCGCACCGCCATCGGGGTACGGGCTGTGCGCGGCGGTGGGGCGGAGCAGTATGGGGGCATGCGTGCGATCGAACTGAACGGATTCGGTGGACCCGAGGTGCTGGTGTGGGGCAAGGCGGCCGATCCCGTGCCCGGCCACGGCGAAGTGCTGATCGACGTGGTCGCGGCCGGGGTGAACCGCGCCGACCTGCTGCAACGGCAGGGCAACTACCCACCGCCCGCGGGTGCGAGCGACATCCTCGGCCTGGAGTGCTCCGGCGTCGTCGCCGAGGTGGGCGAGGGTGTGCGCGAGTGGCAGGTGGGTGACCGGGTGTGCGCGCTGCTCTCCGGCGGCGGCTACGCCGAAAGCGTGGTGGTGCCCGCCACCCAGGTGCTGCCGGTGCCCGAAGGGATGGACCTGGCCGCGGCGGCCGGCCTGCCCGAGGTCGCGGCGACGGTGTGGTCGAACCTGGTGATGACGGCCGGTCTGCACGCCGGGCAACTGGTGCTGATCCACGGCGGCGGCAGCGGCATCGGCACCCACGCCATCCAGGTCGCGCAGCAGCGCGGCGCGCGGGTGGCGGTGACGGCGGGATCGGCCGAGAAGCTGGAGCGCTGCCGCGAACTGGGCGCGGACGTGCTGATCAACTACCGGGAACAGGATTTCGTCGAGGTGGTGCGCGCGCAGGAATCGGGTGCGGGCGCGGCCGGCGCCGACATCATCCTCGACAACATGGGCGCGGCCTACCTCACGCGCAACGTCGCCGCCCTCGCACCGCACGGACACCTGGTGATCATCGGGATGCAGGGCGGGGTCAGGGGCGAACTGAACGTCGGTGCGCTGCTGGGCAAATGGGGCAGCGTGCACGCCACCAACGTGCGCAACCGGCCCGCCACCGGCACCGGCAGCAAGGCGGAGATCATCGCCGAGGTGCGCAGGCACCTGTGGCCGCTGGTGGCCGACGGCGCGGTGGTGCCGGTGATCCACGCCGAATTCGACATCGCCGACGCCGCGCAAGCGCATCGCGTGCTGGATTCCTCGCGGGCCTTCGGCAAGGTGGTGCTGCGCGTGCGCGAGGAGTGAGCCGCCGGCTCAGTCCAGCGCGGCCAGGGCGCGGCCGAGCTGATCGATCTCGAACCGCGTCGTGTAGGGCGCGAGGCCGACGGTCACCGCACCGCCCTCGTCGTTGACGCCGAGCGCGTCGAGCAGGCGGCTGCCGCCGTGCACGCCGCTGAGCGTGCTGATGCGGGCGTCGGCCAGGGTGGCGGCGACCTTCTCCGCCTGCATCCCCGCGATCGTGAAGCTGACCGTCGGGATGCGGGTGGAGGCCCGCCCGATCACGGTCAGATTCGGGATCTTGTCGAGGGTGTCCATCAGGTGCTCGAACAGCTGGTCGTGATAGTCCTGCAGCGAGGTGATGGAGATCTCCAAGCGCTCGCGGCGGGTGCCCCTGGCCCGGTCGTCGAGTCCGGCGAGGAAGTCGATGGAGCTGGTGAGCCCGGCCAGCAGCGCGTACTGGTGGCCGCCGACCTCGAGGCGTTCGGCGCCCTTGGCGTAGGGGTTCAGCGACATCGAAGGGATCCGGTCGAGGAAGGCCGGGTCGCGGAAGACCAGCGCGCCGATCTGCGGGCCGCCCCAGGCCGGGGCGCTCAGCGCGACCACGTCGGCGTTGAGTTCGTCGATGTCGATGAGCGCGTACGGCGCGGCGCCGAACGCGTCGGCCACCAGCAGTCCGCCGACCTCGTGCACGCGGTCGGCGGCGACCCGCACCGCGGGCGCGGAGCCCACGATCGGCGAGGCGGCGGTCAGGGCGACCAACCGGGCGGTGGGGCCGATCAGTTCCTCGAACTGCCACGACGGCATCTCGCAGGTCTCGATCTCCACCTCCGCCCAGCGCACATGCGCGCCGTAGCGGTTGGCGATGCGCAGCCACGGTGCGACGTTGGCCTCGTCGTCCAGCCGCGACAGCACGATCCCGGTGCCGAGGCCGAGCCGCGAGCTGAGCGACTCGGCGAGCCAGGCAAGCAGCACCGCCCGGTCGGGGCCGAGGACGACACCGGCCGGATCGCCGCCGACCAGGTCGGCGACCGCCTCGCGGGCGGCATCGAGGATGGCGGCGCTGCGGCGCGCGGCGTTGTTGCGGCCGAGATGGGAGAACGACGCGGTGCGGAAGCCGGTCGACACGGCGCGCGAGACCACGTCCGGGACGAGCATCCCCGCTTGTGGATCGAGATGGATCCAGCCGTCGCCCAGGGACGGTATCAGGCCCCGAACCCTCGCGACGTCGTAAGTCATATCGGCCACTCTAAGGGCAGGGGCCGGGGCCGCGTAACCGTGTTCCCGACCGGCACGGCTCGGATCAGGCGGGCGGCACCGCGCGCTGTCCGGGCGCGGTCGTGCACCGACCGGCCGGAACGGGGCGACCCGGGAATCAGCATGGCAACCGACTTTCAGCAAATCCGAACCACACGGACCCGAACAGGATAATCGGCCGCCGCCGGCCCCGGCAGCGGCCTGGCGAACCTCCGGCGCGCACCCGCGCACGCGGGAGGTTTAGCGCGTCCGGCGACAACACGACATGATGGGGGTCATGACGCATTCGGAGGAGACACCCGATTCCATCGTCGTGGTCGGCCCCGACGGGCGGCCGCTGGTCGTCCCGGCCGAGGCGGGCAACCACCGCACCGCACCCGCGGACGCCGAGGACGCGGCGAAGGGCGAGGCCGACGAGCGCGAGGAACAGGGCGAATCGCTGGCCGACATGGTCGAGCAGCCCGCCAAGGTGATGCGCATCGGGACCATGATCAAGCAGCTGCTCGAGGAGGTGCGCGCCGCTCCCCTCGACGACGCCAGCCGCAGCAGGCTCAAGGAGATCCACCGCTCCTCGGTGCGCGAGCTCGAACAGGGCCTAGCCCCCGAACTGCGCGCCGAGCTCGAGCGGCTGACCTTGCCGTTCACCGACGAGGCGGTGCCCTCGGACGCCGAGCTGCGGGTGGCCCAGGCCCAGCTGGTCGGCTGGCTGGAAGGGCTGTTCCACGGCATCCAGACCGCGCTGTTCGCCCAGCAGATGGCCGCGCGGGCCCAGCTCGAGCAGATGCGTCAAGGCGCCCTGCCCGCTGGTGTGCAGATCGCCGATCCGCGGGTGGCCCGCGGCGACCAGCACCACACGGGCGGCTCCGGCCAGTACCTGTGACCCGGTGGAACCGGGAAAATCGGCCCGGTCGGTGATGGACCAATCGGGCCGCGGCGCAGGGCGCGGGGGTAGTGTCGTGCACCGTGCCCGCCGCTGCTGCTCGCCCCGACTCCGAAGTGAGCTCGGTGCGTCCTGAAGAGAGCCAAGTGCAATCAGAGGAGAGCTCGGTGCGTTCTGCCGAGGAGACTCCGGTGAACACCGCCGTGTCGACGGCGCCCGCCGACGAGGTCGAGACCACCCACGTGCCATCGGAGCCCATCGTGTCCGATTCACAGACCTTCCGACGCGCCTTCCGCGACATGCGCGACGGGTTCGGGCAGCGGGAACTATGGCTCTCGCTCGGCTGGCAGGACATCAAGCAGCGCTATCGCCGCTCGGTGCTCGGCCCGTTCTGGATCACCATCGCCACCGGCGTGCAAGCCGCGGCCATGGGCATCCTCTACGCGACACTGCTCGGCCAGCCGCTGCGCGAATACCTGCCCTATGTGACCGTCGGCCTCATCGTCTGGAACGTCATCTCCGCCAGCATCCTCGAGGGCTCCGACGTGTTCATCGCCAACGAGGGCCTGATCAAACAGCTGCCCTCGGCGCTGAGCGTGCACGTCTACCGGCTGGTCTGGCGGCAGATGCTGTTCTTCGCCCACAACCTGGTGATCTATCTGGTGCTGCTGGCCGCGTTCGGGGTGTGGGAGAACCTGGGCTGGTCCAGTCTGCTCGCGCTGCCCGCGATCGGGCTGATCTTCCTCAACTCCATGTGGGTGTCGATCGTGTTCGGCATCTTCAGCACCCGTTACCGCGACATCGCCCCGATCCTGGGCAGCATGACGCTGATGCTGTTCGTGCTGACGCCGGTGATGTGGACCACCAAGACGCTCGAGGACCAGATCGGCACCGGCAGCGAACGCGCCCGGCTGGTGGAGATCATCCCCACCTTCCACTACCTCGAGATCGTGCGCGCACCGCTGCTGGGCGAACCGCAGGCGCTGCGGCACTGGGTGATCGTCGGGGCGATCACCGTGGTGGGCTGGATCCTCGCGGTGTTCGCCATGAAGCAATACCGTTCCCGCGTGCCGTACTGGGTATAGGAGCCGCACATGAGCCGTGTGAGTATCGATACCCACCAGGCGTGGGTGGAGTTCCCGATCTTCGACGCCAAGTCGCGCTCGCTGAAGAAGGCGTTCCTCGGCAAGGCGGGCGGGGCGATCGGGCGCAATCAGTCCGACGTGGTCGTGGTCGAGGCGCTGCGCGACATCAATCTGTCGTTGCGGGAAGGCGATCGGATCGGGCTGGTCGGCCACAACGGCGCGGGCAAGTCGACGCTGCTGCGCCTGCTGTCGGGGATCTACGAACCCTCGCGCGGCAGCGCGCGCATCCGCGGCCGGGTCGCGCCGGTGTTCGACCTCGGCGTCGGCATGGACCCGGAGATCTCCGGCTACGAGAACATCATCATCCGCGGGTTGTTCCTCGGGCAGACCCGCAAGCAGATGATGTCGAAGATCGACGAGATCGCCGACTTCACCGAGCTCGGTGAATACCTGCACATGCCGTTGCGCACCTACTCCACCGGCATGCGGGTGCGCCTGGCGATGGGCGTGGTCACCTCCATCGACCCGGAGATCCTGTTGCTCGACGAGGGCATCGGCGCGGTCGACGCGGAATTCATGAAGAAGGCCCGGCTGCGCCTGCAGGAATTGGTGGCGCGGTCTGGCATCCTGGTGTTCGCGAGCCATTCCAACGAATTCCTGGCCCAGCTCTGCGATTCCGCGCTGTGGATCGATCACGGCCAGATCCGGTTGCGCGGCGGCATCGAGGAAGTGGTGCGCGCCTACGAAGGGCCCGACGCGGGCAATCACGTGGCCACGGTGCTGCGGGAGATGGCTGCCGAGCGGGCGGGCCGCGCGGAGGGATCCGCGGACGAGAGAGAACTGGAGCAGAACGCAACATGAGCGGTCAGGGGCCGGAAGAAACGCGCGAGCGTCCCGAGCCGGCGGGCACCGGTCCCGATGCCAGGATCGTCGCGGTGGTGGTCACCCACAAGCGGCGGGAGCTGCTCGCCGAATCGCTGAAGGTGCTGACCTCGCAGTCCCGGCCGATCGACCACCTCATCGTGGTGGACAACGGCAACGAGGCCGAGGTCGCCGAACTGGTGGACCAGCAGCCGGTGGAGACCACCTACCTGGGCTCGGCGCACAACCTCGGTGGGGCGGGCGGTTTCGCGCTCGGCATCCTGCACGCGTTGACGATCGGTGCGGACTGGGTGTGGCTGGCCGACGACGACGGCCGCCCGGAGGGCCCCGACGTGCTGTCGACCCTGCTCGACTGCGCTGCCCGGCACGGGTTGGCCGAGGTCTCGCCGGTGGTGTGCGACATCGACGAGCCGGACCGGCTGGCTTTCCCGCTGCGCCGCGGTGTGGTGTGGCGGCGGTTGCGCTCCGAACTCGGCGAGGAGGATTTCCTGCCCGGGATCGCCTCGCTGTTCAACGGCGCGCTGATCTCCGCGGCGGCGGTGGACGTGATCGGCGTGCCCGACCTGCGCCTGTTCGTACGCGGCGACGAGGTGGAGGTACACCGGCGCCTGGTGCGTTCCGGCCTGCCGTTCGGCACCTGCCTGCAGACGGCGTACCTGCATCCCAACGGCGCCGCCGAGTTCAAGCCGATCCTGGGCGGGCGGATGCACACCCAGTACCCGGACGACCCGGTCAAGCGCTACTTCACCTACCGCAACCGCGGCTACCTGATGTCACAGCCGGGCATGCGGAAGCTGTTGCCGCAGGAATGGATTCGCTTCTCCTGGTTCTTCCTGGTGACCCGGCGGGATCCGGCGGGCCTGCGCGAGTGGTTCCATCTGCGCTCGCTGGGCAGGCACGAGCAGTTCGGCAAGCCGGACTGAGGCGATCGGTCGCCGGGGAGAAGTCGCCGGGAAAATACGTTGCGGGCCGGGTCGGCCGCGTGCGAGAGTGTTCGGGTCACCAGCGAGATGTGGATGAGGAGGTGGAGCGCGTGACGGTCGTCCGGATTGCCGGGCGGCGGGCCGTGTCGGCCGCTGCCATGCCGTTCTCCCCCTCGAACTCCCCTCGCTGAACCCGTTGTCGGGTTCGGCGCCCGACGAATGGATTCTTCCCATCATGGTCGACCACGACCTGCTGGTCCCCTACGGCTGGACCGAGCCCGTTGCCGCGCGGTACGCGGCGCTCATCGACCCGGACTGCGTGCCGGCCCGGGTCGTTCGGATGGATCGCAGCGAATGCGATGTCGTCACCCCCACCGGTCCGGCGCGGGCCCGCTGCCCGCGCGCGGACTCCGAGGTCAGCGGACTGTGCACCGGTGACTGGGTGAGTGTGGACGCCCGCGGCGAGGTGCGCGCGCTGCTGCCGCGCCACACCGCCATCGTGCGCTCGGCGGCGTCCGGGCGTTCGGAGGGCCAGGTGCTGGCCGCCAATGTCGACACCGTGCTGATCTGCACGGCCGCCGACGGCGACGTGGACCTGGGCCGGATCGAACGGATGCTCGCGCTGGTCTGGGAGAGCGGCGCCCAGCCGGTCGTCGTGCTCACCAAAGCCGATGCGGCCGAACATGTCCCGCTCGACGAGGTGCGGGCGATCGCGCCGGGCGCCACGGTGCTCGCGGTGAGCGCCAGTGCCGAGATGGGGCTGGACGTGCTCACCGCGGTGCTCGACGGGACGGTCGCGCTGCTCGGCCCTTCCGGCGCGGGCAAATCCACCCTGGCCAACGCACTGCTGGGCCGGGAGGTGTTCGCCACCAACGAGGTTCGCGCCGCCGACAAGAAGGGCAGGCACACCACGGTGCACCGGGAGCTGCGCCCGCTGCCCGGCGGTGGCACGCTCATCGACACCCCCGGGCTGCGCGGTGTCGGCCTGTGGGATGCGGCCGAGGGCATCGGCCGTACCTTCAGCGACATCGAGGAGCTGGCGGCGAGCTGCCGGTTCTCCGATTGCGCGCACGAAGCCGAACCGGGGTGCGCGGTGCGCGAGGCCATCGAGGCCGGTGTGCTCACCGCCCGGCGGCTGGCCAGCTACCGCAAGCTGGCCAAGGAGAACGCCTGGATGGCGGCGCGTACCGACAAGCGGCTGCAGGCCGAGCGTGATCGGGCCTGGCGCGGCATCGTGAAGGAACAGCGGCGCAGGTACCGCGAACGCGACAACCGGCGCTGAGAACAGGGGCATCGGAGACCCTCCGGTGCCCTTTCTCAGCGACCGCTATGCAACTAGTTGCATAGCGGCGGACTTGGCTCTACCGTGAGGACGGTGACCGCCGCGGCCAGGCGCCGCGACACGACAGCGCGTCCGGGCTCGGATGCCGACGACGAAGGAGCAGGTCGATGACGGAGAACAAGCCGCTCGCCGGCAAGACGATGATCATGTCCGGCGGCAGCAGGGGCATCGGGCTCGAGATCGCCAAGCGCGCCGCCGCCGACGGCGCCGCCATCACCCTCATCGCCAAGACCGATCAGCCGCACCCCAAGCTGCCCGGCACCATCCACACCGCCGCCGCCGAACTCGAGGCCGCGGGCGGGCAGGTGCTGCCCTTCGTCGGCGACATCCGCAGCGACGAGTCGGTGCAGCAGGCGGTGGACGCGACGGTCGCGCGCTTCGGCGGCATCGATCTCGTGGTCAACAACGCCTCGGCGATCGACCTGTCCCCCACCGACGCGCTGCCGATGAAGAAGTACGACCTGATGCAGGACATCAACTGCCGCGGCAGCTTCCTGCTGTCCAAGCTGTGCCTGCCGCACCTGCGGGAATCGGCGCGGGCGGGCCGCAACCCGCACATCCTGACCCTCTCGCCGCCGCTGAACCTGGACCCCAAGTGGGCGGGCGCCTCACTCGGCTACACCATCGCCAAGTACGGGATGTCGCTCACCACCCTGGGCTTGGCCGAGGAACTGAAGAACGACGGCATCGGCGTCAACTCGCTGTGGCCGCGCACCACCATCGCCACCGCCGCGGTGCGCAACCTGCTCGGCGGCGAGGAGATGGTGGCCACCTCCCGCACCCCCGACATCTACGCCGATGCCGCCTACCTGGTGCTCACCGCGGACGCCGCGAAGACCACCGGCAACTTCTTCATCGACGACGAGGTGCTGGCCGCACACGGCATCACCGACCTGGACAAGTACCGGGTGGTGCCGGGCGACGGCCCGCTCACCACCGACCTGTTCCTGTAGGTCTCAGGACCGCTCGCCCGCGCCGATGCCGTAGAGGCGTTCCCAGTTGGCGCGGCTGGTGAGTTCGGGCATGGCGGCGCGGTACTGCTCCTGCAGGGCGGGCAGTTCGCGGCGCAACCGCCGCAGCACGCGGACGGTGCGCAGCAGCAGGGCGCGGGCGCGGGCCTTGTCGCGCCGCCGGACCCGGACGCCGGACTGGGAGGCATCGGTGACCACCACGTGGTCGAACAGCGAGACGTGCCACCAGTGCGCGTCCTCCCGGGTGACCCCGATCAGGCCGTGCTGGGTGCGGCCGAACCACTGGTTGACCGCCCGCTTGACCAGCACCAGCAGCGCCCGGCTCGGCTCGCCGCCCGCTCGCCGCACCTGGATCTCGGCCGAGGGCACCGGCGGATTCGCGGCCGGATGCTTGATCGTCTCCGGGTAGTCGGCGCGCTGGGCCCGGGCGGCCGCCAGCGCGGCGACACCGCCGTCGCGCAACACCTTCGGACCCTCCAGGAAGTCCTCGATGCCCTGCAGGGTGGTGTGCACCAGGCCGTACTGCATGGCCACCAGGTGCTCGGCGATGGTGCGGAAGAACTGTTTGGTGATCGCCTTGCCGTCCAGGTCGGTGTGCATGGCGCCGACGATCAGGGAGTTGCGGGTGCTGAAGTAGCGCGCCCAGTCGTCGTAGTCCTTCCAGTAGAAGTCCGCGTGCCAGACCGCCGCGTTGGGCAGGGTCACGGTGACGAAGCCGTGCTCGCGGGCCCGCAGGCCGTACTCGACGTCGTCCCACTGGAAGAAGATGGGGATCGGCAGGCCGATCTTCGCGACCACCTCGGCCGGGATCAGGCAGGTCCACCAGGCGTTGTAGCCGGCGTCGACGCGGCGCTCCTGGTTCTTCTTCAGCATGCTGGTGTTGCGCAGCGCCTTGGGCACCTTCTGGCCGTGGCGCAGTTCGTGCAGGTGCACCTCCTCGGCCCCGACGTTGAGGTAGTCGGGGTTGAGTAGGAACAGCATCTGCGCGCCGACCAGTGTCGGCTCCACGGTGAGGTTGGCGAAGGCGTTGAGCCGCAACACCGTTTCCGGCTCACAGAGGATGTCGTCGTCCATCAGGATGACGTCGGCGTGCTCGTTGACCGCCGACACCTCGTACAGGCCGCGGGTGAACCCGCCCGCGCCGCCCAGGTTGGGCTGGCGGATGTAGCGCAGCTTGTCGCCGAAGGCGGGCTCGACCTCGCGGAAGCGGGGCCGGTCGGCGACCAGGTCGGTGCCCTGGTCCACGACGTAGACCGCGTCGATGGCGGCCAGCACGGTGGGGTCGGCGGCCAGCGCGGCCACGGTCTCGGCGCAGTCGGCGGCCCGGTTGAACGTGCAGATGGCGATGGCGACCGGGCGTACCCGTTCGGGGGCGGGCGCGGTCCACACCAGTTCGGCGATGCCGAGCTCGCCGCCGTCGGCGTCGAACTCCAGCCACAGCGCGCCGCCGTCGACGTACTGGTCCAGCGGTGCGCTCAGCACCACCGTGCCGCTCTCGGCGGTGGTGAGGGTGTCGATGATGCGCCGGTGGCCGGCGATGTCGGAGGCGACCAACCGCACCCGCGCGCGCTTGCCGACCTCCAGGGTCATCGTCGCGGTCACCTCGGTGACGGTGGTCCAGCGCTGCCAGTAGCTGGCGGCGAACCGGCCGAAGTAGGTGTTGGTGTGGGCGGTGGCGCCCTTCTCCAGTCGCAGCGTCTGCCGCTCCCGTGCCGCCTTGCCCTTGACCACCGCGTAGAGCTCGTCGCTGACCTTGGCCGATGGGCCGGTGAAGATGCCGCGTTGCAGCACCAGCCGGTCCGGCGCCCGATGGTCGACCCGCAGCGCGGCCGGTGCGGCGGCGGCGATGCGGTGGTCGTTCGATTCGGTAACGGCCTGGGTAGCCGACTGGTCCATGAAGTCCTCGAAATTCCTCATTTTTGTGCCGACGGGACCACACGCCCCGGTATGCCGAGCGCGGCGCAGCGAGGATATCAACCGATGATGGGCTCTGCCCGTCAGCGACCGGTGGCCTCGGCCTGTTGTTCGGCTTCGGCCTCGGCCGCCCCGGTGAACACGAACGTGTCGTAGGCCCAGTACCGGAAGATCATCGCGACCGCCTGCCCGATCAGCGTGCCGGAGATGTTGTCGGCCAGCGGTGAGGCCAGGTCGAGCACGTAGCGGGAGAAGCCCAGGCAGCCGAGCTGCAGGCCGATGGCGATCGCGTTGAACAGCGCGTAGAGCAGGTATTCGCGGACGGGATTGCCGGACTGCTTGTGGCCGAAGGTCCACCACTTGTTGCCGAAGTAGGTGACCACGGTGGCGAGCGCGATGGAGATGATCTTGGCGGGGAGCGGAGCGTGACGCATCACACCGCCGTCGATCCAGAACACCAGCAGGTTGTAGGTGCCCGCGTCGACCAGGAAGCCGATGACGCCGACCACGAGGAACGGCCCGCCACCCTTGCGCAGCAGGCCCAGGAGGGTCGCGCTCAGCGGCGCGCGCACGTCCCCCGGCGCGGGCACGGATGCGGCGGCGAGTTTCTCGGCCGGTGCGGCGGGATGCTCGGGGTAGGACACCTCGGCGACGGTACCCCAGCGGTGTACCCTCCCCGGTGTCCCCTTCACCGCCGAGATGAGGATTGACCCGGGTGGACTCCACCGACCTTCGCATCGCCGCCGTGGTCCCGTGCCACAACGAGGAGGCCTCCGTCGCCAAGGTCGTCACCGACCTGCAGGCCGCCGTGCCGGGAATCGTCGTCTACGTCTACGACAACCTGAGCACCGACCGCACCGCCGAACGCGCCAGGGAAGCGGGCGCGATCGTGCGGCACGAGCACACCAAGGGCAAGGGCAACGTGGTGCGCCGCGCGTTCGCCGACATCGAGGCCGACGTCTACCTGATGATCGACGGTGACGACACCTACGAGGCCTCGGCCGCGCCGCTGATGATCAAGACGCTGCTGGAGGGCCCCTACGACCACGTGCTCGGCGTGCGCAAGCAGGACGAGGGCGCCTCGGCGTACCGGGCGGGCCACGAGACCGGCAACAAGGTGCTCAACGGCGTGGTCGGCAAGGTCTTCGGCGAGAACGTCGAGGACATGCTCTCCGGCTTCCGGGTGTTCTCGCGCCGCTTCGTCAAGAGCTTCCCCGCGGTCTCGCGGGAATTCGAGATCGAGACCGAGCTGACCGTGCATTCGCTGCACCTGCGGGTGCCGCAGACCTCGGTTCCGGTCGGCTTCCGGGACCGGCCCGCGGGCAGCGAGAGCAAGCTGCGCACCTACCACGACGGTTTCAAGATCCTGGCGTTGATCATCGGCCTGGCCAGGCACGAACGCCCGGTGGCGTTCTACGGCCTGTTCGGCTCGCTGGCCTGGCTGCTGTCGGTCGTGCTCACGGTGCCGATCGTCATCGAGTTCACCCGCACGCACGAGGTGCCGCGGTTCCCGACGCTGTTCCTGGGCTTCACCCTGCTGCTGCTGGGCAGCCTGGCCTGGACCGCCGGGCTCATCCTCGACGGCATCCGCCGCTCCCGGCACGAGGCGTCTCGCCTTGTGTACCTGCGGTATTCGGCGGTCGGCGCGGACGAGCCGGCCGACGGGCAGGTGCGCGAGCGCGGGCTACGCGGTGACGGGACCGCGCGGTGACGACCTCCGCCGACCGCAACACCGCCACCGACTCCGGCGATTCCGAGTCCGACACGACGTCCGACACGACGTCCGGCACCACGTCCGGCACCCCATCCACCGTGACCGGCCGCGACCGGTCCGAGTCCGGTGCCGACTCGGCGACGACCACCGACCCGACGACCACCGACCCGACGACGGTCGAGTCGGCCACGGCCGACACGACGAGCACGCGCGCGGCGACGACCACCGTCGAAACGACCGGCGCGGCAACGGAACCGGCCGGACGGACCGCCCCGATCCGGGCGTTCGCGCGCCGCGCACATCGGCGGTTCGGCGGCGCCACCCTGGCCTTCGCCCTGCTGGCGACGCTGTTCGGCGCGGTGTTCGCCGTCATCACCCCGCCGTTCTGGGGCCACGACGAGATCACCCAGTTCGGCCGCGCCTACCAGGTCGCCCACGGCGGCTTCCTGCCCACCGAGATCGAGGACGACCGCGGCGTGGCCTACGGCGGCGTGATCCCGCCCGGCATCGACGACCTGATGGGTTACGCCTTCCACGACTACCAGGAGAACCCGGAGGAGCCGGGCGCGATGGTGGCCGACCCGGGCGCCTACGAACGGCTGCGCTCGGCCGACATCGGCACCGAGCTGCGCCCGATCTGGTTCACCAACACCGCCGCCTACTCGCCGGTGGCCTACGTGCCGGCCGCCGTGGGCATCCGCGTCGCCGAGGCGGTCGGTCTCGACGTCGGCGGCGTCGTGTTGCTCACCCGGCTGGCCGGGCTGCTCGGTTACCTGGTGGTGGCCGCGTTCGCGCTCTACGCGCTGCGCGCCCACCGCATCCAGTGGCTGGCGTTCACGGTGGCCGTGCTGCCCATCGCGATCTTCCAGGCGGGCACCGTCACCGCCGACACGATGACCAACGCGCTCGCCCTGCTGGTGTCCGCGCTGCTGGTCAAGGGCCTGTTCCTGGGCCGCGATCTGACCCGCGCCGAGACCGTTGCGCTGCTCGCGGCCACCCTGCTGCTGCCGCTGAGCAAGCCGACCTACGTGCTGCTGGCCATGCTGGTGGTACTGATCCCGGTGCGCCGCTTCGCCTTCTTCGGCGGGGTCGCCGCCACCGGCTTCGACTGGCGCAGGCTGATCCCGTGGGTGTTCGCGGGCACCGGCGCGGTGGCGTTCGCGATCTGGATGAAGATCGCCGCGCCCACCGGCGACGGCATGAGCCTGATGCGCCCGCGCCACCAGTGGTACACGGTGAAACCCGACGAACAGCTGGGCGAGATCCTCGGCGATCCGTTCCGCTTCCTCGGCGTCTTCCGCGACAGCATCGTCTACCGCGACCAGCGCTGGTTCACCCAGTTCTTCGGCGAACTGGGCTTCGCCTACATCGATGTGCCCGCGCTGGCGGTGCTGGGCTGTCTGCTGGCGCTGGCGGTGAGCCTGGGCATCGGCGACCGGATGGACGCCGCCGCCGCGACCACCCGCCGCACGCTGCTGGTGGCGCTCACCGTGGCCGCCAGCGTGGCGATGATCTACGTGACGCTCTACATGTCGTTCACGCCGGTGGGCTTCTACATCATCGACGGCGTGCAGGGCCGCTACTTCGTGCCGCTGGCGCTGACGGGCTGCGCGGTGCTGCTGCGCTGGATGCCGTGGCGGCTCACCGACGCGCGGGGCCGCACCCCCACCTGGGGGCCCGGCCTGACGGTGGTGGCCGCGACGACGGTCGCGCTGGTGGCGACCGTGGTGAAGTACCACAGCATCGTCTGGGGCTGAGCCCCGCCGAGGCTCAGTCCGTGCCCGGCACCCGGGTGAGGGTCTGCTCCCCCGCGGCGGCGTAAGCCCGCTCGGTCGCGGCTTTCATCGGGCGCCACCAGGATTCGTTGGCGCGGTACCAGTCGATGGTGGCGGCCAGCCCGGCGCGGAAGTCGGCGTAGCGCGGAGTCCAGCCGAGTTCGGTGCGCAGCAGCGTGGCGTCGATCGCGTAGCGCTGGTCGTGGCCGGGCCGATCGGTGACGTGATCGAAGTCGTCGGGATCGCGGCCGAACGCCTCGAGCAGCATCCGCACGACGGACTTGTTGTCCAATTCCCCGTTCGCGCCGATCAGATAGGTCTGCCCGATCCGGCCGCGCTCGAGGATGTCCCAGACCGCGCGATTGTGATCGTGCACGTGGATCCAGTCCCGGATCTGGTGCCCGGCGCCGTACAGGCGGGGCCGCACACCGTCGATCAGGTTGGTGATCTGGCGCGGGATGAACTTCTCCACGTGCTGGTACGGGCCGTAGTTGTTGCTGCAGTTGGAGATCGTCGCGCGGACCCCGAACGAGCGGGTCCAGGCGCGCACCAGCAGATCGCTCGAGGCCTTGGTCGCCGAGTACGGGCTGGACGGGTTGTAGGCCGTGGTCTCGGTGAACGGCGGCTGCTCGGCGGTCAGATCGCCGTAGACCTCGTCGGTGGAGACGTGGTGGTAGCGCACGTCGTGCCTGCGCACGGCCTGCAACAGCGAGTAGGTGCCGACGATGTTGGTCTGCACGAACGGCCACGGCTCGGCGAGGGAGTTGTCGTTGTGCGATTCGGCGGCGAAGTGCACGACGGCGTCGACACCGCTCACCAGTTCGTCGACCAGGTCGAGGTCGGCGATATCGCCGTGCACGAAGTCGATCCGGTCGGCCACCGGGGCGAGCGAGGCTCGGTTGCCCGCGTAGGTCAGCGCGTCGAGCACGGTGACGGTGGCGTCGGGCCGCTCGGCGACGGTCTGCTGGACGAAATTCGCACCGATGAATCCGGCTCCGCCGGTAACGAGCAATCGCACGTCCGAACCTTACGTCGGCAGACCCGGCCAGCTCCACGGCAGCCGCCGAACGGTGTGACCTTCGTCTCAGATGGTTTGACGAAAATAAGCCCCGCGGTCCGTTTTTACGGCGAAAAGCCAGCTCGGCGTGTCCTTTTCCGAAAACGCACAGACCCGGCGGTCGACTTGGTGAACGGAATTTGAATCAACGGTCACAGTCGGTTCACCGCGCGTTAGCTGACCTCCATTTCGATCAACGGGTCCCCTCCGAACGCTTCACATCGAGGAACCCCAGAAATGCTGATGAGGAAATTCGCCGCCACGTCGGCGCTGCTGATCGCCGCGCTCGGCGTCACCGCCGGCACCGTCAACGCGGCGCCCGCCGCGCCGGCCGAGAGCGGTGCCATCAATTTCACCGCGCAGTCGACCGACACCCAATCCATCATCTCGATCGACTCCGGCTCGCTGGTGGTCGAGGACAACGCGCTCAAGATCAAGGCCGCCGACGGCACCACCGTCGCGGGCGCGCCGCTGACCTTCCGCGTGGACGAGTTCGAGTTCCCGATCGCCGCCGAGATCAGCGACCGCACCGCCACCCTGACCCCGCAGCTCGACGTCGACAAGGCGGTCTACAAGCCGGTCGCCCTGCCGTTCGAGGACAAGGCGCCCTGGAAGAGCGAATACGACCGTGAGCTGGCCGCTTTCAACCGCCTGAAGGACACCATCGGCATGGGCGCCACCATCGGCACCCTGGTCGGCGGCCTGGGCGGCGCGGCCGTGGGCTGCGTGCTCGGCGGCATCGCGGGTGCGACCGTGGCCTCGGCGACCATCGTCGGCCTGTTCGGTCCGTTCATCCCGGCCGCGGCCATCGGCTGCCTCGGCGGCATCCTCGCCGTCGGCGCGCTGGGCACCCTGGCCGGCCAGATCCTGGTGACCGCGCCCGTCGCGATCGGCGCCGCGATCCAGTACTTCACCACCATCAACCAGCCGTTCGTGCCCCCGGCCAAGTAATCTCCGGCACATTTTCCGACGACCCCGCCCGCTCCGGGCGGGGTTTTCGTCCGTTTCGGGACCATTCCGGCCGGAACAATTTCCCGGCGGAAATGATCGCGAATTTCGCCCTGGAAAACGCCGGGCGGGTAGGGCGGGCAGAAATCGCCCCGAAAGGGACATTCCCGGCACACACCCCGGAAAAAGAGCGAACCTCGTCCCGGCGTCCCGGGACGAGGTTCCTCGACTCGTCCGACCGAGCGGATCAGGCCGTCCGAGCCCGCTGGGAATCCGCCAGCCGCCCGCGGACGAAACGTGCGACCCGGCCGAGTGCGGCCCGGCTCTCCGGCAGGCCGGGGGCGATGCTCATGAACGCGTGCACCTGGCCGCGCCACAACTCCACCGAATTCGGCACCCCGGCCGCGTCGAGGCGCGCCGCCATCAGCTCGGCGTCGAAGCGCAGCACTTCGTCCTCGGCCGCGACCAGCAACACCGGCGGTAGGTGCGCCAGCGCGCCGTTCACCGGCGAGAGCAGGGGATCGAGCCTGCCCTCGCGCTCGGCGCCCAGCCGCACCACCGCCGCCAGGGCGGACAGTGGGATGTACGGATCGCGCGCGACATTGACGTAGTCGCGCTTGGCCGCGTAGTCGAGATCCAGCAGCGGACTCAGTCCGACCAGGCCCGCCGGGGCGGGCAGCCCGCATTCCAGGGCCCGCAGCGCGGTGGCGAAGGTGAGGTAGCCGCCCGCCGAGTCCCCCGCGAACACGATCCGGTCCGGCTCGGCACCGTGGCGCAGCAGCCAGCGGTAGGCGGCCAGGCAGTCGTCGATCGACTCGGTGATGCTGCGCACGGGCAGCTGCCGGTAGGCCACGTTGACCACCGGCAGCCCGGTGCGCCGTGCCAGGCTGGCCGCCACCGGCCGGTGCGTTTCCAGGCCGCACACCGCGAAGCCGCCGCCGTGCAGGTAGAGCAGCGCGCCGTGCCGCATCGCGCGCGCCGCACCGGCGGGTCGGATGATCTCCATGGCGAAGCCGGGCATGGTGACCTGCTCGCGCTCGATGCCGCGCGGGTGCGGGCGCAGCCGGGCCAGGCCGTCGATGGCGAGCGCGCCGACCGGGATGGTCGCGCGCGTGATCGGCGCGGCCCGCAACACGGGGCGCACCACCCCGCGGCAGGCCGCCGTCAGCAGCCGCGCCTGCGCGCTCGGCCCTTCCGGATTGAGTACCACCATCGCGCACCGCCTCGCCGCCGCGCCGCCGCAGCGACCCGGCCGCACCGCGCGGTGCCGCACGAGCGAGTGTCGGCGTCGACATCTCACACACTTACATTTCAGAAGACCACGCAGAAGTGATCTACGCAACACTTATCGCCCGCCACGCCGACGTGCGAAACCTCCGTGACGAAAACGTGCGCTACTCGGAACCTCCCCGACGCCGGCCCGGCCCCCAGCTGGCAGACTCCAGGGCATGCGCGGAATCATCTTGGCGGGCGGCACCGGTTCGCGGCTGCACCCGATCACGCGCGGGGTGAGCAAGCAGCTGGTCCCGGTCTACGACAAACCGATGATCTACTACCCGCTGTCCACCCTGATGCTGGCCGGCATCAGGGACGTCCTGGTGATCACCACCCCCGAGGACGCGCAGGCCTTCCGGCGGCTGCTCGGCGACGGCAGCCAGTTCGGTATCGCGATCAGTTACGTGGTGCAACCGGAGCCGGACGGCCTGGCCCGCGCCTTCGTGCTCGGCGCCGACCACATCGGCTCCGACTGCGCGGCTCTGGTGCTGGGCGACAACATCTTCCACGGCCCCGGTCTCGGCACCAGCCTGGAGCGCTTCGACGGCATCTCCGGCGGTGCGGTGTTCGCCTACTGGGTCTCCGATCCCACCGCCTACGGCGTGGTCGAATTCGCCGAGGGCAAAGCGATTTCCATCGAGGAGAAGCCGAAGGTGCCGCGGTCGAACTACGCGATCCCCGGCCTGTACTTCTACGACAACGACGTGGTGGAGATCGCGCGTGGGCTGCGGCCGTCGGCACGCGGCGAGTACGAGATCACCGACATCAACCGGGCCTATCTCGAGCAGGGCAGGTTGCAGGTCGAGGTGCTGGCCCGCGGCACCGCCTGGCTGGACACCGGCACCTTCGATTCGCTGCTCGACGCCGCCAACTACGTGCGCACCATCGAGGAGCGCCAAGGCCTGAAGATCGGCGTGCCCGAGGAGGTCGCCTGGCGGATGGGTTTCATCGACGACGAGGGTTTGCGGGCGGTGGCCGAACCGCTGGTCCGGTCCGGTTACGGCAGCTATCTGCTCGACCTGCTCGAACGCGGACGGGATTGGTGAGATGGAGATCCGGGAGCTCTCGATTCCGGGGGCGTGGGTGGTCACCCCGCGCGTGTTCCACGACGAGCGGGGCAGCTTCGCCGAGGCGTTCAAGGCCTCGGAGTTCGAGAAGGCCACCGGCCGGCCGATGGACCTGCGGCAGGTGAACTGCTCGGTGTCGGCGGCCGGGGTGCTGCGCGGCATCCACTACACCGAGAACCCGCCCGGTCAGGCCAAGTATGTGACCTGCGTGCGCGGCGCCTTCCTGGATGTGGTGGTCGACCTGCGCCGCGGCTCACCCACCTACGGCCGCTGGGACAGCGTGCTGCTCGACGACGTGGACCGCCGCTCGGTGTTCGTGTCCGAGGGCCTCGGCCACGCCATCCTGTCGCTGGAGGACGACTCCACCGTCACCTATCTGTGTTCGCTCGAGTACACCCCGGAGCTGGACGGCGAGATCGACGCCTTCGATCCGACCCTGGCCATCGAGTGGCCGCGCACCGGCCGCGACGGCAGGCCGCTGACCTACCTGCGTTCACCGAAAGACACTGCCGCCCCGCCCTTCTCCTGAGACGGGCGAACGCCCCGTCCGGGTGGTGGCCGGACGGGACGCTCTGGCGGGAGGCCGTCGTCGTCAGCCGACGAGTTCGACCTCGGGCTCGGCCGCCCGGCGCCTGCGCAGCGCGGGCGCGAAGGCCGACAGCGCGACCAGTGCACCGACCACCGCGATGCCCGCGGCGAAGGTCAAGCCGGGCCGGTAGGCATCGAGCATCTGCTGCGGCTCGCCGGAGCCGTGGCCGCCGGAGGAGATGACGGCGGTGGTCACCGCCAGCATCACCGCGCCGCCGACCTGCATCGCGGTCTGGAGCACGCCCGCGGCCAGGCCCTGCTCGTCGTCATCGATACCGCTGGTGGCCTGGATGTTGATGGCCGGGAAGCCGATCCAGCCGATGCCGATCAGCAACACGGCGGGCAGGATCATCGTCAAGTAGGACGGGTGCGTGTCCAGCCGCAGGAACAGCAGGTAACCGACGGCCATCACGGTCATGGTGACGCCGATGATGGGTCCGGTGCCGAAGCGGTCGACCAGCTTGTCGGAGAACACCGCCGAAAGGGCGACCAGCAGGCCGACCGGCAGCAGCGCCAGCGCCAGCCGCAGCGGCGACCACCCCAGGGTGTCCTGCAGGTACAGCGTGACGATGAACTGCCAGCTGAAGTAGGAACCGGCCACCGCGACGATCGCCAGCGACGCGCGCACCAGGGTGGTCTTGCGCAGGATGCCCAGCCGCACCAGCGGATGCGCGACCCGCCGTTCCACCGCGAGGAAGGCCGCGAACAGCACCGCGACCGCGGCGAACGAACCGACCGTGCGGGCCGAGTTCCAGCCCACTTCGGGGGCGGTGACCACGGTGTAGACCAGCAGCAGCATGGCCGCGGTGGACAGCGCCGCGCCGAGCAGATCGTGTCCGCCTTCCTCGGCGGGCTCGTCCTTGGGCACCAGCACCCAGGCCGCCGCCAGCGCGGCCAGGGCGATCGGCACCGGCAGCAGGAAGGTCCAGCGCCAGCCCATGCCGGTCATCAGCCCGCCGAAGAGCAGGCCCGAGGAGTAGCCGCCCGCGCCGAACACGGTGTAGATCGACAGCGCCTTGTTGCGGGCCGGACCCTCGGCGAAGGTGGTGGTGATGATCGACAGACCGGTCGGCGCGGTGAACGCGGCGGCCAGGCCCTTCACGAAGCGGGTCAGGATCAGCAACGGTCCGGAGCTGACCAGGCCGCCCGCCAGCGAGGCGAGGGCGAAGACGGCCAGCGCGATGAGGAAGACCTTGCGCCGCCCGAGCAGGTCGGCGGTGCGCCCGCCGAGCAGCAGCAGGCCGCCGTAGCCGAGCACGTAGCCGCTGACCAGCCACTGCAGGGTCGAGGTCGACATGTCGAGTTCGGCGCCGATCGAGGGCAGGGCGACGCCGATCATCGAGACGTCGAGCCCGTCGAGGAACAGCACGACGCACAGCGTGATCAACATCCCCCACAGCCGGACGGGCCACTTCGTGGGGTCGAGCGCCGGTGCGGCGGCGGCCGAGAGTGTTGCCGGAGAAGTCATGCCGGGGACATTACATGCGTGTGCATTAAATGCCAACACATAAAATGCCGTTGCATGGAGTAACGGCCGGGACTAGGATGACGGCATGTCGAAGTCGACCGTGGACACCGCACGACGCCCGAGCGCGTCGTCGGCACTGGTCGGCCAGTGGCGTGACCTGCTGGATCGGCACGCCGCGGTGAGCTGCGCGCTGGAGAAGGCGCTGCAGAACGAGCACGGCATCGGGCTCAGCGAATTCGAGACGCTCGACCGGCTCGTCGACGCCGCCTGCGGCAAGTACCGGATGAGCGATCTGGCCGGCGACATCCACCTGAGCCAGAGCGCGCTCTCACGGGCGGTGGCCCGGCTCGAACGCGACGGCCTGGTCGAACGCAGCATGTGCGAGGAAGACCGGCGCGCGATCTTCGTCCGGATGACGGACAAGGGCCGCGCGGTCTACGAGGCGGCCATGCCCACCCACCGCACGGTGCTGGCCGACACCTGGCACTGACCGCCCGGCGCGGGGTGACCGCCCGGCGCGGGGTCAGGACCGGCGGTTCAATACCGCCACGGCCTCGTCGAGCGGGGCGCGCGCGTCCACCGCGACGGCGGCGATGCTCGCGAACGCCCGGCGATACCGCTCGATCTCGGCGTCCTTGTCCAGGTAGACCGGCCCGGTGAAGGCCTCGACGTAGACCACCGGCGGCTCGGGCTGCGCCACGTCACCGAGCGGGAACTCGAGAATCGCGAATCGGCTCGTCGCCATGCCCGCGTGATAGTCCGACGCCGCGGGCACCACCCGCAGCCGCACCGTCGGCAGTTCGCACATGCGCCGCAGGTGCGCCAGTTGCTCGGCCGCGACCGCGCGGCCACCGATCCGCTTGTGCAGCACCGCCTCGGCGACCACCACATCCAGCCGCAGCGGCGCACCGGGCCGGGTCAGCAGCGCCTGCCTGCGGGTGCGCAGGGCGACCCGGCGGTCGATCTCGGTGGCCGTGGCGTCCGGATGGGCGGCGCCGAGCAGGGCACGCGCGTACGCCTCGGTCTGCAACAGCCCGGGGACCAGCTCGTTCTCGTAGCCGGCGAGCTGGCGGGCGGCCTCCTCCAGACCGATGTAGATGTCGAAGCCCTCGCCGATGACGTCGCTGTAGGCGGTCCACCACCCGCGGGCCTTGGTCTCCTTGGCCAGGGCCGCCAGCGGCGCGACCACCTCGTCGGGGGCGCCGTAGATCTTGCACATGGCCTCCACGTCGAGGCTGCGCAGCGAGGTCTGGCCGGTCTCGATCCGCCAGATCTTGGCCTCCGACCACTCCAGGTGGCGGGCGGCGGCGCGGGTGGTCATCTTGGCGCGCGTGCGCAGGTCACGCAGATGCCTGCCGAGTCGTCTGCGCGGCATGGTCGATCCGGTGGTGACCTGCGGTAAAGCCATACTTCCCCCTTGCGCTGCCTCGGGTTTCCGCCCACGGTCCCGGCGCACCCGAACGGCATTGTTTCACAACAGTTCTGGCAGTTCGCAACACGAACGGACGGCACACCCCCGCGCACCCCGCGATAGCTAATGTCGAGCTATTTCCGCGGATTCCGGCCACGGAAGCGCCAGAACTGCACCGCGCGAACATCTTCGGAGAGCTGGTTGACCGGCTCGGCGACATCGGAGAGCGCCTGGAACAGATCGTCGGCCAGATCGCTGATGTGCTCCACCCGCGTCGCCAGGCGCGAAGCGTTGACCAGGAACTCCAGCATCAGCCGCACGGCCGCGGCGATGGTGAGCCCCAACGGGATCGCGACCAGCGCGGCCAGCACGCCGAGCACGATCGAGACCTGCCACAGCAGCACCGTCAGCGCGATCGGCACGGCGCAGGCGAAGATCAGCCCGAGGATGTAGGCGAGCGGCAGCAACGTCCTGGTGGCCTGCCGGTGGAATTGGACATCGAGCAGCGCGGCGGCGGCATCGGCGCTCCAGCGCCGGAAATCGCGCCCGCTGCGGAAGGGTTCGGCGGGCTCCTCGTCCCGGACGCCGCCCGCCAGCCTGCGCAGCGCCGCGGCTTTCCAGGCGAGCCAGCGCGACTCGGGCACGTACTCGGCCGGGCCGCGCCGCGCGGCGGCGTCCGTGCCGGCGGCGTTCGGCTCGGCGGCGTCGCTACCGGCGGCGTTCGGATCCGCGCTGGTCGAATCCCCGCGGTTCGCATCCTCGGCCATGGCTCACGCTCCTCGGCATCGTTCGCGCCCGGCGGCACGCCTCGGCCGAATACTGCCCCGATTTCCGCGTCCGAACCACCCCCCAGGAACCTCCCAGGAAGCACACGGCCCGGCCACAGCGACGGAGCCCAGAGTGGGTGGCGCGGTCGTCCGACGGCGGCGGTATGCTCCCCCGCCGAATGAGACGTACTGCACAGTTCGGGATTTTTTCGGAGATCGCGTAACGCCCGGGGCCCCGCCCCTCGATACGAACCATGAACGCAGGACCCCCAGAGCATCCGGGAATGGAGAAAACAGTGCGCACCACGTTTCCGACTTCCGTCTCCGCGGCCGACATGGACGCCGCGGCGCAGGACTACATCCAGCGCGGGTGGACGGTCGCCGAAACGGCCAACGGGCTGTGCCTGATCACGGACGAGAACGTCTCCGCCATCGAGATCGGCGGCGAGCTCGCGGGTGAGGTGCGGCGCTTCCTGCGCGCGAACAACCTGACCGGTCCGGTGATCGAGGTTCCCGGCGCCGAGCGCCGTGAGATCCACCTGGTCACCGGCGTGCGCAAGGCCGCCATGGCGCTCGACGCGCTGCGCGAGGCCGGCGCCATCGTCTACACCGACGGCGCGGGCGTGCCGCTGCCGCCGAGCAAGCTGTCCGCCGGTTCGGCCAGCTGGGGCGTCGCGCCCCGCGAGGCCCGCTGGGTCCCGCCGGTGGTCGCCATCGCCGCGGCGGTGCGCTCGGCCGCCAGCGGCAAGCGCGCGCAGCTCACCGGCGCCCAGCTCACCAGCGTCGCCTGCTGAGTCACCAGCCTGCACGGGCAGCGGCGGCCCGCACTACCTCCGCTGCCGACGACCGGCATCCGCACGGATGCCGGTCGTTTCTCGTTTCCCCACCCGGTCCGCTATGGGACATTTTTCAGCAAATGTCGCAAACGCTCTTCCCCTCCGGACGGTCCGGCGGCCAAGATGGGGACTATGGCCCAGATCACCGACTCGGCTCGGAAACTGCTGCGCACCTGCCCGCTCTGTGAGGCCGTGTGCGGACTCGAGATCACCCTCGACGCCGCCGACCACGTGGTCTCGGTACGCGGTGACAAGCTCGATCCCTTCAGCAAGGGCTTCCTCTGCCCGAAGGGGGCCAGCCTCGGCAAGCTCGACGAGGACCCCGAGCGCGTCACCGAGCCTATGATCCGCGATCGCGCCACCGGCGCCTGGCGTACGGCGGGCTGGGACGAGGCCTTCGACTACATCGCCGAACGCTTCCCCGCCATCACCGCCGAGTACGGCAACCAGGCCGTGGGCATGTACGTCGGCAACCCGAACGCGCACACCGTCGCGGGTGCGCTCTACCTGCCGGTGCTGATCCGCGCGCTCGGCACCAAGAACCTCTTCTCGGCCAGCACCGCCGACCAGATGCCCAAGCAGGTCGCCGCCGGCCTGATGTTCGGCGACCCCCTCACCGTGCCCGTGCCGGATCTGGACCGCACCGACTACCTGTTGATGCTCGGCGCGAACCCGCTCGAATCGAACGGATCGCTGTGCACCGCACCGGATTTCCCGGGCAGGCTCGCCGCGCTGCGCAAGCGCGGCGGACGGTTCGTTGTGGTCGATCCGCGCGCCACCCGCACCGCGGAACGCGCCGACGAGCACCTGTTCATCCGTCCCGGCACGGATGTCTTCCTGCTGTTCGGGCTCGTGCACACGCTGTTCGCCGAGAACCTGACCGAGGTGCGCGTGGCCGTGAACGGGCTCGACGAGGTGCGCGCGGCCGCCGCCGAATTCACCCCCGAGGTCGTCGCGGCCCACACCGGCGTGCCCGCCGAGACCGTGGTGCGGCTGGCCCGCGAACTGGCCGCCGCCCCGACCGCGGCGGTGTACGCCAGGATCGGCACCTGCACGGCGGAGTTCGGGACCCTCACCCAGTGGCTTGTCGACGTGCTCAACGTCCTGACCGGCAACCTCGACTCCCCCGGCGGCGCGATGTTCGCCACCGCCGCGGCGACCGGCATCGTGCGCAGCAAGCCGTTCCGCACCGGACGCTGGCGCAGCCGGGTGCGCGGGCTCGGGGAGGCGATGGGGGAACTGCCGGTGGCCACCCTGGCCGACGAGATCCTCACCCCCGGCGAGGGGCAGATCCGGGCGATGGTGACGGTGGCGGGCAATCCGGCGCTCTCCGCGCCCGGCGCCGCCCGCCTCGACGCGGCCCTGGCCGGGCTGGACTTCATGGTGAGCGTGGACCGCTACCTCAACGAGACCACCCGGCACGCCGATGTCATCCTGCCGCCGCCGCGCACCGTACAATCCCCGCACTACGACTTCGCGCTGCTGCAGTTCGCGGTCCGCAACTACGCGCGGTACTCCCGGCCGCTGGTTCCGCTGGGCGACCGGCCCTCCGAAGCGGCCGTGCTGGCCCGGCTCGGCGCCGCGCTCACGGGGCGGCCGCACCACGGCACCGGCGACCAGGACCCGGTGGCCGCGGTCGACGAGCTGGTGATCGCGGGCATGTTGCACAAGGCCGGTATCCCCGAGCGCCGCGACGAGTTGATCGGCGCGAACAGCACCGAACAGCGCATCGATCTGATGCTGCGGCTCGGCCCGTACGGCGAATGGAACGGCGGCACGCTGAACCTGCAAGTGCTGCTGGACAACCCGCACGGCATCGACCTCGGCCCGCTCACCCCGCGGCTGCCCGGCGCGCTGCGCACCGCGTCCGGCGCGGTGGAGCTGGCGCCGGAACCGCTGCTGGACGATCTCGCCCGGCTGCGCGCCAGGATGGCCGACCAGGCGCCGGAGTTCGTGCTGATCGGCCGCAGGCACCTGCGCTCCAACAACAGCTGGCTGCACAACGTGCCCGCCCTGGTCGGCGGCACCAACCGCTGCACACTGCAGATCAATCCCGCCGACGTGGACCGGCTCGGGCTCGGCGATCAGGCGGTGGTGAAATCGGCCGCGGGCACGCTGACGGTGCCGCTGGAACCCACCGACACGATCATGCCCGGCGTGGTCAGCCTGCCGCACGGCTGGGGCCACGGCGCGGGCACCCAGTCGGTGGCCAGGGCGAACGCCGGGGTGAACGCCAATGTGCTGACCGATGATTCGATCGTCGACACCCCATCGGGCAACGCGGTGTTCAACGGCGTGCCGGTGACCCTGCTGCCCGCCTGACCAGATCAGAAGTCGCTGCGCGACGGCCGGATTCGACATCGACCGGCCGAATTCGCCGATGGTGTGCGCTGTTCGTCACTAGAATCGACGCGGATTTCGGTTTCATCACGGTTCGGCTTTTCTTCGTGGCCGGGTTCGCGCGTGGTTCGAGGCGGCACCACGCGGCCCGGATATCGGCGACCAGTAGGGGGCGCACATGACCGGCAACCAGATCGGCAGCGACGGTGAACACGTACTCCAGGAGCGCTACGGCACCGTCGACCGGGCCGAGCGATTCTACGGCGACCAGGTGCTCGACCGGCTCAATCCGGCGATGGTCGAATTCGTCCGGCGGATGGACATGGCGTTCATCGCCACCGCCGACAAGAACGGGGAGTGCGACAACAGCTTCCGCGCCGGGCCGCCCGGCTTCCTGCACGTCGTCGACGACCGCACGATCGCCTATCCGGAATATCGCGGCAACGGGGTGATGGCGAGTCTGGGCAACATCTCGGAGAACCCGCACATCGGGATTCTGCTCATCGATTTCGTGCACGACCTGATCGGACTGCACATCAACGGCTCGGCGCGCATCGTGGAGGACCACGCGCTGCGCTGCTCGGTGCCCGACCTGCCCGCGGCGCGGGTGCGCGGCAGGCAGGCCGAACGCTGGGTGGTGGTGGAGGTCGAGGAGGCCTACATCCACTGCCGCAAGCACATCCCGCACCTGGTGCCCGCCGACCGCGAGCAGCGCGACTGGGGTACCGACAACGTCCGCGCCAAGGGCGGGGACTACTTCGGCGTCAAGGCTGCGTCCGGTGTCGTCTCGTCCGGCGTCGAACCAGCCGCCGTGCTCAGTCGCTGAATCGGCCAGCTCGCCCCGCGTGGCTAGTCGATCTTGAAGATGACCAGCCGCTGCACGACGAAGTTGATCACCGTCGCCGTGCCCTGGGCAACCACGAAGGCGACGGCGACCGGCACGGGGTCCTCCCCGAGCAGATGCACCATCAGCTGGTTGATGCCCACCTGGACCGCGAAGGTGGTGGCGTAGAGCGCCACCACCGCCAGGAACCGGGCGCGGCTCGGCGGCGCCTGGAAGGTCCAGCGGCGGTTGATCAGGTACGCGGTGGTGGTGCCCGCCACGAAACCGATCGACTTGGCGACCGGCACCGGCAGCCCGACCACCTTCAGCAGGAACACGTACAGCCCGAAGTCGACGATCGCGGAGAACCCGCCGGTCACGGTGAACCGGATGATCTGCGTCTTCAGGTCGACGGCGCCGTCCGCGTCGGCGAGTCGTTCGTCGACCAGGGGCAACTCGGCCGTGGGCGGCAGTGGGGGTTCGGCGTGCACGGCCACGAGCCTAACGCCGGGCGGCCGCCGTGCCCCACCGCGTACCGGCGAGTACGCCGACGGCGAACCCTCGCGCGCGGGGGCATGTAGCCTCTATCCCGATGTCCACGAAAGCTCCGACCACCACCACGACGACCGGTGTCGACGAGACCGCAGGCAGCACCGACGGCGCCACCGGGCGTACCGAGGCCTACCAGCTGCCCACGCGGACCCGGTCGCTCACCGGGTGGGGTCGCACCGCACCCACCTCCGCCGAAGTGCTCTCGACCAGCGATCCGGAAGTGATCGCGAAGGCCGTCGCGATGGTCGCCGAGGACAACGACGGCAAGCCCGCCCACCTGCGCCGCGGCGTGATCGCGCGGGGCCTCGGCCGCTCCTACGGCGACAACGCCCAGAACGCGGGCGGCCTGGTCGTCGACATGACCGCGCTCAACCGCATCCACCGCATCGACGCCGACTCCCGGCTGGTCGACGTGGACGCCGGCGTCACGCTCGACCAGCTGATGAAGGCGGCGCTGCCGTTCGGGCTGTGGGTGCCCGTGCTCCCCGGCACCAGGCAGGTGACCGTGGGTGGCGCGATCGGCTCCGACATCCACGGCAAGAACCATCACAGCGCGGGCAGCTTCGGCAACCACGTGCGCTCGATGGAGCTGCTCACCGCCGACGGCACCGTGCACCACATCACGCCCAAGCGCAACGCCAAGCTGTTCTGGGCCACGGTCGGCGGGTGCGGCCTCACCGGCATCATCCTGCGCGCGACCATCGAGATGACGCCGACCGAGACGGCGTACTTCATCGCCGACGGCGACGTGACGGCCGGGCTGGACGAGACCATCGCCTTCCACAGCGACGGCTCCGAGGACAACTACACCTACAGCTCGGCCTGGTTCGACGCGATGAGCCCGATGCCGAAGCTGGGCCGGGCGGTGATCTCGCGCGGCTCGCTGGCCAAGCTCGACGAGCTGCCCAAGAAGCTGCGCAAGAACCCGCTCGACTTCACCGGCAAGACCTTCCTGACCTTCCCCGACCTGTTCCCGAACGGGCTGCTCAACAAGCAGACCTTCGCGCTGGCCACCGAGGTCTGGTACCGCAAGGGCACCACCTACCGGCGCAAGCCGCAGAACCTGACCGCGTTCTACCACCCGCTGGACATGCTCGGCGAGTGGAATCGCGCCTACGGCTCGCGCGGCTTCCTCCAGTACCAGTTCGTGGTGCCGCCGGAGGCGGTCGAGGAGTTCAAGCAGATCCTCATCGACGTCCAGCGCAGCGGGCACTACTCGTTCCTCAACGTGTTCAAGTACTTCGGCCAGGGCAACCAGGCACCGCTGAGCTTCCCGATGCCGGGCTGGAACGTCTGCCTGGACTTCCCGATCAAGCCGGGGCTCAACGAGTTCGTCACCGAATTGGACAGCCGGGTGCTGGAATTCGGGGGCAGGCTCTACACCGGCAAGGACTCGCGCACCACCGCCGAGACCTTCCACAAGATGTATCCGCGGATCGACGAGTGGATCAAGGTCCGCCGATCGGTCGATCCCACAGGCGTTTTCATGTCCGACATGGCGAGGAGGCTGGAACTCCAGTGACGGTGAGGTTCGCACGATGATCAATGCCGTAGGCAACCCGCAGGCCATCCTGCTGCTCGGCGGCACCTCGGAGATCGGCCTCGCGATCTGCGCGGAGTACCTGAAGAAGGCTCCCGCGCGCGTTATCCTGGCGACGCTGCCCGGCGACCCGCTGCGCGCGGACGCGGTGGCGCAGATGGAAGCCGCGGGGGCGAGCGAGGTCGAGGTGATCGATTTCGACGCGCTCGACACCGACAGCCATCCGAAGGTGATCGACGCGGCCTGGGCGCGCGGTGATGTCGACGTGGCGATCGTGGCGTTCGGCCTGCTCGGCGAGGCCGAGGAGTTGTGGCGGAACCAGCGCAAGGCCGTGCAGATCGCCGAGATCAACTACACCGCCGCGGTGTCGGTGGGTGTGCTGGTCGGCGAGAAGATGCAGGCCCAGGGGTACGGGCGCATCATCGCGATGTCCTCGGCGGCCGGTGAGCGCGTGCGGCGCTCCAACTTCGTCTACGGCTCGACCAAGGCCGGGCTGGACGGGTTCTACCTCGGCCTGGGCGAGGCGCTGCGACCGTTCGGCCCGCGCGTGCTGGTGGTGCGGCCGGGCCAGGTGCGCACCCGCACCACCATCGAGCACTGGAAGGCGACCGGCGCGAAGGAGGCGCCGTTCACCGTGGACAAGGAAGAGGTTGCCGCGCTGGCGGTTTCGGCTTCCGACAAGGGCAAGGAGCTCATCTGGGCGCCGGGCGTGTTCCGGTACGTGATGATGGTTCTGCGTCACATCCCGCGGCCGATCTTCCGCAGGCTGCCGATCTAGCCGACCGGACTTTCGCCGGAGGGCCGTGCACGGGCGTGCGCGGCCCTCCGGCGTTCCCGGGTCTGCGAGGCACCCCGTGTACTCCACTAGGCTGTGCTCGATTCGCCTGAGCGAGACCGCCCACGGAACCCGCTCGGGCAGAGGCACTGCGCAGAGGCAATGCCTGAGGGGAACGCGGATCAGGAGCCGGAGGTTGGCGCACCGATGACGACGAGCGACAGGGGGCGGCTGCGGCCGCTGGTGCGTCAGGTGGGCGGCGGCGTCGGCGAGGCGATCGCGGCGGCCCTGGTGGCGGTTGTCGTGGCCGCGGTGGGCCTGGTCGCCTTCTCGCTGGTCGAGTGGCCCGCGTTCAACTCCTCCCACGTGACCCGCGCGCTCACCACGGTCGGCCAGGTGGTCGCGGCGGCGCTGCTCGTCGCGGCGATCGTGCTGGTGCGCAGGCGCCGCGCCCCGCGCCTCGCGGCACTGCTGTCGTGGGCGGGTATCGCCGCCTTCGTGACCGTGACGCTCGGCATGCCGCTGGCCGCCACGAAGCTGTACCTGTTCGGTGTCTCGGTCGATCAGGAGTTCCGTACCGAGTACCTGACCCGACTCACCGACAGCCCCGCGCTGCGCGACATGACCTACGCCGACATCCCGCCGTTCTATCCGGCCGGCTGGTTCTGGGTCGGCGGCCGGGTGGCCGACGTGCTGGGGATGTCGGGCTGGGAGGCGTTCAAGCCCTACGCGATCGGCTCGCTGGCGGTGGCTGCGGTGCTGGCGCTGGTGCTGTGGACGCGGCTGATCCGGACCGACTGGGCCATCGCGGTCACGGCGGCGAGCACGGCCGTCGCGCTCGCCTTCGCCTCGCCCGAGGCCTACAGCGCCGTCATCGTGCTGCTGCTGCCGCCCGCGCTGGTGCTGGCCTGGGGGGCGCTGCACCGGCCGGTCTCGGACGGACTGGTCGCCGATGACAGCGCCGTCGCAGAGCCGCCCGCCACCACCGCGGAGCGAGCCGCGGTGCCCGAGCAGGCCGGTTCGGCCGTTCCCGCGAGCGCGGGCGGCTGGGGCGCGGTGGTCGGCACCGGGCTGTTCCTCGGTCTGGCGGCCACCTTCTACACCCTCTACCTGGGCGTCGCGGCGTTCGCGGTGACGCTGATGGGGCTGCTCGCGGCCTTCCTCGCCGTCCGGGCGGCCAAGCAGACACGACGGCCGCGGCGGGGCACGGCAGTCGTGGCGACCGGGCCGGTCTGGCGCGCGGCGCTACCGCCGCTGGTTCGGCTGCTCGTGATCGCGGTGATCGCGGCGCTCATCGCGGCGGTGGTGTGGACACCCGTGCTCGTGGAGATGCTGCGCTCGACCACGCCGCGCTCGGGCACCGCTCTGCACTACCTGCCCCGGGCGGGCGCCGAGTTGCCGCTGCCGATGCTGGAGTTCTCGCTGCTGGGCGCGCTGTGCCTGATCGGCACGATCTGGCTGGTGGTGCGGGCCTCGTCGTCGCGGCGCGCCCAGGCGCTCGGCGTCGGCGTGCTGGCGATCTACCTCTGGACGCTGCTGTCGATGCTGGTGACGGCGGCGGGGACGACGCTGCTGTCGTTCCGGTTGGAAGCACCGCTGCTGGCACTGCTGGCGACCGCGGGCGCGTTCGGTTTCGTCGAGGGGGCGCGGGCGGCCTACCAGGCGTTCAACGAGCCCGAGCGATTCCGGGTCGCGGTCGCGGTGGTCGCGGTGCTCGGCGCGCTCGCCTTCGCCCAGGACATTCCGCACGTGCTCGCACCGGAGATCACCACCGCCTACACCGACACCGACGGCGACGGCGAACGCGCCGACAAACGCCCACCCGGCGCCGCCTCCTACTACCGCGAGATCGACGCCGCGCTGCGCGAGCAGACCGGCAGGCCGCGCGACGAGACGGTCGTGCTCACCGCCGACACGACCTTTCTTGCCTTCTACCCCTACTTCGGGTTCCAGGCGCTGACCTCGCACTACGCCAACCCGCTCGCCGACTTCGCGGGCCGCGCCGCCCTGATCCGGCAGTGGAGCGAGCTGGACTCCCCCGCCGCCCTGCGGGCCGCGCTGGCCGAAAGCCCCTGGCGCGCCCCCGACGCGTTCCTGTTCCGGCGCAGCGGCGAGACCTACACGCTGCGACTGGCCGAGGACGTCTATCCCAACGACCCCAACGTCCGCCGCTACACGGTGAGCTTCCCGGCGGCGCTGTTCGACGACCCCGCCTTCACCAGCACCGACATCGGCCCGTTCACGCTGGTCACCGTCCGGGACTGACGAGCGAGAGCCAGATCACACCGGTTTCCCGGTTTCGGCGCGCCGGTGCTGGGCAGTCTGGTCCGAAGCGGCGGTTCCGCCTGCCCGGAGAACCCCGGCAGGCCGCCTCGCGATCCGGGCGAGGCCGTACACCGCGTTGCGCCGACCGCGCGCCCGCGGCCGCCGGGCACATCCGACGAAGGAGCACCGAGGGGTGGCGCCTACCCGAGAGACTGCCGAGCCGACCACCATCGTCCGAGGACGGCCACCGCGCATCCGGAACGCGTGGCGACCCGCGACCGCCGCGCGTGCGCTCGTTCCCGAGCGCGGCGATCTGCTGGTCGGCCTCATCTACCTCGCACTGGCGGCCGCGGTGCTGTCCGGGCAATGGCGCGACACCTCGGGCGGATACCTGATCAAGAGCGGTCAGGACCAGACCATGTGGGAGTGGTTCTTCGCGGTGACCGCGCATTCGCTCGCGCACCTGGAGAACCCGCTCGGCACGACCTTGCAGAACTTCCCCGCCGGGGTGAACATGATGGCCAACACGGCCATGTTCGGCGTCGGCGTGCCGCTGGCGCCGATCACCCTGCTGTTCGGGCCCACGGTGACCTTCGTGCTCGTGCTGACGCTCGGCCTGGCCACCACCGCCTACGCCTGGTATCGGCTCTTCGCCGCCGAACTCGTGCGTTCCCGGGCCGCGGCCGCGCTGGGCGGGCTGTTCTGCGGATTCGCGCCCGGGATGATCTCGCACGCCAACGCGCACCCGAACTTCGTGGTGCTCGCGCTGCTGCCGGTGATCGCCGGGCTGGTGATCCGGCTGGCACGGGTCACGGTGGCCGAGGGCGGCGGCGTGCGCTGGCGGTCCGCGGTCGCGCTCGGCCTGCTGGTGGCCGGGCAGATCGCGTTGGGCGAGGAACCGCTGTTGATCTTCGCGCTGGCCTTCGCGGTGTTCGCGGTCGTCTACCACGCGCGTGCCCCCCGCGCGGGGCTGCGCGCCGCGCGGGCGATCGCACCCACCGTCGCGGTGGCCGCGGGCATCACGCTGGTGCTCACGGCGGTGCCGCTGTGGTGGCAGTTCTTCGGACCGCAGAGTTACCGCTCGATCGATCACGGGCCGATGGGCAACGATCTCAAGGCGATGGTGCAGTTCCCGTCGGAGTCGCTGGGCGGCCTGCTCGCGCCGGGGCAGCCGGTGGCGATCAACCCCACCGAACAGAACGCCTACTTCGGCTGGCCGCTACTGCTGCTCGTCGGCGTGATCGTCGCGCTGCTGTGGCGGGACCGGGTGGTGCGCGCCGCCGCCGCGGTGATCGCCGTGTTCGGGCTGCTCTCGCTGGGCGCGAGCGCGACGCTGGGCAAGCGCGACACCGGCATCGCGCTGCCCTGGCGCTGGGCCGAGCACGTGCCGCTGCTGAACACCGTGCTGGAGAGCAGGCTGGCACTGGCGGCGGTGCCCGCCATCGCGATACTGCTGGCGTTGGTGGCCGAGCGCGCGGTGGCCTCCTGGCGGACCTCGCTGACCGACTGGAAGCCGCTGGCCTGGTTCGCCGCCGTCGCGGCCGCGCTGGTGCCGTTGACACCCACCGTCCTGCCGGTCACCGAACGGGAACCGACACCGCGGTTCTTCACCGAGCAGACCGTGCGGGCGTTCACCGGCGACGGCTCGGTCGTCCTGGTGCCACCGCCCCGGCCCGCCGACGCGCGGGCGCTGCGCTGGCAGTCCGACGCGGACTTCGTATTCCCGCTGGCCGGTGGCTATTTCGTCGGCCCGACCGGCGCCGACAAGAAGGGGGTCTACGGCCCGCCCCGGCGCCCGACCACGGACCTGCTGGTGCGCGCGCAGGACACCGGCTCGGTGCCGCCGATCGGAGCGGCCGAACAGGCCGCGGCCCGCGCGGATCTGCGCTACTGGCGCGCCGACGTGCTCGTCCTGCCCGCGACGAAGAACGCCGACGTGCTCGCCGAAACCGTGACCCGGCTGCTGGGCGCCGGGCCGGTCCCGGTGGCCGATGTGCGGGTGTGGGACGTGCGCGGCCTGCGCTGATACCGGCGGCGACCGCGCCGGGCGGTTCGGTGGCGCGGGCCGCACCCGTGCGGTGGCTAGCATGACTGATCGTGCGACCGGACCGAACAACTCGAGCGTTCACCCGCTACCGCCTGATCGCCCTCGTCTCCGGGCTTCTCGGATTCGTGCTGGCGCTGCTGTCACCGCTGCTGCCGGTACGGCAGGACCGGGCGACGCTGGACTGGCCGCAGCCCGATGCCGCGAGCGTGACCGCGCCCCTGGTGTCGTATGTGCCGCTGCGCCTGGATGCCTCGCTGCCCTGCTCGGTGCTCGACTCCGGCGCGCCGACCCTGCTGTCCACCATCCCGGTCGCGTCCGGCCAGGCCACCAGCAAGGGCCTGGTCGTCTCGGTCGCCGACGGCACCCTCACGCTCCTGCAACGCGACGTGCCGCTGCTCTCGGCCCCGGTCGCCGAGATCGCCTCGTGCGCCGAGATCAGGGTCGAGGCCACCGACGCGGCCACCACCGCGGAGTTCGTCGGGGTGTCGCGGGCGGACGGAACCCCGTTCCGCAACAGCGTGACTCGCGACATCAGGCCCCAGATGGTCGGCGTGTTCACCGATCTCGACGCCGGGCAGCTCGGCGGTGCGCGCGTGCACGCCGACATCGACTCCCGCTTCTCCTCCACGCCGAGTCCGCTGAAACTGGCGGTGATGATCGCCGCCGCGGTGTTCACGGTGATCGCGCTGGTGGCACTGCACCTGCTGGACACCTCCGACGGCCGCCGCGCCCGCCGCTTCCTGCCCGCGCACTGGTGGCGCTTCGGCCCGGCCGACGGCGCGGTGCTCGGCACGCTGGTGCTGTGGCACATCATCGGCGCCAACACCTCCGACGACGGCTACATCCTCAACATGGCGCGCGCCTCGGAGCGCTCGGGCTACATGGCCAACTACTACCGCTGGTTCGCCGTGCCCGAGGCACCGTTCGGCTGGTCCTACGAGGTGCTGGCCTGGATGGCGAAGGTGTCGGCGGCCAGCCCGTGGATGCGGCTGCCCACGCTGCTCGCGGGCATCCTGTGCTGGCTGGTGATCAGCCGCGAGGTGCTGCCCCGGCTCGGGGCGCGGGTGCGCCGCAACAAGGTCGCGCTGTGGACCGCGGGCCTGGTGTTCCTGGCGTTCTGGCTGCCCTACGACAACGGCCTGCGCCCGGAACCGCTGATCGCCGCGGGCGCGCTGCTCACCTGGTGCTCGATCGAACGCGCGATCGCCACCGGGCGGCTGCTGCCCGCCGCGATCGCGGTGCTGATCGCGGGCTTCTCGCTGGCCGCCGGCCCGACCGGCCTGATCTGCGTGGCCGCGCTCATCGCCGGCTCGCGGCCGGTGTTGCAGATCATCGTCAAGCGGGCGCGCGGCGGTGGCGGGCGCGGCGCGGGGGTGTTCCGCTATCTGTCGTTGCTCGCGCCGGGGCTCGCGGCGGGCACGCTGGTGCTGATCGTGGTGTTCGCCGACCAGACCCTGTCCACGGTGCTCGAGGCCACCCGGGTGCGCACCCTGGTCGGCCCCAACGTGGCCTGGTTCGACGAGCGGACCCGCTGGGACTCGCTGCTGATGCTGGCACCGGACGGTTCGCTGGCCCGCCGCTTCGGCGTGCTGCTCATGCTGTTGTGCCTGCTGGTCTCGGTGTTGCAGGTGCTGCGCAAGGGCCGCATCCCGGGCACCTCGCGCGGGCCCTCGGTGCGCATCCTCGGCATCGTGTTCGCCTCGCTGCTGCTGATGATGTTCACCCCGACCAAGTGGACGCACCACTTCGGCGTCTACGCGGGGCTCGCCGGCTCGCTGGCCGCGCTGGCGGCGGTGGCGGTGGGTACCGCGGCGATCCGCTCGCCGCGCAACCGCGCGCTGTTCGCGGCGGCGGTGCTGTTCCTGCTGGCCATCACCTTCACCGGCTCCAACGGCTGGTGGTACGTCTCGAGCTACGGCGTGCCCTGGTGGGACAAGGCGCCGCTGATCGCGGGCAAAGGGCTGTCCACGCTGTTCCTCGGGCTCACCGGGGTGGCGCTGCTGGTGGCGGTGTGGTTCCACTACCGCGAGCCCTACCGGCGCCCGCGCCCGGGCAACGGCTTCGACCGGGTCGCCTCCGCGCCGCTGACCATCGCCGCGGCCCTGCTGGTGCTCTTCGAGATCGCCTCGCTGGCCAAGGGCGCGGTCGGCCAGTATCCGGCCTACTCGATCGCCAAGTCCAACATCGAGTCGCTGCGCGGGAATCCGTGCGCGCTGGCCGACGAGGTGCTGGTGGAGACGAACACCGCCGACTCGCTGCTGCAACCCTACGACGCCGCCCCGGCCGACGGGCTGGCCGGCGAGGTGACGGCCTTCACCCCCGACGGGGTGGCGCGCGATCTCACCGCCGACGCGGAGGAGACCGCCAGCGGCGGCGCCAACACCGTCGACACCGGTGGGGAGAACAAGACCACCAACACCACCGGCGCGGGCACCGGCGGCGGCACCACCGCCGAGGCGGGCATCAACGGCAGCAGTGTGGCGCTGCCGTTCGGCCTCGACCCGGCGCGGACCCCGGTGCTCGGCTCCTACCAGGAGGACGAGCAGCGGCAAGCCGCGCTCACCACGCACTGGTACCGGCTGGACCAGAACGCCGACGACCTGCGCGCCGATCCGGCGTACCGGGTGCTGGCGATCACGGCGGCGGGCCGCATCAAGTCGGTCGACGCCGACGGCGTGGAGACCTACGGCCAGGAGCTGCGGGTGGAGTACGGCGTGCGCGAGGCCGACGGCAGCGTCCGGGTCCTCGGTTCGGTGCTGCCGCTGGACATCGGCCCGGCACCGTCCTGGCGCACGCTGCGCGTCCCGTTGGACCGGCTGCCCGGCGAGGTGAACGCCGTGCGCCTGGTGGCCGTCGACAACGACATCACCCAGCGCCAGTGGCTGGCGGTCACCCCGCCGCGGCTGCCGCGGCTGGCGACGCTGAACTCGGTGGTCGGCTCCACCGATCCGGTGCTGCTGGACTGGCACGTCGGCCTGGCCTTCCCCTGCCAGCGGCCCTTCGATCACCACGACGGCGTGGCCGAGGCCCCGCGCTGGCGCATCCTGCCCGATCGGGTCGGCTCGGACGCCTCCAACGCCTGGCAGGACGACATCGGCGGCGGCCCGCTCGGCTGGACCGAACTGCTGCTGAAGGCCGAGACCGTGCCCAGCTATCTCGACCACGACTGGGGCCGGGACTGGGGCTCGCTGGAACGCTTCACGCCCTACGATCCGGCCGCGGAGCCGGCCACCATCGGGGTGCATGTGGTGACCAGGCCGGGCACGGCCGACGACCCGCCGATCCGCGCCCGCTGACCGGTGCGGCTCCCGGTGACCGGCACCGGGAGCCGCGTCCCCAACCGTACGGTTGTCACGCAAACGTGACCGAATCCCGTTGCGCTACGGTGAGTTTCGTCGAAATGACACCTTCGTAACCGTTGCTTCGAAATGTGGGCACGCAGATGTTTCAGAACGTATGGTGGTGGGTATGACTGCAGCCTTCGATGACATGGATCTGCGCGATCTCGTCGATCTGCTCACCGACGAGGAGAAGCGTGAACTACGCCCGGCGGTGCTGCGGGTCCTCCACCGGCTTCCCGACCAGGAGGTGCTCCGCCGCGATTTATCCCGCCGGTTGCTCGAGGTGTGACAGGTCAGCGGACGTACGAACAAGGGCCGTGGTCGCGGAACACTCCGCGACCACGGCCCTTCCTCATGTGCGGGTCAGGACACCCGCATCGCACCCGGCGACCACAGCCCGTGCCGGGTGGTGGTCGTGGTGCTCAGCTCGGCGGGCACCGCGCTCTGGTCGTACTGGTCGTAGCGCTCGAGCGAGCCCCAGTCCCTGGCCCAGTCGTCCTTCAGATAGGTCGGGATGGTGGTCGACCTGGCCAGCATCTGCGCGAAGCCGAGCGGGCCGCCGAACTCCTGGGCCTGCCAGGTGTTGGTGGAGCTCACCGCGAGCGGCCGGTCCGGCAGCACCCGGTAGCGCGGCACCTCGGCCACGCCGTTCTCGTGGAAGAACGGCCGCTGGCACGGGAACTGCAGACCGACGGCCCAGTCCAGCAGGATCGGCTGTCGCGAGCCGAGGTAGTCGTCGAGCGACTGCAGGGTCGGCATCCGCGGCGGCGTGAACGCCAGCCACTGGTCGCCGATCAGGATCGGGTCGTTGGCCACGATCCGCACCGCGTCGGCGTCGGGGGCGAGCTCGTCCAGCGGCACCCGCAGGTTGCGCCAGGACGGGAACGGGCCGATGTCACGCGGCAGGTACTCGCCCTGCTTGGTCACGGTGCCGTCGGGCCCGCGCTTGCCGTACTCGACCTTGAGTTCCTGGCCGTACTTCATCGCACCGGTGTCGTCGAAGGACAGCACCCGGCCGGCCGCCGAGATCACGATCAGCGGGCGATCCGCCGACCGCTGCGGCAGCGCGTACCAGCTCGACACCAGGTGCGCGGGCTGCTGCACCCCGGCCTGGTAGCTGCCCATCACCGGAGTGGTCGCCGGATCCAGGCCGAACGGCAGCGCCACGGTGCTGCCGTTCACGCCGCGGGCGCCCTGGCCGCCGCCGGTGCCCGCGTTCTCGCCCTCGGCGAAGGCCGCGCCGACCGACTGGGTGGAGGTGTTGCCGGTGCCCGGCTTCACCTCGACGCTGTCGGCGGACAGGTCGTCCGGCACCCCGTTGGGATCGAAGCCGACCGGGTTCGCGCCGGCCAGCGGGTCGCCGTTCGCCGGCGGTTCATTCGGATCGATGATCGGGGTGAGCTGTCCGTCGTTGGGGTCGGGTTCGACGAGCACGTCGTTGGCCAGGCCGCACATGTTGCCGCGCAAGGCGTCGACGTTCGAGCGCGCCAGCGAGTAGGCCGGGTACTGCGAGACCGCGCCCTTGGCCAGCGACAGCACCTCGAGCGCCACCATCAGGGCGGCGACCACGGTCAGCGGGATCGCCGCGAACTTGCGGATGCGCCTGCCGCGCACGGTCTTGGCCGAGGGCTGCGGCGCGGTGTAGTCCTCGCGCAGGGTGAACCAGGCCACCAGCGCCAGCGCGACACCGAACAACACCAGCATCAGCGTGTTCGACTGGTAGCCGCGCAGCGAGATCTGCTTGTCGAACCACGGCACGCCGAAGCTGGAGACATACCAGTAGCCGTTGATACCCGAGAACGCGATGGCCAGCACGAACAACAGACCGGCCAGGAAGATCGCCCGGTTCTTGCGTGCCCGCAGCGCACTGGCCGACACCGCGACCGCCGTCACCGCGGCCAGCGAGCCCGCGATGCCCGCGTACGCGCCGAAGTGGTGGGTCCACTTCGTCGGGTTGAACATCATGAAGAAGATCGTGCCGAACACGATGCCCATCAACCGCCAGGTCGGTGCGCTGGCGATGCCGGGCACGCGCCTGCGCCGCAGCAGCACCAGCATGGTGGTGAACAGGCACAGCAGCATCACCAGGAAGGCGAACCGGCGCGAGAGCGACCCGTCCACCGTCTCGACGAACAGGTAGTAGTAGCGCAGGTAGTCCTCGTACCAGGCCAGGTTCGGGCCGGTCGCCTGGCGCACCCGGTTGGCCTCCTGGATGCCCGCGAACGTCTGGTCGCTGTAGACCACCGTCAACACCAGTAGGCCCGCCGCCGCGATCGGCGCGAGCAACGGCAGCGTGCCGTGCTCGCGGTGGCGGCGCACCACGATCCGCACCAGCGGCCGGGTACCGGCCAGCAGCGCGGCCACGCACATCAACCCGGTCGGGGCCGCGGCCAGGGTGAACGCCGCGATCAGCACCGCCACCGCGGCGGGCAGCAGGCGCCCGGTCGCGATCGCGCGTTCGATGGAGACCCAGGTCAGCAGCGCGCCGAGCGCCACGATCGGCTCCGAGCGCAGGCCGTTGTCGAACGGCAGCCAGAACGCCAGGAACACCAGCCCGCCGGTCCACAGCGCCACCTTGCTGGTGCGCACCCCGCGCCCGAGCCGCGGCACCACCTCGCGGCTGATCACCATCCAGCACAGGATCGCGCAGAACAGCGCGGGCAGGCGCACCCACGGACTGGCCGTGGACACCTCGGCGAAGACCTGGATGACGTAGTAGTACCAGCCGAACGGCGCCTCCGGCACGCCGTACCAGCGGAAGTAGTTGGCCATGTAACCGGCCTCCGGCGCCACCCGGACCATGTTGAGGATGTAGCCGTCGTCGGAGGTGTTGGCGCCGATGAAGTGCCACAGCACCAGCGTGCCGAGCACCGCGCCGTCGGCCCAGGTCGGCTTGAACCAGTTGGCGGGCAGGAACCGGCGGTGGCCGCGGCCGTCGCTGCCGTCCAGGCGGGCCAGCGCGGCCAGGGCGATGATCGTGCACAGCACCGCGGCCAGCATCGCGGTCAGCTTGATCCAGGTGGGGCTGGAGCTGAACCGGGTGTCGACGGTCATGTCGAAGCTCAGCCCGGCGGGCACCGCACCCTCGAGATCGGAGAACACCCCCACCACCTGCGGCCGGAAGTCACCGGGCATGGTGCCCTCGACCGGCACGCGCACCAGTTCGGTCTGCCCCGGCGCGCCACCCTGGACCGGCCGCTCGATCTCGCGCTGCATGCCCTCGAACACCGCGGTGGTGCGGGCGTTGTCGGAGGCGATGCGGATGGCCGAGCACTCGCCCATCCGCGCCCGCTCGGCCGAGGCGACCACGGCGTTGCGGTTCACCACGTCCACCGAGTTCTCCGAGACCCGGACGAACATCGCCTCCAGCGCCGCGCGGTCGCCCTGCGGCGGCGCGGTGGCCAGCAGCATGCCGCCCTGCGCGGGCAGCGCGTCCACGGCCGAACACGGGATGCTCGCGGCGAGATCGATCGGCACCTGCGCCATCAGCGGCGCCTGCACGTTCTGCAGCGTGCCGCCCTGCGGCCAGTTCAACACCGCCACGGTCTGCTTGACCGGCAGGAACGGGGTCGCCAACGCCAGCAGAGCGCCCAGCGCGCCGACCACGAGGGCGATTATTCGCGCGGTTCGGAAATCCCGCGGACGAACCTCGGGAGCGGCGGGTGGCTTCGTCAAGACAGCAGTAGCGGCGTCGGGCACGAATGGCAATGCTAGCCGTAAGCCGAAAACTCGACCCGACTTGCTGACCCCCGGCGGCGGGGATGGAAAGGTGGGGGTATGACCAAGGTGAATCTGGAGACGAATTTCGGACCGATCGTCCTGGAGCTGGACGACGCCAAGGCGCCGGAGACGGTGCGCAACTTCGTGGATTACGTGAACTCGGGCCACTACAACGGCACGATCTTCCACCGGGTGATTCCCGGCTTCATGATCCAGGGCGGCGGATTCGAGCCGGGAATGCGGCAGAAGGGCACCAAGGCCCCCATTCAGAACGAGGCCGCCAACGGCCTCAAGAACGACAAGTACACCGTCGCGATGGCGCGGACCAACGACCCGCATTCGGCCACCGCGCAGTTCTTCATCAACGTCGCCGACAACGCCTTCCTCAACCACACCGCCCCGAGCCCGTCCGGCTGGGGCTACGCGGTCTTCGGCCAGGTCGTCGACGGCACCGACGTGGTCGACAAGATCGCCGGTGTGTCCACCGGTTCGGCGGGCATGCACCAGGACGTCCCGGTCGACGACGTGATCATCACCTCCGCCAGCCTCGCCTGAGCAGCCTGAGCAGCCTGAGCGGGGTCAGCGGCCGAAGGCGGCAGCGCAGCGTCACCACGCAGGCCGCCCCCGCTCGGGCAGATCCAACACAGCCTGAGCGGGGTCAGCGGCCGTAGGCGGCAGCGCAGCGTCACCACGCAGGCCGCCCCCGCTCAGGCACGAACAGCACAGCCTGAGCGGGGTCAGACCGATCGGGCCGCCCACCTGCACGGGTGGGCGGCCCGACGTCTGTCCGCGAGCGTCAGAGCGGTAGCAGGTGGTGTTTGCGCGGGTTGCGGGCCAGCTTCTTGTCCCGTAGCAGATGCAGGGCGCGGCGCAGCTCCAGCCGGGTGGCCGAGGGCTCGATGACGGCGTCGATGTAGCCGCGCTCGGCCGCCACCCACGGCGTGGCCACGGTCGCGTTGTAGAAGTCGATCATCTGCTGGCGCATGGCGGCGCGCTGGTCCTCCGGCGCCGCGGCCAGCTGCTTGCCGCCGATCAGGCTGACGGCGCTCTCGGCGCCCATCACCGCGATGCGGGCGGTCGGCCAGGCCAGGTTGACGTCCGCGCCGAGCTGCTTGGACCCCATCACCGCGTAGCCGCCGCCGTAGGACTTGCGGATCACCACCGTCACCTTCGGCACGGTCGCCTCCACGAAGGAGAACAGGAACCGGCCGCCGCGTTTGATGACGCCGATCTTCTCCTGCTCCACGCCGGGCAGGAAGCCGGGGGTGTCCACCACGAACACCAGCGGGATCTCGAAGGCGTCGCACAGTCGCACGAAGTGCGCGGCCTTGTCGGAGGCGCGGGCGTCCAGCGCACCGGCGTACACCAGCGGCTGGTTGGCCACCACCCCGACGCTGCGGCCGTCGACTCGGGCGAAACCGGTGATGATGTTGCGGCCCGCGGTCGCGCCGATCTCGTGGAAGTCGCCGTCGTCGAAGATCCGCAGCAGGATCTCGTGCATGTCGTAGCCGGCGTTGTCGGAGTCGGGCACGATCGAGTCGAGTTCGCGGTCGCTGTCGGTGATCTCCGGCTCCAGACCGGGGTTGACCACCGGCGGCAGCTCCTGGCAGCTGGTCGGCAGGAAGCTGAGGTAGTCGCGCACCCACTGGAACGCGGCCTTCTCGTCCTTGGCGACGTGATGGATGTTGCCGTATTCGGCCTGGCTCTGCGCGCCGCCGAGTTCCTCGAGGCTCACGTCCTCACCGGTGACCTCGCGGATCACCTTGGGCCCGGTGACGAACATGTACGCCTCTTCGGTCGCCACCACCACGTCGGTGTTGATCGGGGCGTACACCGCGCCGCCCGCGCACTTGCCGAGGATCATCGACACCTGCGGCACCAGCCCGGACAGCGGTTCCTGCCTGCGGCCCAGTTCGGCGTACCAGGCCAGCGAGGTCACCGCCTCCTGCACGCGCGCGCCGCCGGAGTCGTTGATGCCGACGACCGGGCAGCCGACCTTGGCCGCGTACTCCATGATGTAGGCGACCTTGCGGCCGAACATCTCACCGACCGAGCCGCCGTAGACGGTCTGGTCGTGCGAGAACACCGCCACCGGCCGCCCGTCCACCAGGCCGTGGCCGGTGACCACGCCGTCGCCGTAGAGGGCCGCCGGGTCGCCGGGTTTGCGCACCAGCGCACCGATTTCCACGAAGGTTCCCGGATCGAGCAGCATGTTGATCCGGTCGCGGGCGCTGGGAATGCCCTTCTTCGCCCGCTTCGCGACCCCCGCTTCACCCGCGGGCTCCTGCGCAAGCTCGAGGCGCTTACGCAGGTCTGCGAGTTTCTCGGCAGTAGTGCTCACTTGTCCCCTTTCGCCTCCATCGCAACAAGCTTCGCGGTCAGGTCGGCACCGATCTTCGCGATCCGCGGTTCGTCGACGATCTGCAGATGATCGCCGGGAATGTGGACGACCTGGAGATGCGGGAGGTACTCGTCCCAGCCGCCGTTGGGCTTGCGCTCGGCGAACCTGGGCTCCAGCTCGATCATGCCGTCGTGGTAGCGATCCGCCAGGTACAGCACCACGTCGCCGTCGTAGCGCGAGGGCGTGGTGCGGGCCAGGTGCCTGCTCTCGATCCAGGAGGTGCGCTGATGTTCGAGCACGCCGCCGGGGATCTTGGCACCGCTGATCTTGATCAGATCGCTGATCATCTTGAACTGCTCTTCGTCCGAGGCCGCCGCCAGCTCCTCGAGCTGGGCGCGGTCGAGCTCGGCGTCGATGCCGTAGGTCTTGCGCGCGAAGGCCTGGTAGCGCTCGATCCGGCGCACCCGTTCCTCGGGGCTGTTGTCCTCGTCCCGGGTCGGGATGGCCAGGTCGATCAGTCCGACCACCCGCACGTCGGCGCCCTCGGCGCGCAGCAACTGCGCGACCTGCAACGCGAACACCGCGCCCAGCGACCAGCCGTACAGCACGAACGGCCCGTCCCCCTGGATGCGGCGCAGCTCGGGGATGTACTGCTTGGCCCGCTGCTCGATGTCGCCGTCCACCCGCTCGAACCCGTACATCGGGGTGTGCGCGGGCAGCCGCTTGAGCAACGGCTCGTAGACGAGGGTGTTGCCGCCGGAGGGATGGAACACGAACACCGGCACAGCGTCGGAGCCTTCGGGGCGCGGGCGCAGCGGGCGCACGAAGCCGTCGATCTCGGCGCCGCTGTCCTGGCGTTCGCGCACGATGTCGGCGAGCTGCTCGATGGTCTCGCAGTCGAGTACGTCGTCGACGGTCACCTCGGCCTTGATCCGCTCGGACAGGCGCGCCGCCAGCTTCTCGGCGACCTCCTCTTCGAGGATCGGCAGGGTGTTGAAGATGCCGCCCGCCGACTTGCCGGTGACGATCGCCCAGGTCGCGTAGGTGAGCCGTTCGGCCGCGTCGCGCGGGGGCACGTCGTCCTCGTCGACGGCGGCCAGCGCCTCACCGAAGGCGGCGGCCTCCTGATCGACCGGAGCGGGGTCGGCCGGAGCGTCGGCCGTGCCCGAATCCTGGCTGCCCACCGCGGTTTCCAGTGCCGCGACCGGATCCTCGCCCGCCTCCATCGCGGCACGCGCGGCGGTGACGAAGTCGGCGTCGACGGTGATCTCCTCGCCCGCGGCCTGCTTCTCGGCGATGGCGGCGACCTGGTCACGGTGCTCGATCGCGTAGCGCAGCACCTTGCCGACCTCGGTGAGGTTGGCATCGCGCACGGCCTGGATCTGCAGCTGCGGAATGTCGAACTCGTACTCGACGCGGTTCTTGATCCGCATCGCCATCAGCGAGTCCAGACCAAGCTCCATGAGCGGGATCTCCATCGGCAGGTCCTCGACCGCGTAGCCCATCGACTCGGCGACGATCAGCGCCAGCCGTTCCTCGATGGTCTGGCTGCCGTTGGGGTCCCACCGGTCACCGGCCTGCTCGAGCACCTCGGGCTCGGCGGCGGGCGCCGCGGCGGTGGCGGTGCTCGGCGCGGCGACCGCCGGGGTGGGCAGCGGCGCGCCGGAGGTGACCACGGCGTCGAAGATCAGCCGGAACTGCGCGTCCTCCTTGGCGTGCACCTGCACCGAGGCACCGCCCGGATGCGGGGTGAGCGTGGTGGTCAGGGTGCCCGCGGCCGGGACGGCGCCGTGCGCGAGGGAGGCGCCGACGGTCACGTCGGCGAGCACCTGCGCGGCGGCGGCGCGGACCAGCTCGGCCGGGTCGGTCACCGCGCTCGCCTGGACCTCCCACACGTGCCTGCCGTCGGGCAGCGCGACGTGCGCGCCGGGCACGCGGCCGGTGCCGCTGCCGGTGGCCATCCGCGCGGCGGGCCAGAACTCCTTGCGCACGAAGGTGGTGCGCGGGATGTCGGCGTAGTCGCCCGCGGGCAGCAGCGAGGGCAGGTCGACGGCGTGACCGTGCACGTAGAGCTGGGCGAGGGCGGAGATCACACCGGCCGACTCGTCTTCCTTGCGCTTGAGCGTGGGGATGAGCTGGGCGTCGTGCAGGCCGGCGGCGAAGGTGGTGCCGAGCACCTGCATCAGCGCGACCGAGTTGGGCGCGAGCTCGAGGAAGGTGGTGTGGCCGCTGTCCACCGCGAGCTTCACCGCGTTGGTGAAGTACACGCTGTGGCGCATGTTGGTGACCCAGTAGTCCTCGTCGTGCACCGGGTCGTGGCCGGGACGGTAGTACTTCTCCTTGTGCACCGTCGAGTACAGGCCCGCGCGCAGCCGGGTCGGCTCGATGCCGGCCAGCTCGGCGGCCAGCTCGCCGAGCAGCGGGTCCATCTGCGAGGTGTGGCCTGCGCCGCGGGTCTGCAGCACGCGGGCGAACTTGCCCGCCTCCTCGACCTTGGCGACGATCGCCTGCACCTGCTCGTACGGTCCGCCGATGACGGTGTTGGTCGGCGCGGCGTAGACGGCGACCTCGACGTCGGGGTAGTCGGTGAGCATGGCCTCGACCTCGGCGGCGCTCAGCTCGACCAGCGCCATGTTGCGCACGTCGTCGTCGCTGATCATCTGCTCGCCCTCGCCCATCAGGCGGGACCGGGCGCAGATCACCCGGACCGCGTCCTCGAGGGTGAGACCACCGGCGATGTAGGCGCCCGCGACCTCGCCCATCGAATGGCCGACCACCGCTTCGGGTTCCGCGCCGTGCGCGCGCAGCAGCGCGGCCAGGCCGATCTGGATGGTGAAGATGCCGACCTGCGAGGTGCCGACGTTGTAGTCCTGGGCGTCGTCGAGGATCATCTCGCGCACCGAATAGCCGGCCTCGTCCTGGACGAGCTCGTCGACCTCGTCGACGGTGCGGCGGAAGATCGCGTTCTCCAGGTAGAGCTGCTTGCCCATCTTGCGGTGCTGGGCGCCGAACCCGGAGAGCACCCAGATCGGGCCCTGGGCGGCGGGAGCGTCCGCGGTGAACACGCCGGTGCCCGGCTTGCCCGCGGCGATCGCGCGCAGCCCGGCCACCGCCTCCTCGTGCGTCTTGGCCAGCACCACACCGCGCGAGCGCCAGTGGCTGCGCTTGGCCAGCGACCGCGCCACATCGGCCAGCGGCACGTCGCGGCCCGCCTCGGACTCCAGCCAGTCGGCCAGTTCGGTGGCGGCCCGGCGGCGGCGCGAGGGCAGGTAGCCCGACACGCACAGGATCACCGGCAGCGGCTCGGTGCGCTCGGCCGACCATTCCGCGGCGTCGGCGGCGGCCTCGGCGGTGATCTCGGTGGCCTCGGCGACGACGTCGCCCGCTTCCGCGGTGATCGCGGTCGCCGCCGCGATCACATCGGTGGTCTCGGTCTCGGTGTCGGTGTCGGTACCGGGCGCGGCGACCGCGGCCTTCGTCGGCGGGGTGTATTCCTGCAGCACGACGTGGGCGTTGGCGCCACCGAAGCCGAAGCCGGAGATGCCGACGGTGGCCACGCCGCTGTAGCGCGGGAACTGGGTGGGTTCGTCGACCACCTTCAGCCGGGCCTGCTCGAACGGAATGTAGGGGTTCGGGCCCGCGAAGTTGATGTTCGGCGGAATCACGTTGTGCTGGAAGGCCATCACGACCTTGGCCAGACTGGGCACGCCCGCGCCGGACTCGAGGTGACCGAAGTTGGTCTTGGCCGAGCCGAGCAGGGCGGGCTTGTCGGCGTCGCGGCCGCGGCCGACCACCCTGCCGAGCGCGTCGGCCTCGATGGGATCGCCGATCAGCGTGCCGGTGCCGTGCGCCTCGATGTAGTCCACCGTCGCCGGGTTGATGCCCGCGTCGCGGTAGGCGCGGCGCAGCACGTCGGCCTGCGCGTCGGGGTTCGGGGCGAACAGGCCGTTGGAGCGGCCGTCGTTGTTGACCGCGGTGCCCTTGATGACGGCGAGGATGCGGTCGCCGTCGCGTTCGGCGTCGGCGAGCCGCTTGAGCACGACCAGGCCGGCGCCCTCGGAGCGCACCATGCCGTCGGCGTCGGACGAGAACGCCTTGATGCGGCCGTTCTTGGCCACCGCGCCGTTCTTCTCGAAGCCGAGGGTGGCCACCGGGGCCAGGATCATGTTCACGCCGCCCGCCAACGCGAGGTCGGCCTCGCCGTCCCGCAGCGCGCGCACGGCCTGGTGCACGGCCACCAGCGTGGACGAGCACGCGGTGTCGACGGTCACCGACGGACCGCGGAAGTCGAAGAAGTAGGAGACCCGGTTGGCGATGATGCCGGTGGAGGCACCCAGCAGCGCGTAGGCCTCGGCCGAGATCGGCAGATTCGGGTCGCGGTCGCCGAGCCCGAGCGCGGCGATGAGCTGGAAATCCTGGGTGGAGGAGCCGACGAACATGCCGACCGACTCGCCGCGCAGTTCGCTGGCCGGGATGCGGGCGTGTTCGAGCGCCTCCCAGGTGAGCTCCATCATCAGGCGCTGCTGCGGATCGACCCGCTCGACCTCGATCGGCGACATCGCGAAGAACTCCGCGTCGAAGCCCTTCACCACGTCCTGGTCGAGGTAGCCGCCGAGGGTGTTGCTCTCCTCGATCATCTTCGCCACGTTCGGGTCGGACATGAACTCCGCCCAGCGGCCCTCCGGCAGTTCGCGGATCGCGTCGCCGCCGTTGATGAGGAATTCCCAGGTCGATTCCGGGGTGTCGCCCGCGCCCGGCAGCCGGGTGGACAGGCCGACGATGGCGATGTCGTGCGCCTCGCCCGGCGTGTAGCCCGCGGTGTAGAACGCCTCGTCACCCGCGGTCTCGGGAACCTCGGGTTCGCCGTGCACGATGACCTCGGCCAGCGAGGCGATGGTCGGGTGCTGGTAGACCACGGTCGCGGTCAGCACCACGCCGGTGAGCTCCTCGATGTCGCCGCCGAGCGCCAGTGCGTCACGCGAGGCCAGGCCGAATTCCTCCATCGGCCGGTCGACGGTGATGTTCTCCAGCGGCTGCCCGGTCGCGTCGGCGACCCAGCGGCGCAACCACTCCCGCACCTCGGCCACCGACATGTCGGTGCGCGGACCGTCGCCCACGGCGCCCTCGCCCACGGCGCCCTCGCCCACGGCACCGTCGGGCGCCGGGGTCGCGGCGGCGTCGGTGGTGGCGTCCTCGGTCGTCTGGTCGGGCGTGCCCTCGTTGTCAGCCATCAATTCCTCAAGCTACCTGTCTGCGTACCGGGCGCGCCGCGAAACGACACCCGGCGTGGACGATATCCGCGCCGGGCGCCGTCGACCGGCCGTTCAGCTCACCCTTGGCGATTTACTCTTCCGGTGCATCGGGGAAAGCCTGCTGGGTGTAACCACCGCGCAGCGTTCCCTCCAGATATGCAGTCTTGCAGGCGCGGCGCGCGATCTTGCCGCTGGAGGTGCGCGGGATCGAGCCCGCGGGCACCAGCAGCACGTCGCGCACGGTCACACCGTGCCGCTGCGAGATGGCCGCGCGCACCGCGTCGGCGATCGGGCCAGGATCGGCCTTGCCGGCGCCCGGACCGCGTTCGGCCACGATGACCAGCTGCTCGGAGGCGTCGTCGGGATCGAACTTCAGGCCCGAGTGGCTGCCCTGCTCGAACACCTCGGCGGGCAGCTGGTTGGCCGGCACCGAGAACGCGGCGATGAAGCCGGGCCGCAGCGCCTTGCTGGCCTCCTGCGCGGAGTACTCGAGGTCCTGCGGGTAGTGGTTGCGGCCGTCGACGATGACCAGGTCCTTCACCCGGCCGGTGATGTAGAGCTCACCCTCGAAGTACACGCCGTAGTCGCCGGTGCGCATCCAGTCCGCGTCCTCGGCGGTGCCCTCGGCGTGGCTGCCCTCGGCCAGCCGCTGGGTGACCTTGTTGCGGAAGGTCTTCTGGGTCTCGTCGGGCCGGTTCCAGTACCCGATGCCCATGTTGTTGCCGTGCAGCCAGATCTCACCGACGTGCCCGTCGGGCAGCTCGCGGCCGCCCCCGTCGCTCTCCACGGTGGCCGGGTCGACGATGACCGCCCACTGCGAGAGCGCGACGTACCCGCAGGAGACCTGCGCGATGGCGTTCTCGGCGCTCGGGTCGACCTTCACCATGCGGCCCGCGTTGAGCTCGTTGCGGTCGACGTAGGTGACCTTGGCCTCGTCCTCGGCCTTGGTGGCCGAGACGAACAGGGTGGCCTCGGCCATGCCGTAGCAGGGCTTGATGGCCGTCTTGGGCAGGCCGTAGGGCGCGAACGCCTCGTTGAACTTCTTCATCGAGGACGTGGTGACCGGCTCGCTGCCGTTGATCAGGCCGATCACGTTGGACAGGTCCAGCGATTCGCCGTTCTTGGGCAGGCCGCGCGCGGCGGCGTGCTCGAAGGCGAAGTTCGGCGCCGCGGCGAAGGTGCCCGCGCCGTCGGAGACCGCGGCCAGCTCCTTGATCCAGCGGTAGGGACGGCGCACGAACGCGCTCGGCGACATGATGGTGATGTACTTGCCGCCGACTGCGGGCAGGATCACCGTGAGCAGGCCCATGTCGTGGAACAGCGGCAGCCAGGTGACCCCGCGCGAGTTCCAGTCCAGCTTGATCGCGTCGACCATCTGCAGCAGGTTGGTGCCGACGGCCCGGTGGGTGATCTCCACGCCCGCGGGCACCCGGGTGGAGCCCGAGGTGTACTGCAGGTAGGCGATGTCGTCGATCTTGATGTCCGGGCGCACCCAGCTCTCCCCGACGCTGTCGGGAATGGCGTCCACGGCGATGATGCGCGGGCGCTGGGCGGCGGGCAGCGAACGGAAGAACTGGCGCACCCCGGCCGCGGAGGAGCTGGCGGTCAGGATGGCGGAGGGCTCGCAGTCGCCGAGCACGGCGTGCAGGCGGTCGGTGTGCCCCGGCTCGTCCGGGTCGAACAGCGGCACCGAGATGGTGCCCGCGTAGATCGCGGCGAAGAAGGAAACCACGTAGTCCAGGCCCTGGGGGGCGAGGATGGCGACCCGATCACCCCGCTTGGTCACCTGCTGGAGTCGGGCGGCCACCGCGCGCAGCCGAACGCCGAACTGTTGCCACGTCAGCTCGTGTACCTCGCCATCGCGTTCCCGCGAATAGTCGATGTATCGGTACGCGAGCGTGTTCGCGTCATTGCGGGTGTGCTTCTCGACGTGATCAACCAGGGTGTGATCCTCGGGAATACGGATGTTCCCGGTTTCGTCCAGGTAGTCGTCGAAAGTCTCTTCCATTCCTTCTTCTCCTCCGAGGCACACGCAGCATGACGGCGACACCGCCGTGGTATCCGTGGGGCCCCGACTCGCTTTCGCCCGCGGGTGCTCTATGTCGCAGAGTCAACCTGCAGATTTCCTGCGGTCTGCGCGGTGACCGCTTTATCGGCTAGATGTCCTCAAACCAGAGTCATGTTACAGAGAAGACCGGCTCACTCGTCCCTCAGCAGGGGGATAACCGGTGCGAACGCGTCCATCTGCGTGGGATAGATGCCGACATAGGACATCGACGTGAGTTTGCGCACGCGTTTGATCTGCTCGGCGATCTCCTCGAACGTGCCGATCGCCACGTAGGGCGAGTTCAGCAGATCCTCCACCGTCAGCTGCGTATCGACCTCGAGGTCGGGATGCAGCCCGCGGTCGAGGGCCGACAACGCCATCTCGGCGGTCTTCTCCCGGTCGTCGGTGATGACGATCGCGGAAATGGCCCAGTTCAGTTCGATCTCCGAGAATCGATCCCCGGCCGCTTCCTTGACCAGGTTCACCTTCTCGATGGTCTTCTCCAGGGTGATGCCCGAGAGCAGACCCTTGCCGTTCTTGGTGGTCATCGGCACCACCGAGACGATGTCGGCGTGCTTGGCGGCCAGCCGCAGCATCTTCGGGCCGCCGCCGCCGGTGCACAGCGGCGGACGTGGGCCCTGCCGCGGGCGCGGCGTGCCCTTGACGCCCTCCACCTGGTAGTACTTGCCGTGGAAGGTGCATTCCTGGCCGCGCAGCAGCACGTCGAGAATGGTCAACGTCTCGTCCAGCTTGGCCAGGCGCACGCCCGGGGAATCGTAGGGCAGCCCGGCGGCGAGGAACTCGTCCTGCTTCCAGCCCGCGCCGATGCCGACCTCGAGACGGCCCTTGGACAGCACGTCGATGGTGGCCAGATCCTTGGCCAGCACCACGGGATGACGGAAACCGTTGGCCAGCACGGAGGTGCCGAGCCGGATCTTCTCGGTGGCCTGGGTCAGGGCGCCGAGCGCGGCGATCGGGCCGATCTGGTCGCCGAGGTGGTCGGGCACGACGAAGGTGTCGTAGCCGTATTCCTCGGCCTGCTGCGCCAGCTGGACGAACTTGCGGGCACCGCCCTCCTGCTTGTTGCCCTCGCCCGCGGCCGCGAAGCGGAACGGGCGCAGCGGCGTACCCAGGTCGGTCAGCTCACCGGCCGGTGCGGCGGCTTGTGTCATGGAATCCTGCTCCTGGCTGTGCGGAAATGCGGCGCGACGGCCCCGGCGTGCGACGGGCCGGTCGCGAATCACCAGCGCACTTTACAGCGTCCCGCGGAACTCCCGTGCGGTTGTCACCGCACCGGATGGCCGGGCACAGCACCCCGGGGACGCGGTTGTGCGCACTCACGAATGCGGCGGGTGCGGCGCGGACTCGATCAGACCGGCTGCCCAGCCCGCGGTCCACTGGGTCGCGGTGGTGCCGTTGCCGTCCACCACGTAGGTGTTGTACAAGGCGTGCACCGGGTTTCCGGCCGCCCGGACCAGGCTCAGCACGCTGGGGATCCAGTTCACCGGGCTGAGAGCCTGCCGCGGCGAATCGCAGATCATGTCGCCCGGCGCGCAGATGGTGTAGGTGCGATCGGCCAGCGCGCCGAAGCCGGGGCGCGGCCCGGTCATCGTGATACCGGGCACCTTCAGCCCGTTCAGCGCGACTTCGGCACCCACGCCCGGCGGTGTGGCGCCGACCTCGATCGCCTGCCCTGGCCCGGCCTCGCGCCTGCCGTCGGCGATGAGCGTCACGCCGAGGACCAGGTCCGCCGGGACGGGGCCCTTGCCCTCCCCGATCTGGGCGGCCACGTCGCCCACGATCACCGCACCCTGCGAGAACCCCGCGAGCACGTAGGTGGTCAAGGGGCATTCACGGTGCCGGTCGGCCAGCGCGTCGATGGTGCGCTGGGTGCCCTCGGAGCGGCTGTTGTTGTAGGACTGCTGGCCGTCCGGCGGAATCGCCACCGGGTTGGAGAACTGGGCGACGTAGGGCACCGTGTAGACGTCCAGGCGCTCGGCGGGGAACTGCTCGCGCAGCGGGCCGGTGACGTTGAGCATCAGCGACAGCGGGTTGGCCGTCGGATTGCGCGGATCGTCGTTGCTGTTCGACTCCCACGTGCCGGGCACCGAGATCAGTTGCACGTCAGGGCAACTGGCGGGCTGGGAGGCGGGCGGCCTGGTCGGTTCCGGGCCGGGGCCGGGCAACCGCAGCCGTCCGGCCAGCAGGAACCACAGCAGGATGATCACCGCGACCAGCAGCGCGGCGATCACCAGGAACAGCAGGCACCCCACCGGTCGTGACCGGCGGGGTCTCGAGCCGCGACGCGCGTTCACTGGCAGTAGGTCTGCTTGGCCGTGTCGATGTAGATCCGCCCGGCCTGCTCGACCGGCATCTTGGCCGGGTCGAAGGAGGCGTCGGCGCCGGCCATGGCGTTGACGAAGGTGGTCAGGTCCTGCTCGGACGCGCCCGCCTGCACGCTCTGGCACACGTAGCTGCCGATGCTGAGCGCGATGTCCGGCGAGGACGGCGTGACGCCCTTCTCCTCGAGGGCCGCGATGAAGGCCTTGTCCTTCTCGCTCAGACCGGAGGTGTCGGCGGGCGGCACCGCCTCGGTGGGCACCGGCTGGGGGCGCTCGGGCGCGACGGTCTCGCTCGGCGGCGCCTCGGGGGCGGGCGCCTGGCTCTGCGGTGCGCCCTCGGCCGGGCTGCTCGACGCGGCGGCCGCCGAGGTCGCGGTGGCACCCGTCGTCAGCGTCGGCGTGCTCGACGCGGTCGAGTCGTCGTCACCACAGGCGGCGAGCAGGCCGGTGGCCGCGATGGCCAGGGCGAGGCCGGCCACCTTTCCACGGATCCGATGCATGAATGTCTGTCCTCGATCTGTTCGCAAGGGGGATCGGTCGGCCCCCAGGGTAACGGCAACCGCGCTGCGGCCGGTCACACCTCGGGCCCGCGGCCTCCCGGCTAGATGCCGTGGATCTCCGCCTTGCCGTCGCGCACGACGATGAAGCCGGTCTGGAAGTTCTGCTGCACGCCGCCGTCGACGGGGAACTCGTCGCTGATCGGGTAGCCCAGCCTGCCGTTCTCGAAGCCGGCCGACTGCCAGGCGTCCATGATCGGGCCGTTGCGCACCGCCCAGGCGCCCGAGAGCGGACTCCAGTAGATGTTGCCGCCCTCGAACCGGCTGAACCGGCCGAGGTCCTTCAGCGGCGCCTCTTCCGCGGCCGGGAACCCCAGCCAGCTGTTCTCGTAGCCGAGCTGCGCGTACTTGCCCAGGATCAGGCCCTGCACCCGGAACACCCCGGTGGCCGGACTGTAGTAGAACGGCCCGCCCTCGAACGCCTGGACCGCGCCGTCCTTGTTCGGCGTCCTGACCTCGGGCGCGGTCGGATAGCCCGCCGGTCCGCGCTCGAAGCCCTGCCTGCCCCACTCGTCGAAGATCGCGCCACGCACCACCTGGGCGCCGGTCTGCGGCGTCCAGTACAGCGCGCCGTGCTGGAAGGGCTGCATGCGCCCACGGCCGTCGCCGAGGTCACGCTCGCCGCCGGTCGGCAGCCCGAGGGCGCCGCCCGGCCCACCGGCGGCCTGGTAACCACCGCTGATCATGCCGCCGACGGCGTGCGCGCCGGTCTCGGCGGAGTAGAACACCCGGCCGCCGTGGAAGTCCTGGGCCAGGCCGCCGGGCACCGCGTACTCACCGGTCAGGCAGTCACCGAGCCAGCCGTTCGCGGCGGCCAGCGCACCGATCGCGCCGCCCGCCGCGCAGGCCGGCTTGTCCGGTTCGACGCCGAGCGCGGCCGCGGCCTGCGGCCACGACTGACGCATCTCGAAATCCCAATAGGGCCAGGAGTGGGTGCCGGACGCGCGATAGTTCACCGTCGCCGGGATCTGGAGTTCGCCCAGCTTGGTCACGAAATTCTGCGAGGTGAGCCTTGACAGGATCTCGAGCCCGGTACCGGCGTAGTTGGTGCTCACCCCGGGGATGCCGGAGGCCTGGTCGAACGGCCCGGTGGTGCCGCTGCCGCTGGAGATGTAGAGACTGACCCCGCGCAGCTTGTCGGCGAGCAGATACGGGTCGTGCGCCTCCCACTCGGGGCTGGTCGGCGGCCCCCACATGGCCGCGGAGTCGAATCCGCCTGCGTCCCGCATGGCGAACTGGATGGCCTGCGGCATGCCGAGGGTGGTCGTGGTGAGGAAGCCGGAGTAGGACGCGGCGTAGCGGACGAAACCCGGGTTGCGCCCGGCCAGGAACATCGCGGCGGTGCCGCCCATCGACAGGCCCTGCATGCCGCGCACGTCGGTGGCGCGCCACTGGCTCTCCAGCAGCGGCGGCAGTTCCTTGGTGAGGAAGGTCTCCCACTTGTAGTTGCGGCCGTTGTTCGGCTGCATCCAGTCGGCGTAGAAGCTGGACTGGCCGCCCACCGGCAGGACCACGGTGACGTTCTTGTCGGCGAAGAACTCCTCGGCGCCCGCGTCCTTCGTCCAGCCGCTCTCGTCGTCGGTCGCGCGCAGTCCGTCGAGCATGATCAGCAGCGGAAACCTGGCCTCCGGCTTGGCATTCCAGTCCCGCGCGAGCAGCAGCTGCACCTGGACCGGCGCACCCATCGAGGGCGAGTTAACCCACAGCGCAACACGGCGGTCGGTCAGCCAGATCGCCTGCTGGACGGTTGCGGAGGCGGGTGTCGTCGCGGGCTGTGCCACCGCGGTCGGCACGGCCGGTGTCACTGTGGCGCCGATCGGCACCAACATCGCCGCCGCTATCAGCGCGAATCGGCCGACCGCCGCCCGGCCGCCCCGTCTGGAAGGCAGACCTGGTTTACCACAAGCAACTCCAGCCACAAGAGGTTTCTACCCCGCTCCAGGGCGGATTCCGGGTAAGGCGCGCCGCGCAGCAAACAACGACGACCGGGAAAACGAGCGAGGCCGTCGCTTCCGGGCGGAAGCGACGGCCTCGAGGGTGTTACGCGGCGGGTGTCGGGATCACCAGGCGCCGAGCGCGTCCAGGATGCCCTGGCGCGAGTTCCACAGCTGGCCCTCCCAGTACTTCCAGGAGTGGGTGCCGGTGGCCGGGAAGTCGAACTGGGCCGGAATGCCCAGCGACTTCAGCCGCACCTGGAAGGCGCGGGTGTTCACCAGCGACAGGGCCTCCAGCGCCATCGCGTTGCCGGTGTTGAACACGCCGACCGGCGAGTTCGGCCGGTCGTGCTGACCGGGCAGGCCGCTCGCGGCCGAGATGTACATCGGCAGGCCACGCAGCTGCGGCGCGAAAACGAACGGGTCCATGCGCAGCCACTGCGGGCTCCACGGGGCCGCCATCGAGTCGACGTTGAAGCGACCGGCGTCCAGCATCGCGATGCGGATGGCCTCGCGCATGCCCGGCGCCGAGATGTTCAGGTAGCCCGAGTAGGAGGCGGCGTACTTGAACTGGTCGCGGTGGTAGGCGGCCAGGGCCAGCGCGGCGCTGCCACCCATGGACAGGCCGGCGACGGCGTTGTTGGTCTTCGAGACGCCGTAGCCCGCCAGGAAGTTCGGCAGCTCCTGGGTCAGGAAGGTCTCCCACTTGTAGGTGGTCTTCTGACCGTTGGTGTTGCTGGGCGCGTACCAGTCGGTGTAGAAGCTCGACTGACCGCCGACCGGCATCACCAGGGTGATGTTGTCGTTCTTGAACTGCTCCATCGCGTTGGTCTCGAAGGACCAGGCGTTGCGGTCGTCACGCGCCCGCAGGCCGTCCAGCAGGTACAGCGCCGCGTCACCACCGCGCGATGCCCACTGCACCTGGACCTTGATCGGACCCATGACCGAGGGCACCATCAGTTCTTCGTACCCGCCTGCCGGCGCGCGCAGCACCGGGGCGTGCACGGGAGCGGCCGTAGCGGCGGTCGGGGCCGCTACCCCGGCGGCGATCGGTAGCGCTAGCGCAGCGGCACCGACAGCCAGAATCCGATGACGCCAACCGCGAGGTTCGCCTCGCCGACCCGACTTGACTCTCTTCGGCGCGGCGGCCCTGCCGAATCGCATGAATGTCGCTCTCTTTCTGCTGTTGTGGTGACACCACGCCGAGCCGGCGCGGCACCACCCGTGCTGCCAACGAGACGCACGTCACAATGCGCCGGATCCCGACACTCCGGCGCACAATGACGGCGCTACAACGATCTGGTCACACTTGTGCTCGCGGAAGAATATTCCACCGCGGATTCCCGGGCAAGGCCGAGACATTTCCGTGATCGGGAAATCCCTACGCGCGCGAAGTGTGATCGTGCGGTGACCATACCTTGTCCACGCGGCGATGTCGTCCCGGAGCCCGAGTTCTGGGCATATCCCAACGCGCACACCGGCATCGGCGTCCCGCGGCACTCCGCGAACACGACGAACCGCCGGGTGCCCGAGGGCGCCCGGCGGTTCGTCGACGGCAGCGTGCGCTATCCGATATTCGCCGACAAGTCCGGCATCATCCGGACCGCCTCGTCACGCCAGTTGTTCCAGGCGTGGATCCCGAATGGCGGGAAGGAATACACCGCGTTACCGCCGCCCAAAGTCGCCATACGCACCTGGAACGCGCGGGTGTTGGCCAGCGCCAGCGCCTCGAGCCCCATGCCGTTGAGGGTGTTGAAGCTCGGCGGATCGGTCGAGGTGGGCAGGCCGCTCGCGGCGGCGATCCACAACCGGGTGCCGTTGCGGATCAGGTTGGGGGCGAACACGAACGGGTCCATCCGCAGCCACTGCGGGCCCCACGGCGGCGCCATCGCGTCCACGTTGTAACCACCGGCGTCGAGCATGGCGACGCGAATCGCCTCGCGCATACCGGGAGCGGAGATGTTCAGATAACCGGAGAACGATCCGGCGAAACTGAACTGGTCCGGGTGGTAGGCGGCCAGCGTCAGCGCGGCCGAACCGCCCATCGACAGACCGAACACGCCGTTGCGATTCGGATTGAACCCGAGCCGATCGCGCAACGCCCAGCGCAGCTCATTGGTCAGGAAGGTTTCCCACTGGTAGCGGTAGCTCTTGCCGGGACCACCGGTGAAGGCGTTCAGCGCGCCGGAACCCGAACTCGAACCCGAACCGGCGGGGATGCCGAAGAATTCGCTGGGCGCGTTCCAGTCGGCGTAGAAACTCGACATACCGCCGACCGGCATGACCACGTTGATGTTCCAGCTCGCCAGCAGGGCCGGAACGTCGGTCTCGATTTCCCAGCCGTTGAGCGTCTCGGGTGCGCGCATGCCGTCGAGCACATAGACCACACGATTGGTGTTGCCGTCGGCCGCGCGCAGAATACGGGATTTGATGGGGCCCATTCCCGAATCGACCCAGAAGTCGAAGGCCGCGGGGTCGAACGCTGCCGACGCCGTCGCACCGGTGCCCGCGACCGTGACGCCCAGGGGCACGAGTACCGCGGTCGCGACGGCCAGTGCCGCCCTGCGGGTCCAGGACTTGGCCCCGGACGCTCTCGTCGGCCTGCGTTTCCAGCGGAGACTTCGCATTCAATCGACCTTTCCTCTGGACGACCGGCTACTACGGAGCTATCCGACCGGTCTCCTCATCGGGGCACGAAGACCTGCCGTCCGGCGAGAATCGGACGTTTCGACCTCAGTGCATGCTCACGGTGTATCAATCGGGAACGAATGCCTACATGTTGCTGGAAAGTGATCCAGCCCACAAGAAGACGCCGCCTCCGCTATTGATTCGTTGCCGAAAGCACCGGGGACACCCTCCGGTCACGGGCAGGAAAAAACCGCCCGCGGCGACGTGCCGCGGGCGGTTCTCCTCGACTCGTGCCTGGTGTTAGCCAGGCGGCCGCTGATGGGGCTCGGGCGGTATCCGACGCGCCCGATGCGCCCGAGCCGGCTCAGCCGATGTTCGCCGAGAGGTCCGGGATCATCCGGTAGACCTCGGTCTCCCAGTAGCGCCAGTTGTGCACACCCACGGCGGGGAAGTCGTAGGTGACGTTGTTGGCGCCCAGCGTGGCCATGCGCACCTGGAAGGCGCGGGTGTTGGCCAGGGCGAGCACCTCGAGGCCCATCGCGTTCACGGTGCCGAAGTTGAAGCCGTCGGCCGGGCCGGGCAGGCCGCTGCCCGCGGAAATCCACAGGCGGGTGTTGTTGGCCTTGAGCCGCGGCGCGAACACGAACGGGTCCATCCGCAGCCACTGCGGGCCCCACGGCGGCGCCATCGCGTCGATGTTGTAGCCGCCCGCGTCGATCATCGCCACGCGCAGCGCCTCACGCATACCCGGCGCCGAGACGTTCAGGTAGCCGGAGTAGGAACCGGCGTAGCTGAACTGGTCGGGGTGGTAGGCGGCCAGCGTCAGCGCGGCCGAACCGCCCATCGACAGACCGAACACGCCGTTGCGATTCGGATTGAACCCGAGCCGGTCGCGCAACGCCCAGCGCAGGTTGTTGGTCAGGAACGTCTCCCAGGTGTAGCGGGTGCTCTTGCCCGGACCACCCGCGAACATCTGCAGCGCGCCCGAGCCCGAGGACGAGCCCGACGCCGAGCCGCTCGACCCGCCGCCGATACCCAGGATGGTGCTCGGGGCGTTCCAGTCGGCGTAGAAGCTCGACATGCCGCCGACCGGCATGACGACGTTGATGTTCCACTTGGTCAGCTCGCGCGCGACCTCGGTGTCGATCTCCCACCCGCTCAGATCGTTGCGCGCGCGCATACCGTCGAGCGCGTAGACCACACGGTTGGTGTTGCCGTCGGCGGCGCGGAAGATCCTGGACTTGATCGGACCCATGTCCGAATCGACCCAGAAATCGAAACCGTCGGGGTTGAACGCCGCCGAGGCGGTGGCACCGCCGCCCGCCACCGTCACGCCCAACGGCATCAGCACGGCCATCGACAACAGCAGCGCGCGCTGGAACCAGCCGCGGGCTCTTCGACCTCGCATCGTTATTTTCGGCCTTTCCTTCGAGCGGCCGGACTCGACCGCGTCCGACGCCGGATGGCCGCCGGAATGTACAAAGTCCAGTAGACGCCCGCGGGCGTACCGGATGAGCCTAACCTCTCCCCGACGCGCCGACGTTACCGAATCGAGATAAAGCGGCGCAGGCCACTACCGCGATGCGACCACTGAGCCAAGCGTGCACGCCTGTGGCCGGTGTGACAACTCGAAGAGGTTTCATCGCGGCGGCGGTGGGAACGGATCGACCAATCCGCATCGCTGGATCTCGTACTTCGGCACCCGATCGATCCGGTACTTCGCGAAGTCCAGGGCGTTGCGCAGGTTGTGCCGGAACCGCTCGAAGGTGAGCGGGTCACGCGAGGAGATGAGCAGCGCCTGGGTCTGCGGGCACGACATCGCGACCCTGGCCTGGGTCACCCACTTCTCGTCGAGATACCACGGCATCCACGGTTTGCGGTCCACCATGCCCGCGTCCACGATCACCCAGTCCGGGTAGAGGTTCTTGTCGTGGCCGATGCGCCCGTTCTCCAGGCGGTCGGTGTGCGCGGCCAGCGGATACGCCAGCCCCATCTGGTCGATGACGCGCACCTCCAGCGGCACGTTCATGCTCGTCATGCCCAGGTTGAGGAAGAACACCGTGTGCCCGGCCCCGCCCGGCGGGATCGGCTGCGGCGGCGGCGCCACGTACCAGAACATGAACGACGGCGAGTTCAGCAGCAGGCCGCCGTTGGGGTTCTCGGCGATGTTGTTCACCATCGCCCGCATCCGCGGGTAGTCGAGGTAGTCCTCGGCCCGGATCGGGTGGTCGTGGCCGGTGTTGAGCACGTAGTAGACCCGCTCGTCGACGATGCCCGACTCGCTGATCTTGGTGCCGGTCTTGATCGCGGTGGTGTCGGCGGCGAACAGCGCCCAGCCCATCGCCCCGGCCCAGGCCAGCAGCACGGCGGCCAGGGTGCGCTGCCCGGCCACCGAGCGCGGCACCGGCAACCGCACCGGCAGCACGGCGACCGGCAGCAACAGCAGGAACAACTGGGGCAGCAGCATCCGCCCGTGCATGAAGTCGCCGCCGACGCGCAGCGCGTAGACCGTCAGCAGCAGACCGCTGACGAGCACCAGCGCGACCACGGCGGCCGGCGAGCGCAGCCACCGCCGCACCCGCAGCAGCCGCGACTCCCCGGCACCGCCGGGCGCTTCGCTACCGTCGCCCGCGGGCGACCAGGCGGGCAGACCGCCGCCACGCACCGCGACGATCGCGGCGGCCAGCAGGATCAGCAGCGGCAGCCACAGCAGGTAGGGACCGACCAGGTCCCACAGATACGTGAAGCCCTGGCTCCACTTCGCCCCGCCGGCGTCCTTGGCCACGGCGGTGTTCGGGTAGGGCAGGCCGTAGTAGCCCATCCGCCAGATCTGGTAGCCCAGCGGCACCAGGCCCGCGACCGCCACGATCAGCGCGCGGGTCGCGACCGGGCCGAGCCGCCACTGCGGCATCGGGGCGAAGAAGATCATCACCAGCGCGAGGCCGCCGACCAGCGTCATCTCCGGCCGGATCAGCGGCGCGAGCCCGGCCAGGAAGACCAGCCCGGCCAGCGCGCCCGGCCGCACCCGCTCGGCCCGCGCCCAGCGCATCAGCGACCACCACAGGACCGCGAGCCAGCAGATGACCAGCCCGCTCTCCAGCCCCGAGGTCGCGTAGTCCCGCGCGGGCGGCACCGCGATGTAGACCAGCACACCGGCGGGCAGCAGCAGCGCGGTCCGCGGCCCGCCCCACAGCCGCGCCGCGCCGAGCATCGCGAAGACCATCGCGATCAGCGAGAGGGTCAGCGCCACCGCCAGCACCACGTACTCGAGGCGCATCTGGGTGAGCCAGCTGAAGAACCAGACGATGTAGGTCCAGGCGGCGCTGGTGTTGGTCTCGACCCGCTCGTCCATGTTGAACACCGGGCCGTTGCCCGCGAGCAGGTTGCGCACGGTGCGCAGCACGATCAGGCCGTCGTCGGCGATCCAGCGCCGCTGCCAGGCGCCGATCGCGAACAGCACGACGGTGAGCACGATCCCACCGACGAACGTGGCCGAGGACAGCCGTAGCGACGACGAGGCGGACCGCGCCCGCTCGGCAGGGCGGTCCGCCTCGTCTTCAGTTCGCTCCGCTGTATCGACCAACGCTTCCTCAGGTGAGATAGACAGCGACACCTACCGCTCCGATCCAGGCGATTGCGAGGAACTGCAGCACGCGGTCCCCCAGGGCGATCTCTTCGGGTTCACCGGCCTCGCCGCCATCGACGTCGACCGCGTATCGCAGGATTGCGATGGTAAACGGAATCATCGAGATCGCGAACCAGGTCGTGTCGTTGTCGCGATCCTGCTCGAACGCCCACAGGCCGTAGAAGACCACGACGGCGGTGGCCGCCAGCGTCCAGATGAAGCGCAGGTAGGTCGGTGTGTAGTACTCGAGCGACTTGCGGATCTTGGCGCCGGTGCCCAGCGCGATCTGCAACTCGGCGTAGCGCTTGCCCGCGGCCATGAACAGCGAGCCGAACGCCATGATCAGCAGGAACCACTGCGACAGCGAGATGTCGGCCGCCGCACCGCCGGCGACCGCGCGCAGCAGGAAGCCCGAGGAGACGATGCAGATGTCGAGCACCGCCTGGTGCTTGAGCCCCAGGCAGTAGGCCAGCTGGATGCCGATGTAGACCGCCATCACCACGGCCAGGTTCCACGAGGCGAGGAAGGAGACGAGCACCGAACCGACCAGCAGCACGGTCGCGAGCACGTAGGCCAGGTTGACCGGCACCACGCCCGCCGCGATGGGCCGGAACCGCTTGGTGGGATGGGCGCGGTCGGCCTCCACGTCGAGCGCGTCGTTGACCAGGTAGATGCCCGAGGCAGCCATGCAGAACACCACGAAGGCGATGGCCACGTGGCTGAGCACGGTCAGGTCGCTGACGGTCTCCGGGCCCGCGGCCAGCGGCGCCGCGAGCACGAGGACGTTCTTGACCCATTGGCGCGGCCGGACCGCCTTGATCAGCCCGCCGGCCAGGGTCTTGGGCGGCCCCTTGACGACGGCTTCGGCCAGATCGGCGCCGGTCGGCTCTTCACTCATCTCACCCAAGGCCTTTTCTTCTGCGGTCACTGTCTCTGCGGTGCGGTGCGCCCGGTCCCCGACGTGGTTGGGCACGCTATCGCCTCCGGGCCCGCCGCGCGGCCCGCCGCTTCTCGGCGGCCAGCACGACGCTCGCGGACGCCGCGCCGAGCGCCGACCCGGCGAGCACGTCGGAGGGATAGTGCACCCCCAGCACGACCCGGGAGAGCAGCATCGGGGGGACGAGCACCGCAGGCAAGGGTAGCCCGGTGAGTCTGCCGAGCAACACGGCCGCCGCCGTGGTGGAGGCGGCGTGCGAGGACGGGAAGCTCAGCTTGCTCGGCGTTCCCACGTTGACCTGCACCGACGGATCGTTCGGGCGCGGGCGCCGCACGACACGCTTGATCACGATGGAGGCCGCGTGCGCGCCGACCGCGCCGACCGCGACCCCGGCCCATTGCCGCCTGCGCGGCTTGTCGACCAGCCAGCCCGCCGCGGCGATGCCGACCCAGCCGAGCGCGTGCTCACCGAAATGCGACATGCCGCGTGCGGCCGAGATCACCGCCGGGTTGGCGCCGATGCTGCCCTGCACGGCGTTGATGACGGCGACCTCGGGCGGCCGGGTACCGGTGTCGCGCAGGCTCGGGTTTACGGCGTTCACGGGCGCTCGCTTCCGGTCTGTTCGATGCCGAACGCGTTCTCCCAGGCGGCGGCGCCGGTGAGCCGCGGATGGGCGGCCCGGTAGCGTTCGCGCAGCTCGGGGAAGCGCGCGGCGAGTTCCTTGCGCAGGCGCATCGCCTCCTTGAACAGGCCCCAGGCCTGCCGCGGATCGCGCTTGCGGTACACCACGCCACGCCCGTCGGCGGTGGTGACGGTGACGCCGTCGACCTGCGAGAGCAGGAACCATCGCGCGTCCAGGGTCGGCACGTTCAGCTGCGGGGTCTCGTGGTGTTCGGGGCGGGCCGGGCGCAGGTTGTGCACGATGCCCTTGGCCAGCCTGCCGATCTTGGACACCGGGTTGGCGGGCTCGCCCACCGCGCCCACGTCCAGGTGGCTGGCCAGCGGCAGTTCGGTGGAGGAGGGCAGGATCACCGCGTCCGGGTACTGCTTGCGCAGTGCGTGCACCGCGCCCAGCGCCGAGGGCAGCAGCTGGAACAACCGGTCCGGTCCGGCCAGGAAGTCGCGGATCGCCAGGTTCTGGATGGCGACGGTCGAATACTCCAGGCAGAGCAGGTGTTTCAGGGTCGCCTTGACGGTGTTGACGATCATGCCGCGGCCCTCGCCCGGCAGGTGCAGCGCCGCGACGACCAGGCGATTGCGCAGGTGGAAGTAGGCCTGCCAGTCGATCGCGTCGTCCTTGTCGCTCCAGGCCATGTGCCACACCGCGGCGCCGGGCAGCGTCACCGTCGGGTAGCCGGCTTCGCGGGCGCGCAGGCCGTACTCGACGTCGTCCCACTTGAGGAACAGCGGCAGCGGCTGGCCGATCTGCTCGGCCACCTGGCGCGGGATCACGCAGGTCCACCAGCCGTTGAAATCGACGTCGATGCGCCGGTGCAGCAGCTTGGAGTTGTCGCGGTCGCGCAGCGGGTACTTGGCGAAATCGTGGTCGTACTCCACGTTCGGCGCGGCGGTCCACATGAAGATCGACCGGTCGACGACCTCGCCCATGACGTGCAGGTGCGAGCGTTCCTGCAGGTTGAGCATCTGCCCGCCGACCAGCACGGGCGACTTCGCGAAGCGGGCGAAGGCGAGCGCGCGCAGGATCGAATCGGGCTCGATCTCGATGTCGTCGTCCATGAAGACGATGTACTCGGCGTCGGTGGTCTTCAGCGCCTCGTACATCACCCGGCTGTAGCCGCCGGACCCGCCCAGATTGGGCTGGTCGTGGATGGCGAGCCGGTCACCGAGCACCGCCGCGGCCTCGGCGAACCCGGGTTCGTCGACGACCTTGCGGGTGCCCTGGTCGGGGATGATGACGGCCGCGACCTTCTCCAGCACCAGCGGGTCGGCGCCGAGCGCGGCCAGCGTCTTCACCGCGTCGGTGGGCCGGTTGAAGGTGGGCATGCCGACGGCGATGCTGCCCTCCCCCGGCGCTTCCAGCGGCGCGTACCAGCCGCCCGCGAGCAGCGTCACCGCGGTGTCGGTGGTGATGTCGAACCAGATCCAGCCGCCGTCCTCGAACGGCGCCAGCTCGGTCTCGAACTCCACCGTCGTGGACTCCGCACCGGCGGGCACGGAGAACTCCTTGCCCTGCACGTGGATTCGCGAGCCGTCGGCCTTGGAGCGGTAGACGTCCACCCGCCCGTGGCCGGCCAGCTCCAGCCGCAGCACCACGGAGGTCAGGACCGTCCAGCGCCGCCAGTAGCTGGCGGGCAGCGCGTTGAAGTAGGTGCAGAACGACACCTCCGACTCCGCGCCGATCGAGAGCGAGGTGCGGGTGGCCGCGTGCGCGCGGCGGGCGTTGGTCGCCGATTCCTCCAGATAGAGCGTGCGCACGTCGAGCGGTTCACCCGGCCGGGGCAGGATGATGCGCTGCAACAGCGAGGTCGCGCGGGTCTGGGTCGTCATGTCTTCCACTATCGACTGGGTCATCGTCGGCTTTCGGTGTTGGCGCGCCTGGTCAAGGGCCTCAGTCCTGTTCGTCGACGAGCGCCGCGCCCGCTTCCAGGTGCGGACGCAGCACGTTGTCGAACATGCTCAGCGCCGAACCGATCGCCATGTGCATGTCCAGGTACTGGTAGGTGCCGAGCCTGCCGCCGAAGAGCACCTTGGCCTCGGCGGTCTCCCGCTTGGCGCGCTCCCGGTAGGCCAGCAGCTTGGCGCGGTCTTCGGGGGTGTTGATCGGGTAGTACGGCTCGTCGCCGGTCTGGGCGAAGCGGGAGTACTCCCGCATGATGACCGTCTTGTCGTTCGGGTAGTACTCGCGCTCGGGGTGGAAGTGGCGCGGCTCGATGATGCGGGTGAACGGCACGTCGGCGTCGTTGTAGTTCATCACCGAGGTGCCCTGGTAGTCACCGGTCTGCACCACTTCGGTCTCGAAATCGATGGTGCGCCAGCCGAGTTCGCCCTCGCTGTAGTCGAAGTAGCGGTCCAGCGGGCCGGTGTAGACCACCGGCGCGTCCGGATTGGCGGCCCGGATCTCCGCACGCACCTCGAACCAGTCGGTGTTCAGCCGCACCTCGATGAGCTCGGAGGCCGCCATGTTCTCCAGCCACTTCGTGTACCCCTCCTTGGGCAGGCCCTCGTAGGTGTCGTTGAAGTAGCGGTTGTCGAAGGTGTAGCGCACCGGCAGGCGGGTGATGTTGCCCGCAGGCAGTTCCTTGGGGTCGGTCTGCCACTGCTTGGCGGTGTAGTCGCGGATGAACGCCTCGTAGAGCGGGCGGCCGATCAGCGAGATGGCCTTCTCCTCGAGGTTCTGGGCGTCCTTGGTGTCGATCTCGGCGGCCTGCTCGGCGATGAGCTTGCGCGCCTCGTCCGGGGTGAAGTAGCGACCGAAGAACTGCGAGATCAGGCCGAGGCCCATCGGGAACTGGTAGGCCTGCCCCTTGTGCATCGCGAACACCCGGTGCTGGTAGCCGGTGAACTCGGTGAACTGGTTGACGTAGTCCCACACCCGCTTGTTGGAGGTGTGGAACAGGTGGGCACCGTACTTGTGGATCTCGATCCCGGTCTCCGGTTCCGGCTCCGAGTAGGCGTTGCCGCCGATGTGGTGGCGCCGGTCCAGCACCAGCACCCGTTTGCCCAGCACATTGGCCGTGCGCTCGGCGATGGTCAGCCCGAAGAAGCCGGAGCCGACGACGATCAGATCGAACTGTGCGTTGACGTTGGCGGAGTTACCGGAGGACGATGCGACGGTCACGGGAGCCCAGAGTATCGGAAGTCCCGACCGGGGCAGGGTGCAGTCATACCCTCGGCCCGGCCGCCCCCGACAGCTCCGGTTTTCCCGCTGGTGAGCGGATCGGGGCTGGTTCCGGGCACGGCCGGGGTCACCGTGGATACGGGTTTCCGCCGTACCCGTGCGGCACGCCCGGGCCGGGCTGTGGATGAGCGGGGTGCGGGGGATGAACGGTCCCCGCACCCCACCCGGGAACCACCGGACCGGGAGCGGCGGACGGATGGGCCGGGCCGCGCCATCCATACGGTGGCGGGCCCGCGGGGGCAGGCCCCGGATACCGAGCCGACGTGCGGTTCCGCCCCGCATCGACCCAGCGCATCGTGGAGCGGGCCGCGGCCAGGGACAGCACCAGTGTCGCCAGGCCGAGGCCGACGGCACCGCTCCCGACGGCGACCGGCGTGCCGCTACCGAGCCCGACGGCGAGCCCGGTCGCGCTGCCGATCACGCCGAAGAAGGAGACCACGATCAGGATCACCCGGCCCGCGTTGACACGGGCGGCCAGCATCGCACCGCCGAGGAACCACGTGCCCGCGCCGATCAGCTGTGCCCAGCCGAGCAGCCAGAGCCATTGAGCACTCTCGCGCGCGGCCGCCCCTGCCCGGCCGTGCCCGGCGTTGTCCAGCTCGACCGCCGCGTGCAGGGCGAACCCGGCCGCGGTGCCTGCCAGCACCGCCAGGACCATCGCCAGCACGGCCGCGGTCCGCGCGGTCGCGCCGCTCGGCAGGGGTGCGGGTGGGTTGTTCGGGCGGCCGTACTGCGGCGCTGCCCACGGAGGCTGATGACCAGGCGGGTACACCGCAGTCGAGGCTCCAGCGCGTCAGGAGGTGGGCGCGGTGGCGAACCAGCGGGCTGTGGCCGGGACGGCGGCGACGGCCGCGATCACCAGTGGCACAACCGAACCCACCAGGCACGGCAGCCAGTCGCCGTGCACGAAGGCGGTGACCACGCCGGGCAGGCCGGTGGTCGCGGTCGCGATGTCCACCCCGGTGCCGCCTTCGGCGGACCAGCGGATGCCGTAGTCGGATCGGTACCCGGTCAGGGCGGCGAGCAGGCCGAGGGCGGCGAAGGCGAGCCAGGCGCCCGACGCGAGCAGCACCATCCAGCGCCCCTCGTCCGCGCGCCGGAGCATCTGCAGCGCACCGTATCCCAGCGCGACCGCCAGCAGCGCGGCCCCGAGCGCCGTGGCGACGGCCAGTGAGTTGTCGTAGCGGCCCGGGTCGGACACGAACGACGCAGCCAGGATGAGCAGCCCCAGCACGTTGGCCGCCGCACCGACGGCGGCGAACCCCGCGCTCACCGTGGCGGTGACGCTCGCGGTGGTGCTGGCACTGCCTGCCCTGACCTCGGGGGCGCTCATGGTTCCTCCTCGTGCGCGCGAACGACACGCCAAGTATGCGCAGCGCCGACGCCGGATGCGCGACGGCGCCCGCGCGGATCGCTCCACGCGGGCGCCTGTCCGAGATCGGCCTACCGGAGGTTCGCCTCGGCGTAGACCTTCATCGCGTCGCGGACGTAGGCCGCGGTGCCCTCGCCGTGCACGTCGTAGTTGGCCGCGAAACGCGGGTCGGCGACGTACATCTCACCGAGGTTGACGAAGGCGTCGGCGGTGACGGGCTTGCCCTGCCAGCCGAGCGCGATCCAGTCGCGGTGCCGGGCCGCGATGGCCTGCACCTCGTCGCTGTCGACGGGCAGGCCCGCCGCGTGCGCCCGGCCGTAGTCGGCCGCGATGTCCAGGTGGGTCTGCCCGAACTCCTTCTTCTGCTCCTCCGACAGCGAGCGCCACCACTTGTCGCCCCTGTCGTAGGCGTCCTTGCCCCAGCGCTCGATCACCTCGTCCTTGTACTGGGAGTGATCGAAGCCGTCGAAAACTTCTGCTGCCACGAGCTGTTCACCTCTTTCCGTCTTCTGCAGCGTGGTTCGTACCGACTCGATCAGCCGCCGGATCCGGTCCTGTTCCTGCGTCAGCAGGTCCAGGTGCGTGCGCAGCGCTGCCGCGGTGTCCTGCTCGCCCGCGAGGACCTCGGCGATGACCGGGAGGCCGAGGCCGAGTTCGCGCAGCAGCAGGATCCGTTGCAGGCGCAGGAGGGAGTCCTGGTCGTAGTATCGGTACCCGTTGGCGCCGATCCGGCTGGGTGGCAACAGCCCGAGCTGGCCGTAGTGGCGCAGCGTCCGGCTGGTGGTACCGGCCGCCCTGGCCAGATCCTGGATGGACCATTCGCCGGTGCGGGTACCCGACGTCATGACCGGTTCTCCTTCCGCGTTTCTCATCGGTGAGACCAGTCTGCAAGTTGACGTTACGTCAAGGTCAACAGTCTTTTTCCGCGGTTTCGGGCGGGGTGATCAGGCGGGCGCGGCCCCGGGCGGCGGGACGGGGGCGGGCACGTCCGCCGGCACCACCGGATCCGCGAGCGGCGGCATGGGAAGGCCGGCCGGGTGCCGTGGCAGCGCCTCCACCGGCGGCGCCCCGCCGGGCGGCACGGTTCCCGGGGGCACGGACTCCGAAGGCGCCGTCTCCGAGGGCACGGTCTCTGAGGGCACCGTCTCCGTGGGCAGGGTGTCCAATCCGTCTGTGCCCGGGATCAATTCCATCAGTGTCGTGAAATCGACGACCTGCGCGCCCAGCGTCGGCGTGGCGATGATGACGCCGTTGGTGAACAGCCGGTAGGTGCCCGCGTTCTGCGGCAGCCCCCACTCCGGGCCGAGCGGGGTACCGAGCGTGCTGTTCGCCCCGCCGATCCGCTCGTATTCGACGTCGATCGCCGAGGGCGTCTCGGCGGCCCGGGTGCGCGGATCGGCGGGCGGACGGGCCACCTCCAGGTCGGCCGGGCGCGGGCCGACCTCGAAGGTCTGGATGTCGGCGGGCGCGCCGCCGTCGGGGGCCGCGGAGTATTCCGAGCGCAGGATGTGCCCGTCGCGCAGCAGCACCTGCCCGGCGGTCGAGGCGACGGCGGCCGCGGTGCGCGGGTCCTCCTTCTCGGTGCCCGGATACACCTGGCAGTCGGTGGTGTCGCAGGTCTGGGCGTAGGGGTAGCGCTGTTCGGCGAGCGCGTAGGAGCGCGCGGCGACCGCCTGCGCGCGCAATGCCTCGCCGGCGCCCTTGTCGGCCCAGTTGGCCTGCACCTCGGCGGGCACCACGCCGAGCAGGTAGTCCTCGACGTCCACGCGGTTCACCGTCCGGAAGGCGCCGTCCTCGGTGGCGACGCCGAGCGAGCCGCGGTAGGCGCGGCCGTTGCACAGCGTGAGGTGTTCCTCGGCCGGCCTGCCGGGATTGGGGTCGAGGGGATAGATCCACGGGTCGGCGGTCGAGGTCTGCCACAGCACGTCGCCGTCGCAGCCCAGGGTGACCACGACGTTGGCGCCGCCGTCGGCGAGCGGGGTCAGATGCGCGACCTGGCCGGGTTCGAGGGTGCGGCCTGCCACCCGCGCGCCCGCGTCGGCGTAGGCGTCCAGCACCGCGTCGTCCTGATCCATCAACCGCACTGCGAGGGTGGTCGGCGGGACCGTCCCCAGGGTGGCGCCCGGGTAGTAGTGGGCGAGGATGCGTTCGGCCAGCCAGCCCTCCTGGGCGCTGTCGAACGCGCCGACCTGGCTCATGCCGCGTCCGTGACCCGGGCCTGCCAGGGGTTCGTATGCCCGGTCGACGGGCCACTGGGTGTAGGCCAGGGCGCCGCCGACCAGCAGGACGGTGCCGCCGGTGGCGAGGACGGGGCGCAGCCGGACCGTCGGTGGGCCGACCCGGTTCCTGATCCGCAGCCGGATCCGGCGCCGGGTCCGGCGTAGGCCGGCGTTGTCGCTGTCGTCGAGCTGGCGCTTGCGTTGCATGGCTCACTCCCACTTGTCGGCATGTCTCCCGGACCGGCCGCGCTCCGAGGGCTACATTCGAGCAATCACAGGTCTAACCCTAAACCAGAGGTTTATATTTGTGATGGATGTGAACTAGTGTGATGGCTGTTGCATCAGGAAGCAAGCCTGATCTGCGCACCTGATCACCGTTCGACCTGATGGGAGATGCTCGTGCCGCAGCGCAAGCCGAAACGTTCGTTCGTCCTACCGATGGTGACCACCCTCGCGGTTGCGGCTCCCCTCGCGGCGTTGACGATGAGCGACTCGGCCGATGTCCGCTCGACCAACGAGTCGGCCCTGGCCGCCGTGCCCGCACAGCTCGCCGAGGTGGTGCTCACCCAGGCACCCGACATCACCCTGCCGCTGCGCGAACTGACCGGGCTCAACCTGCCCGACCTGCGCCTTTCCGATCTGCGCAAGCTGCCGATCCCGCCCTCGATCCACATTCCGGAGGGGTTGCCGGTGCCGCCCGGCATCCAGCTGCCCACCGAGATCCCGCTGCCGCGATTCGATTCCGGCACCCCGACCACCACCCCCGCGCCCACCCCGGGCGCGGCCCCGACCACCACCGCGCCGGCCATGCCTGCGCCGGTGCCCGGCCAGCCGGTGCCCGCGCCCGCGACGGCGAGCCCGGTCCCCTCCCCCGCGTCGACGAAGTTCATCGCCGACCCCGGCGCGTTGCCGCCCGGCACGACACCCGACACACCGGCGCTGGCACCCGGCGCGCTGCCGCAGGAACTGCTGGATCAGGTCGGCGCGCAGGTCAAGGAGCTGTCGCGGGACACGCCGTTCAGCATGGTCGCGCTCACCGCGGCGGATCTGGCGAACACCACCGCGATGGTGCGGGCCCGCCAACCCGACGGCAGCTGGGGTCCCTGGTACGAAGCCGCCGCGCTGGACACCCGCCGCGACGACCGCACGCCCGCGGGCCCGACCAACGGCACCGAGCCGATCTACGTCGGCGAGACCACCGCGGTCCAGATCCTGGTGACCCGCAAACCGGCCGCTACGCAGCCGCAAACACCAAGCGCCGCAGCGCAATCCGGCGGGATCGCGGCCATCGCCGAGGACCCCGCGCACACGCCCGACCTCACCGCGGTGCTGATCGATCCGGGCCGTGGACCGTTGGACGGCGCGCTGTCCGACATCGCCACCGCGCTGCCCGGCGGCGGCCCGAACGTCATCACCCGGGCGCAGTGGGGCGCCGACGAATCCATCAACTGCCAGGAACCGACCTACGACGACGGCCTCGGCGGCGTCACCGTGCACCACACCGCGGGCCGCAACGATTACAGCAAGGCCGAGTCGGCGGGCATCGTGCGCGCCATCTACACCTACCACTCGCAGACCCTGGGCTGGTGCGACATCGGCTACAACGCCCTGGTCGACAAGTACGGCCAGATCTTCGAGGGCCGCCGCGGCGGCCTGGACCGGCCGGTGCAGGGCGCGCACGCGGGCGGGTTCAACGAGAACACCTCCGGCGTGGCGCTGATGGGCAACCACGAGTCCGAGGCGCCGACCGACGCCGCCATCGACGCGATCGGCCGATTCATCGGCTGGCGCACCCGGATCGCCGGACTCGATCCCAAGGGCTACACCACCATGTACTCCGAAGGCACCGAGTTCACCCCGTACGCCGAGGGTGAGGAGGTGCGGTTGCCGATCGTCTTCGCGCACCGCGATGTCGGCAACACCAGCTGCCCCGGCGACGCCGCGTACTCGATGATGGACCGCATCCGCGACATCGCCGCGGGCGCGCCGGGTAGCTCCGGCTCCGAGGCGCCGCGCCGCACCCAGTCGGACCTGGCCGCGCTGGCCGAACTCACCGCGCGCCTGCTGAGCATGGTCAACGACAACCTGATCGCCAAGCACTACGCCGCGACCGGTGGACCCGAGGGCCCGCTGGGCGCCGCCCAGTCCGAGCCGCTGCCCGCCGCTCAAGGCCAGCAGTACGCCAAGTTCGTCAACGGCTACGTCTACACCTCTCCGCAGGGCCAGGCCGTGGAGGTGGTGGGCGCCATCCTCGAACGGTTCCTGCAGCTCGGCGCCGACGCCGGCATCCTCGGCCTGCCGCTGAGCAGCCCCTACCCGGTGCCGGACGGCCTGCGTTCGGACTTCCAGAACGGATCGCTGATCCTCAACAACCTCACCGGCATCGTCACCACCGTCTGGAAGACCTACAACGACACCTATCAGGAGGAGATGCGCCGCAACGAGGTGGCGGCGCCCGGTCAGGTGCCGGGAGCGCCCGCGGACCCGCAAGCCCTGCCGCCCGCGCCGGGCGCTCCGGGCGCGGCCGGACCCGCATCTCCCGCGCCGAACGCCCCGGCCGATCCCGCGGCACCGGCCTCCCCTGCTCCGGCTCCGGCTCCGGCTCCGGCTCCGGCTCCGGCTCCGGCTCCGGACGAGCCTGCCGCCCCGGCACCGGTACCGGCCTGATCACCCGCCCGGCACCCCACGGGATGTCCGGGCGCCGCAGCCGAGGCGACCGCCCCACAGCACCGGCCGAGCCCTCACCCCCACCAGCGCTCGAGCACGCGCGCCACGCCGTCCTCGGAGTTGGTGGTGGTGACCTCGTTGGCGGCCGCGATGGCTTCGGCGTGCGCGTTGGCCATGGCGACGCCGTGCCCCGCCAGTTCGAGCATGGGCACGTCGTTGGGCATGTCGCCGAAGGTGATGAGGGTGTCCGGTTCGACGCCGAGCCGCTGCGCCACGGTCCGCAGGCCGGACGCCTTGGTCACCCCGGGCGCGGACAGTTCGACGAGCCCGTGATCGGTGGAGTAGGTGATGTCGGCGCGATCCCCGACCAGCGGGGCCAGGGCGTCGCGCATGTCGCCGCTGTGCGCCCCGGGTAGTCGGATGAGCATCTTGATCGCGGGCGCGTCGACCACCTCGTGCCGGGCGACGGCGGTGTCGTCGGGGTTGAGCCAGGCGTGTTCGTACTCCGGCGAGCTGACGAACTGGGGCGTGGCCGCGTCGTGCGCGGACTCGCCGACCCGCTCGGCGGCCAGCCCGCAGCCGGGCAGGGCGTGTTCGGCGATCTCGGCCAGCCACTCCAGAGTCGCCACGTCGAGCACGTGCCCGGCGAGGATCTTGTCGGCCGCGCTGTCGTAGATGACCGCGCCGTTGGCGCACACGCACAGCGGCGCGTACCCGAGCCCCTCCACGACCGGGTCGACCCAGCGCGGCGGCCTGCCGGTCGCCAGCACGAACGGCACGCCATCGGCGACCAGGGCGGCGACGGCCGCGCGGGTACGGGCACTGACGCGCTCGTCGTGGTCGATGAGCGTGCCGTCCACATCGGTGGCGACCATCTTCGGCTTGGGCAGGTGCAGGCGTGTCACCTATCCATCCTGCCGGATGACCGGCCCGCCGCGGTCGGGAAGTGACGCAGCCGCGGCCGGGAACCCCCGCAGCGGGGACATGCCGAGCCCGGACGAGTGCCGCACGCGCCCGCGCCCGCCTCCCTATGATCAGGGTCCGATACCCGTATGCCCGGCCCCCGCCGGAGGACCTGAGGACTGATGATCGGCTTCCTGCTACGACGCGCCGCGAACTACGTCGTGCTGTTGCTGCTGGCCTCGTTCCTGACCTTCGCCGTCGCCGGACTCACCTTCCGGCCGCTGGACAGCCTCGAGCAGCGCAACCCGCGGCCGCCGCAGGCGGTGATCGACGCCAAGGCCGAGCAACTGCACCTGGACGAACCGATCCCGCAGCGCTACCTGACCTGGGTGAGCGGCGCGGTGCGCGGCGATTTCGGCACGACACTGGCGGGCCAGCCGGTGAGCGAGGAACTGGGCCGCCGGATCGGGGTGAGCCTGCGGCTGCTGGTGATCGGTTCCGTGCTCGGCACCGTGCTCGGCGTGCTGATCGGTGCGGCAGGGGCGATCCGGCAGTACCGCTTCAGCGACTACTTCACCACGATCGTGTCGCTGGTGCTGCTGAGCACGCCGATCTTCCTGCTCGCGACGTTACTGAAATACGGTGCGCTGGAGATCAATTCGCTCACCGGTCAACGGATTTTCCTCTACACCGGGGAGACCTCGGCGCACCGGATCGAGGGGCTGTGGCCGCAGTTGCTCGACCGGCTGCAACATCTGGTGCTGCCGACCCTGGCGCTGGCGCTGGGCGGCATGGCGGGCTACAGCCGCTACCAGCGCAACGCGATGCTGGACGTGCTGCAGAGCGATTTCATCCGCACCGCCCGCGCCAAAGGACTCACCCGCGGCCGGGCACTGTACAAGCACGGGTTGCGCACCGCCCTGATCCCGATGGCGACGCTGTTCGCCTACAGCCTCGGTGGTCTGATCACCGGCGCCACCTTCACCGAGAAGATCTTCGGCTGGCACGGTGTGGGCGAGTGGCTGGTCGACGCGGTGAACGCGCAGGACATCTACGTGGTGGTGACGGTGACCGTGTTCACCGGTCTCGTGGTGCTGGTCTCGGGCCTGCTCTCCGACATCGTCTACGCGATCCTGGACCCGCGGGTGCGGGTCGGATGAGGCGCGGGGGGAGGCGGTCATGACCGAAGCCGAGATCATCGTCGCGGGCGCACCGGAGTCCGCGACGGGCAGGCGCGCGCTGGTGTGGCGGCGGTTCCTGCGCAACAAGCCCGCGGTGGTGGCGGCCGTGGTGTTGCTGCTGCTCGTGCTGGCCAGTTTCGTGCTGCCGCACTTCCTGGCCTTCGACTACCTGGACCAGGACCGCACCGCCCTGCGCCAGCCACCGAGCCCGCGTCACCCGTTCGGGACCGACCCGATCGGGCACGACGTGCTCGCCCAAACCCTGCGCGGGGCACAGAAATCACTGATCATCGGCTTCTGCGTCGCGATCTTCAGCACCGCGATCGCCGCGATCGCGGGGTCGGTGGCGGGCCTGCTCGGCGGCTGGACCGACCGGGCGATCATGTGGCTGGTCGACCTGCTGCTGGTCGTGCCGAGCACGATCGTCATCATGCTGTTCGCACCGCGGGTCAAGGGCGGCGGCGGCATCGTGCTGCTGGTGGTGTTGCTGAGCGCCTTCGGCTGGATGATCAGCGCGCGCATCGTGCGCGGGTTGACGATGAGCCTGCGCGAACGCGAATTCGTGCGCGCCGCACGCTATATGGGCGCGCCGACGCGCACCGTGATCGCGACGCACATCATGCCCAACATCGCCTCGATCCTCATCATCGACACCACCCTCACCGTGGGTGCGGCGATCATGGCCGAAACCGGGCTGAGCTTCCTGGGTTTCGGGGTGCAGCCGCCGGACGTCTCGCTGGGGACGCTGATCCGCGACGGCACCGCCTCGGCGCTCACCTACCCCTGGCTGTTCCTGTTCTCCGGCGGATTCCTGATCACGGTGGTGCTGTGCGCCAACCTGATCGGCGACGGGTTGCGCGACGCGTTCGACCCCGGCGCCAAGGGTGCGCGGAAGCGGAAGCGGGGGAAGGCATGACGGACGGGCGGACGACGGGCGAGCCGCTGCTCGAGGTCGCCGGGCTGACGGTGACCTTTCCGAGCGAGGAGGGCCGCATCGAGGCGGTGCGCGGGGTGGACTACACCGTCGCCGAGGGCGAGGTGCTGGCCATCGTCGGCGAATCCGGTTCGGGCAAATCGGTGTCGGCGCTGGCGGTGATGGGGCTGCTGCCGGAGCAGGCGCGGATCTCCGGTTCGATCCGGCTGCGCGGACGCGAGCTGCTCGGCCTGGGCGACCGGCAGCTGTCCAAGCTGCGCGGCCGCTCGATCAGCATGGTGTTCCAGGATCCGCTCTCGGCGCTGACCCCGGTGTACCGGGTGGGTGACCAGGTGGCCGAGGCCCTGCTCGCGCACGGCAGGATGGGCCGCAAGGAGGCGGCCGCGCGCGCGGTGGAGCTGCTCGAGCTGGTCGGTATCCCGGACGCTGCGGTGCGCGCCAAGGCGTTTCCGCACGAGTTCTCCGGCGGTATGCGCCAGCGGGTGGTGATCGCGATGGCCATCGCCAACGATCCGGCCCTGATCATCTGCGACGAACCGACCACCGCGCTGGACGTGACCGTGCAGAAGCAGATCCTGGATCTGCTGCGGCAGGCGCGCGACATCACCGGTGCGGGCGTGGTGATGATCACCCACGACATGGGCATCGCGGCCACGCTCGCCGACCGGGTGGCGGTGATGTACGCGGGCCGGGTGGTGGAGACCGCGACCGCGGCGGAACTGTTCGCCGAACCTCGGATGCCCTACACGGTCGGCCTGCTCGGCTCCATCCCGCGGCTGGACGGCCCGGCCCGCGCCCCGCTGATCCCGATCGCGGGCGCCCCGCCCGCCATGCACGCCCTGCCGCAGGGTTGTTCGTTCGCCCCGCGCTGCCCGGTGGCCGTCGACGCCTGCCGCGCCGCCGAACCGCCCTTGGCACCGACCGGGCCGGCGCGGGCCGCGGCCTGTATCCGCACCGAGGAGCTGGGGTCGGCGGACCTGTTCGCCGCCTACCGTCGCGAGGTCGAATCCGCCGCCGCCCCCGCCGGCCCCGCGAGCGCCGCCGAACCGCCGGTGGTACTGCGGGTCACCGACCTGGTGAAGACCTTCCCGATCACCTCCGGGGTGATCCTGCGCAGGCGCACCGGCGAGGTGCGCGCGGTGGACGGCATCGGTTTCGAGGTGCGCGCCGGGCGCACGCTGGCGCTGGTCGGCGAATCCGGGTCGGGCAAGTCCACCACGCTCACCCAGATCCTCGACCTGGTACCGCCGCAGGGCGGCCGCATCGAGGTGCTCGGACACGACGTCGCCACGCTCACCCGGGCGCAGGCCAGGCAGCTGCGCAGGAAGATGCAGATCGTCTTCCAGGACCCGACCGCCGCGCTGGACCCCCGGCTGCCGATCTCCGACGTGCTGGCCCAGCCCTTGCGCATCGACGGGCGCCCGCGCGCCGAGATCGCCCGCCGGGTGCCGGAGCTGCTGGAACTGGTCGGGTTGCGGCCCGAGCACGCCGAACGCTATCCGGCCGATTTCTCCGGCGGCCAGAAGCAGCGCATCAGTATCGCGCGGGCGCTGGCGCTCGACCCGGAACTGCTGGTGCTCGACGAGCCGGTGTCCTCGCTGGACGTCTCCATCCAGGCCGGCGTGCTGAACCTGCTGCGCGAACTGCAGGACGAGCGCGGGCTGTCGTATCTGTTCGTCTCGCACGATCTTTCGGTGGTGCGCAACCTCGCCCACGACATCGCGGTGATGCACCGCGGCCGAATCGTGGAGTCGGGGCCCGCCGAGCAGGTGCTCGGCGACCCGCGGCACCCGTACACGCGGGCGCTGATCGACGCGGTGCCGATGCCGGCGCTCTCGCGGTAGGAGGAAAGCCATGCGGATCCGTTCGGCCACAGCGCGACTGGTGATCGGGTTGCTCGTGTGCGCGCTGGTCGGCTGCTCGGCGGCGGACCGCTCGGCCGATGGCCTGTCCGATGCGCTCGGCACCAGCAGCGACATCAACCCGGTGCCGCGCGAGCAGGTCCGCGAGGGCGGCAACCTGCGGCTGTCGGTGTCGGCTTTCCCGGCGAACTGGAACACCCTGTCGATCGACGGCAACGAGGGCGACATCGCCGATATCGAGCGGCCGATGATGCCGCGCGCCTTCCGCATCGACGCCGCGGGCAAGCTCACCGTCGACACCGACTTCTTCACCGATGTGGCGCTGACGAACACCAACCCCCAGCAGGTCACCTACACGATCAACCCGAAGGCCGTCTGGTCCGACGGCACCCCTGTCACCTGGGCGGACATCGCCGCCCAGGCCGCGGCGCTGAGCGGGCGCGACACCCGCTACCAGATCGCGATGACCAACGGCTTCGACCGGGTCGCGCGGGTGGACCGCGGCGTCGACGACCGGCAGGCGGTGCTCACCTTCGAGCGTCCGTACGCGGAGTGGCGCGGCCAGTTCGCGGGCAACGCCGCCCTGTTCCCGAAATCGGTGACCGGTGACCCCGATTCGTTCAACAGCGGGCTCGTGGACGCGATGGGGCCGACCGCGGGCCCGTTCCGGGTGCAGTCCACCGACCGCGCCCAGGGCCGGATCGTGCTCGAACGCAATCCGCTGTGGTGGGGTACCCCACCCAAACTCGACACCATCACCTTCAGCGTGCTCGACAGCGCCGCCCGGGTCGCCGCACTGCAGAACGACGAACTCGATGTCACCCCGCTGACCAGCATCGACGAAGTGCTCACGGTGCGGGAGAGTGCGGGCCTCGAGGTGCGGCGTGCGCCGGGGAGCCGGTTCCGGCATCTGACCTTCAACGGCGCGCCCGGCTCCATCCTCGCCGACGCGGGGGTGCGGGTGGCGATCTCGAAGGCCATCGACCGGCAGGCGATCGCCTCGGCGCTGCAGAACGGCCTGGTCGAGGACCCGAAGCCGCTGAACAACCACATCTTCCTGCAGGGCCAGGAGGGTTACCGGGACAACAGCCTGCCCTTCGACCCGGCGGCCGCCGAGCGGGAACTCGACGCGCTCGGCTGGCGCCGCGAGGGCGATGTGCGGGTCAAGGACGGGCGCAGGCTGGTGATCCGCGATGTCATGTACGACGACCGGACCTGGGTGCAGATCGCCCAGATCATTCAGCGCAATCTGGCCGACGTCGGGGTGGGCATGCAGATCGACACCCGGCCGGGCGCGGGCTTCTTCACCGACGTCATCCAGCCCGGCGATTTCGACGCCGCGCAGTTCATCTTCCAAGGGGATGCGTTCCCGCTGAGTAGCATCCCGCAGGTCTACGGCTACTACCCCGACGACCTGCAGGGCAACTTCGGCCGGATCGGTTCACCGGAACTGAACGAGCTGATCGAGCGTACGCTGTCCGAACTCGATCCCCAGCGGGCGATCGAGCTGGCCAATCAGGTGGACCGAGCCGTGTTCGAGGAGGGTCATTCGCTGCCGCTGTTCCAGTGGGACGGCAGTTACGGTGTGCGCGCGGACCTCGCCAACTTCGGCTCGCCGGGGCTGGCCTCCTACGACTACACCGCGATCGGATTCGTGCAGTGAGCGCGACCAGGAGGGAACGACGATGAGGATTCGGGCGGCCACGCGCATCGCGGCTCCGGTGCTCGCGCTGGGCATGGTGCTGGCGGCATGCGGCGGCGACAGCGGGCAGCTGACCGGGGAGAACACCATCGGCGCGAGCAGCGACATCAACCCGCGCGAGCCGGGCGAGCTGCGCGACGGCGGCAATCTGCGCCTGGCGCTGACGTCGTTCCCGGCCACCTTCAACACCCACCACGTCGACTCCGACGGCGGGGTCTCCGAGGTGCTGGCGGCGACGCTGCCCGGCACGCTGGAATCCGACGCCGCCGGTGAACTCACCGTCGACCACGACTACTTCACCGACGTCCAGCTCACCGGAACGAATCCGCAGCAGATCACCTACACCATCAATCCCGCGGCGGTCTGGTCCGACGGCACGCCCATCACCTGGGAGGATCTGCGCGCGCAAGCGACGGCGCTGAGCGGTCGCGACACCGCCTACCAGGCGGCCGCGACCCAGGGCTACAGCCGGATCGAGAAGGTCGAACGCGGCGTCGACGACCGGCAGGCCATCGTGACGATGGCGCAGCACTACGCCGAATGGCAGGGGTTGTTCAACCCGCTGTACCCGAAGGCCACGAACGAGACACCGGAGGCGTTCGAGAACCTCGATCGCGAAGCGCCGCGGGTCTCGGGCGGGCCGTTCATGGTCACCGAGATCGACCGGGCCCAGCAGCGGATCGTGTTGAGCCGCAATCCCCGCTGGTGGGGCGAGACGCCGAAGCTGGAGACGATCACCTACAGCGTGCTGGATTACACGGCCCGGCTGAACGCGCTGCAGAACAACGAACTCGACTCCGCGGACGTCTCCGGCCTCGACGAGGTGCAGGCGGCCTCGCAGACGCCCGGACTCGTCGTGCGCCGTGCCCCCGCGCTGCGCTTCTCGCACATGACGTTCAACGGCGCACCCGGTTCCATCCTGGAAGACCCGCGGTTGCGGGTGGCGATCTCCAAGGCGATCGATCGCCAGGCCATCGCCTCGGCGCTGCTCAACGGCCTGGTCGCCGATCCGAAGCCGCTGAACAACCACCTCTACCTGGAGGGGCAGAAGGGCTACCAGGACAACGCGCAGGCCGTGGCCTACGACCCCGAGCAGGCCGCCGCCGAACTCGACGCGCTCGGCTGGAAGCTCAACGGGGACGTGCGGGAGAAGGCCGGGCGCCCGCTCGAGATCCGCAATGTGATGTACCAGCAGCAGAACTGGGTGCAGATCGCCCAGATCGCCCAGCAGAATCTCGCGCAGGTGGGTGTGCGGTTGAAGATCGAAACCTACCCGGGCAACGGCCTGTTCACCGACGTCATCGATCCGGGTAACTTCGACATCGCCAACTTCGTGTGGATGAAGAGCATCTTCCCGCTCGGCGCGCTGCCGCAGATCTACGCCTACGACCCGGCTAATCCGCTGAGCAACAAGGGCCGCATCGGCTCGCCGGAACTCAACGACCTCATCGAGCGGACCATCTCCGAACTCGATCCGGACAAGGCCATCGAGATGGCCAACGAGGCCGATCGGATGATCTTCGAACTGGGCTTCTCGCTGCCGCTCTACCAGTCGGCGGGCATCGTCGCCCAGCGCGAGGACCTGGCCAACTGGGGCGCGTTCGGATTGCAGTCGGCGGACTACACGAAAGTTGGCTTCCTGAAGTGAGTTCCGGGCCGGGCGACCGGTTCCGGCCGCTCGTCTACCCGGGCGCGGTGACGGTGGGCGCGCTCGCCGTGTGCGCGGTGCTGCTGCCGTTGGCCGACGCCGACCAGCTGGCCGCGCTCGCGACCGTGATGCTGGTGATCGTCGGGTACAGCGGCGTGCGGGCGGCGCGGGCGCTCGGGGTGGTGTCGACCGGGGTGCCCGCGGGCGAGCGGCTGTCGGCGCGGCGGGTGCGCCAGCAGCATCGGCTGGTGAGCCGCTCGTGGCTGGAGATCACCGCGGGTGATCGGCGGTGGTGGGTGCCGGTGTATTTCGCGCCCGAGCTGGTGGGGCTCACGGTCGCCGAGGTGCACTGCGCGCAGCCGGGGCCGGAGGGACGTTCTCGGTTGCGGTTCGCCGGGAACCGGTTGTCGCTCCGCGAGTTCGAGACCGGCGCAACCGGCGGGGCGGCGACCGGCGCGGTCCGGCTGCGGGTGTATCCCTCCGGGCGGGCGCGCACGAGCGAGCCGCCGGGTCGCCTGATCGACAATCCGGTGCGCTCGGCCCCGGACGCCGACGAGCGGGCCCGGGTCGCCGCCCGGGTGCCCCGGCGCCTGCTGCTCGACGCCCAGCCCGCCGTGGCCGCGCCGGTCGCGGCGCTGCTGTGGGTCTACCTCGACGGCGGCGGCCTGCCCGCCTTCACCGGGGCCCTCGTGGTCGGGGCGGCGGCTGCGGTCTGGCTGACGGCGGTGCGGGGGTCGGACCCCAGTTGAGGGCAGGTCCGGCGGCCGGAAAGTTCGCCGAGAATTGGTCTTACCACTTGACCAGCTGACCAACCCGGCGCACAGTAGTACCCATGGCGTTGCAACCTGTGGTCAAACGGTCGGTATCGGCGGACGTGTTCGAGCAGATCGCCGCGGAGGTGCTCAGCGGTGAACGCGCACCCGGCTCGGCCTTGCCGAGTGAGCGTCAGCTCGCCGAAGCACTCGGGGTCTCCCGGCCCGCCGTGCGCGAGGCACTGCAACGCCTCGCGGCGGCGGGACTGGTCGCGGTGCGCCAGGGCGACACCACCACCGTGCTGGACTACCGCCGTGGCGCGGGCTTGGAGATCCTGCCGCGCCTGCTGATCCGCCAGGGCACCCTCGACCCGACCGTGGCCCGCAGCATTCTCGAGGCCCGATTGCACAACGGACCGAAGGTGGCCGAGCTGGCCGCGGCCCGGGCGGGCGATCGGGAGGCGCTGCGCCACGAGCTGGACCGCTGCCTCGACGCGCTGGCCCGCGAGACCGAGCCCGTCGCCCTGCAACGACACGCGCTCGCGTTCTGGGACCACCTGGTCGACGCCGCCGACTCCATCGTCTTCCGGCTGATGAACAACATGCTGCGCGCCGCCTACGAACCGGCGCTGGAGGCGCTGGCCCCGCTGATGACCGCCGAGGTCGGCAACGTCGCGGGATATCGTGCCATCGCCGAGGCCGTACACGCCGCCGATCCGCCGGCCGCGACCGCCGCGGCCCGGGCCCTGCTCGAACCCGCCACCACCGCCTTGATCGCCGCCCTCGACGCGGCCGCGGCGACATCGAACACCGCCGGGGCGACACCGAACACCGAGGAACCATCATGACCCGATCCACCGTCCGCCGCGGAATGACCCTCGGCGATGCCTTCCGCGAATTCCTGCGCCATCCCTCGCCGTGGATGATCGCCACCACCCTGGTGTGCGTGCTGGCCGCCCGGCTGGCCGTCGGCGACTGGCAACCGACCGACGCGCTGGTGCCGCTGGTGATGGTGGCGGTGTTCCCGGTTTTCGAATGGGTGGTGCACGTGCTCGTGCTGCACTGGCGGCCGAAGCGGCTCGGGCGGCTGACCCTGGACAGCGAACTGGCCCGTAAGCACCGCGAACACCACATCGACCCGCGCGAGATCCCGCTCATCTTCATCCCGACGCGATCGCTGGTGATCGTGCTGGTGACGCTGCTGCTGATCGCCGCGTTCGCCTTCCCCCGGCCGGGCCTGGGGCTGACCTTCCTGCTCACCGTCACGGTGCTCGGCCTCGGCTACGAGTGGACGCACTACCTCATCCACACCGACTACAAGCCGCGCCGCGCGCTGTACCGCGCGGTGTGGCGCAACCACCGCCACCACCATTACAAGAACGAGCACTACTGGTTCACCGTCACCAGCTCCGGCACCGCCGACCGCCTGTTCGGCACCTGTCCCGACCCGGCCACGGTGGCCACGTCCCCGACGGCTCGCAACCTCCACGGCGCCCACTGAGCGGGCAGGCGAGCCGGTTGACAAAGTACCCTAGGGGGGTATGGTAGGTGGCATGAACGCCGCCACCAAGTTCACCGGTTTCGCCGTCGGGCTCGCCGCGATCTTCGGCATCGCGCTGGGCGTCGGCGCGCTCGTCGGCCCCACCGACTCCCCACCCGCCGAGCACGCCGAGCACGACACCGCCGCCGACGCCCCCGCGGCCGACCACCTGCCCGGCGGACTGCTCGTCACCGACCGGGGCTACACCCTCGAGCTGGCGGACCCCCAGGTCAGCGCGGCCCCGGAGGTTCCGCTGCGGCTGCGCATCCTCGACGCGAGCGGCGCGCCCGTCACCCGGTACACCACCAGCCACGACAAGGATCTGCACCTGATCGTGGTCCGCCGCGATCTCACCGCCTTCCAGCACGTGCACCCGGTGCTCGGCGCCGACGGCACCTGGAGCGTGCCGCTGAATCTCAGCCGGGCCGGGGACTACCGCGTCTACGCCGACTTCGTCCCGGAGGGCGGCGAGAACCTGACGCTGGGCGCCGACCTGCGGGTCGCCGGCGGCTACGATCCCCAGCCGCTGCCCGCCCCGGCCGGCACCGCCGTCGTGGGCGACTACACCGTCACCCTGACGGGCACCGTCACCGCGGGCGCGCCGTCGACGGTGACCCTCTCGGTCGCCCGCAACGGACAGCCCGTCACCGACCTGCAGCCCTACCTGGGCGCCTACGGCCACCTCGTCGCGCTACGCTCGGCAGATCTGGCCTACCTGCACGTGCACCCCGAAGGCCACCCGGGTGACGGCGTGACCGCACCGGGACCGGGCATCACCTTCGCGATGACCGCGCCCAGCCCCGGCGACTACCGCCTGTTCCTGGACTTCCAGCACGAGGGCGTGGTCCGCACCGCCGAATTCACCGTGACGGTGCCGCGCGACGGGGCGGCCGCCACCGCACCCGCCCCCGCGCCACACGACGACGGCCACGGCCACTGACGCCGACCGCACCCGGGCCGCACAGAACGGAGCACCCCATGACCACCGCGCTGAACCAGCCGGTCGCCGGCCGGATCGAACTCGAGATCGGCGGCATGACCTGCGCATCCTGCGCCAACCGCATCGAGAAGAAGCTCAACAAGCTCGACGGCGTCACCGCCACGGTCAACTACGCCACCGAGAAGGCGCGCGTCGACTTCACCGGCGACATCGCCCCCGAGGACCTGATCGCCACCGTCGAGGCGGCCGGTTACACCGCCGCGCTGCCCGCGCCGGCCACGACCGGCGAACCGCAATCCGCGCGGGTCGAGGTCGATCCCACCGCCGCCCTGCGCACCCGGTTGCTCGTCTCGGCGGTGTTGACGGTGCCGGTGATCGCGATGGCGATGGTCCCGGCCTTGCAGTTCACCAACTGGCAGTGGCTGTCGCTGACGCTGGCCGCGCCGGTGGTGGTGTGGGGCGCGCTGCCGTTCCACCGAGCGGCCTGGACCAATCTGCGCCACGGCACCGCGACGATGGACACCCTGGTCTCGATGGGCACCCTGGCCGCGCTGGGCTGGTCGCTGTACGCGCTGTTCTGGGGCACCGCGGGCACGCCGGGCATGACCCACCCGTTCGAGCTCACCATCGCCAGGACCGACGGCACCGGCAACATCTACCTCGAGGCCGCCGCGGGCGTGACCACCTTCATCCTGGCCGGGCGGTATTTCGAGGCCCGCTCCAAGCGGCGGGCGGGCGCGGCGTTGCGCGCGCTGCTCGAGCTCGGCGCCAAGGAGGTCTCGGTGCTGCGCGGGGGTGTCGAACAGCGCATCCCGGTCGAGCAGCTCGCCGTCGGCGATCGGTTCGTGGTGCGTCCCGGTGAGAAGATCGCCACCGACGGTGTGGTCGTCGAGGGTTCCTCGGCGGTGGACGCCTCGATGCTGACCGGCGAATCGGTGCCGGTGGAGGTCGGGGAGAACGACGCGGTGGTCGGCGCCACGGTCAACGTCGGCGGCCGGCTCGTGGTGCGGGCGACCCGCATCGGCTCCGACACCCAGCTGGCCCAGATGGCCCGGCTGGTCGAGGAGGCGCAGACCGGCAAGGCGCAGGCCCAGCGGCTGGCCGACCGGATCTCGGGCATCTTCGTGCCGATCGTGATCGCGCTGGCGGTGGCGACCCTCGGCTTCTGGCTGGGCACCGGCGGTTCGGTGGCGGCGGCGTTCACCGCGGCGGTCGCCGTGCTCATCATCGCCTGCCCCTGCGCACTCGGCCTGGCCACCCCGACCGCGCTGATGGTCGGCACCGGGCGGGGCGCGCAGCTGGGTGTGCTCATCAAGGGCCCGGAGATCCTGGAGTCGACCCGGCGGGTGGACACCATCCTGCTGGACAAGACCGGCACGGTCACCACCGGCACGATGAGCCTGCTCGACGTGCACGCCGCCGAGGGCGAGGACGCCGACCGGGTGCTGGCGGTGGCGGGCGCGCTGGAGCACTCCTCCGAGCACCCGATCGCCCGCGCCATCGCCGAGGCCGCCCGCGAGCGCGGCGAACTCGCCCCGGTGCGCGACTTCGCCAATCTCGCCGGCCTCGGCGTGCAGGGCACCGTCGACGGGCACGAGGTGCTGGTGGGCCGGCCGCGCCTGCTCGCCGAACGGGGTCACCCGATGCCGTCGGGCCTGGCCGAGGCGGTCGACGCGGCCGAACAGCGTGGCGGCACCGCCGTCGCGGTGGGTTGGGACGGCGCGGTCCGCGGCGTGCTCGTGGTCGCGGACGCGGTGAAACCCACGTCGGCGCAGGCCATCTCGCAGTTCAAGGCGCTCGGCCTCACCCCGGTGATGGTCACCGGCGACAATGCCGCGGCCGCCCGTACGGTCGCCGACCAGGTCGGCATCGACGAGGTGATCGCGGAGGTCATGCCCGAGGAGAAGGTGGCCGCGGTGCGGCGGCTGCAGGAGCAGGGGCGGGTCGTGGCGATGGTCGGTGACGGCGTCAACGACGCCGCGGCGCTGGCCCAGGCCGATCTGGGCCTGGCGATGGGCACCGGCACCGATGTCGCCATCGAGGCCAGCGACCTCACGCTGGTGCGTGGCGATCTGCGCGCCGCCGTCGACGCGATCCGGTTGTCGCGCCGCACGCTCGGCACCATCAAGGCCAACCTGTTCTGGGCCTTCGCCTACAACGTGGCCGCGATCCCGCTGGCGATGGCCGGACTGCTCAACCCGATGCTCGCGGGCGCCGCGATGGCGTTCTCCTCGGTGTTCGTGGTGAGCAACAGCCTGCGGCTGCGCCGGTTCACCGCGACGGCGAGCTGAGGTCCGGTCGGCGAACGGGTCGGACGATCAGCGGGGCCGGTGCCCGTCGGCCCCCGCGGGTCGTCCGGCCCGTTCGTGCACGGTCAGCAGGACGTGATCGAAGCGGGTCCGCAGCCCGGCCCGGTTCGCGTCCAGCCCGCGGGCGTCGCGCACCAGCTGGGCGGCCAGCTCCCGCAGTTTCACGTTCGTCTCCTGCGAACGCCAGCGCAGCACCGAGAACGCCTGGTCGGCGCTGATGCCGTAGACGACGGTGAGCACGCCCTTGGCCTGTTCGATCGGCGCGCGGGCGTCGACGAGTTCGGGGAGCACCTCGTCGACGACGTCCTTGCGCTCGCCCTCGATGGTGTCGGTGAGGTCGATGTAGTAGCCGGTCGTGCCGACGACCGCGCCGTCCTCGTCGGTCTGGTAATCGCCGATGACGATCACCTCGTGGACCTCACCGGCGGTGTCGACGATGCGATGGCGGCTGCAGAACGGCTCGCCCGTCTCCACTCGTGACAGCGCCGACTCGACCTGCTCGCGATCCTCGGGATGCTTGTGCGAGAGCAGCAGTTCGGTGGTCGGCTGCACCTCCCCCGGCTCGTAGCCGTGCATGCGGGCGACCTCGTCGGACCATTCCCAGCGCTGGTCGGCGAAGTGGAAGCGGAACTCACCCGCGTTGGAGCACGAGTCGGTGCCGATCACGCTGCCCAGCGCGTCGATCACCTGCGGGCTCGGTCTGCTGCCTTCGATCACCAAGCCAGTATCCGCCCGTGTCCGGGCTCACGTTCGCTCAACCCGAGGTTTGCCCGGCCGACCTAGCCGGTAGGGCGGCCGTGCGCGAGCGGCAGGCGCATGTCGACGGTGGTGCCGCTGCCGGAGATGGTCACCTCGACTTCGGGGATGAGCGCGCGGATGATGGCCATGCCCCGCCCGCGCATCGGGTCCGGGCTCGGGTCGGGGGTCTTCCACCGGCCGTGATCGGCGACGGTGATGCTCAGGTGGGCGTCGTCGCGCACCGCCCGCAGCCGGATGGTGCCGCCGTCGCCGCGGTGTCCGTGCTCGATGGCGTTGGTGCACGCCTCACCGACCGCGAGCAGCACGTCGTACGCCTGGCGTTCGTCCAGCGGGCACTGCGCGAGCCAGCGCTGCATCGTGTGACGTACTTCGGCGAGTTGGTCGGGCGTGGCCGGAAAGTCCAGCTCCAACCGACTCGCCGGACTTTCCAGCCCCGACGGGCGGGTCGTCGTCACCTCAGCTGCCTCCCGGTAGGTCTGGACCGAACGACACGCAGACCGCGCAACGCTGCGTGCTCGCCGATAGCCATACCCATTCGACCACGCCACATGCCGGTTCCCGGCTGTGATCATTCCCAGGCGGCCGTTTCCGGCGCGGCCGGTCAGTCGCGCAGCGCCTGTTCCCGCAGGCTCTTGAGCGTTCGCGACAGGATCCGCGAGACCTGCATCTGGGAGCAGCCGATCTGCTGGGCGATCTGCTCCTGCGACATCGAGTGGAAGAACCGCATCACCAGTACCCGTTGTTCGCGCTCGGGCAGTGCCGCGATGAGCGGCTTGACCGCCAGGTAGTTCTCCACGGTCCCGAACTCGGGGTCCTCGGCGCCGAGGGTGTCGGCCAGCGCGGGCGCGCTCGACTCACCGTCGTCGCCGCTCGAACCGTCGATGGAGGAGGTCTGGTAGGCGTTGCGGGCCACCAGGGCCTGGGTGACCTCGGCGATGTCGACGCCGAGTTCCTCGGCCAGTTCGCGCGCCTTGGGCATGCGACCCAGCCGCTGGGTCAGCGTCTCGATGGCCGGGTTGAGGGTGGCCTGCAGTTCCTTGAGCCGGCGCGGCACCCGCACCGACCAGGTGTGGTCGCGGAAGTGCCTGCGCACCTCGCCCATGATGGTGGGCACCGCGAAGCCGAGGAAGGGCGCGCCCTGGGTCGGGTCGAAACGGTCGACCGCCGCGACCATGCCGACGCGGGCGATCTGCAACAGATCCTCGAAGTTCTCCCCGCGGCCGCTGAACTTGCGGGCGATGTGCTCGGCCAGGGGCAGGCAGCGTTCGATCAGTTCCTCGCGCAGCGCGCGTCTGCGCGGGTCGTCCTCGGCCAGCGCGCGCAGTTCGACGAAGTGGGGCTCGAGATCCTGGTACCCGCCCGCCGCCGCTCTGGTGGAACCGCCCGTCACCTCCTCACGCATCGGCGCCGCCGCGCGACCAGCGGAACTGCACGACGGTGGGGTGACCGCCTGCGGTGGCGTCGCGGGGCCCGGTCGAGGTGGACACCGAGTCGGTGAGGGTGGAGACGATGTGCCAGCCGAAGCTGCGCTGGTCGGGGCCGGTCTCGGAGACGGTGACGGCGGACACGGTGATGTCCATCGTGGTCTCGTCGTAGCTGAACGCACAGTCCAGCTCCGATCCGGGGACCGCGTCCTGCAGCAGCGCCGTGGCGACCTCGTCGAGGGCCAGCCGGATGTCGGCGACCTCGTCGATGCCGAAATCGGCGATCAACGCCACGGTTTCGGCGAGCGCTCGGAGCATGATCAACTGCTCGTAGACCGCGGGCACGCGCACCCCGATGGTGTTGGTCCGCGTCGACGACGAGGGGAAAACGTTCTCGCCCTTACCCATTACGAATGCTCCTGAGTGCGATGCTGTCAAGCCCGGACCTCGAGCGTACCTGGCCCGGTTCCGGCGCAGCGGCCGGGCGGCCGGTCCGAACGCCCATGATTACCGATCCTCCGATCGGGTAAGTTGACTGCGGAGATCGCTCACAGCCTCGCACCGCGGTGCGCGGGGCGGGGCTCGATGCTGCAGAGGTGGAAAGTGGCGAATTGCGAGCTGGGAGGTCAGCGGTGAGCGGCGAAGGCGCGTCCCGCGTGCTCGACGTGCAGGTGCGCAGCGAGAACGGTACCGAGATCGTCACCGTGCACGGCGAGGTCGACATGGCCTCCGCGCCGCAGCTGCAGGCCGCCCTCGAGGACGCCCAGCGCGGCGGAAACCCACTGGTCGTCGACATGTCCGACGTCGGTTTCCTCGGCTCGGCCGGCCTGAGTGCCCTGCTGGTGGTCTCCGAGGCCGCCCAGCCGCAGCGGCTGCGCGTGGTGGCCTCCGACGCGGTGCGCAGGCCCATCGAACTGACCGCGCTGGACAAGCTGCTCGCGGTGTACGACACCCTCGACGCCGCGTTGGCCGAGGGCACCGGCACCTCGGCCAACTGAGTCGCCCGCGCCCCGCGCCTACCGGGTGCGGGGCAGCCGGACGACCTGGACGAAGAACTCATCGATCTGCTTGATCGCGGCCACGAACTGGTCGAGGTCCACCGGCTTGGTCACGTACGCGTTGGCGTGCAGCCGGTAGCTGCGCAGGATGTCCTCCTCGGCCGCCGAGGTGGTGAGCACCACCACGGGAATGTGCGACAGGTCGGGGTCGGCCTTGATCTTCTCCAGCACCTGCCTGCCGTCGTACTTGGGCAGGTTCAGATCGAGCAGGATCAGATCGGGGCGCGGGGCGTGCGCGTACTCGCCCTGGCGGTAGAGGAAGTCCAGCGCCTCCTGCCCGTCGTGGGCGACGTGCAGCGTGTTGCCGATCTTGTTGTCCTCGAACGCTTCCCTGGTCATCAGCTCGTCGCCCGGATCGTCCTCCACGAGCAGGATGTCGATCGGCTGGCCCGGCACGGTCATGCGTTGGCTCCTTCGGCGGATTCCACCACGGCGGTGGGCGTTTGGGTGGTGGGGGTGAGTCCGGCGCCGCGCAGGGTGAAGCAGATCCTGGTACCGCCGGTGTAGTCGGTGTCGATCCAGATGCGACCGCCGTGGTACTCGACGATCTTCTTGCACACGGCCAATCCGATACCGGTGCCACTGTATTCGTCGCGGGCGTGCAGACGCTGGAAGATGACGAACACCTTCTCCGCGAATTCCGCCGCGACGCCGATGCCGTTGTCGCTCACCGAGAACAGCACCCCGTCGGCCTCGCTCACCCGGGTGCTCTCGATCCGCACGACCGGCGCGGCCTCGGGCCTGCGGAACTTGATGGCGTTGCCGATCAGGTTCTGCCACAACATCGTCAGCAACGTGGGCTCGCCCACGATCTCGGGCAGATCTTCGGGGCGCTCGATCTCGGCGTCGTTCTCCTCGATCATCGCCGACAGGTTGTGCAGCGCCTTGTCCAGCGGCTGATCCAACCGCACCGGCTCGGCGCCCTCACTGACGCGTCCGACCCGGGAGAAGGTGAGCAGGTCGTTGATGAGCACCTGCATGCGCTTGGCGCCGTCGACGGCGAAATCGATGTACTGCTTGCCGCGTTCGTCGAGCTGGGAGCCGTAGCGCTTCTCCAGCAGCTGGCAGAACGAGGCCACCTTGCGCAGCGGTTCCTGCAGGTCGTGGGAGGCGACGTAGGCGAACTGCTCGAGCTCGGCGTTGGAGCGGCGCAGCTCCTCGGCCTGCAGGTCCAGGTCGGCCTTCTGCTGTTGCAGCAGAGTGCCCTGCGAGCGCGAGGACCCCAGCTCGGTGACGATGCGCCTGCGCATGTCCTCGACCGCCTCGGCGACCTGGGCCACGTCGGCGGGGCCGTGACCGTCGATGTGATGGTCGAAGTCGCCGTTGGCCACCCGCCGTGACGACTGGGTCAGCGCGGCCAGCGGGTGCACCACCAGCCTGCGCAACAGCACGGTCAACACCGTGCCGGTCAACAGGAAGACCGCGACCATGCCGACGAGGACCACGTTGCGCAGGAAACGCGCGTCCGCCAGCGCCTCGTTGTCCGCCGCGACGGCCGCCGCGAGCCGCTCGTTCTGGATGGTGAACGCCGCGCGCAGCTCGTCGAAGACCTCCTTGGCCCGCACCGTCGTGTTCGCGGCCAGCTCCCTGGCCGCGCCGGGAGACGCCGTCGCGGCGAGTGGGTCGGCGTACTCGGTGCGCCACTGCTGCGCCGTGCGCTCGACGAGGTCGAGATCGGCGAGCAGGTCCGGGCGGTCGGCCAACAGCTCGCGCAGCCGCTGCACGGCACGCTCCTGCTCCTGCCTGCCCTCCACGTAGGGCTCGAGGAACTGGGGGTCGGCGGCGATCGCGTAGCCGCGCAAGCCGGTCTCCTGGTTCACCAGCGTACTCTGCAACCGGTACGCCTCCGCGGAGGCGGGCAGCGTCTGTTCCAGCAGGCGGTCGGTGACCCGGTTGGTGTTGCCGATCACCTGCGCGCCCGCGACGGCGCCGAGCAGCACCACCAGGATCATCAGCGCGAAGACCAGCTGGAACCACACCTGCGCGGTGAACCGGCCCACCAGCGGGGAGTCGGTGTTCTTCATCGATGGTCACTTCCGTGCGCGGCATGCCAGCGCAGATAGATGATGGCGAGATCGTCGTCGAGGCCGCCCGCGTCCGCGGCGAGATCCTCCACCCGTCCGATCAGCTCGTCGACGAAGATCTCCGGACGGGTGGCGGGCACCGCACGCGCCACCTCCAGCAGGCCGCCCTCACCGAGCCGGGCACCGTCGCGCCCCACCTTGCCCTCGAACAGGCCGTCGGTGAACAGCATCAGGCCCGCGTGCTCGGGCAGTTCGATCTCCTCGTCGGGCCACTCCGCGCGACCGGGCAGGAAGCCGAGCGCGGCGCCACCGGGCACCTCGACCCAGTGCGGCTCGCCGTCGATGTAGCGCAGCATGCCGGGATGGCCCGCGCGGCGCACCCGCACCCGGCGGGTCGCGGGATCGAGCAGCAGGCTCGTCGCGGTGGCGAAGGTCTGCCGGTCGGTGCGTTCGGCCAGCAGCACCTGCTCGAGCAGGCGCAGCTGACGCGACCCGGTGACGCCGCTGAGAACCAATGTGCGCCAAGCCAATCGCAGCGCGACCCCGGTGGCCGCGGCATCGGGACCGTGACCGGAGACATCGCCGATGATGGCGTGCACGGTGCCGTCGGCGTCCTGCACCACGTCGTAGAAGTCGCCGCCGAGCAGCGAGTGCGCCCGGCCGGGCCGGTACCGCGCCACCACATCCACGGGGGCGTCGGCGCCGAGCAGCGGGGTCGGCAACAGCCCCCGTTCGAGCCGTGCGTTCTCCTGAGCGCGCATCTGGCTGGCCTGCAGCGCCGCGCTGGTGCGCTCGGCCTGCTTGCGCTGGATGGCGTAGCGCACCGCGCGGGCGAACAGCTCCGGCTCGACGCGGCCTTTGACCAGGTAGTCCTGCGCGCCCGAGGCGAGCGCGGCCAGGCCGGCGCGCTCCTGGTCCAGCCCGGTCATCACGACCACGGCGACCTGATCGTTGCGGGCCCGGATCCTGGCCAGCGCCTCGAGGCCCTGCGCGTCGGGCAGGTGCAGGTCGAGCAGCACACAGTCGGGTACGGCTACCCGCAGCCGCTCGGCGGCCTCGGCGACGGTGCGCACCCACTCCAGCCGCAGGCCCGGTGCGGCGTCGGCGACCAGTTCCTCGACCAGCAGGGCGTCGCCCGGGTCGTCCTCGACGAGCAGGACGAAGGGCTCACGTTCGAACCAGCCGGCATCCGCGGCCAGCCCGATATCCGCGTCGAAAGCGTCACTGCGCACGGCCACCGCCGACCATTTCGCCGGTATCCACCGACATCGGCCTCCGATCACACAAGGAAGCGGCGGCGCCCGTGGCGCACGCCAACTGACTCAGCGGCCGGTTGCTGGACCGAGAGGCAGCAGTGATGTTAGCGGATTCGGACAACGCCGCGCACCACGCCCGGAGCGGGCGGCACGCCCGCGATTGGGTGGGCGCGGACCGGGTAGCACGGCCGGGGAGACGGTTCGACGGAAGGAGCGACGATGGCGACCCAGGTGGCCGACCAGGTGCTGGCCCGACTGCGGGAATGGGGTGTCGACCAGGTCTTCGGCTATCCCGGCGACGGCATCAACGGGCTGGTCGCGGCCTTCGGGCGGGCCGGCAACACGCCCCGGTTCGTACAGACCAGGCACGAGGAGATGGCCGCCTTCGCCGCGGTCGCCTACGCCAAGTTCGGGGACCGGGTCGGTGTGTGCACCGCCACGTCCGGGCCCGGCGCGATCCATCTGCTCAACGGGCTCTACGACGCCAAGCTCGACCATGTGCCGGTGGTCGCGATCGTCGGCCAGACCGCCCGCAGCGCGATGGGCGGCAGCTACCAGCAGGAGGTCGACCTGCAGGCATTGTTCAAGGACGTCGCCTCGGACTATCTGGTCGAGGTGAACGTGGCCAGTCAACTGCCCAACGCACTGGACCGGGCGATGCGCACCGCGCTCACCCGGCGCGCGCCCACGGCGCTGATCATCCCGGCCGACCTCCAGGAGGAGGACTACGAGCCGCCCGCGCACGCGTTCAAGCAGGTGCCCTCCAGCCCGCCGCACGACCTGACCAGCACCGCGGTACCCCCCGCCGAGCACCTGCGCCGAGCCGCCGAGGTGGTGAACGCCGGCGACAAAGTGGCGATCCTGATCGGCCAGGGCGCCCGCGGGGCCGCGGCCGAGGTCGAGCAACTGGCCGAACTCACCGGCGCGGGCGTGGCGAAGGCCCTGCTGGGAAAGGACGTGCTCTCCGACGAATTGCCTTATGTCACCGGATCGATCGGCCTGCTGGGCACCAAGGCCAGCTGGGAGTTGATGCAGGACTGCGACACCCTGGTGATCGTCGGCTCCAACTTCCCGTATTCGCAGTTCCTGCCCGAGTTCGACCAGGCGCGAGCGGTCCAGATCGACCGCGACGCCACCCTGATCGGCATGCGGTACCCCACCGAGGTGGACCTCGTCGGCGATGCGAAAGCCACGCTGCGCGAGCTGCTTCCGCTGGTGGAACGCAAGACCGACCGGGCGTGGCGGGAATCGATCACCGAACAGGTGCGGCGCTCGTGGGAGATCACCGAGGCACAGGCGATGGTGGACGCCGAGCCGGTGAATCCGATGCGGGTGGTGTGGGAACTCTCCCGGGTTCTGCCCGAGAACGCCGTCGTCACCGCCGATTCCGGCTCGTCGACCAACTGGTACGCGCGCTGCCTGCGGATGCGCGGGCAGATGCGTGGTTCGCTGTCGGGCACGCTCGCGACCATGGGCTGCGGCGTCCCCTACGCACTCGGCGCGAAGTTCGCCCACCCCGACCGGCCCGTCGTCGCCCTGGTCGGTGACGGCGCCATGCAGATGAACGGCCAGGCCGAGCTGCTGACCATCGCCCGCTACCGGGAGCTGTGGTCCGATCCGCGACTGGTGGTGTGCGTGTTCCACAACAACGACCTCAACCAGGTCACCTGGGAGCTGCGGGCGATGGGCGGCTCGCCGAAATTCGAGGAGTCGCAAGCGCTTCCGGACGTCTCCTACGCCGAGCTGGCCCGCGTGATGGGCCTACAGGCCGTCGAGATCCGTGATCCCGCCGAGCTGGCTCCCGCCTGGGAACGCGCCCTGACCGCCGACGGCCCCGTCCTCCTCGACGTGCACTGCGACCCGGAGGTACCGCCGATCCCACCCCACGCGGAATACGACATGGTCAAAGACCTGGGTAAATCGATCCTCCAGGGTGACCCGAACGCGTGGCACCTCCTGGTCCAAGGCGTCAAGAGCAAAGCCAAGGAATTCCGCCGCTGAGGGGACTCGTGGAGCGGATGACGGGATTCGAACCCGCGACCCTCACCTTGGCAAGGTGATGCGCTACCAGCTGCGCTACATCCGCGTGCCCGGCGCCTGGCCGTGCGAACGGAAACTCTAGCTGGCCGGGCGGCCCGGACCAAAATTGCTGGTCAGCGGGCCTTGGCCCGGCGGGCTTCGAGTTCGGCGCGCTCGAGGTCGGCGGCCTGTTCCAGGGTGGGCGCGGTGCCGCCGAGGCGGGCGGGCAGCCAGCGGGCGCCGGGCGGGGCCGGGTAGTTCTGCTGCGCGGCGGCCAGACGCGCGCCGAGCTCGGCGCGCAGGCGGGCGGTGAGCTCGGCGGGGCTGCCCGCCGGGAGGATGGGCGCGCCGACCCGGATGTGGATCGGAAAACGGTGCCTGCCCAGCTGTTTGGGGATGTCCTTGGTCCAGATCCGCTGGGCGCCCCAGATGGCGACCGGGATGATCGGCACGTCCGCCTCCAGCGCCATCCGCGCCGCGCCGGACTTGAACTCCTTCAGCTCGAAGCTGCGGCTGATGGTCGCCTCCGGGTAGACCACGACCAGCTCGCCCGCGCGCAGCGCCGCCACGGCCTTGGCGTAGGACTCCGCGCCCGCGGAGCGATCCACGCCGATGGCCTTGCACTGCTTCATCAGGAAACCGACGATGCCGCGTTCGAGCTCGGCCTTCATCATGTACCGCACATTGCGGCCGCTGCGCCTGCCCACCAGCCCGACCTCCATGAAGTCCAGGTACGCGGTGTGGTTGACGGCCAGCACCGCCCCGCCGACGCGGGGGATGTGCTCCTGGCCCTCGATATCGATGCGCAGGCCCTGCGCCCAGAACAGTGTGCGCACCAGACCGGTGAGCAGGTCGTAGACCGGTTCGCGCGCCATCCGCGGCCCCCTCCTGATCAGTCCTCCGGTGTCGCCGCTCGTTTGGCGGCCCGCTCGGCGGCCTCCGCGGCGTCCATCGCGTCGGCCTCCGCCAGTGTGGGCGCGCTGCCGCCGAGCCGCGCGGGCACCCAGTAGGCGCCGGGCTCGTGCTCGTAGTCGCGCTGCACCTCCTCGAGCATGCGCTGCATCGTCGACCGCAACTGCGCGGTGAGGTCGGCGGCGGGCTCGTACGGCGCGATCGGCTCGCCCACGGCGATCGAGATCGGAGTGTTGGTGCGGCCCAGCCGCTTCGGGTAGCCCTTCGTCCACACGCGCTGCGCGCCCCAGATCACGATCGGGATGATCGGCACGTCCGCCTCGATGGCCATGCGCGCGGCGCCGGACTTGAACTCCTTGATCTCGAAGCTGCGGCTGATGGTCGCCTCGGGATACACCCCGACCAGTTCGCCGCGCCGCAGAAAGTCCACCGCGGCCTGGTAGGAGTCCGCGCCCGCGGCACGATCCACCGGAATGTGTTTGAGGGCGCGCATGATCGGGCCGGAGATCTTGTCGTCGAAGACCTCCTTCTTGGCCATGAAGCGGATATAGCGCTTCACGCGCCGCACCGGCAGGCCCGCGTAGGTGAAGTCCATGTAGCCGGTGTGGTTGACCGCGAGCACGGCACCACCCCTGGCCGGAATGTGTTCGGCACCGGTGACGGTGAACTTCAGGCCTTGTACGAAGAAGACGGTCCGGGCCAAGCCGATGATCGTCCGGTAGACGGGTTCCACAATTCCGCTAGCGTAGTCGCAGCATCGCCCGTCCGGCAGTGCCGCGCGGCAGCCCCGCGCCCGCACGCCGGATCCGCACCGGCCCCCGCCCGTCCATCCAGGAAAGAGGATCGTCGAAGTGGAACGCGCCCGCCCGCACGAGAGTGCACGCGACCGGAGAGCATCGAGCCGCGGGCGGGGTGCCCCCGGCGCCCGGGCGCTGGCCGCCGGCGTCGCGGTGACGGCCGCGGTCCTGCTCGCGGGCTGCGACTCGGTGTCGGGTATCCCGGGCGACGAGCCGGTGGCCGCCGCCGAGCCGGTGGTCACCGAGCCGGTGCCGTCCTCGGCCACCACCGCACCCGCGCCGCCCCCGACCAGCACCCTGCCCCCGCCGCCCGCCGACGCCCCCGAGGTCGGCGCGGTGCCCGGCGTGCCCGAGGCGGCGACCGCGGTGCGCCGGTGGGCCGCCGACCTGGAGACCGACACGATCGCCGAACTCCAGGACAAGTGCTGGACGCTCCCGCCGGGCACGGTCGCAGACATGTACGCCCAGCCGCAGACCATCCTGGCCGCGCTGGCCCGCCCCGGCACCGCCACCGCCGACACCGTCACCTGGAAGAGCGCCGCCGCGACCGTGACCGTCGAGCGCGCGGCCATCGCCACCGGATACGCCTGCCCGCGGGTGTACGGCCCTGGCGAGACCATCGGATACGACGACGCCGACGCCAGGCACACCGTCCGCCGCTACCTGTCCCGCCTGGTCGGCGAGCCGTTGGATCCGGCCGACACCGAGGACGCCCACCCGCTGCTGTGCGCGGCCTCCCCCGCGACCTGGGACCCGACCGGCAGCGGCCGCAAGGTTCCCGCTCCGCTGGCCGCGAACCCGGGCAAGCTCACCGGCGTCACCGCCTTCGACGGCGACGAGCTCACCTCGCAGTGGCTCTCGGCCGGCTACATCACCGTCGACGTTCCGGTCACGACCGCCGCGGGCACCACGACGACCCGCACCTTCACCCTCGCCGAGGGTGAGGAGGGCTACTGCCTCGGCGATGTCACGCGCTAGCCACCCGCGGCCCGCCCGGGCAGCGAACAGCGCTCACCGGCCAGCCACTACCCTGGTTGGCTGGTAACGGTCAGGAGGAACAGCTCGTGCAGATCACCAGCGTCGGACACGCCGGATTCCACATCCGCACCGCGGCCGGGTCGATCCTTTGCGATCCCTGGGTCAACCCCGCCTACTTCGGGTCGTGGTTCCCGTTCCCCGACAACACCGGCCTGGACTGGGACGAGCTGGGCAACTGCGACTTCCTCTACGTCTCGCACCTGCACCGCGACCACTTCGACGCCAAGAACCTGGCCGAGCACGTCAACAAGGACGCGACCGTGCTGCTGCCGGACTACCCGGTGCCGGACCTGCGCCGCGAGCTGGAGAAGCTGGGCTTCCACAAGTTCTTCGAGACCGAGGACTCGGTCAAGCACACGGTGACCGGGCCGGGCGGCGACCTGGACATCATGATCATCGCCCTGCGCGCCCCCGCCGACGGCCCGATCGGCGACTCGGGCCTGGTGGTCTCCGACGGTGAGACCACCTGCTTCAACATGAACGACGCCCGGCCGGTGGACATGGACGTGCTGCACGAGGCGTTCGGCCACATCGACATCCACCTGCTGCAGTACTCGGGCGCCATCTGGTACCCGATGGTCTACGACATCCCGGCCCGCACGAAGTCCAACTTCGGCAAGCAGAAGCGGCAACGCGGCATGGACCGGGCGCGCAGCTACATCGAGCAGGTCGGGGCCACCTGGGTGGTGCCGTCGGCGGGCCCGCCGGTGTTCCTCGACCCCGAACTGCGCTACCTCAACGACGACCGCGGCGACGAGGGCAACATCTTCCCCGACCAGATGGTGTTCCTCGAGCAGATGCGCATCCACGGCAACGAGGGCGGGATCCTGATGATCCCGGGCTCGGTCGCCGACGTGCGCGGCAAGGAACTCGACCTCACCCATCCGTTCGACCCGGACCGCATCTACGGCGACAAGGCCGCCTACATCGAGGACATGGCCCAGCGGATGGCGCCGGTGCTGGCCGCGGAGAAGGCGACCTGGGCGCACGGCGAGGGCTCGTTGCTCGAGCCGCTCAAAGAGCTGTTCGAGCCGATCATGGCGCAGAGCGACCTGATCTGCGACGGCATCGGCTACCCCGTCGGCCTGGTACTCGGCGAGGAGACGGTGGTGCTCGACTTCCCCAAGCGGGTGGTGCGCGCGCCGATCGAGGGCGAGGGCCGCTACCGCTACGGCTTCCGCATCGCGCCCGAGCTGGTGCGCACGGTGCTGCGCGACAACGAGCCCGACTGGGTGAACACCATCTTCCTGTCCACGCGTTTCCAGGCCTGGCGCATCGGCGGCTACAACGAATTCCTCTACACCTTCTTCAAGTGCCTGACCGACGAACGCATCGCCTACGCCGACGGCTGGTTCGCCGAGGCGCACGACGATTCGGCCTCCACCGAGATCGCGGGCTGGGAGATCCAGCGCCGCTGCCCACATCTCAAGGCCGATCTGTCGAAGTTCGGCGTGGTCGAGGGCACCACCCTCACCTGCAACCTGCACGGCTGGCAGTGGGATCTGGAGTCGGGCCGCTGCAAGACCTCCAAGGGCCACGAGCTCCGCTCACGCAAGCTCTGACGCGCACCGTCGGAGCGCCGCCGGTCATCGCCAGGGGTGCAGCGACTCCGCGGCGGCGGTGGCGACCGTCTCGGCGACCAGCGCGAGCGCGGGCACGTCGAGCTTCCACTGTTGCCAGTACAGCGGAACATCCGCCCAGCGCCCCGGCACCGCCGTGGTGAGCTGCCCGCTGCGCAGCAGCGGCGCCGCCTGGGGTTCGGGGATCAGCCCCCAGCCGAGGCCCGCGGTGACGGCGTCGCAGAAGCCTTCGGAGGTGGGAATGTGGTGGCGCAGTGCGCCCGCGGCCGCCCGGCCCGCGGTGAGGGTGCGCACGAAGCGGTCCTGGAGTTCGTCGCGGCGGTCGAAGACCACGACCGGGGCGTCGGGCAGGCGACGATCCGGCTCCCCGCGCAGGTGGCGCTCGGCGAAGGCGGGACTCGCGACCGGCAGATAGCGCGCCGCACCGAGCGGGCGGGCGGTACAGCCGGGCACCGGCTCGGCCGCGGAGGTCACCGCCGCCATCACCCGGCCTTCGCGCAGCAGCATGGCGGTGTGTGATTCGTCCTCGCGGTGCAGGTCGAAGCAGATCGGTGGATCCTGCGGGACGCGGGTGAGCGCGGGCAGGAACCAGGTGGCCAGCGAGTCCGCGTTGACGGCGATGGGCAGGTAGGTGGCATCCGAGCCAGCGGCGATGCCCAGTTCCCGCTGGGTGTCGCGCTCCAGCGCGGCCAGTTGCCGCGCGAATCGCACGAGCACCTGCCCGGATTCGGTGGGACGGACCGGCTTGGTGCGCAGCACCAGCACCCGCCCGGTCCGCTGCTCGAGCGCCTTGATGCGCTGACTCACCGCGGACGGCGTCACGTGCAGGGCGGCGGCGGCCGCGTCGAAGGTGCCGGTGTCGACGACGGCGAGCAGCGTGCGCACCTGGTCGAGCGGCACGTCGATCATCACGACCGCTAATGGTAGGTAAGAAACATTAGCTGTACTGAATACGCGGCCGTGCCTACCGTCGGGAGCCGTGACCACGCAGATGCTCACCGCCGCGGTGGCGGGATTCGGTGCGGGACTGTCGCTGATCGTGGCGATCGGCGCGCAGAACGCCTTCGTACTGCGCCAGGGCGTGCGCGGACAGGCGGTGCTCGCGGTGGTCGGCATCTGCGCGGCCTCCGACATCGTGCTCATCGGCCTGGGCGTCGCGGGGCTCGGCGCCGTCGTGGCGGCCTGGCCCGGCGCGCTCACCGCGGTCGGGCTGGCCGGCGGCGTCTTCCTGCTCGGCTACGGCGTGCTGGCCGCGCGTCGCGCGCTGCGACCGGACGCCGCCGCGCTCGGCGATTCCGGCGCCGCGGCGGGCTCGGTGCGGGCCGCCGTGGTCACCAGTTTGGCGCTGACCTGGCTCAACCCGCACGTCTACCTCGACACCGTGCTGTTGCTCGGCTCGATCGCCGCCGATCGCGGCTCGCTGCGCTGGATCTTCGGCCTCGGCGCGATGCTGGCGAGCACGGTGTGGTTCACCGGGCTCGGCTACGGTGCGCGGTTGCTGAGCCCGGTGCTCGCCCGGCCCGCCGCGTGGCGGGTGCTGGACGCCCTGGTCGCCGTCACCATGGTCGCGATCGGGGTATCGCTGCTCGCGCGCACCTTCTGATCAGCCCACCATCTTCAACCCGACCACGCCGCCGATGATCATCGTCAGGAACAGGATCTTGGTCCAGGCGATCGGCTCGGTGCCGGTGGCCATGGCGTAGGCGACGGTCCCGACCGCCCCGATGCCCACCCAGACCGCGTACGCGGTGCCGACCGGTAGATCCCGCATCGCCCACGCGAGCCCCGCCATGCTCCCGGCCAGCGCGACGAAGAACACCACCGACGGGACGAGCCGGGTGAAACCCTCGCTCCGGCCCAGCGCGGTCGCCCAGACCGCCTCCAGCACCCCGGAGATGACCAGCAGCAGCCACGACATGTCAGCCCTCCTCGGGCCGTCTTGTCGCACTCCGGGTACGGCACCCCTCGTCCGGGAGCCCGCGCACCGGGCTCGTCTCCACGGTCGCACATCGGCTACGGTGCGGCAAACCACCTGATCAGGCACGGTTCGGCCCGGTGGCCAGGGCGATCGCGACGAGCGTGAGCAGACAGCCGAGCAGCGACCACGGGGAGAGACCCGGGCCGGCGGGGACGAGCGTGTCGAGCGCCACCGAGGCGACCAGCTGCCCGGCCACCGAGGTGAGTCCGAGCAGCAGCACGCCGATCCAGCGCACCGTCAGCGCGGCCAGCGCGATGAACGCCACCCCGATCACCCCGCCCAGGTACAGCCACGGCTCGGTGGGGAACGCCCCGAGCCCGCGCAACGTCAGCACCACCACGGATTCCACGCCGAGCAGGACCGCGAACCCGACGGCGAAGTTCACCAACGCCGCCGAGCCGGCCCCGCCGACCGCCCCGACCCGTCCGTTGACCGCCTGCTGCCAGGCCAAGCCGATACCCGCCAGGGCGGGCAAGGCGATCAGCACCGGGTGCGGCACCTCGCGCACCGATTCCGGCAGCGCGAGCCCGGCCTGTCCGGCGTCGGTCCGGGTGCTCGTGGCCAGCACCACCGCGCCGATCGCGAGCACCGCGCCACCGGCGCGTCGCGGGGTCACCGGGGTCCGCCCGCTCGGGGCGAGCCCGGCGCGGTCGACCGCGAGGCTGCTCAGCAACTGTCCCGCGACGGCCGCAACGGTGAAGGCCGTGACACCGATCGCCGCCACGGTCAGCCCCTGGCTCGCGACGAAGAACGCGCCGAACAACCCGCCGAGCAGCTGCCAGCCACGCAGCTGCCCTTCGCCCAGCGCCCGCCGCACCGCCGCCAGGCCGGCCCGCAGCCGCCCGCTCGCCGCGAACGCCGCCGCCAACACCACCAACCCGGTGCCGAAACTGACGGTGGCGGCGGCGATTCCGTCGTGCAACCGCATCCCCAGCGCGCCGTTGATCCTGGCCTGCACCGCCACCCCCGCGCCGATGCAGAACCCGAACACCAGCCCCAGCCTCATCCGCGCGGTCACGTCCGCACGGTACCGCCCGCGGCGAGGTGGGCGATCGAAGCGCGCTGGCTCACCGCCCGTCGACGGTGGCCGGATCGGCGGCGGGGCGCGGCAACCACGACGGGGTCAGTGCGGCGACGCCGAGCATGAGCGCGCCGAGCACGGCGAGGGTCACCGCCATCGACAGCCAGGTCGCGGCGAGTGCGGCGAGCCCGAAGACCGCGAGGGCGACGACTTCGGCGAGCAGTCCGGACACCGAGGTGACGGTGGCACGGGCCGGGCCTTCGATGGCGTCCTGGAGGCGGGCATCGGCGACGATCTCGGCGTTGAGCACGGCGCCGTAGCCGACGCCGAGGGCGATGAAACCGGCCGCGGTGAGCGGATACACCCAGCCCGGGCGGCCGGCGGCCAGCCCAGCGACGAGGGCGCCGGCGACGAACAACAGGCCGCCCACGGCCACCATCACCGCCAGCCTGGGCCCCGGCCACCCGCTGGTGCGCCCGGCCAGCAGCGTGCCGGTCATCGAACCCACCACGGTCACCCCGATCAGCACCGGCACCACCGCCGTCGGCACACCCACCGACTGCGCGAGCAGGGCGAAGTACTCGTCGTAGGCGGTGATGCCGAACAGCATCGAACCCAACAGGACGGCACGGCGGATCCGGGGTGTCCGCACCGTCTCGCCCACCCCCGCCCGCAGCATCCGCAGGTACCGCGCGGCCACTCCGTCACCGCCCGCTACCGTCGTCGCGGCGCCGCCGGCAGCCACCGCCCGCGCGGGCGGCCCCGAATCCGCGTCGGCCACGGGACGTACCCGCCGCTCGCCCACGCTGTGCTCGGTGGCGCGCGGTTCACCGGGCACCGGCGGGTGACCGGGCACCACCGGCTCGGGTGCCGCGTCGATCTCGGCTACCGATCCGGCCTTCGGCACGCTCGGCAGCCCGCACGCGAGGGCCGTGTGGGCCAGCGCGATTGCCACGCTCAACCATCCGACCAGCCCGTATCCGCCGAGCGCGTACAGCGGCGCGGCGGCGAGGATCGCCACCACCACCGCGCCTTCCGCGGCGGCGCGGGCGTATCCCATCACCCGCGCGTACTCCCCCGCCCGCTCGCGCGCGGCCAGGTCGTCGTAGATCAGCGCCTCGAAGGTGCCCGATTCCAACGCCCCCGCCACACCCCACAGCACGAAGCCGAGAGCGAAACCGAGGTAGGACGGCGCGGCGGTCCAGACCGTGAACGCCGCCGCGACCAAGGCACCGCTGAGCACGAGCAGCCCGCGCCGGGACACCGTGTCCGCCCAGGCGCCGGAGGGCACCTCCAGCACGAACGACGTGATCGACCAGAGCGCGAACAGCGAAGAGATCTGCGCGGTGGTCAGGCCGTGGTCGGCGAACAGCAGCGCGTAGAGCGCGTAGAGCGGAACGAATTCGCGCGAGCCCTTGAAGAGCACCGCGCGCCACGCCAGCCCCCGGACATCACGCGGTAGGCGGACGCCGGGCGAGAATCAATAGCCACTGAAGAGTATCGCCATGCGACCAGACTGGTCCGAGCCGCCCCGCGCCGTCAAGAGCATTTCCGGCCGGGCCGTGGTCCGCCCGGATCGTGGTCAGCTGAGCGGTACCCAGCCGTTGGATGCCACCGTGTCCGCGCGCTCGGACTGGCCGGAACCGACCCGGCCCTGGCCGTAGTTGAGGTCGTTGATCAACTCCGACACCGGATGCGAATCGCTGTAGTGATAGCCCTGCGCCAGCGCGAACCCGAGTTCGGTGAGCACCGCGGCCTGGTACTCGGTCTCCACACCCTCGGCGATCACCTGGAGATCGAGCGCGTTGCTCAGCGCGGCGATGACGCCGAGCAGCGGCGGAGCGGGCGAGTCGGAGCGGATCGCGGCGACGAAGGACTGGTCCACCTTGAGGATGTCGCTGGGCAGGGTGGCCAGTCGGCTGAGCGAGGAGTAGCCGGTGCCGAAGTCGTCGATGGCGATCCGCACGCCGCGCTCGCGCAGGGTGTGCAGGTTGGCGATGGCGGTCTGGGATTCGGCGGCCAGCTCGCTCTCGGTCACCTCGAGCACCAGCTGGTCGGCGGGCCAGCCGGTGGCGGACAGGATGTCCGAGACCCGGTCGGCGTACCCGGCCTCCGCCAGTTCCAGTCCGCTGACGTTGACATTGAGCGTCAGGTCGAGCTGGGCGAAGGTCTCCTGCAACCGGGCCGCGTCGGCGCAGGCGCGGCGCAGCACCAGCTCGTCGAGGTCGGCGATGAGGTCGTACTCCTCGGCCACCCGGATCAGGCCCTCGGTGGTGACGTCGGGCTGCGCGCTCGACGACCAGCGCAGCAGTGCCTCCACGCCGACCGCCTTGCCGCCGCCCTCGGTGAGGCTGACGATCGGCTGGTAGTGCACGTCCAGCGCGCCGCGGTCGATGGCCTCACGCAGTTCCACCGCCAGCGGCAGCTGCCGCGAGGACTCCAGCACGGTCCGGTTCCGGCCCGCCTGCTTGGCCCGGTACAGGCCGACGTCGGCGCGACTGACCAGCAGCGATCCGGACTCGCCCGGCTGCCACGAGGTGACGCCCGCCGAGCAGCCGGTGGTGACCGCCGCGCGCAGCTGCTCGGTGAGCAGGATCGCGGCCTGTTCGGTGGTGTTGGGCAGCAGCAGCGCGAAGGCGTCGCCGCCGTAGCGGGCCAGCCGCTGGTCCGGGGCGAGCAGTTTCGACCAGGTGTCGGCGACCCGTTGCAGCACCGCGTCACCGGCGCGGTGGCCGAGATGGTCGTTGATCTTCTGGAAGCGGTCCAGGTCGACCAGCACCAGCGCCAGGCCCTGCCCGCTGCGGGTGGCGTGCTCGATGGCGGTGTTCAGCGCGCGGTCGAAGCCGCGGCGGTTGAGCAGGCCGGTGAGCACGTCGATGTCCGCCTCGGAGGCCATGCGCGTGAGGATGCCGACCACGACACCGACGCCGAACGTCACGCCCGCCGGGATGATCCCCGACCACCACGGCAGGTCCCTGGTCGGCAGCGACCACAGGCACAGCACCACCGCGAAGGCGATGTGCGCGGCGGCTTGCGGCCAGCGGAAGAACAGTGCGGCGTCGCAGGCGATGAAGACGTAGAAGGCGGCCAGGCTGATGGCGCCGACGGTGTTCGGGAACGCGTAGACCGCGATGGTGATCAACACGGTCGCGATGGCGACGTACCCGTGATGGATCCCGTGCGGCAACCGCGGACCCCAGGCGAGCAGCGTCAGGCCCAGCGCCAGCGCGATCGCCGCCGCCGTACCGACCAGCGGCCGATTACCCTCGTCGCCCGGAGCGACCGCGGTGATCACCAGGCCGAGCACGCCACCCATGACGTAGAACGCCCCGGTGGTCCTCGCCATGACCATTGCCGTCGCCAGCGCCGATGCCGCCCGCACCCGGGTTCGGGTATCGCCGCGCGCCCCGATTCCTCGCACGGAGAACAGCCTAGACACTGCGCATCACCGGAGTTGCCACATCCCGCAATTCGGGCAGGGCGAACGCTCGGCTATTGTCCGCCGCTCGAGTGTCCGTCGCTCGAGTGTCCGCCGCTCGAGTGTCCGCCGCTCGGGTGTCCGCCGGTCAGGCCGGTGGCCGCAGCACACCGGTGCCGACGAACGGCACCAGCGCGGCGGGCACCCGCACCGACCCGTCGGCCCGCTGATGGTTCTCCAGGATGGCCACGATCCACCGGGTGGTGGCCAGCGTGCCGTTCAGGGTCGCCGCGATCTGGGGTTTCCCGTTCTCGTCGCGGTAGCGCACCGACAGCCTGCGGGCCTGGAAGGTGGTGCAGTTGGAGGTCGAGGTCAGTTCCCGGTAGGTCTGCTGGCTCGGCACCCAGGCTTCGCAGTCGAACTTGCGCGCCGCCGAGCTGCCCAGATCGCCCGCCGCGACGTCGATGATGCGGTAGGGCACCTCGATCGCGGCCAGCATTTCCCGCTCCCAGGCCAGCAGCCGTTCGTGCTCGGCCTCGGCCTGGTCGGGCGTGGTGTAGACAAACATCTCGACCTTGTCGAACTGATGCACCCGGATGATGCCGCGGGTGTCCTTGCCGTAGCTGCCCGCCTCGCGACGGAAGCACGACGACCAGCCCGCGTAGCGCTTGGGACCGGCGCTGAGGTCGAGGATCTCGTCGGCGTGGTAGCCGGCCAGCGGCACCTCCGAGGTGCCGACCAGGTACATGTCGTCGTCGGCGAGGTGGTAGACCTCCGCGGCGTGCCTGCCGAGGAAGCCGGTGCCCGCCATCACCTCCGGGCGCACCAGCACCGGCGGGATCATCATGGTGAAGCCGTTGGCGACCGCCTTCTGCGCGGCCAGTTGCAGCAGGCCCAGTTGCAGCAGCGCGCCGTGGCCGGTGAGGAAGTAGAAGCGCGAGCCGGAGACCTTGGCGCCGCGCTCCATGTCCATCAGGCCGAGCGCCTCGCCGAGTTCGAGGTGGTCCTTGGGCTCGAAGTCGAACTCCGGCGGGGTGCCCACGGTCTCGAGCACGACGTAGTCGTCCTCACCGCCGGCCGGAACGGCGGGCAGCACCACGTTCGACAGCGCGCGATGGGCGGCGTCGAGATCGGCGTCGGCCGCGTGCTGGGCGGCTTCGGCCTCCTTGACCTTGACCGACAGCTCCTGCGCGCGCGCCAGCAGCGCGGATCGCTCCTCCTTGGGCGCCTTCCCGATCTGTTTGCTCATCGCCTTCTGCTCGGCGCGCAGATTGTCGGCGGTGGCGACCGCCGCACGCCGGGCCGCGTCCGCCTCGAGCAGTGCGTCGACGAGGGCGGGGTCTTCGCCGCGGGCACGCTGCGAGGCGCGCACCGCGTCGGGGTCCTCCCGCAGGAGTCGGAGGTCGATCATGGGCAGTCAGCCTAGTCGGCGCCGCGTGAGCCAGTCACACCGATATTCCGCCAGGTCGTGGCACCGCATGGGAGCTGCTGCCATGATGGAGCGCGATGTCCTCCGATGATGTGTCCCAGGATGATGTGTCCCAGACACCGCAGCAGCCCCGGCCGGGGGCGGGCAGGCCGGCGCGCGCACGTCGGTCCCGCGCAGGCTCGGGGAACGATTCCGCCCTGGCCCGGGTGCGCGAGGTGCGCCTGTCGGCGCCGAAACTGCGCTGGGGGCTGCTCGCCGCGGCCGCCGGCGCGGTGGTCGCCGCGCTGGTGACGCTGTTCGTGACGGGCTTCGAGAACGAGAAGGGGCTGGAGGCCCACAATCCCGCCGCACCCGCGCACACCGTGCTGGACAAGGAGTTCGGCACCGCCTCCGCCGGCGACTGCCTGACCTGGAGCAAGCCCGACCGCAGCGACCTGATGAAGGTCGCCTGCGACAACCGGCACCTGTTCGAGGTGGCCGCCGATATCGACATGAGCCGTTACCCCGGAGTGGAGTTCGGCCCGGGCTCCCGCTTCCCGGATTCGCTGCGCCTGACCGAACTCAAGGAGGAGCACTGCGTGCCCGCGGTGCAGCGGTACATGAACGGCAAGTTCGACCCGCGCGGCCGCTACGTGGTCGGTCTGATGTATCCGAGCCCGGAGGGCTGGAAGAACGGCGACCGCACGCTGCGCTGCGGCCTGCAGTTCTCGGCCAGCACCGGCGCGCCGCTGCCCACCACCGGCAGCGCGGCCACGCAGGACCAGTCCAAGGTCTTCGCGGCGGGCACCTGCCTCGGCATCAACCAGAACCTGCCCACCGATCCGGTGGACTGCGCGCAGGAGCACGCGGTGGAGATCGTGTCCACGGTCGATCTGGGCACGCACTTCACCGGCGGCCCGCCCGCCAAGGCCGATCAGGACAAGTTCGTCGAGGAGCAGTGCACCACGGCGGTCAACGACTATCTCGGCTCGCCCGACGCCATCCGCAACAAGACGCTGACGCTGTTCTTCGACTACGTCGACGCGCGCAGCTGGCTGGCGGGCAGCCGCAAGCTGGACTGCATGATCGGCAAGGGCACCGACCGGGAGGGCTTCGCCCCCATCATCGGCTCCGCCCGCGGCGACATCCTGATCAACGGGCAAGCCCCTGTGCCACCGCCGAATTCGGGCCGGTCCACCCCCACCCCGCTGCCCGGCGCCGCCCCGCTGCCGCCGCAGCCGCAGCCGCGGTAGGCGCATCGGCACATGGCGGTCTCCATGTCCGAGGACCGGTTCGAGGAGCTGGTCTCCGATGCGCTCGACCTCATCCCGCCCGAATTGACCGGCGCCATCGACAATGTCGTGGTGCTGATCGAGCCACGCGACCCCGACGACCCGCACCTGCTCGGGCTCTACCGCGGCATCGCGCTGACCGAGCGCGACAGTCATTACGGCGGTGCGCTTCCCGACACCGTGACCATCTATCGCGACGCGATCCTGGAGATCTGTGCCGACGAGGCCGAGGTGGTCGAGGAGGTCGCGGTGACCGTGATCCACGAGATCGCGCACTACTTCGGGATTGACGAAGAGCGGCTGCATCAGTTGGGATGGGGTTAGAGGGGATTCGATGGAACCGATCGCGTGGCTGTCGCGTCCTATCACTCGTAGGGGGAATTCTTGTGGTTCCGCCCATAGCCGCCACTAGAAGGAGTCGAGTCATGGTTGGCCACGTATCGATCTCGCCCGAGCTCATTCTCGCCGCCGCCGCCGAGCTGGACCTGCTCGCCGAGCGGCTGGCCGCGGCCGCCACGCTGAGCGGCCCCGCCACCCACGTGCTGCCCTCCGGTGCGGAAGAGGTCTCGCTCCTGGCCGCCCAGCACTTCAACAAGGCGGCCGCCACCCACGATCATTCGATCGCCCAGGGCATCCTCGAACTGCACCACGCGGCCAACGTCCTGCGCATGCAGCTGGCCACGCACGTCGCGGAGGACGTCGTCAAGGCGGGTGTCATGAACAGCGTCGCCGGAACCATCGGGGCCTGATCCGCGCCATCGCGCGTGATCGACGAACAGGGGAGAAAACATGACCGCAGGTATCACCGGGGTGTTCTGGCTGCCCCGCATGGCCGAAGCCAATTCCATCGCGCTGAACGCGGGCGCGCACGCCGTCCCGATCTCGGCGGCGGCCACCGCCTGGGGTGCGCTCACCGCGGCCTGGGTGGACGCGACCGCCACCGTCACGCGGGTGATGGCCGAGCTCGGCGTCGGCATGCAGGGTGTCAACGGTATCGCGGCGCTTTCGCGGCTGGTCGGGTTCACCGGCTGGGCCGAGCAGCAGGGCGTCATGGCCGCCGCGATGGGCTCCAAGGCCGCCGCCAACGCCACCGCCTACACCGTGGCGTCGCTGGCGATGCCCAGCCTGCCCGAGATCCTCGCCACCAACGCCGCCGTGGTCGCCTCGGCCAACCCGGCGGGCGCGGTGTCCGGCGCGTTCGAGGCCGCCGAGCTGGCCAAGCACGCGATGGACCTGCGCGCGGCCCTGGTGATGGAGACCTACGAGGCGGCCACCACCGCCGTCGTCACCACGCCCGGCGAGTTCCAGGCGCCGCCGCCGATCGCCGACGGCGCGGGCACCGCGTCCCCGGCGCAGTCCGCCGAGACCTCGTTCCAGGGCGATCCGGTGCAGACCGCGCTCGCGACCGCCGCGTCCGTGGTGAACAACCCGGCCGTGGTCAGCGCCGCCACCCAGGCGGCCAACGTCGCGGGCACCGTCGCGACCTCCGGCGTCAGCACGGTCGGCAACCTCGGCGCGAGCGCCATCGCCGCCGCCACCGGCGCCGCACCGGCGGCCCCGGTCGCCGCGGCCCCGGCCGCCGTCATGGGGGCGGGTCCGGCCGCGGGCGGTGCGGGTGCGGCGGCCACCCGGTCGGCCACGGTCGGCCTGGGCGGTTCGGTCAACCTGCAGAACGGTTCGCTCAAGCTGCCGGAGGGCTGGGGCTCGGGCCTGCAGTCCGCCGCACCGGCGGCGACGCCGGCCACCGAGGTGGTCGCCCGGGTGGAGACCGCGCCCGCGCGCGCCGCCAACGCACCGGGCAGCCCGCTGCTCGGCCGCACCCAGTCGGCCGAGGACGAGGAGACCGAGCACAAGGCCGCGGACTACCTGCGTGGCGATCACTTCGGCGACGGCCGCTACGCCGCGGACGGGGTGATCGGCGCCGATCCCGCCGGGACGGCTCGGTGACGATCCTCGGTGCGGGCCGCGGTCCGTCGATGCTCGGCGGCGTCACCCTGGCGCTGGACGAGATGCAGTTCCTTCTGGAGAAGCTGGAGTTCGACGAACTACCGGTCGTGCTGCAGGCGGTCGGCCGCTACGACAACCAGGCCGACCACGACGCGGCGATGCAGGTCGCCGAGAACTCCCTCGTCGAGCGGGATCTCCTGATCGACGGGGTGGTGCACCGGGAACTCGAGGACCGGTTGCGCACGCTCTACCGCCCGCACTGGGTGCTGGCGTTGCGCCTGGTCGTCGAGGGGCAGGTCAGCAGGATGTGCCTGGCGCAGGGCGACGACATGGCCGTCGTCGCCCTGCGCGGGCCGCAGTCCTACGTGGTCGACGAGGTGGACGAGGACCTGCCGGGTCCGCTCGTCGCCGCGCTCGGTTCGGCCGAGCCGCTCGAACTGGAGAGCATGAACGCCCAAACCGAGTTGCTCGCCCCGATTTTCGGCGACGCCGGGGACTCCGCGGCCACCGCGAATCGGCTCGCCAAGGTCTGCCAGCCCGCCCGGGACGTGCAGACCCTGGCCTCCGCGCTGGTCGAGATCCGTTCGCACACCCAGATTTCCGGGGTGGTCTACGGCGACGGCACCCGCGAGATCGCCGACAGCCACGTCGCCGTGTTCGACACCAGGGGCGGCCGGATCGTGTTGACCGCCAGCGTCGCCGACGACGGCACCAAATGGACCTCGATCAGCAGCGGCACCACGGCCCGGCTGCGGACCGCGATCCAAGATCTCATCGACTCGTTGCCCGAGCGCGAGAAGTTCCCGCCGGTCGTCACCGAACCGATCTGAGCCGCGGCCCACTGCCGCGGCCGATCAGCCCGTCGGATCTGCTCGGCCCGTCGGAACCGCTCAGCCCGTCGGAACTGCTCAGCCCATCGGATCATCGGCGGTCGGCGACACCTCGTACCCGAACGGTGGCACGAACCTGCCCCACCGCACGCATTCCCAGCCGCCGTCCAGACGCGGCACCAGCTCGATGGTCTCGGTGTTGTCCAGGTGGTTGTTCGTGGTGAACGGCGGGCCGACCCCGGTCAGCGTGCGCGCGACCAGGCGCATGGCCGCGCCGTGGTTCACCAGCAGCACATCGCCGGTGTTGGCCTCCGGATCGAGGAAACGCTGCCGCAGGTCCTCGATCACGGGCAGGAACCGGTCCAGTACGTCCGCGCCGGATTCGCCGCCGGGCACCGCCACCTTCAGATCGCCTTCGTGCCAGGCCCGGTAGATGCGCTGGAAGGTACGGTGCGCCTCTTCGTCGTTGAGGCCCTCCAGGTCACCGGCCTGCACCTCGTGCACACCCTCGAGCACCGACGCGGCCACTCCGGTCGCGGCCTCGATGAAACTCGCGGTCTGCCTGGCTCGCAGCGCCTCCGAGGTGAACAGCACCCGCGGCGGCGTCAGCAGCGTCGAGCCGAACGTCTTCGCCTGCGCCGCACCGCGTTCGGTCAACGGCAGGCCGGGCACCCTGGTGTCCAGCAGCTTGGCCACGTTGCCCTCGGTCTCGCCGTGCCGGACCAGGATCAGCCTGCCCGCGGAACCCGCCCCCGTCATAGGTCCGCCACTCCCTTCCGTAGCTGCGTCAGCCACTGCGCCGCCTCCTCGTCCGAGGGTGGTGGCGTGCCGGTCGCGGAGGTCGCGGGCCACGAGCCGAGGAACCGGATGCGAGCGGTCCGGTGCAGCGCCTTCAATGCCTCGGCGACCGCGGCGTCGTCGATGTGGCCGACGCAATCCAGATAGAACCGATAGGTGCCCAGACCCGTTCGGGTCGGCCGCGATTCGATGCGGGTGAGGTCGATGCCCCGGGTGGCGAACTCGGCGAACGCCCGCATCAGCGAGCCGGGCACGTTCGGCAGTTCCAGCACGATCGAGGTGCGGTCGGCGCCGGTGGCGGGCGGTGCCACGCAGGGGCGGCGCACCAGCACGAAGCGGGTCACCGCCTGCTCGTAGTCGACCACTTTCGAAGCCAGCGCCACCAGGCCGAGCCGCTGGCCGGCCAACGCCGTCGACACCGCCGCCTCCGCGTGCCCGGCCACCACGTCCTCGGCCGCCGCCGCGTTGGACGCCGAGGTGTACATCCGCACCTGCGGCAGCGTGCGCTCGACCCACATCCGCACCTGCGCCGCCGCCACCGGGAACGCCGCCAGCGTGCGTACGTCGGCCAGCGTGGTGCCCGGCCTGGCCAGGATCTCGAAACTGACCTCCAGCTCGGTCTCGGCCACGATCTGCAGCCGCGGGCCGATCGCCAGCGAATCGAGGGTGGCCGAGATGGAGCCCTCGATCGAGCTCTCGATCGGCACCACGGCGCCCTCGACGGCGCCGGATCGGATCAGATCCAGCGCCGCCGGTTGCGACGGGGCGGCGACCCGCTCGACGGGGCCATCGAAATGGCCGGAGGATTCGAGCTCGGCCAGGGCCATCTCGGTGAACGTTCCGGTGGGTCCGAAGTAGGCGATACGCGGCACGACTACGACTGTATTGAATTTCTGTGACCGCGCGCCCCCGCTTTCCGCGACCGGGCCGCGAACGGCCGCGTTCGCGCGCTTCCGGTCAGGGTTCCAGGACCGCGAGTGCGGCGCGGACCGCCTCGGGCTGCTCGGTCTCCACCGCCAGCAACACGCCGCGGACCGCCTCGATCGCGGGCGGTTTCAGGGCGGTCAGGAAGGCGAGGTCCGGCGCGGCGAGGGCGGCGCGGATGTCCTCTCCGCACAGTGCGGCGGCGGTGGCGGCGACCACGGCCAGCGCGCGCGGGCCGCTGTCGGTGCGGGCGAGGTAGCCGGTCTCGGCGTGAGCGATGGCGGCGAGGAAGTCGGCGACCTCGGCGTCGCTGCCGTCGGCGTGCAGAACGGGAGCCTCCGGTCGCGGCGTCACCGGGCGGACCAGTCCCGCCACGAGGCTGCGACGGGCCGGGGTGCTGAGGGTGACGAGGACGGGCTCGTGCGGCGGGTTACCTGCGGGAGTCGGTGCATCGGCCACCCGGCCACGGTATCCCCCGCGGCGTCGCCGCTCGGCGGCGGTGCGGACGCGGCCGCGCGTAAGGGTTGCAGATCACACCTTCCTCACTTAGCTTAGGTTTACCTAAATCGCCGCCGCATCCTTCCGGAGGTCCGCATGCCGAATCCCGTCCTCGCGCCGAGCACTGCCGAACGGGTGCGCAGCGCCTGCGCACACGCGGAACAGGCCGTGCTCGCCCTGCCCGGCATCGACCCCACGCCGACCTCGGTGCATCACCTGCGCCAGTGCGGCGACGTGGTGATCGCCGTGCCCGCGGGGTCGGTGGCCGCCGTGCTGACGGCGAACTCGGGGCCGGGTGGCGCCGCGGCGGTGCTCGAGCTCACCGATCACGCGCCGCTGCCGCTGCGCGAGCCGGTGCGGGCGCTGGTCTGGCTGCGCGGTGCGGTGCGCACGGTGCCGCAGTCGGCGCAGCGGGCGTTGGCCGGCGAGGTCGCCAAGGAGTTCCCGCACCCGGAACTGCTCGACGTCGGCCACGGCGCCACCCTGCTGCGGCTGGTGATCGACACCGCGGTGATGGCCGACGCGACCGGCGCGGAATCGGTGCGCGTGGAGGAACTCCGCTCGGCCCAGCCGGATCCGTTCTGCCAGATGGAGTCGGCCTGGCTGCAACACCTCGACGCCGACCACCCCGACATCCTCGAGCAACTGGCCCGGCACCTGCCGCCGCGGCTGCAGACCGGCGCCGTGCACCCGCTGGCCATCGACCGCTACGGCCTGACCCTGCGCGTCGAAGGCCACGACGGCGACCACGACGTGCGGTTGCCGTTCACCGCGCCCGTCGACGACGTCGAGGCGCTGAGCCGGGCGGTGCGGGCGCTGGCCGGCTGCCCCTTCCTCAACGGATTGCGCCGGATCTGACCATCGCACCGGGCACGCGGCCCCGACTTGCCGCGCCGCCCGGATTCCGCGCCGCCTAGATTCGGGGGCATGCCAGCCGAGTCGCCCGCCCGCCGCGAGGAGTCCGAGCCCACCGATCGGGAGCGGTCGGCGATCCGCCTGGAAATCGCGATCGTCCTGGTGGTCACCTTCGGGCTGAGCGGATTCGGCGCGGCGCTCGCGCTGCTGGACAGCGCCCTCTCCCCGGAGGGCCTCGGCGGCCGGACGGTGGCGCTCAATGCCTCTCGCTCGAGCAATTCCCTGCTGGACCTGCTCTTCCAGCTCGTCGGCGTGCTGCGGCTGGCCGCGTGGGCGGCGCTCGGGCTGTATCTGCTGTGGCGCAGCGGGATCGGACCCAAGCTGATCGGGCTCGGCCGCCCGCGACCGCGCGTCGATCTGCCGCCGGGGCTGGTGCTGGCGGCGGTCATCGGGCTGCCCGGGCTCGGGCTGTACCTGGTCGCGCACGCGATGGGGGTCAGCGTGACCATCGTGCCGAGTTCCCTGGACGAGCACTGGTGGCGGCTGCCGGTGCTGCTGCTGTCGGCCTGCGCGAATTCGGTCGCCGAGGAGGTGCTGGTCGTCGGCTATCTGCTGACCCGGCTGCGGCAGCTGGGCTGGTCGGCCAACTCGGCTGTGCTGGCCTCGGCACTGCTGCGCGGCAGCTACCACCTCTACCAGGGGCTCGGCGGCGGGCTGGGGAACCTGGTGATGGGCCTGATCTTCGGCCGCTACTGGCAGCGGACGAACAAGCTGTGGCCGCTGGTGATCGCGCACGCCACCATCGACGCGGTGGCCTACCTCGGATACGTGGCGTTGCGCGGACGTGTGGGCTGGCTGCCGTGAGCGGGCGGGCGGTCTGCGACCAGTCCCCTTTCCGCACCGCCGGACAGTAGAGTCGACGGGTGATGAACGGCGACGACCCCCGCAACGCGCGGACGCGCCGGGTGCCGCCGCCGCAGGGCCGCCCCGGCATGCCGCACCAGCGTGATCCGCGCGCGGCCGACCCGGGCCACGGCGCGCCCAGCCACCGGCCCGCTCCCCCGCCGCGCCCCGTCGAGCCGACGAAGAAGCTGTACCGCGACGCCGCGCCGCACCAACCGCTGGCGTACTCGCAGGTACCCCAGGAACCGCCGCCCCGGCTGCGCCGGACCGACCACGCGCCCACGCAGACGCCGGAGCCCTTCGAGGATCCCCGCGCGCACCGGCCGCCGCGCAGGCCCGTCCCGCCGCCACCGCCGGCCGCCCCGCCGCGCAGGCGTGACCCGGCGCCGCGCCCGCCGCGCCCGCGCCGCAAGCGGCACCCGTTCCGTTGGTTCCTGATCTTCCTGCTGGTGCTGGTGATCGGTTCCGTGGCCGGTGTCATCCACCTGGACGGCAAACTCACCAGGATCGACGCGCTCGCCGGGTATGCCGATCGGGTCGGCGACACCCCCGGCACGAACTGGTTGCTGGTCGGCTCCGACGGCCGCGGCGGACTGACCGCCGAACAGGAACAGGAGCTGGCCACCGGTGGCGAGGTGGGCCCGGAGCGCACCGACACGATTATGCTGGTGCACATCCCCCGCTCCGGGAAGACCACCCTGGTCAGCCTGCCGCGCGACTCCTACGTGAGCATCCCGGGCCACGGCCGCGACAAGCTCAACGCCTCGTTCGCGCTCGGTGGCCCGCAGCTGCTGGTGCAGACCGTCGAAATCGCGACCGGATTGCGCATCGACCACTACGCGCAGATCGGCTTCGCCGGTTTCGCGAACGTGGTCGACACCCTCGGCGGCATCGAGGTGTGCCTGCCGCAGGCGATCGACGATCCGCTGGCGGGCATCGATCTGCCTGCGGGCTGCCAGGAGCTCGACGGGCCGCAGGCGCTCGGCTTCGTGCGCACCCGCGCCACCGCGCTGGCCGACATCGACCGGATGAACAACCAGCGCCTGTTCATGTCCGCCCTGCTGGAGAAGGCCACCAGCGCCTCGACCCTGGCCAACCCGTTCACGCTGTGGCCGTTGGCGTCGGACATCGCGCGGTCGTTGAAGGTCGACGAGGGCGATCACCTGTGGGATCTGGGCAGGCTCGGCTGGGCGATGCGGGGCGACACCGTGGCGACCACCGTGCCCGTCGGCGGCTTCGACGACGTCTCCGGCAGCGGCAACGTGGTGTTGTGGGACAAGAACCGGGCCGGGGCGTTCTTCGAGGCACTCGCCGACGACAGGCAGATTCCGGACGACCTGCTCACGCGGTAGCGTCGGAGCATGAGCGGAAGTGAAGTCGCCGAGGCGTTTCCGGCATTGTTGAACGCACAGATCCGGCGCGGTTTCACCGTCGCGCAGCAGTACCTGGCGGGCGCGGTCTACTTCGACGTCCGCCGACTGCCCCGGCTGGCCGGCCACTGTTATCTGCGCCACGAACACCACCGCGGGCACGCCCTGCGGATGGTCCAGTACCTGCTCGACCGCGACCTGCCCGTCCGGGTCGGCGGGCTCGACGGTGTGCAGTCCGACTTCGACTCCGAGCGGGAGGCGGTCGCGCTGCTGCTCGCCGCCGAGCGCGCCTACACCGACGAGGTGACCGCGCTGACCGCCGCCGCCCGGGATTCGGCGGACTACCTCGGCGAACAGTTCATGCAGTGGTTCCTGCGCGAGCAGCTGGACGCGGTCGCCGGAATGACCACACTGCTGTCGGTGCTGGAGCGCCGGGGCGGAAATCTGTTCGATGTCGAGGAGTTCGTGGCGCGGGAACTGAAGCCCGGGAAAGGCGCCGACCCCACCGCTCCGAAAATGGCTGGGGCAGGGCACATTTAATTAGGCAATACTATCCTCAATTAGGGTGTACTTGGATGACAAGCGCTCTGACCAGCGTTAATGTCGGGAACATGTCCAGTCATCCGGAGAACCCGCGCAGCAAATTCCACAGCCTGCTTCACGACCAGATCCGGCATGAATTCAATGCCGAACACCAGTACATCGCGATCGCGGTGTGGTTCGACAATGCGGATCTGCCGCAGCTGGCCAAGCGTTTCTACCGCCAGGCGGTCGAGGAACGCAATCACGCCCTGATGATCGTCCAGTACTTCCTGGACCGCGATATCAGCGTCGAGCTGTCCGGCATCGATGCGGCAAAGTCGCATTTCGAGACCGCCCGCGAGCCGATCGCCCTGGCGCTGGCGCAGGAGAAGACGGTCACCGAGCAGATCATCCGGCTCGCCAGCACCGCCAGGGAAGAAGGCGATTACCTCGGCGAGCAATTCATGCAGTGGTTCCTGAAGGAGCAGGTCGAGGAGGTCGCGAACATGACCACCCTGCTCAACATCGCCGACCGCGCCGGGTCGAATCTGTTCGACCTGGAGGATTTCGTGGCCAGGGAGATGAGCGGTCCGGCCGACGCGTCCTACGCCCCGTCGGTCGCCGGTGGCTCGGTGTAATTCCGGCCGCCGTAACCGCGGGAGCAAACAGGCCCGGCTCGTTCGAGGACGAGCCGGGCCTGTCGCATCGTGAAACCGTCCGTCACTCAGCGCTCAGGGAGCTGAGCAGCGTGGTGAGCAGCGCGAGAATGGCGTCCATGATGTTCCTACTTTCCTCATCAGCCGGGTCGGGTTTCCCGTCCCGGTGTCACCTCGCGGCGACGGAACGAACCTAACCCAGGCCGGATCAGAAAGAAGGCGTTTTCACAAACTTTTCGCCACTGATTTCTCAGCGCAGGGTGACCTGCCGCGAGCGCAGTCCGTCGCGGGAACGCCGCTCGTCGGCCGTCAGCGGAGTGTCCACGGCGAGGGCGTCGGCCAGCCGGACGCCGAATTCCCGGGCCGGCTCCACCCATTCGCTGGGATGCCGCTCGGGATCGAGGTCGAACACCGGCACGAGCAGCCCGTGCGTGCGGAACGACCCGGCGAAGCGAGAGCCCTCGCCCATGTGCAGCCCACCGGCGGCGTGCACCCGGGCCAGCGCCAGCATCAGCGCGTCCTCGTCCTCCGGGCGGACCCAGCGCACGTGCGCCTTCTCCCCCGCGTCCACCCACCAGGCGGCGCCGACGACGTCCGCGCCGAGGTCCAGCCGCGCCGAGGGCATGATCGCCTGCTTGGCCTGCTCGATGGTCGCGGCCACCTGCGGGTCCGGGGTGACGCCTTCGGGCACCCACCAGTCGAAGTCCTGGTGCACGGTGAGGTCGAGGGAGGCGTTCGGGTCGATCACGTCGGTCAGGCGCGGCCCGCCCGCGATGCTCTCGACCGAGGTCAGCGAATCCCCCGCCTCGGCCGACTGGGTCCACAGGATCGCGGCCGCCAGGTCCGCACCGGCGTCGGCACCCTGGAACTGCACCTGCGCGCCCACGTAGCCGACCGGCGGTTCCCCGGCGCGCACCAATGCCGCCACGGCACCGGGCAGCACCGTGCCGAGCACGACCTCGCGCTCGGGGGCCACGCCCGGCTGCAACGGCAGCGTCGCGGTGGCCGACGGCACGAACTCACGCAGGGCGACCAGATCGCATTCGGCGGCCAGACCCTCGAACGGCCGGGTGACGACCTGGGCGGCCTGCTCCAGCGCGGCCTTGCGCTCGGCGAGACGCTGGGCCCGGTTCCCTCCGGGCTTCGGACTGTTGCGCTTGCTCTTTCCCACGAGCGCACAACCTACACGGGGCCGATGGCCACACCCGCAACGCGCCCGGCGCGCCGATCAGGCCGCCGCGAGCAGCGCCTTGGTGCGGCCGGGATGGTTGGTCGCGACCCAGCTGACGCCCAGATCGGCGCACAGCCGCACGTCCGCGGGTTCGTCGACGGTCCAGCAGTAGGTGGCCCGGCCCGCCGCGGCCGCCTTGTCCACCAGTTCGGGGTGTTCGCGCAGGGTCTTCACCGAGGGGCCGACGGCGGTGGCGCCGACGGTGGTGGCCGCGCCGCCGCCCAGGTACCGCGACGACTCCCCGAGCAGGACGGTCGGCAGCAGCGGGGCCGCGCGCCGGATCCGCCACACCGCGGTGGCCGCGAACGACATGACCACGGCGCGGGAGTGATCGGCCGAGGCCGGGGTGGCGATGCCGTAGCGCTGTAACTCGGCCAGCACCTTGTTCTCCACCAGGGCGCCGTAGCGCACCGGATGCTTGGTTTCGATGAACAGCTTGGTCGGCCTGCTGCGCCAGTCCAGCACCAGTTCGATCAGCTCGCTGAGGGTGAGCACCGAGGCGGGTGTGCCGTCGGCGCCGAAGTCGAGGGCCTTCAGCTCGGCCAGGGTCATCTCGCTGACCGGGCCGGTACCGGAGGAGGTGCGGTCGACCGTGCGATCGTGCACGCAGACCAGGTGGCCGTCCCTGGTGAGCCGGACATCGCACTCCACGCCGTCGGCGCCCTCCTGCAGCGCGAGTTCGTACGCCGCGAGAGTGTGCTCGGGCAGCGCCGCCGACGCTCCCCGGTGCGCGACCACGAACGGTGCGCGATTGCCCTGGCTCACTTGGCCACAACCTCCTCCTGCGCACGGTCCTCGGCGCCGTGCGCGATCTGTCGATCCTCGGTCACCCGATCCTCGGTCACCCCGGCGTCGTCCGCATCCCGGGCCGCCGCGGCGGCAGGCTCCGCCTCCCGGCGGGCACCGCCCGGGTGCACCGGTTCGATCACCGGCACCGCGGGGTCGGTGGCGACCACCCATCGCCGCGCCATCCTGGCACGTCCGCGCAGATCCCGGCCATCGAAGAGCCGGACCACCGCCAGCGTGAGCACCGCGACGGCCGCCGCGACGGCGTCGGTGAGGGCGGTGAACGCCACCCCGTCGGCCTGCGCCTGCAGGGAGTCGGCGGTCCGCCACAGCAGCGCCGCCGCCACCAGCACACCGTTGCCCACCCAGGCGCACCACCAGATCCGCACCGCCCGCTCGGCGCGCGGATCACCGGTCGCGGTGGCCAGTTCGGCCAGGTAGACCCCCGGCCACAGCAGATTGACCACGGGCACCAGGCAACCGAGCAGGATCGCATACGGCGCGCGCGGATCGGCGTGACCGGTGCGCGCGTAGGTCGCGCGGCGGGTACGGATCAGCCAGCCGGCCAGGGCCACCGCGGTGCCGAGGGCGAAGACGACCGCGGCCAGGCCGGTGGCCCAGACGAAGACATCGGAGAGGGTCAGCACGAACGGATGGATCAGCCGCGTGCGGTTGCGCAGCAGGATCAGATACCGCAGTACCTCGGCCAGGGCCGCCAGCCCGAACAGCCACGCGGTGAGTATCAGCAGGCGTTCGGTGTTGGACGCGAAATCGTCGAGCCGGGACCGGGCCGCGGCGGGTGCGGGCGGTGGCAGATCGTGCAGACCCCAGCGCGGGATCTCCCGATAGCGCGGGGTGGGTGTCGGCGCGGCCGGGCCGATGCCGCCGGGCTTGCGGACGCGGTGGTCGGGCTTGCGGGCGACCCATCGATAGTTGCGGCGTTGCGGTGGCGCGTCGATCGGGCCGGGCGAGAGCAGCACGCCGCGGCAGCGCGGACACCAGTGCAACGGTGTCGACTGGACCGCCCATCGTGCGCCGCATCGCGCACACGGCTGCACCACCGTACTCACCCGTGCACCTCGCCCTTCGTCGTCAGTAGATCTTCGCCTGCCGGTCGCCCTCGGCCACCAGCGGGCGGCCGGTCCGCTGCCAGGCCACCATGCCACCGCTGACGTGCACGGCTTCGTACCCGATGTGGGTCAGGTACTTGACCACCTCGATCGAGCGGCCACCCTGCCGGCAGATCACATAGACCTCGGCGTCGTAGTCCAGCTCGTCGGTGCGCGCGGGCACGTCGGCCATCGGGATGTGAACGGCGCCCGGCGCGTGACCCTGCTGCCATTCGTCGTCCTCGCGCACGTCGAGCAGGATCGCCCCCTCCGGGCGGCCCGTGTCGAACGCACCGGGGACCTCGTCCACCTGCACCGACGGAATTTCGGAGCTAGTCACGGTTTCGATCCTGCCATGCGTGCCACGGCGCCGGGGAGTACCGGGGCAGGGCATGACCAGCGGTAGCGGGACATCCGCCGTACCGGGCCGCGAGTACGGTTACCCGAACGATAGCCGGGCCGTGCCCCGTTCCACCGGACCTGTGCATATCTCCGTCGAAGTTATCCACATAATCCACAACCTGATCCACAGGCGGCCGCTATCGCGGCCCGGCCATTCACAGGATGGAACTATAAGCAAACACGCGGCGAACGACGACGGACGTGCCGGGGAGATCGGGACCCACGCGACCCGGTGAAGCGGGCGTGGCGGACGACCGATCCGGGACTCCCCTCCTGAACATCCCGGAGCGATCATCCGTCGCCGCCTCGGAACCGCGGTCGTGCGGGTCCCGACATCTACTTGGACGCCGGTACCGCCGGTTCGGTTCCACAAAAAAACGAGAACCGTAGCGAATATCGGAAATCCCGGATCGGAGCCGCTGCTCTGGTTAGCCTGGCGCCATGAACCGGAGCAGGGGGTCACGCGATGGATTCGACGCACAGGGACTCAACACCGCGCTGGCCGAGGCCGCCTGCCTCGGCGCCGAGGTCGACACCGACGGCGCCCGGCTCTGCCTCGACCTGTCGGTACTGACACTCGCCGAGGACGAGGCCGCGCCGCACGAACGCCGGGTCCGGCTCACCTTCACCGGCGTCAGCCGGATCGCGGCCTCGCTACGGGTACACGCCTGGGGCGACGTCCCGCCGCAGGTGCTGCCGCTGCGCCTCGAGGAACTGCCGAGGCGATCCGCAGCTTCGGCGGCGCCCGGCTGCACGGCTGGGAGTACATCGACGTCGACGACAGCGGCTGGGCGCTGTGGCGCGAGCTGCTCAGCTTCGACACCACGATCGACAACCGGATCAGCCCGCACGTGCTGGAGTTCTCCCAGGAGGAGGGCATCGACCCGCGCGAACTGGACGTGCGGGTGTGGTTCGACGCGATCACCATTCACGACCCGGACGGCACCGAGATCCCGCTGGCGGAGTTCATCGCCTGCGGCACCCGGTGGTGGCAGGCGCACGACGCGGCCGATCCACGCACTCTGCAATCGGGCATCGTGCCGCAGCTGTAGTCCCGCCCGGCCCGGCCCCGGTGCGATTGACATCGTGCGCACCGCGAACCAAGATCGGCGAGAATTCGTCGGCCGTACCCGGAACACGGGGGCGAGCGGGCGAGTTGGTACCGAGCGGGTGTACGAATGATGGTTGGAAGCGCTCATAATCCGGGCGCCACAGCCCGACATCGAGGAAGGGACATCGTGGCTGAGTACACGCTGCCAGATCTGGACTACGACTACAGCGCTCTGGAGCCCCACATCTCCGGGCAGATCAACGAGCTCCACCACTCCAAGCACCACGCCGCCTACGTCGCCGGCGCCAACCAGGCGCTGGAGAAGCTGGAGGCCGCCCGGGAGTCCGGCGACCACAGCGCCATCTTCCTGTACGAGAAGAACCTGGCCTTCCACCTCGGTGGCCACGTCAACCACTCGATCTGGTGGAAGAACTTGTCCCCGAACGGCGGTGACAAGCCGGTCGGTGAGCTCGCCGCCGCGATCGACGACCAGTTCGGCTCGTTCGACAAGTTCCGCGCGCAGTTCACCGCCGCGGCCAACGGCCTGCAGGGCTCGGGCTGGGCAGTGCTGGGCTACGACACGCTGGGCCAGAAGCTGCTGACCTTCCAGCTCTACGATCAGCAGGCCAACGTGCCGCTCGGCATCATCCCGCTGCTGCAGGTCGACATGTGGGAGCACGCCTTCTACCTGCAGTACAAGAACGTCAAGGCCGACTACGTGACCGCGTTCTGGAACGTGGTGAACTGGGCCGACGTGCAGGATCGCTTCGCCCGCGCCGTGAACCAGGGCAAGGGCCTGGTCTTCTGACCCGGATCCGCTGACAGCTCGACGGTCGCGGCCGCCCCGGCATCGGGGCGGCCGCGACTTTTTCGTTTCCCCGGCCCCGGCTGGCACTCATTGGTACTTGTGTGCCAAATGACCTCTGCGTCATTCTCTGAATCCACGGAAAACGGGCAACCCACGGAAACGGGCAACGGCCGCCCCGGTTCGATACCAGTTCGGGAGGCAGACATGACGAGCAGCGACACCTCGATCGGGATCACCCCCTTCCACTCCCGCGGCTCCCTGCGCGGTTTCGTCATCTCCGGACGCTGGCCCGACACCACCAAGGAGTGGGCCCAGGTGCTCGTGCTCGCGGTGCGAGTCGCCTCGTTGCCCGGCCTGCTGCCCACCACCACCGTGTTCGGGGTGCGCGAGGAACTGCCCGACGATCCTCAGCCGGGCACGGTGGGCCTGGTGATGGCCGAGGGGCCGGTGCTCGGCGAGGAAGCCGTCGAGCCGGGCCGTTTCGCCGAGCATGTGCCGCCCGCCCTGCTGATGCTGCACCCGCCGTCGGAGACGCGCCCCTCGCTGCCGGAATGTGCCGGCGCCGCGTCGGGCTGCGTGCTGCTGCCCGGTGTGCCGCATCTGGGCCTCGAGCACCGAGCCGCCTGGGCCGAGGCCGAATCCGACGGTACGGTGACCTCGCTGGTGAGCCGGGTCGGGCTGGACCCGATCAGCGACCCGGACACCGCGGTGCTCGCCATGTTGCTGGCCGCCTGACGGGAACCGCACGGGGCGCCGATGCGGACCGACGTGCACGCCTAATCGACAGCGACACAGCGTTTTCGGTACTCCCGCCGAGTTTGCGCAAGGGTTACCCGGATAGCCTGTGTCGGTCGAAAGGAACACGGCACACATGTCCGCACATCCGTTCGCGGCACCGGAACCCTGGGATCTGGTCGCCGACGGCTATGCCGAAACCACACACGCTCTGCTGGAACCGTTCTCGGCGCGCGCCCTCGAACTCGTGGCGCCCGGCCCGCACGCGCGGGTGCTCGACGTGGCCGCCGGTCCCGGCACCCTCAGCCTGCCCGCCGCCCGCCAGGTCGCCGAGGTGGCGGCCATCGATTTCTCCGAGGAGATGGTGCGCCTGCTGACCGCGCGGGCGCGCGCGGAGGGAATCGACAACATTCGCGCCACCGTCGGTGACGGCCAGCGCCTGCCGTTCACCGACGACCGATTCGACGCGGCGTTCTCGATGTTCGGCCTGATGTTCTTTCCCGACCGCCGCAAGGGTTTCGGCGAGATGTTCCGGGTGCTGCGGCCCGGCGGGGTCGCCGTGGTGTCGAGCTGGGCGCCGGTACTGGAATCGACGCTGATGCGGATGGTCTTCGCGGCACTGCGCGCGGCCGACCCGTCGATCCAGGAGCCGCAGCCGAACTACCTGAACCTGGAGAACCCGGAGGTCTTCGCCACCGAGATGCGCGAAGCGGGCTTCGCCGGAGTCTCCATCCAGCGGCACACCCACTCGGTGGCCTACGCCGACGGTGCCGATCTGCTCGCGCAGATGGTGCGCGGCAGCGCGCCGCTGACCCTGTTGCGTCGCGAGGTCGGCGAGCGGGAGTGGGAGCGGCGGGCGGCGATCATGCGCGCCCACCTGGACGAGCACTATCGGCCGAACATGCCGTTGACGACCACCGCCCTGCTCGGCATCGGCCACAAACCGGCGGCCTGACACGACGACGGCCGTCGCCGAAGGGAATCGGCGACGGCCGTCGGTACGAGCGATGCTGCCCGGACGAGAGATCAGCGCGGCGCCATGCGCAGCGCGCCGTCCATGCGGATGGTCTCGCCGTTGAGGTAGTCGTGCTCGACGATGTACTGCGACAGCTGCGCGTACTCGTCGGGACGGCCCAGACGCGAGGGGAAGGGCACACCCGCCTCGAGGCCCTTGCGGTATTCCTCGGTGACACCGGCCAGCATCGGGGTGTCGATGATGCCGGGGGCGATGGTGTTCACCCGGATACCGAACTGGGCGAGGTCACGCGCGGCAGGCACGGTCATGCCGTGCACGCCGCCCTTGGACGCGGAGTACGCGATCTGGCCGATCTGGCCCTCGAACGCGGCGACGGAGGCGGTGTTGATGACGACGCCGCGCTGGCCGTACTCGTCGACCGGGTCGGTCTTGGCGATGGCGTCGGCGGCCAGGCGCATCACGTTGAAGGTGCCGAGCAGGTTGACCGTGATGACGGTGCGGAAGAGCTCGAGGTCGTGCGGGCCGTTCTTGGACAGGATGCGTCCGGCCCAGCCGACACCGGCGCAGTTGACCACGATGCGCAGCGGCGCACCGGACTCGACGACCTGCGCGACGGCGGCGGCGACTTCGTCGTTGCTGGTGACGTCGGCCGGGATCAGGGTGACGCCGGCGGGCACGTTGTCACCCGCACGCTCGATCGAGGCGGGGATGTCCAGGCCGAAGACGGTGGCCCCCAGCTCGGCGAAGCGCTTGGCGGTGGCGGCGCCCAGGCCGGATGCACCTCCGGTGATGATGGCGGCGGAACCCGAAATCTCCACGATGGTCCTCTCGTTCGTGACAGCCAATTGGCCCTTCGTCAATGGCACCCTAACCCGTGCCTCGGCCGCCCCCGCCCACGGCTCCCTCCAACCGTCCGGTGAAAATCGACCCATGCAGCGAAAGGCAGGCAGCGCCAGGCAGCTTCCCCGCGGACGCCACGGGCTGCCGCGGGAACAGGTGATCGCCTCACAGCGCGATCGGATCCTGGACGCGATGGCCGACGCGATGGCGGCCGAAGGATATGTGGGCACCTCGGTGGCGGCGGTGCTCAAGCGCGCCGGAGTCTCCCGGGAGACCTTCTACGAGCAGTTCCGGTCCAAGGAGGACTGTTTCGAAGCCGCCTACGAGCGCGCCGTCGAGCGGCTGGTGGCGCGGATCGCGGCGGCGGCGCAGCGGCGCGCCGACGCCCCGGTGGGCCGGCCGGATCTCGAGCGCATGGAACGCTTGCTCGACGCCTACATCGAGGGGCTGGCCGAGGACCCGGCCTATGCCCGGCTGTACCTGGTGGAGGTGTACGCGGTCGGCTCCAAGGCGCTGGCCAAGCGGGCCCAGCTACAGGCCTCCTTCGTGGAGCTGATCGCGGAGGTGCTCGATGCCCGCACCGACGCGCAGCGTTTCGCCTGCGTGGCGTTCGCCGCCGCGGTGAGCGCGATGGTGACCGCCCGGATCGCCGCCGACGATCTGGACGGGCTGCTGCGGCTGCGCGAACCGCTGCTCGACCTGGTGCTGCGCGGCGGCGCGGTGTACGGCGGCGCGCCGGGCTGAGGGCGCCGAGGCTGCCGCCGGCCGGGTCGCGCGTGGC